>CANSAE010000001.1 GCA_947644595.1 uncultured Clostridia bacterium
CAGGCAATAGCCTTTCCTCGCACGATTTCCCTCTGTTCGGTTTTGAAGGTGCAGATGGTGCAGTGACTTCACTGCGACGCGCCGTGGCCCGTTGGTCAAGTGGTCAAGACGGCGGCCTCTCACGCCGCAATCAGGAGTTCGACTCTCCTACGGGTCACCACTTTTATCGAGCACCATTAGCTCAGTTGGTAGAGCACCTGACTCTTAATCAGGGTGTCCAGGGTTCGAGTCCCTGATGGTGTACCACTCACCTGGGTGGGTCAACGCCACCTGGGTGAGCTCTTGACAAAGCGGCAGATATCTGGTAAGATATCTGTTGTCCAAATCGAATAAATCGAGGCCCGGCGAAGCGGGGTCGATTTATAGAGGAGCGGCTTCCGGAAGTGGACGTTTCCGCCATAGGCGGTGACGGGAACTGGCAGGGAGTGCGTAGCGAAGTTGGTGTTTATAACGGTGAGGGTCCACCCGTTCCCATTCCGAACACGGAAGTTAAGCTCACCAGTGCCGAAAATACTTGTCTGGCGACGGACCGGGAAGATAGGTCAATGCCAACACAAAAGGTTAGATCGTAGGGTCTGACCTTTTGATATGCCTCCTTAGCTCAATCGGTAGAGCATGCGGCTGTTAACCGCAGGGTCGTAGGTTCGAGTCCTACAGGAGGCGCCAAAAGATCGGTATTGCCGTCACATAGGTGGCGGCAATACTTGAATTATGGGCCTTTAGCTCAGTTGGTTAGAGCAGCCGGCTCATAACCGGTCGGTCCGGGGTTCGAGTCCCTGAAGGCCCACCACAGCGTTAGAATCAACTCGCTGCGTTTCGTTTGCGTCTTAATTCTTCCTTTCCAAATCGCACTCGCTTCGCTGGACTACGATTTGGTATTTTTCGGTAATAGTATAGGGGAATAGCTCAGTTGGTAGAGCGACGGTCTCCAAAACCGTAGGCCGAGGGTTCGAAGCCTTCTTCCCCTGCCAATAAAAATGGACACCCGCGGGTGTCCGTTTTTATTGGCAGGCCTTCGCAGTTTATCTCCACAAAGGAAAGCACAGGAATCAGATGATTTCTGCGCTTTTTGTTTTTCTCGGCGTTGCTTGCACATCCGATGTGTTTGTGCTACAATTTTTTAAAGCCACAGGCGAGGTGCACAGGATGAAAATAGCAAAGGCATTGATAATCGGAGTTTATGTTCATTTGACGCTATATATCTGTTCTCCTTTTTTCTGAACTTTCTATCTGCTTGTGTGCTTGTGGGTGATGGTCGTCGGTTGGACTGCCGTTTGATGGGCTGGAAACCACTGAAACTTGGCAGCGTTCCGTTTTTTGCGGCTAATGCCGTTTGCTGTTTTATGTGGAGTTTAATCCCAATTGTGATGTTGCCTGCAATGCTATTCTTTTTGATTTTGCCCGCATTGTTTGTGTCTCAACTCATCATCCAAAGCGGATGTGTAGGCGTGGTGTATATCAAACATTTACACAGTGTACACATTGAGAAAAAACAAGAGGTATTCACTATCTTCTTCAAATCATCCCGGTCTTGGCGGTAGTTAGTACGCTCATTGTGTTGAAAAAGTATGGAAAAGAGACCGTTCAGGAGGTCTGAATATGTATCGTATCTTACTGGTAGAGGATGATCCGGTGATTGCCGGAGCTATGAAAAAGCATATTGACAGTTGGGGGCTGGATGCCGAGTGTGTGGAGAATTTTCATGAGGTTCTGGTAGAATTCCGGGCCTTTGAACCGCATTTGGTCCTCATGGACCTGGCGTTGCCGTTTTTCAACGGCTACCATTGGTGCAGCGAGATTCGAAAGCTCTCCAGTGTTCCGGTGATTTTTGTATCCTCCGCGGCGGACAATATGAACATGGTCATGGCCATGAATATGGGTGCGGATGACTTTATTGCCAAGCCCTTTGACATGAATGTTCTCATGGCGAAGATCCAGGCGACCCTACGCCGCTGCTATGACTATGTAGCTCAAAGCCCATCCTATGAGCACCGTGGAGCAGTGTTTCACCCGGAGGAAGCCAGTTTACTGTATAATGGGGAAAAGATTCCTCTGACCAAAAATGATTGCCGTATTCTCCAAACGCTTTTGGAGCATCGGGGCACAGTGGTGAGTAGGGATACACTTATGATGCGCTTGTGGGAAACGGACAGCTTCATTGACGAAAATACCCTCACAGTAAATATTGCCCGCCTGCGGCGCAAATTGGATACAGCAGGCTTAACAGACTTCATTGCCACGAAAAAGGGCATGGGCTATATGATTGAGTAAGGGGGAGCGACAATGGCATACTTGAAATACCGGTGGAAAGGCATCCTGCTGGGCGGCGTGTGCATTTTACTTTTTGCAACAGTGTTTACGCTGTATCATGTGCCGTTGTATGCACTTGGCTATGCCGCAGTTTTGTGTGGAGCTCTTACGGTCGTGGTGCTTATCATTGATTGCAGGATATTTTACAACCGACATAGGGAATTACGAGCGTTGGCGAGGGAAATTAGGCTGAGTGTAGACCATTTGCCGTTGCCGAAGCATGTACTGGAAGCAGATTATCAGGAGATGCTCCTTCTGCTGTTTCGGGAAAAGCAAGCAATTCAGGAGCTGTCAGAGGAGCAATATCTGGATTTGATGGAATACTATACCCTATGGGCGCACCAAATCAAAACCCCCATTGCGGCGATGAGACTGCTCTTGAACGGTGAAGAAAATGAGCTGACACTGGAACTGCAAACGGAACTTCAGCGCATTGAACAATACGTGGAGATGGTGCTGTGCTACCTGCGCCTGGACGCAGGAAGTACGGATTATGTGCTTCGAAGCTATGATTTGGATAGCATCATTCGCCAGGCCGTGCGGAAATACGCAGGGCAGTTTATCCATAAAAAGCTCAAGCTGGACTACGAGCCGCTGAACTGTGAAGTGCTGACCGACGAAAAATGGTTGCTGTTTGTGATTGATCAATTGCTGTCCAACGCCTTAAAATATACATTCTCTGGCAGCATCTCCATCACGTTGGAGCTGGAAAAGACTCTGTGCATTCGGGATACGGGCATCGGCATCGCGACGGAGGACCTGCCCCGGGTATTTGACAAGGGATTTACTGGGTATAATGGGCGCAGGGACAAGCGTGCCAGCGGCATCGGGCTGTATCTGTGCAAGCGCATCATGGGGAATCTGGGCCATGGGATCGCCATTGATTCCACACTGGGGGAAGGGACTACTGTCCGATTGGACCTGCACTCGGCTGCTTTGGACGTGGAGTAACCTTACAAAACCGTAAGAAATAGACGGGAGAATGTAAGCCAAAGTTATGGCGGGCATTCTCCTGCTTTGCTATGATGGAGTCACAAACAAAAAGGAGGTTCATTCTTATGTCCATATTGGAAGTTAAGAATCTTCAAAAAGTCTACACTACCCGCTTCGGCGGGAATCACGTTCAGGCGCTGCGGAACGTGAGCTTTTCCGTGGAGCAGGGCGAGTATGTGGCGATCATGGGCGAATCCGGCTCCGGTAAGACCACGCTGCTGAACATCCTCGCCGCCCTGGATAAGCCCACTGGCGGCAAGGTGCTGCTGGAGGGCAAGGACCTGACGGCAGTGAAGGAATCGCAGATTGCGGCGTTCCGCCGGGAAGAATTGGGCTTCGTCTTCCAGGACTTTAACCTGCTGGATACCTTCTCGCTCCGAGACAATATTTACCTGCCCCTGGTACTGTCCCGGCAGGATTACCGGGAAATGGGCCGGCGGTTGGACCCCATCGCCCGGAAGCTCGGCATTACGGATATTCTGGACAAATTTCCCTATGAGGTATCCGGCGGGCAAAAACAGCGGGCCGCTGTGGCCCGGGCGCTCATTACGAATCCGAAGCTGGTGCTGGCGGATGAACCCACCGGTGCGCTGGATTCCAAGGCTACCGATGAGCTGCTGGACCTGTTTTCCCAGATCAACGCCGAGGGTCAGACCATCCTCATGGTGACCCACTCGGTCAAGGCAGCCAGCCATGCCGAGCGGGTATTGTTCATCAAGGACGGAGAAGTGTTCCATCAAATCTACCGGGGAGATTCTACCAATCAGACGATGTACCAGAAGATATCCGATACCCTGACTATGATTGCGACAGGCGGTGACCGCAATGGGTAACCGGTTTTACTTCCGTATGGCCACCACCAATATGTTGCTGAACCGCAAGTTTTATGCCCCTTATCTGCTGACCTGCGGGATGTCGGTGGCCATGTTGTTCATCATCTATTCCATGGCCATCACGGACTTGCCCGGCGGCAGCACTATGAAAATGCTCATGATGCTGGGCACCATCGTCATTATCCTGTTCAGCGCGATTTTTCTGTTTTATACCAACAGCTTCCTGATCAAGCGCCGGAAGCGGGAATTGGCTCTGTACAACATCCTGGGTATGGAAAAACGTCATATTGCCGTGGTCATGTTCTATGAGACTTTGCTCACTGCGTTGGTCAGCATCGCCGGCGGCCTTTTATTCGGTGTAGTGCTGGATAAGCTGATGTATCTGGTGCTACTGAACCTGATGCACTTTGAAGTAAGTCAGGCCTTTCACCTCTATCCGGAAGCCCTTATTTTGACCCTTGTCGTATTCGGTGTGATTTTTCTGCTGATTTTGGCGGCAAACCTGAGACAGATCGTGCTGTCCAATCCAATTGAACTGCTCCGAGGTCAAAATGCGGGAGAGCGGGAACCAAAGGTGAAATGGCCCTTGGTGGTCATCGGAGCCCTGAGCCTGGCAGGTGGGTATTACATTGCCGTGACCACGAAGGATGTGATGGCAGCTATTCTGCTGTTTTTCGTCGCGGTCATTCTGGTCATCGTTGGCACCTACTGTCTGTTCACTGCCGGAAGCATCGCGGTGCTCAAGACCATGAAGCGCAGCAAGGGCTATTATTACAAGCCCAGCCACTTTGTCTCCGTATCCGGGATGCTCTACCGCATGAAGCAAAATGCCGTGGGGCTGGGCAATATCTGCATCCTGTCCACCATGGTGCTGGTGACGGTGAGCACCACCGTGAGCCTGTACTGCGGGATTGAATCAATTCTCGGTTCTCGGTATCCCACAGATATTGAGGTCACAGTCTACGACACCACAAAAGAAGAGCAGAAAGCTATGCTGGAATTGGTGGAGACCCGTACCCGGGCCGCGGGCATGAATATCAAGCAGCTCAACGCGTATGAAGCCCTGCAGTTTTCTGTGGATAAGCAGGGGGACACCTTCGTTGCCGATACCGGACGGGCTGGGGATGCCGAGGTCACCTATCTTCTGTTCCTCAGTCCCGAGAACTACGAAAATGCCACAGGACACGCGATTCAGGTTTCCCCCGGAGCGGTAGCCATCTATGAGCAAAGCGGACACCTGCCGGATACATTCAAGCTGTTTGGCGAGACTTATATTGTAGGCGAACGGCTGAAAGAAGTCCCTGTCAAAGGTGATTTGACCACTTTTGTGGCGGTGAACGTATTCTACCTGGTGGTGGACAGCCAGGAAACGCTGAATTCCATTCTGGTGGACCAGATGGCTGCCTACGGTGAACACGCCAGCGAGATGGAATACGTCGTCCAATTCGACGTGGATGGCGATGAGGCGGCCCAACTTGTCCTGAAAGAGGACATCCGGGACGATTTGAAGGCCCTGATGGCTCAACTGCGGGACGACGGCGGTTTTTCCTGCGGTGTCTACGCCCGGGCCGGCAGCACGGAGGATTTCTACGCTATGTACGGCAGCTTCCTGTTCCTGGGGCTGTTTTTGGGTATCCTGTTCCTGATGGCTACCGTCCTGATTATTTACTACAAGCAGCTCATTGAGGGCTACGAGGACCGCAGCCGCTTTGAGATCATGCAGAACGTGGGTATGGACACCAAGCTGGTGAAATCCTCGATCCACAGCCAGATTTTGACCATGTTCTTTTTGCCGCTGTTCACTGCGGCGGTCCATCTGTTCTTTGCCTTCCCGCTGCTGACCCGCTGCCTGAAGCTGCTGTATTTGGAAGATGTGAAGCTGTTCACCATCTGTACGGTCTGTACGCTTTTGGTGTTCAGCCTCATATACGGGCTGGTGTACAGTCTCACAGCCCGCACTTACTACGGGATTGTCAGCAGTTCCGACGAAAGGCGGTGAGCTGTACAAGATTTGTTCATTTGACTGTTTGAGACAGTTGTGCTACCATGGGGAAGCGGTATCAGGCCGCTTCCCCCAATTTTTACCACTGGGAGCGTTCTATGTTCGGCTACATCTTGGCAGACCTCAATTGCATGACAGACGATGAGTACCGGCGTTACCGGGCGGCTTACTGCGGCCTGTGCCGGACGTTGGGAGCTCGCCATGGGCAGATTTCCCGGCTGTCGCTGACCTTTGACATGACGTTTTTGCTGCTGTTTTTGGGCGCCTTATATGAGCCAGAGGAGACAGAAACAGAATTCCGCTGTCTGCTCCATCCCAAGCACCGCCGCACGGCGGTGACAACGAGGTTTACCGACTATGCCGCGGACATGAATGTGCTGCTGGCGTATTTGAACTTCCTCGACGATTGGCAGGACGACCGTCATCTCTCGGCCCTGTTAGCTTCCGGTTTTTTCCGCAGCGCCCACCGCAAAGTCGCCGACACGTATCCCCGGCAGGCTCAGGCAGTGCGCGACGCCATGGAGCGTCTGTCCGCCGTGGAGCGTTCCAACAGCCCCGACCTGGATGCCGGCGCCGATTGCTTCGGGGAACTGCTGGGCGCTTTGTTCATCTATGATGTATCGGATTATTGGGCCCCCCGGCTGGATTGTTTCGGCCGTGACCTGGGGAAGTTTATCTATTATTATGACGCCTGTATGGATTTTGCCGCGGACCGAAAGGCGGGGAAATATAACCCCATTGTCCAAAGCGGCGCGCAGGAACTGGACGTTGTTCAGGCCAGGGACACGCTGACCCTGCTGATTTCAGCCTGCACGAAAAATTTTGAAGGCTTGCCAATTTTGCAAGATAATGGTATCATCAGAAATATCCTCTACAGCGGCGTGTGGCTGCGATTCAATGACAAGTTTAAAAACGACGGGAGTACCGCGTGATGAGAGACCCATATGAAGTTTTAGGCGTGTCCAGAGATGCGTCTGAGGACGAGATCAAAACCGCATACCGAAAGCTGGCGAAAAAATACCATCCGGACCTGAATCCCGGAGATGAAGAGGCCGCCCGGAAAATGAATGAAGTCAATGCTGCTTATGACACGATTCAAAGAGGGGAGACCGACCCAGCCTATTCCAGTCCGCAATATGGTTACGGCGGTTACCAGTCCGGCGGATATCAATACGGCTATCAGACTTATACGGGGAGCCAGCAATATGCTGCGGTCATCGATGCCATCAACAGCCGCCAGTTTCAGGAAGCCCTGCGCCTGCTGGATGCAGTCCCCGGCAATGTACGGAACGGGGAATGGTTTTTCCTCAGCGCCAACGCCAATTACGGTGTTGGAAATACCATCACGGCTTTGGACCACGCGAAAAAGGCAGTGAGCATGGAACCCGGAAATCTGCAGTATATTCTCTTTCTCCAACAGCTTCAGCAGGGCAGCGCGGGGTATCAGGATGCATCTGTAGAGTTCCGATCTGCCCATGTTCCGGGAAGTCTGTGCGCCCCCCTCTGCCTGGCTAATCTGTGCTGTCCGTACAGCATGCCGTTCTGCTTCTGCTGCTGATAAAAAAGGAAACGACTGAGTCGTTTCCTTTTTTGTTTGTGTAAATATATTATCCGAACAGCTCTAGGATGACATCCTTGGTATAACCGTTCAGCCCCCGGATATCCAGATGAGGACGGTAGTGAGTCTCCAATTCATCGTGCAGTGTTTTTGCAGTTTCAAGATGACCGCAGGCCCGGTCCAATAAAACAGCTTTCAACTTCCTGTTTTCCAGAACGATTCGACGCTGTGTCCGAAGCAGCGTACGGTCCGGAATGGAGTCCAGATGCACCCAGTGGAGATCTTGACATTCCGGTGCGTTTTTCGGCTCGCAGGCCAAAAATGCGACCCCCCGGGTCGGAAACAGCACAGCCTCCAGCACATCGGGCCGCAGGGGAGATGGGCAGGCAATGGCGTCTGCGCCGGTGGCAGACGCGCCTTCCAGAACGCGTTTCAAATACGTATCTGCCAGTCCGCAGCGGTTTTCCAGACAAAATACCCGCGGGCACAGCGTCGTGAGGGTGTCCCATAGGAACACTTGCCCTTGACAGGAGATAGCGCTTAAAAATCGCCGCGTAACTTGCCCGGCAATCTTTTTCCGTTTACCGCTGAACTCTCTGCGCACGGCACTGTCTGCCCGCCTCTGGACGGCGGTCAAAATTTCCGGGGTCTGAAATGCACTTCCCCGGATGGCGTCTACCTGCCCAGCCGCGGCAAGATAGGCATAAGCGGTATGATATTGTGCCTTGTATGCCCGGGTAACCCCTGCGATTTGTTCCCTATGTGTGCGGACCGCGTCCACATCGCAGAATCTCCCAAGGTTTACATAATCTCCGGTTGAGCCGAAAAACTCCGGGTCCAGCACATGAGGAGCGGTCCCATCCGCAAAGCCCACGCCCAACTCTGGGAGATATATGCCGTCCAGAGAATCCGGGTCGCCGGAACAAATGATGTACTCCACAGTGTAGCCCCGCT
Organism: uncultured Clostridia bacterium; assembly: GCA_947644595.1. Classification (GTDB taxonomy): domain Bacteria; phylum Bacillota; class Clostridia; order Oscillospirales; family Oscillospiraceae; genus HGM13010. The sequence continues at coordinate 8,651 of CANSAE010000001.1, forward strand.
CCTCAGCGGCTTTGCCGATATTCCTCATGAAGGTAGATTTCCCGGTGCCTGGCCCAGCTTTGATGATGTGCAGCATATCTCCCGGGCGGCTGGCGAAATCGCTGTACAGAGAATAGAAGCCCTGGGCACTGTTGGAGCCCAAGAAAAAGGTCGTATTGTCCATAATTCGCACCTCGCAACAAAAAAGTGACATCAGCACTTGCTCATGTCACTTTATGCGAGGAATTGTTCATTTGACAGTGAAAATTCTTCTTTAACCGCGAATCAGGTCTACAAGAAGCTTTACAAACAGCAGGCCAAGGACAACAAAAATCATATAGCGGATATGTTTCGCGCCGCCCTTGATGGCGAATTTCGTGCCGAAATAGCTGCCCAGCATGCTGCACGCAGCGGCGGGAACGACCAGTACCCACATCACCTGACCGCCCAGTATCCACACCACAGCGGAGGCCACATTGGAGGCCAGATTGCCTACCTTGGCGCAGCCCGTGGCGGTGAGCAGGTCCATCCCCAGCACCAGGGTGAAGGCCATGAGCATGAAGGTGCCTGTTCCGGGGCCGATCATACCGTCGTATCCACCGATGAAAAGCCCGATAGCAAAGGAAACTGCCATCTCTGTCTTACGGTTCCAGTTCCGTTCCGGAAGGCTGCCTTCCTTGCCGAAATCTTTCTTAAAAAACAAAATGACGGCCACAATGGGCAAAGCGATGAGGATGATCGTCTGCAAAATAGCCTGATCCAGATACAGGGCGATGCGGGTGCCGATGGCAGAGCCGATGAGCGCCCCCACGGCGGAGACGAGGGCCAGCCGCAGATTCATATTTCCGGTTTTGTGGTACCGCCAGGCGGCCAAAGCGGTGCCGGTGGCGTTTACAACCTTGTTGGTGCCGGAGGCAATATGGGCCGGCAGCCCCACCAGCAGATAAGCCGGCAGGGAAATCATCCCGCCGCCCCCGGCGACGGAATCCACAAAGCCCGCTAAAAAGATGAGCGGGCAGATAATCACACACATTTTGAGAAATTCCATGGACTGCTCCTTACGGCTCGTCGGTACGGCCCATCAAGTAATCCATGGGGCAATCCAAGTAGTCTGCAATTTTTCCCAGGCTACCAGCACTAATCATAGAACCGCTGTACAAATTGGTCATTGTATTTTTATTCAGCCCTAAGTTATCCTTTAAAAGAATATTTTTGCTTTTTGCCACTTTTTTGATGGCTTTGGCGATTTCAGCAGATTCATACATAAAGTTTCACCATAATTGTGCAGTTATGAAAATCTATAAATTAAATCCCAATTCGTTTTTGTGTTTCCAGTGTATAAAATACCATTGTCAACTAGACTTACTTTTTAGCTACAAGGTAGAACGAACTGGCAAGAACAGCCCCAATGACTAAAGATATGGCGCTTTTTGATTACAAAATGCGTAGTCAAATTTTCCCTATTGTATCACATAGTGCGCGAAAAACCAAGAAAAAAGGGGCGAAAAGATGGAATCAATTTTGCGGGAACTGTTTTTCGGAGAAATTTCGCCCATTGAAAGCTTTTACCGCACGACCCCGCAGGCACGGGAAGCGCGGGAGGCATATACTCAGCTGATGGACAGGTTTGAGGAGCAGATGCGAGGTCCTGCACGAAGAGGTATACGACGCGGAATGCGACTATCGCATGGAACTGGAGGCGGAGGTGTTTTCCCAGACGTTTTGTCTGGGACCCGGTTCATGCTGGAAATGCTGGACCCTCACATGGTCTTTTGATGCACAAATTCCGGCCGCAGCTTGGAATACTGGATGCGCTGACTGGAGTACAGGCTGAACGGCCCGGAGAGCATATAGCTCACTACGCACACAATGGCGAACAGCACGAGGTTTTTACTGTCGAACAGCTCCACGCTCAAAATAATGCTGGCCAGCGGGCAATTTACCACCGCGCAGAACACGCCGATGAGCCCCAGACCTGCGCCAACGGAAGCGGGGAGACCCAGCAATGGTCCCGTCACACAGCCCATGGTCGCACCGATGAAAAAGGATGGCACGATTTCGCCGCCTTTATATCCAGCGCCCAAAGTAATGGCAGTGAACAAAATCTTTACCAAAAACGCGTACCATACCGCGTGACCCGCGATGGCTTCTTCGATGATGTGGGCGCCCGCGCCGTTGTAATTATAATTGCCGACCAGCACGGTCAGACACATAACGGTCATGCCGCCGCCCAGAATACGGATATAGTCGTTGTATCCGTACCTCCGCAGGAAATGCGCCGCGGAGTGGAGCGCCAGACAGAACAGAATACCCACCACAGCGCATACCGCGCCCAGGGCGAGGACCTTTAGGCAGGTAACATAGCCGAAGGACACAGTTTCCGCAATCAAATAGGTTTCCGCCTGGATCCCGAAAGAAGCGGCGATGAGCCGGGCGATGTAAGCGGCCAGCAAACAGGGGACAAGGGCGGAGTAGTGCATGATGCCCACGCTGATAAATTCGATGACAAAAACCGTTGCCGTGACCGGTGTGCCGAATACGGCGGAGAACAGGGCGCTCATGCCGCACATGGTGATGAGTTTTTGACTGCGTTCATCCAGCTTCAGCATTTTGCCCACACCGCTGCCGACGCAGCCGCCGATTTGCAGTGCCGCACTTTCCCGGCCTACGGAACCGCCGAACAGATGGGTGATGACCGTGCCGCCGAAAATCAGAAATGCCATGCGGATGGGGACGCTGTGATGGGCGTCCACGATGGATTCGATCACGATATTGGTCCCCGGGTCCCGGCGCAGGCGGGCGATGTGGTAAGCGAATACAATGACCACGCCCGCAAAGGGGAGCCAGTAAATGAGCCAGGGATTTGTCATCCGGATCATGGTAACATACACGATGGCTTTATAAAATGCCGTGCCGACAAAGCCGCCCAGCAGTCCGATCAGGGAACTCAGCAGCAGCCAGCGCAGAAATACAGTGATATACGATGTCACATCACGTTGAAATATCCGTTTGAGATCGGCAAAATAGTGGTGCATGAAAAGCACTCCTCATTCAATGGATTTTAGGGATTCGGTCATACTGATCTTACGCAGGCGCAGGCTCATGAGACTGTTGATGAGAATGGCGAAAAAGAAGGTCAAAATCAGGGCATACACATAACTCATGGGCTTGATGATGACGGGGAAAAACATAGCGTCCAGTTTGACCTGGGTCATGACATACTGATGGAGCAGTTTTCCGGCAAGCAGCCCCGCAATGGCTCCCATCCCCGTGAGGATCAGACTTTCCCGGGTAAGGTAGGCAGAAGTCTCTCTGGGATAGAAGCCCAGAACCTTGATGGTTGCGATTTCCCGGATGCGTTCATTGATATTAATATTTGTTAAATTATACAGCACGATAAAAGCCAGCGCACCGGAACAAACGATCACGATATAAACGATGTAGATCATGCTGGACAAAGAATTGTCGATGGTCTCCGCGGTATCCGCATTTAGGGTAACATTAGAGATATCCTCCTCATCCAACAGCTGCGCGGCGGTCTGATACAGGTCCAGACCGGTTTGCGTCTTGGCCAGCATGGAATTGTAGTCCGGAGGCTGACCAATCTGGTTTACATAACTTTTGGGAGATAAAAAGATGTAATTGGTCACATAGTTTTCCATGAGACCGGATACGGTGAGCGTCATACTGCCCAATTCCTCATCCGTGACAGTGACGGTGTCTCCCGCGGAAATCCCCAGAAGCTGAGCCAGATTTTCGCAGATGACCAATTCTCCATCATCCGGGAAGGGAATGGCTGTACCGGCATAGCGGAGTGAGATAAAGCCATCCAGAGTGTCGGTCTTTGGGATGATGGCGGAGACGCTTTTGGAAGTACCGTCAAAGGTGATCTCCATTGCTTGGGTGCAGGCCGGGATGGAATCGGATACGAGCGCATGATGACCATCCTGAAAATCGCGGATATCTTCGTCAGTGAGCGGGTCTGTGAAGTTGATGAGATAGTCATATGTGGAAATTTCCTGAAACTGGTAGTCGACAATATCTGTGATAGAGTCATACAGTCCGAAGCCGGTGACCAGCAGTGCCGTACATCCGCCGATGCCGATGATCATCAGCATCCTCTGCTTATATTGCGCCACGTTCCGTACAGCGACCTTATGTAAAAAGTTCAGGCGGTTCCAAAAAAACGGGAGGCGCTCCAATACAATACGTTTGCCGGCTTTCGGCGCTTTGGGGCGCATCAAAATCGCGGGGACTTCCCGTAGTTCCAACCGGCAGACATACCAGGTGGCGGCCATGGCGCACAGGAAATATCCGAATACGGTACCGGAAAACAGTGATGGATTAAAGAAAAAGGAGATGTCTGTAATATCATACAGGACAGCATAGATAGACCAAATAATGCGAGGCAATGCGTAGGATCCCAGAAGAAAGCCGAAAACGCTTCCCGCAAGAGCTGCGGCGCCGGAATAAAGCAGAAATTCTCCGGCAATGGCGCCCTTTCCCATACCCCAGAGCTTTCAGGGTACCGATCAGCGTGCGGTTTTCTTCCACCATGCGGGTCATGGTCGTGATGCAGACCAGTGCGGCGATCAGGAAGAACAGGAAGGGAAATACCCGGGCGATACTGGTCATAATAGACGTGTCACACTCAAAAGAGGTGTAGCCAATATTGGTATCCCTGCCGAGAACATACGTGGTGGGCCGCTTGATGCTTTGAATTTCTTCCCAGGCGTCAGAAAGGTCCCGCTCAGCGTCGGCGAATTCCTGTTCGACCTCCGCCTTGCCGTCATAGTATTCCTGCCAACCGTTATTGAGTTCCCGCCGGGCGTTTTCCAACTCTTCGAGACCATCGTCATATGCAGCTTGACCGTCCTCCACGGCCTGCTCGGCGTCAAGAAGCCCTGCCTTTGACTGATTGAGTACAGCCTGCTGTTCCAGAAGCTGTGCGGCAGCAGCATCATATTCTGCCTGCGCCTGGTCCAGCTGTATTTTTGTCTGGTGCATTGGGCCTTCGCCGTAGGCGGCTACACCTGCGTGATATTGCGCCCAGCCGTCTTCCAATTGCAGGCGGGTCAGTTCCAGCTGTGCCTGCGCTTCTTCCAACTGGACAGTCCCGGCTTCCCACTGTGCTTTCCCACTGTCCAGAGCCTGCCGGGCATCTTGGAGGCTGCGTTCACTGTCATCCAGGGTCTGCTGCCCGGTAACGATATCCGCTTCAGCCTGTTTGAGTTCCTGATAAGCGTCCTGCAATTCCAGCAGAACCTTGGCTTTTTCCGCCTCATATTCTGCTCGGGCGTCGGAGTATTCTGCGGTAGCGTCTGTTACGATGTCCTGGTAACGAACGTCAGAGCGGGCAGTTAAAAGTGATTTCAAAGGCGCTTCCATCGCGCCGGCAGCGCGCTCATAGGCCTCGGAATAAATCTTTGTCTCTTGCGTGCCTTCCAATATGATGAAAATTTCCGTGAAATAGTCTTGCTGAAACGCTTCCGGAAGGACATATATAAAACGGTCCACCGTTCCGGTCCCCAAAGAGGTAGTGCCGCGCTGGCTGTTTAAGTAATAGGGACTTTGGATGAGACCGACCACCGTGAATTCTGAGACGGTCACAGTATCCAACTGCGTCTCGCCGTATTCTTCAGATATCTTCAGGGTGGTCCCCAGAACCGACTGATCCGCGTGCCGGGCATCCAGCAAGCACTCATTTGCAGCGGTCGGCATCCGGCCAGCCTGCAGGACAGGGAGATTCATGCTGTTAGTGACAGAGTGGATTCGAACCACCTGATTTGCACCGCCGGCACTGTCAAACAGAACATCTTCCGTGATAGATCCCACGGCAGTCCGAACACCGGGGAGCGCGGAAAATGCGGACACATCATCGTCTGTCAAGCCCAGTGTGGAGACCAGGCGATAATCAAACAGTGCCTGCTCGGCAAGATAAATGTTCCCCATCTCCACCAGCGCGTCCTTTGTAACATGCAAACCGGCAAAAAAGCCACTGCCCAAGGCCATGATGGCGAAGATTGCCAGAAAGCGGCCGAAACTGTGCCGGATTTCACGGAACAAATTTTTTCGTAAAGCTCTGTTCATATCTTCACCATTCAATATCCGCAATGGGAATGGGGACTGCGTTTTTTGTCATACTGCCGACAGTACCGTTTTTAATGGTGATTACCCGGTCTGCCATGGCGGTAAGAGCAGAATTGTGGGTGATAATGAGAACGGTCATACCGCTGTTTCTGGAAGCATCCTGCAAAAGCTGCAGGATTTGCTTGCCAGTGTTGTAATCCAGTGCGCCGGTTGGCTCGTCGCACAGCAGGAGTTTTGGATTTTTGGCCAGGGCACGGGCGATGGCGATCCGCTGCTGTTCGCCGCCGGAAAGTTGAGCGGGGAAGTTGGACAGCCGCTCTGCCAAGCCTACACGTTCCAGAACGGTCTTCGCATCCAGCGGATGCTCGCTGACAAGATTGGCCAGCTCCACATTTTCCAATGCGGTAAGGTTTGGTACCAAATTGTAAAACTGAAATATGAACCCCACATCATGCCGCCGATAGGTGGTCAACTGTTTTTCATTGAAAGCGGAAATATCCGTGCCGTCCAAGGTCACCCTGCCGTTGGTAGCGCTATCCATACCGCCGAGAATATTCAGCAGCGTAGTCTTTCCTGCGCCGGAAGGCCCGACGATGACACAGATTTCACCTTGTTCTACAGAAAAGCTTACATTCTGGAGCGCGGGGATGGAAACGTTGCCGGTACGGTAGATTTTTCCCACGTGTTCAAATTCCACAAAACTCATAGTAAACTCCTTATATGTCCGCAAATCAAATACTATCTAGCATTTTACGATAGTTTTCTTGCTGGGTCAATCCAAATGTGCATGAAAAAAGCGCCTGTCAGGCGCTTTTTTCATAAAACTAAGAGGGCTTCTGAGATGCTGCGGTCCAGGGTATACACCAAGTTGGAACCGGCAGGAGAGACAATTACATGTTCTTCGTCATAATCATTTCCAAAAGTCAGCTTCCACTCAAAGGCCGCTGCATCCGCGGTGCAGACAACGGTAATGGATTTTCCCTCTGCCAGACCGTATTCATGGCTGCGCACTTCGTCAGAATCTGCGTAGTAATCAATACAAGCCGAATAGCGCAGCTTTGACAGTACAGCGGTGAAATCAGTGTCGCTCAGCGCCCCCTCTTCGTCACGCCACTGAGATTGTGCGTCTTTTTGATAGGTTTTGCCGTTTACGCTGTATTCATCGGCAGTACTCAAATCGGGGACGGGGTCTGTCCGCACCAAATCAAACAGGCCGCAGGCAAAGGCCTGGGGCAAGGCGCCGTCAATGAGATAAACGCCGTCATTTCCAGAAACCTGAAGATAATATTCAGCGGTCACGGGATTTTGCATACCGACGGAAAGTACAGTCGTGGTATTATCCAGCCGGGACACTGTAATGACCGTAGCTGGATGGTCCAGCCCATATTCCGCAGGGTCCGTTATTTCCGGAAGGTATCGTTGTGCCGTAATATTTTCCAGTGCGGTGAAAAGCGATTTGAATCGTGTACCGTCCTGGTCCAAGGGGAAACGCTTGTCCGCCGGATACTGCCACACGCCGGCATCCTGCCGGAAGGAAAGTGTACGCGCGGCGTAGTCCCAGGACAGGCCGATGATCTGCTCAGGAGAAACGGAGAATACGGGGATAGCCGTGGGTGTCGGCGTGGGTGTGGGACGCTCGTCGGTATGAGGAACAAGAATATACAGTCCGGCACATAAAAGCACGGCAATGCCCAGCAGCAGGAGCCGTAAGCTGTGTTTCATCAGCGGTGCCTCCGTTTCACGGTCACTATGATTCCGATGGTGAGAAACACGATAGGGATCACGAAGCAGATCATCATGGTCAGTATGGCGGCGACTTTGGATGATACGACCAGAAGCTGGCTGTCCATCTGCTTAGGATGGATGCTGACAGCACTCTCGTTTCCACACATCCAGGCCAGGGCATTGAGAAAGAAATCCTCATTTGTACCGCTGGAAATGGCGTTGACTTCTTCATCAGGCAGCATTGCACTGGCACACCATACCAGCTGAGCGGAGGTGCTGCCGTCCCTCGCTGCTGCAGCCAAAAGGAAAGGTCCGTCCAAGTCTCTGGCTTCCCGCTGGATAACGTCTGCACTTGCGCCGGACGCCTTGAGATAGGCACTGCCGGAACTTTCCAAAAGGGCTTCAACGGTAACGCTTTCCGGAATGTCCTTTGTCGTCAGCGCGCCGGAGAACGGCAGAACGACGGTGTATCCGGCATCTGCGATGGGGCGGGTGATTTCATGACTGCCGAGGATTGGAAGCAGGTAATAAGGATAGTTGGCCAGCGACATTCCGCCGTCTCCTTCAATGACGATTCCGGTTTGTGCAAGCAGACCAAACCGCTGCGTCACGGCGGAGAGATTGGGCCATTGACTGTCTGTTTCGCAATCGGTAAACAGTAGCAGACTACCGCCGGCTTCAAGATAGGCCAGCAGCAAGTCCCGCTCTGTTTCGCTCAAATCTGATTGTGGATTGTGGAGGATCAGACAGTCTGCGTCCTCCGGCACGGCTGGAACGGTGAGAAGATTTAAAACCTCTGTTTCCAGGTTCAAGGTCCGCATCCCGCTGGAAAAGGAAGCGGACAGCTCTGCTTCTCCGTGTCCAGTGAGTAGATAGACCTTGGATAAGTTATCCGTAGTGACGAAGTCGATGGCTCTGGTGATCTCACTTTCCCCGGCAAAACGGGCGTCATAACTGCCGGTGGCATAGTAGTTGTTGTAGTTATAGAGATACAAGCTGGAGTAGGGAATATAACAGCTTCTGGTTTCAGAGACCACGATGATATCGTTGAGGGCAGGCGTCTGATCGGTGTAGGCTCCGGCAAAGCCGGGCTGCACAATGGGGTCGATTTTTTCTACCGTAAGATTGGAACTGCGTTCTGTATACATAGGCAGCAGTTGCGTGAGATATCCATCCTCATTTCCGTCAGTGACGATCCAATAGAGGGTCACCGGCTCCAAAAGCCCCTCTGTCAAAGCGATGCTTTGCTCCGAGAGGGTGAACATTTTGTGGGTGGATATATCCTTTTGTGTGATGCCGGCGGGCAGCTTTCCTGCTGCCAGATTGAGCAGCACAGCGATTGCGATGACCATTGCGGTAGCGAATACGGTGTACGCCCCGGCCCGAGTACGCTTTGTGCGGAATGAGGTGAGAATGCTGTGAAAGGGATTTAATCTCATTCGCCCCACCTCCGTTTTTCCAGTGCCTGCACAGTAAGAAACAGGAATACGCCTATGACAGACAGGAAATAGATGACGGCGCGCAGGTCAAACACCCCATTGATGAAGCCCGTCATTCGAATGAACACGCAGGAGGCCCGCAGAATTTTTGCCATTATACCACCGAAAAGTCCCGGACTTAAAAGATAGCAGGCCAGCATAGTGCCGTCCGCAATAACGGCGAATGTCAGGCCCGCCGCCAGGTTTTTGGTCAGGTACCACAGAATGACCGCGACCACCAGTCCGCCCAGCATCAGCGTCAAAAAGGAGAGATAAGATGCCGAGGAGACGTAAATCGACAGGCTGTAGGTGGAGAAATTCACCAAAAGGACAGCGAAACATAAGGTCCCAGCCACAAATTGACTTTCTGTCAGAGCGGACAGGAACAGCCCAATGGAAATCAGCGCTCCGCCCATGAGAAAAAAGGCAAGAAGCCCAGCATAAGCGGTGGCGTAATTGACAGTCCCGAACTGCCCCAAGATCAGCGGATACAGCCCTGTGATCAGGAGCGGCAGGCCCAAGGCGGCCCAGGCGGCCAGAAATTTCCCCAGAGCAACATCGCCGGAGGACAGGGGGAGGCTGTAAAGCAGCTGATCGGTTCTCTGTTGTCGCTCTCCGGCAATGAGTCGCATGGTGAGCAGTGGAATGAGTACGATATAGACTAATGTCATAGAATCCAGCACATATTCGAAGTTTGGATAACCGTAGGTGAGATTCAGTGTCACTGTGTAAATCCCGATCAGCCCCAGCAGTACTGCGGCAATGATGTAACCAGTCATCCCTGAATAATAGCTGTTCAGTTCCCGTTTAAAGATCGCCGACATGCTTGGCCCCCTCCTGTTCTGGCTGGTCGGTGAGTTCCAAAAAGATATTTTCCAGACTCACTTTGGTTTCCTGCATCTGTAAGATCGGACATTGGGCCTGACTGAAAGCCAGAAACACCTGTTCGTTTCGCGCTCTGTCCGTTTCTAATGTCACAGTAGCGATGCCGTGTGCCTCCGGCGTATAAGTTAAGGTGTCGATCCCCGGAACATCCCGAAGGATACGTTTTACCGTGTCCTGGTCCGCGCGGACAGAGAGCGTTAACTTAGGCTTGCCGGAAAATTGCTGTTCCAGACTCTCCGGCGTGCCGCTGGCCCGGAGCTTGCCGTGGTCCAGAATTAAGACATGGTCACATACGGCCTGGACTTCAGACAGGATATGGCTGGATAAAACCACTGTGTGCTGTCCGCCCAAACGGGAGATGAGCTCCCGGATCTCTGAGATTTGCTTAGGGTCCAGACCAACTGTGGGCTCGTCCAGAATGATGACTTCCGGGTTTCCGATCAGCGTTTGTGCGATGCCGATGCGCTGACGATACCCTTTAGACAGGGTCCTGATGAGACAGCGTTCGGCATCTTGAATCTGTGTTTGTGCCATAGCGGCATTTACCCGGTCAGCCAGTGCGGACCTGCTGAGTCTTCGCACCTGACCGGTAAAGCGCAGATATTCGCCCACCGTCATATTCGGATATAGAGGGGGAATTTCCGGTAAGTATCCGATTTTTGCTTTGGCACGCTTGGCATCTTTATAAATATCCAGCCCGTCAATGGTCACGGTTCCGGAAGTGGGAGCCAGACATCCGGTAATGAGATTCAAGGTCGTACTTTTTCCGGCACCGTTCGGTCCGAGAAGCCCGTAAATTTTTCCGGCCTCCAGCCGGAAGCACAAATCAGAAACTGCTGTGTGCCGGTTATACACCTTGGTTAGGTGTGTTACTTCGATCATGGGATCACCTCGTTCAGGAAGATACACTACAAATATGAACTGGACTTGAAAAAACTGTGAACGCTCCGGCAACGATGGCCGGAGCGTTTGTCAATAGAGCTTAAAAACAGAAGCAGACAAAGCGGGCAGGTCCAAATGCGCAGTACAATCCTCTATCCGAAGGACACCGTTTCCCAAAAAGGCAGGTCCCTGGGCCAAAGATGTGTCCTTCAGGGCATCCAACTGGACATCTTCCAACCCATGACCGGGTTCTGTCAATACGACATCCCCGCTCATTGATGCAGCGGAACGATTCACAGCCATCAGATAAACTGCGTTCTCTTTACAGTCACCGAACATGTCTGTGCCGCCCAAAATCAAGCGCAAAATCACCAGAAGATCATGAGCAGGCGCATAAATACCGATGGCTCCGGTCCGAAGCGCATCTGCGGAATTGCGCAGTGCGCCCAGATTGGCATACCAATTTGTCAAAGGAAACGCCCCCTGAGAGAAGGGTGCACGGTTAAAGGGGTCGCGGAACCCGTTCATGCCGGTCTCGTCTCCGTAGTATATGCTTGGTACACCGGGGAGAAAGTAGCATATGGTGGCGGCCAGCTTCTGGAGTTGTGCGCCCCGGGCATCTTCCGCGGCGGTAACGTTCCGAGCGACCTGTTTTGCCCGGTCGTCCGGCATTTGCTCCGGTGCGATGGCCAGCATTGTGCGGATGCGGGGAACATCATGAGAGGACAGGAGATTCATCAGAGCGTAGTACATAGGTGTTGGATAGTGCAGCCGCTGGGCCAGCAGGGCATCTGCGAATTGCTGCGCGGTAGATTCTCCGGCAAGGAAGGAAAGGACCGCAGTACGGAAGGGATAGTTCATCACGGTATCCAACGCATCGCCCAAGGCATAGGTACGTTTGCGTCCATAGCTCTCTTTTTCAACGGCATCCTCCCAAACTTCTCCCAGCACGACATAGTCCGGGGATTCTTCCTTCACCGCGGAACGAATGAGCTCCAATACATTGTCGGGCAGCTCATCGGCCACATCCAGCCGCCAACCAGACGCACCCTCCCGCAGCCAGGTGCGGATCACGCTGTTGTCTCCGGTGATGATGAAGTCCTGCCAGGATTTTTCTGCTTCATTCACTTCCGGTAGCGTTTCAAAGCCCCACCAGGATCGGTACCGGTCTGGGAAGTGATGAAAGTCATACCAGCGGTAATAGGGCGAATCCGGACCGGAACAGGCACCGTTTATCCCGTAATGGCCATAACGGTCGAAATAGATGCTGTCGGCACCGGTATGAGAATATACCCCGTCCAGCAGGATGCGGATGCCGTATACAGCTGCCTTACGGCACAAGGTGCGAAAGTCCTCCATCGTGCCGAGAATGGGATCCGGCCGGAGATAATCTGCCGTGTCATACCGGTGATTGGAACAGGCTTCCACAATGGGATTGAGATAAAGCACGCCAATGCCGAGGGAATGGAGATAGGGAAGCCTTTCTGTAATGCCACGGAGCGTGCCTCCGTAAAAATCATTGGGCGTGTAGTCTTTTTCGCCCGGAGAAGGCTGCCACTTTACCGGGTTGTCCCAGGACGATACTTCGACTCGCTGCCCTTTGGCCTGATGATAGGCATAGCCCTTTTGTGCGGTGTCGCTGGAATCGGCGGCAAAACGGTCCGGGAAGATTTGGTACATCACACAGTTGCGAAACCAGGCGGGTGTCTCAAATCCGCGGCGGTAAACCGTCAGCCGAAAGCCTGAGGAGGATGACAAAGATATCCGTCCGGACTCTTTGCCCTGCGCATTGCCCAGAATACAGGTACCGAACAAGTCCAGTTCAAGATGAAACTGGTACCGCAGGGCGATGGGAACAGCCGATACCGAATAAATGCAGGACAGGTCATCCCCCAAAGGCTGCTGATGGAGATAGTCATCTCCGGTGCTGATCAATACCCCGGATTTCACCAGCCCGGAAGCATCGTTCACCAGCAAATGGATGGAGCTATCTGTGGGAACGGCACCGATGGGGGAGCGATACGCTTCCATGGCGCTGTCATGAAGAATGAGCCGGGACAGGATGGTCTCCAGCATGTGAATTACCGCGCCGTCTGTTTTGGCGGCGCTGACCAGGAATCTCATAAGTTGGGCGGTCCGGGGTTGAATATCGGAAAACGCTTCCGGAATGCAGTTCCATGGTTCCCGGGCAGGAAGGAACTGACAGCGGGAGAGGATGCACAGCGCATCCTCCCAGGACAGTCCCCAATCATCCAGAAGCACCCTCAAAAGCTCTGCCAGGACCAGCGGAGAAAACGGCGCTGTGAAGAACTCCGGAAGCTGTGTGATATTTTCGTTATCCAGCATTGTGACAGCAGATATAATGGCAGCATAAGCGTCAAAATATCTGCGTTTTTTCCCCAAAGGGCATTCATTGATCTCTGCGGCCAGGAGCGGGTGATCAACGGACACCGCGATAAAACCGCCGCCGGCCGGCACTGCCGTCACATAAGGTCGGAGAGAATAGCTGATTTTAAGTCCGTTTTCCGTCCATTCGTCGAATATTTCTCCGCCGAAGTAGATAGGGAAAGGGGTCATTTCCATCGAATCAGCTCCAAATACAGGTCCGCATATTGCCGGGCAGACAGGTCAAAGGAAAAATCTGTGTTCATGGCATTATGAATGACCGTTTCCATTGCGGCCTTGTCCTGATAAACCTGTAAAGCCTCATAAATGGCCCCCAGCATTCCGTCAACGGTATAATCATAGAACAGGAATCCGGTGCCGTGTTCGCCGTCGAAGTGAGAAACGGTATCTTTCAGCCCTCCGATGGCCCGGACGATGGGGACGGCGCCATAGCGCATTGCGATCATCTGGGACAGACCGCAGGGCTCAAACAGAGAGGGCATCAGATAGAAATCCGCACCGCCGTAAATGAGATTTGCCAGCTTTGCGTCGTATCCGATATAGGCGACAACCCGCCCTCTGTGTGCATATTCTGCCTGACGCATGAATTGCTCATAGCCTTCCTCGCCGGTGCCGAGCAGCACAAACGCCGCGCCCATATTTACGATTTCTCCCATTGCCTGCTGTACCAGATTGAAGCCCTTTTGGCCGGTCATACGTGTGACCATGGCGATGATGGGCGTTTCAGGGGTAATATCCAGCCCAAGGCGCTGACAGAGGGCCTGCTTGCATTTCGCCTTGCCGGAACGCTTTTTTGCGGAATAATGCGTGGGAAGATTGGGGTCTGTCCAGGGATTGAAAACCTTGTAATCCAATCCGTTGATGATGCCGGAGAGTTTATAGGAGTGTTCCGCCAGTACACCGTGCAGGCCTTCGCCCTCCGACTCTGTGAGGATTTCGTTCGCATAGGTGGGACTGACGGTGTTGATTTTATCTGCAAAAATCAGTCCGCCTTTCATTTGGTTTGCCCGGCCGTAATATTCCAGACAGCCGGTGCCCATATATCCGCTATCCAGGCCCAGCAGGCTTGCAAGCAGACCGAAATCACAGCAGCCCTGAAAGTGCATGTTGTGCAGGGTCAGCAAGGTTCGCAATCCTCCCTGGGGAGAACCTTGATATTGTGTTTTGATAAGCACCGGCATAATAGCCGTCTGCCAATCATTGCAGTGTAGGATCTCCGGCTGAAAATCCAGTCGGGGAATCGCCTCCAGCACGGCCCGGGAGAAATAGGCGTATTGCTCAATCTCTCCGTCTCCGCCCCAGTAAATCTTGTCGGAGCCGAAATAATATTCATTGTCTACCAAATAGAAAGTGACACCGTCAATGATCAGCTTTTCAATCCCCACATATTGCTGCCGCCACCCAAGACTTATGGAAAACTCACACAGATGCTCTGCCTGTGAGGCATAAATATTTTTTGCACAGCGGTGGAAGGGGGTGATGACCCGCACATCAAAGCCCAGCTTGGCCAGAGATTTGGGAAGCGCTCCGGCCACATCCGCCAGACCGCCGGTTTTGGACAGCGGGGCGCATTCAGACGCTGCGATCAGGATATCCGGCAGTTTATTGCGGCCAAGCTCATTCATGAGATTTTTTTGTTTTTGATTCATGGGAAGTCTCCTTTTTTTCCGCTTTTTCCTTTTTGACAGGATTTTCCGCTTTTTTTGCCTTGGATACTTTTCCGGAAGCTGTTTTTTCCTTGACCGGAGCTTTTGAAGGCTCAAAATTGAAGTATACGCAAGACATGGGCGGAACAGTTACCCGGGCAGACCAGGGCTGCCCGCAGAAGGGCTCCTCATAAGCGATGCAGGCAGCGGCGTTATGGATGCCCAGACCGCCGAAGCGCTCATCATCGCTGTTGAGGACTTCTGTCAAAGTACCCGGTCCGGGCAGGCCCAATTGGAAGAAATCTATCTGCACAGGGGTGAAGTTGCATACAGCCACAGTCTTTTTTCCGTCTCTGGCGGTCCGCATAAACGCGAGACAGGAGCGGTTGTAGTCCATATCATTGAGCCAGGTGAAGCCATCCCAGGACTGGTCCTGCTCATATAAGGCGGGAGTGTTCCGATAGAATCGATTCAAATGCCGTACATAGTTTTGCATTCCGCTGTGCATGGGATATTCCAACAGCTTCCATTGAATCTGATCCCGGAAATTCCACTCATCGAATTGGCCGATTTCGCAGCCCATAAACATGAGCTTTTTCCCTGGATGGGCGTACATAAAGCCCCACAAGGTCCGCAGGGAATGGAACTTTTGATAATAATCTCCCGCCATTTTCCCCATCATGGAGCCTTTGCCGTAAACTACCTCGTCGTGAGAATAGGGAAGGACATATTTCTCTGAGAAGGCGTAGCACATGGAAAACTTGATTTGGTCGTGATGATACTTGCGGTAGATGGGGTCCAGCGCCATATATTTCAGCGTATCGTGCATAAAGCCCATGTTCCATTTGAAGTCGAAACCCAACCCGCCGAGAGCGACGGGCTCCGTGAGCTTGGGAAACGCGGTGGACTCCTCCGCGATCACCAGACAATGGGGGAAGCGGCGGTGGAGTTCCTCATTCAAGCGGCGGATAAAATAGATGGCGTTGTGGTCCCAGTTGCCTCCATCCCAGTTTGGCACCCATTGCCCCGGCTCCCGTCCGAAGTCCAGATAGAGCATTGAGGCAACGGCATCCACCCGGATGCCGTCCACATGGTAGCGGTCAAAGAACCAAGCGGCGGAGGACATCAAAAAGCTGCGCACAGCGCCTTTGGTATAGTCGAAGGTCAAAGTCCCCCAATCCGGACGTTCAGACATAACGGGATCGTCAGACTCAAACAGCGGCTGCCCGTCAAATTTGGCCAGCCCATGGGCATCCTTGGGGAAGTGGGCCGGGACCCAGTCGATGATGATGCCGATCCCCGCTTTATGGAGGGTATCCACGAAATAAGCGAAATCCTCCGGTGTGCCGTATTTACTTGAGGGGGCAAAGTATCCTGTTACCTGATACCCCCAGGACGGGTCATAAGGAAATTCGGTGATGGGCAGCAGCTCCACATGGGTATACCCCATGTCCGTACAGTATTCTGCCAGCAGGTCCGCCACTTCCCGGTAATTGACCTGTCCGCCGTCCCACCGAGTCTTCCAGGAAGCGATGTGCACTTCATAAATCGACATGGGCGAGGCAAAAGGATCTGTCTGATTGCGCTGTTTTAGGAATTTTTCATCGTGCCAAGGAAGCTTGTCCATAGGCCATACCTTAGACCCGGTCAGGGGCCCCGTCTCACAGTGGAAGGCAAACGGATCAGCCTTTTCCAGAAAACGTCCGTCCCAGGTCTCAATGCGGTATTTATATACGTTCCCGGGATAAGCCTCAGAAATAAAAGCCGCCCAAACACCGCAGTCCAGCTTTACCATATCCTGACCGTTCCAGCCGTTGAAATCCCCGATAACGGCCACATTTTTCGCGTGCGGCGCCCATAGGACAAAACGCCAGCACCGCGCATCTTCGATCCAATGGCATCCAAACAGGTCATAAGCATCGGATGCGTTTCCTTCGTTGAAGCGATACAGCTGCTGCTTGTCTACATATTTCTCTGAAAGTGCGTACTGATCCATAAGTAATCTCCCATCTGACATCCTGTGCGGTTTCTACAATACTTGTCTGTAGTATACCATAATATGGAAGTGGTTTCCACAGTTTTTTGTCGCAGGACCACAAAGCCTTTGACAAGCCGGGACGGAACGGTTATGATGGAAAGCAGCAATCTACGGGAGGCAGAAGAATATGAAGAAAACGACCTTTGTAACGCTGGAACAGCTCCGGGCCATTGACCAGACGATCCCTACGCCGTTTCATCTCTATGATGAACAGGCGATTCGGGAAAACGCCCGAAAAGTCAATGCCGCATTTGCCTGGAACAAGGGCTTTAAAGAATACTTCGCGGTCAAAGCGACCCCCAATCCCAGCATCATGAAGATCCTGCATGAAGAGGGCTGCGGTATGGACTGCTCCTCACTTACGGAACTGATGCTCTGCGACCGCGTAGATATCCGCGGCGAGGACATTATGTTTTCCTCTAACGATACGCCCAAGCAGGATTTTCAGTTGGCGGAAAAGTTGGGCGCAATCATCAATCTGGATGATATTACACACATCCAGGCTCTTTTGGATGCCATCGGCCATATCCCTGAAAAAATCAGCTGTCGTTATAATCCTGGCGGAAACTTTGAAATTTCCAACACGATCATGGATACTCCGGGCGAGGCCAAATACGGCATGACGAAGGCCCAGATCATGCAGGCGGCGAAGCTTTTGAAGGAGCGTGGCGCCAAAGAAATGGGCATCCACGCCTTCCTGGCTTCCAACACCACCACCAACGATTATTACCCGACGCTGGCCCGGCAGCTGTTCAGCCTGGCGGTGGAGATCCAAAAGGATACGGGGCTGCCTGTGACCTTCATCAACCTTTCCGGCGGCGTGGGCATTCCGTACCGCCCGGATCAGGAACCGGCGGACATCGCAAAGATCGGTGCTGGTGTGCAGCGGGCCTACAAGGAAGTTTTGATTCCTGCCGGTATGGAAGTGAAGCTGTGTACGGAAATGGGTCGGTTTATGCTGGGACCGTATGGCTGTCTGGTGACAAAGGCTATCCATGAGAAACATACCCACAAAGAATACATAGGAGTAGATGCCTGTGCCTGTGACCTGATGCGCCCGGCCATGTACGGCGCATATCACCATATCACCGTGGCAGGCAAGGAAGCGGAGATCTGCGACCATATGTATGATATCGTAGGCAGCCTCTGCGAGAATAACGACAAGTTTGCCATCAACCGAATGCTGCCGAAGATAGACAAGGGTGATTTCCTTATCATTCACGACACCGGGGCCCACGGCCACGCCATGGGCTATAATTACAATGGGAAGCTCCGCAGCGCTGAGGTGCTTTTGCAGCCGGACGGGACGGCCCGAATGATTCGCCGGGCGGAGACGCCGGAGGACTATTTCGCCACACTGGATTTCTGAGAAAAGAGGAAGCCATATGTCCATTTTCACCATGATCGATAAATTTAAAGAGAGAAAACCCAGCTGCACGGCCGTGATCGTAGCGGCGGGGGAATCTACCCGTATGGGTGCGGATAAGTTGTTTTTACCTCTGGCGGGCATCCCGGTGCTGGCGCGGACGCTGATGCAGTTTGAGCAGTGCCGTGCGGTCAGCGAGATCATTGTGGTGACCCGGGAAGATAAGATTGTCCCGGTGGCGGATTTGTGCAAGGAATACGGGATTGCCAAAGCAACGAAAATCCTGCTGGGCGGCGCAACGCGGCTGGAATCTTCGGCGGCGGGCGTGTTTCAGGCGGACCGGCACAGCAAGCTTATCGCGATTTCTGACGGTGTGCGCCCGCTGGTGACGCCGGAACTTATCATGTCTGCGGTGGAAGCGGCAAAGACTTACCGAGCCGTGACTGTTGCCGTTCCGGTGAAGGACACCATCAAAATCGCAGAAAACGGCGTAGTCACCGGGACACCGGACAGGAGCACCATGTTTGCGGTTCAGACACCCCAGGTGTTTGAAGCGGATATCATCAAGAGTGCTTTGACCAAAGCGTTGCGGGAAAAGCTGACTGTCACGGATGATTGCTCGGCGGTGGAGGCCTTAGGTCATCCGGTATATCTTATTGACGGGAGCTATGAGAATATCAAGATCACCACACCGGAGGACCTGTCTTTGACAGAGGCGCTCCTCGCGGCGAGAGGGGTGCGCAGATGAGGATTGGCCATGGCTATGACGTACATCGTATGGTTTTCGGTCGGAAACTCATTTTAGGCGGGGTGGAGATCCCTTATGAAACAGGCCTGTTGGGCCATTCCGACGCGGATGTTTTGACCCACGCTGTGATGGACGCCATTCTTGGCGCCGCAGCGCTGGGAGATATCGGACAGCTGTTTCCGGATAACGATCCCCAATACGAGGGCGCAGACAGTCTTGCGCTTTTGCAGGTTGTGGCGTGTATACTCCGCGACAAAGGCTACCGGGTCGGGAATATTGATGCGACCATTCTGGCCCAGGCACCCAAGTTGTCGCCCTACCGGGAGCAGATGCGTCAAAATCTTGCCCGTGCCATGGAGCTTGACGTATCCCAGGTAAGTGTCAAGGCGACTACCGAGGAAAAGCTGGGATTTACCGGGGCCGGTGAAGGAATCGCTGCTCATGCTGTGGCGTTATTGGAAACGCTTTGAGAAAACAAAATGACCCTATCCGCATAGTATGTTTTGTAACCAATGCGGAAGGGGTCATTTTACTATGCAGCATTATCTGATTTTATGCCGCTCCCTGACCTATGCCCAGCGGGCCCAAAGAGCCGTTGAGCGGGCAGGAGGGTCAGGGACGGTAGTAAAAGCGCCGCAGGAGGTCACTGGCGGCGGATGCACTTATGGGGTACGGGTCCCGGCTGGGAAGCTGGATATTGCCATGGCGGCCATTCAAAGGGCTGGATTACCCACGGGAAAAACATATATCTATGAAACGGACGGCACTTTGAGAGAGGTGCGGGTATGATTTATCTGGACTCTGCGGCTACCAGTTTCCAAAAGCCGCCGGCAGTGTATGAAGCGGTTGAGCGGGCCATGCGGACGATGGCGAGTCCGGGCCGGGGCGGCCATGAACCGGCGATGCTGGCTGCGGACCTGGCACTGGACTGCCGGTGTGATGCCGCGGAATTATTCCGGATGGACGCGCCGGAAAATGTTGTATTTACCTTTAACGCTACCCATGCTTTAAATATTGCCATCAATAGCCTTGTTCGGCCTGGTGATAAAGTAGTAGTCTCCGGCTATGAACATAATTCTGTGATGCGGCCGTTGCGTCTGCGCGGAGCAAATGTAACGGTAGCTTCCTCTCCGTTGTTTTGTCCCGCTGAAATGGAAGCAGCCTTTGCGGCGGCGCTGCCGGGTGCAAAAGCTGCGGTATGCACCGTGATGTCCAATGTGTTCGGTTATATCACACCGATTGACGATATTGCGGAGCTTTGTCAAAAAAACGGTGTCCCGCTGATTATTGATGCGGCGCAGGGGGCCGGCAATATGGATATTGACTGGAAGGCACTGGCAGCTGCATTTATAGCGATGCCTGGACATAAGGGACTCCTGGGACCGCAGGGAACGGGGCTGCTGCTGTGCGCGCAGCAAGGTATGCCTTTTATGGCCGGTGGTACCGGGTCCGACAGTAAAAACCCGGATATGCCGGATTATCTTCCGGACCGCATGGAAGCGGGGACTCATAACATTTCCGGCATTGCGGGACTTCGGGAAGGGATCCGATATGTTCGGGAGCGGAGGCCAAAAGAAATCGGCAGACACGAAGCAGTATTGATGCGCCGCTTGGCAGAGAACTTACGCAAAATCTCCGGCATGGAAGTGTTTCTGGCTGAGAATGAAGCGGTCCAGGGCGGCGTGCTGTCTGTGCGCCATGAGCTTGTCGGCTGTGAGGCGTTGGCTGAATGTCTTGGCGCAGCGGGCGTTGCCGTCCGATCAGGGCTGCACTGTGCGCCATGTGCCCACCAGACGGCGGGCACAACACATACTGGCACAGTTCGATTCAGCATTTCTCCGTTTAATACGGAGGAGGAAATAAACCAGGCGGCAGAAATTACAAAGGCGTGTGTAAAAAAACTTCTGATCGACCGAAAATGAGTTTGCAATTTCGAGGGATTTGTAGTATAATACTATGCTATATTAGTGTGCCATGCGCGTATCCTGTAGAATGGACACGCGCATGGCAAGAACAGTGATTTCCAGGGGACAAGCACTATGGAACATATCAACGAGGTTTTAGGCCGAGTTTACAATAGCATACATTTGATTGGATTTTCGGATATCCTGGACATTCTGATTGTGACCTTTGTGGTCTATAAGGTGATGGAGATCATCCGGAAAACGCATTCGTCCCGGTTGGCAAAAGGTATTTTTGTGTTGGTCGTAACGATGCTGTTGGCAGAATTGCTGAAGCTGACCATGATCCGCTTCTTCATCCGGGAGGCGTTCCAATTAGGACTGATTGCGGTAGTGATCATTTTTCAGCCGGAGCTGCGCCGGATTTTGGAACGCCTTGGTAGCGGAAAAATCACGGGCCTGTTTTCCTCCTCCGGAGCATCCACGATTTCCACGGATAATACGATCACCCAAACAGTGCTGGCTTATGATGCGATGTCATCGTCCAAAACCGGAGCACTGATCGTGTTTGAACGGGATACGAACTTGAGTGAACATATGAACACCGGCACGATTTTGGATGCGGATGTCACCAGCGAGCTGTTGCGGAACATATTCTTTGAGCCGGCACCGCTGCATGATGGAGCAGTCATTATTCGGGATGGACGGGTGGCCGCAGCCGGTTGTATGCTGCCTTTGTCGAATAATAATAACCTCAGTCATGACTTGGGAATGCGCCACCGGGCGGCCATTGGCATCAGCGAGCACAGCGACGCAGTTGTGGCAGTCGTCTCTGAGGAGACGGGAGCCATTTCCGTGGCGATTAACGGCATGATGAAACGGCATCTGGACTTGCCGACCTTTGAGGCGATTTTGCGTTCAGAACTGCTTCAGAATGAGGACGCGATCCAAAAGCCAACGGATAAATTGGCGACAATCCTGAGCAATCTTAAGAGGAAGAACCACAATGAAGATGAATCAAATTAAAGAATTTTATAACAGCAAATACTTTTCACTGGTTATCTCTCTGCTGATTGCCGTCGTACTGTGGGTTTATGTGACCAACGTGGAGGCAACGACCACTACGGATACGTACCGGGGGATCCCTGTGTACTTTGTGAACGAGGAGCGGCTGGAAGAGCGTGGGCTGATCATCGGAAATCAGGATTATACCTCCATCAGCGCGACGATTACGG
The DNA here is from genome assembly GCA_947644595.1 of uncultured Clostridia bacterium. Classification (GTDB taxonomy): domain Bacteria; phylum Bacillota; class Clostridia; order Oscillospirales; family Oscillospiraceae; genus HGM13010. The sequence goes on from CANSAE010000001.1 coordinate 31,030, forward strand.
GGTCCCGCAGGGAAATGACGAAATTTAATGCCTCAGACTTGAAGGTTGAGATTGATGTGAATGAAATCAGCCAAGCCAGCACTTGGCATCTCAGCTATAAAATCAAATTCCCTTCCGGGGTGGACGACTCGGATTTCACCATTGAGCGGCATCCGGAAGTTATCACATTCAATGTGGTGGAAAGAGCGACCAAACTGGTGGAAGTACGCGGCAGCTTTACCGGCGGCGCAGCAGAAGGCTATGTGGTGGAAAGTGATGATATGAGCTTTTCACCTGCGTTCATCAAGGTTTCCGGCACCAGTGAAGAACTGGCACAAATCGCCTATGCCCAGGTAGCCATCAACGGTCAGGACTTGAGCGCCTCCATTCAGGAGGACCGGCCGTATATCTTCGTAAATGCAGACGGCGAGGAGGTGGAGAGCACCCACGTGACCGCAGATGTAGATGTCGTCAATGTCACTGTTCCGGTGAGTATGCTCAAGGAGCTGGATGTGGCAGTGGACATTATCAATGGCGGCGGTGCCCATTCCTGGGACTGTGATATTGATATCAGACCCAAACGCGTGACACTGTCCGGTACTGTGGAAGAACTGGCGGCGATGAACCGGTTGAACGTTGGCGCTATCGACTTGGCGGAGTATGCGGAGGATTTTGAGATCACGTTCCCGATTGAATTGGATGAAGGAATCCAGTGCGTGACAGGAGAGACGGAAGTAAAAGTGACTGTGCGGTTCAAAGATTTGGTAACCCAGGACTTTGAAGTAACGGATTTACGGTATATCAATTGTGCGGATAGCAGTCAGGCAAGCATTGTAAACAAGACCCTGCCGGTCACAGTTCGTGCGACGCAGATGACAATGGATAAAATTTCAGCAGAGGACATCCGTGTCATTGCGGATTTGACAAACTATGGCACAATGACGGGCTATGTGACGGTCCCGGTAAAAATCTATATTGATGGAGTAACCGGCGCCGGAGCTGTGGGCGAATACAGTGTGACGGTGAACTTGACAAGCAAATGAAAGGAAAACAGCAATGGTACAAGACGCGATCGTGACCAAGGCGCTTAGTAACGGCCTTGCAGAAGTATTGGTAGAACGTGCGACTGCCTGCGGCGATAATTGCGGGTCTTGCGGCGTGTGCAAATATGCCAGTGAGATTCGGACCTATGCCAAAAACACCCTGGGAGCAAAGGAAGGGGAACGGGTAGTCATCAAGACAAAATCCAGTGATATCATCGGCGCAGCGTTCCTGATTTATATCGTTCCGCTGGCGGTGCTGCTGATAGCCTACGCCTTGGCGGCAATTCAGGGCATTCCGGAAAAAACAGGGATTGCCATAAGCTTTGGTGCGTTTTTCGTATGCTTGGCCATCGTGACGGTGGTTCAACGCAGGCGAGCAAAGAAAAAGCAGATTGAATTCGAGATTGTTAGCTATAAAGTCAACGATTAAAGGAAGCGAACACAATGAAAAGTATGACCGGCTATGGCGGTGCCAAAGGTACTGCGGAGGGCTTGGAACTGAGCATTGAACTTAAGAGTGTGAATAACCGGTTCTTGGATACTTCTGTGCGGATGCCCAGGGCGTATCTGTTTGCGGAGGAAACCGTAAAATCTGCTGTCCAGCGGCATGTTACCCGGGGAAAGGTGGATGTGTTTGTTACCATTGACTCATCGCAGACCGATGATATAGTGGTAAAGGTGAATGAGCCGCTTTTGCGGGGCTATCTTGCGGCCATCCGCGGTGTTGCAGAGGCCTATGGACTGACAGACGATGCCACCGCCATGAATGTATGTCGGTTTAACGATGTGCTTACAGTGGAGAAACAGGAAGCGGATCAGGAAGCGGTGGCTGCGGCGATCGGCCGGGTACTGGAACAGGCGCTGACGGAATATGACACCATGCGCCAACGGGAAGGGGACAAGCTGCGGGAGGATATCATTGCCCGCATTACGTCTATTGAAGCGATGGTAGGCGTCGTGGAAGAAGCTTCTCCGAAAACTGTAGCGGATTATCGGGCGCGGCTGGAACAAAAAATGCGGGAAGTGCTGGATACTACCGGCATTGAGGAATCCCGGATTTTGATGGAAGCGGCCATTTTTGCGGATAAAGTGGCAGTGGATGAAGAAACGGTCCGCCTGCGCAGCCATATCTCCCAAATGCGGGAAATGATTGAAACCGATGTTCCCATAGGGCGAAAGCTGGACTTTTTGGTCCAGGAAATGAACCGGGAAACCAATACGATCGGCTCCAAGTGCCAGAATTCCGAGATCGCTCATGTGGTTGTGGATATCAAGGCGGAGATTGAGAAAATTCGGGAACAGATTCAGAATGTAGAATAGGAGGCTGCCGGATTGAGATTTGTGAACATCGGATTTGGCGGCATTGTGGCGCAGGAGAGAATCGTGGCGGTTGTGAGCCCGGACTCCGCCCCCATCAAACGGATGGTTCAGGACATGAGAGAAAAGGGCTTGCTGATTGATGCGTCTTTTGGCCGGAAAACCCAGGCGGTACTGGTGATGGACAGCGGACATATTGTCTTATCTGCACAGCCTCCGGAAACTATTGGAGAAGCGATGCATAAAGGGGAGAAAAACAATGCCTAAAGGAAAACTGCTGGTGCTTTCCGGTCCATCCGGTGCGGGGAAGAGCACCGTGGTGGCGAGACTGATGACCATGCGGGACGATGTGTGCTTTTCCGTATCCGCTACGACTCGTGCGCCCCGTCCGGGAGAAGTGGACGGCGTGAATTATTTCTTCGTTACCCGGGAACGCTTTGACGAGATGGTACGAGAAAATGCGCTGTTGGAGCATGCGGAATATGTGGGCAATTGCTATGGGACTCCACGGGACTATGTGGCGCAGAAACTGGAGTCCGGAATGAATGTGATCCTGGATATTGAAGTGCAGGGGGCACGTCAGGTCATGGAACGGGCGCCAGAAGCCATTCCGGTGTTCCTCATGCCTCCCAGCCTTTTGGAACTGGAGCGTCGGCTCCGGGCCAGAGGAACGGAAAGTGAAGATGCGATTCTGGGCCGCCTGAAACGGGCGAGAGAAGAATACCACGCCGATTTTTATCGTTATATCGTCATCAATGATAATGTGGAGACCGCGGCAAGAGAGCTGGATGCAATCATTACTGCGGCGCACTGTACGTATGATGACAGGAAGAATATTTTGAAAGAGGTAGAATGATTATGATGTTATATCCCCCCATGGGCGACCTGATGGACAAGGTTGGCAGCCGCTATCTGCTGGTAAATATGGTAGCCCGCCGGGCCAGAGAAATTTCTGACGAGGCCGAGGAATCCGGAATTGCTATTGACGAAAAAACGGTATCCCTGGCCATTGACGAAATCTATACCGGCAAACTGGTGATGAAGTAAAACAAACAGAGAAAAACAGGAGGGGAGGCGCGGCAGTTGGAGAACCGTGTTGCAAAGATCGCGGTTTCCGCCGCAACTTACTGGACCGACCGCCCTTATGACTATAACGTGCCGCCCGAATTTGCAGACGCTGTGAAGCCGGGTGTGCGCGTTATTGTGCCGTTTTCCAGAGGCAATCGAAAGTGTGAAGGAGTTGTCCTTTCCCTGGCTGAAACGAGCGAATACGGGCAATTAAAGCCCATTGCATCCATACTGGATCAGTTGCCCGTATTGACACCGGGACAGTTGAAATTAGCCCTGTGGATGCGCAGCCGGTTTTATTGCACCGTGTATGATGCGGTAAAGGCGATTTTACCGGCGGGACTGTGGTACGAGATCAGCTCCCGGGTGACGTTGTCCCCCGGTTATGACCGCGATTTGTCATATGCTGCTGCCGGCCGCTCAAAACAGCAGGCCTGCGTGCTGGATATTCTGTTTGCCAACGGTGGAATGTGTGACCGTAGTGTGATCGAACGCGCGTTTTGTGATAAAGACCCCGGAAATGCTTTGTCTGCGCTGCTGAAGCACGGTGTGATTCAAATGGATTCCCGGGAAAAGCGCAAGGCGGGGGATAAAATGCGGGACTTCGTGATACTGGCCGTCCCTGCGGAAGATGCTGTGGCGGAAGCAGTGCGAAAGAAGCGCCGTGCACCGGCCCAATCTGCTGTTTTGGAACTGGTAGCAAGTGTCGGCCGTGTGTCGGCGGAGGAGATCAAATACTTTACAGGCTGCACGATCCAGCCAATCCGGGCCCTGGAAAAGGCTGGATTCGTTCTCATAGAGCAGGAAGAGATCTATCGCCATAAGGTGACCTATGACGGAGAATTACGGAAACTGCCGGCACTTACAGACGCACAGCACACAGCTTATCATGGCCTGCTGGCCCTTGCGAATGCCGGAGAAGCACACTGTGCGCTTTTGTTCGGCGTTACTGGCAGCGGAAAAACAACGGTTTATATCCATCTGATCAGCGAGATGCTTCGTCAGGGGAAAACCTCCGTTCTTTTGGTGCCGGAGATCGCACTAACGCCGCAAATGCTCCAGGCATTTTCCTCTCATTTTGGGGAAGAAATTGCCGTTTTACACTCATCTCTATCCATCACAGAGCGATACGATGAATGGAAACGGATCAAAAGCGGGAAAGCCCATGTGGTCATCGGTACGAGAAGTGCCGTGTTTGCGCCCGTGGAAAATCTGGGTATCATCATTTTGGACGAAGAGCAGGAGGATACCTATAAGTCGGAAAACGCGCCCCGGTATCATGCCAGAGATGTGGCAAAGTTTTTGTGTGTCCAGCATAAGGCATTGCTTTTGCTTGGCTCGGCCACACCCTGTTTGGAGAGCCGCTATGCAGCGGAAATGGGAAAGTACAGCTTTTTTACTTTGCCGGGACGATATAATGCCAAAGCGCTGCCACCGGTCTCCGTGGTGGATATGAAGCGGGAACTTCGCCGGGGAAACGGTGGGGAAATCAGCAGCTTTCTGCGGAAAGAATTACAGGCGAATCTGGACCGGGGAGAGCAGAGCATTTTGTTTCTCAACCGCCGCGGCGCCAGTAAATTGATTACCTGCGGAGAATGCGGCTATACGTACCAATGTCCCAATTGCAGCGCGAACATGACCTATCACAGCGCAAACCAGCGGCTTATGTGCCATTATTGCGGACATACGCAGGCGGTGGACAAGTGGTGTCCGGAATGCGGCGGTATCTTGAAATTCACCGGTGCGGGAACACAGAAAATCGAAGAAGAACTGAGAGCGCTATTTCCCGGAACGGATATCCTGCGCATGGATACAGATACTGTAGCACCTGCTGGCTCCCATGAGATTTTACTGCGGCGCTTTCGGGAAGAGAAAATCCCTATTATGATCGGCACCCAGATGGTCACCAAAGGACTTGATTTTGAAAATGTTACGCTGGTAGGTGTTTTATCCGCCGATCAGAGTTTATATACCGGTAATTTCCGGTCCGGAGAGCGGACCTTCTCCCTGATTACACAGGTGGTGGGGCGCTGCGGCCGCGGAGAGAAAGCAGGCCGCGCCGTGATCCAGACGTTTACGCCGGACAATGAGATCATTCGTCAGGCTGCCGGTCAGGACTATGAGGCGTTTTATCATGGTGAGCTGGAAATGCGGCGGATACAGAATAATCCGCCGTTTACGGAGATGACGGTGATTACCGCAGCAGGAAGCAATGAATCTATCACCTTGCGCTGCGCGGCGGATATCAGAAACGTCCTGCAAAGGCAGTTCCACGGAGACCCGTCTGTCACTGTAATCGGTCCGGCTCCTTATGCGGTCGTCCGAATGAATAACCGGTTTCGATATAGAGTGACGCTTCTCGGACAAGAGAGCAAGTGTCTCCGGCAGACAGTTGCAGATATTTTGTGCGACTATAATACCCGAAAAGAATTCAAAGGCGTGTCGGTATTCGCAGACGCGAATCCGATGGACTAAAGGAGAATCAATATGGCACTTAGAAATATCCTGACGGTAGGAGAACCCGCACTGAATAAACTATGCCGGCCCTACACGGAATTTGGCCCCCGGCTCCATGAACTGCTGGACGATATGCGGGAGACCCTGATCCAAGCTGACGGAGTGGGCTTGGCGGCACCGCAGGTAGGTGTGCTGCGCCGGGCAGTGCTGGTCATTGAGACCAATCACGCCGAGGACGAGGAGGACCTTTTCCTGGAATTGATAAATCCGGAGATCATTGCATCGGAAGGAGAGCAGACCGGAGAAGAAGGTTGTCTGAGCCTGCCCGGGGAGTGCGGGATCGTTACCCGGCCTATGGTGGTCACTGTCCGGGCCCAGGACCGGAACGGCAACCCCTTTGAATACACCGGAGAGGGGCTTACCGCTCGGTGCTTTTGCCATGAGCTGGACCATTTGGATGGCGTTTTATATCCGGAACGGGCGGAGCGAATGCTTACCCAGGAAGAAATGATGGAATACGCTGACGAGATCGGGGAAGAAGCATAATGCGCATTGTTTTTATGGGAACGCCGGACTTTGCGGCGGTCTCTCTGGAAAAGTTGATTCAAGAAGGCTTTGAAATAGTGGGCGTATTTACACAGCCGGACAAGCCCAAAGGCCGTGGTATGAAGCTGGCGCCCTGCGAAACCAAAGCGGTGGCTCTGGCCCACGGTCTGCCGGTCTATCAGCCGGAAAAGCTGCGGGACGGTATGGCAGCGGACCTGCTGAAAGAACTGCGGCCGGAAATTTTGGTCGTGGTGGCGTATGGCCGGATCCTACCGCCAGAAATTCTGGAATTACCCCAGTATGGTGCAGTCAATGTTCATGGTTCTTTGCTTCCGAAACTTCGGGGCAGCGCACCGATTCAGCGGGCCGTTCTCAACGGAAACACGGTGACCGGCGTGTCAACGATGTATCTGTCAGAGGAAATGGACGCGGGGGACGTGATTTATCAATCAGAGACGGAAATCGGCGAATATGAGACCTCTGCCGAACTGTTTGACCGTCTGTCTGTTATGGGTGCGGATCTTCTGATCAAGACCCTGCGGGACATCGAAGCGGGCATAGCACCTCGTACGCCCCAGGACCACACACAGGCAACATATGCCCCGCCTCTTGAAAAATCCGAATGCCCCATTGACTGGAACAAGCCTGCCAGAGCAGTGATCAAGCAGATCTGCGGACTGCAGACTTGGCCGGTGGCGACCACTGTGATCGATGGGACTGACTGCAAAATTCATGCTGCTCTCTATACTGAGACGTATACGGACTGCACACCGGGAGACATCGTTTCTGCAGGGAAACAAGGCATTGAAATTGCGTGTGCAGCCGGTGAAACGGTGTGTATCACGGAATTGCAGGCGCCCGGCAAAAAACGGATGAAGGCCTCAGAATATCTTTTGGGGCATCCCATCCAGGTGAATTGATATGGCAGATACTCCCAGACAAACAGCTCTCCGCATCCTGACCCGCTGCCGGAAAAACGGTTCCTGGAGTGAGGATGCCATTCATGCGGAACTTCAAAAAAGTGCCCTGGATACAAAAGATGCGGCGCTGTGTGCCAGAATTTCCATGGGCGTTTTACAAAATACGGAATACTTAGATTTCTATATCGACACTTTTTGCACGATACCTGTGCAAAAATTGGAGCCGAAGGTGCTTGACATTCTGCGGCTTTCCGCGTATCAGATTTTATTTTTAGATAAGGTCCCACCCTTTGCAGCGGTAGATGAGGGTGTGAAACTCTGTAAACGTCAGGCGAATGGGAAAGCCGCGGGGCTGGTAAATGCTGTTTTGCGGCGAATCGCGGAGCGGAGGGAAAACCTGCCGGAAATTCCTGGAAAGGGCACCCCTCAGTATCTGGCCGTCCGGCACAGTCACCCCCTTTGGCTGGTGGAGGAATGTGCTGCCGCGCATGGATATGACTTTACGGAAGGCTTCTTATCGGCCAACAATGCCCAGGCACCGGTATTTGCCCACGAAAATCCCCTGCGCCCCGGGGATGGCTTAACGGGGATCCCCACGTTGCTTCCGGACTGTATACAACTGGAAAGTGCAGCAGGCCTTGCGGAAACGGAGGCATTCCAGCAAGGCCGGTTTTATATTCAGGATATGGCGGCGCGTTTAGCAGCAATGGTGGGGGATGCAAAGCCAGAAATGACCGTGCTGGATGCTTGTGCCGCTCCCGGCGGAAAAAGCGTGGCCAGTGCTATTATGATGAGAAACCGGGGCCGAATCATTTCCTGCGATATCCATCAGAAAAAGCTGCGTCTTATCAAAGAAAACGCAAAGCGATTGGGAATATTGATCATTGAGACACGGGAAATGGATGCCAGAAAGCCTGATGAGGATCTGCGGGGCATTGCCGATCTTGTCATTGCGGATGTCCCCTGTTCGGGACTGGGCGTGATCCGCAGAAAGCCGGAGATCCGCCGGAAGCAACCGGAAGAACTGGACCGGCTGCCGGGTATCCAGCGGGATATTTTATCGGGATTGGCCCCTTGTGTTAAGCCCGGAGGAGTATTGCTGTACAGTACCTGCACCATCCGGAAAGGGGAAAACGAAGAGACGGTACAGACATTTCTTGTCAAGCACCCGGAATTCTTCCCGGAACCCTTTGGAACACCGGTGACAGGTCCTGTAAATACCGGAATGGTGACCCTCTGGCCCCATATTCATGGAACGGACGGATTTTTTATCTGTAAATTGAGGAAGCAACATGACTGACATCAGATCCATGCTCCCGGAGGAATTGGAAGAGGCGTTTCAGCAAATGGGAGAACCCAAATACCGAGCCGGCCAGGTGTTTGACTGGCTGACCCGGGGCGTGGCCTCCTTTGATGAGATGACCAATCTTCCAAAAGGACTGCGGCAAAAACTTAATCAGGAATATTTCATTCCGACGTTGACTTGTATTCAAAAACAGGTGTCCCGGGAAGACGGCACCATTAAATATCTTTGGCAGCTTCCAGATGGCAATGCGGTGGAAACTGTCGTCATGCAGTATCAGTACGGCAATACGGTCTGCATCTCCTCCCAAGTGGGGTGCCGCCAGGGCTGCGCCTTCTGTGCGTCCACCATCGGCGGACTTGTCCGGAGCCTTACGCCATCAGAAATGCTGTGTGAAGTGCTGTGTTCTCAAATGGAATCCGGGCTTCCGATTGGACATATTGTGCTCATGGGCATCGGAGAGCCGCTGGATAATTTTGACAATGTGATGCGCTTTCTGCGACTGGTGAATCATCCCAAAGGACTGAACATCGGGATGAGGCATATCTCCCTTTCTACCTGCGGAATTACAGAAAAATTTGACAAACTGGCCGCTTATCATTTACAATTGACATTGTCAGTATCCCTGCACGCGCCGGATGATGAGACGCGTTCCAAAATTATGCCCGCCAATCGCGGCCGGGGTGTGGAGGAACTCATCTGTGCATGTGAGCGGTATTTTGCCGAGACCGGACGGCGCATTTCTTTTGAATATGCTATGATCGATGGAGTAAATGATACGCCCTACCATGCAAAACTTCTTGCAAAGCATGCGCGGCGCGTGGGTGCCCATGTAAATTTGATTCCTTTGAATCATGTGGAAGAAAGCAAATTTGAACCGTCCAGACCGGAAAACATGAAAGCGTTCCAAAAGATTTTGCAGGGAGCGGATGTGAATGCGACTGTCCGGCGAAGGCTGGGCGGCGATATTGACGCTTCTTGTGGCCAGCTTCGAAAAAAGCTGGCAGAGAAATAGACAGCATATGGGGAAATAAAGATGAAGAGCTTTGGCGTAACGGACAGAGGAAAGGTACGGGCCGAAAACCAGGACAGCTTTGCGATCGAACGCATTGAAAGCAGGGAGTGCTTGGCGGCTGTGGTGTGTGACGGTATGGGCGGTGAAAATGCCGGCAGTATCGCCAGTACCCTTGCGTCTAAAATTTTCATCTCTTATTTTGTAGACCGTATCATGGCCTCCCGTGCCAGGAACCCGGATTTGAAGCGGCACATGGTAAATGCCTGCAAGAAGGCAAATGATATCGTATATTCCTATTCTTGTTTCAGCACGGACTATACCGGTATGGGGACCACGCTGGTCGCGGCATCTATGATTGGGAATCAGGCCGTGATTGCCAACGTGGGAGACAGCCGGGCTTACCATATCAGCCGTAAGCGTATTGTGCAGATCACAAAAGATCATTCCTATGTGCAAACACTGATTGATAAAGGGATCCTCACCCCGGAACAAGCAAAACGGCACCCGAAAAAGAATTCTATCATGCGGGCGCTGGGGGTGGATGAAACGGTAGAATGTGATATTTTCACGCAGAAAATGGCGAAAGGGGAACGGATTCTCCTGTGTTCCGATGGCCTGACAAATTTCCTGACTGATGAGGAAATTTTCAAAACCTCCCAGCAGTATAAGCTGCCGGAGGAGTTCAGCCGACAGTTGGTAGACATGGTGCTGGAGCGCGGAGCCAGTGACAATGTGACGGCTGTCGTGCTTTCAAGATGACAACGATAGAACCTTTTGAATGGAGGCGCTCCATGGAGAATGGTAAACTTTTAAATATGATGTTGGATGACCGGTACCAGATGCTGGAAGTGATCGGCATCGGCGGTATGGCAGTGATCTATAAGGCCTTGGATACAAGACTCAACCGCTATGTGGCGGTGAAGGTGCTGCGGGACGAAGTAGCACAGGATCCAGAGCTTCATGCGGACTTTACCAATGAGTCCCAGGCCATTGCCAAGCTATCCCATCCCAATATTGTGGCGGTATATGACGTGAGCAGTTCCCCTATGGCGGATTATATCGTGATGGAACTGATCGAGGGGATCACGCTCAAGCAGTATATCCAGCGGCGCGGCGCTTTGAGCTGGAAGGAATCTCTGCATTTTTCCGCCCAGATCGCAAGAGCTTTGTCCCATGCTCACAGTAAGGGGATCATCCACCGGGACATCAAGCCCCAAAATGTGATGATTTTGAAGGACGCCAACATTAAGGTGGCAGATTTCGGTATTGCATCTCTGGAAAACAGAAAGCGGGAAGCGGAAGGACAGGCTGTAGGCTCTGTACACTATATTGCCCCGGAACAGGCGAAGGGCTATCCTGCGGATGCCCGCAGTGATGTGTATTCTCTCGGCGTGGTAATGTACGAGATGCTCACTGGTGTATTGCCCTATGACGGTGATACACCCCAGGAAGTAGCCATCAAGCATATTGCCGGGGAATGTCCCCCCCCTAAGGAACTCAAGCCGGATATTCCGGAAGAATTGGAACGTATTACGCTGAAGGCCATGAGCGCTGATATTGATAAGCGGTATAATTCTGCTGTAGATCTGATGCGGGATCTGGAGGCTTTCCGGCAGAAGATGCTGGCCATTGAAACTATTTTTCAGGATGACACCTCCAATTTTCGGGCAATCACCCCCAACGATGTGGAGGAAGAGAAGTACAAGCGCCGCAGGGAACGTTCCAGAAGAGTCAGTATTCTGTCCGGTGTGTGCGGTGTGCTGTTGGTCATCATTGCGCTGTTTATTTTCTTGTGGAATTTCTGGATCGCAGACCTGTTCAAAGACGCGGAACGCGTGATTGTGGATGACTTCGTAGGCCAGGACTATAAGGTGGTCCAGTCAGAATATGCGGACCGCTATAAATTTACGGTGACCGTGGACAATAATTCCCTGGAGGTACCGGAAGGTCAGATCATCAGACAGGCACCGGAAGCGGGAAAAAGTCTGGTAGCGGACAATGGCAAGATCAACATGGAACTCTTCATCAGCGTGGGGGGCATGACACAGCAGATCCCGGATGTATCTACGATGAAATATCAGGAAGCAAAGCTGACCTTGAGCCAGATGGGCTTTGAAGTGGAAGTTGTGCCGGAAGCCTCCAATGAAGTGACGGCGGAGTATGTCATCCGTACCAACCCGGCTGCGGGAGAGAGCCTTGCCACGGGGTCTACGGTGTATATTACCTACAGCTCTGGTCCGGAAGTGAAAACCGTTTCCATGAAAAACCTGATCGGCATGACAGAGGCGCAAGCCCGTTCGGCGATTTCTTCCATGAAGCTGTCTTATGGTCCACCCAGTTATGTGTTCAACGAGGAATGGGATGAAGGCCTGGTGGTTTGGCAGAATATCAGCGTGGGCGATAACGTGGAAGAGGGAACGAAAGTATATTTGCAGATTTCCAAGGGCTCCAATGAGCCGGAAGAAACGCCGTCTCCGGAGCCGACGCAGACGCCTGTGCCGGACCCGACACCTACTCCTCAGGAAGGATGACCCATGCCAGAAGGATTGATCATAAAAGCCTTGAGCGGCTTTTATTATGTGCGGTGTGATAGTACCGTTACGGAATGCAAGGGAAGCGGGAAATTGCGCCATAAGGGACATTCTCCCCTGGTGGGAGACCGTGTAGAGTTTCATATTGATTCCACAGGGAAAGGCCGGATTGAGCAGGTCCTGCCTAGGAAAAATGCGTTTGTCCGTCCAGCCGTGGCCAATATCGATGCGCTGATTTGTATGACCTCTGACGCTATCCCGGTGACGGACACCTACTTGGTGGATCGACTGTCTGTCACTGCTGTGCATAACCACTGCGAGGTGATCATTTGTGTCAATAAAGTGGATGAACGGCGAACAGACCGGATTCCGGAGATTTATAGGAATACGGGCTTCCCGGTCATTTGTACCAGTGCCGAAACGGGAGAAGGTGCAAAAGAACTGCGCACCGCAGTCTCAGGAAAGATTTGTGCGTTTACCGGGGATTCCGGTGTCGGGAAGAGCAGTATACTCAACGTGCTGAACCCTCAATTTTCTCTGAGAGTTGGGTCGGTAAGTGAGAAGCTGGGGCGCGGACGGCATACTACCCGCCACGTAGAACTGTTTGATTTGGGTCATGGAACCTATCTGATTGATACACCGGGGTTTGCCAGCTTTGATATGGAAGCGGCAGAGCCGATTCTCTGCGGCGACCTGCAGTATGATTTCCCGGAATTTGCTCCGTATCTGGGGGAGTGCCGGTTCAACGACTGTGCTCACCTGAAAGAACCGGGCTGTGCCGTGTGCCGTGCTTTGGAATCCGGGAAGATACATCCCAAACGCTACCGATCCTATCAAATGATGTATGAGGATGCGTCCAAGTATAAAGAATGGGAACTCTGAACGAAAAATTGTGCCGCCTTGGAAAAATTTTTCCGGGGTGGCACGATTTTATTGTCCTATGCGTATCATGAATTGAATACGTTTAAGGTGATGGGTAATATCTTCATCGCCCAGTCGGAAGGCGGTTGGTCTATGCGAGGACGGCGTAGCAGAAAGAGCAGAGGCATTGGCCTGCTGGCGATCACCGCAGGCGTAGTCATTTTATTGGCTATGGTCCTGCCGGTAGGCTTCTGGTGGTTTGCCTTGGCAGTCCTGCTCATTTCTCTTGGATTTTGGTACAATCATTGCAGATAGGAGGAACATATTATGAAAGTTTGCGTTATCAAGCTCCCGGCGTTCCTGGGGAATTTCATCAGCAGATTTCTGAAAAAATGAGGGAGCAGACATATTGACGCAGGGAACGGAATAGTCTGTAACAGATTCATACCAATAGGAGGACAGTTATGGACACAACGCTTCAAACCAATACCATAGCGTGCTACAAAAAAGGATACACATCCGTCTGCGCGGCGGAAGAGACCGGTGAGACCGTCGTTCCGGACCGGATGCCGGATATCGGCATGATTGCCAACACGGGAGCGTGTGTCCTTTTGCGCAGCAAAGAGGCTACAGACGGCAATGTTACCATGCAGGGGGAAATCCAGGTCTCCGTATTATACATTCCGGATGGAGAATCAGGCCTGCGGGCCTTGAGCGTGAGCCTGCCCTGCACAGCATCTTTTGATTCTCCGGAAATCACACAAGAGTGTATTCCGGTAGGGACCATGCGGGTGTGTGGCGTGGAAGCCAGGCTTTTGAATCCCCGAAAAATTCTGGTGAAAGCAGAAGTTGTCACAGAACTGACGTGTTTTATCAGAGGAGAGGCATCCTACTGCAAGGGAGAATCTGGATCTGTCGGCAGTTTAACGCAGCTTCACTGCACAACGGCAAAATTCTCCACCGTAGCGGCGGTGTGCGAGCGCACCTTCGTTGTAGCGGATGAGTATGCACTTCCGTCCTCTGCGGCAGGTGGGGAAGTGGTGCGGAAAAACGTGCAGTTCCGGGTGGAAGATGTCAAGACGATTGCCAACAAGCTGATCGTCAAGGGAACCGTGTTGTCCGAAGTGCTGTATGCAACGGAAACCGGCATTGAAACTGCCAGCTTTGGTACAGTTTTTTCTCAAATCGTGGAGACAGACAGCGAGGATATTACTCCCGATGCCAGAGTTTCCCTGATGCCGACGGGGATGTATTATGAGGTCATCTCCGGAGAAAACGGACCCACACTCTCCGTGGAACTGCATGGAGTATGCCAAGTGGCGGTTATGGCGCAGCATGAGATTGAATTTGTTTCAGATGCGTTCAGCAACCGTTGCGCCTGTGATGTGGAATACAGCCCCATAAATGTTGTTGCGCAAAGCAGAGCCAGCACCCAGCGGGAGACTGTACGGGATACCATTCCCTGCAAATCCGCTGTATCCCAAGTGCGCTTTGCCACTTGCACAATGGGGAAGGTAACCGTCAGCGGGGATACCGTGAATGTTCGTGTGGATGTGGAGCTTTGTGTGGCCTATGAAAACGGCGTGGATGACTGTGTCAGCCGTCGTATGGAAGTAAATTTCCAAGGAGACGGCGAGGCCCCATCTATTCTGTCAGCAGACGTGGTGCGCTGCACGGATGTGTATGCGATTCCGTCGGGAAACGGCGTGGAGATCCGGTTTGCGGTAGAAGCGGATTTGCGCACGGAAACGGTCTGCGAGTTGGAAACGGTTTGTGCCATCCATTTGGATGAGGAGCATCCCTGTGTTCAGGACCGGCCGTCCCTTACGGTGGTCCGCGGCGGTGGCTCACTCTGGGAACTGGCAAGGAAATATGGGTCCACAGTCGACCTCATCCGCCAAATCAATGAATTGGAGGACGATACAGTCCCCCAAGGCAGTGTGCTGTTTGTGCCGAGAGAGCGGTTTTAAACGGGATTAAAAGCCGTGGATTTGGAAAAATCCACGGCTTTTTACGCTTACCCTCTTGCAAGGCGGACGAGCCTGTGCTACAATATTATGGCAAATTTCAGAGAGGGGTAGTGTCATGTCAGGACATTCCAAATGGCATAATATACAAAAAACCAAAGGCGCGGCGGACGCGAAGCGTGCACAGGCATTTACCAAGATTGCCCGTGAGATCATCGTGGCAGTAAAGCAGGGGGGCTCAGGCGACCCGGCCAATAACTCCGCGCTGGCCCAGGTCATTGCCAAGGCCAAGGCGGCCAACATGCCTAACGACAATATCAAGCGCACCATCGACAAGGCGCTGGGTGCGGGCAATACGGATAACTATGAGTCCATGACCTACGAGGGCTATGGCCCCTGCGGCGTGGCCATCATCGTGGAGACCATGACCGACAACCGTAACCGCACCGCTGGCGATGTGCGGCATTATTTTGATAAATACGGCGGAAACATGGGTGCCACTGGCTGTGTATCCTGGTCTTTTGACCGCAAGGGTGTCATTGTCATTGACGATGAGGACGAGGAGCTGGAAGAGGACGCCGTTATGATGGACGCGCTGGAAGCCGGCGCGGATGACGTGGAAAAGGATGGCCCCGTGTTCGAGGTCACCACCGACCCAGATGCCTTCCAGCAGGTGTTCGACGCGCTGGAGAAAGCGGGCTATAAGTTCGTGTCCGCCCAGGTGGAGATGGTCCCCCAGACCTACGTCACCGTAGACGGCGAAGGCGACCGCAAAAACCTGACCAAAATGCTGGAAATGTTCGAGGACAACGACGATGTCCAGAACGTCTGGCACAACTGGGAAAACCCGGACGAGTAAGTAAAACGGACCTACACTATGAGTAGGTCCGTTTTGCTATTTTTGCTGCATTTGCCGCATCGAGAAGCTCAACATGTTTTTGTTTCACAGAATTTGTGCCGCAGGTACAAAGAAACCCCAATCATTTTTCGCATAGCTTTGCCGGGTAAAAAATACTTCTCACGGGGCGAGTGTGCCTGCAGGGCGCACGAGCGGAGCGTGATTAAAATTTTTGGGGCATCTTTCGATGCCCCAAAAGTGCAAGCGCGTCTGTAAGCCGGGTTCTGTCTTAGACGGTCATCAATCTACGCGCGCCATTGCTAACGCACTCCAGCCACCTCCTGAGAACGGCCGGGCCGGCCTTGTGTTCTCCCACGGTGTTGCTCCGGATAGAGTTTACAGCGCCCCCATGTTACCATGGGACCGGGTGCGCTCTTACCGCACCTTTCCACCCTTACTGCCGGCAGCCGCCGGCAGCGGTTTATTTCTGTTGCACTTGTCCGAGGGTCACCCCTGGCGGGTGTTACCCGTTATCCTTGCCCTATGGAGCCCGGACTTTCCTCACGCACAGGCTTTCGCCTTATGCCCGCGACCATCCGGCGCACTTGCCGAATCATTCTACACACTTTTGCCCGAATAGTCAACAAATAGTTGTAATTTTCCGGCTGACAGGATATAATAAAGTGTTGCGAGGTGACAAATTATGGAATTTCATGAATATATCGAGAGCCTGAAAAATAAGCGCATTTGTGTGATTGGTGCCGGCGTGAGCAATCTGCCTTTAATTGAAGCACTTTGCTGTGCCGGACACGACGTGACGGTGTGCGACAAGCGTACCCAAGTGGAAATGGGCGAGCAGGGAGAGACCCTTGTGCATCAAGGTGCGAAGCTGCATCTCGGCACTGCCTATTTGGAAGGCCTGGACGGATTTGACCTGATTTTCCGTACCCCCGGTCTGCTGCCGCTGAACCCGTTTTTGAAACGGGCATCTGATAAAGGCGTGGAGATCACCAGCGAGATGGAAGTGTTCTTCAAGCTTTGTCCCTGCAAGACCATTGCCATTACCGGATCTGACGGAAAGACAACGACCAGCACCGTGATTGCGGAACTGCTGAGAGCAGCCGACAAAACCGTTCACTTGGGCGGCAACATCGGACATCCGCTGCTATGTGATGTTCCACAAATGACGAAAGATGACATCTGCGTTTTGGAGTTGTCTTCCTTCCAACTGCACAGCATGTACTGTAAGCCGGATGTGGCGGTCATCACCAATGTGTCGCCAAACCATCTGGATGTGCACCCGGACTATGAAGATTACCAAAACGCGAAGAAATCTGTCTATCTCCATCAGGACGGGGCCTGCCGGCTGGTGGTGAACGCGGATAACGATATTACAAATGCCTTTGGCAGCGAAGCGCCCTCTGAAGTCTACCGTTTTTCGCGCAAAGGGCCCGTGACCCGCGGAGCATTTTATGAAAACGGGAAAATATGGTTTACAGACGGCAGTGCGGCCCGCGAAGTGATTGCCATTGACGAGATCAAGATTCCCGGCATGCACAACGTGGAAAATTATATGGCGGCGCTGTGTGCTGTGAGCGGCATGGTGGATGACGAAACCTTCCGCGGTGTGGCCCGGACCTTTGTCGGGGTGGCGCATCGCTTGGAACTGATCCGGGAGCTCCACGGAGTGAAATACATCAACGACTCCATCGCGTCCAGCCCAACAAGAGCGATTGCCGGGCTGCGGTCGTTCAAGCCCACGGATCGCCTGATTCTCATTGTGGGCGGCCACGACAAGCACGTGCCCTTCGACGAGTTGGGCGAGGAGATCTGCCAGCGGTGCAAGGCTCTGTTCATCTGCGGCGAGACCGCGGATGCGATTTCCGCCGCCGTTCGGAATTCCCAGTACTATACTCCGGATTTTCACATGTTTGTTAACGCAGACTGGCGGGAAAACGTCTTGGAGGCCAGCCGCTTTGCGGAAGCGGGGGACACGGTGCTGTTAAGTCCCGCCTGTTCCTCCTTCGACTTTTTTAAGAACTTTGCCCAGCGGGGCGATTTGTTCCGTGAGATTGTAATGGGGTTGACATAATATGAAGGCACAAACGAGACTGGAGACGCTGTCCGCATTGAGCGGCCCCTCCGGCAGTGAAGACAGCGTCCGGGCATTTTTGATAGAACAGCTCAAGCCTTTGTGCGACGAAGTGCGCACCGACGCCATGGGCAATCTCGTCGCCCTGCGGTGCGGTACGGCGCCCAAGAGGTACAAACTTCTGCTGGATGCACACATGGACGAAGTGGGATTTATTGTGACTGGTATTGAAAACGGATTTCTGCGTTTTGCTCCCTTGGGCGGAATTGATGCCCGGGTCCTGCCCGCGACAAGGGTGCGGGTACTGACAGGGGAACCTCTGTTCGGCGTTATTGACACCATGCCGCCCCACGCGCTGAAAGCCGAGGACATGGAACAGGCGGTCCCCATGGATGATTTGGTCATCGACATCGGCATGACGCAAGAAGAAGCAGAGGCCAATGTTCCGCTGGGCGCTGTGGCAGTGTACGATACCCGGCTGATTCGGTTGCAAAACGGCAGACTTGCCGGAAAATGCTTTGATGACCGGGCCTGTGTGGAAATTATCCTTCAAACCTTGGAAGCGGTTCAAAATGACGCGTCGGATGTAGACATTTACTGCATGTTCAGTACCCAGGAGGAATTGGGGATGCGCGGTGCGTCTGCTGGTGTATACGGCATTGAGCCGGATATGGCGCTGGTGCTGGATGTGACCCACGCTAAAACCCCGGATGCCCAAAGCATTGACCTGATGGATCTTAGCGGCGGCCCGGCCATCGGTGTGGGACCAAACATGACCCGAAGAATCAGCGATGCGCTGATTCAAATTGCTAAAGAGGAAAATATCCCCTACCAACTGGAAGTCATGTCCGGAAGCAGCGGCACCAATGCGTGGCCGATTCAAATTGCCCGGGGCGGTGTGGCGACTGGGATGCTGTCGCTCCCGCTGCGGTATATGCATACACCGGGCGAGGTCATCGACCTTGTGGACGTGGATGCCACGGTCCGATTGGCGACTGCTTTCGTGCGGAAACTCGGGGAGGTGTGGGCATGATTGAAACCTTGTTGGCCCTCTGCGCTCTCCCTGGGGTCTCCGGCTGGGAGGATGCGGTACGGGACTATCTGATGGAACAAGCTTTGCCCTATGCAGATAAAATCGAAACCGATCCCATGGGCAATCTTATGGTCTTTCGGTCCGGCAAAAAACATGATAAAACGCTGATGCTCTGCGCCCATATGGACGAGGTGGGTGTCATCATCACTGGTATTACAGCGGAAGGGTATCTGAAATTCGACTTTGTAGGCGGGATTGATCGCCGTGTAGTCATCGGAAAGTCTGTATTCATTGGAGATGATACTATTCCCGGCATCATCGGCATCAAGGCCCATCACTTGTCTAGGGGGGACAAAAATGTTCCTGCTGTACATGAGATGTCTATCGATATCGGCGCGAAAACCCGGGAAGAAGCGGAAACGATGATTGCTCTGGGGGATGTGGGCACATTTGAACCCACATGTACCCGAATGGGTGGATTGCTCTGCGCCAAAGCCATTGATGACCGTTTGGGCTGCGCGGTTTTGCTTAAGCTTCTGGAACATCAGCCTCCTTGTGATACCTGGTTTGTATTTACTGTCCAAGAAGAAGTGGGGACAAGAGGTGCTTCTACGGCAGTGTACCACATCTGCCCGGATGCGGCGCTGGTGGTAGAGGGTACTACGGCATCGGATCTGCCTGGGGTACCGGGGCATAAGACCATCTGTAAAATGGGTGCCGGAGCGGTATTGCCCTTCATGGATCGAGGCACACTGTATGACCGTGGTTTACGGCAAATGCTCATCAGTTTGGCAGAAAGGCACAGCATCCCTTGGCAGACAAAACAAATGATTGCAGGGGGGACGGATGCTTCCGTCATTCAGCGCAGTCTGAGCGGCATTCCCGTGGTGGGCATCGCCGCACCGCTGCGGAATATCCATTCCCCAGCCAGTACTGGCTGTGTGACTGATTTTACAGCTGTCTGCCGTCTGACAGAATTATTTATGGAAGAATACGCACAGGAGAAATAGAGATTGAAAGTAACAGACATCAGTCCGGAATTATGGGACCGGGCCGGAAAAGTGGAAGCCGGTTTGCAGGAACGCTTTGCGGAAATTGACTCTGTCGCACAGGAAAACACCCTGCGGGTCATGGCAGCCTTTCAGGATCAGAGGGTGACGGAGGGCTGTTTTGCCGGAACCACCGGTTATGGATATGACGATATGGGAAGGGAAGTGCTGGATAAGGTATACGCCCAAGTGTTCGGCAGTGAATCCGCCTTGGTTCGCATCGGTTTTGTGAATGGAACACATGCCATTTCTGCAGCCCTGTTCGCGGCGCTGCGTCCGGGGGATACCCTTCTGTCCGTCACGGGAGCGCCTTATGATACCATGCGTACCGTCATAGGCATCTCCGGGAACGAATATGGCAGCTTGAAATTTTACGGCATCGGCTATGATGAAGTAGACCTGAAAGATGGTGCGCCGGATTATACTGCTATCGTCCGGCGGGTGAAGGAGATAAAACCTGCTGCAATTCTCATTCAGCGCTCCCGAGGCTATGAGGAACGGAAGGCATTGTCTATTGACGAAATTGGGAAAATCGTGAAATGTGTGAAGGAAACTTCACCGAATACCATTGTGGTGGTGGACAATTGTTACGGAGAGTTTACCGAAACACGGGAACCTACCCATGTGGGCGCGGATCTGATTGCCGGGTCGCTCATCAAGAACCCCGGCGGCGGCATTGCTCCCATGGGAGGATATTTGGCAGGGCGGCAAGACCTGATTGAGCGGGCAGCCAATCGGCTTACCACACCCGGTATCGGCGGAGAGTGCGGCGCTTCTTTGGGAAATAATCGTCTGTTGTTCCAAGGCCTGTTTCTGGCTCCCCACACAGTGGCACAGGCATTGAAAACAGCGGTGTTCTGCGCTGCGTTGTTTACGAATCTGGGCTATGAAACCTACCCTGCCCCTATGGCCCCCCGGGACGATATCGTGCAGATGGTGAAACTCCGCACCCCGGAGAACCTGTGCAAATTCTGCAGGGGTATCCAATCCGGTTCTCCGGTGGATTCTTTCGTAGCACCAGAGCCATGGCAGATGCCCGGCTATGAGTGCGAAGTCATCATGGCGGCGGGCGCATTTATCCAGGGCTCATCCATTGAACTGTCAGCGGATGGACCGATGCGGGAGCCATATATTGCCTATGTCCAGGGCGGATTGACCTACGAATCGGGAAAACTCGGCATTTTGCTGGCAGCTTCTGAAATGTTGGACAAATAACTGCGCATATATTTGGCATAGAGGTGATCCTATGCCAGTAAAGCATCGACGAATGAGACACCGGCGAAAATCGGTTCCTATTCCCAAACCATCTAAAAAGACCGTTCGCCGGTGCGTTGCACTCTTGCTTGCGGCGGGCTTACTTTGGTCTCTGGTGCGGGTCGTGGTGTACGTGCGAGACTTGTCCAGTGCTATGGCAATGTCCGATGCGGAAGATATCGTTGTAGGTACCATAAACGAAGCGGTGATTGATATCCTGCGGTCCGGTGATTATGGATACGATTATTTCGTTACGCAGGATAAAGATCAGGCAGGAAATATTGTCTCTCTGGATACCAACATGTCCCGGGTGAATGCGTTTTCTTCCCAGCTGCTGTATGAAGTGGCAAAGCTGGACCGGGAGGCCATTCCGATCCATATTCCCATGGGCAATCTGGCCGGCTCCAGTCTGCTTTTAAGCAAAGGCCCGAATCTGGAAATTGAAATGATCATGCTGACCTCTGCCCATATAGAGTTCCAAAGTCAGATGCAGGCAGCGGGGATCAATCAGACAGAGCACCGTCTTGTCTTGCGCGTGGTTGTAGATATTGATGTTCTGGTCCCCTGGGGGCGGATCAGTTCGCAGGTCGTCAGAGAAGTGATTATTGCCGAAACAGTGATTGTTGGCAATGTGCCGAATATGTATGTGAACACAACGGAGAACGACTTATATGGATTACAAACAGGAGATAGAAGAACTTCGGCGGGAGATTGAAAAAAACAACCGACTGTATTACGACTTGGATGCCCCGGCGATTTCGGATTTTGAATATGATGCCATGATGCGCCGGCTCAAAGCGTTGGAGAAGGCGCATCCGGAACTGGTTACTCCGGATTCTCCTACCCAGCATGTGGGCGGGACCGTGATGAGCAGCTTTGCGTCCGTGACCCATGAAGTACCTTTGGAAAGTCTCAATGACGTGTTTTCCTTTGACGAGGTTCGGGACTTTGCGGCACGGATGAAGGATCTGCTGGCAGGTCCCTTCCAGTTTAGCGTGGAGCCTAAGATCGATGGCCTGTCCATGTCACTGACTTATGAGAACGGAGTATTTGCCCAAGGTGCTACCCGCGGCAATGGAATGGTGGGAGAAGATGTGACGGAAAACCTCCGTACGGTGCGGAATCTGCCCAAAGCGTTGAAAAACGCTCCGGAGCACTTGGTGGTGCGGGGAGAAGTATACATGTCCAAAGAGGTGTTCAACGAACTGAATGCCCGGAGGGAAATCAGTGGGGAAGCGCTGTTTGCCAATCCGCGGAATGCTGCCGCAGGCTCCGTGCGTCAGCAGGACCCCAAGGTAGCCGCCGAGCGGAAGCTGGATATTGTCCTGTTTAATATCCAAACTGCGTCTGATGCTTATGAGACCCATGGAGAGACACTGGAAGCCATGCGGTCTATGGGCTTCGATGTAGTGCCCCACATGGTATACGATAATATTGAAGATTGCCTGCGGCAAATCGAATATTTGGGCGACCATCGGGAAGAACTGCCCTATGATATGGATGGAGCAGTCATTAAGATCAACAGCCTTGTCCAGCGCCGGGAGCTTGGAAGCACCGCCAAGGCACCCCGATGGGCTGTGGCATATAAATATCCGCCGGAAAAGAAGGAGAGCCGGGTGGTGGATATTGTAGTGCAAGTGGGCCGTACCGGCGTGCTGACACCCAAGGCCGTCATTGAGCCGGTCCGCCTGGCCGGCACGACTGTGACCAATGCGACCTTGCACAATCAGGACTTCATTGATAGGCTGGATATCCGCATCGGTGATACGGTCCTGGTACAGAAAGCCGGAGAGATTATTCCGGAGGTGCTGTCTGTGAACCAAGCTAAGCGGCCGGAGGGGACGGTGCCGTTCCATCTGCCGGAAGCCTGCCCGGAATGCGGCAGCCCCATTGTCCGGGATGAGGATGGCGTTGCCATGCGTTGCACCGGATTGGAATGTCCGGCCCAGCTGCTGCGCAATATTGCCCACTTTGCCTCTCGGGAGGCGATGGATATCGACGGACTGGGCATCGCGTTGTGTCAAAGTCTGATTGAAAGCGGTTTGGTGAAGAGCCCGGCGGAATTGTACTATTTGGAACCGCAGAGTGTAGCTGGGCTGGAGCGCATGGGTAAGAAAAGCGCAGAAAATTTGATGCGCTCCATTGAAAACAGCAAATCCCAAGGGCTGGCCCGGGTACTGTGCGGTTTTGGGATTCGGCAGGTAGGAACTAAGGCATCAAAAACTATAGCCGGCTATTTTGAAAATATGGATCAGCTCATGGCCGCGACAGTGGAGGAGCTTACTGCCGTGCCGGATATCGGACCGGTGACGGCGGGCTTCATCCGCCAATGGCTGGACCAGCCGCAGTCGCAGCACCAGATTCGGCTGCTTCGGGAAGCAGGCGTATCCATGAACAGTACGGAGGAAATTGTAGACCATCGATTCCAGGGAATGACATTTGTGCTTACCGGAACCTTGGAACGATTTACCAGAGAAGAGGCTGCCGCAGTAATTGAGCAATTCGGCGGTAGGGCTTCCGGTTCAGTTTCCAAAAAAACGACCTATGTGGTGGCAGGCGAAAATGCCGGCAGTAAACTGACAAAAGCGAACGAACTGGGCATCCCTGTTCTTACAGAAGAAGAATTCGCAGCCCTCATTCAGTAAAGGAGCGAAATAGAGATTTGATACACTTTCGAGAACTGACCTTAGCCGACATCCCGTCTGTCCAAAAATTTTTCCAGGCATATGCGTCCCGCTCCTGCGATGCCACCATCGGCGGTGCGTTTATGTGGCGGAAATATTTTGAGACCCAGATTTATATAGATGATACGGTGCTGCTGTTCAAAGTGCGGCGCAATGCGGATAATATTGCGTTTCTCACTCCCTACGGTGATATTGACCGAGGATTCGGCTTGCTGCGGGAATATTGTGTGGAAATTGGAGCACAGCCTGCATTCTGTGCGGTGACCAAGCGGGAGCTACCCTATTATGAACGGAATTTTCAAGTCCTGTCAGTGGACTTCAACCGTACTTGGAGCGATTATCTGTATGAGGCAGAGAAGCACCGTACATTTGCCGGGAAAAAACTTTCCGGCCAGCGCAATCATGTAAACAAATTTCTGAAAAGCTATGAAAACTGGAGCTTTGAACCAATTACACTGGACAACCTTTCAGAAGCGCAGAATTTTTGTATGGAGATTGAGCATCTCCGGGAAAAAGAATCTTCAACCTATGTTGCCGAGGAGGAAATATTGGGCGAAGTTTTTGCGCATTTAGATGTATATGGCTTTTTCGGAGATATTCTCCGGGTAGACGGCCGCATTGTGGCTATGGCCATGGGAGAGGTCATTGGAGACACACTGTTTGTTCATATCGAAAAAGCCCGGCGGGATTATTTTGGAGCATACCAGATGATCGTTCGGGAATTTGCAAACGCGCATACCGGAGGGGAAGTCCGGTACATCAATCGGGAGGATGATTCCGGGGACTTAGGCTTGCGCACCTCCAAGCTGTCTTATCAGCCGGTGGAGCTGCTGGATAAGGCCACTGTAAAGATAAAATTTTAAGAAATCGATCCTGTTTTTAGAGAAAATAAGGGAGATTTGTCGAATATACTGCATAAATTCACAATAAATTCAAATTCACTTCATACTTTTGCAGTAAATATTGGGTATCATACCATTGGAAACAGAAGTCAATAACATGATAACTCACTCTCTCTTTTCTCTTTTTTCTTTACACGAAAGGCCCGGTCTCCGGGCTTTTTGTGTATCTGCTGACGATGAATCAATTTGGGAGGTATTTTAACATGGAGAAGTTGGGAAAGAAAATTTTGATTGGTGCGGGCGTTGTTGCCGCGGTGTCTTTTGCGGCAGGCGCATTGATGTACAAGCGGTACATGGACGATTTTTATGAGTTTATTATGGGCGAAGATCATGTAGACGACATGGATATGCTGGATGAGACCAGTCTGGAACAAGATGACTTTGCCGATGTCGTGGCAGAAACAGAGGCTGCCGAATCTTAATAGATACATAGCATCCGACACGGGCTCGGTCCATCCGTGCCCGTGCGTTTTTCATGGAAAGAAGGAACTGATATGACCTCACAGGAAAAACTTCCCCGGGTCTTGCCGTACCCGGAGACCACAATGTACGGCGCCGTAGCAGAATCTGCCCGGCGGTACCCGGATGAGCCGGCTTACGACTTCATGGGGAAAACCACTACATATCGACAACTGATGGAAAAAATCGATCAAGCTGCAAAAGGTCTGGTGGCCGTTGGGATTGGCCGGGGTGACACGGTAACGATTTGTATGCCGAACGCCCCTCAGGCGATCATCCTGCTGTATGCGCTCAACCGCATTGGCGCGGTGGCAAACATGGTGCACCCCATGTCATCCCAGAAGGAGATTACTTACTATCTGAATGATTCCGACAGTAAAATGATTTTGACTCTGGACCTCTTTTATGAAAAAGTTGTCTTGGCCCGGGCGGAAGCCAGACGTCGGAATACAGTGATTCTTACAGCCCGGCTTCAGTCGGAGCTTCAGCGCCATAAGGCGCTGGCGTTTTATCTCAAGAAGGGCAGAGAAGTGGCAAAGTTTCCAAATGCGCCGGACAGCATCCTATGGACGGATTTTCTGAAAAAAGGAAACGAAGTGGCTGTTCTGCCTGATATGATTTATGACCCCACAAAGCCGTCGGTCCTCCTGTACTCCGGAGGAACCAGTGGAACACCCAAAGGGATCATGCTCTCGGATTTCAATTTCAATGCCCTTGGAATGCAGATCCGGGAGGTTGCTGGTGTGGACTTTGTCCCCGGTCTGAAATTTCTGTCTGTCATGCCCTTGTTCCATGGTTTTGGCCTGGGGATAGGGATTCACACGATTTTGGAAAACGGTGCGGAGTGTGTGCTGGTGCCGCAGTTTACCAATGATTCTTACGCGAAGCTGGTGGTCAAGCGCCGGCCGAACTTCATTGCCGGAGTACCGACGATTTACGACTCATTGTTGAAGTCGGACCGGTTGAAAAACGCAGATTTGAGCTGTCTGGACGGCGTCTATTGCGGCGGAGATACCCTGCCTACGGAATTAAAGCATCGCTTCGATACATTTTTGAAAGACCATAACGGCAAAGTACAGATTCGTGAAGGCTATGGCTTGACAGAATGTGTCACTGCAAGCTGTCTGACTCCGGTGGATACATACAAGGAGGGGAGTATTGGTCTGCCTTTGCGGGATATGGAATACCGAATCGTAGAGCCCGGAACCTTTCAAGAGAAGCCGACAGGGGAAATGGGCGAGATTATTTTGACTGGCCCCACTTTGATGCTGGGCTATCTGAATCATCCGGAAGAAACGGCACAGACCCTAAAGCGTGGTATGGATGGTAAGACCTGGTTGTTCACCGGAGACCTGGGCACCATGGACGAGGAGGGGTATGTGTACTTCTGTCAGCGGCAAAAACGGATGATCATTACCTCCGGGTATAATGTCTATCCCTCTCAGGTGGAAAATGTGCTGGACAACTTCCCAGATATCGATTACAGCTGCGTCATCGGCGTGCCGGATGAGCATAAAATGCAGCGCATTCGCGCTTATGTGGTGCTGAAAAAAGGTGTGCGCCCGTCGGAACTGGAAAAGGAGCGTATCATTGAGCATTGCAAGCTCTATTTGGCCGGCTACGCTAAGCCCAAGGAGATCATCTTCCGGGATGAATTACCCCGCACGTTAGTGGGCAAGGTGGCATTCCATGTACTGGAAGAGGAAGCGATGGAGGAATTCCGCTGATGCGGTCCTATGATCCCCGCCCCCACTTCTGGCGCAACAAAGTCGGCATGAGCGTGATTTTGACCGTCATCGGCCTGCCGGTGGTGAAGATAAGGCACTATCATTATGAGCCCTACAAGCCGAAGCACAAGACCTTTCTTCTCATTGCCAACCACAGCGATATCCTGGACCCAGACTATGAAATGGTCCACCTGCGGCGGTATATCCGCTATGTGGCCAGTGACCACGTGGTGCGCCAGGGATTGTTCGGTAAATTAGTGCAGCTGTTCGGTACGCCCATTGTAAAGCACCGGGACCGGCCTTCGGAGGAACTGACCCGGGATATTCGGGAGACCTTGGCACACGGTGTGCCTGTCGGCCTTCATGCTGAGGGCGGCACGTCTCTCAACGGCGAATCCCGGTATATCTCACCCAACACGGCAAAACTCATTAAGGACGCGGACTGTGCCGTCATCACGTACCGGATGTACGGCGGGTATCTCCGCTCTCCCCGGTGGGCGGTCCGGCACCGGAAAGGCCCACTGTACGGCGGCGTTGTCCGGGAATACAGCCGGGAGGAACTGCGGGAAATGACGGAAGAGCAAGTTTACGAAGCCATTTGCCGGGACTTGTATGTGAACGTCTATGACGAGCAGCGAAAGGCCACGCAGTCCTATGTGGGAGAAAATCTGGCAGAGCACTGTGAGATTATTCTTTATCTGTGCCCCAAATGCGGCAAGGTGGAAACACTCCACAGTATGGGGGACTATCTGTTTTGTGACTGCGGCTATAAGCTGAAAATGGAAGCAGATGGTTTCTTCCACGACTGCGGCGCCGGTATTGTCTATGACAACATCCGGGACTGGGATGTCTGGCAAAAGCAAGCGCTGCGGGACTATGTGTCCTGCTTTTCCAAAAATTTTACGGACCCCATTTTCCGGGACGGCCGGCAAATCATCCGCAGGGTAGAGAGGGATACCAAGCGCACAGTCACAGACGAGGGTGTGTTAGAACTCTACTATGACCGCGTCGAACTGCACTGGCCGGGCACGGACTTGGTCTGGGCCATGGGGGATATCCAGAAGCTGGACTATGTGAGCCGGCAGTCCCTGCTGCTCATCACGGAGGACAGCTATTTTGACATCGGCAGCGCCGTCCCGCGCTCCCCGACAAAATATGTCGAAGCCTGGCGCTTTCTCACCGGCCGGGAGAGTTATTGAAAAAACCGTCCTTACGGACGTTTTTTCATATTTCAGAACATTTTTCCATCACCAACGTCTAAACCAATGAGGTGAGGAAAATGAAAAAGAAACTGGTCATATTTGCTGCTGTGCTGCTGACCGTACTGCTTGCAACGTTTGGGTGGTGGAAGCATTTGCATCCTGTGAGCCGGGCTGCGCTAAATGAATTCAACGCTTCCAGCGATTTGCCTTACGGATTGGCTACCCCGGAGGCACTGCTGGGGGATACGTCGGATTTTGAGGAGTGTCCTGGATACGGCGGCTACCAGTTGAAAAATGGAGACATCAGCTTTTGGGTCAGTGGTTACCCGGATGTCTTAGACGACGGACATGTGACCCAATATGACATCAAAACGGCAAAATACCATATCTTTGGCCTGCGTGTAGGCGATAATGTGGGGGAAGTGGATGCAACCCTGCGGGAATTCGGGTATCATTGGGACAACGGAAACAATACACGTCCTGCAGGTTATGCAAAAGGTGGTATCAGGATTGTAATTTCAGAAGTCGGGACCGGATGTGTAAGTGAATTTTCAGTCTCATTGCAGACAACAAACAGACATCATGTGTGGTTCTAAATGAACAGCACCGCAGTTTTCACTGCGGTGCATTTTCATTTAATGCTGATATTCAAATTCCAAATCGCCCAGGCACACGGTGTCGCCGTCTTTGACGCCCATGTCCTCCATGCGCTGGAAGATGCCGGCTTCCCGCATGGAGCGGTCAAAGAAGATTCGGCTTTCATAGTCGCTGAAATTGGTGCTGGACACCAATCGGTCGATCCACGCGCCGTCCACGGTCCATACGTCGCCGTACTGGTGGATGATAACGTCCTCGGCGGTGACCGCGCCGGCTTCCGGCGGGATGTAGTCCGGTTCGAAGGTGATGACAGGGGGGAGGTTTGCCAACCGTCCGGCGGTGGACTGCATCAGCTCCCGGGTGCCTTGGTGCGCCACGGCGGACATCTCGAAAAATTCATAGCCCTGCGCCGTGACGTGGGCCTTGAGGCGCTCGAGGTTCTCCCGGTCGTCGCCCAGCAGGTCGCACTTATTGGCCACCACGATTTGGGGCCGGTCCGCCAGGAAATCGGAATACTGCCAAAGCTCGGCGTTGATGGCGTCGAAATCCGCGACGGGGTCCCGGCCTTCATGCCCGGATACATCCACGATGTGCAGCAGCAGCCGGCAGCGGTCAATGTGCCGCAAAAAGTCGTGCCCCAGGCCTGCACCGTCGCTGGCACCTTCGATAATACCGGGGATATCCGCCATGACGAAGGATACGCCCTCGGTCACATACACCACACCCAAATTAGGGTAGAGCGTGGTGAAGTGATAGTTGGCGATTTTGGGGTGGGCGTTGGTCACTACAGATAGAAGCGTAGACTTTCCGACATTGGGAAAGCCCACCAGGCCCACATCCGCCAGCAGCTTGAGTTCCAAAATGACCTCGCGGCTTTCCCCGGGCAGGCCGGGCTTGGCAAAGCGGGGGACCTGACGGGTGGGGGTGGCAAAGTGCTTGTTGCCCCAGCCGCCACGGCCGCCACGCACTACGACCCAATCCTGACCATCGGACATATCGTGCATGACGGCGCCGGTCTCCTTATCCCGCACCACCGTGCCCCGGGGGACCCGGACGCGCAGAGACTCGCCACCTTTGCCGGCACAGCGTTTGCCCTGACCGTCTGCTCCGTTGGGGGCAACATACTTCCGTTTGTAACGGAAATCCATCAGAGTGGACATGTGGTCATCCACGATAAAGACCACATCGCCGCCCCGGCCGCCGTCGCCGCCATCGGGCCCGCCGGCCGCTACATATTTTTCCCGGTGGAAGGCCACGGCACCGTTGCCGCCCTTGCCCGCACTGACCGAGATGGTTACCTTATCAACAAATGGAGAGGCCATATGATTCCCTCAAAGCTTTCTCAATAGTAAAGATAGTGTATGCGTTTTCCCGCGAATATCAACATCGCGGCGCATAAAAGCGCCGCGACTGTGTTGCCTATGTAAAGTCGTTACTCAGGCTGCGGAGAAGTATTCCACCATACCCTCGGAAGCGGGATCAGTCAGGCTGGTGAACACAAGGCAGGCCATGTAACTGCCGACTTTCAGCAGATAGTACTCCTGATACATCTGGCCGCCGACAGATGCGGGCATGACGGTGAAGGTCTTGCCGCCCAACTCCGTGGTGTAGGTATCGCCGCACACATAGCTGCTGTCCAGCTGACCTTTCACGGCTTCGGCATAATCTTCCTCGGAATAGGAGGTGCCGCCGGGGGTGAGTGCCAGGTTTTCGTACATAATCATCACGTTGGTGTTGTCAGGCGCGATGGCGATCATGTCATACACGGTGGACAGTTCCAAGTATTTCTTTTGCAGCGCATTGGCGTCGGTGGTGTCCAGCGCAACGTTCATCATGGCATTCAGCTCTTCTTCGGAAGCCAGGGTCCAGTCATCGGGCGCCTCAAACTTGATGCCCGCGAAGGTGCTGGTGTAAGTATTGCCGGACATCGTGCCGCGGGAGAATTCCACTTTTTCTTCTTTCTTACCGCATGCAGTCAGGGTGCCAAGCATAAGAACAATGCTCAAAACCAATGCGATTGTCTTTTTCATTTCTCAGTTCTCCTTTTTCACATTTTTATGCATTTACGCAAAAACGGGCAGATACGAAGCCGTATCTGCCCATTCAAGCCATTACTGGGTGATCTCGTAAACGGAGACCTTTTTGCGATCTTTACCCATACGCTCGAATTTGACGACGCCGTCGACTTTCGCATACAGAGTATCATCACTGCCCTTGCCCACGTTGGTGCCAGGATGGATTTTTGTCCCGCGCTGTCTGACAAGGATATTACCGGCCAAAACATGCTGACCGTCGGCTTTTTTGGGTCCAAGACGTTTCGACTCACTATCGCGGCCGTTCTTGGTGGAGCCCATACCTTTTTTATGAGCCATACTTTACACCTCCATGTATCTGAAGTAAGGAAACGCGATTAAGCGTTGATGGTTTCAATCTGAACCTTGGTGTAGGGCTGTCTGTGACCCTGCGTGCGCTTGTAGCCTTTTTTGGGCTTCATCTTGAACACACGGATCTTCTTGCCGCGGCCGTTCTTTACCACATTGGCGGAGACGGTAGCGCCTTCCACAACGGGGGTGCCGAACTTGGTGCTGCCCTCGTCGATTACAGCCAGAACACGGTCAAACTTCACAGTATCTCCGGCTTCCACGTTCAGCTTCTCAATGAACAGAACGTCGCCTTCAGCCACGCGGTACTGTTTGCCACCGGTCTCAATGATTGCATGTTTCATGCTTTATATCTTCCTTTCTTCCAGGTCTCGCTCTTATGGGTGAAAACCGAAGTCTTACTTTTGGACCCACTCAATGCGGCCTTGGTAGAGTACCATATTTTCCTGCATTTGTCAACTGAAATTCCAAAAGTTTTCCTTGATTTTTGGCGATTTTGTCCTACTTTTTTCGTACGGACACATCACCGGAAGAAAGCCGGGCTGTTGAGCCGTCCTGATAGGTGACAATGAGAGAGAAATCATCACCGATGCCTTTCACGATAGCCGGACAAGAGGTTTCTCCCCTCAGGACATCCACGGTCTCTCCAGTGAGCATGGAACGGCGGCGGTATTCGGGCAGAAACTCCTTATCCTGAATATTGGGATAGAGGCAGAAAAATCGATCCAACACAGCGGCAACCAATCGACAGCGCAGATCATTGTTGTTGCGGTCCTCAAACAAAGCGCCCGCTTTGCTTTTGATATCTGCCGGAAAGCCTTCTTGGGGAAGGAACAGATTGATACCGATTCCCAACACTGCATAATGCAGCCCGCCGCTTTCCAGATCCAGAGAAGCTTCTGTCAGAATGCCGCAGACTTTTTTTCCGTTAATGTAAATATCATTGACCCATTTGATCTGGGTTTCCTGACCGGATAGCTCCTCAATGGCCTGCGCGCAGGCAACGGCGGCGCAGGTAGTGATCAAGAGACTTTGCTCTGCGCTGAGTTTCGGACGAAGCAGAATGCTGAAATACACGCCGGTTCCGGGCGGGGAGTAGAA
This sequence comes from uncultured Clostridia bacterium, assembly GCA_947644595.1. Taxonomy (GTDB): domain Bacteria; phylum Bacillota; class Clostridia; order Oscillospirales; family Oscillospiraceae; genus HGM13010. Next base: position 63,356 of record CANSAE010000001.1, read on the forward strand.
ACTTCTGCCCATACGCCCTTTTCCGGCAGTTTGACTTTCCGCAACGATGACATATCCTTCATTTTTCCCGGACTCCGCGGCCTGTTTTCCCAGTGCCATCGTTGTAGTGACGGTTTTTGCATACTCCAATATCAAATCTTTATGCTGCAAATACTGGAAGATGCCGGGAACAGATAAGGAATCGCCGTTGTCCAGCAGTACATAACCGCGGTTTGGGACACCCTGAATATGATATCCGTCGGTTTGAAGCCGTTGAATGGCTTTCCATACAGCATTCCTGCTTACACCAGTTTTTTCGGCAATTTCGGCACCGGACAGATAGTCTCCTTGATGCGCCAAGAGCAGGGATAGTACAGTGTTTTTCAGTGTCATTGTCATTGCTCCGTGTTTACTTTCAAATACGGGCTTAGCCGGCGTACCAGTATGGCAGACAGAGCGATTTTTACAGCGTCGGGAATAAGATATGGCGCCACGCACATGGCAAAAGCTGCTTGGTAGCCTATAGGACCTGTTTTTGCGGCGTATACTGTTACAAACCATACCGTCCCAAACAGATACAGCAGTACTTCACCAAGTATCATGGAGAAGATTAATACAGAAAATCTTGACCTAAAACGCTCCGTCAAAAAACCTATGCACGGCGCCATGAACAAGAAGCCGATCAGATATCCGCCGGTAGCGCCCATAAGGACTCCGGCGCCGGAACGAAACCCGGAAAAAACCGGTAGTCCGACAAAACCGATGAGCAGATAGACTGTCACAGCCGTAAGTCCTCGTTTCCAGCCTAAAAGTCCGGATACGGCACATACCGCAAAGGTCTGCATCGTAAACGAAATGCCGGACGGAAGGGGAACAGCGATCCATGCACACACCGAAATAAGTGCTGCTGACAGACCAACATAGGCCAGTTCCCGGATTGATGATTTTTGTTTTACGGTATTCATGAGTCTCCTCCAAATGTCAACCCTAAAAACATAAAAGGTGACAATTTAACTGAGAAAAAGCGCCGCGGGACTGCGGCGCTTCCTGTAATTAATCAATCAGATTCAGAATCAACGTCAAAATGACGAACAATAAAGCGATCCACTTGGTCCATCTGGCCAAGGTAGCATCCAAGGTCTTTGCTTTGCCGGTACCCAGGAAGGTATCGGCACCGCCAGAAATAGCACCGGACAGGCCGGCGGATTTACCGGACTGCATGAGCACTACGACCGTGACAGCAATACCAGACAGTACCTGGATAATGGTCAGAATCAACTTCAGCATCTATATTCAATCCTTTCGTGTACATTTTGAACAGATGACATTATAACATATTAAAAAGACAGATTCAAGCCCTTTTTTGGATTTTTCTTGAAAATTATGCGTTTGCCTTAGGCTTTTTAGGTTTTGGAGCTGGAAGCTCATCATACATAGCTTCCAGTAAGCGCTTTAAAAACTCCCGATCGTCTAAATTTTCTATCAGGATCATAGGCGTTTTTGCCCCATCGTATGGCAGTTCCCGCGGAGCGTCAGGCAGCAGGCTGTCAGAGGCTTTTGTAATTTTGACCAGAAGCCGGTCATCACAAATATCGCCAATCAGCTTGCCACGGTAATACACCAAGTATTCCCCCATCATGGGACGATGGGAGACTTCGTCAAGCTCCGAGAGCTGTTCTATGACGAATTCCAAGAAACTTTTACTGGTTGCCATATCTTTCACCTCACTTTTTTGATCGGATGCCGGATGACTGTTTTCAGTTTTTCCGGTACTGTCTTTCTCGCGTCGCTGAGATAGATTTCATGATGCAGGCGCTCTGCCGTGATGTCCAGAGCATAGCCCTGGGCTTCCATATATTGGTGCATTGCTTCCACCGTGGCAGGTTCTTCGTCATAGGGACCTATGTGCATGGATTGGACACATAAGCCCTCATGATAAGCCAAAAATTCCACTTTGGAGTAGTCGGTCTTTTTCTTTGCGGTGGCTTCCCGTACGGCCCACTCAAAATCTTCTTTGGTTACGAAATCCGGTAAACGGATAACGGAAATAAACTGGAAATCCTCTTTGTGGAGATAATCGATCTCGGTTTTACCGTTTTGCCACCAGAAGCCCTCCAGCGGCGGCACGACATAATCAAAATATCCCTCGATTTGATGGCTTCCTTTTTTGCTCATTTTGATGGTAAACGCAATGCCGTACAACAAACCAATAGACGCTTTGTATTCACCATCCTCCGCATTGGGATTGCCCTTGCCACGCATGGCAATATAATTCATAGGCGGGACTTCCACAATGCTGGGCTTATTTTTGGGCAGGTAGAATTCCTTGTACTCTTTTTTGTAATCAAATGCCATGGTGAAGCTCCTTTATAAAATTTTCAATTGATGCATTTATCAGCTCCGGCTGGTCGGTATTGGAATTATGACCGGCGTTTTTAATCCACAGAAGAGGGAACCCCGTTTTCTTCGCCCAGGCTCGGTTGTAGCGTTTGGAAGAACCCGCATGGTCCTGCTCGCCGCAGATGAGCAGGGCGGGGCAGTCGATGTCGTACGGCCGGTTTTGCTCGATGGCTTCCGCCAAAATACGGAACCCGTGCCCGGCCAGTGCGCAGTATTCGTCCTTCTCAAAGGCTGCCATCATCTCGCACATGAGCTGCCGCCCGTAGTCCGACACCGCGCAGCCGTTGATCCCGCAGCGCTGCAGCAGCTTCCACGGGAATGCGCGGTACATCGGCTCGGTGCGTTTGAGCATCCAGAGTTCGGCGGCGGTGATATATTCCCGCTTGAGCGGCGCGGAATCGATGCAGATAAAGCCGCCCACCGTCCCGGGATAGCGGTCCATGTAGCACTGTGCCACATAGCCGCCCATGGACTGCCCGATGAGCACGGGGCGGGTAATGCCCTCCTGCGCCAAAATGCCGTGGAGGAATGCCGCCTTGTCGTCCAGCGAGAATTCCAGCCGGAACGGGCGGGATGCTCCATGCCCCGGCGCGTCCCAGACCAGGACGTTGTATTTATCCTGAAACGCTTCGACTTGCTTGTTGAACAGCCGGTGGTCGGCGGTCAGACCGGGGAGGAACACCAGGGACGCCCGCCCGGGTGAGATGCCGTTGGTCCAATAATGGATGGTGCCGTAGAGGGTTTCATAAATCTTTTCAGTCATAAAAGTTTCTCCATCAATACTACCGTCTCCACATGATGGGTTCTCGGGAACATATCCACTGCGGTGCCGGCAGTGACAGCATAGCTGTGCGCGGACAGCCGCTTCACGTCCCGGGCTAAGGTGGCTGGGTCACAGGAGACGTATACCAAACGGGCGGGGGACATTTCCCCGATGGCGTCAATGGTGTTTTCATACATGCCCTTTCGCGGCGGGTCCACCACGATGGCGTCGGGCCGGATGCCTCGTCGAGCCAGTTCGCCGGCGGCCTGTCCCGCGTCGGCGCAGATGAATTCCACATTTTTGACTCCGTTTGCATCAGCGTTTTTCCGGGCGTTTTCCACAGCTTCCGGGACGATTTCCGCGCCGATGACCCGTTCGGCCTTCGCCGCCAGATACAAGCTGATAGTTCCGGTACCACAGTATAGGTCCAGTACAGTCCCGCCATGGGGCGCGGCGTACTGCACCGCTTTGTCATACAGCCGTTCCGCTTGGTCGGGGTTGATTTGAAAAAAAGACTGAGGTGAAATATGGAAGGTATGACCGCATAAGGTCTCGGAAATGGTTTCACTGCCCCACAGGAGATAAAAGGTCCCGTCCAAAACGCTGTTGCCTCGGTTTTTGTTGACACACAGCGTAATACCGCATAATTCCGGACAATCTTTCAATAAAACGGGTGCCAGTGTACCCGTAGCGCTTCCAAACCCTCTGGCGGATATGATGGTGAGATGCACCTGTCCGTCCCGATTTGTGCGGGTGAAAATATGCCGAACAGTTCCCTTTCCGGTGATTTCGTTATAGGGCGGAATATTATACGCGTCCATCCATTGACAAACAGCCCGATTTATCCGGTTTGCAGCTTCACTTTGCAACAAACAATCAGGCGCAGGGAGGATATCGTGGCTCCTGGAACGATAAAAGCCTGCTGCCGCATGACCGTTTGTTGAACCAACGGCAGTGATACCCTTATTTCGATACCCGGAGATATGTTCTGCTGCAATTATTTCAGATATGGAGAATTCACATCCGCCGATGCGCCGCAGCGCGTCGTTGACCTTTGCCAATTTCATGCGCAGCTCCTCATGATAGTCCATGTGTGCCAGAGCACATCCACCGCATTTTCCTGCAATGTGACACTCCGGCGGGATTCGTGCGGGGGAGGAGGAGATCAAACGGATCCCCTTAGCATACACAGTAGAAGCCGCGACCTTCAAAAGCTTTACCTCCCAGGTTTCGCCCGGGATCGCCCCCGGAACGAATACCGCACGTCCCATAATATGGGCGACGCCGTTCCCCTCTGCGGTGTATCCGGTGATTTCACAGGTAAAAACATCATTTTTTTCCAGTTTGGGCAAAATACTCACCTCTGGCGTTATTGTAGCACGAAAAAATACAAAAAGAAAGGCAGTGCATAGAAAAAACATAAAACCTGCCGTCATTCTTTCTCGGGAATGGTTTACAAAACCTGGGGAGTATGATACAATCACTGGCATATTCCTAAAAAATGAGGAGACGATAGCATGCAGCTTGCAAAGAAAATGGATAATTTCGGCGAGAGTATTTTTAGTTCTCTGGCCGCTATAAAAAATAAGCGTTTGGCAGAGGGAAAACCTGTGTACGATTTCAGCGTTGGAACCCCTAATATTCCGCCCGCCCAGCATATTTTAGATACGATTACAAAAGAAGTGGCGGACCCAAAAAACTACGTCTATGCCATCAGTGACCTGCCGGAATTGCAGGACGCAGTGCAGGTGTGGTACAAGCGACGCTACGGTGTGGACTTGGACCCCAGAACAGAGGTCACGTCCCTGCTGGGTTCCCAGGAGGGCCTGGCCCATATTACGCTGGCATTTGCCGACCAGGACGATATCATTCTGGTGCCTGATCCCTGCTATCCCGTGTTTGGTGACGGCCCGCTGATCGCCAGCGCCAAACTGCACTATATGCCCATGCTGGAAGAAAAGGATTATCTCATCCAGCTGCAGGATATCCCCACGGACGTGGCGAAAAAAGCAAAAATGATGATTGTTTCCTATCCCAACAACCCTACTACCGCGTTGGCACCGGATGGTTTTTATCATGATTTGATTCGCTTTGCCAAGGAGAATGACATTGTGGTGCTGCACGACAATGCGTACAGCGATTTGGTGTTTGACGGGCAGCACGGCGGCAGCTTCCTGCGCTTTGAAGGTGCCAAGGATGTGGGTGTGGAGTTCAACTCCCTGTCCAAGACCTACGGCCTGGCGGGTGCGCGCATCGGCTTTTGCGTGGGCAACCCGGATGTAGTTAAGGCGGTCAAGACCTTGAAGTCCAATATGGACTACGGCATGTTCATTCCCGTACAGAAGGCGGCCATCGCCGCCATCACCGGGGATCAGAGCTGCGTGCCCGTGACCTGCGAGGCGTATCAGCACCGCAGAGATGTACTGTGTGACGGATTGACCGAGATCGGCTGGAAAGTAGACCGCTGTGCGGCAACCATGTTCGTCTGGCCCAAGCTGCCCGCAGGGTATACCGACAGCGCGGCCTTTGCCATGGAATTGGTGGATAAGACCGGCATGCTGGTTACCCCAGGCAGCGCTTTCGGTCCCGGTGGTGAGGGCCATGTCCGCATGGCGCTGGTCCGCACGGAGGAAGAAATTAAGGCCTGCATCAAAGCGGTTGCCGAATGCGGCATTTTGAAAAAATAAGACAAAAAAGCGGCGCTCCTACAGCGCCGCTTTCATTTTTTGCGTTGTGTGAAAAAATGACAAAAATTATGATTTTTATCGAGGGAACGACATTTTTATACCCGACCACTTCTGCGTTTGTTCAGCAAATACGGTTACAGACCCATCGGCAATGCTGTGCGATTGTCAATGATTGGTATGAAACAGGTCACGAGAGTTATCTTTGTTCCGATGTCCGGTTCCGGCGGCGCGCGTTTATCCGCTCTATGTGGAGCGTATCCGGCCAGATATCCTGATCGAAGATGACTGCAAGAGCATTGGCGGACGACCGCAGTGGTGTATCACACATATAAATTAAGCGCTTAAAACGCAGATTCGTTCCATCATTGTGCCTGAATTCCAGGGAATTGATGAAATAAAAATAGAATAACCAAAAGAAAGAATTTTTGCGAATCTTGACAGAAACTACAATCCATAAACGTATTGATTCGGTCCATACTAAACTCGAATCAACCGAAATGGAGGGTAGAGCATGAAAAATCATGGAATTTATGCGTTGGTTTGTATAGCCCTGCTGGCGACGTTGCTCACCGGCTGTGCCAATACTGCCAGAGACTATGACAATGGCGTGAACGGCAATGGGACGTATTCTCCGGACCCGAACAGCGGGATCGTAACCGATACCGACGGGATGATCGATGATGTGAACAATAGAAATGACATTGTGGATCGTCCCGTGACAGATGGCACCAAGACTGACCGGAACATTGCAAACGGTTTGGACCGCGCGGGCAACGCCGTGAAAAACGGCGTGAACCGTGTGGGCAATGCCATTGAAAATGGTGTGAACGATCTGACCGGCAATCAGCCTGCGACTACGCGATAAACAGAAACAGGACAGCAGATTCACTGTCCTGTTTTTATTATCCGGAAAAGCTTTGGCACACATGCTTTACACAGCAATTCTGACAATCCGGCTTTCGGGCGTCACACACTGCTCTTCCGTGCAAAACGATTCGGTGGCAGAAGTCGGAGGATTTTTCCGGCGGCAGGATTTCCCGCAGCACAGCTTCAATCTTTGCCGGCTCTTTCAAACCATCTACCAATCCCATGCGGTTGCTCAGCCGAATCATATGAGTATCTACTACAACAGAGCCGGGCACTTTATATATATCACCCAAAATCAGATTTGCCGTTTTCCGCCCCACGCCAGGGAGCGCTGTAAGTGCCTCCATTGTATCGGGCACCTTGCCTCCGTGTCGTTCCAAAAGTATCTGAGCACAGGCCACGATGTCCCGTGCTTTTGCCCGATAAAATCCACAGGAGTGTACATATTCCTCCACTTCGGTTACATCAGCCTCCGCAAAGGACTTCAATGTCGGAAAACGTGCAAACAATGCAGGTGTGATTTGATTGACCCGCTCATCGGTGCATTGAGCTGCCAGACGAACAGAAAACAATAGTTCATAATCTTTTTTATAGTCTAATGTGCAGTCCGCAAGAGGATACGCTTGTTCCAATAACTGTACGATTTCCTGAATTTGCTTGGCGGTTCTCATAATGTTCACCTCGCCGATGATTGTAACATGTTCCGACAAAAATTTCAATTACTATGGTAATTTATGCAGTTATAATGCTTGTAATATCCTTCGGAAATTGCTATAATATACTCTATATAAAATCAAAAACGATCGGGGTAGAATTTTGAAGCGATTACAGGATATCCGATCCCCGGCAGAATTGAAACAGATATCAGCCGACGAGATCCCTGCCCTATGCAGCGAGATCCGGGAGTTTTTAATAGAACATATTTCTAAGACCGGAGGGCATTTTGCATCCAATCTGGGCGCAGTGGAATTGGCGGTTGCCATAGACCGCGTGTATGACCCGCAGACAGACCGTATCATATACGATGTGGGCCATCAGGCGTATGTCCATAAAATTCTGACCGGACGCAGAGAAAGCTTTTGGTCCCTGCGCCAGTTTGGGGGCCTGTCCGGTTTCCCGAAGCCGTCGGAGAGCGTATGTGATGCATTTATTACCGGACATGCGTCTACTTCAGTGTCTGCCGCATTGGGAATGGCCCGCGCCAGGACCCTTCTAGGTGAAACATATGATGTTTGTGCCGTGATTGGGGACGGTTCCATGACTGGCGGACTTGCCTATGAGGCCATTGCGGATGCAGGGCAAAGCGGAGAACCGCTTGTGGTCATCTTGAATGACAATGCCATGAGCATCAGTCAAAGTGTGGGCGGCATGGCACAGATGCTTTCCCATATGCGGACGAAACCTGCTTATTTTAATTTTAAGCGTATTTATCGGAAAACGGTCGGACGCATTGGCCCATTGTACCGTGGGATCCATAGCATAAAAGAATGGATCAAATCCCGTGCGCTACCGGGGAACATCTTCGATGATATGGGTTTTTATTACCTGGGGCCCATCAATGGACATGATGAACACACCCTGGAGCAGGCTATCCAATATGCCAAAGAGTTGCGGATCCCAGTACTTTTGCACGTGATTACGGTCAAGGGGAAAGGGTATGAATACGCTGAGCGTTGGCCGGATCGGTATCATGGCGTTTCCGGTTTTGACCCGCTTACAGGCATTGTTCCAGGAGAAAAGCTGGACTTTTCAGCGGTAGCGGGAAAAACATTGCAGAAATTGGCAGAAAAAGACACGACTGTTACCGCGATTACTGCAGCCATGTTAGATGGAACCGGACTCAAGTCCTTTTCTGAGCAATTTCCAAACCGTTTTTTTGATGTGGGAATTTGCGAGGGGCATGCGGTCACAATGGCTGCGGGGATGGCTAAACAGGGATTAAAGCCAGTGTTTTGTGTGTACTCCAGCTTCCTTCAGCGAAGCTTTGATATGCTGATCCATGATGTGGCACTGGAAAGCGCACATGTGGTATTTGCAGTGGACCGTGCAGGACTTGTGGGCGCAGATGGCGAGACACACCATGGTGTGTTTGATGTCAATTATTTGTGCGCAGTGCCGGGAATGAAGGTGCTGTGCCCTGCCAGCTTTGCGGAACTTCAAAGGATGCTGATGATGGCCGTGGAAGATTTGGAAGGTCCGGTGGCTGTACGTTATCCAAGAGGCGAAGAAGGCAATTATCAAGGCTTCTCTTTGGCGCCTGTTGTGGTACATAGCCAAGGTGATGATTTGACAGTCATCTGTTATGGCGCGATGATCAATTGTGTCTTGGAAGCGGAAGAATTGTTAAAAAAGCAAGGGATATCCTGCGATGTTATTCGTTTGACACGGCTGGATGTGCCGGATATGGATATGATTTTGAATTCTGTACAAAAAACCAAACGGCTCTTGGTGCCGGAAGAAGCGGCTTCTGCGGGCTGTATGGGCAATCGTATTTTGGCGGCTTGTGCAGAGCGGGGCGTAGTTCCCATTACGGCGAAATGCCAGAATCTTGGCAGCGGTATTGTGCCCCAAGGTAAGGTGGATGAATTACGGGCTTTGTATGCGCTGGACGGAGCGGGAATTGCTTATACGGCTCTATCTATGCTGGATAGGCTGTAACAGATTGGATGAAATTGTATGAAAAAGCAGCGGTTGGATCAGTTGGTTTTTGACTTGGGCCTGACAGAGAGCAGGGAGCGGGCAAAGACGACGATCATGAGCGGGATTGTCTATGTCAACGGTCAAAAGGTAGATAAGCCGGGCACACAAGTGGACCCGGAGGCCAATATTGAAGTGCGCGGCAATGCCCTGCCATATGTCAGCCGCGGTGGATTTAAGCTGGAAAAGGCGCTGAACGTATTTCCGGTGAATCCAGCAGGAAAGGTCTGCGTTGACTGTGGAGCTTCCACAGGCGGCTTTACAGATGTCTTGCTGAAAAACGGAGCCAAACGCGTTTACGCGGTGGACGTCGGCTATGGGCAGCTGGCATGGTCGTTGCGAAACGATCCACGGGTCATCAATTTAGAGCGTACCAATGTGCGCTACATTACAAAAGAACAGATTCCGGAGCGATTAGAGTTTGCGGTGATGGATGTATCGTTTATTTCCATTCAGTTGGTAATTCCTGCAGTAGGCGCGCTTTTGAAGGACGGTGCCGATTATATCTGCCTGATCAAGCCGCAGTTTGAAGCTGGCAGAGAAGAGGTCGGAAAAAAGGGTGTTGTTCGGGACGTGAATGTTCACTTTTCTGTGATACGATCTTTTCAAGCGTTCGCAGAGACAACAGATTTTACTCTGATGGGCTTGGATTACTCTCCCATCAAAGGACCGGAAGGGAATATTGAATATCTAGCCTGGCTGAAAAAGGGACACCATGAAGCGCTCCCATTTTCTGTAGAGCAGGTAGTGGAAGCTTCTCATCGTGTGCTGTGAAAGGAAATTGTCTGATGACAAACCATGTTGTGATCTGTCCCAATCCCTATCGGGATATTGATTTTGCCCATACACTGAAAATTTATCGCGCACTGGCGGAGCACCATATTACCAGTGCTGCTTTTCCGCTGTTTGTACCGTTTTCCGCACCGGAGGTGACAAAGCTGTCGGCGATCATGCCGCTTGCAATATCTCTTTCTCCGGCTGATTTGCTCATTGCCATCGGAGGTGATGGTACAGTACTGAACTTGGCTCGCCGGAGTATGGGAAACCAGATTCCCATCATTGGCGTAAATTTTGGAGATAAAGGATTTCTTGCAGAACTGGACGGCACAGAGATGAACAGTCTTATTACAGCGGCTAAAGGCGGTTTTCGGGAAAGTCATCGGATGATGCTGGATGTGAAACTGATTCGCAGAGGTGAAGTTGTGTATGAGGATACAGCTCTCAATGATGTTGTGCTCAAAAGCGTGCACAACTGTATTGCGGTGACGACTCGTATTCTGGGACAAGTTGCATCCCGTTTTGCAGGAGACGGATTGATCGTCGCTACGCCTACGGGGAGCACCGGATATTCGCTTTCTGCAGGAGGACCGATTGTGGAACCGGAAGCGCAGAATATGATTGTTACCCCCTTAGCGGCACATCTGCTGTCAGCCAAGGCATTTGTGGTCTCTCCCAACCGGGAATTGGAAATTACAGCTGACCGTGTGCGCGGCCGGCCCACGGTTATAACGGTAGACGGCAACGATGTGGTGGATTTTTTTGCGGGTGATGAACTGATCGTACGGCGGTCTGCACATGAGACGATTATTGCGGATTTACAGCTTCGCCCATTTTATGAAAGGATGCTTGACATATTGTCACGCTAAGACGGCCATGAAACCTGACAGACACGCAGCGATCAAGGAAATTATTTCTTCTCAAAATATCGGAACACAGCTTCAACTGATGGAGGCCTTGGAAAGACGTGGTTTCCACAGCACTCAGGCCACAGTATCCCGGGATATTCGGGAAATGAATTTGGTCAAGAAAATGGGTCCTGAAGGTCGGTATCATTACCAATTGCCGGTGGAGAATCTCACACCGGAATTTGATCTCAAGCTCCGCAAGATTTTTCGGGAAAGTATCACCAGCTATGAAGTGGCGCAAAACATCATTGTGCTGAAAACATTGCCGGGACTGGCTTCCGCGGCATGTTCCGCATTGGACGGCATGCGGCTGCCTCATCTGGTAGGCTCTCTGGCAGGGGATGACACCGCATTTTTGGCAATGTCGGATATGGAATCCGCGGTGGAATTTTGTAAGCTCATCGAACACATGCTTAAATGAGAAAATCAAGGGGTGGGGAATATGCTGAGGGAACTCCACATTGAAAATATTGCGATTATTGAAGTATCGGATATTACTTTTGCACCGGGGTTCAATGTGTTGACCGGAGAAACGGGTGCGGGTAAATCCATCATTATTGATTCGTTGGACGCGGTTCTGGGGGGACGGACCAGTCGGGAATTGGTACGCCGTGGGGCGGACAAGGCGCGTGTAACGGCGGTATTTGATTCGGATGAAGCCGAAGCATGGCTGGCGGAAAATGAGATCGATGCAGAGGACGAACTGATCCTGCAGCGCCGCATTTCATCGGATGGAAAAAGTGCCTGCCGGGTGAACAATGTCCCGGTTTCTGTGGCACAGCTTCGGGACTTGGGAAATCTTTTGCTCAGCATCCATGGTCAAAATGACGGACGCCAGTTGATGGATGAAAGCCTTCATTTATCGTATTTGGACGCTTTCGGTGATTATAGAGCTGAATTAGAAGCATTTCAGATGGCGTATGCCGCTTATCGGGATGCTGTCAGGCAAATGGAACAGCTCTCCATGGATGAAGATGAGAAACAACGTCGGATTGAGCGATTGGAATACCGTGTTGCAGAACTCAGCAAAGCAGAATTGCAGGAGGGTGAAGAAACTCAGCTGGAAGCCTTGGCAGAACTCATGCGGAACGGAGAAAAGCTGTCGGAATCTCTTGGCGGGACATTCCATGCCCTGTATGCCGGAGATGTGAACGCATTGGGGTTGATTTCTGAGGCACAGCATGGCTTGAACCGAGTAAAAGATTATACCCCGGAGCTTTCCGCCGCGTCAGAACATTTGGAACAGGCCCGGCTCTTACTGGATGATGTGTCTGAGCAAGTACGGGATGTTTTAGGGACACTGGAATTCTCTCCGGAAGAGTTTGATCGCGTGGAGACCCGCTTGTCCTACCTGAAAAAACTGCAAAAGCGGTTTAATACTGACGAAGCGGGCTTGATGACCATGTTAGAAGAAAGCCGGCAAGCGCTGGAAGAAATCCAGTCTTCGGACGAACTGCTGGAACTCCAGAAAAAGCGAGCGTCGGAAAAACAAGCACAAGCCCGGGAGTGTGCCTGTGCCCTTACCAAATGTCGGAAGGCTGCAGGAGAACGGCTGGCGCTGCGTATTCAGGAGGAGTTGACCTATCTCAGTATGCCTTCAGTCCGGTTTGTAACTGAGATATTGCCCGTAGAGAATAAAGCCGGCTTTGGGGCCGCAGGCGGAGATATTGTGCGGTTTCTCATTTCTGCCAATGCGGGAGAACTTCCGGGACGTATCAGTAAAATTGCCTCCGGCGGTGAACTTTCCAGAATTATGTTGGCAATGAAAAACGTGTTTGCAGAAACAGACCCCGTCCCGACCTTGGTGTTCGATGAGATCGATACGGGAATTTCCGGCATAGCAGCTCAACGTGTGGCGGAGAAAATAGCAGCTATTTCCAGAAAAACACAGGTAATCTGCGTAACACATTTACCTCAATTGGCCGCTATGGGAGATGTGAATTTCCGTATTGAAAAGGAAGAAAAAGAGGGAAGGACCTTTACATCCGTTGTGGATTTGGATTATAATGGAAAATCGAAAGAAATTGCCAGACTCCAAAGTGGAGAACTTGAAACAGCAACTGCCATGGCTGGTGCGGCGGAACTGATTGATGCCGCGGAGAATTTCAAAAAGAATTTATGCACATAAGGAGAATTGATATGAGTGTTTCCGAAAAAGCTGTAGCCCTCCATGCCACATGTAATTGCGCTCAAAGCGTATTGTGTGCCCTTGGAGAATATACGGGATTGGATGAAGAAACGGCAAAGCGTGTGGCCAAATGCTTTGGTCAGGGAATGCGTTGCGGAGAGGTCTGCGGTGCCATTACCGGATCGCTGATGGCTATTGGTCTGGCTTGTCCGGGCGCGGATGCCAATGCCATTACCCGGACATTCAAAGAAAAATATGAATTTGTACGCTGCTCGGACCTTTTGCGTGCGGCTCAGCAAAAACGCTGCAGTGAGTTTATTGGCTATTGCGCAGAACTTGCAGAGCAGTATATTCAGGAGAACCAATGAAATAAGTGCAGGAGAATGAAAGAGATGACACTTTACGAAGAACTGGTAGCCCGTGGGCTCATTGCCCAGGTGACCAGCGAAAAAGAGGTATCTGACCTCATCAATAATGGGAAAGCAACCTTTTATATCGGCTTTGACCCAACGGCGGACTCCCTCCATGTAGGACATTTCATGGCATTGATGCTTATGCGCCGTCTGCAGAAAGCTGGAAACAAGCCTATCGCATTGATTGGCGGCGGCACAGCCATGATTGGAGATCCTTCCGGCCGTACGGACTTGCGGCAGATGATGACAAAGGAAACCATCCAGCACAACTGTGACTGTTTCAAAAAACAGATGTCAAAATTTATTGACTTTGCCGATGATAAAGCCATCATGGTCAATAACGCCGATTGGCTGCTGGACCTGAATTATGTAGATTTTATGCGGGATATCGGTCCGTGTTTTTCTGTGAACAATATGCTCCGGGCAGATTGCTATAAGCAACGGATGGAACGGGGGCTGAGTTTTCTGGAATTCAACTATATGCTCATGCAAAGCTATGATTTTTACCGCTTGTATTTGGACAGAGGCTGCAATATGCAGTTTGGGGGCAATGACCAGTGGAGCAATATGCTGGGAGGTACGGAGCTTATTCGTAAAAAGCTGGGGAAGGATGCCCACGCTATGACCATCACCCTCCTGCTGACCAGTGAGGGCAAGAAGATGGGCAAAACCGCTGGCGGTGCAGTTTGGCTGGATCCCAATAAGACCAGCCCTTATGAATTTTATCAGTACTGGAGAAATATTGAGGATGCGGACGTGATGAATTGCCTCAGAATGCTCACTGAATTGCCGCTGGAGCAAATTGAGGAGATGTCCACATGGAAAGACGCAAAACTGAATGAAGCCAAAGAAATTTTGGCCTTTGAATTGACGATGCTGGTCCACAGTGAGGAAGAAGCAGTAAAAGCTCAGGAAACTGCGCGTGCATTGTTCGGCGGCGGAGACGCAGCAGAGATGCCCACAACTGAAATCAGCGCAGAAGTCTTGAACGATGGTAGGGTCGATATCGTCAAACTTCTTGTGCTGTCCGGGTTGTGCAGTTCCAACGGAGATGCCCGTCGAAATATTCAGCAGGGGGGCGTATCCGCTGATGAGAAGAAAGTGACGGATATTTCCGCATCTTTCACAGAAACACAATTACGGGACGGCATTGTCCTGAAACGTGGTAAGAAGAATTTTAATCGTGTGATATTAAAGTAAGAGGGCTTATGGAAAAGAGAGAACAGTTTGGGTCCCGTCTGGGATTTGTTTTGGTGTCTGCTGGATGTGCGGTAGGTTTGGGAAATGTATGGAAATTTCCGTATATGTGCGGCCAGTATGGCGGCGCAGCGTTCATTTTGATTTATTTGGTGTTTTTGGCAATTTTGGGCCTGCCTATCATCGTATGTGAGTTTGCCGTGGGCCGTGGAAGCAAGAAGAGCATTGCATTGGCATTTTCAGAACTGGAACCAGAAGGTGGCCGGTGGCATCACTATCGCTGGTTTTGCATGGCCGGCAACTATCTGCTGATGATGTTTTATACCATGGTTTGCGGTTGGATGCTGTATTATATGGTGCAAACGGCAGCCGGAAATCTGACTGGTGTAGATGCGGCGCAGGTCAGTTCTGCATTTTCAGGGATGCTGTCTCAACCTGGGACCATGAGCTTTTGGATGATGGTCTCGATCATAGTTTCCTTTGGCATTTGTGTTCTGGGACTGAAAAATGGTGTTGAGAAAATCACAAAGGTCATGATGCTCTGCCTGATCGTACTGATGATGGCACTGGCAGTACACTCGGTCACATTGACGGGCGCGGGAGAGGGAATTCGTTTTTATCTGGTGCCTGATTTTGCCAAAGTCAAAGCGGTCGGTGTTGGAAATGTGGTTTTCGGCGCTTTGTCACAGGCGTTTTTCACGCTGAGTATCGGCATCGGCGCTATGGCGATTTTCGGCAGTTATTTGAATGATAAACGGTCCCTTACGGGAGAAGCAATACAGATCGTGCTTCTGGACACTTTTGTAGCACTGATGGCTGGGCTGATTGTGATTCCGGCCTGCTTTGCTTACAACGTTGAGCCGGATGCAGGCCCGCCTCTGTTGTTTGTAACATTACCCAATGTGTTCAACGATATGGCTGGCGGACGAATCTGGGGAACAGCGTTTTTTGCGTTCATGTCCTTTGCGGCACTGTCCACGGTGATTGCTGTGTTTGAGAACATTGTATCCTTTGCTATGGACGGTTTGGGCTGGAGCCGGAAAAAAGCCGTGGCAGTTAATTTTGTGGCAGTAACGCTCCTGTCCATGCCAGCAGTGCTTGGGTTCAACTTATGGTCATCCATTCAGCCAATGGGAGCAGAAACGACCATTATGGACCTGGAGGACTTCCTGGTGTCGGATAACCTGCTGCCCATCGGCAGCTTGGTGTTCATTCTGTTTTGCGCCGGGAAATACGGATGGGGCTTTGACCGATTTGCGTTGGAAGCCAATAAGGGCGAGGGCATGAAATTCCCGGAGAAGGCCCGATTCTATGTCAGGTTTATCCTGCCTGTTATCGTGGCGATTATATACTTGAAGGGATACTACGACAAGTTTTCCAAATTGTCTATGGGTGCATTCATCGGTTGGATGACCGTCGCGGTGGCTTATCTGTTGTTTGTGTTCTGGCTCAGCCGCCCGGGAAAACGAAAAGATTAAAACAAAAAACACCGGGATTCCCGGTGTTTTTTGTTGGCAGAGAGGCGGGAACTGTGGTACAATCATATCATGGATATCAAACAACTGTTACAAAAACTACCGATCCCATTATTGGCTTGGTACAGGGAAAATGCCCGGGACCTGCCATGGCGGCATACTCGGGACCCATATTGTATTTGGGTGTCGGAAATCATGCTCCAGCAGACCCGCGTGGCAGCAGTGATGGGATACTATGACCGTTTTTTGTCGGTGTTTCCCACGGTGGAAGATTTGGCGGATGCCCCAGAGGAACAGCTTATGAAATGCTGGGAAGGGCTGGGGTATTACAGTCGTGCCCGGAATCTGCAAAGAGCTGCGAGGATTATCGTAGAAAAGGATAAGGGACGATTTCCGAATACATATGAAGAATTATTAAGGCTCCCGGGAATCGGAGAATATACAGCGGGTGCCATTGCTTCCAGTGCGTTTGGGATTCCTACTCCGGCAGTAGATGGAAATGTGCTTCGTGTCATTGCTCGTATTACAGATTGTCATGATAATATTGCTGACCCTAAAGTCCGCAGGACATTTCGGACACATGTTGCGGAAATTTTCCCTGAAGGGGATGAGAATATTCGGGTATTTAATCAAGCGCTCATGGAACTGGGGGCGACGGTCTGTGTACCAAATGGGGAGCCAAAATGCAAAGTGTGTCCTGCAGCAGATTTTTGCCTTGGCAGATTGAAGGACACATGGCCACTGCTGCCGGAGAAAACGCCGAAAAAAGCACGGAAAGTTGAGGAAAAGACTGTATTTCTGATGCTTCAAGACAGGCGTGTTGCCCTTCGTAAGCGTGAGTGCACCGGCTTATTGGCGGGCTTGTGGGAATTTCCCAATGTAGAAGGAAAATTAGATGAAGCAGCTGTACAGGAAGTATTGCACAATTATGGACTGCAGGTGAAAGATTGGAAGAAACGCCTGTCCGCCAAGCATATTTTTACTCATGTGGAATGGCATATGACAGGTTATGTATTGGAAGTATCGGGAGAACCGACCCATTTCGTGTGGGCAGATAAGAAGATGCTGAATACACTGGCGGTGCCGTCAGCATTCCGCAGGTACTATGAGGAAGCGAAAGAACTTCTTGCCGAAAAAGAATAAAACGCTGGGGCTCAAAGGAGTTCCAGCGTTTTATTCTTGATTAGATAAATTTTGTCGGAAATGATCTTTGCCTGTTCTAAACTGTGTGTGACAAATATCATGGTTTTTCCTTGCGTATACTGGTGAAGTAAGGAGAGCAGTTGAGAAATCAGTGTATCATCCAGCGCAGCCATTGGCTCGTCCATCAGGAACAAATCTCCGCCGTAAGCAAGGGCGCGAGCTAAAGATACCCGCTGACGCATTCCACCGGAAAGTGCGTCAGGGTATTTTCCCATGGCACCTGCAAGTCCCACCACTTCCAACCAATGATGCGCTTCATCTATTGTTTTTTCGCTGTCAGAAAGGACAAGATTCACATTTTCGGCGGCTGTCAGCCACGGCAGCAATCTTGGCTCTTGGAAAAGATAAGAAATTCGTTCTGCACTTACATGAACAGTCCCAGAAATGGGAGGAAGGATTCCTGCGATCAACTTCAGAAATGTCGTTTTTCCGACGCCTGAAGCACCCATCAGTGCGATATGCTCACCGGAAGATACCTGAAGAGAACAATTTTCCAAAATGCTCTGTTCTTGATAAGCGGCAGTTACCTTGCACAGTTCAATCATCAGAAGCCGCCACCTTTCTGCCATGCTGTATGTCCAGCCGTCCAAGTGCGGCAATTATGATTTTTTCGATGAACAGGCTGATACATACAACTACCAAGGTCCAAGCAAACAAATCGGTGGTTTCGAGATATAATTTGGATTCGTAGATCATTTTTCCAATGGTGTTGGCTGGTACGGTAAGTACCTCGGCAGCAATACCGGCTTTCCACCCTATACCAATAGAAATTTTCAGAGCAGAAAGGAAATACGGCATCACCGAGGGAAAATAGAGCCTCCGGAGCATGACATAAGGCCGAAGTCGATATAAAGCAGCCATTTCAATCAGCTGAGCGTCTACATTACGAATCCCAGTACTGATATTGCTCCATACAACGGGCAGTACCATCAAACCGGAAATGATAGATGGAACCGAGTCTCTTCCAATCCACACTAAGACCAGCAGAATGAACGATGCCACAGGGGTGGACTTCACGGTTGTGAGCAGTGGAGACAGCATCAGGTCCAGTAACGGGAATTGTGCGGTTAAAACTGCTAAAATTGAACCAAGGATCACTGCACACAAAATTCCCAGCATGATGTGCCAGATGGAACTGGAAACAATTACCCAAAAGTCCGGCTGTCCGATAAAATCAGTAAGGCGAAGAAATACCGCCGCCGGGGAGGGAAGCAATATCGGCCTTTGTACTGCGACTGCCATCCCCCACCAGAGTCCGAGCCAAAACAACATGGCCAGTACTTGTTTCAACCAGCGTCTATTCATTCGTTATCCCACATAATAGAAATTTTCCCCGGGCAGTTTGCCTCCGATGGATTCCGGCGCGACGCCGTACATGATTTCCAGAAAAGCGGACATGGCATCCTTCATCTCATACTTGGTGACAAAACACAGGTTGCAGTTTGGAATGGCCTTCACCGCCACTTGCCCCTTGGCAAATACGCCGGAGCTTTCAATGGTCTCGGCCACGTTTTCACCGCAGGCGGATACATACTGGATGGAGGCTTCATACTCGCTCAGGAAGCCGTCCAACTCAGCAGGGTGTTCTTTTGCAAATTCTGTGCGGACCACTACACAGCCTTGGACCAGAGAGCCGGCAGGGGATACGGTGTCCCAGGCTTCTGTCAGGTCCAAGGCCACGGTCAGCTTGTCGTTTGCGGCTTTGGCGATGGTGACCATAGGCTCCGGGAGGACCGCCACGGAGACTTCCCCGGAAGCCACTGCGGTCCGCAGGTCTGCGGGCTGGGAATAGGTATTGTCAATGATGACATCTTCGCCCACAGTCAGGCCATTTTGTTCGCAAAGATACTTGAAGATGAAGGTGGGATTCTGTGCAGGCACATAAACCGTTTGTCCTTTTAAGTCCGCGAAAGTGTCAATGGAAACCGTGTCATCGGTTACCACATATAAAACGCCTAATGTATTCAATGCCAGCACTTGTACATCACCGTTCGTTTTGCTATAGACTACGGACGCGGCATTGGTGGGCAAGGCGGCAATATCTACGGTGCCGTTGATAAGCGCGGCAGTGACATTGGAGGCGTCAGCTTCCACGGAGCATTGATAATTCAACCAGGATTCGCCGTTTTCAGCGTCTGCGATAAGCTTTGCCATTCCAAAACCAGTGGTACCATTGAGTACCATGATGTTAATAGGAAGCTCGGTATCTACGGTGTCCACTGATTCCCCAGGCGTGGGGGGGATATCCGGCTGTTTGGGTTCTGTATCCTTTGTGCAGGCCGCAAGGCTCAGGAGCATCGACAGTACCAGCAGCAGGGAGAGCAGTTTCGAACGGTTTTTCATGTTCATTCCTCCAATTTTGTAATGATGTTTGAGTAAGTGGCCTTCGCAGTGACGCCTGACAGTCTGCCGATCTTTCCTGACAGTGTGCTGATTTGATCTTGAGGAGCTTCTACTACGATGCAGATGATGCTCACCCCCCGTTCCCGATAGGGAATGCCGAAACGACCAATGATATATTGCCCATAATCATGCAGCAATGCATTCAATTGTGCGGCGGAAGCGGTATCCTCTACAATGATGGTAACAGCGGCAATACGAATTTCCATAAGGACCTCCATAAAAACAGCCATGCCCGGAGGCATGGCTGTACATGAACAATGGAATGTATGCCTTTCACCTCAAGAAACTTTTGGCGTCAGAATGTAACATAATTTACTTTACCGAAAGCATAGCTCGCGGCTCAGTAAGCTTATTATTACACATCGGCAAGCAGAATACAAGGAATTTAATGTATGCAGTTTAAACAATTTTTTTGCTTTACATTGTTAAATTCGTAAAATGCTAATTTTTTGACTCATTGTTAAAAACTTAATGAAGAAATTTGGCCATTTTTGTTGCAATATCCATAAAAAAATGATACCATCGATATACATTCGTATTAATTATGGCGTAAATATCATGTGGAATGGTAGGAAAAACGAATAGAAAGGAACTTGAGTATGGTTAAGGTCGATTTCAAACTCATCGACAAAATTCTTGAACGGTATGATTATGATAAAGGAAATATCATTGCAATCATGCAGGCAATTCAGGAAGAGTATCGCTATTTGCCTCAGGCAGCGCTGGAATATGTGGCGGAAAAAATCGGTGTCAGTATGGCAAAGATTTTCGGCGTGGCAACGTTCTATGAAAATTTTTCGATGGATGCAAAAGGAAAATATGTTATCAAAGTCTGCCGCGGAACTGCGTGCCATGTGAGAAAGTCTGCCAATGTTCTGGAGGCGGTATATGAAGCCACCGGACTGAGTGAAGGTAAACCGTCTACAGAAGACGGATTGTTCACTGTAGAAATCGTATCCTGCCTGGGCGCCTGCGGGCTGGCACCTGTTGTTGTGGTCAACGATGAGGTGCACTCTAAAATGACCCCGGAGAAGGCACAGGCATTGATTTCTGAACTGAAAGCGAAGGAGGGGATGAGATGAGGACAAAACTCAACAATCGCGCTGAGTTTCAAGCAGTTCAAGCCAAGTATGAGGCAATTCACAACAGTGCCAACCGCAAGATTTTGGTCTGCTGTGGAAATGGCTGTGTGTCCAGCGGTTCTTTGAAGCTCTATGAAGAAATGAAAACGGCTGTAAAGGCTTCAGGGCTTAAGTGCGTTGTAGAACTAATGGAAGAACCGGAGAAGGATGCCGTAAATGTAAAGAAAACCGGCTGTATCGGTTTCTGTGAGATGGGGCCTCTGGTCAAGATTGAGCCGGAAGGCTGGCTCTATACCAAGGTTCAGATTTCCGACATTCCGGAGATCATTGAAAGTACGATCATGAAAGGGGAGTTCGTCAGCCGTCTGGCATACCGGAATTCCGGTATTCTGGCGAAAAAACAAAGCGAAATTCCTTTCTATAATAAACAGACTCGTCGGATGCTCAATTACTGCGGCAACATTGACTGTGAAAGCATTGAGGATTACATTGGTATTGGCGGCTATTCTGCTGCGGTAAAAGCCATTTTTGATATGACTCCTGAGCAGGTAGTGGAGGAAGTTATTGAATCCGGCATCCGCGGTCGGGGCGGCGCTGGCTATCCCACGGGCAAAAAATGGAGCCAGGTGGCTGCCAATAAAAATGCGGATGTGAAATATATCGTCTGTAATGGTGACGAAGGGGACCCCGGTGCCTTTATGGACGGTTCCACGATGGAAGGAACGCCCCATAAAGTACTGGAAGGAATGATTATTGCCGGAATTGCCTGCGAGGCGGAGGAAGCATATATCTATGTGCGTGCAGAGTATCCTCTGTCTGTTTCCCGCCTGAGCATGGCCATCGAACAGGCGACTGAAATGGGACTGCTGGGCGATAATATCTTGGGAAGCGGCAAAAATTTCCACATTCATATCAACCAAGGTGCTGGCGCGTTTGTCTGTGGCGAGGGTTCGGCAATGACCAACTCCATCGAAGGCAACCGCGGCATGCCAAGAGCAAAGCTGTACCACCAGGTAGATGTTGGCCTGTACGGTAAGCCTACCTGCCTGAACAATGTGGAAACCTTTGCCAATATCCCTGATATTATCAACCATGGCGCGGCATGGTTCAAGTCAGTTGGTACAGAAGGGAGCACCGGCACGAAAGCATTTGCTTTGACCGGTAATGTAAATAACACTGGCATCATCGAAGTGCCTATGGGCATTACGCTTCGTGAAGTTGTTGTTGGTATTGGCGGCGGTATCAAAAATTATCAGGACTTTAAGGCGGTACAAATCGGCGGACCTTCCGGCGGCTGCCTGACTTATGAGCATTTGGATCTTCCTCTGGACTTTGATAGCCTGAAGAGCGTAGGTGCCATCATTGGCTCCGGCGGTCTGGTGGTTATGGACGAGAACACCTGCATGGTAGACACAGCCCGTTTCTTCATGAATTTCATCTGTAAAGAGTCTTGCGGCAAATGTACACCTTGCCGCGAAGGTACCACTCGTATGAAGCAGATCTTGGAAGATATCTGCAATGGCGAGGGTACAATGGAAGATTTGGACGAATTGGAAGAAATTGCCCGTATGATGGAGAAATCTTCCTTGTGCGGCTTGGGTAAGACCGCCGCAAACCCGGTTTTGTCCACTTTGGCGAACTTCCGCAATGAGTATGAGGAGCACATCAGTGAAAAGCTCTGCCGAGCTGGTGTGTGCCAAAAGCTGAGCCAGAAAGTATATGCGATCAACGCAGCTACCTGTATCGGCTGCACAAAATGTGCCCGGAACTGCCCTGTGGAAGCAATCACCGGCCAGATCAAGACACCTCACGTGATTGATGCCAGCAAGTGTATCAAGTGCGGTACTTGTATGGAAGGATGCCCGGCCGGAGCGATTTATATCGAAAATGGCCGTAAGGGCAATGTGAAATACTGATTGAGAGGTGTAAAGAATGGCTCGAGAAAAAAATCAGTCCAATGACCTGAAGGTCATGACCATTGATAATGTGGAATGCGCTATCAACGGAGAGCGGAATGTGCTTGAGGTCGCACGCCACAACGGCATTGACATTCCTTCCCTCTGCTACTGTGAGAATCTGTCTATTTACGGTGGCTGCCGCATCTGCATTGTGGAAGACGATAAAGGAAAAATCGATTCAGCCTGCTCTCTGAAACCCAGAGCCGGTGCTAAGATTAATACGAATACGCCCCGTATCCAGCGCTACCGGAAAATGATCCTCCAGTTGATGCTGGGAAGTCACCGTACCGACTGTGCCACCTGCGAGATGAGTGAAAGCTGCAAGCTGCAGGCTTACTGCCGCCGCTATCACGTAGATATGGAGCGCTTCGGCAAGAATTACTCTGATATGCCCATTGATGACAGTTCTGCGTGCATTGTTCGCGATCCGTCTAAATGCATTCTGTGCGGGCTGTGCGTCCGGATGTGTGACGAGATCCAAAATATTCATGCCATTGATTTCTGCCACCGTGGTAAGCGTACATATATCGCACCGGGCTATAACGACAATATTGCTTCTTCCAAATGTGTTGGTTGCGGCCAGTGCGCGGCAGTGTGCCCCACCGGTGCTTTGACAGTGAAGAATGAGACTGAGAAAATGTGGCACATGATCCAAGATCTCAACCGTAAGGTGGTCGTGCAGTTTGCGCCTTCCGTGCGTGTGGGCTTGGCAGAACAGTTTGGGATGCCTGCGAATGAACCGGTTACCGGTAAACTGGTCACTGCACTGAAGCGTCTGGGCGTGGATGTCGTATATGACACTAATCTTACTGCAGATTTGACCATTATGGAAGAGTCTGCGGAGTTTATGGAAAAGCTGAACAGCGGTGCCAAACTGCCGATGTTTACATCCTGCTGCCCCGGCTGGATCCAGCATGTGGAGAAGGTCCACCCCCATCTGATGCCTCAGGTGTCCACTTGCGGCAGTCCTATGGAGATGATGGGAGCTCTGATCCGCAACCAATTCAAGAATGAGGATGTTTACTCTGTGGCTATCATGCCGTGTACAGCAAAGAAATTTGAGGCCTCCCGTCCTGAACTGGAAAAAGACGGAAAGCGCTTGGTGGATTTGGTTCTGACGACACAGGAGTTGGGCCGGATGATTAAGGAGGCGGGTATCGACTTTGCAAAGCTGCCGGATTCCAAGCCTGACTCGCCTCTGGGCGATTATACCGGCGCTGGCGTCATTTTTGGCGTGACCGGTGGTGTAACGGAAGCAGTTATCCGGCGCGTTTTGGGCGATGCATCTCCTGACACGCTTCAGACCATTGCTGAGTGCGGCGTTCGTGGACTGGATGGTATCAAGGCGTTTGACGTCTCTGCCGGCGATTTGAAGCTTCGGATTGGCGTGGCAAATGGACTGGGCAACGCAGATAAGCTCATCAAACTAGTAGAAAGCGGCCAAGAGCACTTTGACTTCATTGAAGTTATGGCCTGTCCTAATGGCTGCATCGGTGGCGGTGGGCAGCCCCCAGCTATGCAGGAACGGAAAGAAGAACGCTTTGCAGCGATTTTCAAGGAAGATGAAGCCTGTGAACTCCGTATCCCGCAGCAAAATCCTGCACTGGACTATGTCTATGCCAACCTTTTGAACAACGATCCGCACCATTACCTGCATATCATTTATCCTGACCACGGCGACGTGCATCACGAATAAAACATAAAACATAAAACACTGGGTAATCAAAGTTACCCGGTGTTTTTTCTGCAGCGGTTAAAACAAGGTAAAAATATGAGATACGACCAATAAGGCGAACGTGAAATGAAGATAAAAGACGTTTATCAGAAATCTGCATATGCACTATGTTGATGGTATGGATTCGTGGAATCGGAGCAAGAATCGTTTGCTGGACAATCCTTAGCTTTTATGATAAAATAGCTTTAACTTTAAAAAAGAGAGGTACTGATATGGTAGCTTCCAAGGTTTATTATACCACTATGCGCGTACAAATGGGCGATACACTGTTGATGAAGTTAGAACGTCTCTTGAATGCCGCGGGAATGGACAGCATCGGCTTTACGGACAAGTTTGTTGCGATCAAGATTCATTTCGGCGAACCGGGCAACATGGCGTATATTCGTCCCAACTATGCCAAGACGGTGGCAGATTTCATTAAGGCTCATGGCGGACGGCCGTTTCTCACGGATTGCAATACCTTGTACGTGGGCGGTCGGAAACATGCTCTGGAACATTTGGACAGCGCCTATGGCAATGGCTTTACGCCGCTGACCACCGGATGCCATGCCATTATTGCCGACGGACTGAAGGGTACGGATGAAACTTATGTCCCTGTCGTTGGTGGAGAATACGTCAAGGAAGCGAAAATCGGTACTGCGGTTATGGATGCCGATATTGTTGTTTCGTTGAACCATTTCAAAGGCCATGAAATGACAGGTTTCGGCGGTGCCTTAAAAAATCTGGGCATGGGCTGCGGCTCACGGGCTGGTAAAATGGAGATGCACGCATCCAGCAAGCCTCAATGCAATCAGGAAAAATGTATTGGATGTGGCGCGTGCCAGCGTATCTGTGCCCACGGAGCTCCCATCATGACGGATCGAAAAATCACCATTGACCACAACAAATGCGTTGGTTGCGGGCGATGCATTGGCGTATGTCCAAGGGATGCCATTCGTCCGGGGGTATATCATAGTAATGATATTTTGAACTGCAAAATCGCTGAATATGCTAAGGCTGTTGTGGATGGGCGTCCCAATTTCCATATCAATTTAGTGATGGACATCTCTCCTTTCTGTGACTGCCATGCGGAAAATGATGTCCCGA
The DNA here is from genome assembly GCA_947644595.1 of uncultured Clostridia bacterium. GTDB lineage: Bacteria > Bacillota > Clostridia > Oscillospirales > Oscillospiraceae > HGM13010. The sequence continues at coordinate 89,114 of CANSAE010000001.1, forward strand.
TTGTTCCCAATGTTGGGATGTTTGCATCCTTTGACCCTGTGGCATTAGACGTAGCCTGTGCAGATGCAGTAAACAAAATGCCGGCAAATATGGGGAGCGTCTTGGACGACCGTATCCATGCCCATGAGGAAGGCCGGGACCATTTCCATACGGCGAACCCGAATTCCAACTGGCGTTCCTGTGTAGAACATGCAGAAAAGCTGGGAATTGGGATTCAGGACTATGAACTTATAGAAGTGAAATAAGGCACAAAAATCCCCCTGACGAAGCAGGGGGATTTTTTCCTATTATTCTGTCATTGCCGGAAGCTTGCAAACATCAATCCAGCATTTTGCGCCTGAAAAACGATACAGCTCATCAATGGTCAATTCAATAGCGCTGTTTCCTGTCCCAACGGCAGGAAAGACGGTCTCAAAGCGTTTCAGGCTCTCATCCAGATAGACATCTATGCCATCATTCACACCGAAAGGACACACACCGCCTACTGGGTGGCCGATTTCTTCCAGAACCTCCTCTGGGGAAGGCATGGTAGCCTTTTTGTGAAATTGTGCTTTGAATTTTGGGTTATCGATACGCGCATCGCCGGCTGCAACAATCAGAATGCAGCCCTCGTCCAGCTTGAACGACAGGGTTTTGGCAATGCGAGCACCCTCCACGCCAAGGGCCTGCGCAGCCAATTCCACCGTGGCACTGGAGACCTCAAATTCCTGAATACGGTCCGCTACGCCGAATTGTTCCAAATGGGCCCGTGCCCGTTCCATAGACATATCTTTTGTTCCCCCTGTTCTTTTATCTGCGTCCGCCGAAGCCGCCGGAGAATCCACCGCCGCCGTGTCCCATGCCGCCTCCACGGAAGCCTCCACTGCTGCCGAAACCGCCGAATCCACCGGGCGGGGGAGGGGGCGGACCGCCGCGCGGGCCTCTGGGGCCTCTCGGACCACGGTCATTGCACATCATCCAAAGCATCCACATGGGAATGTGATTCGTGCCACGAACCCTGCCACGTGCAACTGCGCGGGTGTAGGAATTGAGTACAATGACAAGGACGACACAAATTACACACAACAGCACGATCATTGCCAGCAGATAGGAATCTGCAGAAACACCTCCCGGCGCGGGAGAAGATCCCCCCATGTTTTGCGTCAAGGCCGCGTCGTATTCATCCTCGTACCAGTTCATCAGACGGTCAAAAATAGACGTGACCGCTTTTTCATACTGGCCCTTATCAACATAATTCCAAAAGTAATTGTCCAGTAATTCGTTGGAAATCCGATTGGTAAATTTGTGGGAGATACCGTCGCCTGTAACGATGCCGCCCCGCGCCTCCTCTGTGACAAGTAGGAGCAACATCCCGTTGTTTTCATCGGCAGGGCCCACATGCCAGTCATTAAATAATTGCCGGGCATACTCATCTGCATAATAATTATCCGGTAGGTAGTCAATGGTGACTACCACAATTTGGGCACCTTCACAGCTCTGTTCCAGCATGGCGTTGGCGTCAATAATGTCCTGCTCTACATCTGGGGACAGAACATTAGCGTAGTCTGCGACATAGTAGCTATCCGACTGTTCCACAAGGGCATTGGCCGGCGCAAGAAGGATGCCTGCCGTCATAAGGACGGCAAGCATCAAAACAATGTTTTTTTTCATAAATCTCATTTAATGCTCCAGTGCGTCATCCAGCGCATCATGAACTGTCTGGTTTACATAATCAGTTATTCCATCTACAAAATTGCCGATGGTCTCATCCAGGTCCGGCGCGTCTGGCATTTCAAGAGGGTCTGGTGCTTCGGGTACATCCGGCACCTCAGAACGGGCAGAACCTTCCACAAAATCAGTGCTGACCGGGCCGAAGTATTCCGCTGGCTCAATGTCAAAGGTGCTTGCAAACATGTCAGCGGGAAAGCGGTGAAATGTGCTTTGATTAAATGCCCGAGCACGGTCATTATAGTCGTTGGCAGCGCTTTCCAACGCCCGCTGAGCGCCGTTGAAGGTATTTTGATAGGACTCAATGGCACGGCGGTCCTCATCGGACAACTCTATATTCAGCAGCTTTTGGTACAGTGCCTGAAATGCAGGTTCCAACTCCTCATTTGCTTCGTACATGTCTTCCAAATCATCAACAATAGCGTCTGACATTTCCTTATGGGCAAAGCGGAGCGTTTCCGTTTCCGACACAAGTTCCGGATAATCCAGCGCAATAGAAACAAGATTTCCGGCAGCATCGTTGCGCTCGTTCAAGCGATTCCAAATACCTTTCCAGTCGTATATGGTATCCTCAATCTCGGAAACCTTACTTTCCAACTGTTTTTGCGCTACCACAGGCGTCAAGCCAAAGACAACGGCTAGAAGCAGTACGGTAGCCAATAACCGGTTTTTGAAAAAATTCATAGAATTTCCTTTCGGCGGAGCTTATCCGCGCAGTTCCAGCAGCTTTTGCTTTAGTTCGCCCTCAATGCGGCCCAATTCCTCTTCGGCCGCGGCACGCTTTGCCCGGCCGTCCTCCTGAATCTGGCGGACTTCTTCAAGCGATGCAATCAGCTCCTGATTGGTTTTCTTCAGAGTCTCTATTTCCACGATGCCACGCTCAGCTTCCTTAGCGATGGCAACACTGCCCTGATGGAGGGCTTCTGCATTCTTTTTCAGCAGCTCGTTGGTGACATCGGAAACTTCCCGTTGTGCCTCCATAGCCTGTTTGGAATGATGCATGGTCAAAGCCATGACCATTTGGCTCTTCCACAGGGGAATGGTATTTACCAGCGAGGTTTGGATTTTCTCTGCCATAATTGTATCATTGTTCTGAATCATGCGAATTTGCGGCGCCATTTGCAGAGAAATAATGCGGGTGAGTTCCAGATCGTACAGGCGTTTTTCAAAACGACCGATCATATTTGCGAAATCGTTTGCGGCCTGTGCGTCTTCAGGCAGGCCTGTTTCTTCAGCCTTTGCTTTGAGCTTTGGCAGTTCGACTTCCCGAAGCTCTTCCGCCCGAATTTTACCTGCCAAAATGTACATGGTCAGTTCCTTATAATAAGCCTGATTTTTCTCGTACATTTTATCCAGCATAGCCACATCTTTGAGAAGTGTGCGTTCATGGGCAGACAGGGAATTGGCGATCTTGTCCACATTCACTTCTGCCTTGTCATACTGCGCTTTCAGGCTGTCGATGCTGGCTTTGGCTTTTTTGAAAATGCTGAGGAAGCCCTTTTTCTCTTCCTGCCCATCAAAGTCCATGCTTTTAAGTTGGACAACCAAATCAGCAAGCATTTCCCCGGTTTCGCCCAAGTCCTTCGTGCGTACGGAATTCAGAGCAGCTCCGGAAAATTCAGAAATATTTTTCTGTGCTGCGGCACCATACGCCATGATCTGCTCACTGTTTGTCACATCAATGGTAGACGCAAACTGCTTGATTGCAGCTTGCTCGGCCTCAGAGAATTTGCGCAGTTCCAATTTTTCTACCGGAACTTCCACTTCTTCCACTTCGGGAATTTCTGCGGCGGTAGGGAACTCGGCAGCGGCCGCGTCTGCCGCAGCATTGGGGTCCAGAGTCAGGTTGGGGATATATTCATCACTCATGTTTTATCGTCCTTTCGTTTCGTGTAGTCTAAAATCATATTCACTTCCGCCGGAAAGACCTTCCCGCCGGAGCATAGTATTCATAACATCAATATCGGTTTCAATATCCAACGCCTGATTGGCGAACAGAGAATCCAATTGTTTCTTAAAAGCCTCAATGGCTGTATCCAGCATTTCCAAAATATTTTTCTTTGTACTGTCGATGTTCTCGCCTTCGATTCCCTGGGAATCCATGCGGTCATAGGCGTTAAGCAACTTAATTGTGGTAGGTAAATAATAATCAAGGAACTTTCTGATCTGCGGAACGTCAGAAGGATCATGAATCGCGTCCTGTACAATTTTGTCAGAAACACGCATAAGCTCATTGATTTTGCGCTTGATATCAGCATTGTCAATAGATGCGTACAGCCGTCCCATCTCTGCCATGGCCAGGTTGCCGTCTTTGATGATGGAATCGACTTCCGGCCCGTAAGTCGTAGCGGGAGCAGAAGTCTCTACTGTCTGTGTGTAGGGAATGTAGTCGGCCTTATGATTTCTTTCCTTGCCATCGAACAATCGACCAATCAGCTGATTGATAATCTTTGCGCCGGCAAAGGTAAGCAGTGCCGCACCAAGCCAGCCGCCTATAGTGTACATTGGCATAGGACCGATACACATCAGCCAAATGATTAAGGCAGTATAGATACCTCTGGCAGACTTTTGTTTCTTTTCTTTTCGTCTTGACACCGTGTTACCTCCGATGTATTTGGATATTTAGTTATTTTACATCGAATCAGATACAGGGTCAAGTAGCTATGACGCTGTTTGCATAGATTTTTCTGAAAGAATATGGCAATTTACGAAAAAATAAGTGTGAAAATCTATTGATTTTGTCCTGCGCTATGTAGTATAATGACTCAGATATACCCAACAAATCTATAGGGCGGCAGAAATCTCCGCCGCCCCTTTATTGAAATGCGGTTGCCCCGGGTGCACCGCCAATGTATCCTATGCCGGGGGACAGACTGGCGTGAAGCGGGAGGCAGCTATGGTAAAAGTATCTCCGTCCATTCTATCGGCAGACTTTTGCCGTTTGGGCACCGAAGTGGATGACATCCGCAACGCAGGGGCGGACTATGTGCACGTGGATGTGATGGATGGCATTTTTGTGCCCAATATTTCCATTGGACTGCCTGTGATAGAGTCCCTGCGGAAAGCAACAGACATGTTTCTGGATGTGCATTTGATGATCGATCGCCCCCACCGCTATGCAGAACGTTTTTGCAAGGCCGGTGCGGACCTGATAACCATTCATGTAGAAGCGGATCAGCCGCAGGATATATTTTCTTGCATTGAGACCGTGAAAGCACAGGGGAAAAAGATCGGTATTTCTGTCAAGCCTCAAACACCCGCGAGCGTATTGCTGCCCTATTTGGAGCAGTTGGATTTGGTTCTTGTGATGACAGTGGAACCCGGTTTCGGCGGCCAGAAATTCATGTATGATATGCTGCCTAAGATTGAGGAACTGCGGCAATTGATTAATCAACATGCGCCGGCCTGCGAACTGGAGGTTGACGGCGGAGTATACGCCAACACGGCACGCTTATGCAAACAAGCCGGTGCCGATGTGCTGGTAGCCGGCAGTGCAGTATTTAAAGTTCCGGACCGCGAAGAAGCTATTCGCATGATTCGGGACGCTTGAGGAGGAAACCATGAATTCATTTTTCCCTGCTTCGGTGGAAAATCTGATTGATAAGTTTGCATCTTTACCCGGTGTAGGGAAGAAAAGCGCTTCCAGGCTTGCGTTCCACATTTTAGGATTGCCGGAGGGTGAGGCAGAGGCGTTTGCCGCGGCGATTCTGGAAGCCAAAAACAAAGTACATACCTGCCCGGTTTGTCAAAACCTGACAGATACTGCGCTTTGTCCAATTTGTGACAGTATGAAACGAGATCATACGATTGTATGTGTGGTATCTGAGCCGAAAGATGTGCTGTCTTTGGAGCGTGGCCACGAATACAATGGAGTATATCATGTACTACATGGTGTGGTTTCTCCGCTAAACCATATTGGCCCAGATGATTTGCGTATTTCCGAACTTGTGGCCCGCGTAGCCGCCGGCGGAGTCAGCGAAGTCATTATGGCCACAAACCCAGACACAGAGGGCGATACCACTGCGATGTACATTTCCAGACTGTTAAAGCCTTTTGCGGTGAAGGTTACACGCTTGGCCTATGGGATCCCGGTCGGTTCCAGTATTGAGTTTGTGGACGATGCCACGATTTTGCGGGCGCTCAGCGGCCGAATTGAAATGTGATTTATTGACAACACGTTTAAAAGGAGCACCGATTGTCAATACTATAACCTTGTAAAGTCGTTTTTTACATAAATTAACCCAAAGGGAAAAACGAATTTTGCTGGCTGAGATGCCGGTTTGGTTTGTTGCGCATTTTTTTGATGCGCCAGCGTAATTTTAAGAATCAAGGAGAACATGTATGGCTTCAAAGCTGAAATTGATCCCCCTGGGAGGCTTGGGGGAAATTGGGAAGAACATTACTGCGGTAGAGTACGGCAGGGACATCTTGCTTGTTGACTGCGGTATGGGCTTTCCGGAAAACGATATGTACGGTGTGGATGTAGTTATCCCCGACTTTTCTTATCTGAAAGCGAATAAGAGCAAAATTCGCGGACTGGTTATCACCCATGGTCATGAAGATCACATTGGCGGTATTCCGTTCCTCCTGCGGGAAATTGAGGTGCCGATTTATGCAACGGAATTAACTGCTGCGCTGATTGAATTGAAGCTGGAAGAGCACAGTCAGTTGACCAACACGCAGATTTTTGTAAAGAAAGCTGGGGATAAATTCCGCCTTGGTTGTTTTGAGATTGAGATGATCCATGTAAATCATTCCATTGCCGACGCTGTGGGTCTGGCCATCAAAACACCGATTGGAATTATTGTTCACACGGGTGACTTCAAAATGGATCTTACTCCGCTTCAGGGGGAGATGACCGACTTGGCCCGATTCAGCGAATTGGGCAACAATGGCGTGTTGGCTTTACTGATGGATTCCACCAATGTGGAAAAACCAGGCTATACGCCCACGGAGCGGACAGTAGGGAAAAACTTTGAAAAGTTATTTGATGGCTGCGATAAACGAATCATTATTACAACATTTGCATCCAATGTGGACCGCATCCAACAAATTATCAATGTGGCTCATAAATATAAACGCAAGGTGGCATTTACCGGACGCAGTTTGGAGAATATTCTGAAAGTTTGTTCAGAAATTGGAAAGATGAAGATTCCGGAAGGCACAGTCGTAGGAATGGATAAGATTAATTCTGTTCCGCGAAATAAGCTGGTCATCATCTGCACCGGAAGTCAGGGAGAAAACATGTCTGCCCTGTACCGCATGGCGCATTCTGTACACAAACAGGTTTCTATTGATGCCAGAGATATGGTCATTATCTCTGCTTCTGCGATTCCGGGTAATGAAATCACGATGGGCCGTGTAATTGATCTTTTGTTCCAAAAAGGAGCAAAAGTGGTCTATGATAAGGAGGCCGGCCTGCATGTTTCCGGTCACGCATCCAGAGAAGAACTGCGGATGATCTTGGCTTTGACCAAGCCCAAGTACTTTATTCCCGTCCACGGAGAATATCGGATGCTTTGCAAACATGCAGATTTAGCTAAGGAGATGGGAGTAAAGCCCAACAACATCATTATTGGTGAAAATGGTTCGGTGATTGAAATTACACAGCGGAGTATCCGAAAAAACGGTGCAGTAAAGGCCGGGGATATTTTGGTGGATGCTTCCGGTACAAACGAAATTGGCAGCGATGTGCTTAGTGACCGAAAGCACCTGGCGGATGAAGGTGTGATTTTTACCTCTTTGGTTCTGTCTGAAGAGGACGGCGCATTGCTCGTTCCACCGGAAATCACCATGTGCGGGTTTGCAGACCCGGGTGATTTGGAAATGGTGGAAACAAATCTCCGCCGCATTGTTTACGAAACACTCAGTTACTGTGATAAAAAGCATATTCATAACCCTGCTACGATCAAGAGCAAGTTGAAAGCCAATTATTCCGGGTATCTATATAAAACGATCCGCCGCAGCCCCATGGTTGTTACCACCATCCATAAGCTATGATGTACACGCCATATTTTGACGCACATTGTGATACCATTACTGCTCAGGAGCATCTGCGGGTAAACAACGGGCATCTGGACCTGACCCGGCTTTCTGCTTATGGGCCCTGTGCGCAGATTTTTGCTGTCTGCTGTACGGAAGATATGGCAGGAGGCTACCGCACATATCTGCCTCTTTTGCGTTCGGAATTGGAACGAAATCAAGACTTGGCCATTTTGTGCCGCTCTGCGGAAGATATCCGAAAGGCAATCTCGGCGGGGAAGATCGCGGCTCTCATTGCCGTTGAAGGCGCGGAGCATTTCGGGTGTACGATTGAAGGACTGAAAACTGCCTACGACAACGGGGTCCGCTCCGTCAATTTGACCTGGAACCATGATAATGCATTGGCCGGAGCGGCAATGGACACGGGAAGCGGTCTGACAGAACGCGGAAGAGCATTTGTGCGCGAAGCGCAGGAACTTGGTGTGATGATCGACTTATCCCATGTCTCTGAGCGTGCATTTTGGGATGTTCTGGAATGTTCCCAACGACCAGTTTATGCCAGTCACTCCGATTCATGGTCACTTTGCCCCGATTTTTTACGCAACCTCACGGATGCGCAATTTACCGCCCTGGTCAAACAGGGGGGAGGTACTGGAATCAATTTATGTGCAGACTTTATCGGGATGACCAGAGACCTGGCAGCTGTCGTTGCTCATATAGAGCATTTCCTGTCATTGGGTGGAGAGAAGGCAGTGTTTCTGGGAACGGATTTTGACGGCATCTGGGAAACGCCCCGGGGCATCAGCGGCGTAGAGGATATGGAGAAGCTCTATAATGCGCTGCTGAGGCGAAATTACCCCGAGGCCCTAGTGCAGGATATCTTTTTTAATAATTTATTTTGCATACTGGAGAGAACACTGTGAACATACAGATATTCGGGAGAAGCAAATGCTTCGACACGAAAAAAGCAGAGCGCTGGTTCAAGGAACGGCGCATCAAATACCAGCTCATCGACATTGACCGCTACGGAATGAGCAAGGGAGAGCTTACCAGCGTGAAAAGCACAGTGGGATTGGACGCTCTCATCAACAAGAAAGCTGCGGATTATCCCTTGGTCCAGTACTTGGCCTATGATGCGGATAAGCTGGAAAAACTGTTCGAGGATCCGCGGCTGATTCAAACACCCGTGGTTCGAAATGGAAAGCAGGCCACCGTTGGCTATGCTCCGGATGTGTGGACTATATGGGAATGAGACAGGCGGCAGGGGAGACTGCCGCCTGTTTTCCTCTCTTTTTTGTGCAGAGAAAGAGAGGAAATGCACTATGAAGGCTGATATACTGTAACGGTAAGGAGTGATAACTGTGGAATGGATACAGCGCTTTAATGAAGCCATCCGCTATTTGGAAGAACATTTGACGGAAGAGATTGATTATGGTCGACTGGGGAAGATTGCCTGCTGTTCTTCCTATCATTTTCAGCGGATGTTTACCTATATGGCGGGAATGCCGCTGTCAGAATATCTCAGACGGCGAAAAATGTCGCTTGCGGCAGTGGACCTGCTTGGCGGAAAAGAAAAGATTATTGATGTGGCCGCAAAGTACGGATATAGCTCTCCCACAGCATTCAACCGCGCGTTTCAAAGCGTCCACGGCGTTGCTCCGTCAGCGGTGCGGGATGAGGGTATATCAATCAAATCCTTTCCTCAACTTACGATTTCCGTTATAATCAAAGGAGGAGAAGAAATGAATTATCGTATCGAAACAAAACCGGCATTTCGGATATTGGGTATTTCCGCCCCGCTGGAAAAAGAGTTAGAGCGCAATTTTATGGTAGTACCACAGTTGTGGGAAAGAGCTTCTGCGGATGGGACCATTGAGCAGTTGGCCGGTTTGATGAATGATACCCCAATGGGCCTTTTAGGCGTAAGCGCCTGTGGGGATGAGGAGGCGTGGAAATACTTCATAGCGGTGTCCAGCACGCTGCCGGAAGGCAAATTTGAGGCCTATCATGTCCCGGCGGCCACTTGGGCGATTTTTCCCGGCTCCGGCACCAATATATCTATTCAAGAATTGGAACAACGTGTGGTTATGGAATGGCTTCCGACTTCCGGATATGAATATGGAAATGCTCCGGATATTGAGGTTTACCTGAATCCGGACCCAAAGCATGCGGAATTTGAAGTTTGGATTCCGGTGGTAAAAAAATAATATAAAACACCCTGAAATCTGTTTCAGGGTGTTTTATATTATTTAATTTGCTTTTTCAAATGTTACACTTCCAGCATTCTTATCATAAATACCGATATAAGATGTTCCGATACCAAGTTCCACCGGCGTACCATTTTTCAATGTGAAATCGAATCCTGTATCGTCACTGGTTTTTACCCAGTCGATTTCTACAGACTTACCTTCGCAGATGAAGTATCCGCTGCCGCCTTTCTGGAAGTCTACGGATAATCGCCCCACACCGTCGTACACATTCATTCCTGCGGATAAAAAGAGCAGATTCTTGAAGGTCAAATCGGTTTTTCCGTCGTCCTGATACCGTTCACCGAACTGGTAGCCGGTATACAGCCCGTTTTTTTCATCATAGACAAAACTGGTATTTTTCCCGCTGTTAAAAATAATCTTCGCATAATCTGCTTTCGACTTGCACTGGTTGCCGGCGTCTTCGGAAAAATTATACCCATAAGTAAATCCGGACTTATGCTGCGTTTCAAATCCTGTATCCTCAATGCTGTCAATGATTTTATCTCCCACAGCAAACAGAGAATGTTCCGAACCATTTGCCATACGGCTTTTATCTCGATAGAACGGGTCCACATGATAGTTGCCCATGACACCGTCAATATGATCCCAACCGGTGGTGTGCAGATCAGTGTATGCTTCCTCACTTCCTCCGGCGTGAACCAGAATTGCATCAAATCCCTGTGTGATCTGAAGATAGTAGGAACGCAGGCTGCGGATGCTGCCGATGGACTCAATACCGGATACATCCTGGAAAATAGCGAGCATTCGGGTAACCCCACCTTCGGCAGGAACTTCAAAGATGATATCTGCATTGGACACCCCACGCTGCGGCTGAGCTTTGATGATGTTGTTAATCATTACAGCTACCGGACGGTTTTTGCTGATATCCTCGTGCATTCCTTCACCCGTAAGTGGATTTGTATATTCAAATATTTCCGGCGTTGGCGTAGTGATGTGGTCTGGAGCATCGGTATTGATTGCCGGGGGTTCCGGATTGATGTTCTCTGTTTGTTCTTTTTTACATCCGGAGCAGACAAGCAACAGCAATGCCAGCGCTCCGGCCAGATATCGTTTCATATTGTCCTCCTGAGAAATCAGATTTTCCGTCTTTCTCCTATCTCTTTATTATAAAGCGTTGTCAATTTAATGTAAAGGTGGTATAATTCAAAATCATGTACAAAATCGGAGATGAATTTTTCATGGATCGGCAAAATGAGATCATTTTCAACGCCCGCACCGCATTGGAGGAATTGCTTTCAGAAGCAAATATGAAGCCAGGTGACCTGTTGGTGGTCGGATGTTCTTCCAGTGAAATCTGTGGAGGACAAATTGGACACGCGTCCTCTCCGGAAATCGGGAAGGCTGTTGCGGAGGAACTCTTGGCAGTGTGCCGGGAGCATGATATTTGCTTGGCGGCCCAGTGCTGCGAGCATCTGAACCGAGCCTTGATTCTGGAACGAACGGTTGCGGAACGCTTTGGATATGAGTCCGTTTGTGTCCGACCTATGCCGAAAGCCGGCGGGTCCTTTGCCACTGCGGTGTATGATGCGATGGAGGACCCTGTGGCGGTGGAGCACATCCGGGCAAAAGCGGGCCTGGATATCGGGGGCACCTTAATTGGTATGCACTTGAAGGAGGTAGCCGTCCCGCTGCGACTGAAAACAAAAACCATCGGCGAAGCATCCGTAGCTGCTGCCCGTACTCGTCCAAAACTTATCGGCGGTGCCCGGGCTGTCTACCCGGAATAAAACGGAGGAATATTATGCTGCAAGGCGTCATTTTTGATATGGACGGCACGCTGCTGGACACAATGTATTATTGGGAGCATGTTGGAGAGGATTTCCTGCGGAAAATCGGTAAGGAGCCGGAGCCAGGCCTCGGGAAAATCATGTTGCCGCTCTCTATGGAGGAGGGTGCGAAGTATCTTCAGGAACATTATGAATTGGATATGACTATAGAAGAGATTCAACAAGGAACCCGGGCAGTCTGCGATGATTTTTACCGGGAGGTGGCAGATTTTAAGCCCGGTGCACGGGAGTTTTTGGAACGCCTGAGAGTCCAGGGGGTCCCGTTTGCTCTGGCCACCGCGACCGACCGGGACCAGGTGGAGCTGGTGATGGGCCGTCTCGGTGTGCTGGACGCATTTCATTGTATCCTGACCAGCGGGGAAGTAGGCAACAGCAAAAATGAACCGGATATTTATCTGCAAACCGCAAAAGCCATAGGTACAGCACCGGAACATACCTGGGTCTTTGAAGATGCCCTTCATGCGGCGCAAACAGCCAAGCGAGCCGGTTTCAAATTGGTGGGTATCTATGACGACACCAGTGCCGATGTGGAAGAGGCGCTTCGAGTACTGTCGGATTACTATATCCGGGATTTTACTGACCTTGATGAATTTTTCCGGCTGGAAATGAAATAAAAGCTGAGTGGAAGCACCTAAGAAGTTTGAACCCCGCTGAAAAGCATTTGCTTTTCAGCGGGGTTCAAATTTATGGTCTGCTATAATAAATTAACATACTCAATTCAACGATTTCTGTGCCGGGGTTTTGATACATATGGGGAACATCTGCGTTAAACCGAATGGAGTCTCCCTTAAAAAATTGAAACCGTTCTTCTGAAACCGTAATTTCAACCTGTCCGGAAAAAACGGTGATATATTCTACAGCACCTTTTAGACGGGGCTATGCAGATAGGAAGCTACCTGCTTTAATGACAATTCGATATGCTTCAAACAGCCTCTGTTCATCAAAGGGAAACACTGGATAATTCAAGTAGCGTCCTCCATCTTCCAGCAACAGCTGCATATCTCCCATTGCTTCTGCTAAGGGTGTAAAAGAAACTTTATAGCCGTTGACGATTTTCCAGAGCACGGAAATAGTCGGATTTACCTCACCCTTTTCAATTTGTGCCAGCATACTTCTGGATACACCGGTGACAGCACGGCTGTATCTAAAGTTAATTTTTCTGCTCCCGGATCCTATTTGTAATGTCCATGTTTAGTTGGACGTCTTTTTAACATATACAGTTGTAACCGCTGTAATCCCCGGCCCTAACAATATTATGTTCATGTCTAATGGAAACCGCAAAGGGTTTAAAGGCGCATTACCGTTCCAAAATCTATATCTACTGTATGATATCTATGGAAGCGTATATTCTTCCGTTCTACAATTGGAAAAGCTTGCCGTTACTTGGTTTTGTGTTGCTGTTGGTTTTCATTGGTTTTATATTTACACTGCTATGGTCGGCGTTTTGGCCGATTTTCAAATGGCTTTTTCCAAATACGCAAAAGTTGTCAATACAGTTATGGCACTTTTGCTTGTCTTCTGCGCAGTGTTATATTGTTTTTAGCATGAATGCTGGACGGCGGCATCGCAGTGAACTCTGATAAAATAAGAGGTGCAAACCGGTTTGGTTTGCGCCTCTTATTTTGGGTAAGCTGTTATTCTGAGTACATTTTATGCTTTTTACTTAGATACGATAGCCTTGGTATCTTGCGCAATGACCAGCTCTTCATCTGTAGGAATGACCATCATGGTTACCTTAGAATCGGGGGTGGACACGATATGTTCTCCGCGCTTGGCGTTTTCTACATCATCCATTTTTGTGCCCAGATAGGTCAGATACTGAGCAATATCTGCACGAGTGCCGGCGGCGTTCTCACCCACGCCGGCGGTGAAAATAATGACATCCACACCGTTCATAGCTGCAGCATAAGAGCCCACGACCTTTGCGACCCAGTAGGAGAACATATCCAGAGCCAACTGTGCCCGATCGCTGCCTTTTTCGGCGGCTTCCTCCAAATCACGGAAGTCGGAAGATACGCCGGACACACCCAGCACGCCGGACTTCTTGTTCAGAATATTCAGCATCTCATCGATACTGTAGCCGTACTTGTTCATCAGGTACTGCAGCACGCCGTTGTCCAGATCACCGCAGCGGGTACCCATGGGCAGACCAACCAGAGGCGTGAAGCCCATGGAAGTATCCACACACTTTCCTCCCTCGATGGCAGCGATGGAAGAGCCATTGCCCATGTGGCAGGAGATGATCTTCAAATCCTCAATGGGCTTTTTCAGCAGCTCGGCGGCGCGAGCGGAGACATAGCGGTGGGACGTGCCGTGGAAGCCGTATCGGCGGACCTTGTCTTTTTCGTAGTACTCATAGGGTACGGCGTACATATAGGCCTTGGCGGGCATAGTCTGATGGAACGCAGTGTCAAACACAGCGACCATAGGGACCTTGTCGCCCATGACGTCCTTGCAGGCCTTGATGCCGGTGATGTTTGCGGGGTTGTGCAAGGGGGCCAGGGGGATGCAGTCCTCCAGCGCCTTCATCACATCAACGTTGATGAGCACGGAAGAAGCGAAGGCTTCGCCACCGTGGACCACGCGGTGGCCGACCGCGTCGATTTCGCTCATGCTGGACACTACGCCGCACTCTTTGCAGGTCAGCTTATCAATGACAGCGGCAATGGCCTCGGCATGGGTGGGCATGGGGATCTCAAACTCCTGCTTGAAATCTTTGGCGGGGATTTTGTGAGTCAGCCGGCCGTCGATTCCGATGCGCTCGCACAGACCCTTAGCAAACACCGTGTTGGAGTCAGGGTCCATAAGCTGATATTTTAGAGAGGAGCTACCGGCATTGATGACAAGAATTTTCATTAGAATTCATCCTTTCCATTGAAATGTATCTCAAAAAACGGTAAAATGCTTATAGCAAGTATTCATTTTAATTAATTTTACGGAAAAAGGCAAGTCTTTTTTCAGAAATTGGAGCGTTTTGGATGACAATTGCCGGAATCATAGCGGAATATAACCCATTTCATCTGGGGCACCAATATCATATTCAAGAGACGCGGCGGCGCTTGGGAGAGGATTGCGGCATCGTCTGCGTCATGTCCGGGGACTTCGTACAACGTGGAGAACCGGCGATTTTTTCCAAGTTTGCCCGGGCGAAAGCGGCCGTGTGCTGCGGCGCGGACCTGGTTGTGGAGCTTCCGCTTCCATGGTGTATGGCTTCGGCGGAACGTTTTTCCCAAGGCGCAGTACAGATTTTGGGTGATTTGGGAATTGTGGATGTACTGAGCTTTGGCAGTGAGAGCGGAGATGTTGCGGCCATTGCCGCAGTGTCAAAGGAATTAGACAGTGATTTATATAGCATGGAACTGCGTCGATATTTGGATCAAGGAATGACCTTTGCAGCCTGCCGCCAAAAAGCGGTGGAAAATACCTTGGGGCCGGGGTACGGTGAAATTTTGTGCCGCCCCAATGATAATTTGGCTGTAGAATATCTGCGAGCACTGTACAGCAATGCGTACAACATGAAACCATTGGCAGTCTGCCGAATCGGTGCCGGGCACGATGAACGGACTGCTGGCAGGATACGTTCCGGCTCGGATTTGCGGGAACAGATCATTCATGATGGTTCTGTTGAGTCATTTTTACCACCAGAAGCACAGTCAATATTTCAATATGAAATGCAGCAGGGAAGAGGGCCTGTTGCCGAAGGGGAGATAGAGCTGCTGCTCCTCTCCCGTTTGCGTATGCTGGCAAAAACCGACTTTGAATCAATTCCGGATGCTTCTGAGGGATTGGAACAAAAACTGTTTTCCGCCTGTCAAGTACATGCAAGTCTTTCAGATATCTATCATAGCGTTAAGAGCAAGCGCTACACACATGCCCGCATCCGCCGAATGACGCTTTCAGCCGCACTTGGCATTCAAAAAATGCATTTTTTTGAAAGACCGTCCTATGCAAGGATTCTTGCATTTAATGCAGCAGGCAGTCAGATATTAAAGGAAGCAAAACAAAAGGGGCGTATCCCTATTCTCAGTAAACCCGCGGCAGTGAAAACGTTGGAACCCTCTGCTTATAAGGTTTTCGAGTTAACGGCAAAGGCTCATGACCTGTATGTTTTGACTTATAAAAACGCAGGATTTCGTGCAGGAGGGCAAGATTGGACAAGCAGCCCCTATAGAATTTGTTAATAAATGATTGAAACTTTATAAAAAAGATATTGCAAAAATGTCTATTTTCAAGTATAATGTTCTTCGTAACTTAGCTTAAAAACAAGTGTCCGCCTTGAGCGGACACTTCCGGCTGAGAAAATTTTAGGAGGAAATCAAAATGAAAAAGAGAATTCTTGCTCTTGTTCTGGCACTGTGCATGGTTTTCACCTTGGTGGCCTGCGGCCCCAAGACTGAAAACAACGACAACCAGAACAACAATAACAACAACACGGATGCCAAGGTCATTAAAATCGGCGTGTTTGAGCCTTTGACAGGTGATTCCGGTGCCGGCGGCAAGAAGGAATATCTGGGCATGCAGTATGCCAACAGCCAGAGTCCCACCGTGGAAATTGGCGGTGAGACTTATACCATTGAACTGGTACCGTCTGACAATAACTCTGACCAGGCAAAGGCGGTTTCCGCTGCTTCTAACCTGGTAAATGCCAATGTTTCTCTGGTCCTCGGTTCTTACGGTTCCGGCGTTTCCATTGCCGCTTCCGAGACTTTTAACGATGCCGGGTTAGCCGCTATCGGCGTGACCTGCACGAATCCCGGCGTCACTGCCGGCAACGATCACTACTTCCGTATTTGCTTCCTGGATCCGTTCCAGGGCACTGTCCTGGCAAACTACGCAGCGGACTTGGGCGCCAAGAAGGCTTACTGCCTGGGCGAGTTGGGCAACGAGTATGACCAGGGGCTGATCGCTTACTTCACCCAGGCATTTGAGGCTGTCAACGGCGAAGGCTCTGTTATTTCCGACTCCTTCCCCAAAGACAACTCCGACTTCACCACCTATATCAATAAGGCTAAGAGCGAAGGTGCGGAAGTGTTCTTCTGCCCGGTATCCATCGCTTATGCGACCCAGATCATCAGCCAGGCTGCCAATCTGGATGTGAGCTTCCCCTTCCTGGGCTCTGACACGTTGGACGATAACATGGTTCTGGAAGCCGCAAAGGGCACCAATATCCAGCTGTTTGTGACTACCTTCTATGCCGAGGGCGGCAATCCCGAGTTTGACGCCGGCATCAAAGAGTACCTGAACAGCAATTCCGAAGCAATGACCAATAACGGCGGTAATGATACCATCTCTGCTGTAACCGTCATGGGATATGATGCGTATAATCTGGCGCTGGAAGCTTTGAAAGCTGCCGGTTCTGGCGATCCTGCTGCTGTAAAGGCTGCTCTGCCTTCCGTGACGTACACCGGTGTGTCCGGCGCGATCGCTTTTGATGAGATCGGTGATGCCATGCGCGACACCGCGTTTATTAAGACTGCCAACACTACTGATGGTGTTTGGGAGTTCGTGAAAGAGCAGGCTGCGGGCTGATCATTCTGATTTGAACAATATAATAGGCGGCGGGGGCGCATAAGCGTCCCCACTGTCTATTCTTGAATCGCCTTGAAAACAGCGGACAGGCTGCGCTGTTTTCAAGGCGGCTCAAGATTTGGAGTGCGGAATTTGGAAGAACCGCGTTTCAGAATAGACCCAATGAAGGGGGATATATTATGGAATTCTTTATTTCGCAAATATTGTCCGGAATCTCTGTTGGCGGGCAATATGCCCTGATTGCCATTGGATACACGATGGTTTACGGTATTTTGCGTTTAATCAATTTTGCCCACGGTGATGTATTTATGGTGGCAGGACTGATGATGATTTACCTGTCGGCGTCCATGCCGCTGTATATCTCTGTGCCAGTCGTGCTGATCCTCACAGTATTGTTGGGCTTTCTTATTGAACGTGCGGCATACAAGCCTTTGCGCAGCGCACCGCGGATGTCGGTCATGATCTCTGCCATTGGCGTGAGCTATTTGCTGCAAAATGTCGCGCTCTATGTTACTGGTGGTCAACCTACAACATATCCGGCAATTCCGTTCATTTCCAAACCTGTGAACATCTTCGGTGTTCCCACGCAGTGGGTCACTATCATCACGCCTGTCATGGTCATCATTCTGGTAGTGCTTTTGACAATGCTGATCAACCACACCAAGGTCGGCATGGCCATGCGCGCTGTGGCAAAGGATTTTGAGGCCAGCCAGTTGATGGGAATTAAAATCAACTCAATCATTTCCATTACTTTCATCATTGGCTCTTTTCTGGCGGCAGTTGGGTCCATTCTGTACTTTACCAAATATCCCACTGTGGTGCCGACGTCCGGTGCCATGCCCGGCTTGAAGGCATTTGTAGCAGCGGTATTCGGCGGTATTGGCTCAATTCCCGGGGCTGTAATCGGTGCGTTCATCATCGGCGTGTGTGAAACCATCATCAAGGGGACAGCGTTTACAGTATTCTCAGATGCGTTTACATTTGCGCTGCTCATCGTCATCCTTGTGGTAAAGCCCACCGGCTTGTTCGGTGAGCGTGCCACTGATAAGGTTTAAGGAGGTGCACGGGATGGAACATCAACTCAATCGAAAGAAAATGAGCTCCGGTGCACTGATCACTGTCATTGTAACGGTGATATTGCTGGTGGCTGTTATTGTTTTGGAAAATACCATGAATGCCAATTCCATGCTTTTTACAGTGTTGAAAAAAGCTGCAGTGTACTCCCTGGTAGCGGTTTCCCTGAATCTGGTAAATGGATTTACGGGGCTGTTTTCCTTGGGGCAAGCTGGTTTCATGCTGCTGGGTGCCTATACCTACGGTATTTTGACGATTCCTGCGGAAATGCGGGAGAGTGTGTATTATATTTACCAGGGCTCTGCAATCAACTTTTCTCTTCAGGGACTGTTCCAAGGACTGTTTGGAACAGCCGGCGTGGGCGGCGCGATAGGATTGATTCTTGGTGTATTGCTGGCAATCATTTTGGCTGGTTTGGTGGCGGCAGGTTTTGCATATCTCATTGGACTGCCTGTTCTGCGGTTGAAAAGTGACTATCTGGCCATCGCGACCCTCGGTTTTGCTGAAATTATCCGTGCGGTGTTTCAGTGGGATAAGCTGGGCCGAGTTACCAACGGAGCCAATATGCTCAAGGGTTTTCCCACTTTTTCCAGCTTTAACATTAAGGATGCATCCGGTGCGGTGGCGGTGCGTTTGTCTGCATTTATGCCTTTGCTGATTGCTGCGCTGTGCATTTTTGTTATTATTCTGCTCATCAACTCCTCTTACGGCCGCGCGTTCAAGGCGATTCGTGAAGATGAGATTGCCGCAGAGGCCATGGGAATTAACCTTGCCAAGCATAAGCAAATGTCTTTCTGCATCAGCTCCTTCTTTTCCGGTGTAGCCGGTGCATTGTTTGCCATGTTTGCTGCTACGGTCCAGGCAAGAAGCTTCACTTCCGCAATGACTTATGAAATTTTGTTGATTGTGGTCATTGGGGGGATTGGATCCGTGTCCGGCAGTGTACTGGCATCTTTCTTGTATATCTTCTGTTCAGAATGGTGGCTGCGCTTCCTGGACAGCGGCGCTCTGCCCTTCGGCAATATCAGTGTGCCGTTCTTTCGGAATGGCTTCCGTATGGTAGTGTTTTCTGTCATCATCATGATCATCGTGTTGTTCTTCCGCAGGGGTATTATGGGGACCAATGAATTCTCAGACTTGATCAATCAAACACGGCGCAAGGCCAAAACGAAAAAGGAGGCGGCAGAATGAGCACGAGTGTCCTCCATGTAGAAAATATGACCATGCAGTTTGGCGGTGTCGTGGCTGTTAACAACCTTTCCATGGAAATCGATGAAGGTGAGATCGTGGCGCTGATCGGGCCAAACGGCGCAGGAAAAACCACCGCGTTCAACTGCATTACTGGCGTATATCAGCCCACAAACGGCCTGATTTCCTTTTACGGAGAACCCATGGTTTGCAACCATCCCCAAGGCAAAATGAAGAAAAATTATGGCGGCAAGAATGCGGATTTATATACATCTTCCCATGTCTTGTCTCCAACACCTGATAAAATCACTTATATGGGGATTGCACGCACATTTCAGAATATTCGTTTGTGGAAAAGTATGACAGTATTTGAAAATGTACTGACGGCCAAGCACATGAGAGCTAAGCAAAACGTATTTTCTGCAACATTTCGTACCAATCGTAAAGAAGAGGCCAGAATGCGGGCAGAGGCAGAAGCGTTGTTGAAAGAACAGGGCCTGTGGGATGTACGGGATGATGTTGCCACCAGCTTGCCCTATGGACAGCAACGCCGTCTGGAGATTGCCCGTGCCCTGGCGACGGACCCGAAGCTGTTGCTGTTGGATGAGCCTGCTGCTGGTATGAACCCTCAGGAAACGCTGGAGCTGGCATCCTTCATCCATGATATCCGGGACAAGTATCATCTGACCGTATTCCTCATTGAGCATCATATGGACTTGGTCATGAACATTTCCGACCGTATCTATGTACTGGATTTTGGCAGTCTTATTGCAGAAGGTACACCAGCCGAGGTTCAGGGAAATCAGCGTGTGATCGAGGCTTATTTGGGGGTGGCTGATGATGAGTAACGCTATTTTGAGTATTCAGGACCTTCAGGTCAACTATGGTGGTATTGAGGCAGTCAAAGGCATTTCTTTTGATGTACCTGAGGGAGAGATCGTTACACTGATCGGTGCAAACGGAGCCGGAAAAAGCTCTACGCTTCGTACCATTGCCGGTCTTGTAAAGCCCAAAAGCGGCACCATTACTTATATGGGTGAGGACATCACAGGAAAAGATCCCACTGCTATTGTCACAAAGGGTATTACATTGGTGCCGGAAGGCCGGCGTATTTTCCCGGACCTTACTGTGAAGGAAAATTTAAAACTCGGCGCATATACCCGAAAGGACGATTTGAGCGACGACATCAATTGGGTGTTCGATTTGTTTCCGAGATTGAAAGAGCGCGAATGGCAGGCAGGCGGCACATTATCCGGCGGAGAACAGCAGATGCTGGCTGTTGGCCGTGCGCTCATGAGCCGCCCTAAGATTATGATGATGGATGAACCCTCTCTGGGCTTGGCACCTTTGGTCGTGCGGGGCATCTTTGATATCATTAAAGAAGTAAACAAGCAAGGGGTAACCGTTCTGTTGATTGAACAGAACGCTAATATGGCCTTGAAAACCGCACACAAAGGCTATGTGCTGGAAACCGGGCGGATCACCATGTCCGGGTCTGGCGCGAAACTGTTGGCGGATGAATCTGTGAAAGCGGCATACCTTGGTACTTGAACAGTCAAAAAGCTCCCCACAGGGAGCTTTTTGTGCTATAATCTGTGATGGATTATGTTTGATGTGTTTACTGGTGGATATTTGCTGTATATTACGATTCAAAATACATGAAAAACTCTGTTCATTCTCAAAAAGGAGAAATGGATATGACAAAACGTATTCCAGTGTGGCTGCTTGTTGGATCATTGTGTGTTTTATCTGGCTGTGCGGCAGTTTTTGACCGTACTTATACTTCCCAAATGGACTTTAAAGGCAGTCAGGAGATCGCGTTAAATGATACAACAGAAGTTGTCAAAAGCTATGCGGCCTTACGGCGCGTAGTCTATAATATGATCAACAATCATTTGGAAACTGCTGAGCTCCTCATTTCTGGCTATTCCGGCGATGTGGTTTCAGATATTGCGTCGATTTGCGGTTCTGCCAACACAGATACGGCTTATGGCGCGTATTGTGTGGAATATGCGTCCTATGATTTGACACAGATTGTATCTTATTATGAGGTTACCATCCATATTACCTATAAATATACCAGTGAGGAACTGGAAACGCTCTTAAACGCGCCCAATCACGACGGCTTTTCAGACTTGATCGTCCAAGAATTAGCGTCGGGAAAAGCCCATACGGTCATTAAGGTGAATAACGGAAGCGGAGAAGCAGACGCTGTAACGAAGCTGATCCGCCAGGCCTGCCGGAACCATCCCCTGGAAATCTCTTATGTTCCAGAGGTAGCGGTGAAAGTCTATTCCGGTAACACGTCTCAGCGAATTTATGAAATCGATGTGGTTCAAAATGCTCTTCAGCAAGCCAATGCGGAACGTCTGCAAGGGGTTTCAATCGCATTAAATACGGCAAAACGCAGCATCAATACCCCCAATGACGCATGGACAGCAATCAATGCTGCCCGGTACCTCTCCGGGAACTGTGCGCTGTCTGATACAGGAAGCACGGCCTATGATGCATTGCTTACAGGTCAGGCGGACAGTGAGGGCATGGCAACAGCCTATAAGGCTTTGTGTGAAAAATTGGAAATAGAGTGTCAAGTGGTCGAAGGTCAGCAGGACAAAACACCGCATTATTGGAACATTATTTGTATCGACGGCGCTTACTATCATGTAGATGTGTCAGAACTGCGTGAATTGGGAGAATCATCGGCACTTTTACTCAATGATTCGGAAAAATTGAGCAGTTGCTGGTGGGATCTCACGGAGTATCCAACCTGTGAAGGAACATTGTCCTATCAATTGGTGACTGGCACCGGAGAATAACGGAAAATTTTGTGTTCCATGACGAAAAATGCTTGACAAACGAATTGGATGTGCTATAATAACTCTTGCATTTGAAATGCGGGCGTAGCTCATCCGGTAGAGCGCCACCTTGCCAAGGTGGAGGTAGCGAGTTCGAGCCTCGTCGCCCGCTCCAGATTGAAAAGCACTGCTGTGATGGGTAGTGCTTTTCTTTTTTGTCCCATAGAATAGATGCGCTTTTTATTGATACTTGGAAAAGTATTTGCTATAATGATTGCAACACTGGAAAGTGAGGGAATCGCTATGTTTGAGAAATCAATTGCGGAAAGAATAGGACGATTGCACACGGAATCAGCCTTCCAAATTTTGGCCCACGCCAATGAACTGGAAGCACAAGGAAAAAGTATTATCCACTGTGAAATCGGGCAGCCGGATTTTAAAACACCTAGGCATATTATTGAAGCAGCATATAAAGCTATGAATGATGGATTTACAGGTTACGGCCCGACGCCGGGCTATCCTCAAGTGCGGGAAACGATTGCGGAATATGCAGCAAATCATAAACATATTAAAACGAATATGAACGAAGTTGTCATTGTGCCCGGTGGCAAGCCCGTAATGTTTTTTACCATGCTTATGCTTGTGAATCCCGGTGATGAGGTCGTCTATCCAAATCCCAGCTTTCCTATTTATGAGTCCTGCATCCGATTCGCCGGAGGTATTCCTGTGCCAATGCCGTTGCTGGCGGGAAATGACTTCCGGCTGGATCTGGAGCAGTTTCGCAATGCGATTACCCCCAAAACCAAGCTGGTACTTCTTAACAGTCCCTCCAATCCTACGGGCGGGTTGTTTGAGAAAGAGGACATCCTTGCCATTGCCGATATTCTGCGGGACCGCCCGGATATTTTTATCCTGTCTGATGAAATCTATGATCGCCTGGTGTTTGAGGGCAGTGCCATGTCCATCGCGTCGCTTCCGGAATTCAAGGACCGCACGATCATACTGGACGGATTTTCAAAGACCTATGCCATGACGGGCTGGCGCTTGGGATACGGCATCATGCACGAGGATTTGGCAAAGCAGATGGAGATGCTGATGGTGAATTCCAATTCCTGCTCCGCATCTTTTACGCAGATCGCCGCAATGGAAGCACTGAAAGGACCACAGGATGCTGTGGACGAGATGCGCGCGGCGTTCAAAGAACGCCGGGATTGGCTGATTGGCGCTTTGAATGACATTCCAGGGATCGCCTGCCGGATGCCAAAGGGCGCTTTCTATGCATTTCCTGACATTTCAAGCTTCGGCCTGAAAAGCGAGGAATTCTGCAAGCGGCTGTTGGATGAGGGCGGTGTTGCTACTGCTTGGGGTACTTCCTTCGGCGCATTTGGAGAAGGCCATATGCGTCTGTCCTATGCCAATTCTTTGGAGAATCTAAAAATTGCGGTAGACCGCATTGAGAAATTTACGAAGTCACTGTAAAATGATGGGACGAATCAAAAACGGCGTTGTGCAAATCGACGGCCGAACTATGGATTACATTGCATTTGGACACGGCGAACAGACTTTGCTGATGATCCCGGGACTGAGCGATGGATTAAAAACCGTGAAAGGTATGGCGCTTCCTTTCGCATGGCTGTACAGGAAACTGGCAAAGCATATGCGTATTTATTGCTTCAGCCGTGCCAACAGCCTGGCGCCCGGTTTTACGAACCGGGATATGGCCCGGGATGTGAAGCTTGCCATGGACATATTGGAAATTAAAAAAGCCTTTGTTCTCGGCGTGTCCCAGGGCGGAATGATCGCGCAGTGGCTGGCCATTGACTGCCCAGAAGCGGTGGACAAACTCATTTTGGCGGTGACAGCACCCAGGCAAAACGATATAATTGGGGATTGTATCTGCGCCTGGACAGAATTAGCCAATGCCCATGACTACAAAGGTCTTGTGATACAAACCTCGGAACGGGCTTATTCGGAAAGCTATCTGAAAAAATTCAGGCTATCATATCCGTTTCTGGGTCTGATGCCAAAGCCCAAAAGTTATGACCGCTATCATGTGATGGCTCAGGCCTGCTTGACTCACGATGCGTATGACTTGTTGGACCGTATCCATTCTCCTACATTGATTATCGGCGGAGAGCAGGATGAAATTGTGGGTGCCCAGGCATCCCGGGACTTGGCAGCACAGATTCCGAACTGCCGACTCATCATGTACCTGCAGTATGGTCACGGTGCGTTTGAGGAGGCAAAGGATTTCCAAGATGTGGTATTAGACTTTTTGAACGAATAAGAAAAAGCGCTTTCCGGCTACGGAAGGCGCTTTTTTGATAGAGAAAAGCTATTTTCAAATATAGAAGTTTATGGTATAATACTTAAATTAACGAATTATTCGGAGGCCCTTATGTCGGAATTTCATGTGGTAAGTGAATATCAGCCCTCCGGGGACCAACCCCAAGCGATTGAAACTCTGGTTTCCGGATTGAATCATGGTGTTGATGAGCAAGTCCTTTTGGGCGTCACCGGCAGCGGAAAGACTTATACGATGGCGAAAGTGATAGAGTCTGTTCAGCGCCCGGCCTTGGTGTTAGCACACAATAAAACTTTGGCAGCACAGCTCTGCGCTGAATTTAAAGAGTTTTTCCCAGATAGTGCTGTGGAGTATTTTGTCTCCTACTATGACTATTATCAACCGGAAGCGTATATTCCCCATACAGATACGTACATTGAAAAGGTCTCATCCATCAATGAGGAAATTGAACGTCTGCGTCATAGTGCTACGTCAGCACTGTTCGAGCGCCGTGATGTAATCGTGGTATCTTCTGTGTCCTGTATCTACGGCCTGGGGGATCCGATTGATTATGCAAACATGGTCATATCTTTGCGCACCGGACAAACAAGAGATTTTGACGAGCTGCTTCAAAAACTGATAGAAATCCGATATGAACGAAATGATATTGCGTTTGAACGCAACATGTTTCGCGTTCGGGGAGATACAATTGAAGTTTTTCCGGTGTACTCCAACGACAAAGCCATTCGAATTGAATTTTTTGGAGATGAGATCGACCGAATCTCTGAAATCAATGTGGTTACCGGTGCGCCGACACGCATTTTGAATCATGTTGCGATTTATCCGGCAAGTCATTATGTGACTACCCGGGAAAAAATGGAATTGGCCGTGCAGGAAATCCGGCGAGAATGTGATGAACGGGTACGATATTTTCAGGAGCAAGGGAAACTGATTGAAGCCCAACGCATTGCCCAGAGGACCAACTATGATATTGAGATGATTCAGGAACTTGGATTTTGTTCCGGCATCGAAAACTATTCCCGCATTATCAGCGGCAGACCGGTAGGCAGTGCGCCTATGACGCTTTTAGACTATTTCCCGGAAGATTTTATCCTCTTTGTGGATGAAAGCCATGTAACGATTCCACAGGTTCGGGCCATGTACAATGGCGACCGTTCCAGAAAAGAGACCTTGGTGGAATGTGGCTTCCGTTTGCCTTCTGCGTTTGATAACCGTCCGCTGAAATTCAACGAATTTCAGGACCGTATTCACCAGGCAATCTATGTTTCCGCTACACCGGGAGAGTTTGAATATGAACATGCTGGGCAGATTGCAGAGCAAATCATCCGGCCGACCGGTCTCGTGGACCCCAGGATCGAGATACGTCCCATTGAAGGCCAGATTGATGATCTCATTGGTGAGATTAATCATCGGATTGAAAAAGGGGAGCGGACCCTGGTTACAACACTTACGAAAAAAATGGCGGAGGATTTGTCTGCTTATCTTGGAAATGCTGGTATCAAATGCCGGTATATGCACCATGACATTACAGCCACAGAACGCATGGAAATTATCCGCGATCTGCGTCTTGGCAGCTTTGATGTGTTGGTGGGCATCAATCTACTGCGGGAGGGCTTGGACTTGCCGGAGGTATCTCTGGTAGCCATTATTGACGCGGATAAGGAAGGATTTCTCCGCAGTACCACCAGTCTGATTCAGACCATTGGCCGAGCAGCCCGGAATGCTGAGGGCACTGTTATTATGTATGCCGACCATATCACACCATCCATGCGTGCCGCAATTGATGAAACAGAGCGTCGCAGGGAGAAGCAGCAGGCATATAATGCGGAGCATGGAATCATTCCCCAAACCATTGTAAAAAGTGTTCGGGATGTTTTGGAAATCTCCTCTGAAGCCAGTGATTCCCGAAAACGGGCAGACGGCGTGAAAATGACAGAGAAGGAACGTCTGAAGGAAATTGCCAGACTGGAACAGGCCATGGCGAAAGCGTCCAAAATGCTGGAATTTGAATATGCGGCGGTGCTGCGTGACCGTATCATTGAGCTGCGAGGGGAGAAGAGTATTAAATGAACTTCATGATATTAGACGGAAACAGTATCATCAACCGGGCTTTTTTCGGGGTTCGCCCATTAAATGCTCCAGATGGGACTCCTACCAACGCAGTATTTGGATTTATCAATATTCTTCAGCGCCTGGTGGAGGCCAACCATCCGGATGCTCTGGCAGTCGCATTTGATGTTCATGGGCCAACATTCCGGCATAAGCGGTATGACGGTTACAAAGCACAAAGGAAGGGGATGCCGGAGGATCTGGTTGTTCAGGTCCCCGTTTTGAAGGAACTGCTAGATACGCTTGGCATTCGCCGTTTTGAATGTCAAGGCTATGAAGCGGATGATATTCTTGGGACTGCTGGGCGAATTTGTGAAGAAGCCGGCTGGGAATGTGAAATCGTCACTGGAGATAAAGATTCCTTCCAGCTTATCACGGATACAACGCACGTCATCCATATTAAGACCAGAATGGGACAAACTGAGACGAAAGATTACACCGAAGCCGTGTTTCGAGAGGAATATGGATTCGACCCACCGTATATCGTGGATTTGAAAGCCCTTATGGGAGATTCTTCAGACAACATTCCCGGTGTGCCAGGGGTGGGAGAAAAGACTGCAATGGAATTGATGCACCGCTTTGGAAGCCTGGAGGCGGTGTATGAAAATATAGACTCTCCGGATATCAAGGAAGGTCTACGGAAAAAACTCATTGCTGGTCATGACTTAGCTGTTTTGTCTTATGAACTTGCTACGATTACCAGGCAGGCTCCCGTGGAACTTATTCCGGAGAATTGTAAATGGAATGGATTTCAGGGGAAAGGGCTGTACGCAATACTGAGACGTCTTGGATTCCAGAAGTTTATTGACCGCTGGAATGTACAGGCGGAAGGATGTATTGAAGAACCGCAGGTGTTTGAGAGCGCCTGTGAAAGTCGGGAACTTATGGATACCTGGATGGTTTCTGAAGCTGCCGCTATTTTAGAAAAACAAGGTTGCCGGATCTGGTGCGATTTGGAATTTGAAAATTGCGTGTTTGAGACCGGTGATGAAAACGGTGTTGCATATTTTTTGCGAAAGGAAACATATATCGGAGACTTTGGGGATGCACTGCGGATGCTGTTTTCTCCCAACATCAAAAAATGTGGTCACAACATCAAGGATATACAGCGGGAATTACTGAAATACGGCATTTCACCGGAAAATTGGAGTTTTGATACTGCTTTAGCGGCGTATTTATTGGATTCCACAGGCAGTAATTACGACTTGGACTATTTATGTCAAAAATATTGCGGTTTCGATCTGGCAGGTCCTGACGACGAAAACGGACAGATGTCTTTGCTGAGCGAATCCGGTTCTGACCACCTGCGATATATGCAGTATGCTGCGGCAGTGTCCTGTCTGGAAGAGGTTTTGCGAAAGCAGCTTGCGGTGCTCGGAATGGATCAATTGTATTTTGAGATCGAATTACCGTTATGCGCAGTATTGGCAGAAATGGAGCACAAGGGCGTCCTGATAGATAAGTCTGCTCTAGCTGTCTATGGGGAAGGTCTGACAGATGGAATTGAGATCCTTCAGGAACGCATTTACAATATGGCGGGCAGCCCTTTCAACATCAATTCTCCCAAACAACTTGGTACGGTTTTATTTGAAACACTTATGCTCCCGGCAGGAAAAAAGACCAAGACCGGCTGGAGCACAAATGCGGATGTATTGGAAAAACTTCGTGATAAAC
Source organism: uncultured Clostridia bacterium (assembly GCA_947644595.1). Lineage (GTDB taxonomy): Bacteria > Bacillota > Clostridia > Oscillospirales > Oscillospiraceae > HGM13010. The sequence goes on from CANSAE010000001.1 coordinate 117,534, forward strand.
ATCCGATCATCAATGAAATATTGGAATATCGCACACTCACCAAATTGAAGTCCACTTATGCGGAGGGGCTGTTGAAGGTGATTTCCAGGGATGGCCGTATCCATTCCAACTTTACCATGACTGTAACGGCGACAGGTCGACTGTCCTCCATAGAACCCAACCTACAGAATATCCCGGTGCGGAAAGAGCAGGGGAGTGAAATTCGCACGATGTTTGTTGCGCCGGAGGGATGTGTTCTTGTAGACGCGGATTACAGTCAGATTGAACTGCGTCTCCTTGCACATATTTCCGGAGACGAGACGATGCAGAATGCTTTCAAAAACGGAGAGGACATTCACCGTGTAACGGCATCCCAGGTGTTCGGTGTACCACTGAGCGAAGTGACATCCGCCATGCGTTCCCAGGCAAAGGCAGTAAATTTTGGGATCGTATATGGGATTTCAGCGTTCTCGCTGGCACAGGATATTGGTGTTTTTCAAAGCGAAGCAAAAGCGTATATTGACGCTTACATGGAAAAGTACCATGGAGTCCGGGAATATATGTCGCAGATCATTGAAAGCGGTAAACGAGAGGGGTATGTTTCCACATTATACGGCCGACGGCGCTATTTGCCGGAACTGAAAGTTTCAAACTTCAATACCCGCAGCTTTGGTGAACGAGTGGCTCGGAATATGCCCATTCAAGGCAGTGCGGCGGACATTATGAAGCTGGCTATGGTCCATGTGCACCAGAGGCTGAGGTCCGAAGGATTGAAGGCTCAGATTATTTTACAGGTGCACGATGAACTTATTGTAGAATGTCCAATATCAGAGGCAGAACAAGTGCAGATGATTCTAACAGAGGAGATGGAACAAGTGGCACAACTGTCGGTTCCCCTGGTCGTAGATGCACATATTGGCCGCAATTGGACGGAGGCAAAGGGATGATTCAAATTTCCGATGCAGAACCTGTACATGTTGCCGGGATTGCGGCCATTGAGGAAGAATGCTTTTCAGACCCTTGGCCCAGAGATACAATTGCCAGTCAACTGTCCGGACCGAACCATACGTTTTTGGTTGCTCTTGACGGCAATTCTGTTGTAGGTTACGTAGGGCTCATGTATGTGCTGGACGAAGGCTACATTTCCAACGTAGCGGTCACAGCAACGTATCGCCGTCAGTCCATTGCAGACCAGTTGATTGAAATGCTTATTTCCAGGGGAATATGTATGGGCTTGTCCTTTCTCACGTTGGAAGTGCGGCAGAGCAACGAAGCTGCGAAATCGCTTTATATAAAACATGGCTTTACGTCTGTAGGCCTGCGGAAGAATTATTACACAAAGCCAAAAGAGGATGCACTCCTCATGACATTGTATTTAAAAAAGGGGCGTCAGAATGATCATTTTATCAATCGAATCCTCCTGTGACGAAACTGCCGTTGCCTTGGTTGAAAATGGACGAAAAATACTTACAGATCAGATTTTTTCTCAGGTAGACCTCCACGCAGTTTATGGAGGAGTTGTCCCGGAAATTGCATCCAGATCCCACACTGAGGTCATCAGCATCTTGGCTCAGAGAGCACTGCAGGATGCGGGGATTTCCCGTCGGGAGATTGATGCAGTTGCTGTAACCTATGCGCCGGGACTGATTGGTGCCTTGCTGGTGGGGGTCAATTTCGCAAAGTCTGTAGCGATGGCTTTGGACGTTCCGCTGATTCCGGTGCACCATATCCGTGGACACATTGCGGCAAATTATTTGGCCTTTCCGGAATTGGAGCCTCCGTTTCTGGCTTTGGCTGTTTCCGGCGGAAATTCTATGATTGTAGATATCCGGGGCTATACCGATATGCACATTATCGGTGCTACACGGGATGATGCAGCGGGAGAATGTTTTGATAAAACAGCTCGGGTGCTGGGGCTTGGCTATCCGGGAGGGAAGCCAATCGATGAGCTGTCTCAGACTGGAGATGATTTAAAATACAAACTTCCGTTGGCACATGTGGAAGATAATCCTTATGACATGAGCTTTTCAGGACTAAAAACGGCGGTTGTAAATTTGGCGCACCAGGCACAGCAGAGAGGCGAAGCTTTGGACGCTCCGTCCTTGGCGGCCTCTTTTTGCCGTGCAGTGAGTGAGAGTCTGGTACCCCGTACAATTGCTGCAGCAAAAGCATTAGGACGGGATAAAGTCGTAATAGCCGGCGGTGTAGCGGCCAACTCCCGGATTCGTCGGGATTTTATTGCCGCTTGTGAAGCAGAAAACATCCGGCTGTATTTCCCGCCTCTGAGTTTATGCGGAGATAACGGCGCCATGATTGGTGCACAGGGATATTATGAATACTTAGCCGGTACTCATGGAGCGTTTGATTTGAACGCATACGCCAATATGACGATTTGAAAATCAGGGGGATAATGATGGAACTCCACGCCGGACACAGAGAAAGAATGAAAAACAGATTTTTAAAAAACGGCTTAGAAGGCTTTGATGATGTTAATGTTTTCGAATTACTGCTGTTTTTTGTTCTTCCCAGACAAGATACAAACCCGCTGGCCCATGCTCTGCTGAATCGTTTTGGCAGCTTCAAGGATGTGATGGAAGCAACTGTTACGGAACTGCAATCGGTAAAAGGCATTGGTCAAAACACTGCTCTTTTAATACGCCTGGTGGCAGAAATCGGTAAACGATATCAAATCAGCAAGAGGGAAGTCAAGGAGTGTTTGGATTCGCCGGCTAAGGTATTTGAATATGTGCTGCCGCTGTTCTCCTTCGAGTCTATGGAACGCCTGTATCTTATCTGCTTGGATACAGAAAACAGGGTATTACATTGTAGCGAAATTGCCCAAGGAGATGTGGATTCCGTTTACGGAAACCCGAGGAAAATTATCCGCATCGCCACGGAACGGCACGCTTCTAAAATTATTTTGGCCCATAATCATCCAAGTGGCATTTTGATACCGTCTATTGATGATACTATTTTCACGCAACGTTTGCTGGATGCATTGATGGTATTCCATATCCAGCTCTCTGACCATGTGATTGTAGGGGATGGAGAGTGCCTTTCCATGCGGGAACATGGCTGTATTTCCCGATAATTATGTCAAGTAAAAATCTCACGGTTTCAATTTTGTAACCGTGAGATTTTTGTTTTACATTATGTAAACTAAAAATCGATTTTTAAAATAGGTAAATATGATTTAGGGACTTGATGAAAACTAAACTAATCTTATAAATTATTGAAACAGCAAGCATTTTTTAGGTGTGGAAAACATTGTGGAAATGTTGATAACTCTCCGCATAGAAATTATGAAAAATTTTTATGTAAACTAAATTGTTCATAAAAATCAGCAAAACGTACGATAAAATTCTGAAATCGAGTGAGAAAATCACCTATTTTTGTGATTTTTATGTATTGACTGTCGCTGTCTGCCAAAAATTTCTATTACAAATTGTAAAACATCTGAAAATATAACTATTTGTAATTTTAATCCGGTATATCAGAAAGGACTGATACATTTTGTCATAAATTTCCAATTTTTTATTTCAAAGGAAATGCCGCAATCAATTCAAATCGTCCCATACCTGCTCTTGTTTCCAAACTGCCATTATACCGGTCGGCGATCTCACGCATCCCCGCCAAGCCGAAACCATGCATAGTCTTATCCGGCTTAGTCGTAGACAAATCATCTTTTGTCTTTCCTACCATAGCATTTTCTACACGAAGCATGAACATTCCCTTATCTGCGCGGCAGCGCAAAATAATTCGAGGGTCAGATGCCTGTGCAGCGGCATCCATGGCATTGTCCAGTGCATTGCCTAACAGTGCGCACAAGTCGATATCGGATATGGGAAATACTTTAGGCAGTGAGACGAGAAAATCACATTCCAATCCCATTCGCTCCATATCTTCTATTTTCGAAGTCAAAACTACATTAGCAGCTTCATTTTCGCAGATTTGTCGGTTCTTGCTGAGCGCAGGAGAGACGGAAAGCTGCTGCAGGTATTCTATGGCCTTTTCGTGCTCGTTTTGTTCCAAAAGTCCCATTACTACCGTCAAGTGATTGCGCAGGTCATGCCGCAAAGTGCGGACTTGCCGCTGCTCCCGCTGCAAGCCTTGGTAATATAGCTCCCGCATGCTGGAGATTTGCTGGGCCTGTTCCAGCGCTTCATGGTCGGCCAGAATCAAAATGGCGAACAGCAGTACCAGGGAAGTGATAAAGACAAAAGGGAGGACAGCAATGGCCAAACGCAGCGCTAAGACTCTAAATTCATTGCTGATGTAAATAAATCCCATAGTCAGTAAGACGATGGAGACAAGAGAACACAGAGGCATCAGGGACAAACCAAACACAATCCGCCAAATACGTTGAGGAAGATTGGGCGGGACTTTAGGGAAGCGCCTCCTGAAAATCAGCCATACGCTCACCCATACGATTGAGCGGCATAGGCGGGTAAACGTATCGTAATAATCTATAAAGAGATGACTCAGTTGCTGCCATCCCAGAAAACTGTCAATCATGGCATTGACAGACATGATGATACAAATGAAAGTAACATTGACAGTCAGCCTGCCCATGACATTCCCACTCGTGCAGAGCATTGCCGCAACCAAAAAGGCGGGCAGCACATACAACAAATTCTCATCGCCGACCCAGATGATGACTGCAGAAGTCCAGTATAATGTAAAAAGAAGCACCAGATGCCAATACCACTGTTTTCTGACCGGAGCGAAGCGGACGAACATTTTATACAGACATAATGTATTGATGCCAAACAATACCAGCCATAATCCCCGGTAAGTCACGAGGAAAGCCAGATGTTCCATAAAATTTTCTATGGTCATATGTCATTCCTTCAGAGCCGCCCGTGCTAATGCGGCCATTACACTTGTCCGATAAGCCCGGCTTACTGGAAGGGGAGTATCACCAATAAATACCTCGTTGCCGTCCAACCGGTCCACTGCTTCAGCCCGCACCAGATACCGCTGATGGATACGGATAAAGCCTCTGCCGATGTTATCCGTTACATCATCTAATTTCCCATAAAATGTGTAGGTTTTTCCTGTTGTTACACAACTGACCTGGCGTCGGTCGGAGGAAAAGTACAAAATATTCCGTTTGGGGATGCGATACAGCGTATCTCTGGAGCGACATAAAAAGGTTTTATCCTCTTCACGCAAAAAGGTAATCACAGCCCGGTCCATGATATCAGATAGCTTCTCGTAAGAGGCTGGCTTCATTAAATATCCCAAAGCGCCCACAGAGTACCCCTCAAAAACATATTGGTCATATCCCGTAACAAAAACCAGCTGCAAACCGCTGTCCATATCGCGGAGCTTCCGGGCCGTCTCCATACCACTGAGTGTGCCCATTTCCATATCCAAAAAGACCAACTCCAGTTCTCCAGCATGCTTCTCCATCCATTTTAAAATTCCTTCGCCGGACGAAAACTCGAAAATCTGACACTCCAGGCCCTGTGTTTCCATGATCTGTTCCAGTGTTCCACGCAAAGCACAGCGTGCATCGGCGGAGTCATCGCAAATACCAAATCTGAGCATTTCTTCACCCCTTCGTATTCGTATATACAGTTTATCATATTGTTCCAAAGTTCACAATTCAAACTTTACATAGTATTCACCAAGCTTTACAAGTCAGCTCACGTTTGTGCCAAATTTTACAAGTTCCTGTACAAAAATAACAGTCATTCTAAATAAACATCAAAGGCTTTGTTATGATGAAATCACAGAAAGCATTACTGATGAAAGGATGATTGTTATGTTAAGTGTTACAAATTTACACAAATCTTATCAGGTGGGGAAAACCACATATGAAGTTTTGAAAGGAATTTCGATGGAGATTGAAAAAGGAGAATTTGTTGCTGTGATGGGGCCGTCCGGCTCCGGAAAAACAACACTTCTCAACTGCATTTCCTGCTATATTCCAGCTGATGACGGGAGTATTCTCTTAAGCGACATGGAACTGGCCCGGTTGGATGAGGATGCCTTGGCCAAGGTACGAAATCAAAAATTGGGTTTTGTGTTTCAAGACTTCCTGCTGTTGGATGGTCTGACTGTTCGGCAGAATATCCTGCTGCCGGCCATTATCGGCGGAACAGTCAATCCGCAGGCGGAAAATCGAGCGGATCAATTGTGCCAGGTATTTGGAATATCCGCCATTCAGAACAAATATCCGGCTGAGATTTCTGGCGGAGAGAAGCAGCGTACCGCAGTTGCCCGGGCGCTCATCAACCATCCGCTCCTAATTCTGGCCGACGAGCCTACAGGCAACTTAGATAGTAAGTCTACCCGGGCTGTTATCAGCGCCTTTGAGCAAGCAAAATCCGCTTTAGATGCAACCATTTTCATGGTGACCCATGATTCTTATGCAGCGTCATTCTGTGACAGGGTGATTATTTTAAAAGACGGTGTGGTTTGGCGTACCATGATTCACAACCACGAGGGGGACGAGATGCAAGACCGGCTTGACTTCCAGGACCGCCTTTTGGACGCGATTCGTGAAATGGGCAAGGAGTGACAGCTATGAAGGATTTCAATGAAGTGTATTCTTTCCTGCGGCATCAGAATCGAAGGCAGTATGCGCTTTTAGCGGGCTGCTGCTTTTTCTCGGTATTGCTCATTACCGCTTATGCTTGTATGATGCGGGCCCCCACGATTTTGACCGTTCTTCCGGAGGGCGGAGACTCCCGCAAGCAGGTTATGATGATTTTTGTATTGGCCGTGATTGGTTGCGGGGTATTCACGACCTATGCTTCTGGCCTGTTCTTTCGTCAGAAATCCCGGGAGATTGGCATTTTTATGGCACTCGGTGCCTCCAGACGCCAAATCAAACGACAATTGCAGAAGGAACTGAGCATATTGTCTGCTTCCTCCTGTGTGGCCGGAACGCTTCTCGGTGTACCCTTGGCGTGGATCGTGTGGCAATTCTTTCGCATGTTTGTCATAGACACAGAGGAAATGACCCTGCGCTTTGATCCGCAGGCGTATCTGTTTTCACTTACATTTTCGATTTTTGTGATTCTGATGCTCTTTTTCATGGGCAGCCGCTTCATCCGCAGAACAAATATCATTGACATTGTTCAGGAATCCCATAAATCGGAACCGATCCGGGATGTGCCCCGGTGGTATGGAACAGTTGGTATTGCTCTGCTGGCTCTGGGCGGATTTATGGGTTATATGGCGCCGTCTTTCTTTATTTTGGGCTTACATTGGTATCCGCCGGAAATTTTGACGGCTGTATTCTATCTCCCGGCACTAGTGGGGTTGTACATGATTTTGCTGCACACCGTCGTCAACGGCTGGGGCGGTAAAAAAAAGAAATATAAGGACCTGATCTCCACTTCCATGATGAAATTCCAAGGCCGTCAGACTGTGCGGAACATGCTGGTCATGACCCTGCTCATTGCCGGCGCATATTTTGCCAGTTTCTATACACCGATGATGGGAACAGGAGCGATGCATGGTTATGACCTGCGCCCGATAGATTATGTGTACAGTTGGCGGGATGACCAAAATGTTCCCGGGGAAGCGGAAGTTCGTGCTATGGCGGAGGAATATGGTGTGACCATCACGGATATTGCTCAGGTGCCAATGATTCGTCTTGCGGTCGATGGCTACGACATCGTAGAAGAGGAAACCTCCATCGGCACGACCTGGCACGAGGAATATCGGGAGGTACTCACTTCAGAGCTGTTTATTTCAGAATCCTCTTACGCAGCGCTGACCGGGGAATCAGTCGATGTCAAGCCCGGACAGGTGGTGCCGGTCATGGACAGAGATGGTAGCGGACAGTATCGTTTTGATGGAGAAATATCTGTTGTTACCAATTTCCTCACAGGGAAAAAGCAGACTATGGAGCCACAGCCGGTGCTGAAAAATGATTCTCTGATCGGACACTTTGTCATGGACGACGCTGATTACGTAACGCTGTCAGAAGGCTTGACCAATGAATGGATGGAACAGCTTGTAGTGTTCAACGTAGAAAACTGTCAGGATAGCTATGATTTTGGAAAGGCGCTGTTTAACAAAATTGTGGATGGATCAGATGAAAGTGTGGCGGTACTGGATAGTTGGGATCCGGTGGCGAGGGAACGGAAGATTCAGGAAAGCGGCTATTATATTATGGACCCTGCTTCCAGCGCGGAACATGACATTGAGGTGATTGATTATAACCAGCGGGATAGTTCCGGTTTTAGAATCTATTGGAAGTATATGCCTGCATTTCGCGTGTTGGATAAGGCGGATTTCGTCAAGACCGTGGCAGTGTTCCTGATGCTGTTCATTTTCATTGCCATTATCTGTTTTGCAGCGGTCATCGTTATTTCGTTTACCCGCTGCATGACCATTGCGTTGTCCAATGCCCGGGTATATGACGATCTGCGGCATTTAGGAGCGCCGAATGCATATTTGTACCGCTCCGTTCGAGGGCAGGTAAAGAGGGTATTCCTGGTCCCAATTGCTGTGGGAACGTCTCTGATTTATGGGTTCTATTTGCTTATTATGTATTTCAACGGAGATCCCCTCGGCATCACTTCCGGCGAAATGGCCGGCCTGCTGACTTGTCTTGGTGTAGTTGCGGCAATCTCTGTCTTGTTGTATGGCGTGTACCGCGTGACCTTGAGAAAAGTATGCGCAGTGCTGGCGCTGCACCGGCCAAAAAACAAAGGCTGAAAACAAAAGCCCTTGGAGCATTCCAAGGGCTTTTGAACACTTATCCAAGGAAAAACTGCGTGACGAACGAATGAAGGCCTCCGATGCAGACTCCGGAACACATCATAAACAGCATGGGTGACGGCTTCCAATACCGATATGCCGCCAAGCCTATGAAAAAGCATCCAACAGACAACAAATTCAGTTCGCTTCCTTCTCCGTACAGTGCATTTTTTAAAATCACAAGACTGCCTGACAGAATGATGCCGACAACGGCGGCCCGCAGCAGTTTCAGCCCGTTTTGCCAACGGTCATTTTTATACAATTTTTCATTCATACGGGAAATCAGAAATGATATGATACAGCCGGGGAGAATACATGCGCATGTAGCCAAGACCGCCCCCGGGATTCCATATAGACGCATTCCCACAAAAGAAGCCGCATTGACAGCGATAGGCCCCGGTGTCATTTCCGCAATGGCCAGAATATCTACCAAGGTTTCTTCTGTCAGCCAACTCAGCCGCTCGACAATTTCATCCTGAATCAATGAGATTGCAGACAGTCCACCGCCAATACTGAACAATCCGATATACAAAAACCGGAATATCAATGCACTCATGAACGACTCCTCCCAGCGATTAACGCTCCAATCCCTGTCCCACCGGCAAGAAGCCAAATCGTGTTGATGCTTGTGGTCAGTGATAATATAAATACAACGCTCATGACACCCCAGCGCACATATTCTTTGCTGCGGAATATATCGCCTACCATAACTGCAACTGCGTCTGCCACAACAATTGCCACTGATGTTCGAATTCCGTATAGCAACGCGGCAATCACAAAACTTGAAGAAAAGGCATCATAAAAAAGAGAAATTGCGGAAAGAATCAGCAACGGAGGTATGATGGTACCGAAAATGCCGCACAGAGCGCCCGGTATACCTGCAATATGCGTTCCTACCTGTACAGCCACATTGACAGTTACTGCACCGGGAGCAGAACGTGCAAATGCCACCATATCCAAAATTTCTTCGTCTGTTAACCAGCCCAAATCCTGAACGAAACGTTTTTGCATCAGTGGAATAATCACAAATCCGCCACCAAAAGTAAATGCACTTAAATACAGCAGTGTTGAAAAGAGTTTCCAGCAGTGACTTTTCATCCATATCACATCCTTGCAATCCATTGTACATTACAAAATTGCATTTTGAAAATATTATGATATAATATAAATAATAATATTTTCGTTATAAGGAAGGGGAGTCATGACATTACGTCACCTGCGTATATTCCTCTCCGTGTGCAGAGAGGGCTCTACCACTGCTGCAGCAGAAAAGCTGTATATCGCTCAGCCTACCGTCAGTGTCGCTATTCGGGAATTGGAACGACATTATCAAGTGACCCTGTTTGACAGGATTGGGCGACGATTGTTTCTCACTGATGCAGGAGAACAAATGCGCTCTTATGCGCAGCATATTGTATCCATGCTGGATGAAATGGAAATCCGCTCTCAAGATTGGGAGGAAAGTGGAACCCTTCGTTTGGGCAGCAGTATTACGATTGGAACGGTACAACTGCCGGGAATCGTGTCACAACTACAAAAAAGATATCCAAAATTACGGATAGAAGTCATGGTTTGCAATTCTGATACCGTGGAAACAGCGATTTTGCAAAATGAAATTGATTTGGGATTGATAGAAGGAGAGGTCCATCATGAAAAGTTGATGGAACTCCCGCTTGGTGGAGACGAATTGATATTCCTATGTCCTCCAAGCCATTCTTTTGCAGGTCAAACCATGTCCGCACAACAATTAAATGGAGAGCCGTTTCTTTTTCGAGAAAGAGGCAGTGCCGGGCGGGACCTTGTGGAATCTACGTTAAAGGCCAACGGAGTAGAGGTGTGTCCGTTATGGCAGAGTATCAGCACACAGACTCTGGTCAGTGCTGTCGCAGAGGGCCTTGGAATGGCTGTGCTGCCGATGTCCTTGGTCCAATCATCACTTGCTGCTAATACAGTAAAACGCTTCTGGGTAGAGCATATACAATTCACTCGGCGCTTCCGGCTGCTCTATCACGAGAACAAATATTTAACGCGGCCTATGAAAACATTGATTAAGATTTGTCAGCGAGCATGGTGAATCAAAATATTTTCTCAAAAATCACCAGCAATTCAGGGTTGTCTATTGACTTTTTGGCGGAATGTTATATAATTAGAACACTGGAGACGTTCCCGCATGTTAAAATACCGTAAAATTGCTGATAATGAATTGATTCTGCGCGCGCGTGCTGGTGAAACCAGCGCGGAAGATGCGCTTGCTTCCCGATATTTGCACGTGGTCTATGCTTATGCCCATGCTCATCGTGATTTGATAAGCAGCATTGACCGTGAAGATATCATTCAAGAAGGCCTGATTGGTTTGATAGCAGCAATTCGGCATTTTGATCCCATGATGGAAGTTTCTTTTAAAACCTTTGCAATGCAATGTATTCGGAACAGAATGATATCCGCGATTAAATCTGCCTCCCGGTTAAAGCATACGCCGTTGAACAAGAGTGTTTCGTTTGATTATTTGGATGAATCTTCAAACACTCTTCAATCCGCCTATTACGACTCTTTCAGCCGACGGACGGAAGAACAAGTACTCGCGCGTGAGCGTGAGGAGGAAATTTTGATCGATAATTCCAAGCATCTGTCCCAATTTGAACGAGACGTGCTCGATGTGTACTTGCGGGGAATGTCCTGTAAGGAAATTGCGGAGAGAATGGATTGTCCGGAAAAGTCCATTAACAATGCGGTGCAGCGCATCCGAAAAAAGGTGATGCGCGATGAATAAGGCGTTAATCAGAGGAAATCTGACGCAAATATAACCGAGAGGTAATTTTTTAAAAGAGAGGATTTATCATGTTCGAAGACAAAACTTTAGTGTGCAAAGAATGCGGAGAGGAATTCGTATTCACCGCCGGTGAGCAGGAATTCTATGCAGAGAAAGGCTTCCAGAATGAGCCCCAGCGCTGCAAGAACTGCCGTGACGCTCGTAAGAACGCCGCCCGTGGAAATCGTGAGTACTTTACCGCTGTTTGCGCCGCCTGTGGCAAGGAAGCAAAGGTTCCTTTCGAGCCCAAGGCTGATCGTCCTGTATATTGCAGCGAGTGCTTCGCTAAGATGAGAGAAGAAGCTTAATCATATAGGAAAAGAAAGCGATTGGGTGGATTTAACGCTCAATCGCTTTTTTATATGACACATACTAATTCCCGGAGGGATATCAAATGAACATTACAAAGGAAACAAAAATTTCAACTATTGTCGAAAATGCTCCTGAAGCGATGCCGATGTTTCAGGAAATCGGTATGCATTGCATGGGCTGTGCCATGGCAAGCGGCGAAACTTTGGAGCAGGCTTGTTACGCCCATGGCGTAGATCCTGAATGGTTTGTTACGGAGTTGAAAGCTTTTTTGCTGATGGACTAATGGAATAGCAGAGATCCGCCCCGGATGATTCAGTTTTCATCCGGGGCGGTTCCCTGTGAGGTGCTTATGAAACAAATTAAATTGTCCCAGCGGCTTGCTGCGATCATATCATTGATTCCATTGGGCAGCAGTGTAGTAGATGTGGGGACTGACCATGGGCATATTCCTGTATTTTTGGCACAAGCGGGTGCTTATGGAAATCTTGCGGCCAGTGACATCAATTCAGGTCCGTTGGAACATGCACGTCAGTCTGCGTTAACCTATGGCGTAGCGGACAGTATCCAGTTCGAACTTTGCCCGGGCCTCTCATTCCCGGGCAGCGACGAATACCACACCATTATTATTGCCGGAGTGGGCGGAGAGTTGATTGCTTCTATCTTAGAGGATGCGCCTTGGACAAAACAGGGCAGAACTCTGATTTTGCAGCCCAACAGCAAAATCGATCAATTGAATCTGTGGTTGTATCAAAACGGCTACCATATAACAGATGCGAGGCTGGTAAGAGAGAATGATAAGCTTTATCAGCTTCTGCGGGCGGAAGGCGGTTATGAGCCATCTCAATTGACACACGGAGAATTTTTAGTTCATCCTTTATATGTTCAGCAAAAAGATCCACTTCTGCCTGAATATCTGGATAGAATGATTTATAAATACGAACACGCCATTACTGGAATGCGCGATGGAAGTGCACCTGTGTCGGAGATAGACGAAATGACGTGCATCTTAAATGGTTTGAAAAATATGAGAAAGGAGACAGAATTGTGGTAACGGTAAACAATATTTTCGCTTATTTTGAAGAGAATGTACCAACTTACTTAAAAATGGATTTCGATAATCCCGGTTTTTTGGCGGGGAATGGAGACAGGTCTGTTGAAAAAGTCCTCCTAACGCTGGACATTACAGATGATGTGATTGAGGAAGCTAAGGCAATCGGAGCTCAACTTATTTTGTCCCATCATCCCATGTTCTTCGAATTGCATAACGTTTCTACCAATGATTTCGTTGGACGCAAGCTGGTAGCACTGCTGGAAGCACATTTGTCTGCTATTTGTCTGCATACCAATTTAGATGTAGTTAGCGGGGGCGTAAATGATGCGCTTATGGCTGCGCTGGGTGCAGAAACAGCCGGGATTTTGGACCCCATGGGAACTGCGCCGGACGGAATCCCTTACGGCGGAGGCCGCTTTGGTTTTGTTCCGGAAACTTCGCTGTTCAATTTTCTGGCAGTGTGCAAAAAAAATCTGCATGCTAACGGGCTGCGCTATGTTGACACGGGACGTCCGGTACATCGTATTGCTGTTTGCGGCGGAGCTGGTGCGTCTCTGCTGATGAATGCCGTTGGAATGGGATGCGACACCTTTATTACCGGAGATGTAAAACACAACGTATTTTTAGATGCCAAAGAGTTGGGGATCAACATTATTGATGCCGGGCACTTCCCAACAGAAAATATTGTACTGCCGTTTTTGGCTGATGTATTGGCGCAGGATTTCCCTGAACTTAACGTGGAGATTTCTAAGGTCCATATGCAGCCTGAACAATTCTATTGATAATGCAGATCCATGACAGAAAGTCATGGCTTTGATTTTTCTTCCAAAGAAGGTATATCGGCGCATAGCTTGGCATAGGCATATAGTAATCAAAGGCCGGGCAGGGCAGGCGTGCCCGCGCGGCTCGATTGCCGGAGGAGAAATCTATGAATACAAGCATTTATCAAGACATTGCAGCGCGGACTGCAGGCGATATCTATGTTGGGGTAGTTGGTCCGGTACGTACCGGAAAATCTACATTTATCAAGCGTTTCATGGAAACCTTGGTGATTCCCAGCATTGAGAACGTTTATCTGAAGGAACGGGCAAAAGACGAACTGCCCCAAAGCGGCTCCGGCAAGACCATTATGACAGCCGAGCCCAAATTTGTCCCGGAAGAAGCTGTACAGATCACCGTAGGTGAAGACGCGATTATGTCGGTGCGTCTGATCGATTGTGTGGGCTATATGGTATCGGGCGCTTCCGGACGTTTCGAAAATGGGGAAGAACGCATGGTTTCCACTCCATGGTTTGACCATGAGATCAGTATGACAGAGGCCGCAGAAAAAGGGACCTTTAAGGTGATCTCTGAGCATTCTACCATCGGCCTTGTCATTACCACCGACGGGTCGGTTTGCGATATTCCCCGAGAGGACTATGTGGAACCGGAAACACGCGTCATCCAGGAACTGCAAAGTATTGGCAAGCCGTTTGTGGTATTGCTGAACAGTGCGGATCCGACATCTGAACAGGCCCAGGCGGTAAAGGCCTCTATCGAAGAACAGCACGGCGTTACATGTCTGCCGGTAAATTGCCTGACACTCACAGAGCAGGATATTTCCGAAATCCTGCGCAGTGTTTTGATGGAATTCCCTGTAATGGAATTGGGCATCAATATCCCGGTATGGATGGAAGCATTGCCCTATGATATGCCACTGGTTTCTACGCTGATCGGCAATATTAAAGAAGCAACGTCCAACATGCTTCGTATCCGTGATGTATATGATGTAGCCGCTGCACTTATGGAAAATGAACTCATTGACGGTGCGCGTATCACACGGTTGGATATGGGAACCGGCGCAGTCCTTGCGGATGTGAGTCTGCCCAGACAGCTATACTATGATACAATCAGCCAGCAAACGGGCTTTGATATCAGAGACGATGGTGATTTGATGGCTCTGCTCACGGAAATGAGCAGTATGAAGGAAGATTATGATCATATCCACCAAGCGCTTGTAGATGTGCGGGAACGCGGCTATGGTGTTGTAATGCCGACACTGGACGATTTAACGCTTCAGGAACCGGAAATCGTCCGGCAGGGAGGAAAATACAGCGTAAAGCTGAAAGCTAATGCTCCGGCCATTCACATGATCATGACCAATGTAGAAACCACAGTTTCCCCGGCCATTGGAGGCGAATCCTCTTCAGAAGAGATTATCAATTTCCTCCTGCAGGGATTTGAAGGTGATGTCAGCCGTATTTGGGAATCTAACATCTTCGGAAAATCTCTCTACGATATTGCAGGTGAAGGTGTTACTGCAAAGGTGGCCGGTATGTCTGACAATGCCCGCGCGAAATTCCAAGAGACCCTTCAACGTGTCATCAATGAAGGTGCCGGCGGCCTTATTTGTATCATTCTATAAATATGGGTGCTTTCCAAATCGGAAGGCACCCTTTTTATTGAAAAAGAGGGGAGAGTTGGGTATAATATCCATATTAAGATAATTGCCAAAAGGGGGAGCTGTCCATGAAAGTTTCTGATCTGCCGTATAAACGCGTTACCATTGAATATCTGACCCGGGAAGTAAACGATATCCTTCATACAATCCATAATGCCATAGATGTGGAACAAGTATTGGAAGCCAGAAAGAGATACAATAAGCTGCGCCGGGAATATGATACAGCCAGCGCCCTTTCCTATATGCGCTATACAATCAACACAGTAGATGAATTCTATTTGCGTGAAAAGGATTATTATGATGAGATTGGCCCGGCAGCAGCTAATCTTGATTTGGAATACAGCAAAGCGCTGATGGAATGTAAATTCCGGACGGAATTGGAACAACGTCTCAATCCATTGATATTTCGTAGTTTTGAGAATACAATGAAATCTATGTCGCCGGAAATCGTAACAGACATGGTTGAAGAAAATAAGTTGGTATCTGAATATTCCCAGCTTATGGCGGGGATGGACTTCACATTCCGGGGAGAGAAAATGTCCCGCGCGATGCTTATGGGATACGCCAGCGATAATGATCGAAATACTCGCAAGGAGTGTTACGAAGTACTGGGGACTACCTTGGAAAAATATGCCGGTCAATTGGATCGTATTTTTGATGATTTGGTGCATGTCCGAGACCGCATGGCACAAAAAATGGGATATCAGAATTTTGTGGAATTAGGTTATTATCGAATGAACCGGCTGTGCTACAATGTAGAAATGATACGTCGCTTCCGGAAGAATGTCTTGCGTGATATCGTTCCGGTTGTAGCCAGGTTGCGGACAGAAAATGCCAAATGCTTGGGTATCCATGATTTTAAGTTATATGACCTCTCTGTCATTGTACCCGGTGGAGACCCTAAACCGTGTGGAAAAAAAGAGATTTTTCGTGCCGCAAAAGAGATGTATCACAATATGGGAAATGAGACTGCGGCATTCATTGACATGATGTTGAAAAACGAAGCTTTTGATGTAGACGCAAGAAAAAATAAATGGGGCGGAGGATACTGCACGGAGTTTGTGGATTATCATCAGCCATTTATCTTGGCAAATTTCAATGGCAGTGCGGACGATATAGATACAGTCACTCATGAAGTAGGGCATGCGCTGAATGCATATCTTTGTTTTGACAACGAGTATGCTGTTGAGCTGGGGTGCGGAGGTATGGAAACTGCTGAAACGCATTCCATGAGTATGGAATTTTTCGCGTGGCCTTATATGGAAAGCTTCTTTGGTGAAAATGCTCCGAAATATCGTTTTCGTCATGCGTTGGATGCCTTGTCCTTTATTCCATATGGCACTATGGTAGATGCGTTCCAGCATATTGTTTATGAGCAGCCGGATTTGACTCCCCATCAGAGAAATGTCATATGGCTGGAACTGGAACAACAGTTTCGTCCATACATTTCTATGGAGGGCATTCCATACCTGGAACAGGGGACTCGTTGGCAATATCAAATGCATATTTTTGAAACACCGTTTTATTACATTGATTATTGTTTGGCACAAACCGCCGCATTCCAATTTCTTTTGGCTTCTTTATCGGATTATGATGGCGCGTTTTCCAGATATCTGAAATTCTCCCGACAGGGAGGAGAGAAGCTTTGGACGGACCTTCTATCCGAAGCTGGTCTCAAATCTCCGTTTGAAGAAGGGGCATTGAAAGCGCTTTCCGCTTCTGTGGAAAAAATGCTAAATACTATTATTTGTTGATGCAAAAAAACGAAAAGGTATTTCATATTTGCATAAAAAACAAAGAATTATGAAATTAATCAAAAGAAAACTTTCAAATTAAACGTTTTTCATCCATTTTGGGAATTGCGGCTGGATATAAATTGCGCTATAATGAAAAAAACTGAGAAAAAATCGGAGGACGATCAGATGAAACCACTATCTACTATAGCCTCTGCCGTAAAGGCATCTACCACATTGGCGATTGATGCAAAAGCCAAGCAAATGAAAGCAGATGGGTTGAACGTTGTTGGATTTGGCACAGGGGAGCCGGATTTTGATACTCCGGAGAACATTAAAGTGGCAGGCATCGACGCCATCCGGGAGGGAAAGACAAAGTATACCCCGGCTGCAGGAATCGTCCCCCTTCGGAAAGCCGTTGCCAGCAGTTTGAAACGGGATTTGGACCTGGAGTATGATTATACCCAAATCGTAATTTCCAGCGGAGCAAAGCATAATCTGTTTGCTACCTTGTCCGTATTGGTAAATCCCGGAGATGAGGTCATTCTGCCTGCGCCTTATTGGCTGAGTTACGATGAGATGATTCGCATGGTGGGCGGTGTATCTGTGATTGTAAATGCACCGGAATCCCAGGATTTCAAAATTACTGCACAGCAACTGGAAGCAGCTGTTACACCGAAAACAAAGGCATTTATCATTAACAACCCATCAAATCCCACAGGTATGCTGTACAGCAGGGAAGAATTGGTGGCGTTGACAGATGTGTGCGTCCAACATGATTTGTATATTATTTCTGATGAAATTTATTTCAAACTCCTGTATGACGGCCGGACATTTACTAGCATCGCAGCGCTGGGGGAGGCAGTAAAAGAACGTACCATCTTGATCAACGGTGTCTCCAAATCCTATGCCATGACCGGATGGCGTATCGGATATGCCGCTGCGCCGGAGAATATCGCAAAGGTAATGTCGAATTTTCTCAGCCATTCCACAGGCGGACCTTCCACCATCAGCCAGTGGGCAGCTGTGGAAGCCTTGGAAGGTCCTCAGGATACCATTGAGGCCATGCGCAAGGTTTTTGAAGAACGCCGGAATTATATCGTTCAGCGCATGAATAATATTCCGGGTGTGAGTTGCATCAACCCTGAAGGTGCCTTTTATGTGATGATGAATATCGAGAAGCTGAAAGGAAAGACCCTTGGTGGAACTACAATTCAAGACAGTGATGATTTTGCCATGGCATTTCTGGAAAAAGAGCTGGTCGCCGTGGTACCGTGCAGTGGGTTCGGCGCACCGGATTTTGTGCGATGGACTTATGCTACCAGCATGGAAAATATCAAGGAGGGCCTGGACCGTCTGGAACGCTTCCTGAAAAGTTGAATCATGAAAACAGAGCCATCTTTAATTTTAAGATGGCTCTGTTTTATCTTCATCGTGATTGGTTTCTGCTTTACCATGGAAATTCGCCAAAGGATTTGACGCGGCAGCAATACGAAGGCCGGAATTATCTACATGTGTATAGATTTGCGTAGTATTTAGATTCTCATGCCCTAAAACTTCTTGGAGTGTACGTACATCCACTCCGCTGCTGAGCATTAAAGTCGCTGCCGTATGCCGCAGCTTATGAGAAGAGTATTTTTCCGCATCCAGTCCAGCTTTTTTCAAAGTCTTTTTCACCATTGCATGAACAGCGTCTGTAGACATCCGTGTTCGACGGGTCGATAGGAAAAAGGCATTCTTATCAATGGCGGCAATATTGCTTCGCACCAAAATATAGTCGTTGATCGCCTCTACACAGGCATCGTTTAAATATACTGTACGTTCTTTACTGCCTTTACCCATAATTCGCAAATGATCTGGGCGAATGTCGGATAAATTCAGGCCCACAATTTCAGAAATACGAAGTCCGCAGTTCAGGAATAAACAGATAATACAATAATCCCGGGCCTTATTTTTCCCATCCACAGTCAGCAAGAGCTGCTGTGATTCCTCCAGAGTCAAATAGCGGGGCAGTGTCTTTGGAATCTTGGGAGAATCCAAATCAGCAATGGGATTTTCTTCTAAAATGTGAGCTTTTACTGTAAGATACTTAAAAAAACTGCGAATAGATGCAATTTTTCGCGCTCTGGATGATGCTGTCAAACCATATTGCGTGTCCTCTGCTTGTTTATTTTTGACGCGGTCACGGGACAAATATGCCAGATACTCATATATCTCAATCAAGGTGACCTGCTGAAGAAATTCTGCATCTATATCTAGAATTGGTACATCCTCCAAAACTGTATCCCGGGGGACAAGATTCCTAGTGACCTTTAAATATCGTAGAAAATTTCGCAGATCCAGAAAATATTCATTTACAGTTGCCCCAGAATGCCCGCGGATAGTTTCATGATAGGTCAAAAAATCCCGCAGGATTGGAGGAGATTCCGTACGATAGTCATTCATAATTGATCCTCAATATCCAAATACATAATAATGTGTCAAACCAAAGGCTTCTCGGATGCAGTAATTTATAGTTAGCGTAATATAACTGGTGTGTGCAGCAATGCCAACTGCATCAATATCATACCTCTGTGCCATAAGCCTAGCTCGGTGGAGGTGATACTCGCTGGAAACGATACCGATAACAGGGGATTGAATTTTAGATTGCTGCCCGATGATATCCATCGAATAGCGGAGATTTTCCTCGGTGGAAGTGGCTTGTGTTTCCATGAGAATACGGTTCTCGTCAATCCCTTTCTCCACAAGAAAGTCATGCATACATTGCGCTTCAGTGATATCCTCGCCGGGACCTTGACCGCCTGAAACGACAACTTGGGTGTTCGGATGTGTTTCCATATAGTCCAGCGCGGCATACAGTCGGTTGAGCAGGGAAAGGGAAGGGGTTGTTCCGTTTACTCCGGCGCCGAGTACGATAATGTAATCGGCCTCCCGGTCTGTGTCCGTCTTAGCATCACTGAGAATTAAAACTTCCAGGAATGCAAAATACAGTGTTCCAACGATTAAGAAAGCAGAGAAAATCCTTCTCAATACTTTCACAGGCTTCGGGTGCTTGTCCATGGCAAAGTGAAACCATGTGTAAATCAAAATTACTACACCCCAAAATATACATGCAAGTCCAAGGTATAAATGTCCGATGACAAAGACCGCTAATATTGTTCCCACAAATATCAATATCACAGCTGAAATAAATTTTGGATTCAACCAATATGATTTTGGGTTCATAGAATCTCCTTTGAAAAACCGACTGCTTTTGTCAAACAATCGGAGGGGGTTGTTTGCAGATTAATATGCTTACCATAAAAATTCAACAAAATAAAAATTTTGTTGAATTTGGAGTGGGGATTCAGCGTTGGGAATGTCAATGAATCAATTCCAGTACTTGCTGATAAGCCGACTCATCAATTTGGAAGATACCTTCATAAGGCTGTTCCACATAATACAGACCGTTATCTTCATAAACATAGCACCTGCTGAAACCATTCCTGAAAAATAAATCAATCTTGATTGCGTTTTCAACGTCGGGAGTATCATCAGTGCTTTCTTTATTTATAGATTTGGCCGACTGCAATGCACTTAAAGTTTCCTGAAATTCTATGCCTGTATAAATCCTGACATCCGATTCATCCAAGGCAATTTCAACTTCGACAATTTCATCCGGGTCCGGCAATGTGATTGTTTTTGTGCTTTGTCCACAGGCCGTTAATAACATACAATAAAGTATCGTAAATATAAGCAAAATCTTCTTTTGCATACTGAGCCTCCAATGGATTAACTGAAAACATCATACAGGTTTCGTTTTGAGATTCAGTGAACGAATTGATAATAAACTGTAAATCCGACAAAATCTTCGCTTGATATTTTATTGGCAATTTTTGTCGACTGTATGAAGCTATTTATCAAATACCGCCATAATCGCTTCCCGCACGTTTCTTACTTTGATCAGCTGTAATCCGTTTGGCGCGATCACTTCATCTTTCCCGTTTCGCGCAGGAATCACACATCTGGAAAAACCAAGGCGGGCCGTTTCTGTCAGGCGCTGATTCAAATTCATTACACTGCGTAATTCTCCGGACAGCCCCACCTCTCCAATGGCAACTAAGTCACGGCCTAACGGCTTGTCAAAATAGCTGGATGCCATTGCAAGGATGGTGGCCAAATCAGCGGCTGGCTCGTCCAAGGTCAGGCCGCCGATAACATTGATGTAAGAATCGTAACCTCCAACGGGCAAGCCTCCGCGCTTCTCAAGTACTGCCATAAGCATCATTGCTCGGTTATGGTCAATGCCATTGGTATTTCGACGGGCGGAATTGTAACTGGTATTAGAAATCAACGCTTGTACTTCCGCCAGAATCGGACGTGTTCCTTCCATGACACAGGTCACACAAGTGCCGGGGGCACTGTCTGGACGGCCGTCCAGCAGCATTTCCGAAGGATTTTCCACTTCTCTCAGGCCATGAGCGCTCATTTCAAAGACTCCGATTTCATTGGTAGAGCCGAATCGATTTTTTCCCGACCGTAAAATGCGATAAGAGGTATTACGGTCTCCCTCAAAATACAAAATGCAGTCTACCATATGTTCCAATACTTTGGGCCCGGCAATATTCCCTTCTTTATTAATATGACCCACAACGAACACCGTGAAATCATCCGATTTTGCCTGCCGCATGATAGCCATGGTGCATTCCCGCACTTGTGTCA
Organism: uncultured Clostridia bacterium; assembly: GCA_947644595.1. GTDB lineage: Bacteria > Bacillota > Clostridia > Oscillospirales > Oscillospiraceae > HGM13010. The sequence continues at coordinate 139,283 of CANSAE010000001.1, forward strand.
CACTTCCCGGAGCAGAGGCAATTTCAGTGTCAAACATGGTCTGGATGGAATCAATGATGACAACATTGGGTTTTATATCCTCCATATGGCCGATGATTTGGTTGACATCTGTTTCTGCCAATACATAAAGTTCTCCGGAATTCACACCCAGGCGAAGCGCACGCATTTTCAGCTGACGTTGACTCTCTTCCCCGGTTACATAGAGAATTTTTTCCTTGGTTCCGATTAACCCGCAAATTTGCAGCAACAGTGTGGACTTGCCGATTCCCGGAGCTCCCCCCACCAAAATGACAGAGCCCCGCACTGCACCGCCGCCGAGCACCCGATCCAATTCCGCAAGGCCCGTACCGAAACGGGCCTCTTCCTCTGTAGACAGTTCCGATATTCTGCTGGGCTGAGACCGGCGGAAGCTCCCGCCTTTTATAGTCGCTTTGGAAGTCTTGCTCTCCGGGGCCTCTACAATTGTATTCCATGCGCCGCACGATGCACAGCGGCCAGACCATTTACCTGTTTCATTTCCGCAATCCGTGCAATAAAAAGTCGTCTTTTGTTTCATGTGTCCCTCTCACATTCTCATGTTGCTCTTGTATTCCAAATAGGACGCTAAGAGCACCACAGAAATTTTTTTTTGATAGTCATCACTGCATAACTGTGCGGCTTCACCGGGATTGGACAAAAAACCGCATTCTACCAAGACTGCTGTACATTGTGCGTTCCGCATGAGATAGATATTGTCATCAATTGGAGCCGCTACACGTCGATTTTCCGGATTCAGAGCTGCCACAAGATTTACATGTAACAGTTTTCCAAGTACTTCGCTTTCTGAAGTGTGTCCATAGAGCACCTGAGCTCCAAAAGGCCGTGCGTCCGGATAAAAATTCTGATGTATGCTCATGAGTATTCCGTCGGGATAAGAGTTGATCAATGCTACCCGGGTTTTCTGATCATACACTTTCTGTTTGGAAATCGTATTTGCATCCGGCGGATAATCGATATCCGCTGTTTCTCGGGTCATTACAGTTTCTTTACCGTATAGATGCGCCAATGCATCCAATTTCTGAGAGATTTTCAGATTGATGTCCGCTTCCAATATTCCTGCGGCCGTGGAGGCGCCTCCATCGGCCCCTCCATGCCCCGCGTCAATGATGAGTACTGAGGCAGATTGGTCCGCCATGGTAGGCAGTTTTACAAATTCCCATGTCTGCCCCCAAAACAGTGACGCAAAAAACAGTGCAAAAATGAATCCGATTACAAATAGTTTTTTTCGAGATATATCCATAAAATCACCCCGATATATGGATATGTATTCAAAAACTCATTCAGTAGTATTATATCGTTACAATCAGATTTCGTCAATAAATGAATAAAAAGGCAAAGAGGTGCTCCCCTCCTTGCCTTTTTATTCATTTTACTTTTATCTTTTATATATAATGTATATGGACTACTTTAAGGATTTTGCAAAAAAGCACTTATCAGAAAATACGCCAACAGCCAACATTGCCGCACATTCCGTAAACGCAGAAAACCAAACAGTTGTTAGCCCCAGAGCGGCCAAGAGCATAAGGACACCCTTTATAATTAGGGCAATTCCCATTGCCGTGCTGCAATTACGGCGGGCTTTTCTGGACCATCTGACGGCATCACAAATGAGTACTGGCCGACTTCCCGGCAATAAAACATCTGCAGTGCCTGAGCCATCTGTATTGGGCAGACAATCTACAACTACATCCAGATCTGCGGCAGAATGGGCGCTTCCATGCCACTTTTGATCACATACGTACATTACGGTCTCAGCAGAGGAAAATTTAAATGTTTCCACATAACGAAGTTTTGCATCTTCCCCGCAGTTGGTCTTATACTCTGCGATACCCGATTTCTGGGAGAGCTTATCTGCAATTCCAGTAGAATAGGAAATGACAAACTCGGTATGCTGTATACCAACTTCCTCCAGTTTGGAGACAATGGTACCGGCACTTTTTCGGATAGGGTCAGACAACGTGATGGTTCCTGCCACCTGATTTCCCACGATCATAAACAAGACTGAATTATCTGCATGATTCGGCAATGGTCGGCCAACCGCAGCCAAAAGTGCTTGTGTACCCAAAATCACCTGAATACCATCTACTATGACTTTTACACCGCAGTGTGGGATTTCCACAAAGTCCTGAATCAAGTCAATGTCAATAGGACCACCATACGCTTTGATTACTGCATCTGCTGACGCTTCTTTGGAATAAGCCATAGCATGGGCCGCAATCTTTAGAAAGGTGTGAGAATCCATACGGTCTGATTGAATGGAAACCACCTTCTGCTTTCCCGCTGTCAAGGTCCCTTCTGCGGAAAACAGAACGCTTGTACAGTGTTCCGCAGCTTTCAACGCTGAGTCGTCCCGATATAAAATACCATGGACCGCTGCACCGGCACGCACCGCATAGCGAATCTCTCCTATCCATGTAAATGCCGGCAATGCACTGGATAATGTAAACAGCACCAAGGTTCGATGAATCGCCTCATAGGCATCTGTATGTCCCATGATCGCGATGGCTACACCGTACACGAAAGAAAGCAACATCAAGCACGGCGTAAGATATCGAAAGACCGGTGTGATTTCTTCATCTTGGGGCTGGCGCAGTTGCTGTAAAATGGCTGTTGCGGTGGAGCTCCCATCAGATGTCACTTCACACAGCACATCATGTGCTATATTATGGCTCCCTGCCAAAACAGCATCTCCGATGGAAATATTAACCGTTTTTGCGCTGCCGGTGATACGAGAGACATCCATCGTAGAGTTCCCTTCCATCACAATGCAGTCCAGAGGAAAATCCTCTCCAGCATGGACGGAAATTGTATCCCCTGCTCGTACTTCGTCAATAAATTTTTCCGAAATATCACCATTGGTCTGTACTCGGGCTGTTTCATACATAAGCCCCGTAAGTCCTGAGATATGTTCCCTTGTCTTGCCGCGCACATAAGCAGTAAGGGCACTGCCCAATTGGGTCAAGATCATCAACAGGGTCCCTTCATATCCTACACCAATAATAAATGATACCAAGAATATAAGCGTGACGATGGCATTGCGATTGAAATACTGTTCTTCCAACAGCATTCGTTTGACACCATCATAAACAAAATCTGCTCCCGCTATGCCACCGGCAACCAAAAAAATCACTGTGGATTGCGGGGATGGAACACGCAAAATCGGCACGATTCCGCAAAGGATAGATGCAATCATCAGGCGAAAGACAAGCAATGCCGAGGGAAGGCCGATTTCCTTCTGGCTCTTCCCTTTTGCTGCTTCAGTTCCAATATTAAACTCATCCGGAATTTTAGCGTCAAAGGCGCGCATTCGCTCTCTCTCCCTGATTTAAAATCTCTCTTTATGCCTTGCCGTTGCACCCCAAAACATTTACAAGTTTATGTGCTACCATGTCCTTAATGGTTGCACGGGCAGGCTTCAAGTATTCCCGGGGGTCGAATTTATCCGGATGCTCATTAAAAAATTTGCGCACGGTAGCGGTCATGGCCAAACGCAGGTCAGAATCAATATTAATTTTACACACTGCCATAGAAGCAGCCTTCCGGAGCTGATCTTCCGGCACGCCGATGGCACCGGGCATATTGCCGCCATTAGCATTGATCATTTCCACAAATTTTTGAGGAACAGAAGAAGAACCGTGCAGAACGATAGGAAATCCGGGCAGGCGCTTGGAGACATCTTCCAGAATGTCAAAACGCAACTGGGGATTTGTCCCGGGCTTGAATTTATAGGCCCCATGGCTGGTGCCAATTGCGATGGCTAAGGAGTCACAACCGGTACGCTGCACGAATTCCTGCACATCCTCCGGCCGGGTGTAAGAAGAATCTTCCGCGGATACATTCACTTCATCTTCAACGCCGGCAAGTGTACCAAGCTCCGCTTCTACAACAACACCATGATCATGGGCATATTCCACCACCTGCTTGGTAATGGCGATATTTTCCTCAAAGGGTTTTCCAGAAGCATCGATCATTACGGAAGAAAATCCGCCGTCAATGCAGGACTTACAAAGCTCAAAGCTGTCTCCATGGTCCAGATGCACCGCGATTGGCAGGTCGAAGCCAGCAGTCTGTTCGGCATCCTCAATCGCAGCTTCGATCAGTTTCATCAAATATACATGCTTCGCGTAAGCGCGGGCACCTTTGGATACCTGCAAAATCAAAGGGGCGCGCTGCTCAATAGCAGCCTCAGTAATGCCCTGAACGATTTCCATATTGTTCACATTAAACGCACCGATGGCATACCCGCCATCATATGCTTTTTGGAACATTTCTTTTGTTGTTACAATAGCCATTGACAAATAAACCTCCCGGAAATAAAATAGAGTTAATATTCGCTCCTTATACTATACCATATTTTTTTCATAAAATATATACCTTATGAAAATTTTATACGAAAATCCGTAATAATATGATTGGAGCAAGAAAGCCAAGACTATGGAGGTAAGTGCAATGAGTAAAAATCTGACAGGGGCTTGTATTTTTGGACAGTCCGGTGGACCGACTGCTGTAATCAACGCCAGTGCATACGGTGTTATCAAAGCTGCGCTGGAATCCCACAGCATTACTCGCGTTCTGGGAGCTGCCAACGGTATCGTTGGTGTTTTAAATGACCGGCTCTATGATATGGGGGAAGAAGATCCCTATGAGCTTTCCCTGTTGCTGCATACTCCATCGTCTGAATTAGGATCTTGCCGTTATAAAATGAAAGACCCTGATGTGGATGATACTGATTATAAACGAATTTTGGAAATTTTCAAGAAGTATGATGTACGTTACTTTTTCTATAATGGCGGAAATGATTCCATGGATACCTGTGACAAGATCAGTCGCTATATGGAGAAGGTTGGCTATGACTGCCGTGTAATGGGCGTACCTAAAACGATTGACAATGACCTTTTTGGTACGGACCACTGTCCCGGATTTGCCAGCGCCGCAAAATATATTGCGACCTCCTGCATGGAGGTTGCCAAGGATGCCCGTGTGTATGATAACGGCATGATTACGATTGTGGAGATTATGGGCCGGCATGCCGGATGGTTGGCTGCCAGTGCGGCCGTTGCGACTTACTGCGGTTCCGGTCCCGATTTGATCTATTTGCCGGAAATTGATTTTGATATGGAAAAATTCCTGAATGATGTAAAGGAAGTATATCGCCGCACTGGAAAAGTGCTGGTCGCGGTTTCCGAAGGCATCCATTATGCGAACGGGACTTTTGTATCAGAGGCTAAGACCTCCGCAACTGACGGCTTTGGCCATGCACAGTTGGGCGGGCTGGCCGCTATGCTGGCAGACATTGTAAAAAAAGAAACCGGTGCCAAGGTACGTGGAATTGAACTGTCACTCCTACAACGCTGCGGCGCTCACCTGGCCTCTCAGACGGATATTGATGAAGCATATCTCGCCGGAAAGACGGCCTTCGAGTGTGCAGAATCCGGCGAAACAGGAAAAATGGTAGCCTTTAAACGGGAAATGATTGACGGCCAGTATCACTGCAAGATGGAGCTTCTGCCCCTTACCGCTGTCGCCAATTATGAAAAGAAGGTTCCCTTGGAATGGATCAACGAGAAGCAGAATTTTGTTACATTAGATTTCATTGATTATGTCCTTCCATTGATTCAGGGTGAACCCGAGATTCCCCGGGAACACTCCATGCCCCGGTATGCAAAATTGAGAAAAGTATTTGCAGATGGCCGTATTGTAGATTGAAATAAAAAACAAACTCCCGGAAGCAGCTGCTTCCGGGAGTTTTATGTTTCCCCTTATCGATCGAAAGCGGGGTTCATAGCGTAGAAATTCTTTTGATTCAGTTTATCGGTGAGGATGCGCATAGCCTCGCCGAATCTCTGGAAATGGACCACCTCACGCTCCCGCAGGAAACGGATGACATTATTTACATCCGGATCATCAGAGAGACGAAGGATGTTGTCATAAGTGGTGCGAGCTTTCTGCTCTGCTGCCATATCTTCCATTAAGTCGGTGATGGGGTCTCCCTTGACTGCCATCGTAGCTGCGCTCCAGGGTGTTCCCGAAGCAGCTTGGGGATAGATTCCCACAGTACGGTCCACAAAATAGGTGTCAAACCCGGCTTCTTTGATCTGATCAATGGTCAGATTGCGGGTCAACTGATGGACGATGGCGCCTATCATTTCCAGATGGCCCAACTCCTCCGTGCCGATGTCGGTCAAAATACCTTTGAGTTCCGGGTACGGCATCTCAAAGCGCTGACTCAGATACCGCAGGGAGGCGCCCAGTTCTCCATCGGGACCGCCGTATTGCGTAATAATGACTTTAGCCAGTGCCGCATTGGGATTCTTGATCCGCACGGGATATTGCAATTTCTTTTCATATACAAACATTCCTTAGTCCTCCGTTTCGTCGCAATAATCCCAAGGCCACGGATCACACAGCCAGGTATAGGAGTCGGCAGCATCCAAATCCATAACCTGCAGTGGGCCATATAATTTTACATACCGGTCTTTGCCCTCTTTGTACAGTGCAATGGTAGCTTTCAAGGTTTGAAATGCATCAGTGTCATTCTTATGTGTATCCAGATACAGATTCAGTTCTTTGATCACGAAGTCCAGTGCCATCAGTTCCCCTAAGGGCGTGCCGGAAAAGCTTCCCTTATTGACCACGTTCATAAAAGGAAGATCCAGTCCGGGGAACAGCGTCCCGCGAACTAACGCTTGATCGGCTTCATAAGCAGGCTGACTGGCCTGCTGCATGGGGACATATGCCATTGCCAGCGGTGCGCACTGCATCAGTACACCGTCACGGAAAGAGCAATTGCTGTTTCCGGGGTTGTTGTTTTCCAAATTTGTTCCCTCCAGAAGTTCATTGCGAGGCTTTGGTCCTCGCTCTGTATTCTATGTCATAGAAAAGTCTACAGTGAATCACTCTTACCGTTTCCTGGAAGAGCTGTTATACTACAAACAGCCAATAGAATGGGGAATATTGTACTTGGAATCCGATTTAAGGATATGATATGCCGTTATTTCCTCCCTTGACTTTTTATGAACTGGTATGGGGAGCTCTGCCTTTGCGGTGTCTGCGTCGCACTGGTTACAGTAATGTGATTGGAGTATGTACTTAGGGGCACAATGATTATATTTCCGTAGTATTTGGTGTAAAAATGTGTTATAATGAAATTTATAGTGTATTACAATGGAATCGAGGAACAATATGGCAGATCAGGAAAAAACGATCTTATTTGAACAAGCGCCTATTCCAAAGGCGTTCTTTACATTGGCGATCCCGACCATTTTAGCATCCCTTGTCTCTGTACTTTATAATTTGGCTGATACATATTTTGTCGGGATACTGAATGATCCAATCCAAAATGCTGCTGTTACTCTGGCCGCTCCAGTAATGCTGGCCTTTAACGCAGTTAACAACCTTTTTGGCGTGGGAAGTTCCAGTATGATGAGCCGCGCTTTAGGACGGAAGGACATTGATGCGGTATATCGCAGTTCCGCCTTCGGGTTTTATTGCAGTTTAATTTGCGGAATCCTGTTTTCTCTCCTGGTGGCAGGATTCCTGTCTCCCCTTCTGACTTTATTAGGCGCAGATGCTGACACCACTGTGGCTACCGGTGAATATGTGCGCTATACCGTATGTATGGGTGCGGTGCCGTCTATTTTGAATGTAGTCATCGCCTATATGATCCGCGCGGAAGGTTCTGCCCTTCATGCCAGCATCGGTACCATGAGCGGATGCCTGCTGAACATTGTTTTGGATCCATTTTTTATCTTGCCGCAGTTTTTAAATATGGGTGCGGCCGGGGCTGGACTGGCAACACTCTTGTCCAATTGTTTTGCGTTGCTGTATTTTTTTGTACTGTTGTTCGTCAAGCGCGGGCGCACATATGTCTGTATGAATCCCGCTATGTTCCGATGCGGAAAGTCCATTATTTTCGGTGTATTCGCTGTGGGAATCCCCGCTTGTATTCAAAATTTGCTGAATGTAACCGGGATGACGATTCTGAACAATTTTACAGCGGATTACAGCGCCAATGCTGTAGCTGCAATGGGGATCGCCCAGAAAATCAATATGATCCCGACTTATATCGCATTGGGGATCGGCCAAGCCGTGATGCCTCTGATTGGATATAATTTTGCCAGCCGAAATACAAAACGTATGAAGGAAATGCTGGTATTTACCGTAAAACTCTCTTCTGCTTTTATGCTACTGGTGACTTTGTGTTATTACATATTTGCCGGGAATCTCGTTCGTTTGTTCATGAAAAATCCGGAAATCGTAGCATATGGTTCTGCATTCCTCCGTGGATTGTGTTTGGGGATGCTGTTTATGTGTATTGACTTTTTGGCAGTGGGTGTTTTTCAAGCATGTGGTATGGGTGGAAAATCCCTTGTGTTTGCTATTTTGAGAAAAATCGTTTTTGAAATTCCTGCACTGTTTCTGCTCAATGATCTTTTCCCTCTGTACGGCCTTGCTTATGCCCAGGCCATTACAGAATTTGTTCTTGCTATTGCAGCAGTGGTCGTTTTGGTTCGAATATTCCGGCAAATGGAATCAGCAACTCCCGAAAACACATAAAAAATAGGCTGCTTTGGCGCAGCCTGTTTGACTTTAATGTGATAAAATAAATTGTTCTAACTCTTCTGCAGTTGATACAACTGTCACTGCGCCGGCCTGCTCCAGTTCTCCTGGTTCTGCATATCCAAAGAATTCCACTCCTACACAGTCAATCCCGAATTCCTTGGCCCCCAACACATCGAATTTTCGGTCTCCTACCATGAGCACCTGCGATTTATCCGCATCAGATAAACCCAGCCTTCGAAGGGTCTCACGAATCACGTCGGCCTTGCTCCAATCCCTACCCGGGGGGCTGCCGGTAATCACGGTCATGGATGGCATGAAACCAAACCGTTCACAAATTGATACGCACAACGGTTCTGGTTTAGATGATGCCAGCGCCAAAATATAACCTTTTTTCTTCAAACGGGCACAGAGTTCTACAGTTCCCGGCGCAGGCATATTTTCAAATTTCCCAATGGGATTGTACCGTTCTCGATACAGTTCCAGTGCTTTGTATGCCTTTTTTTCATCGTAGCCGCAAAACTCCTGGAAGGATGCCGACAATGGCGGTCCAATAAATCGCAGCAGTTTCTCATCCGGAGGAATCGGATCACCCAGTTTTTCAAACGCATATTTCAGACAATTTACAATTCCTTCTTTAGAGTCTGTTAAAGTGCCATCTAAGTCAAATAAAATGTATTGATACATCTACTTTCTCCTTTTTCTCTATCCTATCACGAACCGGAGTATTCTACAAGAAATATTTCTTGACGAACAGTAAATGTGCGCCTATAATGGGCTTTAATTTTTAAATAAAGAAGGCGATACCATGTATACCAATGATCAGCTTTACTTCCCCGGCAACAATGGAGAAGCCGTACTTTTACTCCACGGCCTTACTTCTGGCGCAGCCCAGATGGTCCCCATGGCGCGTTTTTTGAACGATCACGGATATACTGTGCGGTGCGCCAATCTTGCCGGTCATGGTACTTACCCGGAAGATTTGCTGCACACGACCGCAGAGGACCTCATTGCGAAAGCTGAGTACGATTATGCTCAGCTTTGTATGGAAAGCAGCTCCGTTTCCATCGGCGGTATTTCTACTGGCGGACTGCTGTCCTTGTATTTGGCAGCAAAGCATCCGGAAATCAAGCGTATATTTCCCACTTCCACACCAATTTGGTTGTGTTCGGGTTCTTTTATTTCTCAGGAATATCCCGTGGGCACCGTATGGATAGATCGCCCTTTGGGAACCAAACCTGGGTTGTTTCGGAAATACCATATCCATTATGAAAAAATAGCCGTCTGCATTTTTGACGAACTACGACGTTTAATGGATATTATAAAGGCGCCTGGTATTCTTTCCGCTGTCAAATGCCCGACGCTGATCATTCAGGCACAGGATGATGATGTTGCAGAACCGCAAAGTGCAGATTACATCCTGCAGCATATTTCCAGTGCAGCCAAGAAAGCCTATCTCCCCGATTCGGGAGGGCACCTTTGTCTGCTCAGTACCAGCTGCTATGAATTATTTTCCTATATACTGGCGTTTTTGAAGGAACGCTGAACGCTCTGCAACATATACTGGTAAAGCTATTAAAGGAGTTTTTCATATGGAAGAACCTATTACGAAAGCAGAAACCAATCATATTGTCTGGACGGTTTCTGCGATTGGGATTATAGGAAATATCTTTCTGTCTGCGTTCAAATTGATTGCCGGAATCGTGGGGCATTCTGGTGCCATGATTTCCGATGCGGTACATTCCTTTTCAGATGTATTGGCCACACTGATTGCATTGATTGGAGTCAAGCTGGCCGGTCGCGGAGCAGATTCCGGACACCCTTATGGGCACGAACGTTTGGAATGTGTGGCATCACTCCTTTTGAGTGCTGTATTGTTTGTTACGGGGTTTGGAATTGGCGGCAAAGGGATTCAAACCATTTTTTCTGCACAGGATGCAGTTCCGGCTGTTCCGGGGATCATTGCCTTGGCTGCCGCTATTGTCTCCATTGTCGTGAAAGAAGCTATGTTTTGGTACACCCGCTGGTGCGCGAAACGAATTCATTCCTCTGCGTTTCTCGCAGATGCTTGGCACCATCGGTCAGACGCTCTTTCCTCTGTTGGCGCGCTTATCGGTATCGGTGGTGCCAGACTTGGATACCCCATTCTTGATCCAATTGCCAGTCTTGTCATTTGTCTGTTCATTCTCAAAGTGGCATTTGATATCGGGAAAGATGCAATCGAGAAAATGACAGACAGCGCCTGCCCGACCGATTTTGTCAAAAAACTACAGGACTGCATTCTGCGGCAGGATGGGGTTCTGGGAATTGATCTGCTTCAAACGCGTCAATTCGGCGAGAAAGTATACGTGGATGCGGAGATCCGCATCCATGGGGCCGTCTCCCTCACAGATGCACATGACGTGGCAGAACGGGTACATGAACAAATCGAAGCTGAATTTCCCACCGTCAAGCATATCATGATTCACATGAATCCCGAAAATTAAAAAGAGACCCTGTTGGGTCTCTTTTTAATATTGTTTGAAGCAGATATTCATATCAACCCGGCCGGAGATACCCGGGATTTTAGACGTATCCGAATATTGCCACATGTCAAAATCATAGTAAAAACCGGGAGTTTTGGAATATTCCGCAAACCAGAATTCATAATCGGCCAACTGGCTTAGGTCATAACTGATATAACCCAGATATTTTGTGAAGTATATTCCGGGGGTATATCCTGCATCAGCAATGGTATCGCAAAACGTTTTCGCACAAGCTGTAAGGGCTTGAGTGGAAAGTCCGTCCGTTCGGGCAGGCTTTATACCAATAATTTCCCAATCGAAAAATACGGGATAGGTCACTGCGTAGTTTCCCAGTTTAGATAAGACAAACTCTGCTTCTTCTTTTGCTTCCTGTACTGTGATTGCTTGGGAAAAGAAATAAATTCCAATATCAATCCCCGCAGCAGAAGCTCCGTCAATATACTCCTGAAAACGGACATCTTCTGCAAGATTTCCGGCACTGTATCCACGATATCCTAAACGGAGAATCGCAAAATCAATCCCGGAGTCTTTTACCTGCTGCCAATCAATATTACCCTGATAATAGGACACATCGATACCAATCGTAGTTTCTAAATCCGCATACGTCATAAAGCCGGATTGATTTTTGAAGCCTTCCGCTCGGTATGTATTTACCGGAAGATTCTCATGATACTCTAAATAGTAAGAGCCATAATGAAGCTTGTCCTTGGTATGGACGCGAAACAGGAGAGAACAAAGTTCTGCACGGCTAATTGGGGCATCCGGACGAAACACACGCTTTCCATTCTCCCAGTTTCCTACTGCGATCCCTGCCTGGTATAGTGCAGCGGCATACGGATCACTGGTATCTGCGAAGGGACTTGAGGCATCTGACTGGCTGATTCCTAATGCACTTACCATCAATTTTGCTGCTGCTCCACGGGTTATATTTTGGTCCGGGTCGGTAATTCCCCGGTCTACAAAAGACCGTTCAGCTGCAAAATTTAAATAACCGCTGGCCCAATGTGTATCTGTTTTCGGGGGAACACTGTATCCTCCGGTACACAATACCAGTTTGATGGCCTCGCCTGCAGTTGCTTCCCGATGGGGCCGGAAGGTTCCATCCGTGTATCCTGAAACGATCCCGGTGCTGGTAAGTGCAGAGACCGACGGATAATACCAAGCTGATTGACTGACATCTGTAAACCCGGACGCGGCATTGACATGTGTAAAACTAGTTAATATCATACCAACCACTATGCAATCTAAAAGGATGTTTGAAATCAATTTCTGTAAACGCATAAAACACCACCTGTTTTGGAATATACACAGTTTAACAGAAATTTCAGCAGGAAAAAAGGGCAAATTATTGGGAAAAAGGGCAAAAAATAGCGGCAGGTGTGTTTTGCACCTGCCGCTATTTTTGATTTATTCCATGGTTTTCATTGCGTCCAGCGTTTTAGCAATGAGTTCATTGAGTTCCATATTCAGCATTTCTGCACCCTGCCGTATAATATCTCGGGAGCATCCGGCCGCAAATTTTTTGTCTTTAAATTTTTTTACAACAGATTTAGGCTCCATATCACTCATCCCCGTAGGGCGCATCAGTGCTGCAGCGCCAATCAATCCGGTAAGTTCATCTGTGGCAAATAACACTTTTTCCATTATATGGGTAGGAGCAACATCACTGCAGATCCCATAACCGTGACTTACGACCGCATGGATGATCTCCTCATCCATTCCCAACTCCCGGAGAAGGGAGTTGGCTTTTGAACAATGCTCTTCCGGCCATTGCTCAAAGTCAATATCATGAAGAAGTCCCACTGCTTTCCAAAAGTCTATCCGATCGGGGTCGAGTTCTTTTGCAAACTCTCCCATTACATGACCTACAGTTTTTGCGTGATTGATATGGAATTCCTCTTTGTTATATTCCTTCGTCAAACTCAGCGCCTGTTCCGGCGTGGGTATATAAGACATATTTCGTTCCTCCGCACTCATGGTTCCAGCTTCGCGCCGCAACGGCCGCAAAACTGTGCGCCGACAGGAACAGCGGCACTGCACACCGGACACGGACTCTCGGAAAATATCGTCATTTCTGCCGGTTCTTCTGCCGACATGGAAGGATCCGCAGGTGATTTTAAATCTTTCATTTGTTCTTCCAATTCAGCAATTGTTGCTTTTGCAAGATCAATCGCCAAACAAAATTCATCTACCTCTGCGGACAGAGTCTCCCCTTCTGCGCGCTTCTGATAATAATATTCGCCGATCTTTTTATACTGCTCTTCGATGTTGAACTCTTCCTTTTTGATTTTCACTGCCAGCTTACCATTTCCAATGGCTTCGTTGGCCTTTTCTGTAGCAATTTTTGCTGCAAAGTTCAATTTATCCAAAAGTGCCATTATGCAATCTCCTTTGCTGATACTCTGTGGCAAGCCACGTTTGATTCAGTATAGCAAATTTTCGGGATATTGTGTAAACAAATCCTGAATTTTACACATATTTTACGTGCAGCAGTTCATGGGCCCGCCCTTCTAACAAGGTATTATATACATAGTCTAACGAAGGATTGTCCTGGGGCAATTTCAATTCGCATGCTTCATCTACACGAAATAGTCCCGCACTGCGCTGTGCCTTGGTCCAGCTCGTGGCAGAAGGCTGGCCCCCACCGCCGATACAGCCGTTTGGACAGGCCATGACTTCCACGAAGTCTAATTGGAGCGCTCCCGATTTGATTTTAGCAATCAACTGGTCGGTATTTTTTAACCCACTGACAACGCCGATTCTCAATGTCATATCGCCGGCTGTGACTTCGAAAATCTTAGTACCGTCAAGTCCTCGCACACCGCATTCAGCGATGGTCTGCATGGTAGCTGAAGAGGTATCTGCCAGAACGCGGCGGATGGCTGCCTCTGTTACGCCGCCGGTCACACCGAAAATAACACCGCTGCCAGTAAATTCTCCCAACGGATGATCTGCTTCAGCGTCCGGCAGATTTTTAAAGTCCAATACCAATTCCTGGATCATCCGGATAAGTTCCACCGTGGTAAGCACCAAATCTACAACGGGCACACCGTCCTTATCTAATTGTTCCCTACGGCTTTCAAATTTCTTCGCGGTACAGGGCATAATTGCCACTGAGAATACACGTTCTCCTGCGAATTGCCGACGAATCAGCGCCCCCATCATCTCCATGGGGCTGCCGCAGGTAGAGATTTGCGGCAGGAGCTCCGGATACTTATGCTCCGCATGCTGGATCCAGCCCGGACAGCAGGAAGTAAACAGCGGAAGAGACGCCCCTGTTTCCAGCTTTTCCATAAATTCTGCAGCCTCTTCTATGATTGTCAAATCTGCAGATAAATTCGTATCATATACCACATCTACGCCGATTCGACGCAAAGCTGTCACGATTTTCCCCATAACGGGTGTTCCCGCCGGCAATCCAAATGCTTCCGCAACGCCCACTCGGACCGCTGGTGCAACCTGGACAACAACCTTATGCCTCGGATCATGGATCATGCTCCAAAACCGGTCAATCTCATTTTTGACCACCAGTGCGCCGGTAGGGCATACGCTGGCGCATTGTCCACAGCCTACACAATTCGTATCGGCCAGCAACATATTATTCACCGGTGCAACAAAGGAATGTGAACCGTGTCGATAGAAAGATAAGGCTTTGATATTTTGCACTTCGTCACACATTCGAACACATTGACCGCATAAGACACATTTGCTGGGATCCCGCACCACGCAAACAGAAGAATCATCAATGGGAGGTGTTGTGTGCAGATTTCCGAAACGGGCGCTGCGAACCCGATAACGGGTGCAGTATTCCAACAGCTTGCAGGTGCTGGCCTTATCACAGGTGGTACACTCCGTGCGATGACTGCCCAAAAGAAGCTCCAAAATCATTTTTCGGTTTTTTTGCACCTTGGGAGAATTTGTGTAGACTTCCATCCCATCTTCCGGTGCGAAAGAACACGATGTATCCACAGTCCCATCTGCTTTTTCTACAATGCACATCCGGCAGGATTCATACACAGAGAGATTCTCGCAGTAGCACAAAGATGGAATATCGATCCTATTGGCCCGGGCAACCTCCAGAACATTGGGTTCGTCGGTAAACGAACACGTTTGCCCGTCTATTATCATACATTTTGTTTCCATGGATCGTTCTCCTTCACTGCATGTTTCGGGCACCCGCGGAAACATGCACCGCACTTGATGCATTTGGTTTTATCAATTTCATGCGGCTGCCTGATTGTACCGTGAATCGCCATAACCGGGC
The DNA here is from genome assembly GCA_947644595.1 of uncultured Clostridia bacterium. GTDB lineage: Bacteria > Bacillota > Clostridia > Oscillospirales > Oscillospiraceae > HGM13010. The sequence continues at coordinate 154,670 of CANSAE010000001.1, forward strand.
AGTTTCTGGCACATTTTGTGCAGCCGACACAAAGGGCTGGATCAATCTCATATCCCCCCAGCGTTGCACAGGTTTCAAAGCACAGTGCAGAGCTTTGAATGAGATTCGCCAGTTCAATCACTTCATCCATATCCTCTCGGCTTCCTTCGCCTTTACTGAGCTTATCCAGGAGAAATGTCATTCTGGGAAGCCCTTCACGACAGGGTGTGCAACGTCCACAAGACCCGCGGGAAGCGAAACGCAGCAGATACTTCGCGGTTTCCATCATGCTACGCTTCCCGTCCATCACCTCAAAATTGCCGGTGCCGATCCGGTCGCCCAATTCTTCCAGATCTTCAAAGGTGATCGGCATGTCCAGATTTTCCCGCATGAGCATAGTGCTTCCGCTGAGACGCACCGCACGGAAAGGCCCACTGTTTGCCATACCGCCGCCAATGTCCTCTACCATTTGACGTACCGTTGTACCAAACGGGATTTCTACCATACCGATGTTATTAATGGCTCCGGTGAGCATAAAAACTTTCGTTCCGGGACTTTCTTCCGTGCCAAGAGAGCGGAACCATTCCGCTCCGTAATTGATGATGTCCGGCACGTTTACGATGGTCTCTAAATTGTTGGATTCAGTGGCGTTCTGCAGCCGCCCCGTCTCGTCCAAATACACCGTATCAAACCATTTGACCTCCCGGTTTTGGAGGTGACCGTACATTTTCATATATTCTTCGGGCGTATGCTGTTCCATTCCGTTATTTACATGGAGCCGAAAGCGCTTTCCGCTGCCTAAAATATCATCCCCCAGGAGCCCCAAGGCTTCCGCCTGCTTTACCGCAGTTTTCAAACGATACACGGCAGTTTGATATTGGGGATGAATATAAGCATACCCGTCAGTCACACCGCATGTAATGCAGATGACCGCAATTCCCTCTACAGCTTTATGGGGATCTCCTTCCAATAAACCGCTATCCATATAAGACCCTATTGCGCTTTTCCCGTCGTTGACAACAAGCGTTTTGCGTGGGTCTGTGGAATTCTTCAATTTTCTCCATTTTTCTATGGTATAAGAGCCGATACCCCCTCGCCCGCGGAGTCCGGCAGTTTCAATTTCTCTTAAAATATCCTCTTCGGATATATCAAACAGCGCCTTGACCAGTGCTTCATAACCACCATGTGCAATGGCATCATCAATGCGCTCTGCGTCGATTTCACCGCAATTTTTCAAAATCCGGCGGGTCTGACTTTGAAAAAAGGTAATGTCTTTTTGTCGTTTGTTGATCGTCATACCATCATCAAAGCCCAATCGGCTGATATATTTTCCTTCTACAATGGAGGTTTGGATAATTTCTTCCACATCCTCCACCATTACTTTGGTATAGAGCCAACCTTCCGGGTCAATGCGGATTAAAGGGCCATGACTGCAAAAACCCACACATCCGACTTTACTCAGTCCGACTCCTCCATTTTCAAGGTAATCTCCAAGTTCCACCGTGCACGGAATCTTGCGCAATTCCAATTGCTGTTTCAGGGCTGAATAAATTTTCATCGCCCCTTCAGTCATACAAGTGGAACCACAGCATACATAAATTTTACGTTTCTGTTCCTCCATGTAACGACGGCAAGCGGTTTGATAGGTTACAAATTCTTCCCGGCTTTTCAGCTTCTTTTGATCCATTTTTTCACCACCCCGATAATTTGTTAAAATATTATCATCTCTTGCTGTGAGTATCATACCATAGCCATCATTCAATTGCAACAGCATTTTGTTAAAAAAATATCATATTTGGCATGATGGTCATTTATCTATAGCAACTTTGCCGCGTTTAAACGCAGCGTTGATTTATTTTGCCAATCATGATAGGATACTTCCGTAAACGGATTTTGTGCATAATTGAGTGTGAAAAAGGTGGACAAATGATTTATGTGGTTTCTGATACCCACGGGAAGTTTCGGCGGGTAATGGAATTTTTGGGAAGCGGCCCTATTACAAAGGATGATATACTTATCATTTTAGGAGATGCGGGGTTTAATTATGATGCCATTCCTGGAAGCGGATTGCGGCGAAAGGCGCCCGTTAATTCTTATGATATTCCAGTTTTATGCTTACAGGGCAATCACGAGCTGCGCCCGGAACACATTGAAAGCTATCGGGAAATTAATTGGAACGGCGGTGTGGTCTATCAGGAAGAGCGATATCCTAATCTGCTGTTTGCCAAAGATGGTGAATGTTATACGATCGACGGAAAACAAATTTTAGTGTGCGGCGGAGCTTATACGGTGTTCAAAGAATATCGCATCAAAAAGGGCTTGCCTTGGTATGCCGATGAACAGCCTTCGGAAGAAATCAAGCGTCAGGTAGAGGCTCGGCTGGACATGATGGATTGGAAAGTAGATGTAATGCTTACCCATACATGTCCCAGCAAGGTGGTTCCTACTGAGAAATATATTCCCGGTGTGGACCAAAGCACTGTAGATAAAAGCACAGAGGAATGGCTGGACCGGATTGAGGACCGTTTACAGTATGACGCTTGGTATTGCGGGCATTGGCATATTGAAAAGCAGGTGGGTGCTATCCATTTTATTTATCAAAATTTTGTTGTAATATAAAAAGCAGCCGCTACAATGCGGCGGCTTTTTATATGCTGTTATTTACTTCAGAAGTAAATAATTCGCCAACAATGATAGGATGATCATGACCACTCCCACCATTCGAAATGTATTGTAAGTGGAGATCAGGTTTTCTACCTGCGGTGAAAATTGTTCATTTTTTCCCCGGGGGATTTCCAGCGGACGCTGTTTTCCTTTGACAGTCAAAATGTGCTTATAAGTTTTTGGTTCCAAAGCTGCAATTTTTCTATAGGTACTCCGGCGAAGTGAAAATACAGCCAAACAAACGATTACACCAAATAAGATAAATGTTCCAACAACGGAATTTTCATCTCCATTGGACAGAAACATCCGCCGTCCCCAAGTATAAGTCATTGCGCCGCAGCAAATCGTGATAAAATAATAAAGCAACGCACCGGTAATCGGATTGCCATTGGATCGATTCATGAGTCTCTCCCTTCTCATCTGTTTTTGATTTCAGTTATTATAGCATATATTGCCGAAGAAAGAAAGTCCGGATAATATTTTCCCACATCACTGTGTTCCGGGTAGTCCGCTATGTTTTCATACACGGTCATACCGGAGAATTTCAAATCTGCAAGCAAGTCTCGAATGTGTTTTTCATATGTATGTTCCCGATTGGAATAGTGCAGGCAGCAGAGTTGTGTGCCGGCCAAAGTATTCTTCAAAATCTTCTGTTCCAGCCGATGATCCAAAGCGGCTATTCTTTCTGCTGTGTATTCTCCTATGATATCAACGAGATTCGGACGATTTATCGGTTTATCCAAATAAGAGCCCAAACGATATTGCGGTGCACCGGCAAGAATGATCGCATTTGGAAATTCAATCCCGAAATTGATTGCACTGTACCCACCTTTACTGGACCCAATAAACAGCACGCGCGTAGGAGACAATCGGTGGATAAATTCTTGAATCAGCTGATGGGTCAGGCGTTCCACATTATATTGGCCATACTCTCCCAGATAATAGCTTCCCCGACCATTCGGTGCAAAATCATCTTTGATAAACAGTCGGTGGATATTGAACCGGCCGCAGGTGCGTACATAGTTATATCGTGCTTCCTTATCATGGCAGCCTTGAAACCCGATCAGAAGCAGATTTGCCGCATCAGGTCTGTGAGGATCCATCGGAAAATACATATATTTTAATCGGGTCCCTTCTCCCTTCCATGTTCGCTCATGAAACAGTTGAAAAATACGCTGCTGGATCCGTTTCATGCTCTCACCTCTCTTTGCTGAATAGTATAGCATTGTTGACCCAGTTTTGTCACGAAAATCATCGAAAATTCATGAAAAGCGGCTATTGATGTTTCTGACAAAAAGATGTAGGATAAATTGTATTCATTTTACATAGAAAGGATCGTGTTCCCATATGGCAAAAACCTATGAACTTGATATGACATCGGGCCCTTTGCTAAAGAAGATGGTCCTGTTTACCGTCCCGATCTTACTCTCTGGCGTACTGCAACTGCTGTTCAACGCCGCTGACATCATTGTGGTCGGAAAATTTGCCGGAGACAATGCTATGGCCGCCGTTGGGTCCACATCTTCCCTGGTAGCGTTACTCACAAATTTGTTTATCGGAATCTCTGCTGGCGCTAATGTTGCCGTTGCAAATTTTTACGGGGCCCATGATGATGAAGCCATCAGCGAAACAGTCCACACATCCATTGTCATCAGCATCATCGGTGGAACAGTGCTTCTGGGAATCGGTCTGATTTTTGCCCGGCCTATTTTGGAAATGATGGACTCTCCGGAAACAGTCCTTCCCTTATCCACACTGTATCTGCGTATCTTTTTCCTTGGAATGCCGGCGATGCTGCTGTTCAACTTCTGCGCCTCAATTCTTCGGGCTTGCGGAGATTCAAAGCATCCTCTCTATTATCTGGCACTGGCAGGCGTTTTAAATGTGTTGATGAACTTGTTTTTCGTGATTGTCCTGCATATGTCTGTTGCGGGTGTTGCGCTGGCTACCATTCTGTCACAGCATATTTCTACATTTCTCATTCTTCGCCAAATGGTCAAAAGCAATAGCGCAATCAAAATCCAGTTCCGCAAGTTACGGATATCCAAATCCAAGCTGATTCGCATTCTCCGTGTAGGTGTTCCTGCCGGGATTCAGAGTTCTCTCTTTGCGTTATCAAATGTCATTATACAGTCTGCCGTAAATTCTTTCGGCGATACCATCATGGCGGCTAACGCAGCCTCTGCCAATATTGAAGGTTTTGTTTATATCTCAATGAATGCCGTTCATCAGGCTGCAATGAATTTTTCCGGGCAGAATTACGGTGCCGGCCATTATCAGCGATTACATAAGGTGCTGTTGGAAAGTTTGGCCTTTGTCACTGTTATTGGTGTGGTTTTAGGGGTATCAGCATATCGATTTGGAAATTTTCTGCTGTATATCTATACAGATAATCCTATCGTAGTGGAATATGGCCTAGGCCGGTTGAAGATCGTCAGTCAACTGTATTTTCTGTGCGGCTGGATGGATGTGATCGTTGGCGTTATGCGAGGTATGGGTTATGGTATCATGCCTATGATTGTCTCCATTTTTGGCTCGTGTGCTTTGCGGGTAGTTTGGGTATATACGGTTTTTCAAGTCCATCGCACACTCACAGTCTTGTATATGAGTTGGCCTGTTACATGGATCATTACATTTACGATCCACTTACTTTGTTACGGCGGCATTTGGATGCTCCATCACAAAGAATATCGGGAGCGAGAACAATTTGAGCCCAGTGCCTGAATCATACTTTGAAGGAAACTGATAAATGAACAATCAAACAATGAAAGGAACCCTTATGCTGATGCTGACAGCCCTTATTTGGGGGTGCGCTTTTGTAGCACAGAGCATGAGCATGGATTATATTGACCCTTTTACGTTCCAATGCGTGCGCTCTTTGTTAGGCTCAGCGGTGTTGGTTCCTGTATTTTTAATACTTGACCGCAAAAAGCAGAATACAACTGTATCCGGCCCTACAAAGGAGCAACAGAAAACGCTCTGGAAGGCCGGACTTGTCTGCGGCAGCATTATGACCGTAGCAGCCAATTTGCAGCAAATCGGTATTCAATACACCACAGCGGGTAAGGCTGGATTTATTACTGCGATGTACATACTCTTAGTGCCGATCTTTGGCCTATTTCTCCACAAAAAGGTCTCACCGCGGCTGTGGCTCTGTGTTTTAATTGCACTGTCAGGTTTATATTTGCTGTCTGTAACGGAAGGCTTTTCCTCCATTGGGAAAGGCGATATTTATGTATTATTGTGCGCAATAGCCTTCTCTTTTCATATTATGGCAGTCGACTATTATGCACCGTTGGTAGACGGAGTACGGCTATCCTGCATTCAATTTTTGATTTGCGGTGTTCTGTCCGGTCTGCTGATGTTCCTGAAGGAAACGCCAAATATAAATAACATCTTGGAGGCCGCTGTACCTATTTGTTATTCCGGAATACTGTCCTGCGGGGTTGCATATACGCTTCAAATCATTGGGCAAAAATATACCAAACCAACAGTGGCATCCCTGATAATGAGTTTGGAATCAGTATTTGCTGTATTAGCTGGTATTTTAATTTTGAAAGAAATCCCCACCCAGCGAGAAGCACTAGGGTGTATACTGATGTTTTTGGCCATTATGTTTGCGCAGTTGCCAGATAAGCAAAAAGAAAATTGATTTTTCCGCTATGTTATGGTTGACTTTGTCTCTGCCTTATGATAGAATACCAACGCATTGAAATGCTGGTATAGCTCAGTCGGTAGAGCAGCTGATTCGTAATCAGCAGGTCGTGTGTTCGAGTCACATTACCAGCTCCAAAAAGGCCCTGAAATCTGCAGATTTCAGGGCCTTTTTGCGTGTTTTGGGAACTTTGCGGGGGTGGGCTGTTTTCGCTGACCCACATCGTGACCCACACGGTGAAATGGCTGGAAAGGTCTGGAGAGCACCAAACTGGATTTTACATGACCTGCGCCATGAACTCCCCCATTTTCTCCGCCGCTTCGTCCTGGGCCTGCCATGTGGCGTGGGTATATGTGCGGAGAGTGAATCCGGCATCGTAGTGGCCGAGCATTGAAGAGACTGTTTTCACATCCACGCCGTTTTGTAGAGCTGTCGTTGCGAAGGTGTGCCGTAGGTCATGGAATCGAATGTGTTCCAGTCCCGCATCTTTCAGGATTTTCTTGTGGAGGTTCACCACGGAATCGGGATGGTACATCTCCCCTGTTTTCGGAGATGGAAACATGTATGGGTTGTCCGGGTGCTTCTCGTGTTCTTGGACGAGGAAGTCAACTGCTTCTTGGGGTATAGATATCCTGCGGACGGAGGTTTCCGTCTTTGGACGAGTGATGGTGATTTTGCCATTTCTCACCGCTGCTTGTTTGCTGACCGAGATGGTTCTTTGCTCGGCATCTAAGTCATCCCACAGAAGTGCCACCAATTCTCCCTTTCTAAGGCCCGTGGTCAGTTCCAGATAGAACATGGGCAACACTCCCCTTTCCTCTGCGGCTTTCAGGTATGCGCCCATGCTCTCTGCAGGTAGGATTTTCATTTCCTGCTTTTCTATCTTCGGTATAATGCAATCCTCTGTGGGATTTCGCAAAATCAACCGTTCCTTGACAGCTCTGTCAAGGGCATTGTGCATCATCATGTGGATGCCCCGGACTGTGGCGTTGCTCAGTCCGGGGCTCTTTTCCCTCTGCACTTCACGGAGCCTTCCGTTTTCCAGCAGGTCTTTGTACATCTTCTGGATATCCCTTGAGGTAAGCTGTGTCAGTTTAATCTCTCCGATTCGAGGGATGACATGGGATTCGATATTCCGGTGATAATAGTCCGCTGTCCGGGGACGGATATTGGGCTTGGCATAGAGTTCGTACCAAGTTCGCAGCCACGATGCTACCGTATACTCATCCGCCCGAATCAAATCCAAGGCTTTGGCTTCTTCTATGGCTGCTTTCATCTTTTCTTTGACTTCGGCCTGCGTCTTACCGAGGACATTCTTGATGATGCGCTTCCCTGTTTTCGGGTCGTACCCAACCGTGTACCGACCTTCCCAGCGTCCGTCCGCTCGTTTGCGGATGTTCCCTTCACCATTTGCTCTGCGTTTTGCCATGCTTGTCCCTCCTCAGTCCATAATACCGACCTTATTGCCGTTCTCATATATGTTCTCGTCGTAGATTACCGTCCCCTCACCTTGACTTTCCAGCCATCCGAAACCTTCCACATAGACCATATCGCCAGTTTGCACAGGCTGCGTGACGGTAGGCGCTGGAACAGGGGTGGGAGCAGGCATTGGCGTAGGTGCCGGGGTCGGAGTAGATGTCTCCACAGGGGATGTTATTGGCGTGATGATTTCTATGATCGTTTCTTCGATTTCCGCTTCTGAGATTTCAATCTTCGGCATCGACGTTGCGTTCACTTCCACTCGCGGCGGTGTGGGCGTAGGCTCCGCTTCTCTGTCTGTCCGGTCACCCAGGCCGATGTATAGCACTGTACCAAGGATGATAGCGGGTATAATTACTTTTTTCATGTGATTCAGCTCCTTCGTTTTTGGTAGCCACAACACATACCAGACCTCGATTGAAATATCCATAGCTTCGGCGCAGAGTTATCAGACCAGACACACTTTCGGGAAATTTTTTCTTTGTTTATTGCGGCGCAAATTTTGAGGGTCACATCATCGCTGTAATATCACCTATCTTGTGTCCCATTGCCAGTTGCTTTCTCATGAGCTTTTTCCACCGCTTTCGGTCAATACGGTGCGGAATCGTAGTAGTGTCTTTTACGGGAACAGTGGGAGAAATACGTCCCAGAGCTTCGCCAAATTGTAGAACAGCGCCCATAACGCCAATAAGACGGGCGGAACGAGTAATAGAAACGGGCTGAAATGAAATTCCGGCAGTCTGATTTTCGCCAGAGAAAAGGATTTCTCGTTCTTCCTCCCAGCCTGTTCCACCGTCTGCCGCAACGCCTGCACAGAACGCGTCAGTTCCTCTATTTGGGCGTAGGTGGGGTAGTCCATCGGTTTTTTGGAGATGTCCCACAGAATGGCTGTCAGCTCGTTCCAGTCCTCTTGCGACGGAGTCCATGCTATAGCCGGACGGTTCCGTTGTTTCAATCCCTCCATGGATAATCTCTGCTCGGTTGCGGAACTCATGCTCCATCATCTCCTTTTTGTATTTTGATTCGTGTAAACGGTCGTCCCGGCACTTCATCCCGTTTGGGCAGGTGTAGGTGATGCTTTTACGGGTATCTGTCCATTTCACGTCATAGCCTTCGGACTTCATCAAGGCGATGAAGTCCTCTTTGCTTCTGGCAAATCTCATACACTCGTCGATGACGAACATGAGCTGCAGTTTCCAGCTTTCGCCTTTCACTGCCGAGCGGTATTCCCTGCTGCTCATTCCCTGAGATTTCTTTTCCTGTTGCGGAGGCAAAACGGATAGACCGTGAGCTATGCAAATCTCATCCGAGATGGGCCGCAGCTTCGCCAGTGTAGTCGGTCCCTGTCGGAGCATTTTGCCGCTCTCGTAGCAAACTGCATTGATGACGAAATGGGAATGGATGTGGTCAGCGTCTACATGGGTCGCAACCACCACTTCGCTTTCCGGCCATGCTTTTTCTCCGCAAATTCCTTTGCGATCTCATGGGCTTGTTCAGGCGTGACAGGATCCCTCGGATGGAACGACTGCACATAATGATGAAAATACATAGAGCTTGTCTTATGGTGCAGCTTTCGTGTGGCCGTGAATTCTTGAAAGCAGAATTGCGGGGAGCAGTTCAGCCCGCTCACGAAGCTGCCATTTTCTGTTTTCTTCTCTTGGGCTATGTATTGTAAAACGCCTTTCATGGCGCTGGTGGACTGCGCCTTGTTTGGAATAAATGTTACGGTTGCCATCAGTGTTTCTCCATTGATATCAATGCGTTAATCTGTTCGTAGATACCGTTCATTTGCTCTGTCAGGCGGGAAAGGTCCACAACGTCTACCTGTCCCATATTCGCCAGCGTGGTTAGCTGATTGAGATTCCTGCCGATGGCCTTCATCTCATGGACGATTTCTTTCAGCCCCTCCACTCGGATGATCTTGTGTTTCAGAACTGCGGCCCGAACATACGTTCCGACGGTCATCTGCGCTGTACTTGCTTTGGTTGTAATGATCTGGTGTTCCTCTGGAGAAACCCGAAACGTGATGCGCTTATCTTTGTTCTGGCTCATGGTTTCCTCCGTTCCAAAAGTGGGTCCGGGCTTCCGCCCGGAATCGCCGGATTCCGGCGAGCACAAGTCCGACATTGTCGGACTTGTGCTCTGCTTGCCTACCCAAACGGGTAGGTTTGTCATTCTGTCCCTGTTCTCAGACTTTCCAAGTTTATTCTCTCATGTTTGACACCCGAAAACGAACCTTTCCTGTCGAGAAGAAAAAATAAAAGACTGTGTTCGTCTGAACACAGTCTTTTCACTCATATTTTCGGTTTATACCAGACCGTAATACCGTTCGAAAAATCCTATCAATTTGCTTACGATCACATCTTTCTTCTCTGCGCGGCCGCCGCCAAAACGGGAGAGTGGCGGCATGATTTTATCGAGGTCTGTTCCCGTTGTCCGAATCGCACCATCCCGAAATGCGTTGTCAATGAATGTCCAAGTTTCTTCCGCCTTGAGCCTCTCCGCATCAATAATCATTTGCAGGTCTTTTTCTTTTTGCTCCAGAACAAACTGGCGCCAATCTTCGCCAATCACGCTCGTTGCATTTACCGTTCGGATGAAGTTCTCAATCAATTCTTTCTTGCTGCGTAACTGCATACTGGAATTGATGGCTTTATCAATCGTGACAAGGATCTCTTTATCTTCACAGTTCCCATCATGATATTTTTCTACCAGCATGAGAATGTAATCAATATTGATCTCCACCTGTCGGATCAGTTCGATTTCAAATACGATATCATCATTGATGCGCTCTTTCTCAGCCTTATCCTTTTTCATCTCCTGATAGAGGTCAAGATAGATGCTCTGGTAATCCTGCTGATCACGCTCTGAAATGATTTCATTCCCCGAGAAATCGTCAAAAGCAGTCAGAATATTCCTCAGCCGCAGAATAGCACTGAATAGACTGATAAACGCTTTCTTTGCCTGTTCCCCAATAATAGGCTGTCCAAGCGGAAACTGGTTCAGGAGTTTTTCTATCAGTTCCACATACCCGGGGTGATGCTTATCGTCATCATCGTAGCCGCAATAATAATCCGAATAGCTTTTCAGAAGCACAACGCCGCCGGCTTCCTTGTCGCCGAAAAGCGCGAGTGATTCATTCGTTTCTTCCTGCAAGTCTCGGAAGCAAACGATATTGCCATAGGTCTTTACAGAATTGAGAATTCTATTGGTACGGGAAAACGCTTGCAGCAATCCATGCATTCTGAGATACTTGTCCACCCATAAGGTGTTCAGCGTTGTGGCGTCAAAGCCAGTGAGAAACATGTTGACCACAATCAACAAATCAATCTCCCGATTCTTCATCCGCTGAGAGACATCCTTATAGTAGTTCTGGAACTTATCTGCATCGGTGCTAAAGTTTACACTGAAGGTTTCATTGTAATCACGAATCGCAGAATCCAAGAAATCGCGGGAAGTCTGGTCCAGCGCATCGGTATCAAAGTCCTCGTCCGGCAACACATCTTCCGATTCCGGTTCGTTGGCGCTGTAGCTGAAAATTGTTGCGACGGTCAGCTTACGTCCGCTTTCGGCAAGTTGACGCTTAAACTCCACATAGTACTTCACCGCCATTGGGATAGAACTGACTGCAAAGATGGAATTAAACCCGGCCAACCGCTGACCTTTGAGTGAGTAATAACTATTGCGTTTCGTTTTCTGGTCAAAGTGCTCCAAAATATAGCTGACGATCTCCCTCACCCGTTCCGGGTCTGCCAGAGCTTCTTCTGCGTCGATTGCAGGAACTTTCTTGTCAACACCGTTATTCTTTGATTTGACCGTATTGATGTAGTCAATGCGGAACGGCAAGACATTGCCGTCATTGATGGCGTCCACGATGGTGTAAGTATGTAATGGCAATACCTTGTTTCCATCTTTATCAGGTTCTCCACCGAACGCCTGTGCAGTAGTTTTCAAAGTCGGCTTGCCACCGCTGGCCGCATTTTTGGAGAAGATAGGTGTTCCTGTGAATCCAAACAAATGGTAATTCTTAAAGGCATTCGTAATCGCTATATGCATATCCCCAAACTGGCTCCGATGGCACTCGTCGAAAATAATGACAACGTGTTTGTCATACACATCATGCGTCTTGTTCTTACGAATGAACTTATCCAGCTTTTGAATCGTCGTGATGATAATGTGTGCGTTATCATCCTCCAACTGCTTTTGCAAAATGCGTGTTGATGTGTTGCTATTGGCTGCACCTTTCTCAAAACGGTCATACTCTTTCATGGTCTGGTAATCCAGGTCTTTGCGGTCAACCACAAAAAGCACCTTATCGATATACGGCAGCGCAGACGCAAGCTGCGCTGTTTTGAACGATGTCAAGGTCTTTCCGCTGCCCGTAGTATGCCAAATATAACCACCTGCATCGGTAGTACCCATCATTTTGTAGTTTGATGAAACCTCTATCCGGTTCAGTATCCGTTCCGTAGCGGCAATTTGATAAGGACGCATGACCAGTAGCATATCTTCCGCGGTGAATACACAATACTTCGTCAAGATATTCAGCAAGGTGTGCTTGGCGAAAAAGGTCTTTGTGAAATCTACAAGGTCGGGAATGGTTTTGTTATTCGCGTCCGCCCAAAATGAAGTGAATTCAAAGCTGTTGCTGGTCTTTTTGCTTCGCTTGCGTCCACCGTCTCCCAGTTCTTTGATGCGGCTGCTGCGGGTCGTGTTGGAATAATACTTGGTATGTGTGCCGTTGGAAATCACGAAGATTTGCACATACTCGTACAACCCGCTGGCGGCCCAAAAGCTGTCCCGCTGATAGCGGTTGATTTGATTGAACGCTTCCCGGATCGCCACACCCCGGCGTTTTAATTCCACATGGACCAGCGGCAGACCGTTCACGAGGATAGTCACATCGTAGCGGGTATCATGCTTGCCGCCGGTTTCCGTATACTGATTGATGACCTGCAAGCGGTTATTGTGTATGTTTTTCTTATCAATCAGATAGATATTCTTGGTGGAATCATTGTCCCGGCGCAGAATCTGCACATGGTCGGTCTGGATTTTTCGAGTCTTTTCTACGATTCCCTCGTTGGCGCTGGCAATGCATTCCGTGAAAAACTGTTCCCACTCACTGTCAGAAAATATGTAGTCGTTGAGCGCTTCCAATTGGCGGCGCAGATTGGAAATCAGCGCCGCTTCGTTGTGGATGGTCAAATACTCATAGCCCTGTGCGGTGAGCAGGCGGATGAACTCCCGCTCCAGCGCCGCTTCGCTTTGGTAGGCGTCAGAGCGGGTGGGATCGGGGATATATTCCGCAACAACGGTGCTTTCATTGGAGGATGCGACCATGTTGTAGGTGTTCATGGATTCAACTCCTTAAAGGTCAATAGCCTGTCCCGGTAGTACTCATACTGCTTTTTCCGTGCTTCGATTTCGGCGGGGAGACCGCTGGTGAGGTCATTGCAGAGCGCGTCAAAGCGGTCAAGAATGGCGACGATGCGCTCCTGTTCTGCGAGGGGTGGGACGGGGATTTTTAGTTTTCGCATTTCACCCATTGGAACACTTTTTACTGTTCCACCTGCAGCTTTTGAAAGAAACGCCATTCGTATTCTTTGGGTTCTTAATAAATACATCAAAAATTTTGGTAATATCTTTGATGTATTAGGCTTAATTGCGTAAACGCCCTCTTTTATGTTCCAGTTTGTTGGCTCAATATCAACTAGTGCCGTTTCTCCAATAGTTCCTGTCCCAGAGAATAGTACATCTCCGAGTTGAAGATTAGAGCGATTATTGCAAAGCTTCAATGCGTGGTCATTTATACGATCCGTTTTCTCAGTAAAAACCACCCTATTGTTTTGCAATTCTCTAATTGTAACATAGTAATTTAATGCATCGTCTGTATTGAGTCTAAAAAAACGTCTGGGATTTAATCCGGTATTTAATGATATAATCACATCACCTAACTTCATCCACGGAACTTCATCTTCCCCAAATGACAACAATTCATCCCGATAGTATTCATATTGTTTCCGGCGGGCGGTCAGCTCGGCGGTCAGCTCGGCGGTCAGCTCGGCGGTCAGCTCGGCGAAATTGTCCAGTATCCGGACAATTTCGCGCTGCACTGGTAGGGGTGGAACGGGGATTTTGACATCCAGCAGCTTATCAGGCGTTACCTCAATTACCTTTGTTCCATGCGCGAGTTTCTTTTTCTGTGCAAAGAACATGGCTGTATCAAAATAATATGTAAGAAACTTCGCATTTTGGTTGTGGTGTATGATGGCACTATGACCACTAACAGCAATATCCTCATCACCTAACCAAGCTACACACTTGCAAACATCTTCAATGTTCTCACTGGTCACCGCCATAACAATATCATTCTTGGAAGCCATTTTCTGCTTTTTCGCACATTCACTATCTATAAAGCTAAATGTTTTATCCGCAAACAACCCATACTTTGTATAAATTTGTCCGTAATGAATACATGGAATACCTGTATCAATAAAGTCCTTTTTCTGAAAGTTTCCACCTCTTGACACTGTTGCAATTTCTCTTAGTGATTTGTATTCCACCCCATCCGGGCAAAGGTTTTGGAGTAGTAATTCTAATTGAGTCACAGCATGTTCTCTCCATTCAAAACGGTTTGCAAACGTGCCTTCAGTTTACCGCTCAAGTCATTAATACCATCATACAGAATGATATTGTCACCGCTTACATCAAAATGAACCTTCTCCTTATTGAAAAAATCTCGTTGGCAAGTCAAAATGAGTTTAATGGGATGATTGCAGAGTTGTAGCCCTCTGGCTATTCCCGCTTCATAATAAACACCACCACGATTCCCCGTCAAATCAGCTATTAGGGCAACAGAATTTGTTATTTCAGAGGTTATCTCTCCGATAATAGAACCATTAAACTCTTTCTCGTCAATTCGCATTGCTGCGTAATTCAATGAATGAATAACAGGTTTATATACACTTTCATAAATTGATGCCGTTTCATCAGAAAACATCATAGCCACAAATATCTGATTCCTCTTTGTTATCGGTGGAATTGAAACTCTGTCATATTTCTTTTTATATATTTGGCGTAGTAGGGCAACTAAATTTTCACAGCGACCAAAACAATCTCCCTGCCGTTTAATTCCTTGTATGAGATGTTTAGATTCAAATGTTTGATTGTTTGTTTCATTCAAGAAGGATTCAACTTCATAGGCCCACTCATTAACATTAGGCTTCTTTGGATTATCAATTAGCTCTTTTAACTTTTCTTTCTCTGTCATGTACAGTTACCCCCTATCTCCGCAATTATCTCATCAATCTCATCCCGCAAAGCCTGTTCCCGCTTTACAATCTCCGCAATTTCAGCGTTCAGGGCCACGATGTCGATTTTCTCCCGCGTGTCCTCCTGTTCCACATAGGTGGAAACAGAAAGGTTATACGCTTGGTCTTCAATCCTGCTTTGCGGGACAAGGCTTGCAAAATGTGCCCGGTCCTCCCGTACTCCAAAGGCGGCAACGATGGTATCGATATTCTCTTCCGTCAGTTTGTTGCTGTTGGTCACTTTAACGCATTCCTTGGATGCATCGATAAACAGCACGCTGTTGTCCGTTTTGGATTTTTTCAGCACCATGATGCAGGTGGCGATACTGGTGCCGAAAAACAGGTTGTCCGGCAATTGGATCACGCAGTCAATGTAGTTGTTATCGATGAGATACTTGCGGATCTTCTGCTCTGCCCCGCCGCGGTACATCACACCGGGGAAACAGACGATAGCCGCTGTGCCGCTGGTGGCCAGCCAGGAAAGGCTGTGCATGATAAACGCCAAATCTGCCTTGGACTTTGGCGCAAGCACACCCGCAGGAGAAAAACGCGGGTCGTTGATCATCAATGGGTTTGCGTCGCCATCCCATTTGATGGAATACGGTGGATTAGAAACGATAGCTTCAAAGGGTTCATCATCCCAGTGCTGCGGCTCAGTCAGTGTGTCGCCATGGGCGATGTCGAACTTGTCGTAGTCAATGTCATGGAGAAACATATTGATACGGCAGAGGTTATAAGTCGTGATATTCACCTCTTGTCCATAAAAGCCCTGGCGGACGTTTTCTCGACCCAAAATCTTCGCCGCTTTCAGCAGCAGAGAGCCAGAGCCACAGGCGGGATCGTAGACCTTGTTGATCTCCGTTTTACCGTAGACAGCAATGCGGGTAAGGAGTTCGGAAACTTCCTGGGGTGTGAAATATTCGCCGCCGCTTTTGCCCGCATTGGAGGCGTACATACCCATGAGATACTCGTATGCGTCACCGAAGGCGTCTATCGTGTTGTCCTGATATGCCCCCAACTTCATGTCGGCTACGCCATTCATCAGCTTCACAAGGCGTTCGTTGCGCTTTGCCACCGTGCCGCCCAGTTTGTTGCTGTTCACATCAATGTCGTCAAACAGTCCCTTGAAACTTTCCTCACTGGGCGTGCCAGTGGCGGATGCTTCGATATTTTGGAAAACAGATTCCAATGTCTCGTTGAGATTATCATCGTTTGGCGCTTTTCTGCGGACATTCTCAAACAGTTCACTGGGCAGAATGAAGAAACCTTTTTCCACTACCAATCCGGCACGGGCTTCCTCCGCATCCGCATCGGACATAGCCGCATAGTCGAACTCGGCGTTTCCGGCTTCCCATTCTCCGCGGTTGATGTATCCCGCAAGATTTTCAGAGATATAACGGTAAAACAGCATTCCAAGGACATACTGCTTGAAGTCCCAGCCATCCACGCTTCCCCGCAGGTCATTTGCGATATTCCAAATCACGCGGTGAAGCTCCGCGCGTTCTTGCTCTTTTTTATTGTCCATTTTGCTTTCCTCTCTGCCAATAAAGCGCAAAATCTGTTAATCAGTACCAGTTTAACACGAACAGGAAGAATATTCAAGCAAGGGTCTCAGCAGAAAATCGATTCTCACGTATTCTTTGTTTACTGCGGCGCAGATTTTGCATGGCAAGGCTGTTGCAAATCTTTTGCTCATGGGGTATACTATTATCAGAAAGGAGGCGTTGTCATGCCTTACACGATCGACGAATTGCGGAGCATCATCTCCCCTATCGCTGCGGAACACGGCGTGAAGAGCGTATCTCTGTTCGGTTCTTATTCCAAAGGCAACGCTTCCGCAGATAGCGATATCGATTTGAAAATCGAAAAAGGCCAGCTACGCACAATGTTTCAGATCTGCGGTTTTCGCCTTGCGGTTGAAGATGCGTTGAAACTTCCTGTGGACTTAATCACCAGCGAATCCTCAGACACTGATTTTCTGGATATGATTGCGAAAGATGAGGTGCTGCTTTATCGAAGTGCGTGACCGGGTTCTGTTGGGAAAAATTATTGGTTATTGTCAGCGCATTGAAGAATATTTGAGCCGCTATCAGCACAGTTTTGAGCAATTTCAATCGGATCATCTATTTCAAGATGCCTGTTGCATGTGTGTTGTTCAAATCGGCGAATTGTCTACACAGTTGTCTGACGATGTTCGGAAAGCAAATTCCTCCATTCCATGGCGAATCATTAAAGATACACGAAATTTCTATGTACATGCTTATGGTTCTATTGATGTCCCTGCTGTTTGGAGCACATTGAATGAGGATATTCCTGCGTTGATGCGTTCATGTCAAGTTCTGTTGGGAAAAAACTGATTTGACCCACTTTTTGACCCACAACAGGAAAAATCTCGGTGGAGACAACGGAGCATACAGCACGAACGACCTGTTGATTTCGTAGTCAAAAGCGCAGGAAGGGCTTGAAATTCAAGGGCTGGATCGGCTTTGCAACCTTCGTAATCAGCAGGTCGTGTGTTCGAGTCACATTACCAGCTCCAAAAACACCTCGAAATCGTATGATTTCGGGGTGTTTTTGCGCGTTTTCGGAACTTTTCGGGGGTGGGCTGTTTTCGCTGACCCACATCGTGACCCACACGGTGAAATGGCTGGAAAGGTCTGGAGAGCACCAAACTGGATTTTACATGACCTGCGCCATGAACTCCCCCATTTTCTCCGCCGCTTCGTCCTGGGCCTGCCATGTGGCGTGGGTATATGTGCGGAGAGTGAATCCGGCATCGTAGTGGCCGAGCATTGAAGAGACTGTTTTCACATCCACGCCGTTTTGTAGAGCTGTCGTTGCGAAGGTGTGCCGTAGGTCATGGAATCGAATGTGTTCCAGTCCCGCATCTTTCAGGATTTTCTTGTGGAGGTTCACCACGGAATCGGGATGGTACATCTCCCCTGTTTTCGGAGATGGAAACATGTATGGGTTGTCCGGGTGCTTCTCGTGTTCTTGGACGAGGAAGTCAACTGCTTCTTGGGGTATAGATATCCTGCGGACGGAGGTTTCCGTCTTTGGACGAGTGATGGTGATTTTGCCATTTCTCACCGCTGCTTGTTTGCTGACTGAGATTATTCTTTGCTCAGTATCTAAGTCATCCCACAGGAGCGCAACCAATTCTCCCTTTCTAAGCCCTGTCGTCAGTTCCAGATAGAACATAGGCAACACTCCCCTTTCCTCTGCTGCTTTCAGGTATGTGCCTATGCTCTCCGCCGGGAGGATTTTTATTACCCAATTGGGTAGGGTTGATGGTTTGTTTCTGTCATAAGATTTTCCAAATTTATTCTCTTATGTTTGATACCCGAAAACGAACCTTTCCTGTCAAGAATGAAAAATAAAAGACTGTGTTCAGATGCACACAGTCTTTTTACTCATATTTTCAGTTTATATCAGACCGTAATACCGTTCGAAAAATCCTATCAATTTGCTTACGATCACATCTTTCTTCTCTGCCCGCCTCCGCCGAAACGGGAGAGCAGCATGATTTTATCGAGGTCTATTCCCGTAGTCTGAATCGCACTATAAAAGTGTCTGTTCATTATGATAAATAGTTTTTGGGACGCTTCTAAAAGAAGCGTCCCAAAAATGCAAGGGATTATGTTTGACCGTCCAACGGTTCAGGCAACCGCATCTTCAGGATCACCATCAGGGTACTGTTCCTGTAACTTTTTACCGCCTTTGAGTGCGGCTGCAACACACAGGAACATTAACACCGCAATGACAATATAGATGAGCCAAGACATTGCATAACCGACAATTCCCTGAAGAATGGAGGTAAGCACGGAGCCAAGTGCGGCTCCGACGAGGAAGAACAGGTTCGCGGTTGCATAGATACTACCATAATCTTTTACACCAAACACTGTAGACAGCAGAATTGCCGGCAACAGTTTCGGCAGGAACATAGCCAAAGCAAAGAAAAGATATCCGTAACTCAAAAGTTTGTTGCCGGTCATACCGAAAGCAACCAAGCATCCCAAGCCAATCGCTTGTAAAATGAGAGAGAGTATTACAGTTTTTTTGATGCCGATTTTATCCATAAGCACACCTGCTACAAGGATACCAATCAGAGAACCGATAGAATATATAGCCAGGAGGTTTCCGGCCAAAATGTTGCCATCATTGACAATACTTGTAGCAAAATTAGGTACATGTGTGGTCACTCCGGATGCTAATATACCAACCAAAAGTACTGTTCCGAGAATCGCTTTCCAAGCACCCGACTTGGTGGCGGTCTTCTTTGATACGCCAATCCATGAGGGCTGCGCAGCAGTGGCCTCAGCATCTGCGGAACCATCACCTGTGCGGTAAGGCTCCGTGCCGTACTCCTGCGGAGACCGCTTCACCAAAAACAGCGCTGTCAGGATCATAACCACACCCACAACCACTGCGGAAAACAGCATCGCGGTCTTCCAACCAGTAGTACTGGCAGAGATGAACCTTGTTAACACCGGAGACCAAATCATGCCGCCAATACCAGTACCTGCCATGGCGATGGACATCATGGTGGAACGTTTACTCTCAAACCATGCTGTAACCAGCATAGAAATAGGCAACTGCGTCAGACCAGCCAGAAAGATATTCTCAAGGCCGAAAATCAAATACATCTGCCAAATCGCAGTAGCAAAAGTAGCAACAGCAAAACATGCACAAGCACCAACTGTGCAAATGATCATCATCAGCTTCATATTCTTTTTCTGATATAATCCAGCGATGATCATCGCACCGACGGCACTGGTCAAGGATGCGATTAGGTTGACCATAGACCATGCAGAGTTCGCGAATCCCAAATCCTCGCACACGGGATTCATGTACAACGAAAAGCAGTTGTTCAGAATCGCCGTCGGGAAGAACGACATGAT
Organism: uncultured Clostridia bacterium; assembly: GCA_947644595.1. Classification (GTDB taxonomy): domain Bacteria; phylum Bacillota; class Clostridia; order Oscillospirales; family Oscillospiraceae; genus HGM13010. Next base: position 174,658 of record CANSAE010000001.1, read on the forward strand.
AAACGCTGCTACCAGTACGCCCCATCCCTTAAATTTCTTTGTTTCCATTACAATACCTCCTTGAATTTGTATGCCTTTCGGCATACTGCTACCATAGCCGACTTCCTTCTTCGGCCATGGTAAGCTCCTTTTATTCCTCAGCCGCCCGTTCAGGCAATGACAACCTCGGGACGGTATCCGGCATCAATGCCGATGGTCTGTCCCGTAATATAGCCAGCCGCGTCAGATGCCAGGAAAGTAATCAGATTAGCAACATCCTCCGGCGTTCCCATCCGCTTGAACGGAATAGCCCCCTCAATGGACTGCTTTGCCATATCATTCAATCCGGCCACCATATCCGTCGCAATCACACCGGGCGCAATCGCGTTCACGCGAATCCGGAACGGGGACAGCTCATTCGCCAAAGACTTCGTCAAGCCAATAACGCCCGCCTTACTCACCGGATACGGCAGACCCATCGCGCTGCCGTAAACACCGGCAACAGACGCCGTGTTTACAATCGCCCCGCCTTTTGAGCGGTCCATGCTCTTCACGCCGGCCTTGCACATCACAAACATGGAGTTGATATTCGTGTCCATGACTTCCTTCCAGTCATCCATCGTCAGGCGGTGCAGGAATTTCCCGCTGTCCATTCCGGCGTTGTTTACCAGAATATCTACCGGCCCCCACGCAGCTGTCACCTCATTGAACACTGCCGTGACCTCTTCCAGATTGCACAAGTCAGGATGGAAGGTCATCACGGGGTAATTGGGGTTAATGGCTTTGAGTTCCTCCATGGCCTTCTTGCCTGTCTCCTCGTAGTGGCTCAGAAAGCACACCTTCGCGCCATAAGCCAGAAACTGCTTCACTGCACCAAAGCCGATGCCGCGGCTGCCGCCCGAAACTACAACTACTTTTCCTTTCAGTTCATTGGTCAAATCCATAATTCATTCCTCCATAAATTAATCATGTAGATTTTTGTGATACTCTGTATTAACTCACAGATGCTTAAATTGGCCGCAGGCATCCTGACGGGATACAGATACCTTCTCATCGAAGAAGCTTTGTATCTCCGCTTCGGAATAACCCAAATCAGAAAGTACATCAGAAGTATCAAAGCCAAAGTCCACACCCGTCCGCCAAACAGACAGCGGATGATTTTTGGCTCTCGGGACAATATTCGGCACCGGAACCTGAAGAGGCTGACCGGGATTCTCGGGGTCCTGCCAACGGGTACTGGGGGTATAAATCATGGATTGGCGAGCCTGATACTGACTGTTGGTGAGCATATCGGCATATGTAATGACCTTACTGCACGGAATGCCGTTGTCATTCAGGAGTTTTTCGATCTCGTCCGCCGTATGGGCAGCACACAGCTTCAGCAGAGCTTCTTCAACCTTGTTGCCTTGCTCTGTGCCGCGGTAATAGCCGAAAGCTCCACCGGGGAACTCATCCGTGCCATAGGGGAAGCCCAACAGCAACGCCAAACGTTTACAAACAGCATTACCGGTGCTGATCATGAACATGTTGCCCTCTTTGCAGCGGTAATTGCCCGTAGCAGCAATAACATCCGCCGCAATCCACAGGGAACGTTTTTCCGGATTGTGCTCCACAATATCCTGAAGCATATACTGGCATAGAGTACGCAAACCGCATTCATACTGGGCAATGTCCAGGCTCTCGCCTCTGCCGGTCTTTAACGCGTTGATATACGCAGCCAGACTGGAATTTGCCGCAAACATGGCGGTATAGTAGTCAATTACATTATCCGCAATGGGGAAGAATGGCATATCATCGGTGCCGTTTGCGTATACCATTCCACTGAACGCCTGTGCAATGGGGTCGTAAGACGCTCTGGAAACATATTCCTGCAATCCGGTCTGACCGAATCCGGAAATATGGGCAATAACCAGCTTGGGATTCACTTCCCAAAGCACTTCATCGCTCAGTCCCCAACCTGCCCACTGGCCGCCTTTGGAAGACTCAATGAGAATATCCGTCTCTTTTATGAGACGCAAAAATGCTTCCCGGCCTTTGGGCTTGGTCACATCCAGCGTGATATCCCGCATATTTCTGCGGTGAGATTCCCCCTGCCAACCTGGAGTTGTTGGGCTGCCATGAGAAAAGTCCGGATTTTGTGGATTTTCCAGCTGAATTACATCCGCGCCCATATCTGCCAGAATTTCGCCCGCAAAGGGACCGGCAACTGAAATTGCACTTACAACCACACGAACATCGTTCAACAGGCCTTGCTTAGGTACTTCATTTCTTTTCATGATATACTTCCTTTCTTATTGCGTTTTCTCTCCTCAGATTTTTACATGCTAAGTGAATTTTGTCTTTATTTTAACATCTACTCAGCAGGCGTTACTTTTAAAACGCTTTCTATTACTATCATTATATTTTTCAAAATCAGCAATTGTTATATCATTATCATTAAAATGTATAAAAATAATGCAGTTTATTTTATAAACTGCATTATTTTTATCAAAACTATCTATTTTAAGAATTCGAAATCAATAACCCATATAGCTGCATCATATACAAAAAACTAAGCTTTTCTTCCAAATAATCAACACTATGCAACAGGGGTAATTTTTGAATGATCGTTTCAGCTATGTGTGTTTCAGGTTCCGAAAGAGAGACTATTGCAGGCTCATCTGGAATTATCAGTGTTTTAATCGGCAGATAAGGACAAGATAGGATGTACATATACGCGCCGCTGTTGATATGGGCTTCCATCAAATGCAGCGCTGCGCCAGGCTGGGGTACAATGCGGCAAGCATGAAACGGTCCCAAACAAATTAACATCCCACGTTTCAGTGAAAAATGTATGTTATTGACATACATTGTCCCAGCTCCCGCCGTAACGAGCAGAAAATAGCTGTCATCGCCGCAATCAACGGGTGTTTCCGCATCGACAACGTATTCCCTGCCCTGAATTGTAATGGGGAAAATACCACTTTGAAAGTGGTTGTGTACACCAAATATCAATTCGTTATTCTCCGTTTTTCTGTGTGATGTCATATTAATGTTCCCTCCTGGACACTTCGCATTGTTCCCGGTATTCGCTGGGTAAAACATGATTGATTTTGGAAAAGGTTCGAATAAAAGTCGTATATGCGTTAAAACCTGCCATAGTAGAAACATTCATAAGTGACAGATCTGTACCAGCCAGCAGAGATTCGGCATAACGTATGCGAAATAAATTCAAGACATCCTTGAAACTCATTCCAAATGACTGAAAAAGCATGGTTCGGATACTGCTTTCTGAGAAAAATAGATTTTGAGAGATAGTCTTTAATGTGACATGCTCGGATAAGTGACAATACAAATAGTAAATAATTCCCGCCAAAGGTTCACCGTAAATAGGACCGCGAAAACGCTCTGGCGTATAGCAGGTAACTGCGTCTCTATATTCAGAGGGTGTTATTCCCATTACCTGCTTGAAATTTCTGAAAAATGTTGGAGCAGCTTCAAAGCCGGACATTCTTAAAATATCATTCAGTGGAAGATTTTTGTGCAATAAATAAGAAGCCGCGTGTATCACCCGCACACGATCGAGCATTTGGGAGAAACTTTGTCCGGTATTTAGTTTTATCGCTCGCTCAAGTGTATTTCCGGTAACACTAAACATTTTTGCAGTTGTGGTAAGCGTGATAACTTTCGTGCTGTTAGCCGCCAGATAGACACTGGCTCTCCATGCCAGACACCTATTTTCCGGAGAAGGCTGCTTCAGCGCCTGACGTGCAAAGAGTATGGCAAGTTGCCCAACCAAAGCCACTTTAATAAGAGTTGATCCAGGTGACATAATGGCATCATAATCGGCCAATTGGCGAAGGATTTGATAAATTTCTTCGCAATCTGCCTTTTTGGGTTCCAATACCGGGAATTCCAAAATGGAACTTAAATAGCCAGAGACATTTGGCTGGCAAATCATCAGATAGTTAGCTAACTGATAATCATACATATAGGTACTGAATTTCAACGGTTGTTCAGTTTGAAACGGCGTAAGCACCACTGTTTGGAATCCTTGAATCCAACATACACAGCCAGGGTATAATGGGAATACTTCACCGTTTATATAGATTTCCCCTATTCCTTTTTCTACAAGCAAAAAATAGCTGTCTTCTTCCAATATCGGAAAAGATCGCTGAGAAAACTCGTGATGACTGAAAGAGAGATAATGATTCGTGCCGCAAAACATGCCTTTGATCGGAGCATCGAATAAAATCCGTTCGTGATTGTTCAATATATCACCTGTTTCTTTCTTCGCTTTAACATTAAAACTGAGTAGTGCCAGTCTATCACGAACAGTAACAATATTCAAGTAAGAGTATAGAAAACCAATTTCCGCTTATTCTTTGTTTATTGCAGCGCAGATTTTGCATGGCAAGGCTGTTGCAAACCATTTGTCCGGGGTATTCTGCAATTAGAAAAGAGGCGTTGTCATGCCTTACACGATCGATGAATTGAGGAGCATCATCTCCCCTATCGCTGCAGAACACGGCATGAAGAATGTATCTCTGTTCGGCTCTTACTCCAAGAGCAACGCTTCCGCAGATAGTGATATTGATTTGAAAATCGAAAAAGGCCAGCTACGCGCAATGTTGCAAATCTGCGGTTTTCGCCTTGCGGTTGAGGATGCGATGAAGATTCCTGTAGACTTAACTCACCAGCGAATCCTCAGACGCTGATTTTCCGTACATGAATGCGAAAGATGAGGTGCTGCTTTATCGAATTGTTTAATTATTCTTATCTTGCTGGTTCAAGGCAAGCTATATTGGACCAAATCTGATTTACCCACAATAGGAAACGCCCCGTTGGAGACAACGGGGCATACAATATGAACGACCTGCTGATTTCGGAGGAAAAAGCGCCGGAAAGCCTTGAAAATCAAGGGCTGGACGGGCTTCGCATCCTTCGTAATCAGCAGGTCGTGTGTTCGAGTCACATTACCAGCTCCAAAAATGCCCTGAAATCCACAGATTTCAGGGCATTTTTGCTAATTATATTAGAAATGAAGCTGTTCCTGACCTTGGAACGGAAGTCCGAGATGTTCATATGCTTTTTGCGTAACGCAGCGTCCCCGGGGGGTACGTGTCAGGAAGCCCTGCTGCAATAAATACGGCTCATATACATCTTCTAATGTGACGGGTTCCTCGTTGATCGTAGCGGCCAGCGTATCCAGGCCGACCGGACCTCCACCGTAAAATTCAATAATGGCGTTGAGCATCCTGCGGTCCAATGCATCAAAGCCAAGATGGTCCACTTCCAGACTCAATAACGCCTCATTGGCTACTTCCTTGGTGATATTGCCCCCTGCCCGAACCTGTGCAAAATCCCGGACACGGCGGAGCATACGGTTGGCAACACGGGGGGTTCCTCTGGAACGGGAAGCAATCTCATAGGCGCCTTCCGGGGTGATTTTCACACCCAAAATTCCCGCACTGCGGGTAACGATCCTTTGCAGTTCCTCTGCGGTATACAATTCCAGACGCAGGGTCACACCAAAGCGGTCACGCAAGGGCGCTGTCAATTGGCCGGACCGCGTGGTCGCGCCAATCAGTGTAAAATGCGGCAATTCCAAATGCAAGGAGTTTGCCGAGGGGCCTTTTCCCAAAATGATATCAATGGCATAATCCTCCATGGCAGGATACAAGATTTCCTCATAAGACCGATTCAATCTGTGAATCTCGTCTACAAATAAAATATCCCCTTCACTGAGGTTGGTAAGCATTGCTACCAAGTCCCCTGCCTTCTCAATTGCCGGGCCGGAGGTAATGCGCATATTGACTCCCATTTCATTGGCTATGATTGCTGCCAATGTGGTTTTCCCCAGCCCCGGTGGGCCATGAAGCAGCACATGGTCTAAGGATTCATGGCGCATCTGAGCCGCTTTGATAAAGATTTCCAGATTACTTTTTGCTTTCTCCTGTCCGATATACTCCAGCAGGGTATGAGGGCGCAAAGAACCTTCATTGGCATCCTCTTCCAGTACCCTGGACGTAGTGATTACCTGTTGATTTGCATCTTCCGAAAAGGAAATACTCATGGATGCCCCTCCCTCATTTCAGCATATTGCGCAATACGGCCTTGATAATTTCTTCTGAAGTCATGCCGGACGTATCCACGTCTTTCAACGCTGTATTGATTTCACTTTGTGCATACCCTAAAACCAACAGGCCCGCTGTTGCATCTGACAAATTCCGGTCTCCTCCCGGAACGACAGGAACGAACGGCCCTCCAGGGCTTGAAAGCGCCATACCGTCAACGCTTCCCACCTTATCTTTCAGCTCCAAAAGCACCCGCTGGGCAAGTTTTTTCCCCACGCCGGGAGCGGCAGTAATCACTTTCTCATTCCCGTTCAAAATTGCAGAAATCAGACCGTCTGGCGTTGTTGTGGACAAAATCGCCATAGCGGCCTTCGGGCCTACACCCGATACGCTCACCAACAATTCAAAACAGCGTTTTTCGGATTTTGTAGAAAACCCAAACAGTTCGAACGCATCCTCCCGCACAGCTTCATAAACATAGACCTTACCGGGTTCCCCTAATTTTAAATTACCCAAGGTATTCAGCGACACATTGATGCCAAAGCCAATGCCTCCGCATTCCACTACCGCAAAATTCGGCTCTAATTCGGTCACCGTACCGTTTATATAGTTGAACATACGTTGCTTTCACCTTTCTGTGACAATAGCGATGTACTGCTGCGGGCATGGCAGAGTGCAATTGCCACTGCGTCTGCCGCATCATCTGGCTTTGGAACATCCTGAAGCCGCAGAATGCGCTTGACCATATCCATAACCTGATTTTTTTTTGCCATACCATATCCCACTACAGCTTGTTTCACCTGTGAAGGCGTGTATTCAAACACCGAAATTCCAGATTGATAGCACGCCAAAAGGATGACCCCTCTGGCATGCGCAACGGAAATGCCTGTGGTGATATTTGTATTAAAGAACAATTCTTCAATGGCAACGGCATCCGGGCGGAACGTTTCAATCAGTTCGATCAAATCTAAGTAAATACTATTCAATCTGGCTGACAGCGGCGTATGAGCCGGCGTGGTAACCACTCCGCATTTGACCAGTTTAGGACCGGAACGGTCTGTATCCACTACGCCAAACCCTACGATCGCTACACCTGGATCTATCCCAAGGATTCTCAAAATTATCACATCCTATTTTTTAGCATACCATAGTTCCTTCAAAATCGCAACAAAAGAAACACTCTCAACAGGATTTCTGTTGAGAGTGTTTGCGTCTATGTTATGCGCGGGGATGTGCTTTATTGTACACATCCTTTAATTGATGCTTGACCACCTGAGAATACACCTGTGTGGTGGAAATATCCGAGTGCCCCAGCATTTCCTGAATAGAGCGCAAATCCGCGCCGTTTTCCAACAGATGCGCAGCAAAACTATGGCGCAGTGTATGCGGTGTAATATCTTTTTCGATGCCTGCTTTCTGCTGGTAGGTCTTGATCAGCTTCCAGAATCCCTGACGGCTCATGCGCTCTCCATTTACATTTACAAACAGCGCCGGCTCTTGTGGGACGGCAACCATTTGATTTCGGATAAATTCGATATATTCCGACAAAGCCCGCACTGCGGCCGGATAGATTGGGATATACCGCTCCTTATTTTTGCTCTTGCAGCGCAAAACTCCCGCGGAAAGATTGACATCATCGACGTTCAAAGCAATCAGTTCACTGACACGTATCCCTGTTGCATAAAGCACCTCCAGCATCGCCTTGTCCCGGTAGCCCTTCATATCTACACACTGTGGCTGCTCCAACAGCAGTTCCACTTCCATACCGGTCAAAATCTGAGGGAGCTTATGTTCCGCCTTCTCTGCAACAAGGCCTGAGGCAGGATTCTTTTCTATCAGCGACTCGGAAACCATATGACCATAAAAGCTTTTCATGGAAGCAATGCTCCGTGCGATCGTGGCATTGGATTTTCCGGCAGATTTTAAATGGGCGACATATTGCTCTAAAACATCGTCCGTTGCTTCCAACAGATTTCCCAGCTGATGGCTTACCAGATAGGAAGATAACTGACGAATATCCCGTAAATAAGAGCTCATGGTATTTCCCGATGCCTTTTTTACATTCGTCAAGTATTCCTCAAATCGCTTCAGGCAGGCTGTGTCCTGCATAACGAAACCTCTTCTCTTCTCTAAAATATATAGGATAGCAACCAGGGAATCAGCATATGATCCGTTGCTGCTGCTGTAATCAAGCATACAACTGCGATCCCCATATGCTGTGGTATATTCTGATTGCTGAAATGGCCGCTTTTTCCGGCTGATAACGCCCGAAGGCGCTTGGACAACGCAAATCCATCTAATTGCAATAAAAATAAACTCGGTATCGTAAGCAGTGCACCGATTCCGCAAGAAATCAAAGCTGCAAGTATTCCATGCTCTGGCAGTGCCGTGATGACAGCGGCAGCTGCACATGTCAGAAAATACCCACGCAAAAATGCGGTCAGCGGAATCACAAATACCCCTATCAACGACGTTGCGGCTAACAGTACAACGATATGATACCGACTCGCCTGCCACAAGCTGTGCAGATAACCAATAATACCAGAATCCGGACTTTGTGAGATGAGCTTTGTAATCTCCTCGGTTTCTTCTTCCACGCCGCTCCCCACAAAACAACCGAGAACTGATCCCAGTAGAAAGCACAGAAACAATAATGCAAGAATCGGGAAATCTATTCCGGTTTGTTCAGCACGGATCTCAGGCCAACGTCCAAGTTTTAATCGATATTTCTTCACAGAACCACCTGTATGACGGCTCCTAAAAAGTTACATAATATATCAATTTACATAATATTTGTAATTATGACTATAATATATGCCCGTCCATTATTCAAGTATTTTGTCACTTTTCGTTTATTTTTGTTAAAAATGTCAATTGCTTTATGTCAACGGGATTATGTAAACTTTCCGGAACGGGTTTTTGAACGGATTTCTGCCGTTCCCTCTCAAGATTTGATATTTTCCAGCAAATTCAACACAACATGTAGTTTGTCAAAAATGATAAGCTTTGTATAAAATTACGTTTTTTTCCGCTTTTTGGCTGTTTTACGTCGGGTCCCCAGCATCCCCCCGGTAACGCTCCCCGCAAAAACAGACACCAGCATCTTTATATAGCCGCCGTTGACGAAGAAAATGCCGTTTTCAAACAGAGATGCTATCGTGATTCCCAAAAGAATCAATGCACCGCTGAAAAGTGCAGTGACGGCCGCAGTTCTGCCCTGAAGGCGGACAGATACGGTTCCTCCCAGAAAGGTCGCAACAATGACTGTTACAATTACATATTCCTCCATCAGGTTGGCCGGAATTCGGCCATTCCCAATCAGCCAGGACAGAATCAGCAAGATCACCGTACCGCTCAACAAAGAAACAAAGGCTCCTTTTACAGCGGCTTTCAAGTATCGCATTGCTTTTTGCTGCTCCATAACAATACCCCCTTACATCGTTTGGATGGTACATCCTATTGATGCAAGGGGGCATAAATTCCCATTCGACGAAACAACAGAAAAACGGCGTGAATTTCACGCCGTTTGATTTCTGGATTACTTTTTCTGTTTGGCCCGTTTACGTTCCTCAGCCTGTTCTCTCGCTTTCGCTTCAGCGCGTTCGTTGGTCTGAATGGCCCATTTCTTAATCTGGATACGAACACGGTCTTCACCAGTTTCAAAGGTGACGGTCTCTTCCGTGACCTGCACGATCTTGCCCGTCATGCCGCCGATGGTGACGATCTCATCCCCCAGCGCGACATTGCTGCGCATTTCTTCCGCAGCCTTTTTCCGCTTATTCTCCGGCCGGATCATGATAAAGTACATGATACCGAACACGGCGACCAGCATAATGATTGAATACATAGATTCGCTACCCATTTGATTTCCTCCGATTTTGTGGTTGATAAGCATTATACTTCTATTTTCCGGGAATTGCAAGGAAAATTATATTCTTGTGTCCAAAACCCGGGCATACTGCTGACGAAACACTTCAAAGGTGCCAGCCTCCAGCTCGTCCCGAATGCGCTGCATCAACTGATTATAAAAGTACAGATTATGCATCACGGCCAAACGCAGGGCCAAAGGTTCTTCCGCCTTAAAAAGATGGCGAATATAAGCTCTGGAATATCGTCTGCAGACCGGACAATCACACCCAAGCGCAATGGAGTCTTCATCCCGTTCATATTTTGCATTTTTGATGTTAATAACGCCCTGCCAAGTGAATAGATGTCCATGCCGACCATTGCGTGACGGCATCACACAGTCAAAAAAGTCCACGCCGCGGTATACTGCTTCAATAATATTTCCAGGCGTACCTACTCCCATGAGGTATCTGGGCCTGTCCTTGGGCATGTGTTCCTGCACCACAGCAATGGTATCGTACATCTCCTGAGTACTCTCCCCCACTGCCAAGCCGCCAATCGCGTATCCGGCCAGGTCCAGCTCCGCGATCTGTTTCATGTGCTCCACTCTTAAGTCGTGATAGACCGCCCCCTGATTGATGCCAAATAACACCTGACCGGGATTGACTGCATCATCCTCGGCGTTATATTCGAGCAGGGCATTCTTGCAGCGTACCAACCAGCGGTAGGTACGGTCGATGGACTGCTCTACATATTGCCGCGTAGATGGAATTGGGATACATTCATCAAACGCCATAGCAATATCCGCTCCCAGGTTCGACTGGATGCGCATACTCTCTTCCGGGCCCATGAAAATATGCCGCCCGTCTACATGGGAGTTGAAGCTGACACCTTCTTCCTTGATTTTTCGCAGAGATGCCAGGGAAAACACCTGAAAGCCGCCGCTGTCTGTCAGCATGGGCTTTTCCCAGGTCATAAATTGATGCAGTCCTCCCAGTTCTTTAATGAGCGTATCCCCGGGACGAACATGCAGATGATAGGTGTTGGATAATTCCACCTGACAGTGGATCGTTTCCAAGTCCTCGGCGCTCAATGCGCCTTTGATGGCCGCTTGTGTACCGACATTCATGAATACAGGGGTCTGCACTGTGCCGTGGGGGCATGTAAATACACCACGGCGTGCTTCCCCCTGCTTCTGGATTTTAATCAATTCAAACATATATTCTCCAATCAATCGATCAGGGTAACATCTCCAAATGAAAAGAATCGATACCCTTCTTCTACCGCGATCCGATACGCATTCAAAACGTTTTCCCGCCCCGCCAAAGCTGATACCAGCATGATTAATGTGCTTTCCGGCAAATGAAAATTCGTGATCAGGGCATCTACGCATTTAAATCGGTATCCCGGATAGATGAAAATATCTGTCCAGCCGGAAGCTTCCTCCATAGTCCCGTCCTCTTGTGCAAAAGATTCCATAGTGCGGCAGGAAGTCGTGCCAACCGCAATAACACGGTGCCCACCAGCCTTTGCCCGATTGATGGCATCAGCCGTTTCTTTTGGTACCACGCAAAATTCTGAGTGCATTTCGTGGGATTCAATATCGTCCTCCTTCACCGGGCGGAAGGTACCCAAGCCCACATGGAGCGTTACAAAACAGATAACCACACCCATAGCACGTATTTGCTCCAGCAGTTCCGGCGTAAAATGCAGTCCGGCAGTAGGAGCTGCCGCACTGCCTACTTCTCTGGAATATACTGTTTGGTACCGTTCCTGGTCCTGCAATTCTTCATGGATATACGGAGGCAAAGGCATACGGCCCAGACGCTCCAGTACCTCCAGAAAAATTCCTTCGTATTCAAACTTGATCTGACGGGTACCGCCTTCGCACGTGGAAAGAACGATTGCCTTCAATTCTCCGTTTCCGAAAAGAATTTCCGCCCCGGGACGGGTCTTTTTCCCGGGCTTGGTGAGGCATTCCCAAACATCATTCCCTAAATCACGAAGCAGCAAAACTTCAATTTGTCCGCCACTGGATCTGTGCCCAATCAATCGGGCAGGCAAAACCCGGGAATCATTGAGCACCAAGCAGTCACCTGGATGGAGAAGATTCGGCAAATCGGAAAAATGCAGGTGCTCTACCGCACCGGTTGTTTTATTCAGGTGCAACATCCGAGAGCTGTCCCGTTGGGACAGGGGGGTCTGTGCAATCAGTTTCTCCGGAAGATCAAACCAAAAATCGGATTTTTTCATCGTATATAAGCTCCGGTGTAGTAGAATTTAATGATTTGAGATGCGTTCATCCCGTGATTTTTCGCCATGACGTAGGCCCCCCACTGACTCATGCCGCAATTGTGCCCCCAACCGCTTCCGTTGATTACGAAATTTCCAGAGGCGTCCTGTGTCACTGTAAAGCGCAGGCTGTCCACATCCAGGGCATAGTAACAATTAGTGCGGCTGACTTTATGGGAATTGCCGGAAGCATCTGTGAATGTCAGACTCAGAACATTGCCCATTTCTGTGTATTCCGGAGTGATGCTGGTGATCGGGCCAAAATTCTTTTTAAATTTGGAATTGATTTTACTTTGTACCTGAGAGGGTGTCAATGTATACGTCCAATTGTTGTGCCCGGTATCCACCTCATCTTCATAGGGGTCATACACACCTTGAAGATAGGGCAGCTCCGTTCCCCAGACATTTTTACTGGATTCCGTGGCCCCACCGTCTGAAGAGAAGAAAAATGTTTCACAAAGATGACCGTGGTACCAGATATACTGTCCCGCTGTGGCGTCACAGGCGGAATTTGTGGTGCTGTTGGCAGAATTCAGGCCTTGATATACCTGACTGTAGGTATCATTCGTTACATCAAAGCCGTAGGAGCGATAGCTGTTGAAATGGCTGGCGGCATACGTGCGGGCCGTGAGTGCCTGTGCTTTCAGCGCCTCCAGAGGCCATTTGCCGTTCATCTCATAAGGCACGACACCTTTGACATAATCGTCAATATCCACAAAGTTCACGACTGTGATCTTCTCATCATCGCTCAGGCGGGTATATTGAAATGCTCCGTTATATTTATATCCGGCAAACCAAGTCACTGCATTACCAGCATTGGAGACCGGCTGAACGGCCAATGAATAAGTGGATCCATAATCGAATTCAAACAAGATGTTGGTCGTGCCGGTTTGTGTAACCACCATGCAGCGACTGCCAGCGGAATATGCGGTGCCGCTGATTCCCATGGCTGCAATGGCCGCATTGGCTTCATCCTGGCTGGTATAACTGCCGCAAAGCGCATAGTATGCCCCATTATAATAAGCCGGGAATCCGTCCACTGCATCCGCTGCCTGTTTCGCAGACTCAAAATCGTTATAGGTGCCAGGGAGCATGATGTGGTAGCAGCCTACAGTGGCACCGGAGGAGAGCTCTGTATTCCGGTCCGCGATCATGGTTAACTTGGTCACGGCAGTGGAGCCGAGTTCATGGAACGTGCGGGTATTATCAAAATACCCGAAGCGGTATCCGCTGCCCACCGCGTTTTCCAGCCGCGCTTCCGTGAGGGTCTTGGAGCCGTAGTTCAGCCCCACTTTTACCGTGGTGTACGGAATGGGATCATCCCTATAAGCAGAACCGTCATCATCCACGCCGCTGCCAGCCGGTCCGGTGCCTGTGCCGATTGCCACGACCCCAGTTGAGGTCATGGCGTATTTTGTGCCGTTTCCCAGCGTGCCGGTATCATTTGTGCCGCCTATGGCATACAATGAGGACAGTGAGGATGTGACCATATCAGAGGCTGAATTGACATATAATGTATAGCCTGCACCGCTGGCACTGCCTGAAAACAGACAAATTAGCAACGAAATTAGAAATATTCCACATATTATCCCGTGAATTCTAAATTTTTTCATAAATTATGTACTCCATTGGGTTTATTGACCCTTAAAAAGCGGTATGTTATAATGGTTTTTAATCATATTTCTCTGAAAAAGCCGCATGATTTGTCAGCTTTTGTCATTATATAGAATATGATACATGATTTCAAGTTTTTTATCAATAGCAGATATTGGTGATGACTTGGTGCGTGGCTGCAGCCCGCGGAAAGGATGGACTCCATGAAAAATTATCGTGTTGGCGTCATAGGTTGTACCGGCATGGTCGGACAGCGCTTTGTGACGCTCATCGACCAGCACCCTTGGTTCGATTTGAAGGTGGTCGCCGCCAGCGCAAGAAGCGCAGGCAAAACTTATGAAGAAGCCATCGGTAGCCGATGGAAAATCGACACACCTATGCCCGAAAGTGCCAAGAAACTCGTTGTCATGGATGCAACCGGGGATATCGAAAAAATCGTTTCCCAGGTAGATTTCGTTTTTTCCGCAGTAGATATGAAAAAAGAGGAGATCCAGGCCTTGGAAGAAGCCTATGCCAAGCATGAGTGTCCTGTTGTCTCAAACAACTCCGCCCATCGTTGGACACCGGATGTCCCCATGATCATTCCGGAAGTGAATCCGGAACATCTGGCGGTCATCCACGATCAAAAAAAGCGTCTGGGCACCAAGCGGGGCTTCATCGCAGTGAAATCCAACTGCTCCATTCAGACTTATGTGCCTGCTTTGTCTCCCCTGATGGGAAAATATCCCATTGAAAAAATCCTGGTCTGCACATATCAGGCCATTTCAGGTGCCGGCAAAACTTTTGAAAGCTGGCCGGAAATGCTGGACAATGTGATTCCTTTCATCGGCGGCGAGGAAGAAAAGAGTGAGCGGGAACCCTTGAAGGTCTGGGGCAAGGTGGAAAACGGCGTGATCGTCAGCGCCGCAGAACCCAGCATCACAGCTCAGTGTATCCGCGTTCCTGTGTCCAACGGCCATATGGGCGCTGTGTTTGTGAAGTTTAAGGACACAAAACCCTCAAGAGAAGAGATGATCAAGACCTGGGCAGCTTACAAGGGCCGCCCGCAGGAATTGAAGCTTCCTTCCGCGCCGGAACAGTTCCTGCAATACTTTGCAGAGGATAATCGTCCCCAGACAGGAATGGACCGCATGCTGGGTAACGGTATGACCGTGTCTATCGGCCGTCTGCGGGAAGATACGCAGTATGATTATAAATTCGTTTCCCTGGCACACAACACCCTGCGGGGTGCTGCAGGCGGTGCGGTGGAACTTGCTGAGTTGCTGTGTGCCGAAGGCTGGATGGATTAAGTTTAGGAGGTAGTTACCATGAAAAAGATCCCGATTTTTGAAGGTTCCTGCACGGCCATTGTCACGCCTTATCAGGAAAGTGGCATTGATTACGAAGCCATGGGCAAGCTGATCGATTTTCAGGCAGAGAACGGCACCAGCGCATTGGTCGTTTGCGGCACTACTGGCGAAAATGCGACACAGGATGTCGGCGAACACGCTGAGCTTCTGCGATTTGCCATGGAGCACAATAAAGGCCGCATGAAAATGATCGCGGGCATCGGCTCCAACAACACCAATACCGCCCTGCATCTGGGCAAAGAGGCCGAGGCTGCAGGCTATGACGGCGTGCTGATGGTCACGCCTTACTACAATAAGACTACACAGGCCGGACTGGTACAGCACTTCACTTATGTTGCAGACCGGGTGAATGTGCCCATGGTATTGTACAATGTCCCCAGCCGAACCAGCATCGGCATCACGGCGGAAACTTACAAAATCTTGTCCGAGCATCCCAACATCAACGGCGCAAAGGAAGCCTCCGGAGATTTCTCTCTGTTTTCCAAGACGCGATATCTGTGTGGGGATGCGCTGAATATCTGGAGCGGCAACGACGATCAGACCGTTCCCATGATGGCTCTGGGTGCCAAGGGCATTATCTCTGTGGCTGCCAACGTCGTTCCCAAGGCTGTGGCTGACATGTGTGTCGCCGCACTCAAGGGCGACTTTGCCGCTGCACAGGCCATTCATATGAAGTATGCGGACCTGTTCTCCACACTGTTCATTGAGACCAATCCCATCCCTGTGAAAACTGCGCTGAATCTTATGGGTATGAACGTCGGTCACCTGCGGCTTCCTTTGGTGGATATAAATCCGAAGAATCTGGAGACGCTGAAGGCTTCCATGCACAATGTGGGGCTGATTTAAACAGGAGCTGTACAAAAGATGTATCGATTTATCATTTCAGGGTGCAATGGGCATATGGGCCAAGTGGTGGCAAGCATCTGTCAAGAGAATGCTCAAGTCGAGATCACTGCCGGTTTTAACCGAACACCGATGCAGAAAAACGATTTTCCTGTCTATGCCGACCCTATGGAGTTTTCCGGAACAGCGGATGCAGTCATTGATTTCTCCAATCCGGCGAACCTGACTTCCCTGCTGCGCTGGTGTACTGAAAAGCAGATCCCCATTGTGCTTTGCACGACGGGATATTCTGCTGAGCAGTTGTCGGAAATTGAATCTGCCGCAAAAAAAATCCCGGTATTTCGTTCCGGAAATATGTCTTTGGGTATCAATCTGCTGGTAGAGCTGGTCAAGAAGGCTTCCGCAGTACTGGGGAGCGACTACGATATCGAAATCGTGGAGCGCCATCACAACCGCAAAGTGGATGCTCCCAGCGGTACGGCCATTATGCTGGCGGATGCCGCTGCATGCTCTGCCCCCTATGAAGCGCAATATGTTTACGACCGGCAAAACGTCCGGAAACGCCGCGAAAAGAACGAGATCGGCATTTCAGCGGTACGAGGCGGAAATATCGTGGGTGATCACGAAGTGATTTTTGCCGGCAGTCAGGAAGTCGTGGAGCTGAAGCACTCCGCTTTGTCTCGGGACGTATTTGCTGAGGGCGCTGTAAAGGCCGCTATCTTTATGAGCAATATCAAAACTCCTGGTTTATATAACATGAAAAACGTTTTGGCAGAAGTGCTGGGACAGTAAACAATCACACCGCCGCGAGCAGTCAGCTTGCGGCGGTGTGATTATTTATTCTCAGAATAATTCAAAATCGCCCGAAATGTTTTAGTTTTCCATACAAAAATTGGGCGCACAAACCTGTGAACAGGCCCGCCAGAATGCCTGAGACCAGCAGAACAGGAAGATAAACTGCAATACTCGGCGTGGACGTGATGACAATTGCCACAAGGAGCTGACCGATATTGTGAAATACGGCTCCAACGACGCCGGCAACCCAAATTTGCTTTTCCGTGAGGATTTTTTCCATAAAAATCGTAACCCCAAAGCACAGCAACCCTCCGGCAAGGCTATATAGAAGGGTCATCATCTGGCCGGAAAAAACGCTTCCAAGAAACACACGAACTAAGAGAATCATGAGTGCATCCTGCTTTTTATAGGCAAAAAGGGCAAAAACCGTCACGATATTGGCCAAACCCAATTTTACCCCCGGAATAGGCACTAAGGGAGGAATCTGAGCTTCCACCATGAAAATGGTAAGCGCGATGGCTGTTAACAGCGCATTCCGTGTAAGTTTTTTTAACTCCATAGTCATTCCTATCTACTGCACAGCAGCATCAGATGTATTCGATTGGATACGGATACTGAGATGGTTTGGAAGACAAACGATCGGTGTTAAGCCATCGCTGAGCCATCCAGTACGCACACATATCTGATCTGGGCAATCCGCATGGGATACGCAAATTCTCCCCGGCTCTACCAAAACTGTATTCTTTTGTCCGTCTGTCCAAGTGACCGTAAAGGTATAGGGCGCAGTTACCGTGTCTAAGTGGATTTTCCGCAGGAGTACTCCATCCTGGTAAATGCACGCCACTTCTCCGCTTCCGCGCCATGAAAGCACTGCCGCGGCACTGATGCCGGACAGAACCAGGGCAGCGGAAATCACAATGATCCAAAATTTTGTTGACTTCATAGAGCTGCTTCTCGTTTCATCATAATGCATTTATTTTAGCACAGCTTCTTTCTCTTGAAAAGTCAAAAACAAGACCTCATTCTTGAGGTCTTGTTTTTTTTTCATTTTAGGCTTTCAAAATTCCCTGAATACCGATGCCGATCAGCCCGGGGCCAGTGTGCACGACCAGAGCGGGACTTACATGGGTATGATAAATGTTCTTGGCCTTTGGGAAGTTCTCTCGAATTGTTTTCAGCAGAAAATCTGCTTCTTCCGGCGCATCGCCGTCGCAAACCGCGACATTATAGCTGCTGAACTGCGCTGCATATTCTTTCGCAAGGCGCAGCAACTCCTTTAAAGATTGCTTCTCTCCTCTTGCGACTTTCACATTATAGTAAATACCATCGTCATTACAGGAAATGATGGGCTTGAGATTCAGGACATTGCCTATAATGCCCGTTACCAGACCGATTCGGCCGCCTTTACGGAGATATTCCAGTGTTTTGAGGGAGAAAAAAATCTTGGTACTTTCGATAGATGCCCTCACTGCAGACAATATCTCCTCCAGCAGCTTGCCTTCATGGATCTGTTCCGCCGCCACAATAGAAGAAAATCCGGCTCCGATGCCGATATTCTTGGTGTCCAGCAGATATACATCCAAGGCAGGATACTCTTCTGCCATCAGACGAATGGCGTTATGAGTGCCGCTCAAGCCACCGGAAAGCGTGACAACAACGGCGGTATCATAACCATCTGCCACTACCCTGTCAAACAGTTCCACGATTTGTTCCGGCGTGGGCAGTGAAGTAGTTGGAACCTCTTGGGACAGACGGGAGTAAACGTCTGCCGGGGTAATATCCACCCGGTCCCGATACGCCTTATCCGAATACTGCACGATCAAAGGCAGCACATATACACCGTACCGTTCGGCTACCTCCTGAGGAATATCGGTACCTGAATCTGTGATGACCGCGATTTTTCTATCACTCATCATATCCTCCAAAATATCAGTCGAAGTGACATCTTTTAAATCCATTTACTATGTAATGTAGTATTCAAAACTAATATATACTATTTTCCGCACAATGTCAAGAAAATATAAGGAAAATAAAACCGGTTAAATCAAGAAAAAGAGGACAACAGCTTGTCCCCTTTTTGTTTTAGTCATCAACGGTATCTGTAGCGCTTTCTTTTGTGATATGCCTGTAAATCAGGACGCCAACAGCGCTGATGATCACGGTAATTGCAAATACTGCAGCAGCAAAAACATAACTCCTGGTACCGATGGCATTTCCTCCTACCGTCGAAATTAAAATAGCAGGAATACGGGCAACGGATGTGATGGCAATCCAGCGGCTCAACTTAATATCCGTGAGTCCCGCCACATAACAAAGCAGATCTTTGGGAGTACCCGGAATAATAAATGCGATAAATGCAATCAAGTATAACCGCTTTTCATCGTGCATAAATTTGGCGGAAGCCAATTGTTCCCTAGTAAAAAATAAAAGGACATACCTGAGTCCCCAGCGCCGGACTAGTAAAAATACCAAAATGCTCCCCAAAGTAGTGCCGACCACACTGAGGATGGTGCCTTCTGCCGCGCCGAACGCATACCCTCCTGCCACCTCAAAAGCGCCGCCGGGAATGATTGCAAACACGACCTGGAACACCAGCATCCCCAAAAAAGCAACCCGGCTCCACCAGCTGTTTTTCTCGACAAATGCACGAAATGCATCTGCATCAGACACGAAGCGAATCAGAGGTTTTCCAACACACATCAGCGCAACTGCGCTCACAGTAACCACTGCCGTGAGCAACAGTATAATACTTTTTCGTCTGTCTTTCTCTGACATCCGGCAATCCTCCGCCTGTGTGACCGGTCACATCAGCGTTTTCATATTTCCAAGCCGTTCCAAAGCTTCGTTCAGTGTTTCCGCGCTTTTGGCAAAGTGCATACGAATATACCGATGCTCAGGAATATCGTAAAACGCAGAGCCCGGCACAGCGCCGACACCGACCTTCTCCGCCAGTTTCAAGCAGAAATCCACATCGGTATCGTAACCCTGATATTCAGAAATATCCAGCATGACATAGTAGGCGCCCTCCGGAACATTATGGCGAATTCCAAGGCGGTCCAGGCCGCTGAGGAACAAGGTACGCTTTTCGTCATAGATACCCAATAGCTCTCTGTAGTAGTCATCTTCCATCTCAAGGCCCACAACGGCAGCTTCCATCAAGGGCGCAGCCGCACCTACGGTAAGGAAATCATGGACCTTTTTCGCTGTATCAACAATCTCTTCCGGCGCGATAATGTAACCCAAGCGCCACCCTGTGATGGAATAGGTTTTGGATAGAGAGCTGCAGGAAATGGTGCGCTCAAACATTCCGGGCAGTGATGCCATATAGGTATGATGGTACGGCGCATATACGATGTGCTCATACACTTCATCGGTGATGACATAGGCATCATACTTTTTGGCCAGGTCTGCAATGACGGTTAGTTCTTCTTTTGTGAAAACACGACCAGTCGGGTTGGAAGGGTTGCACACCACGATGGCCTTAGGGTGCTGACGGAACGCATCTTCCAGTTTTTCCGGATCAAAGCGGAATTCAGGTCCCTCCAACTGCACATAAATCGGTACCGCACCGGTGAGAATGGTATCCGCACCATAATTTTCATAAAAAGGAGAGAAAATGATGACTTTATCTCCGGGATTGCACACCGTCATCATGGCGCACATCATAGCCTCGGTACTGCCGCAGGTAACCAAAACCTGGGTATTCGCATCAATGGGAAGTCCCATATACTGGCTCTGTTTTTTCGCCAGCGCTTCTCTGAAATTCTGAGCGCCCCAAGTAACTGCATACTGGTGAGGTCCTGCTCCGGAAATTTCTGCAAGGCGGTCGGTAATTGCTTTTGGAGGGTTGAAATCAGGAAATCCCTGAGAAAGATTGATCGCATTATATTCCAATGACACACGTGTCATCCGGCGAATGAGAGAATCTGTAAACGTATCGGTTCTGCTGGAAAGATTTTGCATAGTGGTTTATCCCCTTTTTTCTATATCTGCCAAGTTCACAAGTAGAGTTAGCATAGACCATTTTCCCAGCGCTGTCAAGCCCTTACAGCAAAACAATTGCCAGAATACATCCCGCAGCAAGGCCGAGCCCCGTATACAAACGGGCATCCGTCTGGTATCGATGCCGAAGCGCTTCATATCCGGTATTCAATTCCATGATACAACGTTCTATAGAAACACATTCTTCTGCCGCGTCGTACCGCCCCAACACGTTTCCCAGCGTAAGTAAGGCTTCCTGTTCTGTTGATGTCAGGGCGGAACAGCAGAAAGTGACCGCAGTTTTCCAGCAACGCGTGAAATAAGGGACGCCCTGAAGCTCCAACTGTTTGGATACCTCGGCGAAGAACATACCGGAATACTTTTCGTTTGAGCTGGCCAGCATTTGAATAATCTCTCCCATTGGTGTAAGATTGGTTTGAATTTCACAAATCATGATTCGAAACGCAGAGATAAGTGCGGACAGCATCGCCAAATGCTCCTTCATATCCGACGTTTTTCTTCGTGCAAACATACCTCCGGCTAGGATCAGAAAGCATGCCCCCATCATTTGTATCATCATAAATCAGTCACCGTATAAACCCTATTTCCATTCTGCTTTTGGATACAGACTGCCTTTTGAAAAATATCATAAGAAAACAGATCTTGAAACAGCTTTTTTTGCTTGAGACTATCAGCATCACTCCCATGAACTGTTGTCAGCAGCCCTACACCACAGCCGGATGCTTCTAAAATAGCCGGTAAGTCGGCCACTGCTGTAATCTCATCCATTGCCAGAATATCTGGTGCCATGGTCCGAATGAGCATAATGGCAGCCTGGCATTTCGTCACGTTGGTTATGATATCTACATGGGGGCCTAAGTCAAATTGCGGAACGCCGTGGTGCATCGACGCAATCTCTCCCCGCTCGTCCGCCACGGCGATTCGAAAACCATCCTTGGACAGACGGCGGATCAGTTCCCGCAGAAGGGTCGTTTTTCCCATACCGGGAGGCGAGATAATCAAAGTATTCTGAAAGCCCTTTGCGCAAAGGCACGGCATCAATTCATCTGCACATCCTATCGCGGGCTTGGGCACCCGAATGCAAAGGGAGGAAATATTCCGAAGAGCCTCAATTTGACCCTCGCGCATGGCACCCTCTCCGCACAAACCAATGCGGCTGCCCCCTTTTACGGTAATATAGCCGTGTTTCATCGTTTCGGCCGCAGAATGATAGGACCCTCCCGTGGCACTAAGTACGATATGATCGATATCCTCCCGCGTAACAGGTCGATTTACAGATAATACTTTTTCGCCTGTGCTAGTCTTGACCAAAATCGGCAATCCGCGGCGGATTCGCAGTTCTTCAATGGCATTTTGCGTTGCAGCAGATAAATTTTTTAATGCGCCGGCAAAATCCTGCGGGAACAATGCCGTTACATCGGTCAGGCTGTCCATCCTATCGCCTCCTATAGTGGAGTGTATGTCCCTGTCTCGGAAGATATGAGGAACGGCAGCCCTTTAGGCTGCCGTTCCTCATCATTTATCGAATTTTTCGACACTCCAGATAATAGCGTTTTTCCGCTGCTTCTCCAATGGAAAAGCTCTTTTTACAAAATACGCCGGTATTCATCACAGAAGTGAACAGTTCTCCTTTTTCCATTGCGGGCAGTAAAATACTTGCTGCATCCTTTTGCCCACCGAAGGCCGCCGCCTCTTCATCTCCGTGGATGTAATCCACTTCTCCGTTATGGGCTTTCGCATAGGTCTGGCAAAAACGGTCTACCCGTTCAATCACTTGGCCGATGCTCTCCGCAGAGACAAAGCCAACCTCTGTAATGCCGCCAAACACCATCGTTACTGCGGTGCCCTGTTCTGAAAACAAGTCCGTTCGCGCTTTTGCCGCAAAATCAGCCGGATTGATCTGAAAGACTGTTCGGTGGATGGGATGGAACATAATGCCTGCATCATGGATATTCACCAACTCCACCAAGGCGAAGCGGGCCGGATGGGTCATTTTTTCCTCGGGAGACAGCTTATCGCGGACCATTTCCCAGCATTTTCTGGCAGCTGCCAAGCTATGGTTCCCGTCTCCCATGGCATAGAGGATTGCGCCTTCCGAACGGCCGTATTTTTCTGTTAGAACAGCATCATCCGCCAAAGCGTCTAATTGAGCGGAAAGGTCCGCGGCCTTTTTCCCTTCGATTTGCATCCCGCGAATATGCCCGCCTCCGCACATAAGTTCAAAGTCATACAAGGTGTTTCCCACCGACTGCTCAGCACAACTCATAACTGTGTCCGCCGGATCATCAATAAATACCATGATATGTGGCATTTCCAGACATGCCTGCTGACGAATAGCGACCCGGGGAGGGAGACGGCTTTCTACAGTATGCTCTGTAGCACGGATCGGCGTTTGGGAATTTTCTGCGTAATCGTACTGCTCCAAATCCAATACGCCCACTAAACCCCGGCGAACACTCCCGCCTGGCAACGTACGTTCTACAAAAATATAGCTTTGTTCCAGCGTAGTAAATACGTCAGAAGAGAGGTATTGCTCCATCGTTCGGTTGATCTTTTCTCCCTCTTTCTGCTGGTCCACAGTTTGCAGGTATGCCTCCGGAAGCATCAAATGCATTGTAGAGGGTACATCAGCAGTCTTAGCCGCTACGGTATCCCAATACCCCTGGTCTGAGGAAAACTGGTCACAGGCAACTGTGCTCCAAAGTGTCATATCACAGTTTTTCGGAAGCAAGATATCCCCGGGGCGAAATATATTCTTTTTGATCATAGCTTATCCTTTCAGCTGCCGTTTACGGGCAATATTGATCATTCCATCCTCCATGTTGTCCAGATTGGACAGCATCTTGCCCGCTCCGTAAGCCGTGCAGGAGAGTGCGTCATCTACAACGATGGTGGGAATTCCCGTATCCCGGGAAACGATGCGGTCCAGACCGTACAACAGGCTGCCACCGCCGGACATGATGATGCCGTTGCGGCCGATATCTCCCACAAGTTCCGGAGGGGTGCGCTCCAAAACAGAGTGTACTGCCTCCAACACCTTTTTCGTTGGCTCCACCAGCACTTCTGCCAGTTCTTTGGATGTGACGGTCACGGTCTTGGGCATACCGGTAGCGAGGCAGCGGCCCTTGACTTCCTCCAACGGGTCATCCTCTCTTGGGACAATACCGCCAATACTGCGTTTCAGTTCCTCTGCCGTACGCATACCAATGACCACATTGTGTTTGGTGCGTATGTAACGCACGATGGCCTCATCAAATGCTGTGCCGGCAGTTTTGACTGATCGGCCTTCTACCACACCATTCAGGGAGACCACTGCTACATCTGTTTTTCCACTGCCAATGTCAATGACCAGACGGCCATCCGGTTTGGAGATATCCACACCAGTCCCCACTGCTGTGGCAAGGCTTGACTCCGTCAGATAGGCTTTTCTGGCGCCGGCCTCCACGATTGCATCGATCATAGCGCGTTCTTCCACGCCGGTGATGCTGCCCGGTACTGTCAGAAGCATTCTGGGTTTGAACAAGCTGAAAGAGGTGACCTTCTTTACAAATTCCGTCAGCATGGCAACTGTCATGTCATAGTCAGAAATGACACCGCTGCGGATAGGATGGATCGCCACAATATTTGCGGGAGTCCGGCCCAGCATTTTTTGGGCTTCCTGACCGACCTTCAGCAGTTGGCCGGTATGCTTGTCCACTGCCACGACTGTCGGTTCCCGGAGAACGATTCCCTTCCCCTGGGCATAGATCAACGTTGTGGAAGTTCCCACATCAATGGCAATATCTCTTTCAAATATGAGCATTGTTTTCACCTCAAAAGTTTAATCATCACGTTTTCTCGCCAATGCCGCACAATACACACGCTCCGCGCCTGCCATGCCAAGCATTCTTGCACATTCCGAAAAGGTCGCACCGGTGGTCACGATATCATCGATCAACAGCACCGTTTTTCCGGAAACAAGAGATTTGTCCCGCACCTGATAAGCTCCGGAAACATTTGCACGGCGCTTTTCAGCAGAGCCTGTTCTGGATTGCTGCGCTGTATGGACGGTCTTTTCCAGCACCGGCTTACAAGGGAGCCACAATTCCTGTGCCATCGTCTCCGCCAAAAGCTGAGATTGATCGAAGCCCCGTTTTTTCAGACGTTTCCCGCTCAGCGGTACCCATGTTACAATATCCACCTGATTTTCCAGATACGCTGACACACAATCTGCCATTAAAATTCCGAATGGTTCACAGTAGGCGCTCATCCTTTGAAACTTGTATCTTAAAAGTGCATCGCGTACTTCTCTTTCATAATACAACGGAGATAGGCTTACTGTAAAGAAATTTCCGCTCTGTTTTCCGCCATTTTTTGTAAAAGGCAGATTTTTCTCGCATTTTTCACAGCAGCCACGGCATTTTTTCTCGATCAGCGCACCGCAAAATGCACATTTTGACGGATAGAGCAGGTCCAACAGATATGGAATCAACCTCATCTGGACCCACCGCCTGACAGCTCCAGTAGGCGCAGCCGTAATCCGCTGTATCGTCTGGAGCGCACATAATTATCAATCATACGATAGGCCGCGGCCTCATTTCCCACGCATACCAACAACTTTTTTGCCCTGGAGACCGCAGTATACAGGACACCGCGCACCAACAATTTCGGAGAACAGCCGCCCAGCGCCAGAATCACCGCCGGATACTCGCTGCCCTGAGACTTATGGATCGTGATCGCCCAGGCGTGCTCCAATTCGTTGAGCAAATCGAAGGTGTACATGGCAATGCGCCCATCAAAATCCACTTCCATCAGTCCGGCCTGTTCGTCTATTTGCCTAATATATCCAATATCCCCATTGTATATACCGGCGCTGACTTCCGCCGAGCCCTCTCTGTGCCAGAGTAAATCGTAGTTATTCCGAATCTGCATGACCTTATCTCCCTCACGGAATATCACATCGCCAAAGTGTTTTTCCCGTTTGTCCGCATGAGGGGGATTGGCTGCCTGCTGGAGACGTCGGTTCAGGGAGTAGGTCCCCATAACTCCGTTGCGTGTGGCGGAAAGGACTTGGATATCCTGCATGGGAAATCCCATTTTTTCCGGCAGACGCCGGGAAAATACATCTATAATGGTATCTGCCGAGGATACAGCGTCCTTACGGCGCATCATGAAAAAATCTCCCGCATTTTCCCGTAGGTCCGGATGCTCCCCCTGATTGATCATGTGCGCAAAGCGAACGATCTTACTATTTTCATCCTGACGAAAAATTTCTGTCAGCCGTACTGCCGGAATCACCCCGCTGGAAATAACATCCTCAAACACTTTACCAGGGCCTACTGACGGAAGCTGATCGGCATCTCCTACCATAACGAGCCGGCAGTTGGGACGCATAGCCTCCAGCAGCGCTTTCATAAGCGTGATATCCACCATGGAGCATTCGTCGATAATGACCGCATCACATTCCAGGGGATGGAGTAGATTTTTCTTAAAGATCACACTTTCTCCGTCCTCGGAAATCGTTGCCCCCAGAAGCCGGTGAACGGTTTGCGCATCCCGTCCGGATAACTCTGACAATCGCTTAGCCGCCCGGCCGGTAGGAGCCGCCAAGATCACATCCAATCTCATTTTTTCAAACAGCGCAATGATCGCCTTCACACAAGTGGTCTTGCCAGTTCCTGGCCCTCCTGTAATGGCCAGGACCCGATGTTCCGACGCCAACGTGATCGCCTGCCGCTGCAATGGCGCATAAATCAGCCCTGTTTGCCGCTCAATGGCAGAAATAATGGAATCTATGCTTTCTTCATCAGAAAAATCGGTACCGATCATATCAAACAGTGTCTTGGCGGTGAAGGTCTCCGCTTCAAAAAGCCCCCGCAGGTAGCAGGCATCTACTCCGCCAATCATTTCACTGATGATAGAACCGTCATCCAGCATGGTATCCAGCGCGGACGCAATCTCTTCCTCATCCACAGAAATCAATTGCGCCGTCGCTACGATCAATTTTCCTCTTGGAATAAAGCAATGTCCATTATTGGTGTTATGAAGCAATTCAAACGTAACCGCCGAAGAAATGCGTGAAAAGCTGTCTCCGTCAAATCCCAGTTCAACGGCCAGCTTATCTGCATCAAAAAAGTTCCCGCCAATAGATTCTCCTGCCAATATGTAAGGGTCCTCGCACAACGCTTCATAGGCATCCGCTCCATGGTATTTATACAGACGCAGAGCATAAATGGGAGAAATCCCGTGCTGGCACATCAATTCTGACAGTCTCCGCACCGTATGGTCCCGCCGGAACGCGGCGGATATCTCATTAGCTTTCTGCGGGCTGATCCCCTTGATCTCCGCAATTCGTTCCGGGTAATTCTCGATGATATTCAGGCTGTTCGCACTGAATCTGTTCACGATCAGAGACGCCGTAGCCGGGCCAATTCCTTTGATGCAGCCAGAGCAAAGATAATCATAAATGCTCTCCGAAGTATCCGGCAGCCGCCGGGAACAGCTCTCTACCTTGAATTGCCGGCCATGGGCAGTATGGGTGACCCAACTGCCAACCGCATACAAACTCTCTCCGGGGGATGCATAGGGAATACAGCCAACTACGGTAACAAGGTCCTCACCATCCACATCTAATCGGATGACTGCATACCCGCTGTCATCACTGCGGTAAATGACAGAATCTATTCTTCCCTGTAATTCTGCTGTTCCTCGTTCGTCTCCCACAGGGGCACATCCTTTCTCTGAAAGCAAACACCTTTTTTCCGTCTGGACAGACGCTGCGCAACCTCACGCGTTTCTTCATCCATTCCGGCGTCTACGATTACCACATTGCCCGGCATCGTTCCGTTGGATTCCAGCCATGCAAGTCCAGCAATTGTTTGTTCCAGACAGGGTTCAAATCCGCTGACCTTGACCACTACCGTAATTTTCGTGTGTTTTCCCTTGGCCAAAGGCATCAGCAGCATGCCCCGCAGAAGCCACACAAATAAAATCAACGTTCCGGCAATGATAAACGCACTGATGATATCAAGCAACATAGCGCTCCCTCCTTGGACCATCCTATGCTGCAGGATATTCTTTGGTTCTCATCAGCCTTTGGCCAAAACCGGGAGCAAAAAACGGCCGGTATGGCTTCGCTCACATTTTACACACTCTTCCGGCGTACCTTCAAACACGATTTCACCACCGCCGTCGCCTCCTTCCGGCCCTAAATCAATAATCCAGTCCGCAACTTTGATCACATCCAGATTGTGCTCGATCACAATGACGGTATTGCCCGCGTCAGTGAGCGCGTTCAGGACCTCCACCAATTTGTGGACATCCGCCACATGCAGTCCGGTGGTCGGTTCATCCAATACATAAATGGTTTTTCCTGTAGAGCGCTTGGACAACTCCGTGGCCAGCTTGACCCGCTGTGCCTCGCCGCCAGACAATGTGGTGGACGGCTGACCCAGCCGGATATAACTGAGCCCCACTTCATTTAGGGTCTGGAGTTTATCTTTGATCCTCGGAAGGTTTTCAAAAAAGCTCAAAGCTTCCTCAACCGTCATATCCAGCACATCGGAAATGTTTTTGCCTTTATATTTTACTTCCAAGGTCTCCCGGTTGTATCGCTTTCCCTTACAGACTTCGCAGGGGACATAAACATCCGGAAGGAAGTGCATTTCGATTTTCAGCAGTCCGTCTCCCGCGCAGGCTTCGCAGCGGCCGCCGCGTACATTGAAGCTGAAGCGGCTTTGACCATAACCCCGAAGCTTCGCATCCTGCGTTTGAGCGAACAAATCACGAATATTGGTAAACAGGCCCGTATAGGTCGCAGGATTGGACCGGGGAGATCGGCCAATAGGGCTTTGATCAATGGCGATGACCTTATCGGCATATTCCAGGCCCGTGATGTCCTTACATTTTCCCGGCCGGGTTTTGGCCCGGTTAAGCCTGGCTGCCAAGGTCTTATACAATACTTCTTCAATGAGGCTGGATTTCCCGCTCCCGGAAACGCCTGTCACACAAATGAGTTTCCCCAGGGGGAAATCCACTGTGACATCTTTTAAATTGTTTTCCGTCGCATGTTCCACGCGGATCGCGTGTCCATTGCCTGGGCGGCGCACATGCGGCACGGGGATGGACCGTTTTCCGGATAAATACTGGCCTGTAACGGAACGCTCACAAGCGCACAAATCTTCTACCGTACCGCAGGCGACCACTTCTCCCCCATGGGCTCCGGCTCCTGGACCGATATCAATGATATAGTCCGCCTCCCGCATAGTATCCTCGTCGTGTTCTACTACAATGAGTGTATTGCCCAAGTCTCTCAGGTCCTTCATTGCGGCCAAAAGCTTTTCATTATCCCGCTGATGCAGACCGATGCTGGGTTCATCCAGAATATAAAGGACGCCGGTCAGAGAGGAACCGATCTGGGTCGCAAGGCGGATACGCTGGCTCTCTCCGCCGGAGAGGCTGGCCGCACTGCGGGACAACGTCAAATAATTCAGCCCTACATTGTTCAGGAATCCAAGGCGTTCACGAATCTCTTTTAAAATGCGTTCCGCAATCATGGCATCTTGTCCGGTAAGAGTCAAGTCATTGACAAATCCAACCGCTTTGCCGATGGGCAGGTCACAAAATTCGGAGATATTCTTCTCCCCTACGGTAACCGCCAATGCCTCCGGACGCAGGCGGCGGCCTTTACAGTCCGGACAGGGATATTCCGACATATACTCTTCAATCGTCTGTTTCATGCCCGGGCTCTGCGTTTCCCGGTAACGCCGCTCCAAATTATTGATGATGCCTTCAAAGGGCTGCTTTAAAACGCCATATCCGTTGCCCCGATTGTATTTCAGTTCCAGCTTTTCGCCTTTCGTCCCATAGAGAATGATATCTATGATCTCTTCCGGCAGGTCCTTGATTGGAGTCGTCAGTTTAAAATGATATTGCTTTGCCAGGGCGTCAAAGTACATTTTCGCTACCGTGTCATCCTTGATTGATCCCCAGCCGGAAGCGACGATCCCGCCTTCCATGATAGATAAAGACCGGTCCGGCATAATGGTATCCGGGTCAACACGCATCTGCATTCCGAGCCCTGTACAGGTAGGACAGGCTCCGTAGGGATTATTAAAGGAAAACATCCGTGGAGTCAATTCTTCAATTGAGATCCCGCAATCCTCGCAGGCATAATTCTGAGAAAAGGTCAAATCCTTGTCCTCGTCCGCCAGGTTAATCACCAAGATACCGCCGGACAAATTGGTGGCTGTCTCAATGGAGTCGGTCAAGCGGCGGATCATATCGTCTTTAATCACCAGCCGGTCGATCATGATCTCAATATTGTGCTTTTTGTTTTTATCCAGCTTGATCTCTTCTGACAAATCATAAAGACTGCCATCCACCCGGCAGCGAACATAACCGGATTTTCGCGCATCCTCAAAAATTTTGGCATGCTCACCCTTTCGTCCGCGGATAACCGGTGCTAAAATTTGAATCTTGGTTCCCTTAGGCAATGCCTCTACCTGATCCACAATTTGATCAATGGTCTGCTGCTGAATCTCCTTACCGCATTTCGGGCAGTGAGGCACACCTACGTTGGCCCAGAGCAAACGTAAGTAATCATAGATTTCCGTCGCCGTCCCTACGGTAGAACGGGGATTATTCGATGTCGTTTTCTGATCAATGGAAATCGCCGGAGAAAGGCCCTCAATAGATTCCACATCCGGCTTGTCCATTTGCCCCAGAAACATTCGTGCGTAAGACGATAAACTTTCGACATACCGGCGCTGCCCTTCCGCATAAATCGTATCAAAGGCAAGACTGGACTTTCCAGAGCCGGACAGCCCTGTCATAACTACCAGTTTATCTCTCGGTATTTCAATATCAATGTTCTTCAGGTTGTTGGTCTTGGCTCCCTTGATATATATTGTATCGCGCATGTTACACCTCAACTGTAATATCTGCCGTCTGCCCTGCCGTTATATGCAGCAAGTCCTTGGGAGAAAGCTCTATCTGCCAGCCGAGTTTGCCGGCACTGACAATCATTGTTTCCAATTCCTCACAGGATCGGTCCATCACGGTTCTGAACTGCTTCTTCATGCCAATCGGCGAACAGCCGCCGCGGACATACCCAGTAATGGGCAGCAGTTGCTGCAATGGGAGCATGGAAACAGATTTCTCTCTAACTGCCTTCGCCGCTTTTTTCAGGTCCAATTCTTTCATGACCGGGACCACAAATACATACGGGGTTTCCCCGGCACCCATAGTCACAAGGGTTTTGAATACCTGCCGCACATCCTTACCGATGAGCGCCGCAACGGTAACACCATCTATAGGGGTATCTCCATGAGCATAGCAATGGGCCGTGTAAGGGATCCCCTTTTGTTCCAACACTCGCATCACATTGGTTTTTTGTTCTGCCATCCGGATTCTCTCCTCAAAAATATCCGTAATAGTATACACCAAATCCGCTCTTCTTTCAATAAGAAATGACAAAATACATTTTTTATGATATAGTAGCATTTGGTGATATAGGATGGGAAACAGCAAAATCGTAGGCCGCTTTGCGCCCAGTCCCAGCGGCCGGCTTCATTTGGGGAACATGCTCTCTTCGCTTTTGGCCTGGCTGGATGTGCGCAGTCTGGGTGGGACGATGCTGTTCCGGCTGGAAGATCTAGATCCGGAACGGAGCTTCAAGGTATACGCGGACTTGATGGCAGAGGACTTATTGTGGCTCGGTCTGGATTGG
The DNA here is from genome assembly GCA_947644595.1 of uncultured Clostridia bacterium. GTDB lineage: Bacteria > Bacillota > Clostridia > Oscillospirales > Oscillospiraceae > HGM13010. The sequence goes on from CANSAE010000001.1 coordinate 206,142, forward strand.
GAGGAGGGATGGCATCCGGACGGCGGTGAGAACTACGCCCAAGGCAGCCGCTCCGCACTGTACGAAGATGCTTTTCAGCGGTTGAAGGATATGGGACTCCTCTATTCCTGCTATTGCAGCAGAGCCCAGCGTTTGGCAGCCTCCGCACCTCACCCTGGTGAGATGCGGGACTGCGGGTGCGGCTGCCGGACAATGACAGATGTAAACCGGCGGCTTATGGAAAAAAACGGACGCCTGCCGGCAGTCAAAGTCCATGTGCCGGATACAGAGATCACTTTTACGGACGGACACTACGGCCCCCAAGTCTTTTCTTTCCGCAGCGGTTATGATGATTTCATCGTTCGCCGTGCAGATTCTGTATTCGCTTATCAGTTGGCCGTATCCTACGATGACGCCTTGATGGGTGTGACCCGCGTCGTTCGAGCAAGGGACCTGATGGATTCTACCCCCAAGCAGATCTGGCTGATGGAACAATTGGGTTATCCCCCTTTGACTTACTGCCACGGACCGCTTCTGGTTGCCGGTGGGGGGCGAAAAATGTCAAAGCGGGACGGAGACTTGAATATGGAAGCTCTGCGCCGGCAGCATACGCCCGAAACGCTCTGCGGAAAGCTGGCTTATTTGGCCGGACTTCTGCCGGAGCCCGCGCCTATAAAGGCTATAGACCTGGTACCGCTGTTCTCTTGGGATAAGGTAAAAAAAGACGGTATCTTTTTACCAGACGGCCTGTTTTGAATTTGAATATGTAAAAAGACAGGCGATGCCTGTCTTTTTTTGTTAGCCGTTGGCTGCAGTAAACTTTTGCTTTACCTGATCAATCTTCTGCTGCTGAGCCTGCTCGGTGGTGTACCAGCCGCGCTGTTCCATCTGCTTGTAAATGTTGTCCTGCATGGTCAGCGTATCGTTCAGAGCGCTGGTAAACGCCTGATGGACATTGGCAGTGGACGACTCAATGGTGCCGTGCAGATACAGATCGCATACACCCTTGGTTGTCAGGAGAATGTTCTCCATTGTACATTTATCATCCATGGTTCTATCCTCCTTACACCAGATTCAAAAATTTGGTGAACAACTGCTGATTGGTGTTCACAATCTGCTGGGCCTGCTGCTTCAGGACCGGGTCCTGCAATGTGTTTGCAGCATCCTGTGCCTGGTTCATCAGAAATTGGGTATGGCCCAGCGCATCTTCAACATAGAGTAATTCTTTCGGACTCATTAAAAATCACCTCAGAGTTATTATGGCTCCGAGGTGATGTGTTATTCAAATGAATTTGATTCGTTTATTTTTTGTAATATATAACGCCTACAACTTTAGGGCCTGCGTTGGCCGCAATCTCCGCGCCGATCTCATATGTATCCGCCGGCGGGTAACCCACTGCGTCGATCATGGCTTTTGTCATCTCTTCACCTGATTTTGAGTCACTGCCACAAACGATCAAATAAGGCGTTTGCGGCTTCATTTGCTCCAATGTATGATCCAAAACCGATTTGATGACATTTTTATCTCCGCGAATTTTGGCAACATCATTGATGGCCTGATCCTTGATCCACATCAGAGGTTTAATGCCAAGGGCATTGCCCAAAAATGCTGTGGCGCCATTGATTCGGCCGGATTTTGCTGCATATTTCAACGTATAAGGCACAAAGAAAATTTGGCAATTATCACACCAATCCGTGATATAAGCCACCACATCCTGCGCGGCAGCGCCGTTTTTCAGCAACTTTGCCCCCTCCACCACAGCATACCCATAACCACCGGTATAGGTACGGCCGTCAATAATATGGATATTCATGATATTTTGGGCTTCGGGATGCTCCTCAAAAAACAGTTCCCGGGCAAGAATCGCGTTTCCGTGGGTCGCGGACCCTTTGGAATTGATGGAAACATAAATCAAATCCGTGCAGCCATTGGCAAATTCTTCTTCATATATTTCCTGAAACCCAAAGGGAGTGTATTGAGAGGTGGAGGGGATCCCGTCAAAGTCCTCCAGCATTTCATAATACTGGCGATTATTGAAATCCACCCTGCTTACATAGGTCTTATCCCCAAAGGCATGTTGAAAGCAAATGATTTTGATGCCGTATTCTTTCTCGTTTTCAACGGAAATATCACTGGCAGAATCTGTCATCAAAACAATTTTTGACATGGTTGATTCCTCCGCAAGTCTATTTTCCATTATCAAACCACATTTTTTGCCGTTTGTCAATCTGGCATCAGCATTCGGTCTGTATCAAATGTTTGATTTTTCTTGGCAGAATACATGGAAAGCAGGGTCTCCAAGGTCGTATTCGCCCGTTGCTCTCCTGACATGTCAAACAGGATTTCTCCGTCATCCATCATAATTGTACGTGTCCCTGTTGTAAGTGCGGCACTCATATTGTGGGTAATCATCATGGTGGTTAAACAATGACGTTTTACCAATATGTTGGTAATTTCCATCACTTTCTGTGCGGTAGCAGGGTCCAGCGCCGCAGTATGTTCATCCAAGAGCAAGAGTTTGGGAGGGACAATGGTACACATCAAAAGGGTCACAACCTGACGCTGCCCACCGGAAAGCAGGCCCACTTTGGTTTTCATGCGGTCCTCCAGGCCCATACCAAACTCCGCCAGACTATCCCGCAGAAAGCCGGTCTCTTTTTTGTTCAGCGCAAAAGCCAGAGGTCCCCTCGTCCCTTTGGCATATGCCAACGCAAGGTTTTCCTCAATGGTCATATTGGGCGCAGTGCCTTTCATAGGGTCTTGAAAGACACGGCCAATCACGGAAGCCCGCCGATAGTCCGGCAGACCGGTCATATTTTTCCCATCCAGAAAAATCGCGCCCTCATCTACCGGGAAGGTGCCGCAGATGGCATTGAACATGGTGGACTTCCCCGCCCCGTTAGAACCGATGATTGTCACGAATTCTCCGGTTTCCAGGCGCAATGATAAATCATTTAAAGCACGCTTTTCATTGGCAGTGCCGGGATGGAATGTCTTGGTAACATGCTTTAAGGTCAACATTTAACGTCCTCCGTTTCCTCTTCAGAAATCCGCATCGCGGCCTGCTTTTTGCGGTGGTCAGACAGGCTCTGCTTCACATACGGCATGGCAATGGCAACCGCGACAATGACCGCGGAAACCAATTTCAGCGCGGATGCCGGCATATTCAACCGCATCGCGATGGCCATAATGATTCGATACAGGCAGGAACCGATGATGACAAACACAACACGCCGGCCAATGCCGCCGTGTCCCCGAGATAAGGTTTCGCCAATAATCAATGCCGCTAAAGCAATGGTGACCATTCCCGTGCCGACTTGGATATCCGAAGATTTTTGGTATTCTCCCAGCAGACAGCCGCCCAGCGCCGTCAGTGCATTAGATACACAAAGCCCCACCGTGATCGTCCTTGCGGGGTTGATGGAGGACGCCCGGACCATGTCCACATTGTCTCCCGTTGCCCGGATGGACAGCCCCAGGCGCGTCCGCAGGAACATGACCAGCAATACCGCCGCCGCCACGACAAACAGCACCGCAACGATCAACTTATAATAATCCGCGAAAGGTGTACCCGCCAAAAGTGCTTTGGCTTTAGTGAACACCGTATCTGTGGCATTGAGGCTGATCTGCGAGCGGTTCCCCATCGCAAAGATATTAACGGTGTACAAGCCCGTATTGACGATGATGCCGGCCAGAATGCTTTCAATCCCAAAGCGGGTTTGAAGCTGGGCCGTGATGAATCCGGAAAGCACACCCGCTCCCATCGCAGCGAAAATCGCCAGATAAGGATGCCCGGAAATAGCAACAGTTGCGCCCACAGCACAGCCCAAAATAAAGCATCCATCCGTAGACAAATCACAAACATTGAGCATGGAGTAGCTGAGGAACAGTGCCAAGGCTACCAGAGAATAGATGAAACCCAGCTCCATGGCCGTTTGTAAAGTCCCCAAAGTCAATAAACTTCCCATATCGTTTCCTTCCGTCTCTATTCAAAGCGTTGGATAACGGGATGGCTTATGCCATCCCGTTATATCTGCGTGTGGTTCAGCCCTCAAAATTCTGAGCCGTGGTAATCTCATCCACCTGGGTGCAATACGGTGCGATGGCTGCTTTTACTGTCTCTACATCCAGTCCAATCGCCACACATGTTTCAGTATTCAAAACAGCGATGCCGTTATCAAACGTCATCACAGGGATATCGGCAGGAGCGACGTTCTCCACCAATACTTTTACAGCCATGTCGGCGGTCTGAATGCCCAGATTGGCATAATCCACGCCGTATGCGCAAAAAGCACCGTTTAACGCGAACGAATCCGCTCCGCCGTAGTGCGGGATATTCGCATTCAGAAACGTTTCATAAATCGTCAGTTCCGCTTTTTGCACGGTGTTGTCTGTAGGAGTAAATACAGCGTCCACACCCTCGGCCACCAATGCTTGGGCTGCCAGCAGGATCTCATCCGTAGTAGTGCCGGTTTTCTCCACATATTTCACGCCCTTGGTATCCAAATAGGCCTTTGCATCCGCAATGGGCATGGTTGCGGAATCTTCGCCCACATTATACAGAAATCCCACATAATCGCAATCCGGGTCCACCGCGAACATCAGGTCCATAATCGCGTTGGTATTCAGAGCATCAGACGTACCGGTGATTTTTCCGCCGGGAGCATTCATATCCTCCACGATGCCGGACGTTACGGGATCGGAAATTGCAGAAAAGACGATAGGGATATCCTTGTCTTCTGTTGCCGCCATGGCAGCTACTGCGGAAGGTGTCGCGATTGGGATGATGATATCCACTTCCTGGTCTACCATGTTGGTTGCGATTTGGTTTAAGAGCGTGGGATCTCCCTGTCCATTCTGGTAGTAATCCTCATAATTGAAGGTAACACCCAGTTCCGCTCCCCGGGCATCCAACTGCGCTTTGATATTATCAGCGATCTGATTCAGAGACGCATGATCCATCAACTGAATGATACCCACTTTATATTCTGTTTTTTCGCTGTCCTGCTGTTTGTCCTTGTTGTCACTTGCGCAAGCCGCCAGGCTGAGCGACAAAGTCATTGCCATCGCACCTGCAAGAATTTTTTTCATAGCTTTCATTTTTATTCCTCCAAATCAGAAGTTTGTTTTGGTTGGTTCCCTATATTTGCGCCTTTTCTCCGCCATGGTTCAGATCAAAGGACTGCAATCAATTTGTTTCCGCATAAAAAAATAGCCCCGTCCTTCTAAAAGGACAGAACTAAAAATTCTGCGGTACCACCTTTTTTCATGGCTTACACCATGCACTCAGCAGGATGCTATCACACCCCCGTCTTTAACGCAGACATACGGTCCGGCTACTCCGTCGGAGCTTTCGCCTTTCCCTCAGCGGCCCATTTGCCATTCCGCTTTCAACATGGTTCCCAGCTACCCCATGCTCTCTGTGTGCGCGCTTATGACTTTACTTCCGCATCAATGGTTTATATGGATGAAATTGTTGTATTTTATTATACACAGCTTTGGCGATTTGTCAACACCCAATTTTATCTTCCCTTAACGAGCATACAAAAACACGACAATTTAATGGGCTGTCAACCTTACGCAAAGCACCGCTTCCGCCAAAAACGGAGTGGAGTGGTATAGTATCATTCCCTACCCCCGATTTATCGAAATACTGTCAACATTTGAATCTATGGGAGGTAACTATGAATGGCAAAAAATCAACACCTTGCGGCCCCAAAAGTCAGTCAACAGTCGTTGCAGGAAAGAAACGTATTCGGAGCACGTCCGTCTGTGTCTGGCTACACCCGGACGAATAGGCAAAAATCTGGGAGCGCATGGTGGATGTGGGTATTCGCAATCTTTCAGCATATATGAGAAAAATTGCTCTCAACGGCTATGTGCTCCATGTTGACTTTGCTCTCGTTAAGGAGATCGTTTCCCTGCAAAGAGATTATACGGCCTTGTGGGGGCATCTCTCCGAACTACTGGAGAAACCGGAGGTAGTGGCGCTGTAAGCGCATGAGGCTCAGGAGCGTCAGCGACGGGGCCGCAGACACGAGGACGTCTGGTCACGGTGACCAGATGTCCCAGGCGGGTTTGGGTGCACCCCAACAAGCATTTTCACAAGGCGAAAATCGCAAGTGTATAACACTTGCCCTACTTGCCGCTAATTATGCAGTCGGAAGTCTGTTTTTTTCGCCCCATTCACACATTCCATCCAAAATGGGCATAAGGGATTTTCCTCGTTCCGTTAAACTATACTCAACTTTGGGTGGGATTTGCGGGTATTCCTCCCTATGTACCAATTGGTCATTTTCTAACTCTTTCAGTGTGGAGCTCAGCGTCTTATAGGAAATTTCTCCAATATATTTTTTCATTTCGTTAAACCGCACGACCTTAAATTCCATCAGGGTATAAAGGATCGTCATTTTGTATTTGCCATTGATTAAAGACAGGGTATAGCTGAAACCCGTATCGTTAAGACACTCTTTTGAAATGCAGCGTTCGCCCATAGCACACTTTCCTCCGAGTAAGTATCACACTTATATGTGCGTACTTGATTTTAGTTTAATTCTTTCTACAATAATACTATCAGATGTGGGTAAAGTCAAGCCCGCAAAATCAGGAGGTATTTTGTATGAGCAAAAAAATTGTTGTTATTACTGGCAGCCCTCGAAAGAAGGGCAACAGCTTTGCTATGACGGAGTCTTTCATCCAGGCGGCGGAGGCGAAAGGCCATACTGTTACCCGCTTTGATGCCGCGCTGAAAAATGTGGGCGGCTGTCGGGCTTGCGAAACCTGCTTTAAGACCGGAAAAGCCTGCTCCTTTGACGACGACTTCAACGCCATTGCCCCCGCTATTCTGGAGGCCAACGCAGTAGTTTTCTCCATGCCAGTCTACTGGTATTCCATCCCTGCACAGATTAAGGGAATCATTGACCGCCTGTTCTCTTTTGTGGTGGGCGGCAAGGATATTGCGGGCAAGGAGTGTGCTGTGATTGCCTGCTGTGAAGAAGATGATATGTCCGTCTTTGACGGTGTGCGCGTCCCCATGGAACACTCTGCCGCACTGATGAAGTGGAAGATGGTTGGCGAGGTTCTGGTTCCGGGTGTGCTGAATGTCGGTGATATTGCTAAGACAGACGGCTGTAAACAGGCGGCGGCTCTGGCAGAGAAGTTTTAAGGAGGAAAAACACCATGCCCAAGAAAATTGTCATTCTCAATGGCAGTCCCCGCAGAAAAGGAAACACCTCCGCGCTGGTTAAAGCGTTTACCAACGGCGCGGAGAGTGCCGGTCATACTGTAACAGAATTTTTCCTGGACGCTATGAATATTCACGGCTGCAAAGGCTGCTTTGGCGGACATAGCAGCAGAGAGTGTCCCTGTGTCCAGCGGGATGACATGGACAAAATTTATCCGGCGGTGCGGGAGTGCGATGTGATCGTGCTGGCAAGTCCGCTCTATTACTGGAACATGAGCGGTCAAATCAGAACTGCTGTTGACCGCCTGTTTGCGTTGGAAGAGGGGGACGACAATCTTCTGCGGGGACACAGCAGAGCTTCTGCACTGCTGATGGCAGCGGAAGGCTACGGCTTTGATGATATTCTTCTTTACTATAATCACTTGACGGAGCATTTGAAGTGGGATAATCTCGGCCATGTTCTTGCCGGAGGAAATGGAGACATAGGAGATATTGAGGGAAAACCCGAAGTATCTGCCGCTTATGAACTTGGGAAATCTATTACATAACTAAAGAAGCAAATGGATATATTGCCCAGCACTTCGCCGAAATTTGTTCTTGCGCACCGTCAAAACAACATCCCCGCAGAGTTTTCTGCGGGGATGTTGAAACTTAATTTAAAATCTGCTCTGACAGTTTTTCTTTCTCCTTCTCGGTTAAAAAAGCAGCCTCCACTCCGTTAAGGAGAATCCGCTCCATTTGTGCATCAGACAGTCCAAAAGTTCTTTGTACAAGTTCGAATTCTCCGGCAACACTCGTACCGGAAATCGTCATATTGTCTGTATTTAACGTGACTGGAACACCCGCTTCTATCAGTTGGGCAACTGGATGGTCTTTCACGCATGCGATCTCCTTGATCTGTACATTGCTGGTAACACAGACCTCCAAAGGAATATGATGCTCCCGCAAATGCTCCAGCAGCGTTTTGTCCTTCACAGAATAAATCCCATGTCCGATTCGCTTGGCGCCGAATTTCAGGGCAGTCCACACACTAGCCGGCCCCGCAGCCTCGCCGGCATGAATAATAAATGGAACGTCCAGTGTGCGGGCATAGGCAAAGAGGTCGGCGTAATCTTCCGTAGGAAACAGAGATTCCGCACCGGCCAGATCCATACAGCAAACGCCTTTTCCAAGAAACTTCTGTGTGACACGGGCGGTTTCCCGGTTGACTTCAGGGTCTGCGCCTCGCATACAGCAGGCAATCAACTGCGACTTGATCGGAAACTCTGCAATTCCACGGTGCAGCCCGCGTAAGGCCGCTTCCATGACCTGCGTTTGCGTCAAGCCCCGCCGGCAATGAGCGCCCGGCGCATAGCGTATCTCTGCATAAATCACACCTTGCGCACTAATCGTACGGAGTAACTCATAGACCGCCAGTTCCAAACATGCTTCCGTTTGTAAAAGCGCAATCGGCAAATCGAATTTATTGAGGAATTCCGCCAAATCCTTACAGTCCGGGTCTGCCACCAGATGTGGAACCAGTTCCTCCATCGTATCTGCCGGCAGTGCCACTTCCCCCAACTCCGCCAAGCGCAGGATGGAATTTAGAGGCAGAGAGCCGTCCAAGTGGAGATGCAAATCAATATAATGTTTCATAATGCTTCTATCCTTCGTATTTCAGACCGAATTTTTCGTATACTTCCGGCAATTCTTCCTCAGATAATTCCCGTGCAAAAACACTGCCGTTTTCAAATTCCTTATAAACCCGGCCGTCTAAGGTAATGCGGCCCTGAGGTGTTTTGAGGGAGAACATTTCCTGGTGAATAAAAGGTGAATCGGGATGCTTCTCACAGTAAAACATAGGCGCGATATAGTCTACATTCAGTTGAGGCTCCTCTGTAAAGGAATAAAACTGACGCCATTCACCGTGATGGAGATCCATAAGCACCCAGCCCAAAAACGCATCTTTTTCCAACCGATAGCACTCGTCAAACTGGTGCTGCTCCTCCCCTTCCGCAAAACGAATGGGATATCGCGGGCAAACTTCGCCGATCCCCACATCACAAATCCAGACCCCATCGGCAGCCTCTACCTTCATGACCCGATGACGCCGCATGGGAACAGTACTTTCTCCCCGGAGGTAGCGGGCAGCGTATTCCGTGACCTTGTACCCCAACTTCCGCAGGAGCCAAGCAAACAATCCGTTCAGTTCAAAGCAGAATCCACCTTTCCCCTGAACAACAACTTTATTGAACAAATCCTCCGGTTCCAAAGAAAGAGGAATTTTTCGCAATATATCCAGATTCTCATATGGAATAGAGGTACAATGGGCGAATTGAAGCTGCTTCAGTAATTCAGAGTTTGGTATGACAGGGTCCGGCAGTGCAAGGCCGAGTCGGTCAAAATATTGTTTTACGTTCTCCATCGCGCTGAAATCTCCTCCAATAGTTTCATAACGGTGAGCAATTGTGCCTCTGTTACATAAGGACTCGGACGGTTTTCCCGGGCACACTCCAGAAAATGTGACAATTCATTATAGTACCATCCGCAGGGCGGCACATTGATCCCTGTGGAAATCATCACCTCATCCGCTGTGTCAAACACCTTAGGCTCTCTGCCGAACTGATAAGCAGTGAGGGCTGCACCGTCATTGATGAGCATGCCGTTTTCAAAATAGACGCGCCATCGGGCTGTCCATGGGATATCAGCATTAAACCATGCGGCTTCAGCACCTACATGAAATGCTCCGTAATCATAGGAAACGCGAAACTGCTCCGGATAGTTTTTATCCGCGCCCTGGCAGGACGTAAAGCTGCAACTCCGCGGTTCTCCAAACAAAGAAACAATGACATCTAAATCGTGTATGTGCAAATCGTATGGTAGCAGGCCGGAGCGGTCCACATCGAACAGCCAGCCATCCATTGCCCATTGCGGGCATGCTGACAAACGCTCAAAATAAGCATCCAAAGGCTTTCCGTACTCTTCAGACGCTACGGCTTTCCGCAAAATCTCTATTTCCTTCGTGAATTGCAGGACCTGCGCGATGTAGAGTTGACGGCCCTGCTTCTTCGCTTCATCTATCATTTCTTTTGCATCCTGGTATGACAAAGCGATAGGCTTTTCACAGATGGTATGCTTTCGGCATCTCAGCGCCTCCATCACCATATCGTGGTGCAGATAAGTGGGGGTGCAAATATCAACTACATCAATGTCCGCATTCTGTACCATTTCCGTGATGGTCGGGTAACACGGCACCCCCCAAGCTTCGGCGGTTTCCCGCGTTCTTTGGGAAGTTCCGCACACCGCGGACACACAACAGTCCTTGATTTCCTGGTAATTGGCGTAATGGACATTCCCCATCCCTCCCACGCCTACCAGGCCGATGTTCATTCTCTTCATACGCTCGCCCTCAAAAGCGGAAGCCCTGCGCCCGGAGATATTCTGCGGAATCCAGAACGGCCTGGTTGATCTCGGCCAAATCCTTTGCGCCATCCGCGGTAAATTCGATCTCAATAGAATACGGGCTGAGGTTATCCGCATCATCCATCATTTGGAATAATTGAGGGAATTCCACATAGCCCTTGCCCAACGCCGGGAAGTCCCATTCCTGACGTCCACCCGCTTTTTCTTTCAGGTGAACATAGCCGATTTGGTCCATGCAGCCGGCAACATCTTTGATGACATCTACATCGCCATAAAATATCGCATTGGCTGTATCATAGTTGATAAGGACTCGTTCAGAGTCCACCAGTTGACAAATTTCTTTCAGGATCGCCCCGGTTCCATGGTCACCATGGACCTCCAGGACCAACTTCATATTATATTTTTCCAGATATGGCAGCAGGTCCTTGATATGCTTCGCTACCGATTCATTGGACGCAATCGCCTGATCTTCCAGATGGGCTTCTCCTATGGATGATACGATATAGTCACAGCCGAAAAAGTGTGCCATCCGAATATTATTTACAAAATCGTCAATCCGCGCTGGGTCCATCAAATTCGTATGACCACTCATCGCAAAGGGAATCAGATAGTTCTGTTCCAGTAAATCCTGAACTTCCAGGAGCCGCGCAAAGCTCTGGTCCGGAAAAACATGCTCCGTCCAGCCTTTTGTGGCTGTCAGTTCAATATACCGGAAACCCGCGGCACGAATGCCAACAATGGCCTCCTCAATCGGGTAGCCATGATAGCAATTAGAGTTCACTGCAATGATGCGTTCTTTCATAACGTGCACTCCCATCAAATGATAAAATTATCCAGATACCGCTTGGACAGTTGGATGGATTTTAAAATATCCTCCTTGCAGCCTTCAAACGCTTTATCCTCCACTTCGATCACCGCACATCCATGATAGCGGATATCGTTCAGCGCAGAAATAAAGGCGCTCCAGTCCACATCACCCAGTCCGGGAATCTTGGGAGACATATAATCCAGCGGATATGCCAGAACACCACAGTCAGCCAGCTTTTCCGGATAAAGCTTAATGTCCTTGAAATGGATATGGAAAATACGGTCTTTGAATTCATAAATCGTTTTAATGTAGTCCAATTGCTGCCAGACATAATGGCTGGGATCAAAGTTCAGACCGAAATTCGGAGATGGGAGCAATTCAAAAAGTCTGCGGAAGATTGCGGGCGTACACATCAGATTTTTTCCCCCGGGCCATTCATCCGAACCGAAAAGCATCGGACAGTTTTCAATGGCGATCTTTACGCCGCATTCCTCTGCCAGACTGACGATCGGGGGCCAGATTTCCAGAAACAGCTCAATATTCTCATCCGTGGTTTTATACTGGTCACGGCCGATAAAGGTCGTCACCATGCCCACGCCCAGCTTCTCAGAAGCACGAATGAGTGCTTTCAAATGAGAGAGCGCGGCGCGGCGTTTTTCCAGATCAGGGTCCATTGTGTTGGGATAAAATGCCAGAGAAGAAATGGTCATCCCCTTCCCTGCCACATAGTCCTTTACATATTTGGCATACGCATCATCTTCCAGAACACGTTCTGCGTCAATATGAGAAACACCGGCATAACGGCGCTCCGCTTTCCCTGACGGCCAGCATGCGACTTCCAAACACTCAAAGCCCAGTTTCGAGGCGATATCTACCGCTTCTTCAAAGCTCCACCCATCTAAAATGGCTGTCAGCAGTCCAAATTTCATCATAACATTCGTCCCTTTCTCATTTGTTTGCTTCAATTTCCACGGTTTTCCCCGTTTCGGAGGATTCGATGGATGCAAACACCGCACGCATGGCGTACAATGCGGATTCGCCGGAAATCTCAGGCGCTCTTCCGTTTTTCAGGCAATCGATCCATAAATCGATCACACCGGATTTCGTCTGATTGTCGTTGGTTTGTATTTGTTCTACGTCATAATATTGAGTCGTACCATCCGCTAATGTGACTACAATGGAATGCGCCGGGTCATCGTAGATGCGCATAATGCCTTTCGTTCCATATAGGATCGTGGAATTATCCTCCGCACCGTAATAAGACCAGCTGGCCGTCATCGTACCGAATGCTCCGCCGGAAAGTTCGTAGATGCACACAGCATTGTCATCCACATCGATGAGTGCGTCGTTCGCGCCCCGTTTATCCAGCGTTACCAGCCGTGCAGTGGTCCGAACGACCCTTTGCCCGGTGAGATATTGAATCAAGTCTGTTTTATGTACGCCCAAGTCCGCCATAACGCCCATAGTGGCGCGTTTTTTATCGAAGAACCACACATCTTTTCCGGGACTGATGGACCACGTTTCCGGGCCGCCATGCCCAAACGTGGTACGGAAGCTGATAATCTTTCCGATAAGGCCCTCTTCAATCAGCTGCTTCGAGGTGGAATGTGCCTTGGCAAGGCGCTGGTTATGACCGATCATCAAAAACTTCCCGTTTCGCCTTGCTGCATCCACCATGGCTTCACAGTCTCTCAGGTTCGTTGCCATAGGTTTCTCACATAAGACATGTTTTCCTGCGTTCAATGCCTTGATGGTCAGTTCCGCATGCGCATAATTCGCCGCACAGATGGATACTGCATCAATTTCGGAATCGGCCAGCAGTTCTTCCGCTGTATCACAGGCCTTGCCGCCGTATTTTGCTGCCTGTTCTTCTGCCCGGGTACGGTTGGGGCTGAAAAAGGCATACAGTTCTGCATCCGGATTGTCCGCATATTCTGGGATATGACGCACCTGGGCAATCTTCCCGCAGCCAATGATGCCGATTCGAATCATAATACACCTCTCCTATCAGACATTTTCTTTTTTCTGTACCAGAACAGCAAAGATGATGATCAGTCCCTTTACCGCATCGCACAGGAATGTGGGAACACCTACAGTGTTCAGAATATTATTCATCACGCCGATAATGAGCATACCCAAAAAGGCCCCCACCAAACTGCCACGGCCGCCGGACATCGCCGTCCCGCCGACGATAACAGCGGCAATCGCATCCATCTCATAACCGCTGCCGGCATTCGCAAAGTCCATGGAGCCGATACGGGCAATGTAAATCACCGCCGCGATGGCACACATCACACCGCCAAGGGCATAAATATTGCGTTTGACCTTGTTGACATTAATGCCGGACAGCTTTGCAGCCCGTTCATTGGAACCAATTGCAATGGTTTGTCGGCCAAAGGCCGTGCGGGTGAAAATGATATGCATAATAACAACGATAAGCACCCAATAGAGGATCGGCAAAATCACCTGTCCCCCGATCTTCATGGACGCAATCAGCTTGAAATCGGCAGGAATGGTCGGGTTAAAATGCTTTGTCAGCTGTTGCGTCACGGAACGAAAGATCTTCATCATTCCCAACGTCGCAATAAACGGCGGGAGCTTTCCGTAAGAAATAAGCGTACCGTTGATTTGCCCAAACAGAAATCCGGCTGCAATGACAATTATGATCGCCAAGCCATATGCCAGTGGGCCGGACAGTCCGATTTTTGCCATTAATCCATTACCGGGGGCAATCAGGTACATCAAAATAGCGCCCAACGCACACAGCATGGAACCCACGGACAAATCAATGCCACCGCTGATAATGATAAAGCACATGCCCAGCGCTATTACACCCTGATACGCATTGTTACGCAGGATATTCAGCCAGGCCATTCCCATTTTTGAGAACATTCCGCCGAGAGACCCCGCGTTAACGTACATGACGATACATTGGATTAACAACATTACCACCAGGGCAAAAATCGTGGAAAACAGTGCACTATTCCCCCAATTATCCCTGAATTTCCCTATCATCGTATGCTGTTTTTCTATTTTCTTCGTCTCCATATCAGACACGCTCACTTTCATTCTGATTTCCGCCGGCAGCCAAGTACATGATATTATGCTCATTCATTTCCACGCTGCTGAGCTCTCCTGCCTGGTGGCCATGAAACAATACGATACTGCGGTCACAAACGCGGATAATCTCCTGTGCCTCTGAGGACAACACGATCACAGCGACACCCTCTCCCGCAAGCTTGTGAATGATTGAATAGATCTCCTCTTTTGCACCAACGTCCACGCCCTGTGTGGGATTATCCAAAATCAGGACTTTAGGCTCCGACATCAGCCACTTGGCCAAAACGACCTTTTGCTGATTGCCGCCGGACAGGCTGGTAATCAAATCATATTTGTCACCCATTTTGATATGCAGGTTTTCCTCCTGACGGGCAAACAGTGCTTCCTGCTGGGCAAAATCGATTAGGCCCCGGCGGCGAATTTTGGGCAAATGAACTATAGAGCCATTGTCCAAAATGCTCATATCTTTCAAAATCGCGTTTTCTTTGCGGTTCCTCGGTAAATATGCGATTCCCGCTTCCAGCGCCTGATATGTGTTCCTCATATGTATCGGTGTTCCTTGCAGAAATATTTGCCCGGTATACTTTGTGTTCATTGCACCAAACACCGTTTGAAATAGTTCACTGCGTCCGTCTCCCAAAAGCCCCGTGACACCCAAAATTTCACCGCTTCGAACAGACAGAGAAATGTCGTGAAAATTCACATTATCTGATAAATGTTCCAGACGAAGCATCTCTTCCCCATAATTCGTTTCCCTCTGATTCGTCTCGGCAATTACTTCATGTCCGACCATATAGGTCGCTAATTGTTTGATATCTGTATCACTGACCTTGCCGGAAGCCACCATGCTTCCGTCTCTCAGGACCGTATAGCGGTCACAAATCTCCATAACTTCGCCCAGCTTGTGGGAAATAAAAATGATTCCCACGCCCTGCTCCTTCAGCGAACGCATCATGGAAAAGACCCGTTGGATTTCCGGTTCTGTCAATGAAGTTGTCGGCTCATCCATAATGATGATGGATGCATCCTGCATCAGGGCACGGCAAATTTCCACGATTTGTTTATACGACGCATCCAGCTCCCGCACCATGGTGCCCGGGTCCAGTTCAATCTTCATTTTATCAAACAATTCCTGGGTTCTTTTCCGCATGGTCCGTGCGTCCAAAAACATGCCTTTTCGAGGCAAATGGGTCAGAAACATGTTTTCAAAAATCGTCAAGTCGTTGATCAGATTCAACTCCTGATGGATGAAACCGATCCCCGCATCCAAAGAATCTACTGGGAATGAAAAGGTCACCGGTTTTCCATCTAACGTGATGCGCCCGCTGTCCGCGGGCAGGACCCCGCCCAATATATTCATGAGTGTAGATTTTCCGGCGCCATTTTCCCCCAAAAGGGCACAAATCTCCCCTGTGTTCAGACTGAAATCCACGCTCTGCAACACATCGTTGGCGCCAAAGGATTTGCAGATTTTTTCCATTGATAAGTTCAATCGATCACTTCCACTTCTGTTAAATTGTGATCCTGCAAAAAACTGCCGAAGGAGCCGGGCACTTTTTCAAAGGGTCACAGGAATATTAGAAGTGGGCTATGGCTACAAAGCCATAGCCCACCCTTTGGATTCAGTTTGATACTGCTTAGTATACGGTGTTATTCTCGTCCAGATAGTCAGCAACATTTGCGGCAGACACGATGGTGGTCGGAATCACAACAACAGGTTCCGCAGAACCGCCGTTCATCAGGTCGATGGCGGTCTTAATGGCATCCTGCACCATGGAGGGGCTGTACAGCGCGCTGGCAGGTCCCAGATCTTTGTACTGCTCGTCGGCGATCATGCCGAAATACTCCTGGCATCCGCCACCGCCGGTGATGGCCTTAATATCAGTGCGGTCAGCCTCGGTGATGGCAGTGATCGCGCCGATGGAAGTCTCGTCATCCATGGAGAACACGGCGTCAATCTGAGGATGCTGCTCCAAGATATCCGCCATGACGGCCAGACCGTCGTCACGGGCGAAAGAATCGAGCTGAACTTCGAAAACATTGGTCTGATCGTAGCTGATCTCGTTCAGATACGCATAGAATCCTTCTTTACGAAGCTCACAGACAGAGCCGGAGGAAGGAACGTCCATCACAACGATATTTGCGCCTTCGCCCACAATATCAGTAATGTACTTTGCAGACTGGTAGCCCATGTCATAGTTATCGCCGGTGACTTTGTAGATGCCCTCGCAATCAACATCAACGTCGAAATTAACAACGGGAATGCCGGCGTCAATCACTTCCTGAAGAGCGGTCTCCATGCCGGTCCACTGGGGCCAGGAGACGATCACAGTGGCCCCCCATGTCATCAAGTCCTGAAGATTCGAGGTCATAGCAGCAGCGTCAGCAGAGGTGGTGATCTTGTACTCAAGGTTGTTGTCCTTGCAGTACTTCTCTGCGTAGTAGGCAACGCCGGCGACCCAACCGTGGGTCACATCGGGAGCGGCAATACCGACCTTAATGGTCTTGGGCTCTTCGTTCTGCTGCTGGTCATCAACAGGATCTTGCTCCTGCTTAGGGCCGCAGGCAACCAAAGTGAACAGCATGACGACCGCAAGAAGAAGCGCGATGATTCTTTTCATGTTTTTCATGTGTTTATCCTCCTAAATTTTTATTCACAGCATACGCCAATGAATATCCATATGAAACAAAGGCTGCATTTATACAACATTTTTCACGATTTGATTCTTTAAAGCTTTGTTATATTCATGCAACCTCCACAACTCAGCTCAAGGATACCACAAAATATGCCAAGTGTCAATCAAAGCGGCACAATATAATAGCTATATTTCATATCATTTCTTTGTTCATTTTTTCAAAAAGAACGCTGCACATTGTGCAACGTTCTACATTCAACAACGAGGCGGGACAGAGATATAAGGGCTATCAGTCCAAACAAATCTCCATGGATAATGTATTGCCTCCCCGGAATAGTCTATATTGATGCGCTTTGTTGCCGAGACCGGCGGTGTGGGCATATCAATAGACTCAATATACAATTCCTCCCCGCAAAGGTCCGCTCCATAATGACGTTTTTCAATGCCCAACGCTTGTGTCAATTTTCCGGGGCCATTACACAAGTTCCGGAGGTCTTTCTGCTTTCGCCGGGACTTCATCAATGCAATGCCGTCTACCGGTTGCAGGGCACGGATCAGTATCGCTTCCGGGCACTCTTCCGCGTTTGCAACTACATTCATGCACAAATGCATCCCATAAAGCATGAATAGATAAGCATATCCGCCGGGGCCATATTGGACCGCTGTGCGCCCGATCCGGCTGGCACGATAGGAGTGTGCCGCCGCATCAATATGTCCCATATAGGCTTCCACTTCTACGATCAACCCGCTTATGATCCCTTCAGGTGTATGGTGTACCAATTGTTTGCCAATGAGATCATGCGCTACTTCCAGGCCGGAGCGGAGGTAAAATTCTCGTGTTAACTTCATTTTGAACGTCCTTATATTTCTGCATCAAAGGAAAAAAAGAGACATCCTCATGGATGTCTCTTTTACAGTGGTGGAGATAAGCGGGATCGAACCGCTGACCTCTTGAATGCCATTCAAGCGCTCTCCCAGCTGAGCTATACCCCCATATGGACTGCGAGAATTATAATAGCAGACTGCTGGTAAAATGTCAACTAAAATCTTTCGATTTTTTAAAAAAATCGGTTTTTCTCCCAGTCCGGTTCAAAATCAGCCTTTAGGCGGTTGCGGTCTGTAGAAATAACAATCTCGTTCCATCATTTTGGTAATCTTCCAGGTTCCCTCTTCTGTTATGACCCAATCACAATCATAGAATAAACCGCAGAAAAATGTATAATCTTTTCCTTTCAGGTCCATGGTCATTGGATTGAATAAGAGATGGGTCGTTTTTGCGCTTTTCCGGTCCGATGCAATATCGGCCATAATGTTCGTGGCAAGATGCTGAGAACGAAACGGCCCCAAGCCCTCTTTTAAGTATTCCTTGATTTCCTCAATTTGACCTTTCGCACCGCCAGTGACACTGTAATCCACCTGTGCGCCGGGCATAAACACTTCAAACATTCTGTCAAACTGCTTTGTATCCAAGAGATGTGCATACAATTTGATTTGATCTTCCAGTGCCAAACGGTCCAATAAATATTGCAGCTGTTTTTCCATAATAGTGCCATCCTGTTATTTTAAAAATCCATGAATGATTTGCTCTTCCGCTTCTGCCTCCGTCAAGCCCAATGTCATCAGTTTAGTGAGTTGTTCTCCGGCAATCTTACCTATCGCTGCCTCGTGAATAAGACTGGCATCCACCGAATTGGCCACGATTTCGGGAATGGCGCTGACACTGGCTTCATCCATAATGATAGCGTCACACTCAGAGTGACCAGCGCAGCGGTTATTGCCGTTGATCTTCGCCAAAAATACCTGCTTGGAGCTGTCTTTTGCCACACTCCGGGAAATTACATTTGTACTGGAATCCTCCCCATTCAGGTCCACCACAAAATTCGTCTCCGCAAACTGGGTCCCATGGGTCATCAATTTCTCCTTGATAATAAGGGTTGCTCCATCTGCCACTACGGCTTCCGTGTCCCGCTTGGTGGAGTCGATGCCCTTGATTTGGGTCGTCTCCATCTCCATGTAGGCGCCCTCTTCCAATTCGATGACAGTGGTAGGGTTCATCACATTCCCGCCGGTACCGTCTCCAGCCGCATAATGCTTTTCGATGTACTTCACTTTGGAGTTTTTTCCCACATGGAAGCTATGGATGCCGTCATGCCGGGATTCCTGATCTCCGCAATTGTGGATACCGCAGCCGGCGATGATGGTCACATCACAATCCTCGCCGATATAGAAATCATTATATACCAAGTCATGCAGGCCGGACTGGGAAATGATGACCGGGATATGCATACTCTCGTTTTTCGTCCCGGGTTTGATGATGATATCAATTCCGGGTTTATCGGCTTTGGTCACAATATCAATATTTGCCGTGGTATTCCGGCTTTCCAACGCACCATTGGCCCGGATATTATAGGCGCCGTGAGGAATACCCTCCAAGTCGGCGGTCTGCTTCAGCAGCATTTTTTCGATCGCATCCATCAGCAGTTCCCTCCTTCGTTTTCTGTGAGCTTCGCACAGGGGCCGCCGGTATTCATCAAAGTGGGCAGGACCTCTTCCCTGCTGCCGTCAGCAGATACTTTTCCTCTGGTCAGCACGATCACCCGGTCCGCCATGTTTAAAATACGTTCCTGATGAGAGATGATGATGATATTCCCCTGGATCTTTTCGTACAGATTCTCAAACACTTTAATCAAACTGCTGAAGCTCCACAGATCGATCCCGGCCTCCGGCTCATCAAACAGACTGAGTTTGGTGGAGCGGGCAAGAATCGTGGCAATCTCAATGCGCTTCAGCTCGCCGCCGGATAGGCTGGCGTTTACTTCGCGGTTGACATAATCTCTTGCGCACATCCCCACTTCAGACAGGTACTGGCAAGCCTCGCTGATGCTCAATTGGCGGCCGGAAGCAAGCTGGATCAGGTCATAGACCGTAATGCCCTTGAATCGGACCGGTTGCTGAAAGGCATAGCTCACACCTTTATGGGCGCGCTCTGTGATGGTCAGGTGTGTAATATCCTCCCCATCCAGCAAGATCTGACCGGAGGTGGGTGTGATAACACCTGCGATAATTTTAATGAGTGTGGATTTTCCGCCGCCGTTAGGACCGGTAATGGCTACGAATCTCTCATCAATGGTCAGCGAGATATCTTTTAAAATCTCCTTGCGACTGCCGTCCTCATCGGCAGTGAAGCAGATATGTTTCAGTTCCAGCATATATACCTCCGTCAAAAATCCTCATCAAATTTATCTGTTATATCCTTTTTGATCTCCAGCCGGGATTCCTCATGATTCAGTAAACGGGTAATATTCTCATGGTGCTTTGCAATCACCAGCACCGCAATGACCAGCGCAAGGCCCGCACACAGCATTCCGTGCCGGGTAAGGAGCACCGCAATGGGAAATACCGCCGCGGTGACAATGGACCCTAAGGAAACATACCGGGAAATCGCAATCACTGCTACAAAGATGATGGCACAAAAGATGCCCATCCGCCAGTCGATGAAAAACAGCGCAATTCCCGCGCACATAACGCCTTTCCCTCCCCGGAACTGATAAAATACCGGGAACATGTGCCCCAGCACCAAGCAAAGGTCCGCAAACAGCATTCCAATATCCCCAGCATCAAAAAAGCCCATCAGGAACCGGCCCAAGTAAATGGCAACGGCAGTTTTGCCGATATCAATCATCAAAACGATGGCAACCCCGCTGGCACCGTAATTCCGGTAAAAATTCGTTAGCCCTGCATTGTGGCTTCCATACTTTCGCACATCATCGTGAAACACAAGATTGGAGGCAATGATTGCCCCGTTGATACTGCCAAGCAAATAAGACGCAATCGCCGTGGCTACCAGTGCAAGCGTCATCATCCCTCTTTATCCCCCTTTTGCCGGATGACCATACGAATCGGTGTCCCCTCCAAGCCAAAGACTGCACGAATCTGATTTTCAATGTATCGTTGGTAGGAGAAATGAAACAGTTCCCGGCTGTTGCAGAATATCACGAAATTAGGCGGCTTGATGCCCGTTTGCGTCATATAATAAATTTTCAGCCGCCGTCCTTTATCTGTAGGCGGCTGGACCCTTGCCTGCGCATCCGCCAAAACATTGTTCAACATCCCTGTGGTGATCCGCATGGCGCTTTGATCATTGACAAAATTCACCAATTCAAAGATACGGCTTGTCCGCTGACCAGTGAGGGCCGAGATAAACAGGATTGGCGCATAACTCATAAAGCTCAAATCCCGTTGGATATCCTTGCGCATACTGTCCATAGTCTTGGAATCCTTTTCGATCAAATCCCACTTATTGACCACCACAACAGATGCCTTCCCGGCTTCATGGGCCAATCCGGCAATTTTCGTATCCTGCTCTGTGACGCCTTCCCGGGCATCGATCATAATCAAGCACACATCTGCCCGCTCAATGGCCATCTGCGCCCTCATCACGGAAAATTTTTCCACCCGGTCATCTACACGGGAGCGGCGGCGGATGCCGGCAGTATCAATAAAAACATACTTACCGTATTCATTTTCTACACGAGAGTCAATAGCATCCCGGGTGGTTCCGGCCACGTCACTGACAATGACCCGTTTTTCTCCCAGAATCAAATTGGTCAGAGAGGACTTGCCCACATTGGGTTTTCCGATAATAGCCACTTTGATAGTATCATCGGCTTCTTCCGTCTCACTTTCCGGCGGGAAGTGCTCCATACAAGCATCCAGCAGATCGCCGGTGCCGTGACCATGAACAGCAGACACTGGAATCGGGTCCCCGCAGCCCAGAGAATAAAATTCGTACAACGTTGGGTCTACTGTGCCTGTGGAATCCGCTTTATTTACCGCCAGGACCACAGGCTTTTTGGAGCGCAAAAGCATATTCGCCACGTCCTTATCCGCCGCCGTGACGCCTGTTGTAATGTCTGTCACCAACACAATCACATCCGCAGAGTCGATGGCAATGCGCGCCTGCTCCCGCATGAAAAGGAGGATCTCATTGTCCGTGGTCGGCTCAATGCCGCCGGTATCCACTAAGTCGAACGTACGTCCATTCCAATCGCACTCTTCATAAATACGGTCCCGGGTAACACCGGGGGTATCCTCTACGATGGAGACGCGTTTGTTGATCAATTTATTGAACAGCATGGACTTTCCCACATTGGGACGGCCCACAATGGCAACCAGAGGTTTTGACATTCCACCTGCCTCCTTTATTCTTCATTGAGCATGGCAAACAGCAGTTCAGCGCCATCTTGAGGGACCGGTACAACCGTCACACGCAGTGCCTGTTCCACATCCTCAATTGTAACGTCATCCAGAAACACCGTTTCTCCGTGGCGCAGCATATTTTGCGGGATCAAGAGGCGTGTTCCCAAATCTTTCCCTTTGAGCTGCGCAATCAGGTCACAACCGGTTATGAGTCCGGCCACGTTGATAGCATGTCCGAAAAAGTCATTTTCAATGGAAAATACCTTCCCTTTTATGTTACCACACTTTTCCATAGCTGTCATTAACAGTTTTTGAATATATGGTCCGGCAGCGGTACCGGTAGCAATGGAAAAAGGAACACCATCGCCCTCGTCGGGATCAACGAGCATCAACGCAGCATCAAACTCTGTTTTCAGCAGTCTGAGCATCCCTACACCATTGTCCAATTGGGCATAGTCTTCGTAATAGTCGTCCTTTGGCAATGTCCGGCCGGCCATAATATAAAATTCATCGGAACAGTAGACAATTTTGCTGCCGTAATAGCTTTGGCATTGGGAGGCAAAGCCTTCCACTAAATCAATGGTTTTCCCCGCTCCGTCTGCGTCAAATGCTTTCAGCGGAGCCAGGCCGGAACGGTATTTCGTCAAGCCTACCGGAACCACCGCAACACTCGCCACTTGAGGATAGCAGGCGGCCAGGTCATGGATGGTGTTCAGCAGCTGCTCACCATCATTATAGCCGGGGCAACATACCACCTGACAATTCATGGTGATTCCCGCATCGCCCAGTTTCCGGATGCGTTCCATAATTTCTCCCGCTGCCAGATTCCCCATCATCTCAGCCCGCAGGCGCGGGTCTGTTGTGTGCACCGAGACATTCACCGGACTGATCTTCAAATCACAGATTCTTTGAAGTTCCCGGTCTGTAAGGTTGGTCAAGGTGATATAGCTGCCGGTAAGAAAGCTCATTCGGGCATCATCGTCCTTGAAATACAAGGATTTTCGCATCCCGGGGGGCATTTGGTCCACGAAACAAAACACACAGTTATTCGTGCATTCCATGGGGCAATCCATGAGATAATCCTCAAAATCCAGCCCCAGGTCCTCTCCCTCCCGCTTATGGACGGTCACCGTACGACACGTTCCTTTTGCGTCACGAAACTCTACGGTCAGGTGGGCATCGTATGAATAATACATATAATCCAGTACATCCGTGATGGGATTGCCGTTAATAGACACCAAACAATCTCCGGGCAAGGCCTTCTTTACTATGGGGCTATGGGGTGAAATGGATTTGATGATGGTATTGCTCATAGAATTCCCTCCTTCCGGTAAAATGCAAAAGAAGAAGGCCAGTGGCCTTCTTCTCAAGCTTCATGTTCTTAGTCAACCTCAACGTTCAGGACAGTACGGCCATTGTACTTGCCGCAGGTCTTGCAGACACGATGGGGCATCTTATACGCGCCGCAGGAGCACTTTACGATTGCGGGTTCTTCCAGCTTCCAGTGGGAAGAACGTCTTTTATCTCTTCTCTGACGAGATACTTTACTTTTAGGGACAGCCATTGTGACACCTCCTAATCCTTTTAGCTGTTTTGAGCAGCCTCAATTCTCCGTTTTATCCAAAAGCTGCTCAAGCACAGCCCATCTTGGATCAATTTCCTTTTTGCAGGTGCATTCCTCATGGTTGAGGTTTGCCCCGCACCCGGCGCACAAGCCCTTACAGTCAGGCTTACAAAGCACCTTTGCTTCCATATCAAGTACAAAGCATGTATACAGAATTTCATCCAAATCGATCGTATCCTCTTCCATCTGGAACAGGTCCTCTTCCGATTCGTCTACTGCGATGCCGGCGTTTACCGTTACCGACTTTTCCCGATCAAACTGCGCACCGCAACGGTCACAGACACAGCGGTATTTTGCCGCAATCATTCCCATCAGCGTCAATGTCCCGGCGGTGTTCACCACCGCACCTTCTGCCAGTAGAGGACCATCATATGCTATCACAGACGGATGTTCCAATCCGTCCACCGGAAGTACACAGGAAAACGGAACCCGCCCTCCCGGCACCTCTATGATTTTGCGCAGATTCAACTTCATAACAATGCTTCCTTATACAGTCGCTCAAGTATTATAATAGAATAAGTTTCCATTGTCAACATCATTTCGCCGAAAATCCGTGAAATTTTATAAGATATTACCCTAAATTTCTGTAAAAGTCAATAGAGGGTCAGTTTCAAAATCAATGATTGACAGAATTGCAGTTTTCTAACATAATAATATCATTGATCCATCCGGGAGGCAAACCCCTTGAAAGAATTTACCATTGAAAAAAATGACGCGGGGCAGCGTCTGGACCGCTTTGTAGGGAAAGCCGTCCCTCTGCTGCCGGAATCTCTGCTGCAAAAATATATCCGATTGAAGCGCATCAAAGTAAACGGCAAAAGCGCAAAGCGAGACTATCGGCTGATGCTGGGGGATACACTGCAATTATATATCAACGATGAGTTTTTTGAAAAGCCCCGGGAGGAGAATTCCTACCTGAAGGTCTCTACTCCCCGGCTGAGTATCGTATACGAAGATGAAAATATTCTGCTGGTGGATAAAAAGCCGGGAGTGCTGTGCCACAGTGCCGGGCAGTGGGATTACAACACCCTCATTGCCAACATCCAAGCCTACGCTTATCAAAAAGGCGAATGGAACCCCCGAGAAGAATATTCTTTTGCGCCTGCTCTGTGCAACCGCATTGACCGGAACACCGGCGGCATTGTCATCGCCGCCAAAACCGCAGAGGCCCTGCGCATCATGAACCAGAAAATCAAAGACCGGGAAATTGAGAAATACTATCTTTGCATCGTCCACGGCAAACCGGTCCCGGCGGAGGGAACTTTGAGCGGCTATATTTTTAAGGACGCAAAGAAAAATCAGGTCTATGTGAAGCATCAACCCGAACCGGGCGCGAAACTGTCTCAGACGAAGTACCGGGTGCTGCAAACGAAAAACGGCCTGTCGCTGGTGGAATGTGAGTTGCTCACCGGGCGCACCCATCAAATCAGGGCGCAAATGGCGGACGCCGGATGGCCGCTTTTGGGCGACGGAAAATACGGCAGTGAGCGCAAAAACAAGCAGTTCGGCGAGACCTCCGGGCAGGCGCTGTATTCGTATAAGCTGGTATTCAATTTTACAACTGATGCTGGAGTGTTGGAGTATCTCAACGGGAAAGTATTTTCAGTCTCTAAAATTGATTTTGCTGAAACCTATTTTGGATCAAAAATGTCAAGAGTAAATGCGAAAAAATTTGAAATATTTTTTTCAAAGGGCGGCGACGGCTTCACGGAAGATCATTTCAGACGTTTTCCAACCTAAATTTTTACGTGGATAGTTTGCAATCCAGCTTTCCGCGCGCTTGACTTCTGCGGCGGTCACTTTCCCGAAGTCCGTTCCTTTTGGGAAGTGCCGCCGTATCATTTTGTTTTCGTTCTCGTTGCTTCCCCGCTCGTAACTGCTGTATGGGTGACAATAGTAAACCTTCGTGCGACTGCCCTTTGTCAGCGCGGAACGTTCCAGCCGCTCCACGTCCGCAAATTCCCCGCCATTGTCAACGGTGATCGTGCGAAACAGTTTCCGGAATAGGCGCGAACCGAAACGCCTTTCTATACGGTCAAGGGCGGCAACCACGCTTTCAGCCGTCCGATCCGGCATTAGCTCCATAATTGGAAGGCGGCTTTTTCTTTCGGTCAGAACAAGAAGGGCTTTCTTTGAACTCTTCTTTTTAGAATATACGGTGTCCATTTCCCAATGTCCCACGTCTTCCCGCGTGTCCACTTCGGCGGGACGTTTCTCTATGCTTTCGCCCTTCGGGGCGCGCTTCACAGTTTTAACTTTGTGGTATGGCCGCTTGCGCTTCGGTTTTTCCGGCAAGTCTGCGTTTGTCAGGTGAAGGAAAACGCCCTTTTCTATGTAGCTGTAAAATGTGCTTACGCATATACTTGTTGAAAACTCTTTCCCTTCTGTTTCAATGGACGCAAGAGCGGCGGCGGGGGAATATCCTTCTTCCATCACCTTCTCTTCCAGATATTCCGCAAGGGCATGATCGTTCCCTATTTTCAAGCCTGCGCCCTTTGCTTTCAGGTTTTCACGGTAACGCCGATCCGCTTCGTCGGGATTATACCGATCTTCTTCAACAAGATCGGTTGTTAGCTGTGTCATGCGGGCGCGGTTCTTTTCCCGATAAATAGTGCTTACGTGGACGTGCAACCGATCCGCGATTGCCTGCGGCTTTTCCTTTGCCAGCAAAGCGGCTTCCAGTTTATAGCGGTCTGTTTTTGTTAAATGACTGAAACAATGTCCCATACTGTAAACCTCCAAAAATAAAAAATGGGGGGCGGTTTCCCGCCCCCTGCGCCTGTGTCTGTTTATCGCTCCGTTATTTGTAATTCCTTCTTCAATGCCGCTTGAAGGATAGCCGATACATTCACGCCCGCTTTGTCTGCTTCCGCATTCAACCAAGAAGGCAAGGAAACATTGCGGCGTACCGTCCGCATATCGTTCTTCCTGCGATAGTCCGAAAAATCCACATCTACCAGCGTTATAACGTCTTCTTCATGTTGCTTTGAAATTTCGGTAACGTTAGAAGGGCGCGGGATCGCCTCTTTTTCATCTTCCATATCAATTCCCATAATTCCGATTGCGTCCCGTGCCATTTCCATAGCGTCCGCATAATCTGTCCCTTGCGTGTTGATGTTAAAGTCAGGCACAAATACAATGATATATTTTTCGCCTTTGCTCATAATAATAGGATATGCCGCTTTCATGTGAATACCTCCCAAATTATTCTATGATATATTGTTATCCGTATGGCGGGAGCTTATTTCAGCTCCCGCCGCCGTATGATTGCCCTTGCTAATTCTTCGTCCGTTTCCCTGTGCCGTACCACGCTTTCACGTTCTTTCCCTTTCACGTATATATCGTGATTTGCGCCGTGTCGTTTGAACTTCCAACCATTCTTTTCCAATAATGCTATGAGGTCTTTTGTTTTCATGTCCCGCCCTCCTATGTTTCTATTATACACAATAAATGTGTATATGTCAATAGCTTTCAGAAAAATAAATGCGAAAAATGCAGAAACGGCGGGATTTCCCGCCGCTTTTTCATTCTTCCATCCCTACAAGCCATTTCAGTGACACGCCCAGCACTTTAGAAAGCACCATCAATTCATAGTCCGTCACAAATCGTGTGCCGATCTCCATTCTGGAAACGCTGTCCCGCTCCATAATTACGCCTTCGATCTGCAACTTTGCCGCAAGGCCTTCTTGTGTAAGCCTCCGTTTTAGACGCGCTTCCCGTATTCTGTCGCCGGAAACATTTTTCTTCCCGTGAAAGTCATATATTTTCACGCATACCGCCGCCCCTTTCTGTGTTAAAAATCAGCACTATTCTTTACTTTAACGCATTTTTGATGTATAATCGTGTTAAAGGTCAGAATGCAAACGCGTTTCGGCCCGTTGCCAAAACATGAAAGGAGCTATTCAAACAATGAAAAAGTCAACAATCATCCTATGGGGCGTTGCCGCGCTCTTCCTGCTGTGTTCCCTGCCGTTCTTCGGAAAAGGTGAAATAGCGGAAGGCGTGTGCGGGATCGGAATTGCCGCGGTACTCTTCTTTGTGGGCCTGCGGAAAAAGAAAGCCGCGCCGAAGTCCTCAATGCCAAATGTGCCGCCGATTACTAACGCGCCGCCCATCCCAAAACAACCGGAAGCCCAGCCCGCGGCGGCCCCCGCCGCTATTCCCAGCGCACCGCCTATCGTAACAGATAAGAAGCCCCCGCAATATACCCAAAACGGTTTTGATTTCCTGCGGGTAAAGGTTGCGGGCGTAACCTTTAAGAATGGGCGCAAAAGCCGTCAAACAATCCTTCGCAAGATCCACTTCAAAGACGAACCCTTTGACAAGGGCAATATGGAATTGACATTGCAAAGGGAAGAATGGGAAGGCGCACCCGCCTTCGGCGTTTATGTCAACGGCGAACAAATAGGGAACATTCCCGCCGAATATGTTTCCTATGTGCAAGAAAACTTTTCCCGTTGTGAAGGGATCACAAACATAGAAGTATACGGCGGCGGTGAAGGCCGCAACTACGGCGCGGAAATTATTTTGCGTTTCCGGAAGGAAGGTTGACAAAAGCCGCCGAATTTTGAAAAATAGGCGCGCGTCCAGCAATCAACCCCACACAAACGAAAAAAGCCCCCATGCCAGCCGATAACGGCCAGCATGGGGGCTTCTCTATGCGTTTAGTGAATGGGGCGGGCGTTACCCGTTCCACGTGCCGCCCAGCGCGGCCACGGTGAAGCGTCCGGCCTTACCATCTACAATAAGACGGTTTGCGGCCTGAAAGCACCGCACGGCATAAGCTGTGTTGCGCTCATATATGCCGCTTGCACCGGACGGCCCGCAATGATACCCGCGGGCGATCAAGGCGGCTTGCAGGGCCTTCACGTCTTCGCCTTTCATAAGCGGCTTTGTGATTTTTAAGACGCGGGCAACCGTCCAGCCTTCCGCGGCGGTCGCGTCCGGTTCCATCTGTGCCGGATCGCCGCCGCTTTCGCCAGCGTCCCCGCTGTTTCCGTTATCGGCTTCGGCGGTTTCGTTACTGCCGCCGCCTACGGGCGGGGAAGGCTCCGAAGCGTTGCCCGTTTCTGCAACTGCGGAGGGCGCGGCCTGCGGCTCTTCTGCCTTGTCCCGCTCGACGGGCGGGGCGGTCTTCGGCTTCCGGCCCGGTTTCTTCCGCGTGGTACTCTGCTTTTCGCTCATGGTGTGCAACCTCCCTTAAAGAATATCCCCCGCCGCCGAAGCGAACGGCCAGCAGGGGCGGGGCTTTATGTATGCTGTTCCGTGTGCGTCTTCGGAAGGGCGAAAACGGCGGCTTCGATCGCGCCATCAACAATTTTCTTCATGTTGCTGTCAAGCTCCACCCCCGCCGCGGCGATAAACTCATACACAAGCCGCGTCGCTTCGTCTTTCCGCTGTGCCTCTTCGATTTTGCTTGTTTTATAAAGCTGTTCCGCGGCCTCTGCCCCCTTCTGCGCCCAGCCGATCACCTTGTCAATCAGGGCGAAGGCGGGAACATCGGGGAAGAACTCTTGCAGGGTATCAACCACCGTGTCCGCGGTTTCAAGCACCGTCCCTGTGCCAACCAGCACGCCGGAAATGTCAATGCCCTTCTTTACCAGCCGCGGGATCACCACGGCCAGCCCGCCGAATACCGCCAGCACCGCGGCCAGCACTACCAGAAGAATAGTTGCGTTGTTCATGTTGTCAAATCCTCGCTTTCTTTATTTATCCGCATACGCTCATACAAGCGTAAGATCGGCCAGCTTGACTGCGGCCACCACCACGCCGCCGAAGGTGATAACGGCGCGATCGCCGGAAATTTCTTTCACGGTATGATCGCGGCCATAGACGAAAGAGGCAAGCCCCCCGCCTGTGTAGGTCTTCGCACCTTCCTTCACGCGCACCGTGCTTCCCTCTGTGATCTGCGGGGCGGGGGCGGCGGCCTGCCCCTTGCTTTCCTCCACTATGAACGCGTCCGCGAAGCCCGCGGCCTTTGCCTTCTGCAAGCAGGCTTCGGCGTTGGCCTTGACGCTGTATGCGCCGATCTGGACACGGTAAAGCGTCTTCGGCTTCGGCACGGGGGCGGGCGTTTCCTGCGACGCGCCCAGCCGCTTGTTTACCTCTGCGGCAATCTGCCCGTGAAGGTTATACAGATAATCGCCGGGACACGCCTTCGCCGCAAACCAGCGGTGAACGGTCATGTTCTGCTTGTCCACCTGTCCGATCAAAGCCTTGTCACCCTTCCAAAGAAGCCGCTTGATCCCGTTTCGGCGGCAAATGTCCGTCACAAGGTCAAGCAGGGCTTTATATGCCTTGTCGGACACGTGCCACCCCGTTTCTGCGCCGCCGTCGTTCGCAACCTCGATCGTAACGGCCCGGTTGTCATTGGACGCGGAAGAAGTACACCACGAACGATCTTTTTCCTCAACATACATTGCAATGCGCCCGTCGCTCCCGATCCCGTAGTTGCTGGAAGCCTCCCGCGAAGACGGCGCAAAGACGTTCCCGCACGTTTCAACGGAAAGATCGCCCGCCATGCAATGAATAGAAATGGTGTCGATCTTGTGATTTCGCGGGCTTGTCTTGTTCGGTGAAATTTTGGTGTAACAAATCAAATTGCTGTTGCTCATACTCTGCACCCCTATTCCTTGTTTACGTGGCCTTCCAGCGTGTCAAGCCGCTTGTGCGCCTGCTTCGCGGACGCTTCCACGGCAACCAGCCGTTCTATAAACTCCATGTTGTTTTTCCTCTGTTCCCTCTGTTCGGCTTTAATATCATCAATCCCGCCTTTGATATAGCCGATTTCGGTTAATACCGTCGCGTCGCTCTTCGCTTCGTCCGTCTGGTCTTTGTCGCGGTTACGGACAAATGCTATATATCCGAAGACGATTGCGCAAACCGTACTAACTGCCGAAAGCACCGTTAAAACCTGTTCCACGGTTTCACCCCCTTTCCACCCGTTCCCATTGCCACATACCCGGCGTGTCAGGCGGGTATACGCAATTCGGCATATCGCCCGCCGCCTTGTAAACCGCGCCTTTGTAGCTGTAATATAGGCCGCTCTTCACGTCCACCACTACGCCCGCCGTTTCAGGGTATGGGATCGGATCATCTGCCGCCCCCGTGTGCGCCAGCTCCACAAGGCGGTAATATGCGAAGGTAGTTGCCACGGGAAAGGCTTCTGCATTCGACGTGTGCGGGGCGACGATCTCATACAAGAGGCCGCCCGCCTTTATAATCTCGCCCACGGTGTTATAGGCGTGATTATCTATGAATTCCGGATAATCCACCACCGCCGCCGAAGCAAGGATCATTTCATCAGAAATGGCCCCCGTTCCTGCGGCGCGGTCTTGAACGATCTGCGCCTTGAAGGAAAGGGAAAGAAGGGCGGCGGTGCTGTCGCCCGCCGCCTTCACTTCCCGAAGCTCCTTCTTCAATTCTGCCGTGCCGTCCGGCTTGTCCGGCCTGTGTGTCACGCTCATTCAAAATTACCCCCAATCGAAGATACCCAGCATTCGGAAAGGGCTTCGCCGCGGCCCACGGTCACGCGGACGTTTAGGCCGTACTGCACCGCCGCGTTTTCCGTGTTCTCGAAGACGTGCGCCACGCCCTGCAAAACCGCGTTCGTGCAATCCTCCCACGCGGGGGAAGGATCGAAGGGATTGTTTGTCACTTCCACTTTGAACGTGCCGCCCGCGGGAATGTTCCGCGTAACAACCACATTCGCCCGCTTCGGCTGTTGCACCGCTTCCAGCGGCGCGGAAAGATAGATTACAAAGCCGTTGATCGCCTTCGTGAAGGTCAGCGTGCGCACCGCCGAATTTCCCGCGCTGTCCGTG
The DNA here is from genome assembly GCA_947644595.1 of uncultured Clostridia bacterium. Lineage (GTDB taxonomy): Bacteria > Bacillota > Clostridia > Oscillospirales > Oscillospiraceae > HGM13010. Next base: position 237,857 of record CANSAE010000001.1, read on the forward strand.
GCCGTGATCGTGATTGTGTGCGCCGCGTTCGTCAGCGACGTAAAATCATTCCCGGCCAACGTCAGGTTTACAGACTGCCCAAGCGTTGGCGTGTGCGTCTTCAAGGTCTTTCCGTCCACCTTTTCAACTACGGTCACTATGTCGCCGTCCGGATCGTCCACGGTGTAGGCATAAGAAAAGCCCTCTCGCTTCACTCCAAGATCGGCGTTCTGCCCGGAAATTGTGGGCGGCTGATTGTGGATCACCGCGGACGGGCTGGAAGTGATATATGCGCTTTCGTTGCCCACGCTGTCCCGCGCCTTCACGCGGTATTTTACTGTGTTCCAGCTTGTCAGCACATTTTCTTCAAATGTGCGGGCGGCTGTCGCCGCCACCTGTGTATAACTTCCGTTGTTTGTGGCGCGCTCCAAAATATAGGTGATCGCGTCGCCCTCCGGATCGGTGGAAGCTCCCCACGATACCGCGATTTTCTGCCCGCTGTAACAATTCGCCGGAACGGAAATGCCGGACGGTGTAGACGGCGCGGCGTTCCATTGAAATTCATAATTCCCCTTTGCGTTGGTGCTGTCAGATACCAAGATTGAAGAATTAAGATTACAAAGCGGGCGCACGCCCCGGTAGCCGCTGTCCGCGTTGCTGCTGAGCAGCGCGCCCGAAGAATAGACATAGCGCACGTAGTACGAATTGCCGGAATACGGCGTGCGAAGCCAGTAATACCAAGCCGCCGAAGCATTCAAACTGCTGTTCGTGTACGTGCTGTTTTTCACGCATTCCGCTGTCGGGTATGCAAGGCGGCTTGTGTTGTCAGAAAACAAGGCCAGCTTCACGCCTTCGGCAATGTTGTTTTCGTTTGCAAGCCCTACTTCCGTAGTTGACGGAAGGTGCATTTTCGCCTTTACGGTTTCGTAGCTCCCGCCGTCCGTAACGGTGTTTTTTGCCACCGTTACCGTTGTTTCCAGCAGGGCGGCGACAAAGCGATCATCAAGCATTGCAAGGAAGCCCGCCTTGTCGGAATACGCATTGTGACTACTCCAAACATTGGCCGCCGTTGGCGGCGCGTCCGCGCTGTGCTTCGCGCTGTACCATGTCCCCGCCGTCGCTGTGCTGTTCAGCCATTGAAGAAGGTTTGCGTACAAATAGCGGTTATTGCCGTACTGCTTCCGGTTGCCGTCGCTGTTGCTTGCCTCGATCGCGTCAAACGCCAGCAAAAACGGGATTTTGTCAGTAATCAGCGTTACGGAATTTGCCGGATAGCCTGAATGATTTTTGTCCGCAACCTTGAAGACAACCTTTTGTCCTAAAAAGGATTGAAACGCCGCTTTCACGGGAACTTCGATCGTTGCGCCTACGGCAAGCGAACTTAAAGCCTTTGACATTCCTTCATTCCTCCTTTTCTGAAATTGAACCGCCGTCACGCTCTTTCAGCGCGGCGGCGGCCTTGTTGAAGTATTTGTTAAAATGCTGATCCATGTTCCGGATCAAGTGATAGCAATTCCCTTTTGCCGCGTGGCCGCGCCAACTCTGGTATGATTGCTTTACCGCGTCCGGCTCAATCTTCCCGGCCTCCATCAGCCCGCACAATTTCTTCACCTTGCGGCGGGCGTTGCTCTTTGACTTCCGGCGTACCTTGCGGATCACCCCGCCCGTTTCCGTCAAATATGTATGGAAGCCTAAAAAATCAATTCCGTTCTTCAACGGATATATAGCCGTTTTCTCATTCAGGGAAAGCCCCATTTCATTTACACGCCGTTCAATCTCCTTCCAGCAATAGCGCAAATATTCCCGGTCTTCATGGATCAAATAAAAATCGTCCATATAGCGGCCATAGAATTTCACGCCCAATTTTTCCTTGATGAAGTGATCCAGCGGCGAAAGATAAAGCAGGGCGAAAAGCTGTGAAGATTGATTGCCGATCGGAATTCCTACGTTGCCTTCCGTGCTGTCTATAATCATGTCCAGCAACCACACGCATTCGGGATCGTCAACATATTTCCGCACAAGCTCCTTCAAAACGTCATGCCTGATCGAATAGAAGTATTTGCGAATGTCGCCTTTCAGCACCCAGCCGTCAACGCCCTTCTTCCGGTAAAACCGCCGCATGAACTCTTCCAGACGTTCAAGCCCGAAGTGTGTTCCTTTGCCTTCCTGCGACGCGTAATTATCCTTGATGAAGGACGGCAAAACCCGCGGCCCTAACACGTTGTCGCATAGGGCGTGTTGCACAACCTTGTCTTTGTAGCTGTTCGACATTACAATGCGTTCTTTCGGCTCATACACTTTGAACGTGTTATATGGTGAAAGGCGGTAAGTTTTCGCCCGTAACTGCGCGCTTAAAAGGTGCAAGGCTTCCAGCAAGTTTACTTCAAACTTCGCCGCCGCTCCCTTCCAGCGTTTGCCGCGCCGTGCCTTCCGGTATGCGCGGTATAGATTTTCAAAATTCCATACTTTTTCAAAGTCCGTCATTTATAAAAAAGCTCCTTGCCGTGTGTAACCTCGGCCAAGCCCTGCGGCTATGCTCCGGTATCGGCAATCTTGTATTTATCCCTGCTGTGGATAGCAGGGAAGGGAAACACTTTCCTTTGATGGTGGTATTGTGTTTTCGGCCTGCGGCCTACTCTGTCGAATGATCCACCGAAGCGGGCGCACGCCCCTGTTGCCGTTGTACGCGTTGTTGTTGTTCAGCGCGCCCGAAGAATTGACATTGCGCACGTTGTACGAATTGCCGGAATTCGGCGGCGGGGCGTGCAAAAGGAAAAGAAGAACCTACAAAGTGTTCCCCAAACGGTTTTCTAAGCTCTCGTTTTGTCCCGCTTCTTCCACGCGGCCACCATGTACTTTACATCAAGAACCAGTTTCGACCAATAATCGCAACTTTTCATTGAAATAAAGCCCATTTCGTGCGAAAGCTCAATAAAAAATAGAAGCTCCTTGCAATAGGTCATTGCCCGCGCTTGAAGCCTCTGCCGTTGTCTGAATTCGTCCGCTTGCCGCAAATCTAATTCGTTCGCTTCAAGCGTCATTTCGTATATGTCAACCGCTTTATCCTGAATGCGGTTCACCAGCGTAAAGCGGTATTTCTTCGGGTAACGCTCCGTGCTGTTGGTGATCGTGAAGGTGTGCTTTACAAGGTCTTTCGCCTTCACAATCACGTTGAATTCGGAAGGCTCCTTGCGTTCCCGTTCCTGCCCCTGCATTCAAGCACCGTCCTTTCCTGATCCGCTCTAAAAGCGCGGTATCTTCGGCGCACCCCTCAAAATCGAAGCCCGCCGCCGTGATTGTCAGCGTGGCCGCGTGGCCGGACGGCGTAACGCCGCATAGCACCACCGCCGCCGAACCGCCGCACATTTCGCACGGCGGGCGAAGCTCTGTGAAGATGTTGCCGATTATGCACGATAATTCCGCGCCCGTGCAAGCGCACCGCGTCAACATTCGATCCGGCGCAACGCCGCATTCCATACGCCCGTTGATACCACGCCGTCCAAATCATCAAAGAGGATCAAGAACGGGTTTGCCGTTATGTCATTGAAAAGCACGGCTTCGATCAACTCAATGCGCGCGGTGTTGCTCTGTATCATGTTCACTAAATGGCCTACGGTGTCTTCGTCAAGCACGTTCTTCACCGAAGCGAACCATGCGTTGAAGTCGTTTTCCGCTTCCAGCTTAAACGCGTTCATGTAGGCTTGCAGGGCGTTATACTGCTGATCCCCCAAAAGCTCCAAACTTTCCATATAGGACACAAGATCGTTGAACTCTTCAAGGCTCTGTGCCTTGTAGTCCGTGAACCACGCTTGAAGCTGTGCATTAAACGCGGTGGTGTCTATCTGATCCACCACGCCCGCCACCACTCCACAAAGGGAAGGATCAAGGCGGCGATCCGTTATGACAGCCTGCGATATGGCCGTAACGCCTGCGCCCGTTGTAATGTCCGCAAGGCACAATTCGTATGCGTCCGCGTCCCTCTGCAACGCGGGCGGCGTGGGCGACGCGGAAGGCGTGGAAGACTTCACCACAACGGAAATTAACCTTTCCGTCAAGTCCCAGCGCACAACAATTCGATCAATCCGGTTCAAAACGCCATCCGCAACCGGAAGCGTAAGGGAAAGATCGCCCGTGTTGTAATAGAAATAGCCGTTGATCCATGCCTTGCCTGCCTTCACGGTCACAACCATTCCCGAACCCGCCACAACTTGAAGATTGTTTGACGGGACGGGGAACACGCCGTTGCCGATAAAAGAAGCGAAGTATTCGGCCCATTCCTCAGCACGGTATACGCGATCATGGGAAACGGAATTGAAAAAACTTGATTTTTCCATGTTTTCACCCCTTTACTTTGCAATTTGCCGTATCTGTGTAAGCAGGGCGGGCAAGCTCTCACCAAAGGTAATGTCGATTTCCTCAATGTTCTGTTGGTATGTTTCGGACACTTCGGTAATACGAACGTTGATCTTGATACCCCACCGTTTATTTACGCACGTTACCCTGTCGCCTAAGTCGTAGTCTTCGCGGTATTTCAGGTTTGCGTGCGTGTTGATCTTGCTGGAAAAACTCAACGTTTCGGCGTATTGTTCCAGCTCCGACGCGCCCCGCTCCAAGAGGCAAGCCAAATATTCCGCGTCCGTGCGCGTAATCTCCGTTTGCGTGCTGTCCGTGTAAACCTTCGTAATATCCGTTGCGTTTACAAAGATTTCTTCACGGTCAAGGCCGGACGCGCCGCCGCCTACTTCGGCCACAACCCGCGGTTCTACCTCTTCGCCGCCCACGTATGCGGTTGTTTTCAGGTTTTCAACGCTGTTTGTGTATTCCTGCTCTGTGATATTGTCGAATTCCTGCGAAAAGATACAAGGCGGGTTTTCTGTCTGATCCGCGGTCAGGTTGCGGCCAGCGTAGACGCTGAAATAGTGCTTTCCCGCGCGCACATCCGAACGTGAACGGAAGCCCAGCTTTGCCGCCTTTGCCGCCGTTTCCACCGCCAGAAGCGCATTTATAAAGGCTTCGGACGTATAATTGATTTTCCCGCTTCCCGTGTCCACGTCCAGCGGATCAAGAAGGATATTCGGAATTTTGCGGGCGACCACCCGCGGGGAAATGATATTTTCGCGGACAATCCGGTATAGAATATCCTGTGTCCCGCTCGTTGCTGTGATCTGATCGCGCACAATGCGCTTTCCGATCCATTGCGTGATAAATTTGCCCTGCACTTCGATTTCTTCAAGGCCCTGCGAATTCTTGCTTATGTTCACATAGCGGATTTCCGCGGCCTCCGTGTCCCCACGCTTCAAAATCAGGCGGTTTTTAATCAGAAGGGCAACGTGCCTTTCTGTGAACGGCACAAGCAATTTGAATTCCCCTGCCGCCCAATACCGCCGCGTCCAGATAAGGGAAGAAATTTCGTCAATCACCCCTTGAAGGATCATGTTTCGGTCATATATGTAAAGCTCCACGCCTCACACCCCCAAATATAGATCATCGTGGTATATGGACACTTCCAGATTTTCAAGGTTTCCTTCTGCGGAATATCTGAAAAGGTTATCCCCAACAGAAAGTTGCAAATATGAACTGTCCACGTCCAGATAGCGGAACGCGTCCGTTACAATGCCGCCGTGCTTCAAGGTTACTTCTTTTTCCCCGTAGCCCGTGGAAACGGTCAGCGTGTCGCCTGCTTCCATCGTGTAATTTAGCTTGATGAATTCTTGCGTGTCCACGTTCAAAAGGGCGGGGTTTGTCACCATGCCCAGCGCGCGGAACTCCACGCGTATTCCGGCCTGCACGTCCCCGTCGTTATACACGTTCACGATCAAGGAAGGTTGCCTATACCCAATTTCCCACCCCGGCACGATCTCAACGGGGAATTCCAGCCCGCCGATCCACGTTGCTATATCGTCCCGCGTCTTGCTCTCCTTCCTCCAAAACGGATTAAGGCAAAGAAGCTGTATTGTGAAGTCCTGAAAAATGGCCTTGCGCGTGAACACGGGCGCGTTGTCAACCTTGCAATCAATCACCCGCACAAAATCGCCGTACTGATATGTCAGCGTGGCGGCGTACTGCGGGTTTAGAACGCGGTTCAGCCTGCGGCGGTATTCCCGCATTTGATCCTTGTTCCGCTCCTTGATACTGCCCACAATCTCAATTTCGCGGCTTTCTATGCGGTTGCCTAAATAGGTGTCGCCGTCCTGCCCCATGCTGTTTATGCTGTAAATTGCGTTGCGAACGTCAGAAAGGCCGCTAACGCTGTTCGTGTGGTAAACGGAAGCGTGGGAAAAGGCTACGCTTTCCCCACGCTCATTCGTATATGTCAGTATTTCGATCTTCCTTGCCATTACGCCATTACCTCCCGCGCGATCATGCGGAATTGCTTTGCGGCCTCCCGCTGTTGCTGTGCATAGCTCGTTTCATTGGCATAGATGTTTTGCACCACCTGAACGCCGCCGCCCCGCTCATTGCGGTTCACCCTGCCGGAAGGCTGTTTCACTTCCGGCACGCTGGAAGCCGTGGCCGTGCGGATCGTCTTTTCAACGTCCCGCATTTCGCGGGCAAATCCTTGCCCTAAACCTTCGGCCATGTATGCGCCAATTCCTGCAAATACCTTCGACGGGGAATTGATCTGCATTTCTGCTTCCACGGCGGCAACAATACGCCTCATCATAGAACGCACATTGCTTTCCAGCCAGCCGGACATATTTTGAAAGCCCTGCCAAATGCCGCGCACCATGTTTTCCCCCGCCGCCGTAAACTGCGACGTGAAGCCGTTTAATGTTGTGACAATGGATTGAACGATCTGCGACATTTTGCCCGTGATTTCCGGTATACCCTGCACCATGCCGGACGCTATGGCCTTGTCCATGTCCACGCCTTCCGTTGTTAGCTTGCTATGCTGTGCGGTAAAGGCGGTAATAATGGATTGAACCACCTGCGCGGCCTTGCCCGTGATCTGCGGTATACCCTGCACCATGCCAGACGCTATGGCCTTGTCCATGTTCACGCCCTCGGTTGTCAGCTTTCCATGCTGTGCGGTGAAGGCGGTAATGATGGATTGAACGATCTGTGCGGCCTTGCCTGTGATCTGCGGAATGCCGTTCACCATGCCGGACGCTATGGCCTTGTCCATTTCTACGCCTTCCGTTGTCAGCCTTCCGTGCTGTGCGGTGAAGGCCGTAATAACGGATTGTATTACTTCGGCCATCTTGCCCGTTATACTGCCCAGCCCGTTTATTATGCCTTCGGAAATGCGGGCGGCCATATCTACGCCTATTTGCCCGAATTGTCCAGCCTGCGCCGTCATTCCGGCTACTACCTGTTGCACAATGGCCGTTACCGCGCCGTCCAGCGCGGCCACGTTGGATATAATGCCGTCGTTCACCGAACGCACCGCTTCGGCGGCGGTCATTTCCCCCGCGCCACCCATTGCGGCGGTCATTTCAGAAGAAACGCCGCCCATGCTGTCACCAAAGCCCACGCCTACGCCTTCGCCCATATACGAACCGATTTCCGCAAATACGGTGGAAGGGGAGTGAATGCCAAAAAACCCCTTTATGTTCGATACAAGGTTAGAAGCCCAGCCGGACACCTGTTGCCACAACCAGCCCGCCGCCCCGCTGATACCTTCCCACAACCCGCGAAGCAGATTGCCGCCCGCGTTGATAAGCTCCCCGCGTAGGTTAGAAAATGCCTGCACAATGCCCGTTACAATCTGCGGCACGGCCTTCACGATTTCAACAATGATTGTCGGAAGATTTTTTATCAGCGAAACGAACAGTTGCACGCCTGCTTGTACGATCTGCGGTATACTTCCAACCAAAGCCGTTACAAGAGAAGTGATTATTTGCGGTATAGCCGCGACAACGGTTGTAATGATTTCCGGCAATGCCTGAATCAGCGACACAAATAATTCAATGCCCGCTTGAATAATCTGCGGTATGCTGTTTGTTAGGGCTGTCACCAGCGAAGAAACAATTTGCGGTATTGCGGTAACAACGGTTGTAATGATTTCCGGCAATGCCTGAATCAGCGACACAAACAATTCAATGCCCGCTTGAATGATCTGCGGTATACTGTTTGTTAAGGCGGTCAGCAGTCCGGCCAAAATCTGCGGGATTGCCCCGACAATCGTTGCAATGATTTCCGGCAATGCCTGAATCAGCGACACAAATAATTCAATGCCTGCTTGAATAATCTGCGGTATACTGCCAGTTAAGGCAGTTATAAGCCCCTCTATAATCTGCGGGATCGCCGCAACGATTGTTTCAATAATCTGCGGCAAGGCTTGTACAAGAGAAGTGAAAAGGGAAATACCCGCTTGAATGATCTGCGGGATTGCCGAAAGAAGCCCGTCAATCAACTCCGTTATCAGAGAAGGAAGCGCGGCCACCAAAACGGGAACCGCGTTTATAATCCCTTGCGCAAGCCCTGTTATAAGCTGTAATGCCGCGTCGATCAACATAGGGATATTTTCAACCAGCGTTTGCACCATTGCAACCACGACTTCAACGATCTTCGGTAACAACTGCGGCAACGCTTCCCCGATCCCGTTTGCCAGCGCAAGAACAATCTGCACCGCCCCTTCCAGAAGAAGGGGAAGAACGCTTATAAGCCCGTCGATCAAAGAAAGGATAATTTGCGTTGCGGCTTCTGCAATCGCGGGCAAGGCCCCAATCAGCCCTTGCACAATCGCGTTTATCATTTCTACCGCCGCTGTGCTGATTGTCGGAAGGCTTGTTACAAGCCCGTCAACCAGCCCTAACACAATTTCGGTTGCAAACTCTGTAATCTGTGGAAGGATCGTCGAAAAGTCTTCCACCAATCCGGCAAGGGCTGTCCCGAATGTGTCAGCCATTTTAGAAATATCGCCGTTTGCGGAAGTCGCGCCCGCCGAAAGCTCATTGACAAAATCTGAAAGGGCGGGTAATGCCTCTTGCCCTATGGGAAGGACAAAGTTTGTTTTCAGGACGCGCCCCAAACCGGACATTGCCGATCCAAAATCATCATACTTTACCGCATTTATCGCGGAAAGCGCGTCTGTTGTGGTGCTAATTTCGCCGTTCAGGTTTGTTAAAGCCTTCATGCCCTCAACGCCTAAATCTTCCCACATTGTCCCGAACAAGGCAACGCCCGCCGCGTTCTGTGCTAAAGGATCGTCCATAGCAAAAAGGGCGGCTGTCACGTCTTCAAACGCTTTCGCCGCCTGATCCCCGCCAGCGGCAAAGGCCGCCGCGGTTTCTTCTGCATTTACTCCAATGTCTGCGAACGCCTGCATTGTGCCGTCCGAACCGTCTTTAACCCTGATCCCGAATTCCTTTACAGCGTCGCCCAGCTTGTCAACGGAAAACGTGCCAGCACTTGCGCCGTTTGCGAAGCTGTTAAACATATCTTCCGCGTCAAGTCCAAGCGTTTTGAAATGCACGGAATATTCGTTGATACTGTCCAGCAAGTCCCCGTTTTTATCAAGGCCGTTTTGCGCGCCCTGCGCAATCAGGTTAAACGCGTCTTCGCCGGACATTCCGAACTGATCCATAAGCATATTGACGGCGCGCATTTGCTCTTGTATGTCATATCCGAAGGTATCACGCAACATAAGGGCGTTTTGCGTCATTGCTTCAATGTTCGCCGGATCAAGGTCTTTTGCGGTCTGCGCCACCGTGGACATTGCGGCGGCTATGTCCTCCATGTTTTCCCCGAAGTTGTTGTTGTAGATGTTCAACATGGCTTCGTCAAAACCTTTTGCCGCCGCTTCCGCAATGCCTGTTGACGCTTCAAAATCGTTCATTGCGCTTTTGACTTCATCAGCGAAGCCCACGGCATACCCGATCCCCGCAACCATAGCCGTTCCGATTGCGGCAACGCTTATGCCGATCGCTTTTAGCCCTGCTCCCATAGCGGAAAAAGCGCCGCTAAAATCCGCGCTGTTCTTTGTGCCTTCTTCAAGCTCCCGGTTCAGCGCGTCAAGCTGATTTTCGGTTTCGTACATACCCGTGCGGGCTTCGGTCAAAGCCCTTTGAAGCGTCTGCGCCTCTTCGGACATTGCCCCTTGCTGTTGAACCGCTGTTTTATAGGCGGCTTCTGCCTGTTCAACCTTCTTCTTTTGCTCTGCAAGAGCTTTGTTCAAAATCTCTTGTTTCGCGGTGATCCCGTCAATTTTGTTTTCGCTGTTGGCGTATTGCGCCGTTACCATTTTTAGTTCGGCGGCCAAATCTCCTAAAGTACCGTCAATCTCTTTTGCGGCAATCTGGTATTGCGTAAAGGCTTTTTCCGCTTCACTTACTTGCGCGGTTTCTTTTGCAAGCTCTGAATTCAATTCGTTTATTTGCTTTTGTGTCGAGTTGAATTCCTGCCGCGCCCCTTCAAGCTGTTGTTTCAAAGAAACAGTTTCCTCGGAAAACTCCCCCGTTTCATGTGCGGCGCGGTTATACGCATTTGTTAGTTGCTCAATTTTCTTCCCCTGTTGCTCCTGAATTTGCGAAAGAATTTTACCGTTTTTTGTCAATGCCTCTGTTTTGTTAGAAGTAATCCCCATTTCAGAAGCCGCGGTTTTCAATTCCGCTCCAAGCACGGACAAATGACGGTCAATTTCGTTCACGGAATCAGAATAACTATTTCCTGTTTTTTTAGCCGCTTCAAGCTGTACCGATGTTTTACTTAACTCGTTTTGGGTTCTAACCATTTCGGCCTTTGCATTATTTAGGTTTGTTTGCATTTTTAAGAGCGCAGGATCATTTTTCTCCAATGCGCCCTGCATTTTCCCTAACGCGGCTTCTGCGGCGGCCACGGCCTTCTTTTGTTCTTCAAGCTGCTTATTCAAAACGCCTTGTTTCGCGGTCAAACCCTCAATACTTTTTTCGTTTCCCTCGAATTCAGCAGAAACGAGTTTCATTTCCGAACCAATTTCCCGAAGGGAAGCATTTATCCCTTTGCAGGCATCCCTATACTCCTTTTCGCCATCAACGACAATTTTTGTTCTAATTGCATCTTCCTTGCCTGCCATCGCCGCTCCCTCCTTCTTACAGTAAAATGGGCATAGAAAAACCCCCGCACAACTGTTTCCAGTTAATGCGGGGGCTTCTGCCCTTCGGTTGTTATTTAATTCGTGAACATTTTTTGCATTCTGTATAGCCTTGCATTAGGGCGTATTCCAAAGTTACATATTTAGGATTTTTCATGCCGGAACATTTTTCATCGCGGTGGTAACGCTTGCCGCCCTCTTCAATGTATACTTTATATGTTCCTGCAAAAGAAGTTTGTGCGGCTGTACTGTGCGGTAGACTGTGTGGAGTTTCGTGCTTTTCGGCTTGTGACGTAAAGTCTTTTTGGGGGCCAGAATATGAAATTCCGTTTTTTATCCCCGTCTTTTTTCTAAACCCGAAAACTCCCAGCACCACGGCAAGCGCAAGGCCGCAAACGCCGGAAGCAATGTCGCCTTCTGCGAAAAGGCTTATTGCCGCAATCAGGCAACACGCCGAACATACCAGCAACGTAATTTTGATTAGCTTTGATCTGTCCATAGTTTGAATAGCTCCTTTCGTGTTTTGTCTTTGGCAACAAGGCCGGAATGCGCCTGAATTCCAGCCTTTAACACAATTATAGCCGAAGCGCGTGTTAAAGTAAAGAACTATACTGATTTTTAACACAAAAGATTTTGCGCCTGCTATTCATAGCCCCATGAACACATCGTCAATATCTGCTTCTTTCTGTTCCTGCTTGAACCGATCCGGATTGAATTCCTTGTGAATGCGAAACAGCGTCAGGATTTTATACGGTGTCATTTTCCAAACGTCGGCTTCCGGCCAGCGTAGAAGCGTAACCCCGATATAAAGCAGGCGGGCAAGGTCAATTAAGCCTTGCCCGCCGCCGCGTTTTTTTCCTCTTCGCCGTCTTCGTCTTCTTCGTCTTCCACGGCGGGCGGCTCTGCCGTGCCGCTGTTGCCCATAGCGAAGGCGCGGAAAATCGCCGTGCGCACTTCGTCGAAGTTGCCCGTGTGGATCATGTGGCCTACCTGTTTTTCGGTCAACGGATCTTCATCGTCCCCCGCGCCCTCATTCAGAAGCAGGGTAAGAAGCCACCGAAGATTTTTAATGCTTTCCTTGCCGGAAAGCACTTCGGCCAGCGTGTCAAAGCCGCCGAAGCGGTCTTGCATTTCGTCAAGGACATTCAGGGAAAAAAGCAAATGCCGTTCTTTGTCAAGGACGATCGGCAAACGCCCGTCTTTAATCGCGCTCATAACAAAATAGGGGAAGCCCCCACGAAGGGGCTTCCCCGTTCCTCCTTTTCAGATTTTAGGCCGCGTCTTCTTTCGGCTCCCGAACCGCGCTGAACCAGCTTGCCGCCGCCGCTTCCGTGGGAACGGCCACGTGTTCAGCCTTCCACCGCCCATCCGGGCGTTTGATAAACTGCCCCGTGATCTCCGGTGTGGTGAATTCTATACTGTCGCCCTTCGTGTTATAGCTTTCAGAAGGAATAGCGAATTTCACCTTGTAAAGCCAAATGTATTTATACATTCCATTGGCCTTCTTTGCCCGGAAGCCGATCGCCATATAGGGCGGTTCGTCCTCTTCGCCCGCGTATACGACGCCGTCTTCGTCCTGCGTCTGGCCCAAAATGGCCGCAAGGTCAGCGGGCATAAGGTCGTTTACGTTCAACGTCAATTCGCCGGAAACAAATTCCTTTACCACTTCGTCCGCGCCATCGTCGGCGTAAAGGATCGCTTCGGCTACCTCTACGGACATTTCCGCGCTAATGGCCTTCGCCATGCGCACGGGCGTTCCGTATGTTTCCTTGCCGCTTTCGTCAACCGTGATCGGCGCACGGTAAAGATCACGCAAACCAATAGTTGCCATAGTTTTTATACCTCCGTTTTTTCGTAGTATCTGCATTCAATGGGGACGTGATAAAAGCCCGTGTCCGTTTCGTAGGCTTCCGGATCAATCACGATCCCATAGAAGCCCGCGGCCTTCAACGCCCGCTTCGTCCGGCGCAACAAGGCTATATAATCCCGCTTTGAATAAAGGTCAACGCGGTATGTGTATTCCGTCCCCTGCATTTCGTCTTCTGCCGCGTCCCTATCTTCCGAAGAAACAAGCTGATACGTGAAGAATGTGCCAGCCTTCCCGCGGTAAAGCAGGCGCGCCACATTCGGGCAAAGGGCGGCAAGCGTGGATTTTACCAGCGCGTCCACGGTGTCAATCATCCTTGCTCCTCCTCCCACGCTTTCCGCATTGCGTCTCGAACTTCCGGCGTTGCCTTTTGATTAGAACGGGTAAACCACGGGCGCGCGGGCATATTGGATCGCCCGTATTGGTGGACAAATCCCACCGTGGCGTTACGCTCCCCGCGGCGGTTTGTCCCGTGTGGATATACCTCCACGCATTGCGCGCTGTCCTTCTGCCTTATCCTTGTTTGTTTAATGGAATTTGCAAGATCACCCGTTGCCCTTTCGCCCCGGAAAGTGCTGCGGATTTCCTCTTGCTGTACCCTCACCAGCACCGCCGCGCCAGCTTTCAGCATTTTCGGAACAGCTCTTGCCGCCCGTTCACTCTGCCGCATAAGCGCGGCTTCTGCCGCCTCAATGCCGCTAACTTCAAACCGCGCCACCGTCCCCGCCTCCTTCCTGTTCGCCGCTATCCGGCTCTTCGTCTTCCTGCACTTCCGGAAGATCGGAAAGCGTCAATTCCGTTATGTCCGTATTCTTCGGATCGCGGTATGTCCGCAATATCCGGTATCGCACGCCGTCCACTTCGGCCAGCTTTTGCCCGCCGTACTCTTCCGTGTATACGTCAACCTTCAATTCCGCGGCGTAACCCGCAACCGCGGCTTTGTAGAACTCCGAAAAGCCCACGGATTTCTTGTTGCCGAAAAGCACCGTGCGCGTTTCCTTCGGTTCATTCGGGAAGCCGTTTGCGTTCACCCGCTCTTCGGGGGCTTCCAGGTTGATCAAGGTAATTTCATCAATCCACCGCATGATAACCCCCTGCCAAACTCAAAGAACACTTCAAGTAATCATAGGCGGCGCGGTATTTCTCGCTATCGTCGCTATACCCGAAGTTTGCCTTTGCGTATAGGATAATCGCCCGCGTGATAAGAGGATCACCCGCCGAAGGTGAACCGCCTTCGGCGGGCGGCTGATCCTCCGGAACGTTCACACCGACAAGGCGCAAATCAGCCTTGCAAGCGTCAATCAGTCCTTGCACTTCATCGTCGAAGGCGGTTGTTTTCACACGCAAGGCGGCCTTTACCTTGTCCAGCATTTCCCGTTCACTCCTTCCGTGCTATTACCCGTTGCCGCCTCCACCGCCGCCAGAAGACGGCGCGGCATAGGCGATCGTAACAAGGGAATTCTTGTCAACAACCTTGCCGTCAACAAGCATAATCGCCTTTGTCACCTGATCGTCGGTGTCGTTGTCCTCATACTTCTTCACGGTCATAGTGTAGTTGGTATTCAGCACATAGTCCTTGAAGTTGAAGAGGAACGCGAACACGGTTGCCGCGGTCATGCCGGAAGTGTAGGACGGCACATAATCGCAACATACCACGGGGCGGCCCAAAAGCATTCTTTCCGGCCTGCCCGCGATCCCGTAATTGGTCTTGCCGATCGGCTGTCCCACTTCGTCCACCATGCCCGCGTACTGCATGAAGGTTTTTTTGCTCATGCACCACACCGCGCCGTTTTCGTATGCCTGCGGCAACGCGCCTTCGGCGGCCACAAGGTCAGCATACGCGGGCGCGCTGGAAGTCAACGCCTGCCCTTCGGGGGCGGTTTCGGAAAGAATGCCCTTCGGCTTCCCGCTCCCATCGCCGGAAACAATGGCCTGTTCCGTGGCCTTCGTCATAGCCTCCACAACGTTATTGGTAAGCGTCGCTTCAAACGCGGACAAGGCCATAACGTCCACTTCCAGCGACACGGCCACGGCGCACCGCAACTTGTGGTAAGCAAAGGTAATGCTTCCCGTGGCCTTCTTCTGCTTGTCGCTCCCCGCGCCCTCTGCAACCCACGTCGCAACAGGCTTCGCGCTGGAAGTCGGGATAGAAACGCCGCCCTTGTAGGCCGTGCGCGTCACCAGCGGAAGGATCATGCCCACGGCTTCCATTTTCTCAATGATCTTGTTCAAGGTCGTTGTGGGGATTGCCGCGCCGTTGTCCGCGGTTGTAGAAACGGCGTTTGCGCGGAACTCTGCCGGAATGGGCGTGCCGCGCAAAGCGTAGTCCATGAACGCGCGGCGGTATTCCATACTGTCCAGCGGGTCAGCTTCCCCGCGCTGTTCACCGCCAGCAGGGGCGGCGGGGGAAGGGAAGGAACGAACCACCGCGCCGCCGCTTGTGCCTTCCGCAATGGAAGCCAGAAGGGAAGAACGCTGTTCGGCGGCGGCCAGCAGACCCGCCCTCTCGGTTTTCAGATCGTCAACCTCCTTCGTGAGCGCGGCCAACTGCTCCGCGGTCAGCTCCGCGCCCCTCTCTTCGATCTCCTTCTTGATCGCCGCAAGGCGGGCTTCGATTTCCTGCAATCTCATGTTGTCATACCTCCAATAAAATTTTTAGTTTCAATAGCTGTGCCTGCCGCGCTAACGCCTCCCGCCTCTCTGCTTCGATCACTCCGTCGAAGTAGGAACGCGCGGCAATATCGGTATCGACGTTTGCGGGATAAGATACCGCGGAAACGTCGTAAACCTTCTTGATCCGCAAGATTGTTCGCGTGTGCGTGTCTTTGTTGTATGCGTCTTCCGCAACCCTGAACGCCCACGACATTTTATAAATCAACCCCGCGTCGATCGTGCTGTAAAGTTTCCGGGCCTCTTCGGTAAGGCCCAAATTTGCGGCAATAAAAAGGCCGCTTTCCTGCGGTTCAACCAGCAGGGAAGGCGGCTTGCTTTTTGCCATCTTGTTTCGTGCGTACACCATGCCCGCGTGATCGTACTGCATAATCACGTCGGACAAATCCGCGCCCGCAAGGGCGTTCCGGTCTACCACTTCAAAGTATTGCACCCCGTCGTATTCATACAGCAAATACGGCGTGTCAAAGGTTGTTGCGAAGCCTTCAACGTAAAAATCCGTGTCAAACCTCTTCGCCGTCCCCGTCGCCGCCGTCGCCAGCGGTAACGCCATCTGTCGGTATTCCCGATCCTTCACTATCGGCACTTGTGGCCCCCTCCTTTCCAAGCTGTGAAATTTCTGTGTACTCTTTGCGGATATAGTATTTTTCGCCGCCCTCTACGTGCGCCATGTTCCAAATGTCCATAACGCCGTTTCGGTTCAGCAACCCGCGGTCAAAAAGCTGTGTGGAAATATTCAGCTTCGTTTGATTGCTTGCGTATTGAAGCCTGTTCGCCGTGAACGTGATTGCGTTGCCGTGGGCGATCTCCCGCGGCGTAAAGGTCATATTCGACATAACAAGTGAAAGTTGCAGGGCGAACGGCTCAATTTTACCTTCATAGTACGCGTTCCATTGGTCTTCGGTATACCTGTTTTGCAGGATTTCAAGACAAGTCCCGAAGTAGTTAAACACGTTTTCGTTGATCTGTTGCATTTGAAGGGCGTTCACCGTGAAAGGCTTGCTATCAACCTGTTTCACGTCTGCAAATTTCTGATCGTAGATAATCATGCCGCTTTGATTGTCTGCGGAAAGGTTGTCTTCGGTGAAGCGTTTGCGCTCCTTCGCTATGTCTTCCGGCGCAAGCATATTCGCAATTTTCGCCAGAAAGCGAATAGAAGCCGAATTCTTCACACCGTTTATGATCCCCTGATTTTGCGTGTGGATCAACTGCATTGTGGGGCGCAAGGCCGCGTTTGTTTCGCCGAAAAAATCATCTGAATACTGAAATTGTGTCAGCACGCCCACGCGGTCAAACTCGATCGCCGCCCGCTGTCCGTTTGAGAACGTATAGCGCAAGTATGGCACGCCGTCCACGTCTAACACTTCGCAATTCTGCGGCAATAGGGGATAATACCCCACAAGGCCGCCGAATTCGTCTTCTATTGGCACAATGAAGGCGGTATTGTTCACCGCAAGGATCGTCGCCACGCGGTAAATAAACTTCGTTGTGTCCTGAAACGGGTTAGGCTTAAACTGCAACGTGCGTTCAAGGTGCTTCTTCGCGCTCCCCGATATTTCCGGCTTCAATTTACTGCAAAAGGACGCGAACGAATGAATAGCCGCCCGCGTGATCTCCATTTCGTAGACGCTTTCCGGCGCGTTTGTGAAAACGGGCGTGTACCCGTTCAGCATTTTGAAATAGCCTGTTGGCACAAGATCGCTCTTCGGCCTCCGGAAAATAGTTTCAAACACTCCCATTTGACAAATCACCCCGCATTTTTTAGCATTACGCCGATTTCGTTATAGTATTTCTGCCGGACGGTCATTGCGTCGATCACCGACACAAAGCCGTCAATGCGCGCCCGCTGTTCGATTTTAACCGGACGGAACTTCCGCGTTTCCATGTTGTGTTTTAAGGCCACGTTCAGGAAATGCGCCTTTAGCAAGCTGTTATCCGCGATCTTGAAATTGCCATCAAGCAAAATCCCTTCAAATTCACGGATCACGCCCGCCAGATTTTCCCCTTGAAAAACGTCGTCCATGTGGAAGCCATAGGCGCGCATATCGTCAACCAGGTATTGCGCGCTATAACGGTCATAGCCCACTTTAAGCACGTATATTTCGTATTTTTCTTTCAGCATGACGAACCAATTATACACGTCCTTATAGTCAACGTAATTTTCGCCGGAAAGCGTTATAATACCCTTCTGCACAAAAAGGGCATACGGCACGCCGTCGATTGCCGTTGCCCGCTCGACGCGGTTTGCGGGCATGAAGAACTGTGTAAACGCATACAGCTTCCCGCCCCGCTCCACGATCACCGTTGCCGCCGTCAAGTCCGTTGTTTGCGAAAGGTCAATGCCGCCCACGGCATAGGTTTTCCGGAAGTCTGCAAGTGTGATTTCTGCCGCCGAACCTTCTACAACGTGCGCGTCAAGCCATGCAATAGAAGAATTCTGCTTGATATTGCAATACTTCGTCAGGAATTCGGCCTTTTTGCTTGCGGACATTTCCGCAACCGCTATTTCCTCGCGGAAGAAGTCTTCCGACACGGAAACGCCCATATTCGGGTTTGCCTTTTTCAGCTCTTCAATATCGTTCCAGCGTTCCACATCGTCAATCATGTATAGGAACGGCAAAAGGCGGCGTTCCTTGCTGTTGCCCTTCAAGAAGGCCGTGGATCGCTTCGTCAATTCATCAAAAATCCCGTCGTTTTCATATCCCGCCGTGCTGATTGATAGGATCAAGGGTTGCCGCCGCGCGCCAAGCGCGGATTTCATAACTTCGTACTGCTTCAACCCGCCGTCGCCGCGCCAGCTTGCCACTTCGTCATTGACAACCAAATGCGGGTTAAAGCCGTCTGATTTCTTCGCGTTGAAGGCCAGCGGCTTTATAACCGTGTTTGCCTCTTCAATGTAAATATCGGAACGCCGCTTTTTGGATAGCTCCGAAAGCTCCGGTTCCTTCTTTATCATCTGAAAGAAGTTATCATAGACAATGTTTGCTTGTTCCAGCTTCGGCGCAAGGCAATATATTTTCGCTCCGTATTCGCCATCTAAATAGGCCATGTACGCAATCACCGCCGAAGCAAAAAGCGTCTTGCCGTTCTTCCGGCCTATGACAATGAAGACTTCGCGGAACACGCGCAAGCCGTCTGCGTCCACAATCCCGAAGATCACGGAAACACAAGCCTTTTGCCACACTTCCAGTTTCAAAAGATCGTCCCGGCCTTCGCAATGGTGACAAAAATTCTCTATGAAGCGAATTGCCTTGTTTGCCTTCTTCGCGTTGAAGAAATATTCCCCGCGTTCAAGCCCTGCAATGACAATTTCATAAATCAGCCGAACCCACTTGCCAACCGTATATTTTCCCGTCTGAATGCCCGAAAAATATTCGTAAATGTAGTTTGCAAACGGCATTTATTCGTCCCGTAACGCCTGCAAGCGGCTTTCCTTTTTCTTTTCAGGCGGCACAAGATCGGTTAACTGTTTTATAATCGAAGCATGATTTTTCGTCATTGCAATATGGGTTTTTACTGCGTCGCTCTGCTTCGTCCCCTTCTGATTTTCGCCGTTCTGGTATTCGACGGTGTAGCCTTCGGCGTTGATAATTTCTTGTAGCTCTTCCAGCGAAACGGCCATGAACGCGGCATTTTTTATCAGGCTTTCTACGGTCTGCAACTTGTTTTTGTCCAAGTCACGGAAAACCCTTTTAAGCCGCGCGATCTCCCGCTTGATCCGCTGATCCTTCGTCAAGTCCTTCTTTGCCGCCATAAAAAACGCCCCCTTTCTTCCAGCCTCTACCACACCCCCCACCGCGTACACCCGTTATGCGCGCGCCTGCGGAGTTTTTTTATCCTCCCGCCCTCGGTGTTTCCCCCTCCCTAATTCTGCGGCGAATGGGGGGGATATACAAGATTGCCGTTTGCGTCGAAGGCGTACCGCTTCGGCCTGCCGCTTCTGTGGTGTTCCTTGTTGTGGCAATCTTGACAAAGGGCCTCCAAGTTATCCCACGAAAGCGCAACCCGCGGATCGTCGATATTCTGCCGCGTTAAATATTTCTTGTGGTGTGCTATCTTTGCCACGATCGGATTGTCAGGCGTTGAACAACGTTCGCAAAGATAACCCTTTGACTGCAAGAACCCTTCCCGGCACGCGCGCCACGCGTCCGAATTATAAAACCTTTCTGCCCACGGTTTCACGCCTGCCGCCTCCTTCCGGGCAAAAGAAAAAGCCCCCACGGGCGAACCCGTGAAGGCTTGTGAAGTGTGCTGTTTCATTCGCAATCAATCAGCGTAATAATTATAGCACATATAGACGGGCAATGCAAGGGCATGAAACGGGCGCGAAACGGGCATTTTTCGGCCCTGTTTTACTCCCTGCCGCTTGCCCGCTCCTTCCTGAATGTGCCAGCGGCCACCGCCGCGGGCTTGCCGAACATACACACGGCCATATCGTTTACTATCTTGTTGCGCCAGCGGCGCGCGCTTTTCGCGTCCCGCACAAGGCCCATGCCCCCCAGCTCTTCCGCTATATCGTCCCACGTGTACGGCGGCGCGTCTGCGGGGCGCGGCTCCCCCTGTGCGTCCTCCCCGAAGTAGTACAGCCGGACAACGTGAAATTCCTTCCGATCCGCAAACAGCGATATAACGCGGTCTATCTCTTCAAACCGCGCCCGCGTCCTGTGGTATGCCTTCACCTTGTCCCGCTCCAACTCTTCCAAAATATCATCTTCCGTCCGGTATGCGTTGCCCCCGCTCGAAGGTGAAAAGCTCCCTATGCTTTTGCTTTTCCCTTGAAGCTCCACGCGCGTATAGCCTTCATAATCGGCAACCAACGCTTGCAACTTCTTGTAGTTGAAAAGCAGACTTTCCATTGCGCGGAAGTAATTGACGTTGCCGCCCATGCCGTCAATATAGGCCATAGAAGCCGTTGCCCGCGCAACCTCGTTTATCAGCTCCCGCACTTCATCCGTGATTATTCCCGCTTGTTTCTTTCCCATGTCCTGCACCTTCTTTCCGTTATTCTTCCGTTTCGGCGGCCTCTTCGCCGTCTTCGTCTTCTGCGGCCAGAAGGCCCGCCCAATCTATGCCGCTAAAAAATTCCCGTAGGCATTCCACCATAGGACGAACCGCACGCACGACGGATTTATAAACCCGCCGAAGTGCCATAGTTGCACGCCTGCCTTCCAGATAAAGGCGATAATGCGCAAAAACGCCTTCATACGAACCCAAAACGCAAACCAGCTTCGCCAGCCGTTCCGCTTCATTGCGCTGTACCCCGTAGGACATAGCCAGCTTTACAAACCTCTTTCTTTTCAAGCCTGTTTCCCTCCCATGCTCAAATATTCCGTGATAACCTTTGCGGCGGCCTCCCAGCCCTTGCACAAGGCCGTAAAATATCCTTGCTTTCCCAGCTCCGACAACCACCGCTTTTGATCGTCGCTTGTTTTACTGCCCTTCTGCCGCTTTAGCTCTATGTAAAGCCCATGGAAGCCGCCGCGGGCGACGGGCAAGCACAAATCCGGCACGCCCGCCTTCACTCCTTCGGCGCGGAAGCGTCCGGCCTCTGCCTTTTTCCGGCTCCCGCCGTTCGGCACGTGATAAAGCAAGGCCAATTCCGGAAAACGCCCGCTTTGATAGGCGGCCCAGCGGAAAAGGCATTGTTGTTCCGCGCTTTCCGTTGGAGCGGGAAGGGAAGGGGCTTTATCCGCGCGCATGGTCTTCACCGCCCTTCCATTTCACCCACGGTTCAACGCCGCCGCGCCCTTCGCGGATCGCCGCCCGCGCCGCCGCTTCCGTGGAAAAGAGGTCTTCCGGTTTCAAGCCGTCGTAATCCTCCGAATATTCTTCCGTGATATGCCAACGGCACACGATCCCGCCGCCCTCCGGCTCCACGGCCACGATCTCCACGGGAACGGCGCAAAGCGTTTCCCAAATATCCGTTATAATCCAGCATTCCCCGCCGATCTGCGGATTGTCAATCATGCTTTTTCAACCTCCCCGAAGAACCGTTCAAATGCTTCAATGTTGTTTGTTGCCTCAAAAATCCGCTTTACGCTCTCTTCCGTTTCAAGGTGTCCGGCCTGTTCTCCATAGTCTTCTTTGCTAACAGAAAACCAATTCCCGCGTTCCGTTCTGTAAAGCGTCATATCCTTTCGGAAGTAAATCCCTTGGATAAGCGAAGACGGAAAGGAACGCCGAAAGCGTGCTACCTCTTCGGCCTTCTCCGTGTCGTAAACCTTCCCACCCATGAAAAAGCGTGCCATGCTAATTCCTCCGTTTCTTTTTTGGCTTTTTGTCCTTCTTCGGCGGCTCTGGACGGCGGCACATTCTCGCGTAGATATAGGCCCCGGCCACGTATGCCGAATATCTCACTTCGCAATCGTTGAAAGAGTAATCCGGAAACAGCTTGCCGAAGATCGCCGCGGGCGCGGCCTCAAAATCTGCCGCCATCTGTTCAACCTTCCGTTTGCTGATCTTTGTATCGGCTTCCGTGATTTTCGGATCAACAAGGTTTTTGCTTGCCGCCCAGCGTTTGCCGCCGTTCGGCTCCTTCGTCATATAGCGTGCAAGGGCTTCAAGGCCGTAATCGTCCGGTTGCAGGCGGCGGGCGTTCGCCCAGCCCCGGCCCTGCCACAATGCTTCTGCAACGTCCCGATCCATGCCGGACATTATGACGTGATGGTGAACCCGCTTGCGCCTGCCGTCCCCGCCGCCGTACTCGATCACATACACATACTTCAATTCCGGAAGGCCGTTCTTCCTGCGCCATTGCCGCACCCTCCGAAGATAGTTGCGAATATCGCGGCGCGCCTGTTCTTCGTCCGGCACGAACCCGGCCTTGTATGTAAGCGTTATGCAAAGGTCTTCGCCCGTGAAATTCGCATTGATTTTCCGGATCAACTTCTTTTTCGCGTTCCGGTCATTCAAATTTTGCTGTGCTTCCTTCGTGGCCGCCTTCTTCGCCTTCCGAACTTCGTTTTGCGTGTTCCAAATGGGGAAAATCTCAACTTCAAGAATGTCCCCGGCCTTGATCGTGCGGGCGCGGTATCGGAAAACATTGCTATGCTTCAACCGCTCAAATGCGCTTTCTGTGATTTCCTCCGAACGGTCAAAAAGGAATTCATATTTTGAACTGCTGTAAGGCATTCCCGTTCCCTCCCTGCTTGCCGTTAGGTCTTTTACCCCCTCCCGTCCCCCTAAAGGGGGAAGCAGGCTCTAAGGAATTAAAATGCGCCTGCGGGCGGGCTTCCTGATCTGCCAAACCAGCCCCGCGCATTGTTTGATTTTATCCCCCGCCGCCGATCCTGCTTTTATCACTCCGGCAACACGCCATCAAGGGCAAGCGGCTTCGCCGTGCTTCGCACCCTTGACAACGCGCCGCCTTCGTGATTATCCAAAAGCAGGCGACGGGGAATTAAAATCAAATCAAACGCTATCAGCTTGAACGCAAGCGCGTTCCCTCTGTTACCGTCCATTTCTTAATACCCATTACAAGCCCGTAAATACGCCGTGTTTCAGGCGCATAGTTGACATTCTGCCGCCGTGGTGGTATACTATCTTTAGTTTGAATAGCTCTTCTTCGCGGCGACGTGAAGGGGGAAAGGCGGCTTGCAGGCAACGCAAGCCGCCTTCTTCTTTTATCCGTTGTTACAGCCTGCGGCCTCTTCGTATTCTTCGCATGGTGCTTCTTCCCGCGGCTTGAACCGCATACCGTTCAAACAGCCAATGCAGGGAAAGGGGCGTATGCCGTCCGGCTTTGCGCCGTCCCTGCGCTGTTGGCAGTCTTCCAGCTTCGCGCACGCGTCGCACCAGCACGCGCGGCAATCCTTTATTTCTGTTTTGGTATAGGTTTCTTCGTCGGTGTCTTCCTGCACCAGCTCCACGCCGCCGCCTGCGGGGGCGGCCATGTCTGCGAAGCCGCCCGCCAGCCCGCGGGCGAACGCGTCACCCATAACGGCCAAAGCGCGCGCCAGATCGTACCCCAAAGCATAGGCGCACCGCGCAAGCAATTCTTCGTCGAAGGTGCTATTTCTGCTTTCGTCCATCTTTTCCACCGCCCTTCAATCCGTTGCGAATGCCTACGGCCACGCCGTACACGATCACCACCGCCGCCGAAAGGCACACAACCCCCACAAGGGAATAGAAGGCGGCAACCATGAATTCAAATGCTGTCACTTGTGAACCCGTCCTTTCCTATATGTATAATGTAGGGCGGGCGGCGCGTGGCCGCCACCCCGTCCCGTGGCCTGCGGTTACTTTCCCTTGCCGGAAATAAGCTACAACGCCTGCGCCTCTGTGAAGCCCGCTCTTTTCAAGGCGGCGAAGCGGGCATAAAGCGCGCTTGCTTCGCCGTCGCCGTCCGGCTGATCCGTGGCGGCCTGCGGCTCTTCGGCGGGGGCGGCCTCTTCCTGCTCTTCGTTATCCGCTCCGAAAATCCCTCTTTTTAGACCCTCTACAACAGCTTTTGTGATTTCTACGCTGATCGCCGTTGCACGCGTTCTTGCTTCGCCTTCCTTGAAAGATACCAAAATATCAGATTTCAGGACGCAAAGCGGGCGCACGCCCCTGTCGCCGCCGTACGCGATGTCGTTGTTCAGCGCGCCCGAAGAATAGACAAGGCGCACTAAATGTTCGTAACCATTGCGGGCGGTGGAAAACGGCGTTGCCGTCCAATGCCAATCGGACGCGGGGGGAATGATGTTGCGGAACTCGCGGTAAATCTGATCCGTGTAAATGCCGATCGTTACCCTGTCTATGCCGTAGTCCTTCAACCCATCATCGGACGTAAGATCAAGGGCAAGCGGCAAGAAGGCTTCCTTGTCTGCGCCTGCGGCGGCCAGCTCTTCCATAAAGTCCCTGTTCAGGAACGCCCGGACGGAAGACGCGGCAAAATCGTTCTTGTTCTCTTCGTCGAAGGGCATATACCGCGTTTCGCCGCTTTCCGTCTTCAACACGTCCGCGGCCAGCACAAGCACGGCCTTCTTCTGCGGGTTATGCGCCAGCACCACCCATTCAATGCCGCCATAGGTGAAGCGGCTTTCCGCGGCCAGCTTGCCGATCTCTCCGGTTTTCAATGCTTTTTCCATGTCTGAATAGCTCCTTTCAGTTATTCCAATATGAAACGGCTTCTTCCACCGTTTCAAACTCCCTTGTGGTAAGCCCGCATTCGTGGCACAAAATCAGCGGGCGCGGCTCAAAGTAGGTAAACCGCTTTTTTACGATTTCAGCCCGCCCGCCGCAATAGCGGCAAGGCTTCAATTCCGGTATGTCCGGCTTGTCCCGCTCGTTCACTCTTCGCCCCCTTCCTGCAAGCGCGCATTCCCCGCCAGCGTTACCCGCTCCGGATCGGCAATCGTGACGCTGTGCAAGCACTTGTCTTCTAATTCCAGTTTTAGAACTGTCTTGCCGCCCTGCAACCGATAAATCAAGCCGGAAATGCAACGGTATTCGATCCCGTTGTGCGTGATCGGCTGTTGTGCAAGGAAGGCGGCCTTTGCTTCACTCTTCGTCAACGGTGAATGCCTCCCCCAAAACTTCCGGCGCGATCCGGTTATATTCCTCAAAAATCTGATCGAAGGCGGCCCGCCATTCTTCGCCGTGCGTCTGGTCTTCCGGCGCGGCAATGTGTGCCAGCTCATGCGCCAGTACTTCCACCCCCGCCGCAATGGGGATTTCCCCCGATACCTCCACCACGGGCGGCAAACCGTCTTCCGGAAAGGTTGTCGCCCCGCACGCGCTGTTCCCGTCTTCGTCTGTCACTTCCGGCACTATGTACGCGGTGTATTCCCGCCCCGGAAACAGATTGCCGAAGGCTTGTGCAACCAGCGCGAAGGGATCATTGCCGAATGGGGATTGAAGCCGCCCCGCCGCTTCCGCGGTCAACATTTCTTCCCGCCGTGGCGATAAGGGCGGGTTTTGTTGTATTCGTGCTTTATGCGGATCGCCTCTTCAATGTCAATTCCGGCGTGTCCGCAATAATCCAGAATGCGGATCACGCAATCGGCCAATTCCACCGCTACGCCCTCCGGCTTTTTGCTTCGCGCCATGTTCGGCATAACGTTTATTCTTCCATCAGCGCCCACCTTTTCCGTTGTGTGTACGTTTGCCTGTTGTGTTCGCTCATTCAAATAATAAAGGGTAGGCCGCCCGCTCCGGTATTCTTCCAAAGCCTCCGCAAGCTCTGAAACGCAAAGCATAAGCACTTCCGGCAAGCCGCGTTCCTCTTCCCACCATCCATGCGCAACGGCGTTTTCGTGTACCGCCGCCGCAAAGCTGTTCAACTTCAAATCTTCCATTGCCTGAATAGCTCCTTTCAATCGTGTTTTCCTTCATACGCTCGTTTCAAGTCTGCGGCCCCATACATAAACATAAGGGACGGGGAAGCAACCCCCAAAACGGCGTTTATGAACGTCCGGTATGCTATGAACGTGTTACCCCGCTTTCTGATCCAGAAGGCGGGTCTTCCGCTTTCCAGCCTGATCCGCTTTAGCACTCTGCGTGCCTCCTTCCTGTCCGGTTTTGTCGGTGCAATCGCACCTTTCGCCATAGTCAAGGTGACTTCCGCACCACGGGCAAACCTTGAATTTCATTTTTTCACCGCCTTTCGCATTACCAGCCGCCGCAACCCATCCGCGCAAAGCGTCAAGCCGTGTTCCCTCTGGTAAGCGCGGCGGCGGTCTGCAACGGGCCTGTTCCATCCGCATTCAGGGCATTCCGAAGGCTTGCACTTCCGCGAAGCGTCCGGATCAATCCCAAGCAGGCAGTTAAACGGCGGCTTTTTCTCTTCGCTCATTCCGCACCGCCTCCCCGTTATAAATTACCAGCATAGAAGGGAAGGGCGCGGGATCGGCGGCGTTGCCGTCTTCGTCCGTGAAGCGAAGCCGCCCGCGGATAAAGCGCACTTCCGCTTTGTGGTAAATGAATTCGTGAAAATAGGTTGTGTCTGTCCGCGCCGGAATAAGAAGCACGATCGGCGTTCCGGCCTGCGCCTCTTCGTATGCCTTCCGAACCCATTTGCCGATTTCCCGCCCATACGGGGGATTGCAAAATACTGTACCCCCCCCCCGCAACCTTCCAAGAGGATTTAAGCCCGTCCGTTTCCGGCGTGAAATACTGCGGGCATTTTGCCGTTTTATCCGTGGCCGCCGCGTCCAGCGTGAAGGAAAATTCTTCGTTCAGCTTGTCGAAGAAGTCTTGCGGCGTACACCAGCACATATTTTTTGAAGACAACAAAGCCTTGTTCATGCGCCCGCCCTCGCTTTCTGCAACTCTTTGTTCAGGCAATCCACCCGCCGCCGCAAGGCGCGGTTTTCCTCATTCGCCTTTATCAACTCTGCCGCCAGCTTGTCCGCTGTGTCTGTGCGGCTATAATCAAGCGGGCGCACAACCTCGCAAAGATAGGCACGCTTTCCACCTTCAAAATTGCTTCCGGTGTCTTGCGCCTGCAATATCACTTCCGAAGTGTCCCGTATACCTTCCAGCGAAAGCAGGACGAACCGCGAAGCATTATGCGTTTTAACCATCTTCGCCCGCCTCCCCTTCATCTTCCAGCACTTCCCCCGTGGACGTGTCCACGTTGAAGGTGCATTGCGCCGGATCGCCTGCCGCTTCGTGGGCGGCGGCCCGTTCCTCTTCCTGCCGCCGAAGATCAAGGGTAAAGGCACAATCACGCGCCGGCCGTTGCAGGCGTTCCACAAACCCCGCTGTGATAACGTCATAGGGCATAATCACCGCTTGAAGCAGGAAGCCCGCCTTTGCCACAATGTACGGCGTTCCCTGCGGCGTGAAGCGTTCGTATAGCTCCAACACGTCCAGCACGTCCGACACGGGCGACAAATAGCGGCTTTGAATGAATACCAGCCCCCGCCGCGTCTGCAACGGCTTCAACGTGTGTCCGCTGAAAATGATTGAAAGGTTGTCCCGCTCAATCATCTTTTCGTTTGCGTCCGTGTCTTCAAAGTTGATCCCTTCCGGAACGTCCCGCACCCGTACAAACCAGTCTTCGCGCTGTTTTTCCGGCACGTCAAAGATCGTCAAAATGCTTTCTTCGTCCAGCTCCGGAAGGCCGGAAACGGGATATGCTGTCATTCCGTCGCCTATGTACTGTTGCAACGTCCCGCCGCTTTCGTGGCGGTTGAATAAAACAACCTGTTTCCCTTTCTTGCAGATCTCGGCAATGCTCTTGATCTTCATGCGTCGCCGCCTCCTTCCTTTTCAAAGAAGAATGTAACTGGATCGTTGTTCTCCGTAATGCGCCCATGCCGCAACGCAAGTTTATAGATATACACGCCTTCCAGAAGCCTTTTTGTCAGTAAACCGATCTGTTCACGGAATTTTTCAACGGTAAGCGTATGTTTGTAGTGATTGCATATCCGGCAAGCAGGCATATAGTTTTCCATACTGTCCGCGCCGCCCAATGCAAGCGGTTCCATGTGTTCCACTTGCATTTCCTTGTACGTGATCGGCTGTCCGCAATAGGCGCATTTCCCGCCGAATTTCTCATAAACCCGCTTTCTTTCTGCTGTTGAAATAGGTTTCCGCTTCATACGCCGCCCCCTTCCGTCTTCTCCCGCTCCATCTGCACCGTCGCCCGCGGCGCACCGCAATTCGGGCAGTAATTGAATTGTTCATGCGGCGGGAAGCGATAAGAACCCCCGGCGTTTGCAATGCGCGCGCCGTACTTGTCCACTTCACACTTTGCCGCTCCAAAATCGAATTTCCGGCAAAAATCACACATACGCGCACCCCCTAATACTTCCCGAAGACGCGCACGGCGTTTTCCTTCGGGAAGGCCCGCACGACGGCGGTTGTGATCCACGATACCCGCAAGAAGTCCCGCGCGGCCTTCTTTGCCAGCCGCCAGATCATGCGCGCTTCGTAGCCGCCGAAGCTGTCAACCGCCGAAAGCGGATATTCGCATACCAGTATAAGCCGCCCGCCTTTCCGGTTCCGGCGTTCCTTCATGTACTCTTTGTTGCCTTCCTTACACTTGATAATTTCCAGCGGGGTGGGGAAGGCCCAGCCGCCGCCCTGCTTGTCCTGCTTTGCCATAGTTTGAATAGCTCCTTTCCGTCAACTGCTGTATGGGTTTGGTAACGTCCAATCCCAAAACGTGCCGCCCGTGAATTCCGTGCGGAAATAGTTTCGTTCCCCGTCGCCCGTAAAGAAGAAGTATTCCGCGGGAAGAACGCGGCCCACGTCGCCGCCCTCCCGCCGCTCCCGCTCCCATCGTGTCAGAACGTCCGCGGCAATCGCTTTTAACTCTTCCGTGGCCGGATAGTCCGGCGAATATCCCGCGAATTGTGAAGGCTCTGTTACCACCCCGGCCACCGTGTCCGGCCAGCGCGCCGCGTCAACACGGTTCAGCACGCACCACACAACCGCCGCTTTTTCCATGTCCGAAGGCACGCCGCGGGCTTCGCCCCATAGCACCCGCGCCAGCATTTCAACTTCCGCTTCGTCCGGCACATAGGGCGCGGGCGTTTCAGCCGCCGAAGGCGGGGGAGTTATCAACGCCGCGTCGGTGGAAATGGTGAATTCCGGAAGCGGCGGGGCGGCGGCCTCCGGCCTTCTGGACGTGGCCGCCATGCCGAAGAACGAAAGCACCACCACCGCCGCCAGCAATGCAAGGGGAAGGGAAAAGCGTTTGCGGCGGGCGTGCCGCCTTACGTCCTGTTCCATATCTTTTCAACCTCCGCGTGGCACACGTCCGGCCCGTTGGTGTCGATCCAGTCTTGCAGGGCTTCCCGCCGATCCTTCCGCAAGCGGTCTTCTTCGGCCTTGAAGTCTTGTTGCAGGGTTTCCGGATCGTGAAGCTGGAAGGCGCGCCCGTAGCCGTTCAAAGATACTTCAATCAGAATGCACCCCGTCCCGCCGTTTGTGTCCGGCGCGATCCGCACGCGCATATTGCCAAGCCGCATTATGTAGTAGTCCGGCAATGCGTCTTCTTCCCGTTGAAGGCCCTTCGCCGTGCCGAATTCCTGCAAGGCCAATTCCCGCGCCTTCTTCAAGGTCAGCTTCACGCCGCCGCGCAACGGGCTTTTTCGGTGTTCCCGCTTGAAAATCGCCGCTTGCGCTTCGGCGGTTGTCTTTTGTTTCCTTGCCATAGTTTGAATAGCTCCTTTCCTGCCGCCGATCGTCTACCCGTCATAGCACCCACACGGCGCGCCGCAAATGCACCCGCCCGCGGTTTCAGGGAATAGATCAAAAAGTGTAATCTGCGCTTCTTCGTATTCCTTCGCCCGTATAAATTCGGCGTGGTAACTTTCCCACGACCATTTACGCCCAAGCCCTTTTACTGTTATAAGGCTTTCCGCGGCGTTGCGTTCCATATCAACCGCCCGTTGAAACAATTCCGGGTATTTTGTCCATAGCTCTTCAATTTCCTTCTTCTTCATGGAAGGGCAGAAGAAGCAAGAACTTTTCCCCGGCTTCGGAAGCCCTGCCCGCTCGATCACGCGTACACATTCCGCACGATCCCACCCCCACACGTAAAGCGGATAGTGATTTTCATATTTTTTGTTTGCTTCATCTGCTACCGCCGCGTGTTGAACGCGTCGCGTTTCCCCTGCGTCGTAACCTATGTATTTATGCACGCGCCGTCCGGCCTTCCATTCCGCTTTGCACCGTGGATCGTGATTGCAGAACTTTTCTTGTGTTCCGATTTTGTGCTTTAGTGAACACTTTTTGAAGCCATAGGCGATTGAAGGCAAGGTGCAAGATCGCAAGCATTCTTCTTCCAGCGTCAAGCGGTTTCCGTCTTTGTCTGTATAGAAAACCGTCGTTATTTCCGGAAATCCGTGTTTCTTCAACCACTCATTGAAAATTGCTATGTATTCGTATGTGTGCGGCTGTTCGCCGCCTGTGTCGGCAAACGTGATTAAATCAATCGGTATCTTGTGAAGATACATTCCGATAATCATTGCGGTGCTGTTCGTGCCGCCGCCGAAAGAAACAATATTCACGGTTGCGCCTCCTTGTCCTGCCGCTTGCGCCGGAAGTCCCCAGCGTTCGGGCAAGTCTTCCAATGCGGCACGAAAGCAACGGAAAGATCGCGGCTTTCCTCTTCCGGACGGGCAACACGTCCGACGATTACCGCCCCTTCGTCCGTTACAAAGCGATCATTCCCGCCGCCTTCAATCACAAAGACGGGCGCGGGATCAACGGGCATATTCTTTCCGGCTATTGTTCTGATCCAGTCGATTTCATGCCCGCACCCCCGGCAAATGCTCATTCTGAACGCCCCCGTTCCTCTGTGGCCGCCTGCGCCAGCCACCACGCCGGATTATTCCGGCACGCCTCATTCGGGCAAGCGTCGCAATCTGTGGCGGCGCACCCCGCGCAATACTGCTTTTGGAAAGCCCAATCCCACGGGGCTTCTATTACGGGCAATTCCCGAAGGAAAGCCGCCAACGCCTGCGGGCTTTGTGTGATCCGTTCATACTCTGTCACGGTCTTAACCTCCCTTCCCAGCCGTGGCCGCCGTCCGGCCCCGCCGCTTGAAATGTTCCTGAACGGTTGCTTGCGCCCGCTCTGCTTTGTAGATTTCCCTTTGCCTGCTGTCCAACTCCCCGACGTAACCGCGCTTTAACTCGTTGTAGATCGTCGCCGTATGCACGCCCAGCCGCGCGGCAATTTCAAGCGGGCGATCCCCGCGGGCGTGCCACGCCTCGATTTTCTGCCGATCTTCAAACGTCAGGTATTTATACTTTCCCGCCATGCTTTCACCCCTTTGTTGACATTTTCCGCGCTTTATGGTAAAAAAATAAATGCGGAAGAACTTTCCTGCCCCGTTTTTGGGGCTTCGTGTTCTTTCGCATTTAATATTACAACCTACGGAAACCTATTTTGGATAAAAAATTCTATTGACATTTTTCGTGTAAATGTTATTCTATTCGTAATACAAAGAGAGGAGGAGGATAATGTCAAAAGAACTCATTCGTCTCGCCGATTGTGGTATGAGATTCGACGGCGAGACGGTACTTCATGACATCAATCTCTACATCAATGACAGTGAATTCCTGACGCTTTTAGGCCCATCCGGATGCGGTAAGACCACCACGCTGAAAATCATCGGCGGGTTTTTGACGCCCACTCACGGCGATGTGCTCTTTGACGGTGTGCGGATCAATGATGTGCCGCCCCATCAGCGGCAGGTCAACACTGTCTTCCAGAAATATGCACTGTTCCCCCATCTGGATGTATACGACAACATCGCCTTTGGCCTGCGGATGGCCCGCCCAAAGCTGAGCCGGAAAGAAATCGATACACGCGTCATGGACATGCTGGAAGTGGTTTCTCTGAAAGGCTTCGAGCATCGGGGTGTCACGTCTCTGTCCGGCGGGCAGCAGCAGCGTGTGGCCATTGCCCGCGCCCTGGTGAATCGGCCCAAAGTATTGTTGTTGGATGAGCCGCTGGCTGCACTGGACCTTCGATTGCGTAAGGATATGCAGCAGGAACTCAAACGTATACAGCAGCAGATGGGGATTACTTTTATCTATGTCACCCATGACCAGGAAGAGGCCCTTGCCATGTCCGACACCGTGGTTGTCATGGATTCCGGCCGTATCCAGCAAATCGGAACGCCGGAAGATATTTATAATGAACCGAAAAACGCTTTCGTCGCAGACTTCATCGGCGAAAGCAATATTGTGGACGGCTTCATGCGCTCAGACTTCCAGGTGGAAGTCAACGGCCGGCGCTTTGATTGTCTGGATAAGGGCTTTTCCGTGAACGAGCCTGTGGATGTGGTCATCCGGCCGGAGGATATCGACATCGTATCCCCTGAACAGGGAAAGCTGGTGGGTACGGTCACCAGTGTGACCTTCAAGGGCATGATGTACGACATGATCGTGGATTTCCGGGGCTTCAAGTGGCTCATTCAGACCACGGACCACTCCCCTGTCGGCAGCCGCATCGGCATCAAAATTGACCCCGACGGCATTCACGTTATGGCTAAGAGTGAATATTCCGGCATGTTCGGAGACTATTCCTCCTTCTCTGAGGAATATGACGAGCTGGACGATGCCAGCGTGGTGCTGGAAGAAGAGGAGAACGGGGATGAAGAATAAGCTCTCCCGGTTTTCCATCCCTTATGTGATCTGGATGGCCCTGTTCGTAGTGGCCCCCATCATTATGGTGGTAATTTATGCGTTTTCCTCCGCGGATGGCAGATTTACTGTAGAAAATTTCCTGCAGATGAGTTCTTATGCTGTGGTATTTGCCAGGTCCTTTAAGCTGGCTCTCATTGCTACATTGATTTGCCTGCTGATCGGCTACCCGATTTCCTATTTTATTTCTAAGGAGGGCATCCGGTTTCAGCAGGTGGCCATGGTGCTCATCATGCTGCCCATGTGGATGAATTTTCTGCTGCGCACATACTCCTGGATGTCCATCTTGGAAAACAACGGCCTGCTCAACCAGTTTTTCCAGCAAACAGGCATCATCAATCTTTACAACAGTATTGCCGCACATTTCGCTGCGGATCCAACAGCCTATGAGCCGATTGCTTTTTTTCAGATGATCGATACCCAAGGGGCTGTTGTGCTGGGCATGGTATACAACTATCTGCCATTTATGATCTTACCCATTTATTCTGTCATCGGAAAGATGGACCACTCTCTGCTGGAGGCTGCCCGCGATTTGGGCGCCAATAGTGCCAATGTATTTCGCCGGGTGATTCTGCCCTTGTCTCTTCCAGGGGTATTGTCCGGCATCACGATGGTATTCGTTCCGGCAGTGTCCACCTTTGCCATCAGCACCATGCTGGGCGGTGGAACGAAGTTGCTTTTGGGTGATTTGATCGAACAGCAATTCCTGGGCGGTTCCTATAACCCCCATTTGGGTGCTGCGATTTCCCTGGTAATGATGATCATCGTTGTTGTATGCATGCTCATTATGAACAAATTCGGTGAGGGCGAAGAACAGGCGGTGATTCTATGAAAAAACCGTCTAACGGACTCAACCGGGTCTTTATGGCTCTGGTATTTCTGTTTTTATACGCACCAATTGTGGTGCTGATCGTGTTTTCCTTCAACGCCGGCACCAGTAATGCCGTGTGGAAGGGCTTCTCCTTCGAATGGTATGAGCAGCTGTTCCATAACCGCATGATTATGGAAAGTGTGTATACTACGCTTTTGGTCTCCCTGCTGGCGACCGTCATCGCCACTGTGGTGGGCACCTTTACCGCTATTGGCTTTTATGCCATGCGCCGACGGACGCGTGCCCCTTTGGAAGCAGTCAATAACATCCCCATGATGAATGCGGATATTGTCACGGGCGTTTCCATGTGTTTGTTGTTCGTAGCATTTTTCGGATTTTGGAACGATTTTGCAGAATGGGTCAACAATGCGCAGGATTTTATGACCTTGCCTTCCCTTTCCATGGGATTTGGTACTCTGCTGATCGCCCACATTTCCTTTAACATTCCTTATGTTCTGTTGTCGGTCTCGCCAAAGCTGCGGCAGATGGATAAAAATCTCATTGATGCGGCGCAGGACCTCGGATGCACT
The DNA here is from genome assembly GCA_947644595.1 of uncultured Clostridia bacterium. Taxonomy (GTDB): domain Bacteria; phylum Bacillota; class Clostridia; order Oscillospirales; family Oscillospiraceae; genus HGM13010. The sequence continues at coordinate 271,881 of CANSAE010000001.1, forward strand.
TGGATTCAAGCCTTTTGGAAAGTTGCCTTACCGGAAATCAAGCCTGGCATCGTCAGCGGCGCGCTGATTGCATTTACCATGAGCATCGACGACTTTGTCATTTCCTATTTCACCGCCGGCTCCTCCACATCTACCTTGGCAATGGCCATCTACAGTATGACGAAAAAGCGCGTCAGTCCAGTCATCAATGCTGTGTCTACCCTTTTGTTCATTACTGTTCTGGTGCTTTTAGTGGTTGTAAATATACGGGATGCCAAACAAGCGCAGGCTCCCACAAAACAAGCCGCTGATGCAGGAGAGCAGAATTCCCCCCTCAAAAAAATTGCTTTAGGGGCGCTGGCCTGTCTGGTAATTGTGGCCCTGATTTTTACCGGGCAGCATGGAAATTCAAATCGGGTGGTAAATGTTTGCAGCTGGGGGGAATATATCGATGAAAGCCTTATTGAGGAATTCGAAAGTCAAACCGGCATCACGGTACATTATCAAACGACAGACAGCAATGAGACCCTCTATTCCCTGCTGAAGTCCGGGGCTGGGGATTACGACGTCATCGTCCCCTCAGACTATATGATCGCCCGGCTCATTTCCGAAGATATGCTGGCAGAGCTGGACTACAGCGCCATTCCCAATTTTGCGCATATTGACAGCGCCTATCAGCATCTCAGCTATGATCCGGAAAATCGATATACCGTTCCCTATACCTGGGGCACCCTTGGCATCATCTATAATGAATCCATGGTAGATGAGCCCATCACCAGCTGGAGCGCCATGTTTGATGAGAAATATGCCGGACAAGTGCTCATGATCCGCAATTCCCGGGACGCGCTGGGCGCCGCTTTGCTGGAGTTGGGATATGATCTGAACACCACGGATGAAGCTGAAATTCGCGCCGCTTGGCAGCTTTTATCTGACGCCAAGCAGAAGGGCGTATATCAGGCATTCGTCATGGATGAGGTCTATGGTAAAATGGAAGGCGGAAACGCCGCCATTGCCATGTACTATGCGGGAGATTATCTCACGATGCTGGAAAACAACGAGGACCTGCGCTTTGTGGTGCCGGAAGAGGGATCTAACTGGTTCGTGGACGCTATGTGCGTGCTCAAAACCGCCCAGCACAAGGAAGAAGCTATGGAGTGGATCAACTTCATTGCTTCCACCCAATCCAATCTGGCAAATATGGATTACATCTATTACGCTTCCCCCAACACAGACGCTTTGGCGGAATATCCAGACTATTACTTCGACCTATATGACGAGGAGTTGGATCGTGAATTGTATGAAATCATGGTCACACCCCCTGAAGTTTTGGAACGCTGTGCTTTATACGAAAACCTGCCCGCGGATACTCTGCGGCTGTACAATCAATTGTGGACCCAATTGGGGATTTAATGAAACCTCCGCGCCCGGTTCAGGGTGCGGAGGTGTTTTACTTCAGCTTACGGAACAGGCGTCTTGCAGAAATGGCTATACACAATGATATCAATCCGGCAAATTGTACCACCGTAAACTCAAATCCTCCGCAACGTTCAAACAGCATACCATACATGGCATTTCCCAGTGGTTGGGCACACATGGCAACCGTCATGATAACCGCAATGACTTTACCGATCAGTGTTTCCGGTGTTTCTTCCTGAACAAATGCCAGCATCTGAACAGAAAACATGCTGGAACACATCATCATGAAAAAACAACACAACACAATGACCACATAATTGACCACGCCGGATGAAATGACCGCCAACGCCGTTCCCATCGGCAGTACACACAGGGCGCAGATGACCAGCAGGTCGCCTGCTCTTTGCAGTATAAGCCGCTTGGCAAATATCCCGGCGCAGATCCCGCCCACAAGGCCGCCAGCCGCCAACGCACTCTCCGCAAAACCGCACAGGCTGTTCGCCCAAGCATCACCCAAGGGGAGCACTTCTGTAATCAGATAAGGGATTGCGACAATAATCATGGCAGACAAAAACAAATTGATACCGCACAGAACCAGCATTGATTTTCCGATTGCGGGCCGGTCCCTGAAAATAAATCGCAGGCTACTTGAAAAATCCTTTTTTACCGTCTTTAAAAGCCTCCCGGCAGCATCCTGTTTTGCATGGGGGATGTGAATGAACAGTTCCATAACCGCAGAAAGGAAAAAACATACCACGCAAACCCACAAAACTGGAGCCAGACCAAACATACTGTACAACACTCCGCCCAGCGCCGGACCAATCAAAGATGATACAGCATTGACTGTATTGATAACAGAATTGGCCGCGATGTACTGTTCCTGCCCAACCAAGGCGGGAATGCTGGCCTGGACTGCCGGTTGATACGCGCCAGCAATACCGTACAGCAGCATCAGTGTGATTGTGAGGTGAAGCAGAAAATCTCCGGTATGTACCCTGGACGCAAACAATACGATCAGCCCAGCGGTGAGAAAATCCAGAACGACCATAATATTACGCTTATTTACCCGGTCCGCAATCATGCCGCCAATGGGTGACAATATAATCGATGGGATAAAGGAACACGCCATGACGGTTCCAAACAGCGCGGATGATCCGGTTGTGTTCAGCAGATACAACGGTAATACAAAACGGACTGCGGCATTGCCGAACAAAGAAATCACTTGGCCGATTACCACCATGGTAAAATCTCTTGTAAATAATTTTTGGTTCATTTTCATTCTCCCTTCATACCAAACGTTGGTATGTATATTGTCAAAAGAGAGCTGCCCACCGCGGGGCAGCCGCTCATTTGCTTTTTTGATAGATCGCAGTCAATTCTTTCAAGCGTTCCAGCATTTCATCATCCACAATATCCAGGCCAAATCCCAGAGCCATCTGGCGAAACACCATAAACTTACGGATGGATTCTTCCACTGTACTGTCAAAAATCATCGGATTGAGCCAGACATTGGCTGTCAGCATGATGAGTTCCGCTAACTGCTCCGGATATTCAGCATGAATCGAGCCGTCCTCCATCCCCTGCCGAATGATCGGCAAAACGTAGTCAGCAGCGGCCTCGGTCACAGTCTCTTCCAGCAAACTGACCAAAAGCTTCGGGTTCTTTCGGAAATTGGGCGCCACTTGGAAAATATCCTCCTGCACAGGGCGTTGAATGGATTGCTTAAATATCGTTTTCAGCTTCTCTTGCCCATTCAGGTCTGTTTGGTCTCGAATTTCCCGCAGAAGTTGATTGGATTCGTTGGTCATGCGGTCCGTTACTGCAATGAGAATGTCCTCTTTACTTTTAAAATGATGATATATGGCACCTTTGCTCAATCCGCCCAATCCGTCAATAATATCCTGAATGGAAGTATACTCATAGCCTTTTTCCATGAATAGGCGGAACGCCACATCTAATATCAAGTTAACCGTCTCTTCTGGATGCTTGTTTCTCGCCATGCTCCATACTCCTAACATACCAATGGTATGTTAGGAGTATATCATACAAAACTATCGTTGTCAAGAGAAAACTCCGTGCCGCTTGGCACGGAGTTTTCTCTTAAAACAGCGTCATCTGACTGGTGTCGGGCAAATCGCCCAAGGCGCCCAGGTCTTTCAACGCCTGCAAATGGGTCTGAGAGACCTTCGGGCAGGCAGAAGACAGTTCTTCTACCGACACAAATTCCCGCCCGCTTTCTCTGGCCGCTGCCAAATCATAGGCCGCCGTCTCACCCAGGCCGCCAACAGACACAAACGGCGCGCGCAGCCGCTGATCGTCGGCAATCAGGAATTTTACCGCGTCGCTTTCCGTGATGCTCATTGGCGCAAAGGAAAAACCGCGGAGGTAAAATTCATACACACTTTCTAAAGTCGTCAGAATATCGTCCTCTGTGGCAGAAGTCTGTTTCCCCCGGAGTTCGTTGATTTTCGCTTTCACTGGTTCAATGCCCCGGGTCATCAGTTCCGCATCAAAGCTGTTTTTCTGACTGCGGCGGTAAAAATACGCAGAGTAGAACGCCAAGGGATAGTGCACCTTGAACCAGGCGATGCGAAACGCCATCATCACATAGGCCACCGCATGGGCTTTCGGGAACAGATAGGCGATTTTCCGGCAGGATTCGATATACCAATCCGGCACATGTTTCTCTTTCATGATAGCTTCCGCGTCTCCCGGGAAGCTACCGCTCTTTTTTACTTTCCCCTTACGGACGGCCTCCATGGTCTTAAAGGCCAGACTGGGCTCCATCCCCCGCTGGATGAGATAAATCATAATATCATCCCGGCAGCAGACGCATTCGTTGACCGTAGCAATCCCATTGACTACGATATCATGAATATTGCCGTTCCACACATCTGTGCCATGGGCCAGACCCGCCAGACGGACCAAGGTATCAAATTGGGTCGGCAGAGTATCCACCAGCATGCCCCTTGTAAAGCCCGTGCCGAATTCCGGAATACCCAGAGTGCCTGTTTTTCCCACAACGGGGTCGTTGTCCGGCAGTCCCAGCGGGGCCGGAGAACGGAAAATTCCCATCGTCTCCTGGTCATCCAATTGGATCTCCTGGGCATTTACACCGGTCATATCCTCCAGCATTCGAATCATGGTCGGATCATCGTGCCCCAGCTCATCCAGCTTCAGGAGGTTATTTTCCATGCAGTGATACTCAAAATGCGTTGTCATAATGCCGCAGTCCGGGTCCTCCGCTGCCCACTGGATGGGGCAAAAGTCAGTGACTTCCATATCCTGTGGAATAATGACCAGACCGCCGGGATGCTGACCGGTGGTGCGTTTGACACCAACGCACCCCTTAGCCAAGCGGTTTTCTTCCGCTTTCGTCACGGTGACGCCTCGTTCCTCCAGGTACTTCTTCACCATTCCAAAGGCCGTTTTATCCGCCAATGTGCCAATGGTCCCAGCTTTAAACACATGATCCTCACCAAACAATTCCCGGGTGTAATTATGGGCATTGGATTGATATTCGCCGGAAAAATTCAAATCAATATCCGGCGTCTTTTCATTTCCCGGAAAACCAAGGAAGGTCTCAAACGGGATATCAAAGCCGTCTTTATGGTATTTCGCACCGCATTGAGGGCAGTTTTTATCCGGCATATCCGCCCCACAGCCATAGGACCCGTCGGTGATGAATTCCGTATGGTGACAATCCGGGCAGACATAGTGGGGCGGAAGGGAGTTGACTTCCGTGATTCCTGACATATAAGCCACCAGAGAGGACCCAACACTCCCCCGGCTGCCCACCAGGTAACCATGCTCCAATGAATTCTGCACCAGTTTCTGGGCAGACATATAAATCACGTCATATTCGTGGTCCAAAATCGTGCGTAATTCGGTGTTCACTCGTTCTGTTACGATGGGGTCCGGGTTTTCCCCGTAAATCCGGTGCATTTTCTCCATGACCAAACGTTCCAATTCTTCCTTGGAATTTTCGATCTTGGGTGCAAACAGGTCTTTCGGCAGCAGTTCAAAGTCCTCTATCTGGTCAGCGATCAGTTTCGGATTATCAATGACAACCTCATGGCACAACTCCTCGCCCAAATAGGTAAATTCCGCCAGCACCTCGTCTGTGGTCCGGAAATAGATGGGTAGGTCTTTATCGGCATCAGAAAATTTCTTTGACGCCAACAGGATCTTACGGTAGATCTCATCCTCCGGATCCAGAAAATGCACATCGCAGGTAGCAACCACCGGCTTGTCCAGTCTTTTACCCAGAGCAATAATTTGGCGATTCAACTCTTTTAAATCTTCTTCATCCCGTACCGTTCCGTTCTCAATGAGAAACCGGTTATTGAACAGCGGCATAATCTCCAGATAATCATAAAACGACGCGATCTCCTCAATTTTTGAAGGCGCACTCCCCCGCAACACCGCTTCATACAATTCACCCGCTTCACATGCAGACCCGACAAAAATGCCCTCTCTGTAACGCTGGATAAGGCTCTTCGGCATCGTGGGATGCTTACGGCTTTTGTTGTAATATTTGATTTGCGAGTCCGAAATAATCTTGTATAGATTTTTCAGCCCTGCCTTACTTCTTGCCAAGAGACAAATATGATGCGTCCTGCCCACATCCAAACGATGGAGCTCTGCTACCGCATCGTTCACATCGTCCACCACCTCAGCTCCGCGTTCCCGGAGCATCGGAATAAATTTTCCCATAATCCGGGCAACAACCGCCGCATCGTCATAGGCTCTGTGGTGGTTGAATTCCGGGAGCTTCAGCTTATGAGACACGACATCCAGCTTGAAGCGTTTCAGGTCCGGGATCAGGCATTGAGATAAGACCAGTGTATCCATGACCGTCGGATGAAAGGGAATGCCGGAGCGCTGACAGGCCTGACGCATAAAGCCGGTATCAAACTCCGCGTTATGGGCAATAATTGGCCGGTCCCCCACAAACGCCAGGAAACGGCGCATCGCCTCATCTTCATCCGGAGCATTTTTTACATCCTCATCGCTGATGCCGGTGAGGCGCTTGATATCCGGCGGGATGGGCATATGGGGATTGACAAAGCATTGAAAATGGTCCTTGATCTGGTCCCCTTCAAACAGCACTGCGCCAATCTCCGTCATTCGGTCATTCGATGCACTCAGGCCAGTAGTTTCAATATCAAAGGCAATCATTTCATCGTCTAAAGGCAGTCTGCTGCTCTCTCCCCATACAGGCTGCTTGATATTCATATCATCTACAAGGTAGCCTTCCACGCCATAGATGATCTTTACACCGTACTCCCTGCCGGCATGCCACATATCTGGGAAAGCCTGGGCAACACCGTGGTCCGTTACCGCAACGGCCGGCATTCCCCAGTCCGCAGCACGTTTCACCACGGCTTTCGGGTCCGTGAGCGCATCGGTATTGGAAAAGCGGGTATGTAAATGGAGCTCTATATGTTTTTCCTCTGAGGTATCCTGACGTTTCGCCCGCTGGCTGCGCCATATATTTTTGGGTTCCAGCGTCATATCCTCCTCATAGCGGCTGTAGCTCATATAGCCAGAAACCGTGACATAGTCTCCCTCTTTCAGCTTACCCAGAATGACCTTTTCTTCATCAGACTTCAAAAATTTTGTGCATCGAACGGACCCGGTATAGTCCGTCACATCAAATGTCAGGATGGTCGCGTTATTTTTTGCCAGGTCCCGGGAATCCACAAAGAAAATGCTTCCCATAATGGTCACAGCACCGGAATCTGCCGTCAGTTTTCCAATGGGTGTGACCGTTTTTACTTGGGTCTTGCGCCCCATCAGTACTTCCTCTGCTCCGCTTTTCCCCGTTTCCTTTGGAAAACTCGGCTGAATCGCCGTTCGGGACAAGCCATAATCTTCCGTAATGCGTGTTTCCACCGCCACCAGTTCCGCCGGTGCGGGCGCACGGGAAAAATCCGCAAAAATGGTCATGGAAAGGGTTTGTTCTGTAATCTCCACCTCGCGGATCGTGGACTTGTCCAGTCCTCCGCACAATTCCTTCATTGCTTCACAGCCGGGAAATATTTCTAAAAATGGTACGTTTGCCATTGTATCATTCGTCCTTCATGATTAGTTCCAGTAAAGCATCGCATAGCCGCTCCTCCGGGACCTTTGCAACAACTTCTCCTTTTTTGAACAGCATGCCGCAGTCCTTTCCGCCGGCAATGCCGTAGTCTGCCTCCCGGGCTTCTCCGGGTCCGTTCACCACGCAGCCCATCACCGCCACGGTGATCGTTTTGTCCAAGTCCGCCAGACGGCGTTCCACTTCTCCAGCCAAGGATATGAGGTCAATTTCTGTTCTACCGCAGGTAGGGCAGGAAATAAAGCGCACGCCGCCGATCCGCAGGCCGGCTGCTTTCAAAATCGCAACGCCCGCCCGCACTTCTTCCACCGGGTCTCCGGTCAAAGAAACCCGAATCGTATTTCCAATGTTCTCACACAAGAGCGTACCGATCCCTACTGCCGATAAAATGGTGCCCTGATATACTGTGCCTGTTTCCGTGACACCTACATGAAGGGGGCGGTCGAATTCTTCCGCAGCCAGGCGATACGCTGCCACCGTGAGAGGGACGTTTGACGCCTTGAGGGATAGGCAAATATCGTCAAAATCAAACCGGTGCAGCAGCGCGATCTCATTTCGGGCACTTTCCACCATGGCTTCCGCCGTGGGGCTTCCGTACTTTTCCAGCAGTCCCTTCTCCAGGCTCCCGCCGTTCACTCCGATACGGATGGGAATGTTTTTCTCCCGGCAAGCCCGGGCCACCGCTCGGATGTGCTCCGGATCGCCGATATTACCGGGATTGATGCGCACCTTGTCTGCCCCTCGGGCAATGGCCTCCAACGCCAGCCGATGGTCAAAATGAATATCCGCCACGATGGGCAGCGGGGATCGCTCTTTGATGGCGCTGATGGCCCGGGCCGCATCTATATCCGGTACCGCCAGACGCACAATATCGCACCCCGCAGCCGCCAATGCCCTGATTTGCCGCAGAGTACCATCCACATCCTGGGTTTTCGTATTGCACATGGACTGCACCGTCACCGGTGCGTCGCCGCCGATGGAGATACCGCCCACATGGATTGTTTTTGTTTCCTTCCGTTTCATCTATCCCACAATCCTCATCACATCATTGAACATCACATATACCATCAGCGCCATGAGCAGCATCAGTCCCGCCGCATGCACATAGCCTTCGTATTTTGGGTCCGGACGGCGTTTGAAAATCTTCTCAATGGGCCACAGAAGCAGCATAATAAAAATCCGTCCGCCGTCCAGCGCAGGGATAGGCAACAAATTCATGACAGCCAGATTTACTGTAATCAGCGCTGTGATGTAAGTCAGATTTAAAATAGCCGCACGGATATTGACCGACTGCTTCCCTACATCGTTCATCACATCCACGATCCCAACAACACCGCTCAGATCACTGACTCCGTACCGGCCGGAGACCAAGTCTCCCAGGCTGACCCATACCATCCGCACAAAGCTGACAGACTGGTGCCATGCGTAGGCGATCTGTTCTGTCACACCATCGGTCAGCCGCAGATTCAAGCCATACAGCATCTGGCCTTCATAGGCAAGCCGGACCATGGGATAATCCTCCAATGTAACCAGCTGTCCGGCCCGTTCCACGGTAATATCATGAATTTGTCCTCTGTCAAGGAACATGGTCATATCGTCTTTCACGTATGTGCGGTGTCCATCCACCTCTACAATGATATCCCCCACTTGAAGGCCGCCCGCCTCCTGATAAGGGCATCCATCCATGAAGCCGGTGATCTCCGTCGTTTGGGCCTGGCTTCCGCTGAGCACGAACAGAATCAACAAAAAGCCCAGCAGAAAGTTCATTCCCGCGCCGGCCACCAAAATCAACAGCTTTTTGGGCAGGCTTTGGTTGGGAAAGGCCCTGGGGTCATCTGAGGCCTCATCCTCCTCCATGGCGCAAAAGCCGCCGATGGGAAGCAGGCGCAGAGAATACAGTGTCTCCTTCCCCTGTTTTCTCAGCAGCTGAGGCCCCATACCAATGGAAAATTCCAATACGCGCACTCCACAGAGCTTCGCCGTGATAAAGTGGCCAAACTCATGTATGGCCACTAAAATTCCGAAAATAAGAATCGCAATAAGGATATACATCAGTTTACATGCTCCCTGACAAAAATACGTGCTTTTTGATCTGCTTCTAAAATCTCTTCCAAATCCGGCTTGGAGACAATCTCCATACCATCCAGCGCTCGGGCAACCTGTTCATAGATTTCCGTATACCCAAGCCGCTTCTGTAAAAACAGGGCAACCGCCACTTCGTTCGCCGCACTCAGGATCGTTGTCGCCGTACCGCCCCGGCGGGCACACTCCATAGCCAAGCCCAAGCACGGGACCTTTTCCAAGTCGGGTGCTTCAAAGGTCATTTTACCCAACGTTGTGAAATCCAGTCGTTCTGCGCAGGATCGTTTCCGGTCCGGCCAGGTCAGTGCCAATTGAATGGGCAGTCCCATATCCGGCACACCCAACTGCGCGATCACCGTGCCATCGATCAGCTCTACCATAGAGTGTATGATGCTCTCTGGGTGGATGATGACTTGGATATCCTCCGGTGCGCAGCCGAACAGGTGCATGGCCTCAATATACTCAAGCCCTTTATTCATCATGGTTGCACTGTCCACGCTGATCTTTGCTCCCATACTCCAATTGGGGTGCTTCACAGCCTGTTCCGGCGTAATGTCCCAAAGTTCCGATATCGGCCGGCCTCGAAAAGGTCCGCCAGAACCGGTGAGCAGGATCTTATGTAATTCTGCCCGGTTTCTTCCGGTCAGGCACTGGAAGATCGCGGAATGCTCGGAATCCACGGGAATGATTTCAGCGCCCTGTTCCGCCGCCCGGGCCATGACTATCTCCCCGGCGCAGACCAGGGTTTCCTTATTTGCCAAGGCGATCCGCCGGCCGGTATCAATGGCCGCCAGTGTCGGCTTCAGGCCAATCGCCCCGGACACCGCCGTGACAACACAATCCGCAGAGGGAATCACGGCAGCTTCGATCAGCCCCGCTTCCCCACTCTCTACACGGATATCCGTATCCGTTAGCCGCTGCCGGAGCGCTTTTGCCGCAGTTTCATCAAAAACCGCTACCAGCTCTGGGTGCAGGTCCCTTGCCTGCTGTTCTGCCAAGTCGATGCTCTTTTGCACAGAAATGGCCTTTACCGGGATACCGAGATGCTTTGCCGCCGCGATGGTCTGTCTGCCGATAGAACCGGTAGAACCTAAAATTGAAATTGCATTGACCATGATCCGCCTCACACTACCGCAGGGACCCACATGAGCAAAAGCTCAAACAGGGGCGCAATGAATAACACGCTGTCAAATCGGTCCAGGATTCCTCCATGACCGGGAATAATCTTGCTGTAATCTTTGATTCCATACAGCCGCTTGATGGACGAAAACGCCAGGTCCCCAATCTGGCCAGCCAAACTGCCGAAAAATCCATAAATCGCCAGCACAAGAAAATCCACTGCAAATCCGCAGGCCCGGAGTATAATTCCATAGATCAGCATAATCACAATTGTCGCAACAAATCCGCCGATGCTGCCTTCTATGGTTTTTTTCGGCGACAGCTTTGGCGCCAGTTTGTGTTTCCCCAGGTACAGTCCGGCAAAATAAGCGCCGGAATCGCTGGAAAACGCCGCCACGAACGGCATGAACAAATATACCGCACCATGCTCATGCAACTGTCCCAGCCGGACTAGGGAGGTAAACAGCATGGAGAGAACAAAACCCGAAAACAGCACTTCCAGGACCGGCGTGAAATCCATAGCTTCGTCTCGCCAGAATGTGAGCATCAGTTCACCAAACATGACCAGCACCAGGGCCCACAGTACCAGCCGCTCCCCTATGTCATATGCTCCAAAGCCCGTGAATAACGGAATGAGCACCGCACCCGCAGCGGCATAGCTGACGAAGCGCTGGGGCACATCCGGGTCTACACACCGCATCATCTCCCATGCCGCAACCGCAGCAACCGCGCCAATGAGCAGGCCAAACAACCACATCGGCGCAAACAGGATCACCAAAATCAGGACAGGGATTCCCACAACGCCCACTAAAACCCTCGTTTTCATGCCTTTACCCCTCCAAATCTGCGGTCTCTGTGCTGATAATCCGCAATTGCACGGTCTATCTCTCTTTCTGTAAAATCCGGCCAGAGCGTATTTATAAAATACCACTCCGTGTAAGCCGTCTGCCACATCAGGAAGTTGGACAACCGCAGTTCTCCTCCGGGCCGGATGAGTAGATCCGGGTCCGGAACATCTGCTGAGTACAAATAGCGGGCAAAGCTTTCCTCCGTTAGTTCCGGAGCAGTGCCATTCCGGTATTCTTCCGCATATGTGCGCACTGCCCGGAGAATCTCATCCCGTCCGCCGTAATTCAGGCAGATATTCACTTGACAACCATCATAATGCCTGGAAATCTCCCTGGTACGGGCAATCAATTCCCGGAGTTTTGGGGACAACACACTCACATCCCCGAAAAATTCCATTTTCACCTGATCCCGCTCCATGCGTTCAATAGCCTCATAGAGATATTTTTCCAGAAGGGACATGATGGTATCCACCTCCTGGGGCGGACGCTTCCAGTTTTCCGTAGAAAAGGCATACACTGTAAGGTATTCCAATCCAATATCTTTACAGTATGTAGCGATCCGGCGGAAGGTCTCCGCTCCGGCAGCATGCCCGGCAGTACGGGGCAATCCGCGTTTCTGTGCCCAGCGGCCGTTGCCGTCCAATATAATGGCAATGTGGCGGGGGAGGTTCGAAAAATCGACCTCCTCCGCCTGCTTTGTTATTTTTTTCGAAAATAAACCCATGATCTTATTACAGCTCAAAGAGCTCTTTTTCCTTCTTATCAGTCATCTCATCGACCTTTTTAATGTAATCATCCGTCAGCTTCTGGAGGTCCTTTTCCAAGCCCTTATAGTCATCTTCTGTAATTTCAGATGACTTCTGCTGCTTTTTGAATTTTTCCATAGCGTCCCGGCGGATATTACGCACCGCTACTTTAGCTTCCTCGCCATATTTTTTGACCTGCTTCGCCAGCTCTTTCCGGCGTTCCTCAGTCAGTTGAGGGAAAATGAGGCGAATGACTTTACCATCATTTTGCGGATTGATCCCCAATTCTGAAGCCAGGATCGCCCGCTCAATATCCCGCAGGACGCTTCCATCCCAAGGCTGGATCATCAAAGTTCTTGGGTCCGGGCTGGATACGGATGCCACCTGCTGAATGGGCGTAGGTGAACCGTAATAGTCTACCTGGATCTGATCCAGAACACCCGCATTGGCACGCCCGGCGCGGACCGTGGCAAACTGCTGCGCCAGGAAATCCAATGTGCGCTTCATCTTATCTTCGTATTCCCGCAATTCTGACATGTTGATTCCTCCTGTACTTTTCCACTGTATTATAAAATCACTGATGTTCCGATTTTCTTGCCGCAAACCACCTGCACGATATTCTCCGGCTGCTTCAGGGCAAACACTTCCACCGGAAGTTTATTTTCCATCGCCATGGATGTAGCGGCTGTATCCATGACCGCAAGATGCTTTGCCAGCACATCATCATAGGTAATGGTCTCATATTTTACAGCCATGGGGTCCTTGCGCGGGTCAGCCGAATAAACTCCATCAATATTTTTGGCAAGCAAAATCACATCCGCTTCGATTTCCAGCGCCCGCAGGACACCTGCCGTATCCGTGGTGAAGTATGGATTTCCGGTACCGCAGCCGAAAATAACAACTTTGCCCGCCTCCAAATAGCGCACAGCCTGGTCTCTGGACAGTGCCTCTCCAAAGCCCTGCATAGAAACGGCTGTCATCACCCGAGCATCCACACCGTTTTGCTCAAATACATCGGACAGTGCCAATGCGTTCATCACCGTTGCCAGCATTCCCATACGGTCTGCGCGGGAACGTTCCATCTTTCCTTCCCCGTTTTTCACGCCCCGCCAGAAATTGCCGCCGCCTACAACGATGCCCACCTGTACGCCCATGTTCAGGCAGTTCTTAACGGAAAGGCATACCTCTTTCATCACGGAAAAATCCAGCCCGGTCCCTTTTTCCCCGGACAGCGCTTCCCCGGAAAGCTTCAACAAAACCCGGCGATAGACCGGTTTTTCCTGTTCCACTGCGATCCCTCCTCACTTTCTTGCAATCTTATCCTATTTTACCACAGATTTGGCACATTGCAAACGACAAATTTCACTTTACCGAAAGTTTATAATGAGTTCATGGAAATCATTTATATTGACCAGTTGTTTTTGATCAACTTCATCATTGATTACTTTACTCTTTTATGTGCGGGAAAGGTAGCATCCGCCGTGATCCGCCGCATTCCTATCGCGCTGGCAGCAGCGCTGGGCGGGATGTATGCCTGTGTATGCGTACTGCCGGCCTGGGGCTTTGCGTTGCATCCCGTAGTCAAGCTGGCTGCCGGCGGACTGATGTGCCTGATTGCCTTTGGCAAGGAACGGCAGCTTCTGCGCTGCTCGGCGGTGTTTTTTCTGGTATCCGCCGGATTCGGCGGATTGGTATGGGCGGTATCTATGTTCGGCGGCTATGACCTTTCCGGGAAAACCATATATCTGCCGTTAAATTGGAAGGTACTGGTGCTCTCCTTCGCGGCGGCGTATGTGCTCATCTCTGTATTGTTCCGGCGCTTTGACTCCGTTGCCCGGCAGGAAATTTCCACTGCCAAAGTATCTCTCGGGGGAAAAACCGCGGAATTTTCAGTACTTCGGGATACCGGAAACAGCCTGTTCGACCCCATCAGCAATGAGAGTGTGATGGTCTGCCAACAGGAAGTACTGGCTCCACTCTTCTCTGACACACAGAAGGGTCTGAGCGGCGATGCGGCGGAAGTAATCGAATTACTTTCTCATGTACCAGAGTTGGCCGGGAAGCTGCGGCTCATTCCATACAGCAGCGTAGGCGGGACGGGAATGCTTCCCGCTTTTCGCCCGGACAGTCTCTCCATCGGCGGAAAAGCCGTATCTGGAACAGTCGTCGCTATGGCCGACGCAGCATTCAGTACATACGGAGAATATCAGGGAATTTATTAGGAGGTTTACTATGCTGAAATCGTTGAAAATCAAGTTCCGCCTCTGGCGATGGAAATTACTCATGGGTGCCGGGAAACTGCCCGCTGTTCTGTATATCGGCGGCAGCGACGTGCTCCCTCCCCCCTTGGCAAAGGAGCAGGAAGAGACCGCAATCAGGGGATTGTCCCAGGGAGATGCCAACAGCAAGCAATTGCTCATTGAGCATAATCTGCGGCTGGTGGTGTACATTGCCAAGCGCTTCGAGAACACAGGCATTGGCCTTGAGGACCTCATTTCATTGGGGACCATTGGACTCATTAAAGCAGTAAATACATTCAATGCCGATAAAAATATCAAGCTGGCAACCTACGCTTCCCGGTGCATTGAAAACGAGATTTTAATGTATTTACGGAAAACCAATAATCAAAAAACAGAAATCAGCTTTGATGAGCCGCTGAATACGGACTGGGACGGGAATGAATTGCTTTTGTCTGACATCTTAGGCACCGATGATGACGAAGTCTGCCGTCCCCTGGAGGACGATGCTGACCGGCAGATGCTCCGGGAATCCATCGCCACACTGTCCGACCGGGAACGGACCATTATTGAACTGCGCTTTGGCTTGGGCGGACATAATGAGTACACGCAAAAGGAAGTGGCGCAGATCATGGGCATCTCCCAAAGCTATATCAGCCGGCTAGAAAAGCGAACCATCGGACGATTACGCCGGGAAATGGTAAAGCGGATGCAGTGAAAATTTCCCGGTACAGCCGTACCGGGAAATTTTTGATTCAGTGTCTGATGTAAGCGTTAAAAATACTTACCAAATAAGTTAAACAGAAAAATCCGAGTAATACGGTTTGCGAATATAGACGGATTAGGATATCATATCCATTGGATAAACGCACCTTGTAAACTCTGCATTCTTGTTTTGGGATCTTGGAGAACATACATACCCGGACAATGCATAGCGCAAATAGAAAAAATTACACGACACCTATCACATGGATGCCAAAGTCATTTGAAACCACCCGCGCAATCGAAGCGCCGACGAAAATCGACCCAAGCCAGGCAAGCAAAATAATGATTCCCAGACGGTCGACGAACTGCTGCTTTTTCATGTGTCCACCTCAACTTTTTGCTATTTTGCCTGTTTTTCCCAGTGATTACAAGAATCTTCGCACCAAAAAGGCGATATTTCTTAAAAAAGAAAAATTTTACTATGTTTTCCCAGTTTCCTATGCTATAATTTTAAATTGTGAAAATTTGAAATTCCCGTTTTTGGAGGAACGTATGATTACAGTAGAAAATCTAACCATGCAATTTGGCGGCTCCGTGCTGTTTTCCAAGGTGGACCTGCAATTTACCGCTGGTAACTGCTACGGCATTATCGGTGCCAACGGAGCAGGAAAATCCACCTTTATCAAGATTTTGTCCGGGGAGTTGGAGCCCACCTCCGGCGGCGTGCATATTGACCCCAAAATGCGGATGTCCGTGTTGAAGCAGAACCAGTTCATGTATGACGAGTACACAGTCATGGACACTGTCATCATGGGCAATCAGCGGCTGTATGACTGTGGCAAGGAAAAAGACGCTATTTATATGAAAGAGGACTTCACCGATGAGGACGGTCTGCGAGCCGCCGAGTTGGAAGAGGAATTCGCGGAGCTGGGCGGCTGGGAAGCGGAATCCGACGCCAGTAAGCTCTTGCAGGGGCTGGGTATCTCCCCCGATATGCACGAAACGTTGATGGCAGATATGGATCCCCGGCTGAAGTTCAAAGTTCTGCTGGCCCAGGCACTGTTCGGCAATCCTGACATCATTTTGCTGGACGAGCCCACCAACAACCTGGACTTGCAGTCTGTGGTCTGGCTGGAGGACTTCCTCATGGACTATGAGGGCACTGTGCTGGTGGTGAGCCACGACCGGTACTTCCTGAACAACGTTTGTACCCACATTGTGGACATCGACTACGGCAAAATTAAGATGTATGTGGGCAACTACGATTTCTGGTATGAGTCCAGCCAGCTCATGCAAAAGCTGATGAAGGACCAGAACAAAAAAGCAGAGCAGAAGATCGAGGAACTGCAGACCTTCATCCGCCGGTTCTCTGCCAATAAGTCTAAGTCCCGGCAGGCGACCTCCCGCCGGAAGCTGCTGGACAAACTGACGGTGGAGGAAATGCCCGCGTCCAGCCGACGGTATCCCTGGGTAGGCTTCAAAGCCGAACGGGAACCCGGCAAGGACCGCCTGTTCGTCACGGAAATCAGCAAGACTGTGGACGGCGTGAAGCTGCTGGACAATGTCAGCTTCATCATGAACAAGGAAGATAAAATTGCCGTCATCGGCCGCAATGAATTGGCCGTGACCATGCTGTTTAAGATTTTGATGGGCGAAGAAGAGCCGGATTCCGGCAGCATCAAATGGGGTGTTTCCACCACCCAGACCTACTGTCCCACAGACAACAGCGAATACTTTGATAACTGCGACTATGACCTCATCGACTGGATGCGCCAGTTTTCCGAGGACAAGCGAGAAAGCTATCTGCGCACCTTCCTCGGCCGGATGCTCTTTTCCGGGGACGATGTGTACAAGCAGGTAAAAGTCCTGTCCGGCGGCGAGAAGGTGCGGTGTATGCTCAGCAAAATGATGCTCTCCGGCGCCAATGTACTGCTGTTCGACCAGCCCACGAACCACCTCGATTTGGAAAGCATCGCCGCGCTGAACAACGGCATGGAGGCGTTCCCCTACAATATTATCTTCTCCTCCCATGACCACCAGTTGACCCAGACCGTGGCCAACCGCATCATCGACATTCAGGATGACGGCACCATCATTGACAAGATGTGCTCTTATGATGACTACATGCACCTGTTCGGGGAAAAAGAATAACACAAAAGCGGAAAGCAATTTGCTTTCCGCTTTATTTTATATCAGGATGTCCCAACGGGCCGAAATTTTTAGGGAAAAAACGCCATTCAGTCCCCTGATAAACGAAGATATCACTTTCTTCTGGCATGATTTGATTCCAACGGATATAACTATACAAAACTGCTTGATATACCACCGTCCCTCCATCGTCATAGGGACCGTTCTTGATTGGAATCACGCAGATTGCCAAAAGCAATGCCGCAATCAGCAGCCTTTTGATTGACTTTTTCATCGCGTCACTGCCTTGACGTTTTTCTCAAACTTGCTCCTCGGGCCCATGACTTCGTGGCCGCAGCCGAGACAGCGCAGCTTGAAATCAGCGCCGATGCGCAGCACCGTCCATTGGTTGCTGCCGCAGGGGTGCTGTTTTTTCATGGTGAGGGTGTCCCCCACTTGAATGTCCATGGGCATGACCTCGCCGCCTTTCAGTAACGCAGTATAAAATAAATGACATAGACCCAACTCATCAGGCCGTGCACAATGGCCCAGCCGACGGAATGCCACGTGGTATAGCTGATGACCATAGCCAGGGCGCTGCCGAAAGACAGTCCTTTTTTCACGGTTTTGTTGATGATGGTCTTTTTTTCGGTCTGCTCTTCGTACATTATCCTTCCCCCTTGATTCTCCGCCAGTAGTCCGCGGCGGCCTGTTCGGTCTTATTGGGACCGGGTTCGTAATAACGCGCGTCCAAAAGCGCGTCCGGCAGATACTGCTGGGCCACCCAATGCCCGGGGTAATCGTGGGGATACAGGTACCCCTGCTCCCGTTCAAAGCCCGTGCCGTCGGCATGGACATTTTGCAGCTGCCGGGGAATGGGCCCGGTCTTCCCCGCCCGGACATCCGCCATGGCTCTGTCAATGCCCATGCACGCGCTGTTGGACTTAGGGGACGTGGCAATGAGGATCACCGCATTGGCCAGCGGCAGTTTCGCTTCCGGCAGCCCCAGCATCAGTGCGGAATCCACACAGGCCTTCACAATGGGGATGATCTGGGGATAGGCCAGCCCCACATCCTCGCAGGCAGAGCACAAAATCCGCCTGCAGGCAGAAGGCAGGTCTCCTGCTTCCAGGAACCGGGCCAGATAGTGCAGAGCCGCGTCCGGATCCGAGCCGCGCAGGGATTTCATCAGGGCAGAGAGGATGTCAAAGTGGTCGTCCCCGTCTTTGTCATAGCGCATGGCGCTTTTCTGGGCCACGGCCTTGGCGTCGTCCAATGACAGAAGCAGTTTTCCATCTGCTTCCCGGGCCGCAGAAAAGAGCAGTTCCACCGCGTTCATGGACTTTCTCACATCTCCGCCGCAGCTTTGGGCAATATATCGAGCTACGCCGGGTTCAATCTCCACAGGTTTTTCCGTACGCTCCTGCATGATATGCAAGGCGCGCTCCACCGCTTTTTCCACCTCCGGAGCAGGTACTTGCTTAAATTCAAACACTGTGCTTCGGCTGAGCAAAGCATTGTATACATAAAAATACGGATTTTCCGTGGTGGACGCGATGAGCGTGATACGCCCATCCTCCATGAATTCCAATAGGGACTGTTGCTGCTTTTTATTGAAATATTGGATCTCATCCAGATACAGCAGCACACCGCCTGGGGTAAGCATCGTATCCAATTCGCTGATGATCTGGCGGATATCCGCAATGCCGGCCGTGGTGGCGTTGAGCTTTCGCAGTGTGCGGTTGGTCTGAGCTGCGATGATGCTGGCAACTGTTGTCTTTCCTGTACCGGAAGGGCCGTAAAACACCATGTTCGGGATGCTCCCGGAGGAAACGATGCGCCGCAAAAGTCCATCCGGACCCAGGATATGTTGCTGTCCCACCACATCATCCAAAGATTTGGGGCGCAATTCGTCCGCCAAAGGCCTGTACATGGCGCACACCTCCTTTCCTCAGTGTTTCCGCACCGCCATGGTATCTGCTAAATCACATAAAAATTCACTGTTCAGGAACATCTTCGCCACATTTTTCGCGCGGTCAGTGAGTTCCAAAACACGCTGTTCACAGGCAGCCTCCCCATAGAGGGTCATAAAAGTCGTTTTCCCCTGCTGAACATCGGAGCCGATGGGCTTGCCCAGTTCTTCTGCCGTACCAGTCACATCCAAAATATCGTCCCGGATTTGAAAGGCCAGGCCCAGCGCATCCGCATAAGTGATCGCAGCAGCTTCCTGCTCCCGAGTACCGCCCGCGGCGGCCACACCCATGAGACAGGCGCCCCGAATCAGTGCCGCAGTCTTGCTGGCGTGAATTTCCATCAGCTCCTGCTCGGTGAGGGGTTTCCCTTCTCCATCCATGTCTAACTGCTGGCCGCCGCAGATACCGTTGTGCCCGGCGACCGATGCCAAAATGCGTCCGCAGCGCGTCAGGCGCTCCGGCGGAAGGTCTGCAGACAGTACGGACGCGAAGGCCTCCGCCTGCAAAGCGTCCCCGGCCAAGGTGGCGGTAAATTCTCCAAAAACCTTATGATTGGTCGCACGGCCACGGCGCAGATCGTCGTTGTCCATGCAGGGCAAGTCATCATGAATGAGAGAATAGGTATGCAGCATTTCCACACCACAGGCCACGGGCAAGGCTTTCTCTACATCTCCCCCGCACACCCGGCAAAATTCCAGCACCAGTACCGGGCGCAGACGCTTTCCGCCGGCCAGCAGGCTGTACCGCATGGAGCGAATCAAGGTTTCATGGGAAACCGGTCCATCCGGGAAATAGCCGGAAAGGGTGGTTTCTATCCAGTTTTGATACATCCGTAAGCGCAGTTCAAACGCGGAAAAGGTTTCTTCCGGAAAGTCCAGCTGAAGCTGTGCCTGATAGCGGCGCAGGCGTTCCTCAATATTCATTCTTCTTCCTCAAAGGGCAACTCAATGGGTTCCCCTTCCGGGCCCTTTTTCAGCTTGACAACCTTTTGCTCCGCCTCGTCCAGCATTTTGCCGCAGGCCACAATCAGGGCGCTGCCCTCTTCAAACAGCTTCAACGCTTCCTCCAGCGGTGCGTCGCCTTTTTCCATACTGCGCACGATCTCGTCCAGCCGCTGGACCGACTGTTCATAGGTCATTTTCTTAGCCATTGTATATCACCTTATCCTCCACCCGGCAGCCCAATTCGCCGCCGGAAAGCTGTACGCGGATCACATCCCCTATGGCCACATCCGTGACCGTTTTGACAGGCTTGTCCCCGCTGTCTTTTACAAATGAATACCCACGGGCCAGCACCTTCAGGGGACCGAGAGCATCCAGCTTTGCCGCATGTTCCACGAAGCGCCGGCGCCGGACCGTGATGTACCGTTCACAAGCAGCCGTAAACTCTGTTCTGACATGATCTAATTCCAAGCGCTTGTTATCAATATATGCCGTGGGCATTGTCAGCACCCGGCGGCCAGATAAATCCTCCAATTGGGCCCTGCGCCGGTCCAGCACACGCTGTATCGTCTGTGATAATCGGATCTGCGCAGAGAGCAGCGCTTCCCGTTCTTCGGTTTGATCCGGCACTGCGATCTCTGCCGCATTAGACGGCGTGGATGCCCTGGCATCTGCAACATAGTCAGAAATCGTCACATCCGGTTCATGTCCCACAGCAGAAATAACCGGAATGTCAGACGCATAAATGGCACGGGCCACCCGCTCATCGTTGAAAGCCCACAGGTCCTCGATGGACCCGCCGCCACGGCCGACGATCATCACATCCGCAATATGATGGGTATTGCAGTACCGAATTGCCCCCACAATTTCCGGCGGTGCCTCCACACCCTGCACCCGCACAGGGAGCAGAAGCACCTTCGCCATGGGCCACCGGCGGCGCAGGATCCGAATAATATCATGGACCGCGGCACCGGCGGAGGACGTCACCACCGCGATACGCTCCGGCACTTCCGGAAGCGTTTTCTTATGTTCGGGGGCGAACAGCCCTTCTTCTCCCAGCTTTGCTTTGAGTTGCTCAAAGGCCACCTGCAGGTCCCCGGTCCCTTCCGGGGTGATATTGCTGGCATAAAGCTGGTACTTCCCATCCCTCTGGTACACCTGCACCCGTCCGGATACCAGCACGCTCATGCCGCTTTCCGGACGGAAGCGAAGTCGGGATGCATTTCCTTTGAACATCACACAGCTCAAGGTGCTTTCCGCATCCTTCAGGGTAAAATAATGGTGGCCGGAGGGATAGACCTTGTAGTTCGACAATTCCCCCCGGACACACACTGCACTCAGGACAGGGTCCGCATCCAGCAGACCCGCAATCCTCGTATTCAACTGACTGACCGTAAATGTCTGATCCATCATGGATTTTCCCGCTCTCCTCTGTAAAAGCTGCCCAGCACACCATTGATAAAGCTCACCGTTTCCGGTTCCTCATAGTGCTTGGCAATCTCCACCGCCTCATTGATGGCCACACTGTCAGAGACATCATCCGCTTCTACATATATCATTTCGCAGATGGCACAGCGCAAAATTGCCAACGAGATTTTGGAGATCCGGGCAATGGTCCAGCCTTTGGCATATTTGGAAATATAGGCATCCGCCTCATCCTTATGCTCCGCCACGGCCTCAAACAATGTGCCGATATACGCCAGCTGTGCTGCATCCGGCTCTTTACGAAATAAATCGTCCTCTTCGCACAGGGTCGCATAATACTCCGAATCAAAAAAATCCACCGCCTGAGAGGCCCCCCAGTTTTCCGTCAATTCCGCAGAAAAGCACAGGCGCACTGCCGCTTCCCGGGCCATGGTTCTCGTCATAAACCCTTCCATCGGCTCACTTCTCAAAGGCCACGCCGGAAACATGGACGTTCACCGTCACCTGTTCCAAGCCAGTCATCGACTGCACTGCGTTGGTCACATTTTCCTGCACCGCTTTGGCTACATTGATCACATTATTCCCGTACTTGACCAGAATCGCCACATCGATAGCAATGGCTTCCTCCTCAAACTGGACCTTGATTCCCTTGGCGGCAGACTTTTTGCCCAGCAGCTCTGCCACAGCGGGTCCGGCGGTACTGGCCAGGCCAGAGACGCTCTCCACTTCTTTAACCGCAGTTTTGACCATGGTGGCAATCACGTCATCGGAAATATTGATGCTGCCGCCATCCTCTACCCGGGTAATATAATTTTCAGCCATGTTGTTCCCTCCGTTATGGTTGTTGCTCGCATACTCTTATGCAGTATATCACACCTTCTAAAAAAAGGAAAGAGGGAAATCGAAAAAGGCCCCTCCAAAAGGGAGGTGCCTTTTATTGGTTCTCATTCCTTGATCTCAATGACATTGATCTGAGACATGGTGAAGTCGGTTTCGGACAAAATCGTGTCCGTGATGCGGGCCACGGCGTCCGGGGACAGCCCCTCAGTCGGAGCCGGTACCGTGACAGTCACACCGTCAGCAGACACGAACACCACGCAGTCGGTGTAATCCTTGGCAATGAGCATGTTTTCAATTTGGGTCTCCTGCAGAGAATAGGCCGCCATGGCGGAGATGGCGTTCATGGCAGAATCGATGGTCTCCTGGGAGGCATTTTCGGACGCAGCAGTCTTTTCCAGCAGGCTCAGGGCTTCATCCCGGGCCTCCTGACGGGTGAGGCGGGCCGTGGCAAAGTAAGACGGGACTGTGACCGTATTGTCATTCATCGCGTCATCATATTCCTGTTTTGCCTGGGCCATCCCATCGTCTTCCGCCTTGACCATGGCAGAGTCGGAAGTCCCCCAACGGTTGTTGTACGACCAGTTCAGGTATACCGCCGCACACACAAAAAGCAATACTGTTACTGTTACCACATTTCTCTTGACCTTGTTCATTTTTTTGCCTCCCATTTTTACGAACATATCGTGATTTGATCGGAACGCAGTCCTGTGTACGTCATGACAGCGTTCAAAAGGTCATATTTCACAACGGGGTCTCCCGCCCCGGTGCTGACGATTACTGCGCCTTGATAGATCGGATAGACCCGGCGAAGCGTGACCGTCCGTTCCCCCGCACTACCGCCGGAAAGGACCAGCGGACCTTCTTCGCCCTCCGCCAATTCCGTTTCCTCCGTGGCTGCTACAGACAAAAGTACCCGGCACTCTCCCACACCATTCATCGCCGACAAGATCTCCGCTAGGCGCTGCTCCTCTCTCAGCAGGTCAAAGCCCTGTTCTCCGGAGGACGGCACCTGTACTGTCTGGGGTTCGGCAGTTTCTTGGATCGGGTCTGTCCGCGCGGGAAACAGCATAAGTGCCAGACCAAACAGCAGCACCAAAAGGACATATTTGTATTTCACTGCGGTACGGGTAATTTTTCCAAGTGATTCATTCATTTGTTTCACGGACGCTCTGCCTTTCCTTGGGGATTCCCAATTCTTCGGTGATTTCTTGAACAAACGCTTCCGGAATAGCTTCCCCGGTGACATAGACCGCCTCATGGGGCACCCAATAGCCGCCGCTGTCCCATGTTGCCCGGACAGAAACCGATGCCAGCGTCAATCCATGGGTTTGTGCTTTGTCCAATATATATTCGGCGTACTCCTGTTCTATGACCAATCGGTTTAATCTTTCTGCCCCGCTAACAGAATCGGACATTACCGCGATACTTTCCTCCCGATATGCCGCTAAAATGGACGCATAGTCATCCGGCCGAAGCTTCAGAAAGGGTGAAAACATCGCCAGGACCATGACACATGCGCTGGCCATTTGCAGCACATACTTCACCCGCCCCGCCGGACACAGATACATACAGACAGCACACAGGCCGCCCGCAAACGCCACAGAGTACACCCAATCATGCAAAATTGTCTGCATCAGCCTGTCACCGCCTTAATAAATGAAATGAGTGAAATCGACAGGATCATCGCTCCTGTACCGGTCATGGCAATCATCAGGCCAAAGGCTGTGCCGATCCCGTCGATCAAAGACGAAAACCGGTTGTCCGGGAAAATACCGGCAGCCGCGGCCGCGGCCTTAAACATCAGGTACCGCAGGCCCATGGAGACAAAGGGAATCATGGTCACGCACAATACGACGATCACACCGAATACTCCGACAGAACCCTTTACCAAGGACATGCCCGCCATCACTGTAGAGGCAGCATCTGAAATCAAACGTCCCACCACCGGCAAAGCTGTAGAAATCGCCGCTTTGGCAAAACGGGTTGTCACCATATCTCCCGAAGATGCAATCACACCGGAAATACTGAGATAGGCAGTAAATACCACCACAAGCAGAGTCATTCCCGTAACGCACAGCCATTTGATCAACCCCGCCATGGCGGAAAATGCGTTGCTTTGAAAGGCGCTGTGGGCTACGATACACGCCAAATACATGGAGATTAGCGGCACAAACACATGGGTGCACAGGAACAGGAGAAAATTCATGAACAACATCGTTGCCGCGTATTTCGCACTGGCAGAGGCCGCAGCTCCCCCTGCCGCTGCCGCAGCAGTCAGGCAAGGAAGAAGTACACCCGAAAAATCCTGGAGGCGTTCCAGCGTCTGAACGCCGGTACGCAGGAAAGAGCCGGATTCTGTCAGCACGGAAGCTGCAATGGCCAGTACGCCCGCAATGGTCACATATCCCGGCGCTTTATTCTCCGGGAAAAAAGCAGAGGCCAGACCACACAGGATCGCTACGGTCAACACCGAAGTGCTGGAACGGATCGCGCCGGAAAAATGTGAGCGGAAGGCCTCACCAAGCCGCGCTCCGATGCGGGTGAAAATGGTATCGGTATCCGCGCCCTCCGCAAAATTATAGTCAGACAATATGTCTTTCGCTTCCGGCGGCACAGCCCGCTCCAAATCCTGAAGCCCAGCCGTTTCCCAATATGCCTCCGGCAGCTCCACACCATGGGCCATGCAGGGCAAGATTGCCGTCATCAGAAGGATGAGCCATATTTTTTTCATGCCAGCGCTCCAATCATCGACAGGAGACTGCGGATCAGTGGCAATGTGCACAATACCGCAGCAGCAGTGCCGCACAGTTCCACCCCGGTGGCCGCGGCAGCCTGTCCGGCATCTTTGCAAATACCCGCTCCGATTTGTGTGACGATCCCGATTCCCAGGCATTTCAGTACCGGGCTGTAGAAAGACGAAGAAAGGGCCGCATAGCGGGACAGCTCACCTACCATATCCACCACCGGAGTCATGGCCCGATAGCCGTAATATACCGCCATGATCGCCGCCAAAATCCCCAGCATCAGAGACAGCTCCGGGTTGCTTTTTTTGATGACCAGCGCCAGTACAGCCGCCACCACTGCCGCCGCTGCCGATCTTACGATATATTCCATATCAAAATTGGAACAGGGACTGGATTAGAGAAAACAGATCACTGACCTTTTGAATGATGATCGCCAAAACGATCAGGAGTCCTGCCAGTGTCACCATTAAGCCCTGTTCCTCGCGCCCGGAGCGGGACAGAAGAATGTTCAGTACTGCCACCAAAATTCCCACTGCCGCAATTTTGAAAATCAGATCCACTTCCATCTCTGGTTCCCTCGCTTTTCTTGACTGGTACATCCTATGCGGCCTGTCCCGGGGATAGACGCAAAAAGAAAAAACCGTGCCTGCATGATTACAGACACGGTTTTTCGTTTACAATAGGTTTACTTTTCCAGCTTTGCCAGCGCAACTGCCGTTTTGGCAGCCAGCCGGGCATTATTGAACACCAGTTGAATATTGGAATTCAGACTGTCTCCCCCTGTGATTTGCTGGATACGGTCCAACAGGAATGGGGTAATGTTCTTGCCCTTAACCCCCTGCTCATTGGCCTCCCTCACGGCCTGTTCAATGGCCTTGTTGATGACCGCAGGATCCATTTCAAACGCTGTGGGGATGGGATTGGTCACCAGCATGCCGCCCTTCATGTTCAGCTGCTGCTTGACGTAGAACGCTTCCGCGATCTCCTCCGGCGTATCCAACCGGTAATCCACGCCGAAGCCACTTTTACTGGTGTAAAATGCCGGAAGCTCCTTGGTTTGATAACCGATGACCGGCACTCCCTTAGTCTCCAGATACTCCAACGTAAGCCCCAAATCCAAAATGGATTTGGCACCGGCGCAGACCACCATCACAGGGGTCATGGCCAGTTCTTCCAGATCCGCAGAAATATCCATAGTCGTCTCCGCACCGCGATGTACGCCGCCCACGCCGCCGGTGGCGAACACTTTGATACCGGCCATGGAAGCCAGGATCATGGTAGTGGCAACCGTAGTCGCGCCGTCCTCTTTCTTCGCTACCAGAATAGGCAGATCCCGGCGGGAGGTCTTGTTCACGGCCAGACCTTTTTTCCCCAGATATTCGATGTCCTCGGCAGTGCAGCCAATCTTCAGACGCCCGTTGATAATCGCCATCGTAGCGGGCACGGCACCTTCCGCCCGGATGATCTCTTCTACCTTCAGTGCCGTCTCCTTATTCTGGGGATAGGGCATACCATGGGAAATAATCGTGGATTCCAGGGCTACAACCGGTCTGCCCTCTTCCAAAGCTTTTGCCACTTCCGGATTGACATCCATATATTGTTTCAGGCTCATTGTGATCCTCCTAAATGTTGGTATGATAGAATCAATATAGCATGAAACTAATTTCCTGTCAAATCCCTTAAAAAAGTGAAATTTGTCTTGGGAAACCGGCAATCTTGCATTGACAATCGGTAAGTAATGGAATTATAATGATGTAGATTCGACATAAAGTGTGGACACTTGTTCCACTTTGACCATAGATGAGAGGGTTAGGATAAACTATGACTTTACATCAGAAGCGCTTTACCACATTACTGCTTTGTCTCTGTATATTGATGGGCCTTGTTGCCTGCAAACAGGATGACGTACCGGAAACGACGCCCACACCGGAGGTCCCGGATTGGGAAAATCCCTATACGGACCTGACCGAGGACATGTGGGTGTACCCCTATGTGGCAAAGCTGAGCGAGGCAGGCGTGTTCACCGGAAGCGGGACTTTCGGGCCGGATGAGCCGGTGACCAGTGCGGAAGTGGTAGAATATCTGAAAAGTCTTGGCCAGGCTTTGAGTGTAAACTTCTCAGTGAACAGCGGTTTTTCCGCAGGACCCCTGACACGGGCAGATATGTGCTTGATCCTGTCAGAATTTGCCCAAAGCAGTAAACCGGCGCTTGGCGGCAAATTGACCCTCGCCCAGCAGCATGAGCCGAAAGCGTTTTCAGAAGCCCTGTATCTCCCAGCAGAAGTACAAAACGCCGTCACCGCCTGCGAAGCCGCAGGCATCATCACAGATGATGACGGAAGCGGAAATCACAGTCTGCAATTAAACAAAGAGGTCACCCGTGCCCAATGTGCAGTTATGCTGTGCAAACTGCTGGTTATTGGCAAAAGCCGGGGCGAGACGCCGGTGGATTTTTCCTCCGACGCTTATACCGATTTGTACACCGCGCTTTTGGACGAGCTCGTCCATGTTCCGGAATGTGCCCCCGTAGATGCCTCCTATTTCGATGACGCGGTATTCGTGGGCGATTCCGTTTCTTTGCGGCTGCAATATTATTGCACTGCCAACGGCGGTTTGGGCAATACCACGTTCCTGTGCTCCGGCAGTCTCAGCGCCACCAACGCCCTGTGGAGCGTGGGGAGTGAATCGGTGCATCCTTCCTATCAGGGGAAAAAGATGCTCATTGAGGATGGCATCGCTGCCTGCGGCGCAAAAAAGGTATATATTATGCTGGGAATGAACAATATTTCTTTCGGCATCGAAAACGCCACCAACGATATGGTCACTTTGATGGACCGCATCCAGGAAAAATCCCCGGACGTGACTCTGATCATCCAAGCTGTTACACCCATGACCTCCTCCAGCCGTATTTATTCGGGCTCACTGAACAATGAAAAAATTGACGAGTATAACGAGGTCATGCGGCAGATTTGTCAGGACCACGGGTGGTATTTCCTGGATGTAAACACACAGTTTAAGGACGAGAACAACCAGCTGGTGCGCACCTATTGCAGCGACCCCGATGAAATGGGCATTCATTTCAGCAATGCGGCCGCGGAGATCTGGATTAATTATCTGAAGACCCATGTCCCCGCAGAACTGCTGAACACTTGATACACAGGAGGAAACTATGAAGCAACGTACAATTGCCTTGATATTGTCCCTGCTGCTGGCACTGGGCCTGACGGCCTGCGGCGGCAAAGAAGAAGTCGCTGTAGACCTGACCGATGTGCGTGGCGCCATGCTGGAGGTTCAAGCGCCGGATGAGCCCTGGTTACTGGAAACCGACGCACTGAAAAATCTCTACGGCATTGAAGCCGACGATGTACAGCAGTCCGCCAGCTATGTGACCATGTCCGGCACTTTCCCCGATGAAATCATTCTCGTCCAGGCTGTAGATGAAAAGGCCGCAGAACGCATTCAGTCTGCGCTGAAAGCCCGGCTGAGTGAAGTTATGGTCCAGTCCCAAAGCTATGACCCGGACAATTACGCAGCCGCGCAAAAATGCACTGTAACGGTGAACGGCACCTATGTGGCCCTGATCCTGTCTCCGGAACAGGAAAGCCTGCGGGCCGTGTATGACGAATATTTTGCCGGATAAGCTCCACATATAGAATGCAAGAGAGGCGCGTTGATCCGCGCCCCTCTTTTTGACTTTGGAGGTCTCCCATGGTTTTTTCCAGTTTGCCATTTCTGTTTCTGTTCCTCCCTGCCACCCTCTTGGGCTATTTTCTCCTGCGGGGACGGGCCAGGAACTATTTTCTGCTGTTGGCAAATCTGATTTTCTACGCTTACGGCGAACCCATATATCTACTGCTGATGCTGGCATCTATCGCCGTCAACTACGGTGCCGCGGTACTGCTGGAGCGACAAATCGCCCCCAAGGGAAGGCGCATCGTTCTCATCATCGCCATTGTCCTGAATCTTGCGGCGCTCGGTTGGTTCAAATATGCGGGGCTGGCGTCAGACACATTGCGGAGCGTTGGGTTCTCCTTCATACCAAAAGTGTCTGTCGCTCTGCCCATCGGCATCTCCTTTTATACTTTCCAGGCAATGTCCTATGTCATCGACGTGTATTGGGGGCGGTGCCGGGCCACAAAAAATTTCGTGGATTTCGCCGCGTATATTTCCCTGTTTCCGCAGCTCATCGCCGGGCCTATCGTGCGGTACCGGGATGTGGCGGACCAGTTGACTGACCGGCGGACCTCTCTCCCCCGCTTCTCCTGGGGAGTGCGGATGTTTGTGATTGGTCTGGCCAAAAAAGTGCTGCTGGCCAACCAGTTGGTGCTGCTGTGGGAGACCGTGGCAGCGGACCCTCATGCCGCGGGAACGCTCGCGGCATGGTTCGGTATGGCAGCGTATACGCTGCATATCTACTTTGACTTCGGTGGATATTCCAATATGGCCCGGGGTCTTGGCGCTATGATGGGCTTTGATTTCTGCATCAACTTTGACTACCCCTATTGTGCCAACAGTATCACTGATTTCTGGCGGCGGTGGCATATTTCTTTGAGCACTTGGTTCCGGGATTATGTGTATATCCCCCTGGGCGGCAGCCGAAAAGGCACGGGCAACACCGCACGAAATCTGCTGATCGTCTGGATGCTGACGGGATTATGGCACGGGGCTGGATGGAACTTCGTGTTCTGGGGATTTTATTATGGGATACTGCTGTTGCTGGAAAAATTTGCGTTGAAAGACCTCATCGCCAAGCTGCCTTCTCCCATTCGGCGGATATATACCCTTGTATTGGTCGCTGTGGGTTGGGTATTCTTTGCCTCTCCGAATCTTGCCTCCGCAGGACAATATCTGCTGGTGTTAGTGAATGGGACCGGCGGCATGGCCCCCATGCAGTTGCTGGCTTGGCTGCCCATCGGATTGGCTGGCATCTTTGCCAGCACTCCGACAGCCGCGAAATTCTGGAACAAGCACCGGGACAGGGCCATTATGCCAGTGCTGGAGGCCGTACTTTGTCTGATAGCACTGGTGCTTTGCACGGCTGGGCTGGTCAGCGGCAGCTATAATCCTTTCCTCTATTTCAGATTTTAAGGGGGTGCTCTTTTGAAAAAATTGCAAAATTGGCCATGCGTCGCGGTATTTACCGTATTTTGCCTGACTATGACAGTGCTTTTACTGGGCGCCCCGGGTCGGGATTACTCCGAAAACGAAAAGCGGCATCTGGCCAAATCACCGGAATTCAGTCTCTCCGCATTTCTGGACGGCAGTCTGCAAAAAGGATTGGAAGATTGGACGGCAGATCAATTTCCGTTCCGAGACAACTATGTGGGCCTGAACGCCTATTGGACGCTGGCCTCCGGGCGGAACGCAGTACAGGACATTTACTATTGTAAGAACGGCTATCTCATCAACGCGCCGAAAACAGAAAAAAACGGAACCTTTGAAAACAATCTCACCCAATTGAATAACTTTGCCGCTGATTGCGGCATACCGGCAGAAATGATTCTGATACCGTCCACAGGGCATTTGAAAGAGGACCTGCTTCCAGACGGGCATCTTCCCTATCAGGATGATATGCTGTTTGCCAAGGCGAAAGAAACGCTCATAAATGTGACTTTTTACGATTTTCGGGAAGAATTGAAAGCGGCAGATACGCCAGAACAAAATATCTGCTACCGCACAGACCATCATTTGACCGTTTGGGGTAATCAGGCCCTTTATCGTGCCTATCTTGATGCCCACGATGCTTATCCATGGGCACAGACGTTTACCCCCACCCCGGGCTTTTATGGCACGACCTGGTCCGGCAGCGGGTATTGGGGCGTGAACCCGGATGATATTTACACTTGGGACAGCCATGCTGAAGTGACTGTGACCATTACAGACAGCGGTCAAGAACCGGTGGTCAGTGACAGCGTATTTTTCCCTGCTCATCTGGCAGAAATGGACAAATATCCGGTGTATCTGGATGGCAACCACACGCTGGTGAAAATCGAAAACCCAGGCGCGGCAGATGACACCACGCTGCTCATCGTGAAAGACTCCTATGCCCACTGCTTCACGGCCATGCTGGAAGAAAATTACCAGACAATCTACATGATCGACTTGCGCTATTACCGAGATTCAGTGAGCGACTTTATTGAAGCCAACGGTGTAGACCGGCTACTGTATTTTTACGGCGTGGATACCCTGCTGACGGATACCAATTCCGCCTGGCTGCGCTAAACAATAAATAAAAAACACCCGGCAATACCGGGTGTTTTTATTTATTTATTGGCTCCCAATCACTTCACGTTCTGGCAGAAGCGCATCAGGATGGCAGCAACCTGCGCACGGGCTGCGCCGTCCTGGGGATCCAAGGTGGTGGCGGACTTGCCGGAAATCAAGCCGTTGGCGATAGCCCACTGCATGCTGGTCGTTGCCCACGGGGAAATCTCCTGGGCATCCGTATAGCCGGCGAGGTCTGCTTGTTCAGAGGTATTGTAACGCTTGTAATCCGCATAGCGCTTCAACAGACAAGCCAAATCTTCACGGCTGATGGGGTCGTTGGGGCCAAAGGTGCCTTCGTCGTAGCCCGTAACAATGCCCGCGTCCGCCTGTGCAGCCCATGCCACAGCCTTTGAGTAGTACTGGTCATCTGGAACATCCGTAAAGTTGGACGTGCCGGAAACAGCGGGAGACCCCTCCATGCGGTACAGGATGGTCACGATCATGCCGCGGGTAGCGGCACCGTTGACACCAAAGCTGGTATTGCTGTCACCGGCCATCAGACCCTTCTCTGTGACATACTCCACAGCGTCAGCATACCAGTCATTGGCAGCTACATCGGCAAACTTCTGGATCGGCATATCCACATAGGACGCTGCATTATCAATCGTCAGGCTCATACCGCTGTTGTTCGGCACGCTCACTGTCAATTCGATGGTATGTCCAGCTTTCACGGTATAGACCGCAGGCTGGATATAGACCACATAATCATAAAACTGGCCCTCGGTGATTTTTTCACCTCGTCTCGTAGCAGTATTTGACTCGTAGCCCGCTTCGGGGTTGAATACATCAATATACCCCATGCCGATGCTCTTGCTGTTGGTAGCAGTCTGATCGTACTGTACCAAGCGGAAATTCTCTACACCGCCGCCCATCCAGGCACCGTTTTCGCGTACCGTGCTGATAGGCAAGTAACTACGTTCAGGCACATAAGCATTGAACGCCGTGTCGCTGTTATCGTTCAGGCCGACGGTCATACGGATACCGTCCATTTCAGCAAAATTCTCAGCTGTGGCAGCTACACGCAGGTGTACAGCGACGGGTCCCTGAATGGTCACATCGCTGGGAATGGAGAAGCTATAGGACGCATTGACTGCAGCCTTCGTCTCGTTCCATCCGGAATTGCGTTCAGGATTATCATAATATCCCTCTGCAGCAACTACGCTGGTGGTAGCACCGGATGCAGCAGAAGCAGTCTTTAAAATCATATTTTCAGCGGTTTCCCAGCTGTCATATGTATCCCAACTTCCATCCACATTATTCTGCACAGTGACCTCAGCCATATTTTCAATGCCATTGTTTACATTATACAGATAGTGACTGAACCACCGATTCAAAATGCTGTCGTAATACTCGCCGTTGATTTTCAGTTCATAAGCCTGGGCAGGATAAGTGGGGGTCAAGTGTGTGCCTTGATGCCATAAGAGTTTTACATTCTGACCAGCCTTTTTAAAGGCATCGTACATCATGTCGGACTCTTTGGTACGGACATTTGTATCGTTCAGACCATGGACAATCAGTGCGGGAATATGGATTCCCGTCCAATCCGGCAGCAGTGGGTCAACTGTGTAATCGCGGATGGCCCAATGCTCACCGTAGTCGCCGTTCAAATCCAACTGCAGATCACGGATCTGCTGCAGATATTTGCCATAGGATTCTTCAATGGTCGCATAGTCAGCCTCATCCAAGTACCGGCCCGCACAGTAGGCTGCCAGCCATTCGGAATAAGCAGGATCATTTCTGGTGGCAACGCCTTGGGAGTTGGTATACTCGTACCAGCTGGCAATACCCGCCACCGGAACGATGGTCTCCAGACCCTTTACGCCAGTCGTGGCCAGTCCGAACTGTGTGGTACCGGCATAAGAACGGCCAGTCATACCCACTTTGCCGTTGGACCAATCGGCCTTCACGGAAATGTTGCTGGTCTTATCCGTGTAAGCCACACGGTCGCCATGGAGCCATTCAATGACGCACTTAAACGCATCAATTTCCAAATCGGTGCCACAGGTCTCAAACCCTTCGGAGTCCTTGGTGCCCAGACCGCCGCATTCTACAACAGCATATCCGCGAACCAGATAATAATCATACCAGGTCAGATCCTCGTAATCATACATCTCCTCAAACGGATTCCAATAATACCATTCGGAAGCATCAGCATTGGCGGCAACCTCAGCAGTAGTTGTACTGCCGGCAGCCACGCGCTTGGCAGGCTGATTGTACATGCTGTCAATATCATAACCGCCCTCTACCAAAGGATTGGAGCGGTCAGTGCAGCCGGTGATGTAAGGGCGCGCTTCGTAGATGGTAGCCGCTTTGTAGTCCCCTTCCATCGCAGCCCGGGGCAACTGTACCAGGGTTTTTACTAAATCCAGCTTACCATCACCATCGGTATCATAGTTCGTTTCCACATACACGAAAAAACGAATGATGTCGCTGTTATCGTTGCTGTAGGTGGTGCCCTCTTCAATGATACCGCTGGTATAGGGGAAGATAGGCTGCGCCATGCCATTCATGAACAGGGGCTGGAGCTTATCTGCATGGAGCGCGTTGTACAGAGGCTGGGCCGCGGTAGTCAGAGCATTGTACATCTCTGCGGTGCAGGCGGAGGACGCATTGTAGCCCGCGGGCAGAATGCCCATGCTCTTTGCAAGCTCCGTGCAGTCATAAGCAAACTGCTCTGTTCCTGCGGCTGCGGTGGACAACTGACTGTCCTTCATTCCGGCATTGCGCAGTACTGCAATCACTGCATCCTGCTGGGTGGCGGGCAAGGTATCGTTGTCCACAGCAAAGGCCGGGACCATGAGCCCCAGGACCATGACCAGTGTCAGCAGCAGTGCCATTAACTTCTTAGTCAATTTGATTTCCTCTCTTTCATATTGTAAAATCATCAAATCGCAAAAACGATTTAATACTTTAAAGTATACTACTTCTTCTCGGATTTTTCAACGGTTCCTGGCATGGCATATTTTACAAAATATTTGTCGATTCAAAACCTGCATTGTTTCTTTTCACAACGGCAATGCATTTTAGCGGTGATTTCAATTTTTTGATTGTCAGATATTACCACAAAAATTTTGAATATCCTTTTTCTCTGCGGTAAAGATAATAGCGAAATCATCGAGCAGATGATTAACATCACGATAAGGAGTGAAACGAATTATGACGAGCTCTTCTAACAACATCATGAACCCCAACGCCCGTGACGCTATGGACAAGTTCAAGATGGAGGCTGCTGCTGAGGTCGGCGTGAACCTGAAGCAGGGTTACAACGGCGATCTCACCAGCCGCCAGGCCGGTTCCGTTGGTGGTCAGATGGTCAAAAAGATGATTCAGGCCTACGAAAACGGCATGAAGTAAATCTTCCCATAGAAATAGGGGTAAGACAACTGTCTTACCCCTATTTTTTATAAATCTTCTTCCCTTAAAATCAGTTTCGATGCCCAAACCGGAACCTGAGGGTCCGTGAAACCGTCATCCAGAAAGATGAACGCAGTCTGATATTTCGGCGGAACTGAGGGGAATGCACCCTTTCCGTCGGTAAAGTATATCAGCCCCCGAAGGTCTGTGAATTCTTTTTGCCGAATCAACTCGTCTACATAAGCAAACACCGGACGAAAGTCCGTCCCGCCGAAGCCCACCAGCGTCATGGTACGCAGGTATTCATGGAATTCTTCCAGCGTGGTAATTTTTTGGTCGGTTTGAATTTCCGCATCGCATTGGAGGATATGGAGGTTGATTTTGGCTGCAAAATTTTCTGCAGCACACAAAATATTATAGGTTTTTTCCACAAACCGCTGCACCAGTTCGCCGGACACAGAACCGGAAGTGTCAACGGCAATGACAAATTCCCGGATTTTCGGTACTTCCTGATATTCCAACGGTTCAATGAGAGGCATGTTATCATACAATTCCGTGCCGTAATGGTAATAAATGTAATCGAATTCTTCTTCGCTGACCTTCATGGTCTCCGTCAGCACGGCAAATTTCCGCAAAAATTCACTGTAATCGTACCGCTGACGGTGCATGGCCCGAAGCGTTTGGGTAAGGCTCCCCGCACGTTCTCCCCATTCCTGGCTGGAGGTCTCCAGATCCACCTTGGCCCGGCGGCTGATCTCTTCCCATTCCTGTTCAGTCTGCCGTTCCTTCTGACGCCCCGCTGAGCGGCTGCGGTCATTGGACCGGGCGCTTCCCCTTCCAGGCTGATCCGGCGCCCGCTTGGTGCTGCTGCCGGAGGCTTCCCCTGCTCCTTCCGGTGCGCTTTTTCCCCGGATGTACCAAATATCATGGTCGTCTGCTTCAAAATTCTCCCGGAGTGTCTTGATCTGTTCC
This sequence comes from uncultured Clostridia bacterium, assembly GCA_947644595.1. Lineage (GTDB taxonomy): Bacteria > Bacillota > Clostridia > Oscillospirales > Oscillospiraceae > HGM13010. The sequence continues at coordinate 307,759 of CANSAE010000001.1, forward strand.
GGCGTGATACCGCTGTCCAGAAAATGGCGATAAATGCGCTCAGCGTTCAACGTTTTCAATTCCGCGCGCAGTTCCGACAGCAGAGAAAGCTGCGCCGCTGCCCGGGGCGCTTCCACAGCCCTGAGTCCCAATTCATTGATGATATTTTCCACCGCCACATCGCAGGACAGGTCCCATAACTCCATATCCACCAAGGTATGGATAAACGGGTGACGGAAAATACAATGGAGGGTCACGTGGAGATAATCCCGGACAAGCATTTCTCTGCCCTGTCGGTACCGCTCCAAAATGCAGTGGGTATTATAATACAGGTGTTCTCCGTCTGTTGCGATGGTGTCCGTGATTTGCACCGGAGTCTGCACAAATTTGCACAAGGCAGCGTCCAAAAAACGCAGATGCACCAGCAGCGTATTACGAGAAAGATTCAGTATATCCTGTGCCAGACGCTCTGCCTGCTGTTTCTGAAATGCTTTTTCGTCCATTATAACTCAAATTCCTTTTCAAAAGCCAACCAAACATCTTCGCTGCCCTTGGCACTGCAATCCAGCAGAAGCGCCGTAATCTCCGCATGCTGACAGCGTTGGGACAGTTCCAGATATGCAGGAATCCGTGTCTGGTTCAAAAGACCTCTATCCCGAAAGTATTGCAACGGTTCCGGAAATCCGCATTGAACAGCACATTCTGCAAGCGCATCACAATGTTCTTCCGCATAGGCCGCATATCTCGCTGCGGTATTGCCGTATAACGCCGGATAGCTGCAATAGCCCAGGGCACCGTTGTCTTTCATCCCTTTTGATATCAGTTCATTGATAGGTACCTTGGGCAAAACACACTTGGCAATCCGGTCAATGATCGGGTCCTCTACTGTGGTTACACCGAGGGCAATGATTTCTGTAAGACGGTCACAACCCAAAAAAGCATGGAATTCAATGGTCTCTACCCCCACCGGAATATGAATCTTTTGCAAAGAGACGCAATTGATAAAGGTGCTGTCCCGCAGGACCTTCAGCTTCGCCGGAAGGCGTACCTCCGGCAGATGTTCACAGCCGGAAAAGGCATACATATCAATGCGCTGGATGCTGTCCGGCAGCACCACCTTTACCAGTCCCGTGCAACCGGAGAAGGTGCCATATCCCACATCAAGTGCGCCCTCGGGAATCGTTACACTACGTACACCTGTGTGGTTGCGGAATACATATCCACCTACATCATAGATGAAGTCTGGCAGGACCACATCTCCGCCCTCGCCGTAATACCCCCGCAGCACACCGCCGTCTAACCATAAGCTGCTCACAGGTCATCCTCCAGCGCATCCAGCTTCTCCAGCAGCTCCTGCTGCCGCTCATAGAACAGCAGTTCCTTGTTATGGGCAAAATAAGCCTTACATCCATACCGCGCAATGAATTTGGCGCTGTATTCGCTGAGGGTCAATTCCGTGACCAAAATCAGAAGCTCCTGTCCATCCGGAAACACATCCTCACAGAAGGAAAAGAGGTTGTCCAAGTGAGATACAGTCTCTTGCGCGGCAGATTTCAATCTGGCAAGCTTTTGGTCAAATTCCAGCTTGAGGTCTGAAAATTCCGGAGCTTTCTGCTCTGATAGCCTGGCCAGACTATCCTCCAGTTCCCAAATCAGACAGCGTGTCAAATAAAGCGCATCCTCCGACAGCGATGCAGATTGCTTTCCCATGCTGAGTTTTGCGTTCTCCCTTTCGATTTGTCTGCGCAAACAGACGAGCAGAGGCTCTGTTCCGTTTTTAACCGCCTTCAATGCCGCCAACAGCCGAGTCAGCACCGCTTCCCGGCGAACGCAATTTCGGGTCTCACCGTTGATGGCCTCCAGCAGTAATCCGATGAGAGATAGGCGTTCATCAAACTTGGCATTTCTTGACCGCTCCCTGATGGTATCGTCCGCTTTGCCGGTTAAAATCTCATCCACCTGGTACCCGCTGCGATATTTATTGTACAAATCGTAATACACCGCGAAGTCTTTCGCAACGACCGGATCTTGGAGGTACTGGGCGACGAGTTTTTCATCAATCGAGATATCCTGTTCCTCGCAGACCTGCATCATCCGGGACAAATCCTCCCAGCCCCGGGCGGTAACAAAGCGTTTTCCGTCTACGGTGGTCTCCACTTTATAAAAATCGTCCTGCTTGATGGACAGATATGTCAGCACCGCGCCATGGAGGCCTGCGGTATAGGCATAAGACTTCCAGGCATCCAGATCTGGTTCCACGTCGATGCGCTTCAGGCGGTCCCAGGTGACAATATCAAATTCCCGCACAGACTTATTATAGGCCGGCGGATTTCCTGCGGTAACCACAATCCAACCTTCCGGCACCCGATGACGGCCAAAAATCTTATATTGCAGAAATTGCAGCATGGTAGGTGCCAGTGTCTCGGATACGCAATTGATTTCATCCAGAAACAGGATACCTTCCGTGAGCCCTGTCTCCTCCATCATATCATATACCGACGCAATGATCTCACTCATGGTGTATTCAGATACCTGGTGCTCCGCCCCACCGTAGCTTTTTGTCACAATAAAAGGCAGCCCCAAAGCACTCTGCCTGGTATGGTGCGCCATGGAATAGGATATCAGGCCGATTCCCAGCTCTCCGGCAATTTGTTCCATAATCGCCGTTTTGCCGATGCCCGGAGGCCCCATCAAAAAAATCGGGCGCTGTTTTTCCAGCGGGATCCGATAATTTCCGAATTCATCCCGTGTCAGATAGGCTGTTACGGCGTTTTTGATTTGCTGCTTGGCTTCACTGATGTTCATGGTCCACCATCCTGTTTCTTAATAACAGCTTCATTATACTACATTTCCCAGGAAATGGAAACAGAAAAACACCCGGCTCCGAAGAACCGGGTGTTTTATACAGCTTGATTTGAATTACTTCAGCTCGACCTTGGCGCCGACAGCTTCCAGCTGAGCCTTCATGGCCTCAGCCTCGTCCTTGCTCACGCCTTCCTTGATGGCCTTGGGAGCAGCCTCGACCAGAGCCTTAGCCTCAGCCAGACCCAAGTTGGTAATGCCGCGAACTTCCTTGATGACCTTGATCTTCTCTGCGCCGACCTCAGTCAAAACCACATCAAACTCGGTCTTTTCCTCAGCAGCGGCAGCGCCACCGGCGGCACCGCCAGCGGCGGGCGCGGCAACAGCAGCGGCGGCGGAAACGCCGAACTCCTCCTCCAGAGCGTGCACCAGCTCGGACAGCTCCAGAACGGACAGAACTTTGATTTCTTCAATAACAGCAGTTACTTTTTCGCTTGCCATTTTCAATTTCCTCCAATGTAATGAATTCTGACTGCTTATTCAGCAGCGGGCTCTGCCGCCTCAGGAGCGGCTTCGGGGGCAGCTTCAGGAGCTGCTTCTGCCACGGGCTCAGCCGGTGCTTCGGCGGGAGCCTCTTCGGCAGCGGGTGCAGCGGCAGATGCGCCGCCCTTCTCTGCGATCTGGTTCAAGACAACAGCCAAGCTGGTGATCGGGGCCAGCATGGTGCCCAGCACCTTGGCATACAGTGCGTCCTTAGAGGGCAGTGCGGCAATCTCGCTGCACTCGCTCTCAGACAGCATCTTGCCGTCCATGAACGCGGCCTTGATGATGAATCTGGGGCCGCTTTCTGCCGTGGTCATCTTGGAAGAATACTCCTTGACGATGCGGAAGGGTGCAATGGGGTCGGCCGTGGTGGTAGCCAGAGAGGTGGTACCGTTCAAAACGGAATCCAGATCAGAAAGACCGGCATTGTTTGCGGCGAAGCGCAGCAGGGTATTTTTCACAACGGAATACTCTACCTCGCTTTTACGCATCTCGGTACGCAGCGCAGTATCTTCCGCAACGGTGATACCCCGGTAATCAATGACGATACCGGCGCTTGCTTCCTTCAGCCGGCTGGTCAGTGCTTCCACGATGGCCTGCTTCTCGCTGAGAACTTTTGCGTTAGGCATAGATGTTTTCACCTCCGTGAATGATATCGCGCCCATATAGAAAAATCCCCCTATGCACAGGGCATACGGAGGACAGTCAGCAACTTTCGTTTGCTTCCTCGGCAGGATTTACGACAAAATCTGCCACCTGCTGTCTCCGGAGCGCTTGTGTATTTTACCAATAAATGTAACGCTTGTCAAGCCTTTTTCGCAAGAAAAAAATGGTTGTATCAAACTTTGCTTCCATGGAAAAACTACCATCACAAACGGGAGGTAGTGTCCATGCAATGCAAGGTTGAGATATGCGGTGTGAATACGGCGAAACTGCCCGTACTGAAAAATGAAGAAACCAAGGAATTACTGAAAAAAAGCCGGGCCGGTGATAACACCGCAAGGGAAACCCTGATTTCCGGGAATCTGCGGCTGGTGCTGTCCGTGATCCAGAAGTTTACCGGACGGGGCGAGAATATGGACGATTTGTTCCAGGTGGGCTGCATCGGGCTTATCAAGGCCATCGATAATTTTGACAGCGAGGCCCACGACGTGCGCTTTTCCACCTACGGTGTGCCCATGATTGCCGGCGAGGTGCGGCGTTATCTGAGGGACAACAGCAGCGTGCGCATCAGCCGCAGCCTGCGGGATACGGCCTACCGGGTCTTGCAGGCCAAGGAAAAGTTCATCGCAGAAAACGGCCGGGAGCCAAATGAGACGGAAATTGCGGAAATGCTGGACATCCGCCGGGAAGATGTGGTCTTTGCCATGGAAGCTATTTCCGACACTGTCTCTCTCAACGAGCCGGTGTATTCCGATAGCGGGGACAGCGTGTGCATCATGGATCAGGTACGAGACACCAAGGACACCGATGAGCACTGGCTGGAAAAAATCGCGCTGAACGACGCCGTGGATCACCTGGGCAACCGGGAAAAACAGATTTTGGCCCTGCGTTATATGGACGGAAAAACGCAGATGGAAGTGGCATCGGAAATCGGCATTTCCCAGGCGCAGGTGTCAAGGTTGGAGAAAAACGCCATCAGTCAAATCAAAAAAGAGATTTATGTCTGAAAACAGGGCGGCAGCTGCAAGCTGCCGCCCTCATGGTAGGTAAATATCACTGATTTTTGACTTTGCGAATGCCTCTTGCCCAAATAATGACAACAATGGCCGTTGCAAGTACAAATTCCGCAATCACAATCGGCTTGCCCCACAAATCCAATCCCAATGAAAAGTAAAAGTAATGTTCTACGAGGGCAACTGCGAAAACAACTAAATAGATTGCGATAGAAAACAGGATATTTCGACAAATTGCAGCTCGTCTTTGCGTCTGGTCCAGCAACTGTTTTTGCCGCTGTTCCAGCAGGTCTGTTTTCACGGACAGTTCATCAATTTCCGATGGCTTCAGCAAATAATCCAAGCTCACGTCAAATGCTTTGCTTAACTCAATAATTTTGTTCACATCCGGGATTGCTTGCCCGCTCTCCCATTTAGAAACAGACTGCCTTGAAACATCCAGTTGCTCAGCCAGTTGTTCCTGTGTCAGTTCCCTGCCTTTCCTCAGTGCGATGAGTTTTTCTGAAAATTCCATATTGGCTTCCTCCTTTTGAGTTTGTACCAAAATTCTACTCAACCGCACAGTTGCATTCCAGCAAGTTCGCTGTACATTTTGCATTCAATCTATAGAATTCATAGTCTTTTTAAAGATTTCATACTGCTTGTTTCAGTTCCGTCAATAGAAATGAAACAAATCAAATGATGTTTCAAATCCGTGCCACGCCCGTTTCCCGGGCGGCTTCCGCCACGGCGACGGCGATGACCTTGGGCACGTTTTGGTCAAACACCGGGGGAAGGATATAGTCTGCGGAAAGCTGGTCTTCTGTGACCATGCCGGCCAGTGCGTAGGCCGCTGCCAGCTTCATTTCCTGATTGATTTCCTTTGCCCTCACGTCAAAGGTCCCCCGGAATAGCCCGGGAAATACCAGCGCGTTATTGAGCTGGTTCGGAAAATCGCTGCGCCCGGTGGCCATGACCGCCGCGCCGGCGGCTTTGGCGTCGTCCGGAAAAATCTCCGGGGTGGGATTGGCACAGGCAAAGATGGCGGGCTTGTCCGCCATGGTGCGCACCATGTCCTGGGTCAGCACACCGGGGGCAGACACGCCGATGAACACATCCGCGCCTTTCACGCCCTCCGCAAGACCGCCCTTTACCATCCGGGGATTGGTAAATGCTGCCAGCTTGTCCTTGGCTGGATTCATATGATCCGGGCGACCCGCATAAATCAGCCCCGTGCGGTCACAGACGGTAATATCCGGGATGCCCGCGTCGTGGAGCAGGTAGGCGATGGCAGTCGCCGCCGCGCCGGCGCCGTTGATGATGACCTTGATGTTCTTGAGGTCCTTCCCCACCACGCGCATGGCGTTGGTCAGCCCTGCCAGCATGGTGATGGCCGTGCCGTGCTGGTCATCGTGGAAGATGGGAATATCGCACTTTGCTTTCAGCTTTTCCTCAATCTCAAAGCACCGGGGCGCAGCAATATCCTCCAAATTTACACCGCCGAAACTACTGGAAATGAGATAGACCGTGTTCACAAACTCGTCCACGTCCTGAGTTTTCACGCACAAGGGGAAAGCATCCACTCCGCCTAGGGCTTTGAACAGCACGCATTTGCCTTCCATCACCGGCATCCCCGCCTCCGGGCCGACGTCGCCCAGGCCCAGCACGGCGCTGCCATCCGTGACCACCAGGCAAAGGTTCCCCCGCCGGGTCAGGTCATAGGACTTGTTCACGTCCTTTTGAATTTCTAAGCACGGCGTGGCCACGCCGGGGGTATAGGCCAAAGACAAATCATGCGCCGTGGCCACGGGGACCGTGGAAACGACTTCGATTTTTCCTTTTTTCTCGTAATGCAAAGCCAAACTCTCTTCTGCAATAGTCATATTTGTTCACCTCAGGTTTGATTTTTGTGTCATTATAGGGTATTATAGGGTCAAATCACGAACCTGTAAAGATGGAGAGGAAAATTTTATGCGGGAAATTCAAGTAAGCACCGTCACGGATACAGTAGCCCGGCTGTGCGTGCAGGCGTGCACCGTGCTGCCGGAGGACGTGAAAACGCGTATTTATGACAGCCGGAAAACGGAGCCTTGGTCCACGGCGCAGGATATTTTGGACGTCATCATCGAAAATTTTGAGACCAACGGACCCATTCCCTTGTGTCAGGACACTGGCATGGCCTGTGTATTTCTGGAACTTGGGCAGGAGGTGCACATCACCGGCGGAAGTCTGTACGACGCCGTAAACGTAGGCGTTGCCAAAGGCTACACAGACGGACTTTTGCGCAAGTCCGTAGTGGGCGACCCACTGCGCCGGGTAAACACCAATGACAACACTCCGGCTATGATTTATACGGACATCGTCCCCGGCGACCGCCTCACCATCACTGTGGCACCGAAGGGCTTCGGCAGCGAGAACATGAGCCGCATTGCCATGCTGAAACCGGCGGATGGCATTGATGGTATCAAGAAATTTGTTTTGGAGACCGTGGAGAACGCCGGCCCCAACGCCTGTCCCCCGCTGACTGTGGGAGTCGGCATCGGCGGAACTTTTGATAAGGCGGCACTCCTGGCGAAAAAGGCCCTGATCCGTGACATGGATGCACACCACCCGGACCCGTTTTACGCCCAGTTGGAAACCGAGCTGCTGGACAACATCAATCGCCTGGGCATCGGCCCTCAAGGCCTGGGCGGGAAAACCACTGCTTTGTGGCTGTCCATCGAAACCATGGCCACCCACATTGCCGGGCTGCCCTGTGCGGTGAACATCAACTGTCACAGCACCCGGCACGCAAAGGAGGTGCTCTGATGGCCATTTCTGTGACCTTGCCCATGACAAAAGAAGCCACAACTTCTTTGCGCGCCGGGGACAGCGTTCTGCTATCCGGAACCATCTACACTGCCCGGGATGCAGCGCACCAGCGTCTGCACGAAATGATGCAGGCGGGAGAAACGCTCCCTTTTGATTTGGACGGCGCATCCATTTACTATGTTGGTCCCTCCCCTGCCCAGCCGGGTATGGCGGTTGGTTCCGCCGGACCGACTACCAGTTCCCGCTGCGATAAGTACACGCCTGACATGCTGGACGCCGGTTTACGGGTGATGCTGGGGAAAGGCAAGCGGTCAGACGCGGTCAAGCAGGCCGTTGTCCGTAACAGCGCAGTCTATCTGGCCGCCACCGGCGGCGCGGGCGCCATGCTGGCCCGGTGTATCAAGGATGCGGAAATAGTCGCGTTCCCGGAGTTCGGCACAGAAGCCGTGCGAAAACTCACCATTGAAAATTTCCCCGCGGTCGTGATCTTGGACATCCATGGCGGCGATTACTATGAAACCGCCCGGCAAAGTTATTTAAAAACCGCAGAATCCTGACATAATTTCCCCCTTTTGCGGATACAATTTCCCAAGAGGGGGAGTCTTTATGCGTATTTACGACCTGCATTATAAGGAAGTCATCAATGTCTCCACGGGCCAGCGGCTGGGGTACATTTCAGATGCGGAATTCGATATCCAGACCGGGCGAATCTTGTCTTTCATCGTACCGGGTCCCCGGCGCTTTTTCGGACTCTTGCCCGGTGATATCGATTATATTTTCCCTTGGGAGAGCATCGTACGCATGGGGGATGACACCATTTTGATCAGTTTGGAGGGCTATGACCCCAGGCAAAAGCATCATTCCGGGAAAAATTTTCAAAACTGTCTTTATTAAATGTAAAAAAGGCTTGCAATCTCCCGGAATTTCTGGTAGTATATTTCAGCATTACGCACGGAGACCCGATCTCACGCCGTGTGGCTCTCATTGAGCCGGGTACGGGATTTGAAGGCTCCGGAGGTTCAACAAATAAGGAGGAAAAAACGTAATGGCAGTCGTATCTATGAAACAGTTGCTGGAGGCCGGCGTACACTTCGGCCACCAGACCCGCAGATGGAACCCCAAGATGGCCGAATACATCTATTGTGAACGTAACGGCATCTATATCATCGATCTGCAGAAAACCGTCGGCAAGCTGGAAGAGGCTTATAACTTTGTGCGTGACCTGGCACAGCGGGGCGAGACCCTGTTGTTCGTGGGCACCAAGAAGCAGGCTTCCGAAGCCATCCGCGAAGAGTCCGAGCGCTGCGGCATGTACTATGTGAACGCCCGCTGGCTGGGAGGCATGCTCACTAACTTCAAGACCATGCGCACCCGCATCGACCGTCTGACCCAGCTGAAGAAAATGCAGGAGGACGGCACGTTCGATATGCTTCCCAAGAAGGAAGTCATCAAGCTCATGGGCGAGATGGAGAAGCTGGAAAAGTACTTGGGCGGCGTGAAGAAGATGAACAAGCTCCCCGGCGCCATGTTCGTTGTGGACCCCCGCAAGGAGCACAACGCCATTGCCGAGGCCCGCAAGCTGGGCATCCCCGTGGTCGCCATCGTGGATACCAACTGCGATCCCGATGAGATTGACTATGTCATCCCCGCCAATGATGACGCTATCCGCGCTATCCGCCTGATTTCTTCCACCATGGCCAATGCCGTGATCGAGGGCCGTCAGGGTGTGGACGCCATGGCACAGGCAGAGGCTGCCGTGGCCGAGGAAGTTCCCGCCGCGGAATGAGTCTGCTGTAAAATACGTTAGGAGGAAACCAAAATGGCAAATTTCAGTGCCGCAGATGTGAAGAATCTGCGTGAGTTGACCGGTGTCGGTATGATGGACTGCAAAAAGGCCCTGGCCGAGAACGACGGTGATATGGATAAGGCAGTCGCGTGGCTGCGTGAAAAGGGTCTGGCCGCCGCGCAGAAGAAGGCCAGCCGCATTGCCGCGGAGGGTATGAGCTACGCCGCCGTTGTGGACAGCGTGGGCGTTGTGGTCGAAGTCAACGCAGAATCCGACTTCGTGGCCAAGAACGAAATGTTCGTGGCGTATGTAAAAGGCGTTGCCGAGGTAGTCGCCAAAGAGAATCCCGCTGATCTGGATACTCTGATGGCTTGCCAGTTCCCCGGTGCGGGACACACCGTGAAGGAAGAGCAGAATGAAAAGGTCCTGGTCATCGGTGAGAACATCAACGTCCGCCGCTTCGCCCGCTATTCCGACGGCATGACCGTTCCCTATATCCATGCTGGCGGCAAGATCGGCGTGCTGGTAAACATGGAAGTTTCCGGCGACTTGGCTTCCAAGGCTGAAGTTGTGGAGCTGGGCAAGGACATCGCCATGCAAATCGCCGCGATGAATCCCAACTATCTGGACAAGTCCGATGTGGACGCGTCTGTACTGGACAAGGAAAAGGAGATCCTGCTGGCTCAGGCCATCGAGGAAAACAAGACCGCTGCCAAGCCCAAGCCCCAGGAAATCATCGAGAAGATGGTCATGGGCCGCGTAGGCAAGTACTACGAGGAGAACTGCCTGCTGCAGCAGGCCTTCGTCAAGGAGAATAAGATCTCCGTAGAGAAGCATGTGGCTGAGATCGCCAAGTCCTGCGGCGGCAGCATCACTGTAAAGGGCTATGTCCGTTTCGCCACTGGCGAGGGCATTGAGAAGAAGGAAGAGGACTATGCCGCAGAAGTCGAACGGTTGGCAAAGGGCCTGTAATCTACTTCCCTGTTGTAAATTAAACTCCCTCACTCAAATGAGTGAGGGAGTTTTTTATTTCTATCCTTCTCAAAAACTCCGCTTCCAAAGCGATGGACTCAACAACATGATAATGGGAAGGATTTCCAAGCGTCCCAGCAGCATATCCGCCGTGAGCACCAGCTTGGAAAGAGCGGAAAATCCCGCGTAACTTCCCGTAGGACCCGCGATCCCCAGTGCCGGACCCACATTCCCCACACAGGCAATCACGCTGGTAAAGGTACTGGTGAAATCCATATGGTCCAAGGACACCAGCAGAGTGCTGATAAACACAATGATCGCATACAATGCCAGGAAAATCAGCGTGGTGTGCTGCGTTGCTCTGGAGATCACTGCACCGTTGACCTTCACGGTATGCACCGCCCTGGGCTGGATCTGACGGTTCACATCATTGCGCACGGTTTTCAGCATAATCATCAGCCGGGACACTTTGATGCCGCCGCTGGTGCTGCCCGCGCAGCCGCCGATGACCATGAGTACCAACAGCATACACTTGGCGTACATAGGCCACAGGTCAAAGTCTGCCGTTACATGTCCGGTAGTAGTGATGATGGATGCCACTTGGAAGCCCGAATATCGGAACGCGGTGAAGATATTATCATACACGCCGTTCACCAGCAGGCTCACCATGATCGTCACGATGGCAAAGCCCGCAATGCCCAAATACCACCTCAGTTCTTCATTGCAGAACACATCCCGAAAATGACGGATGAGTAGGAAATAATACAGATTAAAGTTGATTCCAAACAGCAGCGCGAATACGCCGATGACACCGTCGATATACGCGCTGTTGAAAAACGCTACGCTGGCGCCATGGCTGGAAAAACCGCCGGTACCGGCAGTGCTCAAGGCATGAATCACGGAATCGAACCAACTCATGCCGCCGATACGCAACAGCACCGTCATCAGTACCGTCATCGCAGTATAGATGACATACAAAATCATCGCAGTCTTGCGAATACGGGGAACCAGCTTGCCTACGGTAGGCCCGGGCATCTCTGCCCGCATGATATGCATGGAATGCTCCTCGCTCATAGGAACGATAAACATCACAAACACCAAAACGCCCATGCCGCCCAGCCAGATGGTCAGACAGCGCCACAACAAAATGCCATAGCTCAGGTCCTCCACTTTGGGCACGATACTGGCCCCCGTGGTGGTGAAGCCGGACACCGTCTCAAACAAGGCGTCCACAAAGCTGGGGATCTGGCCGCTGAACACAAACGGCAATGCACCGATCAGCGCCATAGTGAGCCAGGAAAATGCTACAACGGCAAAGCCTTCTTTGGCATAAAAATCCCTGTTACGGACCTTTGGGCGCATCAGGAGCAGAGACAACACCGCAGCTAACAGCATCGTTACTACAAAGTGCCCGATGGTTTCTCCATGATATAAAGATACCAGCAAAGGAAGCAGCAGCAGCGCTGCTTCCAGGGCCACGACCCTTCCCAATATCTGAGAGATCAAACGATAATTCATTCCGCCTTACCCCTCGAAAATATCACCGATTTGTCCTACATCGTGACTGGTGGTGGTAACAATCACGTCATCTCCTGGGCAAATCGTGTCGTTGCCGCCGGGGATGAGGCACTTTCCATCCCGAAGGATCGCGGAAATCTGCACATCCTTACGGATACGCATGTCCTTAATAGGTGTGCCCGTTTGTGCAACGGCACCGCCTACCTTGAATTGGATGGCTTCCACCTTGCCGTCATTGAGCAGATACAGCGTCTCCATCGTGCTGCTCTTGGTATTCTCCATCGCCCGAACATAGTGCACGATGCGCTGGACTGTCACGCTGGAGGGTTGGACTGTCACATCAATACCGGTTTTCTCCAACACAGTGCCGAAGTGCGTCTCATTCACTTTAGCAATAACAACACCGCGGCAAGCAGTCTTTGCATACACAGAGGTAATGATGTTGCTCTCATCCATTCCCGTCAGTGCAATGACTGCATCCGCTTCCGAAAGTCCCTCTTCCATGAGCAGGTCCGGCTTGGTGCCGTCTCCGCAAATAACCGTGGCTTTTCCGAGAAGATTTTTCATGGCCAGGCACTTTTCCCGGTCTTTTTCGATGATCTTTACGTGCATTCCCATATCCAAAAGCTGCCGGGTCAGATACACGGTGATTTTCCCCGCACCGATAATCATCACGTTTTTTACCCGGTCTTTTTTCATGCCAATCGCCTGAAAAAACTTACTTTGCTCCACCGGGCTTCCCACAACGCTGATCTTGTCCCCTTTTTGCAGTGCAAAATCACCGCTGGGAATCATGGCTTGGCCTGCGCGCTCTACCACGCTCACCAGAATCTTTGCTTTATAGGTAGGATGGATCTCCGCCACGGTCATGCCGCACAGAGGGCTGGATTCCGGGATCCGCAGCTCCACCAATTCTGCTCTGCCTTTTGCAAAGGGCTCCATTTTATTCGCTGACGGGAATCGCAGAACACGGGAAATTTCCTCCGCCGTAGCCTGTTCCGGGTTGATAGACATGGAAAGCCCCAATTCATCCCGCAGGAAAACCACCTGCTTCGTATATTCGGGATTGCGGACCCGAGCAATGGTATGAGGCACACCCAGCTTTTTCGCCACAATACAGCACAGAATATTCACTTCGTCCATATTGGTCGCAGCAATCAAAAGATTTGCATGCGCCACTCCCGCAGACTGCTGGATCTCAAAGCTGGCGCCGTTTCCCATCAAAGCAAAAACGTCCAAATTGGAACTGACAAATTCGATCCGCTCCGCTTTCGCATCAATGACTGTCACATCGTGATTCTCAATAGACAATTGCCGGGCCAAGGTATACCCAACTTTTCCCGCGCCTACAATAACTACGTTCATTTTCTTCTCCTTATAGCAACAGCCAGATGATGAACGGAATGGTAACCATGGATAAAACCGTACTGATGAATATTCCTTTGGAGGCCATACTGTCATCCCGGTCATGCTGAATGCATAAAACCGTCAGAACCATGGCCGCAGGCGTCGCGGCCTCAATGGTGATAATCCCCACGATCACCTCATTGGTCACAAACAGAGACAGCAGAAAATATATGACAATAGGCGAAACGATCAGTCGGATAAAGCTGACCACATAGATGCGCCAATCGCTGAGCGCATCCTTAATGGGAATCGCGCCCAAGGATGTACCAATGATAAGCATAGACATGGGGATCGTGCCGCCTGCCAGCATGTCCACCGTGTCCTCCACGACCTTAGGAAACGGAATGCGGAACATAAAAATCACCGCGCCCAGTAATGTAACTACCAGCGGTGCCGTAATCATCTCCCGAACTGGTATTTTCACACCGGACGTTCCGCCGCACAAAGAAATAGTCCCAAGAGAGTACAGCATAATATTGAACGGGATTCCCGACAGGGATGCATAGAACACAGCTTCCGCCCCATATACAGTTTCCACGATGGGAAACCCCACAAAGGCGGTGTTCATATATGTCACCAGGCATAAAATCACGCCTTGATTCTCTTTCGGGACCCGCAGGACCTTTGCGGTCAGAAAACCAAGCGCCCACGCCACCACCATGGCAAACAGGAACAAAACCACGATATAGAAAATTTCTCCGTTGCTCATAGTCGGCTCTACATTGATGACAGAATTTAAAATCGTAGCGCACAAAAATACGTTCATCATCACGGAACTGACGTTTTTGTTAAACTCCGGCCCTGTGATTTTTAGCTTGAAGCAGAAGTAGCCGATGAACATCAGCGCCACCAGCATCACCATTTTCAGGATCACATCTGACATGTTATGTAAACTTTCCTTTCTTTCTAAATACGCAGGACCAGCCGCGCAAACTGAAAATAAACCAACAGCGAAACAGTGTCCGTCAATGTGGAGATCAGAGGTGCTGCCATAACAGCCGGGTCTACTCCGATTTTTTCTGCCAACAGCGGTAAGGTGCTTCCTACAATCTTAGAAAAGACTACCACCAGCACCAGAGTCAAGCAAATCGTCAGCGCTACCGGGACCGTCACCGCCGGATTATGCAGCAGCCATTGGTCCACCACCAGCAGCTTCATAAAATTCACCACCGCCAATGTCACGCCGCAAAGAACCGCTACCCGAAGCTCTCTCCAAATAACCTTCAGCACATCCGATGGTTCCGTTTCTCCAAGGGAAAGACTTCGGATGACTGCTGTAGATGCCTGACTGCCGGAATTTCCGCCAGTACCCATGAGCATGGGGATATAAGCCGTCAAAACCGCCTGTACCGCCAGGGCATCTTCATAATGGGTCAGTACCATTTGTGTCAAAGTCGCTGACAGCATCAAAAATAACAGCCATGGTATACGGCTCTTCCATATTTCGATGACCCGCGACCGGGCATAGGGCGTATCCGTGGGTACAATACCGGCCATCTTTTCAATGTCCTCTGTGTTCTCCGCTTCGATAACGTCAATGATATCATCAACGGTAATGATGCCCACCAGGCGGTTTTCCTTATCCACCACAGGAACGGCCAGCAAATCGTAATCGGAAATCAGGTCCGCCACGTCCTCTTGGTCCTCGGTCGTGCGGGTATAAATGACCTTTGTATCCATGATGTCGGAAATGACATCCTCATCGTCGTGCAAGAGCAAGTCCTTTACCGTCACAACGCCCTCCAGCATTCGGTCCGCGCTGGTCACATAGCAAACATAAATCGTTTCCTTATCCTCGCCAATCCGACGAATACGGGCAATCGACTCCCGAACATTCATATACTTTTTCAGGTCGATAAATTCCGCCGTCATAATGCTGCCGGCAGAATTTTCCGGATACTTCAAATATTGGTTGATGAGCGTCCGGGTCTCCGGCGTGGCGGCACGCATCACGCGCTTGACCACATTGGCAGGCAGTTCCTCCATCAGGTCTACCGCGTCATCCACATACATTTCTTCAATAATTGCGCCAAGCTGAGAATCGGAAATAGAGTTGATGATCAGTTCCTGCTCCGGTGCTTCCAGTTCCGCAAAAACCTCCGCCCCCTGCTCTTTTGAAAGCAGCAGGTACACCAGCACCATTTTCTGTTCGCTTTCTTCCCGCAATTCCGTAAGAAATTGCGCAATATCAAAACTGTTCATCTCCGCCAGCAAAGTTCGGAGCCCGGTAGGCCGCTTTTCTGCCAGCATCGCCTGCATTTGTGCGCACAGCGCATCGTACTCATAGCTCTGATTGGTCATTCCCGGGTCCCTCCTTCCGCAACAGTTCCTATAACGATTTATTTTACCACTTTATCCCGCAATGTACAACAAAAAAATATCCCCTTTCCAGTGAAAAAGCCCTCTGCCAAAAGGCAGAAGGCTTTTTATGCTCCATTCCCAGTTCAAATACTTATATAAGACCAAACAGATGCATCATCATCCAGCCGCAGCCGAGAATTCCCGCACCCAAGCCTGCGTATCCCCATGCCGGGAAGCGATGGAAACGATGCCATCCACGGGTATTTTCCACATATCCATTGGCCGCTGCCTGGGCTTGACGCAAAAGTTCCTTTTCTCCAATCCCTTGTCCGGACAAAAAATCATCCCGTACAATGAAGATCGCCTGTTCAAAAATTTCCGGGTCCGGCGATTTGACTATGATCACTTTTCGTGAAAGGCCCTTTAACACGTCGCCTGCCTCCTGTCTTTTGGTGTAGTGCTTCCAGTTTAACCGAAATCTGACGGAGTTATACAGACGATATCCTTTCGTTTTTTCCGGCAATCCCATCATGCCCGTTCCTCCAGTCGAACCGCAAGCACCGTCATATCATCGCTCTGCTCCCCCTCTTTCTGCACTGATAGGAGCACTTGCCGGGCCAGATCCTTCATATCTGCTTGGGCGTTGGCATCAATGAGTTCTTTCATTTCTTCATCGGTCTTACCCGCTGTAACGCCATCGCTGGCAATCACCGCGATATTCCCGGGGCGGAGCATCATCCGAACCACATCCGGTGCATTTTGTTCGCCGGAACCCATGCCCGCACAGAGGTTGTCACATTTGATCTTGCGGATACCGTGAGAAGTTTTCACATAAGAGGGCGCGGCGCCGTACTTATAAAAACATGCCTCCCCGGAAAACAGGTCCACACACATCAGGTCGATGGTCGCATACCCCCAGCTCTCCCGATTTTTCAGGAGCATCACAGAATTCAAAATCTTCATTGCCGCTGACGGTGATACTCCGCTGCGTAAAAATTTTTCCAGCAGGTCCACAACAACGGTGCTTTCCTTTGCTGCGTCTGTGCCAGTCCCCAATCCGTCAGACAATATTACGCACAGTTCCCCGCTGTCCGTCTTAAAATAACGGCCTTTGTCGCCGTTCACCCGCTCTCCCTTTTTCTTCATAGCAGCAATCCCAACGGTAACCGCCAGCGGTTCCGCTTCCAGCAGCAACAATCTTCCCTTAGCCGGATGCGCTTCCTCCGGGCGGCACAAACGAACCCCCAAAACTTCCGAAAGCCGATCCAGATAATCCGGCATGGACGTCAACGCCGACAAGCGTCCGCTTTCTATGGTGATGCGCATACGGCCGGCACCATCCCGGAACACTGCCGTATCCGCCGGAATATCCAGTGAATTCAAATAACGGATGATCCGCCGTTCTGCCAGCGGGTCGGGCCCATAGGGTCCTCCGATTTCCTGAGAGACTTCACAAAGAATGCTGGAAAAGTCCGCATACTGGTCCAAAACAGCCTTGGTATTTTCATCCAGACGCATTTTCATCACTTTTCGATAGGCATTTCGCCGCAGTTCCTCATTGACCGCCGTCACAAAAGCTGCCGGATGGCTGCACTGCGCACGGAAATAATCCGGGAAATCCTCTTCTTCCAGCTTGCCGCGGCTGCACATTTTCTCCGTAGCATCATTGAGCACATTTAAGGTGTCTATGTAATTTTTCGTCCAGCACTCATTTTTTCGCTTGCACTTCACGCATACACGGTCTGCCGCCCGGTCAAATACCGTAGAAATATCATTGTCGTTTGTTTCGTCCTCTGCCGCAGATCTTACGGTATCACACAGAGAAGAAAATGCGGAACCCATTCCGTAGATACGGCCCGCCGTATAACGGCGCAGCCCCATGTCCCCGCATCCGGTCACCGTGCTTTTGAACAGGATGTTCAGTTTTCCCAATGCGCTTCGGGGAATCAGCAAAAACAGCACCGATGCGATAAACACCTCATACATGGACTCGATCCGGCTTCCCGTCGTCCATGCGCAAATCACGGCCAAAGTATTCGCCGCGAGGTAACTCAGCAAAAATACCAACCGCCCATGCTTGGAAAATACACCGGACACCACCCCGGAAAGTGCATATGCCATTGTGTAGAAGGGCGACATTGTGATGGTCGCGTCTATTGCGATTCCCATTGCCGTCCCCACTGCGCAGCCGGAAAACATCCCGGCAGTATACGCCGCCAGCATAATAATCATGCAGCAGCCAATACGCCCTGCCGAAATAAACCCCAATATTGTCACCCTGGAAAGGGACATCATCAAGCAGGACAGCAAAATTACCCAAGCAATATTCCGCCGGGTCTCACTGCGTTCTGTTATGCGTTCCTCATTGGACAACGCCTCGGTGAAGAAATAGGTGCAGCCCCCTGCCAGAACAACCTCCAAAAACAGGCGTGCCGCTACAGGAATCGTCTGGCGGCTGATGGAAATGTTCCCCAACAATGCCGTTATCATCGCAATTACCGCTGTCACAACAGGCATAAACGCCGGTTTGCGGTACAGTGTCAACTCCTGAAAGGCAAAGGATGCCGTATACACCAGCACACAACAAGCCAAATACTTGATTCCCCAGTCCAAGCCGCCCAACAGTACATATCCCAAGCAGGCACCGAACAATGCCGCAACACCGCCCAGTCCCGGCCCGGCAGCAGCCGCCATGGCAGCGCCAAACGGTGAAGTATCCCCAATCATACGAGCGCCGGACATGGCAAAGCCAAGAGCGAAATACAACGCCGCGCCGACCGCCTTCTTTTGGGTTTCCTCATTTGTGTTTGGTTGCCGCAGCATGATTGCCTGCTTGATCTTGTCTGCCATTGT
Organism: uncultured Clostridia bacterium; assembly: GCA_947644595.1. GTDB lineage: Bacteria > Bacillota > Clostridia > Oscillospirales > Oscillospiraceae > HGM13010. The sequence goes on from CANSAE010000001.1 coordinate 326,386, forward strand.
CTTGTCCTCCGATGGTCCAAATCTTGTTAACATAATTATAATTATGTTAATCAAAAAAGTCCGTCGGAACTTGCGGGCGGATCATAGAATTTCCGGCATGGAAATGACGAATTCGAAAAAAGCGAAACAGGGCTTGTTCTCCCGGAACAAACCCTGTTTCTAAAGACGTCTTTTTCTCTCTTTAATTACTTTGCCACAGCGTCCTTCAGGCCTTTGCCAGCCTTAAAAACGGGAACGCGGGCTGCGGGGATCTTGACGGCCTCACCGGTTCTGGGGTTCTTACCGGTGCGCGCGGCACGCTCTTTCACTTCAAAGGTGCCAAAGCCGACCAAGGCAACCTTATCGCCAGCCTTCAGCGCCTCTTCAACACTCTCCAGCATCGCCGCGACAGCCTTTTCTGCATCCTTCTTAGACAGTTCTGCCTTCTCCGCTACAGAAGCGACGAGTTCGGTCTTGTTCATGCCTAATTTCCTCCTAAAGTTCAAATTCTTTCTATCATAAACCGCAGCAAAACGGTTTATTCCTTTTCCAGGGAGTTAAAATACTCCAATTTGTCGTATACCGGGGTTTTCCCCTCCAGCGTCTGCCGGGCCTTTTGATGCAAAAGCTCCAATTGACCCAAAGTCATGTCCTCCATACGCTTTCCCTGTTTGGCTGCTTCTGACTCAATGAAGGCAAATCGGCGCATGGATTTCTCACAAGCCTGATGGACCGCCGCTTCCGGATCGATCCCGCACATACGGGCCACATCTACCGCAGCAAAAATCAGGTCACCCAGCTCTTCCACCATGTTTTCCCAGTCCTGATGGTCGATTCCTTCCCGCAATTCCCGGGCCTCTTCCTCCACCTTTTCCAGTGCGTCATGGACATCGGGCCAATCAAAGCCCACCTTTGCGGCCTTTTTCTGGATCTTTTCCGCCCGCCAGAGCGCCGGGAGCGCCTTCGCAACAGACTGCATCGCTGATGCCGTTGTCTCCTCTCCCCGCTCATCCCGTTTGAGCTGCTCCCAATCCTTATCGGTCTGTTCCCCAAACAGATTCGGATGACGGTACACCAGCTTTTTACAAGCAACATCCGCCACATCATTTAACGTGAAACGTCCGGCCTCCGCCTCAATATCTGAGTGAAACAGCACCTGCATCAGTACATCGCCCAATTCTTCCTTCATATGGGCGGTATCCCCGTCATCAATGGTTTCACACAATTCGTAGGCTTCCTCCAGCAGATTGCGCCGGATGCTCTCGTGGGTCTGTACCCGGTCCCAGGGGCAGCCCTCCGCTGACCGCAGAAAAGAGATGAGGGACACGAAGTCAGACAAGTCATACTGTTCTTTTGGCGTAAACCGTTCCATGGCAATCCCTCGCGCTGAAAATCACGACAGATATGGTTATATCATTTTGCACCGGAAAAGTCAATAAAAAACCTTGGATTCTATCGAAAAAATCACGACATTTTCAGGATTTTGGCAATTTTCTCTCCACCCGGTACCAGTTTCATGTCCTCCGCAGTGATGGAGCGGGTCACAATGACCATCACCAGATACACGATGACCGCCACGATGATGGAAGCCGCCAGATACATCGCCATGAGCATCCGTCCCGGGACTGCGCCCAAAACAAGCCGGCAGAGCTGATACACACCAAACGCGCAAACCCCCATGACCGCCGTGCTGATGAGGGGACGGAAGAAAATTTTTCTTAATCGCGGATAAGCCCCCAGACTGGATTTCAAAAAGAGGAAGTCCATGACGAAAATCACGAAGAAACAGCACAAAGTGCTGATAGCGGCGCCATAAATATTAATTTCCGGCTTGGCGAGCAGCATGCGATTGATCAGAATTTTCACCACGCCGCCAACCACCGCCGCGATTACCGGAAGCCGTTCCTTTCCTCCTGCCTGCAGAATACCCGTCATCACAGTCACCATGCTCAAAAACAGAGATGCCACGCCCAAAATCATCAAAAGCGTCGGCCCCTGGATCGCCGACCCCCAATACAGCGTACCCATGATGGGTTCGCACAAAGCCGCCAATCCCACGGCCATGGGAAGGGCCAAAACCGCCGAAATCCGCAGTGCATTTTCCGCGGTATCCCGCGCGCCCTCCACATTTTTCAGCGCTGTCTGGGCCGAAATCGCAGGAACAACGCTCACAGCCATGGCGGACATCATCACCGGCGGCAGGTTATACAAAGTCTGCGCCTTGCCGTATACGCCGAACAGCACGCCGGCATCCTTGGTATAAGTTTCCAGCACACCCATAACCTGAGCGGTATCCACCAGGTTGATAACGCTTTGTACCGATGCCGTCAAGGAAATGGGAATGACGATAACCAGCAAAGTTTTCAGCGTCTTCCCGTAATCGTCCGGGATATCCGTATCCCCTGCCGCCAGAGGAACATCACCGTAGTGCTTCCGCTTATACATCATGATATAAATAAGCGCCGCCAGAGAGCCCACAGCTACACCGGAAATCGCCACGGCGGAACACAGAGGAGTACTTTTGCCCATCTTGGTAAACACAACCACAAGGCCCAGACCCACAATCAACTTGAACAGCACTTCCAAAACCTGGGACACCGCCGTGGGAATCATGTTGGAATGCCCTTGCATATATCCCCGATAGACCGCCAGCAAACAGCACAGCAATACTCCGGGAGAAATCGCCCAGATGCTCTGCGCTGCTTCCACATGGTGAATCATGGCCGCCAGTTCATTGGGGAATAAGAACAAAATCAGTGAGCAAATCGTGCCAACCACAAAGAAAAAGATTAACGCCACCCGATAGTATCGCCGAATCTGCATGGGCCTGTGGTTCGCGTCCGCCGCCGCGATCAGCGTGGACAGCGCTACGGGCACCCCGGCCGTGGATACCGTATAAAACACATTGTACACATTATATGCCGCCAAAAAGATGCCATAGCCCTCGTCTCCCAAAATATTGCCCAGAGGGATTTTATAAATGGCACCCAGCAGTTTGATGATGACCAAGCCCGCTGTCAAGATTACAGCGCCGTGTAAGAAGTTTTGTTTTTTTGCGTCAGCCAAGGTATCGCCTCCGTATGTAATGCAAGCCATGCGGCAAGTTTTTCCTCAAATACTTGGCAATGATACACTATCCCGACCGAAAAATCAAGCGGAGACGGTCACATAGACCATCTCCGCAAAGAATTTTTGATGAACTTTCTGTAAATTACGCCTTTCTCACGCTGTCCACATAGCACATGAGGTCCACCAGCTTGTTGCTGTAGCCCCACTCGTTATCGTACCAGGAGATGACCTTGATAAAGTGATCGTTCAGCGCCATGCCGGCCTTGGCGTCGAAGGTGCTGGTATGGGGGTCGGTGCGGAAGTCAGAGGACACGACCATGTCCTCGGTGTAGCCCAGGATGCCCTTCATTGGGCCGTCTGCAGCCGCCTTCATGGCCTTACAGATCTCATCATAGGTCGCGGCCGTCTCCAGACGGCAGGTCAGGTCCACCAGGGACACGTCCGCCGTGGGGATACGCATGGAAGTGCCAGTGAGCTTGCCGTTGAGCTCGGGAATAACCTTTCCAACTGCTTTGGCAGCGCCGGTGGAAGCAGGAATAATATTGTCAAAGGACGCGCGGCCGTTGCGCCAATCCTTCTTGCCAAAGCCGTCCACAGTAACCTGAGTGGCGGTGCATGCATGGATGGTGGTCATCAGACCTTCCACAATACCCCACTTGTCGTTGAGTACCTTGGCGATGGGTGCCAAACAGTTTGTGGTGCAGGACGCATTGGACAGCACCTTAATATCCGGGGTGTACTTATCGTTGTTCACACCCATAACGAACATGGGCGTATCGTCCTTAGACGGGCCGGACAGGATAACGACCTTGGCACCGGCATCCATATGGGGTTGTACGCTCTCTTTGGTGAGGAATTTACCGGTGCACTCCAGAACATACTCCGCGCCCAGTTCTCCCCAAGGCAGTTCAGCGGGATTGCGCTTGTCAAGCAGAGGAATTTTTTTCCCGTCTACAATAATTGCGCTATCCGTATAAGAAACTTCTCCGGCATATCGGCCATGCACTGTGTCATACTTAAGGGTATAGGCAATCAGCTCCGGAGATTTATCCGGGGCATTGATGCCCACAATCTCCACATCATCATGGAGCATTGCCGCCCGAAAAGCCAGGCGTCCAATTCGTCCGAATCCGTTAATTCCTGCTTTGATACTCATAATAATTCCCTCCTGGTTTAAAATAAGCTATATCACATCTGTCGAGGAAACATCTTTCGACAAATTGCGACAAAACTAATTGAGTTTTGGGTTCTTGTGTATTATAATAATACCAGTTGTAAATTTCTTCAAGTATAATTTCAATGAGATTGGCATGTGCTCTCGTTTTTCTTGCCGGAGGTTTCTATGAAAAATGACATCCCCAGCATTGGCAAGCTGTTTTCCCTATCCCGTGACCCTGTGGTGTGCGAAAAAGGCGGCATAGTGACCAGCATGAATCCCTCTGCCGTTACATTGTTCGGAAGTGACATGACTGGTCACCTTATATCCGACCTGATCCCGGAAACCATCCTTTCTGTGGAAGAAGACCCTTTTATCGCGTCAATTGTCATTGCGGAAAAAAGCATCACGGTGTCCTGTACATCTTATGGAGACTTTCGGCTTTATAGCTTTATCATTCCCGATCCAAAGGAAGAAAAACCTGTGGAACTGCCTTTTTCTGTATCTATACGGGAAATTACCAATACCATTAAAATTACTTCGGAACAAATCATGAGCCAGTCTGAACACCATCAGGACAGTAAACTGGATCGTTATGCCGCTATTTTGAAGCATAACGCCAACAAGCTCAAGCGACTGGTCACCAATCAGGCGCTGCTCACCGCCTGCAGCAACAGCACTCAGCCCTTCCAGCCAACGATGGTCTCCATCAATCAGGTATGTTCCAAAGTTATTGAGGCGGTCTCCGATCTGGCCAGTGTTCATCAAATTCAATTGGAGCTGCTTCAAGAGGAAGAGATCCTCGCCAGCGTGGATCCCGAGCTTTTTCGGGTCATGCTGTTGAATCTTTTGTCCAACAGCCTGCTCCACACCGGCCCCAATGGAAAAATTCAGGTAAGCCTGCATGCCACCGTCTCCCAGATTTCCATCACAGTGTCGGATAACGGCACCGGTATTCCGCAAAGTCAAATATCCACCATTTTTTCCCGATACCGCGAGCCTGTGCGCTTTGATGACGGGAAGGTCTCTGCCGGATTGGGTCTGAGCGTTGCAGAAAGCATCGCCAAACTCCATAACGGCACCATCGTGATCCAAAGCACACCGGGAAAGGGCACGATCATTGCCGCTAGATTGAAGCGCCGGTCAGAACCATCTCTCATGGCACCTTGGGCGGGATACAACACCACCCTCTACGATTGTGTGATGACTGAGCTTTCCACCTGGCTGACCTGGAAAGATTACCTGAAGAATTTTTCGGATTAACGATAGCTTTGCGCCGGGACCACTTGATGCGGTCCCGGCGCAATTTTTATTGGGTCTTTTTCTCACCGCTGCTGTACCCGCTCAGCAGCAGAACCGCCGCCAGCACGCACAAAATACCGGATAAATTCATCGGCGTCATCGGTTCCCGGAAAATCACAATACCGACAATCGCAGCTACCACCGGCTCCACATTCGCAAAAATAGATGCTTTCCCCGTTTCCAGACCGGTCAAGCCATAGGTATACAGCAAATAAGCCAAATATCCCGTAAAAAACGCGATCCCAAGGCTCCACCCAAGGCTCTCCGGAGAACTGATCATCTGCGTCAGCGGTTCCCTCGCTCCCCAAATCATCGCTGCTCCCAAGCTGGCAAACAGGCAGGTATAAAATGTTACCGTCAGGCTGGAATAGCCGCGTTCCAGCGCAAAGCGGGCAAAGATGCTGTATAGGGCATAACCAAATCCGGACCCCAACCCATACAAGATCCCGGCTGCAGACAGCCGCGCACTGCTTCCCACGCCGGAAACCAGACAACAGCCCAAAAATGCCAGCGCCATAGCCAGCAATTTGCGTTTTGTAAGAGTTTCCCGAAACAAGATGGAAGATAGGGCCACCACGATCATAGGCGCGGTATACAGCAGAATCGCCGCTGCAGACAGGGACATATAGTTCATGGCCTGGTAGTAGCAATACGAAAAAAACAACATACTGCAAATCCCCGTACCCGCAAAGCACCATAAATCCCGCAGACGAATCTTTAGCGCCGAACGGTCTTTGAGTAAAAGCGTCAAAAACAGCAGCAGCGCCGCCAAACCGCAGCGGAGGAATACGATTCCCCCTGCATCAATACCGGCTTTTGCCAGATTCCGCCGAAACAATCCCATAAAGCCCCAAAGGATACCCGCCAAGACTACAGCCGTTATGTACTTCATTTCATTTGCCTGCTTCATGGTTCACTTCCTGACCCGTTGGGTTTCATCTTTTATTCGGCGCAGAATGGACAGAGGCCCACAGGGTCTGGGCAGCGGCATGGTAAATTCCATCATGGCGCGTGGCGTGGAAACCAGTGCCTCTCCGTCCATTTCCCGCATCCCCGCAGCAAAAAATGAGACCGGCGGACCATCATTGGTCAGCAGTTCCAATTCGTCCCCTACAGAAAACTTGTTCCGCTGGGTCAATCGGGCCATGCCCGTTTCATCACACGCTTCCACCACCGCACAAATTTCCGCGCCGGAAAAATATGCGCTGTCGGAGGTGTATTGCCCCGGCTGCCCGTAATAGAATCCCGTGCTGTACGGGCGGTGGCTCAATTTTTCCGTTTCCGCGACCCACACCGGAGAAACCGTACTTCCGGACAGCACATCATCTATCCCATGACGGTAGGCGTTAGTCACTGCCGCCGCATAGTAGGAAGATTTCATGCGTCCCTCGATTTTAAAGCTGGTCACACCGGCTTCTATCAGTTCCGGAATGTGCTCAATCATGCACATATCCCGGGAATTCAGGATATAGGTCCCGCCGTCCTCGCTGATCGGGAAATACTCGCCCGGACGCTTTTCCTCCATCAGCGCATAGTTCCACCGACAGGGCTGGGCACACTCTCCCCGGTTGGCGTCCCGCCGGCCTGTCAAATAATTAGACAGCAGGCATCGGCCGGAAAACGACACACACATGGCCCCGTGCACAAAGGCTTCGATTTCCATATCCTTCGGGATACGGCTCCGAATTTCTCGGATTTCCACCATAGACAGTTCCCTGGCCAGCACCACACGGCTGGCCCCCAGGTCATAGAGCATCTTCGCCGTTTCGCTGTTCACCACGCCGAGTTGGGTACTCACATGGAGCGGGACTTTCGGTGCATACCGACGGGCCATGGAAAACACCCCCAGATCCGCAATGATGAGCCCATCTGCGCCACAGGACTGGACCTGTTCCAAATATTCCGGCAAGTATCCCAGTTCGTTCTCTCTGGGCAATGTATTACAGGTCACATATACCTTTACATTCCGGTCATGGCAATATCTGACAGCCTGCAGCAGTTCCTCACTGTCAAAATTTCCGGCCGCGGCACGCATTCCGAATTCTTTTCCCGCCAGATACACTGCATCGGCGCCATAATGGACGCACATCTTCAGTTTTTCAAAATCGCCGGCCGGAGCAAGAAGCTCCGGCCCGGTCGTTATTCCTGTTTGCATCGGTTCAACCATAATTCTGCGTCGCCACAAATGCCTGGTGGGAATCATAATCATTAAAGAAACGATGGGTCCCCGATTCCGTATCCAGGGCATAGTAATAATACTTGGTATCTTCCGGATTCAAGGCCGCGTTGATGGACGACAGGCCCGGATTGCAGATCGGCCCCGCCGGCAGGCCTGTGACTACATAGGTATTATAAGGGCTGTCGATGGTGTAATCCGTCTCTTCGCCGCCCCGGCCGGCCATCTGCATGGCGTAATCCGTGGTCGCATCGATCTGCAGCGCCATGCCGTTTGCCAGACGGTTATAAATGACAGACGCGATCCTGGGCGCCTCTTCCCCGTTGGCGGCTTCCTTTTCGATCATGGAGGCCACGATCAGCGCCTCCCGCATGGTCATGTTGCGGTCCGCTGCTTTCTGCTCCATTTCTTCTGTGATCCGGTTGCTGTAATTATCCAGCAGCTTTCCAATGGCAGAGGACGGTTCCATAAATGCAAAGAATTCATAGGTATCCGGGAACAGATACCCTTCCAAACGCTCCGCCGCTCCGGACTCCGCCCCCTCCAGGAACGTATAATTATATGAGAAATCCGCCGCCGCCTTCATGAGGTTCTGATAGGTACTGACATTGTTTTCTTCCAGACGCTGGAAGATCTGGTTCATGGTAAAGCCCTCCGGGAAGGTGATTTTCACCGTCACCGCCGCGCCAGAGCCCTGGTTCATTTTCTTTACCAATGCCCGGTAGTCAAAATCCGTAGACAGCTCGTAGGAGCCAGGGTCCAGCTTTTCTTCCGCGCCGGAGATCTTGCAGAAGAATTTAAACAATGTCTTATATGAAATCAGACCTTCAGCCTTCAACCGACTGGCTACATAGTCGATGTCCGCGATATTGATTGTCTTTGTTGTGGGATTTCCATTGCCGTCAGTGGTCTCTACCACCTTCTGTGTGAACACGCTCTCATCCAAATCAATCACCGCGGTGATATGAGGCTTGTTCAGTGCCAGCACGTCCGATGCAGCCATCCAGGCCAGGCACGCAAAAATCACACTCACGCTCACTACGAACACGAAATACATCATGCCGCCCAAGCATCCCACCTTCATTTCACGGCTTTTGCGGATGGGCTGGTAATCCTTATCATCCAGCATTGGACGAGGTGCCTGTTCCTTTCTGGGCTTACGCTCTTTTTTCGGATGCTTGTCCTGTTTGGACGGCATCGCATTCTGTTGCGCTTCCGGACGCTCAGCGCCCGCGCCGAACATCTCTTCAAATTTCTTCTCGTTGTCTGCCATAATGTTTTCTCCTTGACATGCTGCCAAATTGTCACCCGATCCCGGGACCGGGCATAGTATGTTGCGGGTGGAGGAAAAACCTCCCGCCCACACCGAAGAAGCCTACGCGTCGACCTCCCTGACCGCACGGGGAAACTGACTGCGCAATTTACATTGGTGCGGAGAAAGGGTTATTTATATGTTCTGCGGAAACGGTGGTAACTGCCTCTGGATCATCATCATTCTCATCCTTCTGTTCTGCTGCGGTGGCTGCGGCGGCTTCGGCGGCAACTGCGGCTGCGGCTGCGGCTGCAATGACTGCTGCAACAACAACTGCTGCTGCTAAGCATCTGCCTGCGGGACTTCTTCGGAAGTCCCGCTTTTTGAATCAATTGTTTCCGTTTCTGTTACAACGTATTCCACTGGCAGATCGTTCCAGCTTCTGGGCAGCACATCCCGAAAAAAGCGGTCCCTGCAAAGACCGATGGTAATCCCCCGATGCGCCGCAAGATACCGGTCATAATATCCGCCGCCCTTCCCCAAACGATATCCTCTCCGGTCAAAACACAAACCTGGCACAAGGATCACATCTGTTTTCTCCGGGACAAGCTGTTCCCTGCCGCAAGGTTCCGGGATCCCATATATTCCCGTCTGAAGATTGCCGGTATAGCGGAAAAACTCCATCTCCCCGCAGTCGCTGCTCACCGGTAGCGCAACCGTCTTGCCGCGGTCAGCAGCATCTGCCAGGATTTCCCAGGTCGATATTTCCCTGCCTATACTATAGTAACAAAATACGCTCTGTGCACATTGGTAAAGCGCGCTATCCATTAAGCGGCGCTGGATGGCCGCATCGGAGCATCGGATCTCCGCATCAGACAAGTCCCGGAGCTCTGACCGCGCCTCGGCACGCAATGCCCGTTTTTCCTCAAGCACCTGCAAGGACCTCTTTTACAATGCGGTAAATTTCCTCATGCTTTTCTTCCGCAGACCGTATGGCACCGGCTTTTCGGAAATCTATCACGGTCCACCCATAATGGGCAGCCGCCTTATGTCCAAGTTCCAGACATTGCGCCAGGTACCGGGCATCTTTCTCATGGATATCCGCAGAACTGCCATCCTCTGCCCGGCGCTGGGCCATCCGGGAGAGGGATGTCTCCACATCCACATCCAGATACAGCACCAGGTCAGGCTTCGGCAGTTCCATACGGTTGTATTCTAAATCATAAAGCCAGTCAAAAAATTGGGAAAGCTGCGCCTCCGGCAGTTTACATCCCTGATGCACCGCATTGGAGGTCGTATACCGGTCCGACAAAATCACTTCTCCAGCTTTGTAGGCATCTCCCCAGTCCGTCACAAACGACGCATACCGGTCCACCGCATAAAAAGTAGATGCCGCGTATGCGTTCACGTCCGAAGGGCTTTTGCCGAACTCCCCGTTCAGATACATCCGGATCAGCGCGGAAGAGTCCTTATCATACCGGGGAAATACAATGTTCCGGAATTCCAGCCCCTCCGCCCGGCAGCGCTCACAGAGCAAGCGAAACTGCGTAGATTTTCCGCAGCCGTCAATGCCTTCAAACACAATCAGTTTTCCGCTCATCTCGTCACTCTCTCTTTCACAGCGCACAGCACAAACTTCGGCAGCTTCATCATCCGGCCAATGCGGCTGGGCTCTTTTATCAGCCGGTACAGCCATTCCAATCCCAGTCTCTGCCACCGCTCCGGCGCGCGCTCCACAACACCGGCAAACACGTCCAGGCTTCCGCCCAGCCCCGCCATGAGACCCACCTTCAGCTTCCCGGCGTTTTGCGCCATCCATAATTCCTGTTTCGGGGAACCGAGGCACACCAGCAGCAACTCAGGCGCTGCCTCATTGATGGCCGTGATAATGGGCGCATCATCTGTAAAATAGCCATCACACGTCCCGGCGATTACAAGTCCGGGAAAGCGCTCCTTCAGATTCTCTCCCGCCTGCTCCGCTACACCGGGCTTCGCACCAAACAGAAACACGCTGGATTTCGCATAGGACAGGCGTTCCATCAGCCGTACGGCAAAATCAATGCCGGGGATCCTTTCCTGCAAGGGGCTCCCCAATATTCTGGCTCCGTAAATGACGCCGATTCCATCCGGAAGGACGAAATCCGCGCCGCGGATAGCCTCCATCAATTCCCTGTTCTCCCGAGCGGACATCACAATCTCGGGATTCGGTGTGACCACGTATGCCGCGCTCCGACCGGCACAGCAATTCATTGCGTAGTCTACGACTTCATCCATCATCATGTTATCAAAAGGCACACCTAAAATATCAATCCTGCTCATAATTGTGACAATACCTCGCCGATTTTTCCGTGAATGACCAGATTGGCCAAGTGGTCTGCCGGAGTTTCCGACAGATTGATCAGTACCAGCTTATCTCCATGGTAGTAATTGATGAGCCCTGCGGCGGGATACACATTCAAAGACGTACCGCCGATGATGAGAACCTCCGCATTTTGGATATACCGGATGGAATCGGACATGATTTTATCATCCAGTCCCTCTTCGTACAAAACCACATCCGGCCGCACGATCCCTCCGCAGGCGCACCGGGGAACACCTGTTCCTTCATTGATAAACGCCTCCGGGTAAGGCTTGCGGCACTTCTCACAATAACAGCGGTGCACACTTCCATGAAGCTCCAGTACCGTTTTGCTGCCGGCCATTTGATGCAGTCCATCGATATTCTGCGTTACAACCGCTTTGAGTTTCCCCTCTTGTTCCCACTGGGCCAGCTTTAGATGTGCCGCATTGGGTTTTGCATCCTGAACAATGAGCTTGTCCCGGTAAAACGCAAAAAATTCCGCCGGGTCGTGCTTAAAAAAGGAGTGGCTGAGAATCGTCTCCGGCGGGAACCGATACGTTTGATGGTACAATCCGTCCACACTGCGGAAATCCGGAATCCCGCTTTCCGTAGATACGCCGGCGCCGCCGAAAAATACAATGTTATCGCTTTCTGCGGTCCATTGCCGTAATCTGGCGATGGCTTCTTCCATATCCTGTACTCCTTTACATAACCTTACAGTTTAGATTATATGCCAATGCCGATTCTCTGTCAAATAAAAAAGCAACGGTGGTCCGTTGCTTTTTTATTTAGGCTTCATCGGCTTCCTGAGGCATCTGAAGATGCGCTAAGGGATCCTCTTTTTCGCCGTAGATGATTTCATAATTCAGTTTGGAATCCGGATCAAATAATTGAATCCTATCCGCCGGCAGGCTGACTTTCAGTTCTCCCGCCGCGGGCAGCGCTTCCGCATCCGATACAGGCACAACTGCAATGATTTCTGTATCGCCCAACACCAAATGCATCTGCACAGTGCTACCCATCAGCTCCTGCATAATGATCTTCACTGTAATACCGTCCATCGTTCCGGGTTCTACATATTCCGGCCGGATGCCAAGCACCGCTTTCCGTTGCTCGCCCTGCATCAAACCGATATCCATGGACATCTCCAGCGGAATTTCCGCGCCCATCACCTTCGCCTGGGGCGTTCCGTTCACAAGTTCCAAGGTCACATCAATGAAGTTCATCTGGGGCGTGCCGATAAAGCTGGCCACAAACAGATTCCGCGGATGGTCAAACACCTCGTGGGGTGTGCCGATTTGCTGGATATAGCCCTTTTTCATGACCACGATGCGGTCTCCCAACGTCATGGCCTCTGTTTGGTCATGGGTCACATAGATGAATGTGGTATTCATGCGCTTATGGAGTTTTTTCAGCTCCGCGCGCATTTGGTTTCTCAGCTTCGCATCCAGGTTAGACAGCGGTTCGTCCATGAGATAGACCTTCGGATTTCGCACAATGGCCCGCCCGATGGCCACACGTTGGCGCTGTCCTCCGGACAGTGCCTTGGGCTTGCGCTGTAAAAGCTCGGAAATCTGTAAAATCTCCGCCACCTCGCGGACCTTCTCATCGATCTCATTTTTCGGCACCTTCCGTCGCTTGAGACCAAAGGCAATATTATCATATACCGTCATATGTGGAAACAGTGCATAATTTTGAAACACCATAGAGATGTCCCGGTCCTTAGGTTCCACATCGTTCATATACTGCCCGTCGATATACAACTCACCGTCTGTGATTTCCTCCAGCCCCGCGATCATGCGCAGAGCTGTGGATTTTCCGCAGCCGGAAGGGCCGACAAGGACGATAAACTCCTTATCTGCAATATCAATACTGAACTCGGCCACAGCGAGTACCTGGTTGTCATATATTTTTTTGACATTTTTAATCGTCAGTCCCGCCATGTTTCTTTCCTTTCAGTTTCTCTTTGATATTCTGGAACAATACCCGGTTCTCATACTGGTCCTTTACATCCAGCCAAGCAATATGCAACCTCCGCTTGCTCCGCCGATAGCACTTTATGACCAACATCACTGCAAATACCGTGGGGCAGATCCAGCACAGAAGGGTCACCGCAAGCAGGACCATACACCGGTTCTCCACCAGCCGTGCGGCATTCTCCCAGTAGGGGTAATACACGGTATCCGTCCGTATGGTGCGCTGGCTGAAATTCTTCAGCAATCCGAAGATCTGCCCAACGGAGTACCGGTCGCTGTTCACCACGACAACGGCATCCTTCGGCGCAAAATTATCCGTCACCTGCATCTTGGCGAAATTTTCCACCGGTTCCGGGATGACCGTCTCATAGGTGCTGATATAAGCCCCCTCGTTCATAGCCTTGTAGGCATCATAAGACATATACAGCCCGGCCCCGTCGGTATAAGCCTTCTCTGTGGCCCAGTCCGTTTCCCGGGCGATGACGCCCGCCACATAAAAGGTGTTGCCATTGATTTCCACGGGCATCCCCGTCAAATCATAGCCGCCGTACAGCTTCCATGCCAGATCTTCATCCAAAATCACCCGGTCCTGCATCAGGTCGTCTCCGGAGATATATCCGCCGCTCAGAAGATTTTGCGGATGCATCTGGAAAAAATCTCCGCCCACAGCGATGGCGACCGCCTCTGAGCTGCCATGCTCCGCCTTTAAATTCACACTGCCTTTGGTGCTCCATGCGTCCAGGTACAGGTTTTTGATCTCCTCTGGCACCAAATCCTGTGTATTCACACGGGTAGTTTCCCGAAATTTCCAAATCGTCTCTTCACTGACCGCATTCCCTTCCGGCAGGAACACCGAGACCTGAGCAAATTCCAATTCCCCGTCTCCCCGGAATTCCTCCGCCAGATGCTGGCTGCGCAAGGTCTCTCCCGCATGACGGAACGCCGATAAAAAGCACAGCCCCAGCAGGAACGTCAGAATACTTACCACAGTGAACCAGAACCATTTTCTGCGTACCAGCCCACGGAAGTCAATGTTCCGCAGCCGACGAAAATCCGGCCTTTTCCGCTTTTCCATGGCGCATCACTCTCCCGCAAGGCGGACCATGTCCTTGTCCTTGATGGGCTTGCTGCTGGTCGTGATGACATAGTCATTGGCACTCAAATCGCCGGTCACGGCGGTATTGGTATCGTCACTGGCCTTCTTTTCCACGTTTACCCTGGTAGCAATGTATCGGTTGCCCAGAGGGCTGGACCGGGAAGTCACTACCAGCACAAAATCACCGTTTGCGTCACTGCGCAGGGCACTGTTGGGCACGATGGTCTCATACTGCTCGCCCCGGGAGCCCACAGTGAGGTTCAGTGTAGTGCCCGGTTCCACATCGCCAGTGATGTCGAAGGTGATGATCTTGCTGTTCTGGGGATTCTTGGGGTCTGTTTTAACGCTGGCTACCGTTGCGGTGATGCCGCCCCGCCAGTTATTTGCCACAACCGCCTCTTCCCCAACGCGGACCCGGCGGGCCTGCTCGCTGGTGGCGGAAAAGCTTACATTGTAGCCCATATCCGGCACCGTGATAGTGCAAAGGGTCGTACCGGCTTCCGCTTCTTTGCCCGCAGTGACGTTGATTTCTCCGATGATGCCGCTGACCTTGGCTTTAATTTCCGGCTCTGTCGCATCCTGCTGCAATTCCGCCAGTTCCTGCTGCGCTCTGGCGATCTGACGGCGCTGGCTATCCAAATCCAGAGCGGCAATTTTCGCATCCTGCTCCAATTTTTCCAGTGCGGTAATGGCCGCATTCAGCGCAGTGGTGGATTCATCAATTCCCTTATAAATGGCTTCCTTACTGCTGAACGCAGTCTGTGCAGCAGTCTGGTCATCCACGGCTTTGTCCAGCAAACGCTTTACACGGTTATACTCCGCGGAATTGCCCGTGGGCAGGGAGTTCCAGTAATTCTCGTAGGCAGAATCGTAGCTGCGCTGAGCATTATCCCGGGCAGTTGCCGCGTCCTGAATCGTTTTGTATGCCGCTTTTTGCTCGTCTGTCGGAGCAGGTGTGAGGATACCGTTATCAGCAACTGCAGCCTGAATCGATGCGGGCAAATTGTTATGTCCCTTTCCCCAATACGCCTTGACAGTTTCGTTCTTCTTTGCTTCACTTTCGACCTTGCTCTTATCACCGGCGTTTGCCACAAGATAATTCAGCTCAATCTCCGCAATTTCCTTTCGGGTCGGCTCGTCCAGTTCGACGCAGGCCTGTTTGTTCTCCATATACTCCAGTACCTGCACAACCAGTGCTTTATACGCCTCACCATATAGCAATTTATTCGTTTCCAACGTCTGCTGGGAAGCATCCAGTTCCGCCTTAGCAGCCGTTACCGGAGAATAGGACCCCCCGCCGCCGTCACCGCCGGGGTTCAGGCCGCTGAGCTGCTTTTCGTACTTTTTCACTTCCGCGTTGGCCGCATCCAGCACCGCCTGGGCAGAGTCCATCTCAGACTTTGCCTGACGCTTGCTGAGCTGGCCGTTATTGCTGTAGCTGTTATAATCTGCCTGGGCAATTTCCAGGTCCTCCCGGGCGCGCTGGATCTCCCGGTCCCCCTGGGTCCCTTCGCCGGTGGCCGCCGTAATGAGCGCCTTCTGATACGCCAGATTCAACTCATACACCTTATCCTCTGCCGCGCGAAGCTCATCGCTCATATTGCCGGACAGGGTAAACAGTACGTCCCCCTCCCGGACTTCGTCCCCGACTTTGACCTTCACAGATTCCACCGTCCGGGTCTGTGGCAATGTAACACTATAGTTCTCATTGGCCGTAACCGTACCGCCGCCCCGTACCTGGGCAGTGATCTCGCCGCTGATTACCAGCTTCGTAGAAACCTCCGACAGGGAGTGGTTCATAAACGTATTGGAAAAGAATGTAAGGATCAGCATCACCGATAAGAATACAATCACGGCATTTTTGATCCAGCCCCGTTTTTTGATTTTCATTTCATCCATATCCGTTTACCCTTTCACACTTCCTTGATGGGCGATCCCTTCCACCAGATATTCCTCCCCGTGGAGGAACAGCAGCAGAGACGGGATCATATAAACTGTAGCCATAGCAAAGGCCAGGCCGATCTCTCCTTGATTGATCGTGGACAGGAACACCGAAAGCGGCTGCTTTTCCGGGTCATTGAGTAAAATGAGCGGCTGCTCGACCATGTTCCAGTAGTCGATAAAGACCAAAATCACGATGGAATACAGCGCCGCGCGGCACTGGGGCAGGCAGATGCGTGTAAAGATATACCATTCCCCCGCCCCCTCAATCTTCGCCGCTTCAATGAGCGAATACGGGATACGGCGCATGAATTTTGTCAGCAAAAACACCGAAAACGGCGCAAATGTTCCCGGCAGGACGATGGCCCACCGTGTGTCAAAGATGTGCATCCACTTGCTGACCAGGTAGTTCGGCACTAGTGTCACCTGATAAGGCATGAGCATCAAAATGACATAGAAAAAGAAAATAAGCGCCCGGATTTTCCCCCGCCAGCGGGTAAAGCCGTAGGCCGCCAGGGACGCAATAGCCACCTGGAACAAAACGATGGGCAGTGTTAGAAACACGCTGTTCCAAAACTTGATGAGGTATTCCGGTGACCGCACCAGACCGTTGATGTATTGGGAACCGGTGACTTTATCCGGAATGAATTTCAGGTTTACCTTTTCTGATTGATAGCTGTTGCTTTTGGAAGAATTAAAGACCGTGCCGTAGTTGGAGTTAATCTCCGCCTCTGTCATAAAGGAGTTGGTGATGGTCAACACCGTGGGCAGCAGAAACGCCACCGCAAACACCAAGCACAGCACAAACACCGCAAATCTTCCGAAATAACGGTTCTTTTTCATCCTTCCACATCCTTTCCAAAGCGGTCCTCCACTTTGAAGAGGATAGCGATCAAAACGATCATAAACAGAGCGATGATGATCGCCGCGGACGATAATTTTTGATAGTCCATACTGTTGAACATATTGTTCATATAGTGCTGGAGCATATAAACACCCTCCGGCGGATGGTCTCCCGTAAGCAGATAGACCTCCCGGAACACCTTGAAGGAGTTGATCATGGACAAAATGGCCACAAACAAAATCGTAGGCGAAAGGTAGCGCATTTTGATGGCAAAAAAGCTGTACCAAGGGCTCGCGCCCTCCACATCCGCCACCTCCAGCAGTTCCCGGGGAATATTCGCCAGGCCGGACATGAACAAAATCATATTATAGCCCAGATTTTTCCAAAGGAACAGCACCGTGACCACCCACAGGCTTAAGTCCGATTTCAGCCAGTCGATCTTGTCCACACCGAAATTGGAGAGGAACGCATTGAGTGTACCGTTATAATTAAAAATGACCTGCCAGATGAGCACCACCGACGCCACAGGCACCATGATGGGGCTGAGGAAGAAGGTGCGGAACTGGCTTTTCAGGGGGATGCGCGCTTCCAGCATCAGGGCCAGCACGATGGGCAAAATCACCGCCAGCGGTACCGCAACGGCAGAAAACTTCAGCGTGTTGCCCGCCGCTAATTGGAACGCCCCGTTTTTCAGCAGTGATACGAAATTATCCAGTCCCGCAAAGCTGGGACTGGTCCCGTTGGTGACCAGCGAGTAGTAAATGACCACAATGAACGGCACCACGAAAAACACGATGACGCCCAGAACGCTGGGGCCCAAAAAGCACATACTGCGCAGAAAGTCTTTCCTTCTCGCAGCAGCATTACTTCCCCGAGAGGTTTCCCCCCGGGGAGGCTTGGCTTGTTTATGAAGTTTGAAATTCACTCGTTTCATGGGCATCTCTTGCTTCTCATGCAGGGGAGGTCTCCCTCCCCTGCTGTTTCTCTATCACGCCTGCTCTTTCACAAGCACGCTCACACGGCTCTGAATCATTTTTGCGGTCTCTTCCGCGCTCTTTTGGTCGTTGAAGAAGGCCGTGCCCTCTTCCTTAATGATATCGATCAGGCTGTCGTCCTGGCTGATGACCTTGGTGCAATTGTTGATGAGCTCATTGAGCTGGTCAGCCTGCTTCTGGGTCATAGCGTACATATCGTATTGATTGATGCCGTCGCTCCAGCCGCCGATGGAGATTTCGATCTTGTTGCCGTTCTCATCCAGCTTGAAGCTGCCGTCCTCATTCGTCTCATACCGCGGCGTCATGGCCTCTTTCAGCGCCGCGTCAAACTTCTCCTTCACAGGAGAGAACCCCCAGTTGTTGCCGTACTCGCCGGTGACAAAGCCCCGCACAAACTGCCAAGCTACATCCTTGTTGGCGCACTTTTCGGAAATGGCGTAGCCGCTGTTGAACATCATGGCATTTCCAACACCCTCGGTGGTGGGGAACCCGATCATCACCGCGTCATCACCAAAGGCTACTGTATTGTACTGGAAGTCCCAGAACTCGCTGAAGCCGGTGGCCTGCAAAAGCTGCTTGCCGCTGGCGATGCGGGCCTGCTCGCTCTCCTCAGTGGACCAGTCATAGTTCTCCCAATCGAACTCCGAGGGGAACATCTTCACGAACTCCAGCAGATCAACAAACTGCTGACTGTCAAAATTGCAGGTGCCCGCGGCCCAGTCCACATAATCGTTCATATCCATATACAGCATATATTGAAGGATATTGTCCCGGGTGGTAGACACGTTGAACACCGTGCATCCAGCAGGCATGGCGGCCAATGCGGCCTTCAGGTCATCCACGGTCCAGCCCGGAGTCTCGCCCACAACATTTTTATTGCCGATGACGGTCATAATGGAAAACCTGGTAGGAGACTGGTACAGATGTCCGTCCTCCTCCATCAGATTCAGCACGCTGGGGATGAACTTATCCCTGCTCAGCTCTTCGTCCCCTTCCATGAAGGTATACAAATCAGCCAGCAGACCCTTGGCGGCCATTTTGCTTACAGGCAGGCCCTCGGTATAAATGATGTCAGGCACATCCCCGGACATGATCTCCGTAGTCAGCTTTTTCACTCCGGCATCGTAGCCGTCTTCACTTTCGTAGTCATTATACTCGGAATAATCCACAATTTCAATTCTATAATCGGAATTTGCGCGATTAAATTTCAAAACCGCCTTGCGGGTGTCCCAGCCCATATACTGGGTAGCCAACGTCAAAGTCGTCTTTTGCGCCACATCCTTGGCCGGGGTCTTGACCAGGGTGAGGATCTTCACATCATAAGTACCGTTGCGGTCCACATGGGAGCTTACACTGATACTTCCGTCTGCATTCACGATGGTCTGTGTGTCGGTGGTGGTATCTTTCTTGCTGGTATTTTCGATGTACTCTTCCGTCAGCGCGATGATCTGACCCTCGGGATTGATGAAGAAGTTTTGCATCTCGTCGCCATCCACGTCGCTGTTGATCCAGGTCAGCACACGCTCCTCAACACCCACACGCTCTCCGTCGTTCTCGCCGGCTTCAATCTTCAGGCCATTCAGATAAGAACCGTTGCTGTAATAGAGCGCATAGTTGTCATCGCCGGGGCAGGTATTGTAGAAATAGCTGTCCGTGGTGCAGTAAAGTTCGGCACTTTTGGACTCCAGATTCAGCTTCATCACATTGTAGCCCCGTTCACCGCCATACACGGAAAACACCACGCTGCCATCGCCCAGCTTCATCATGCTGTCGATCCAGTTGCCGTCCTCGTCCTCATACTCGAACAGCTTCTCGCCGTTGGAACCGATCACAATGACCTTGGAATCGGCATTGATATATATATTGCCGTCATTGTCCATCTGGAAGCTGTTGATATAAGTATCCTGCGGCACCATATCGTCAAGCGCCATTTCACGTTCCACGCTGCCGTCCTCTTTCAGCCACTTGATGACATAAGTGCTCTCACTGTGGTCGTAATAGTCCCAGCGGTCCTCTTTGGCTGTGCCCTCAGGAGCGTTGAAGAACTGTTTCGTGTAGGTTTCCAGATAGCAAAGCTTACCGTCCTTATCTACACACAGAGCGCTGATATTATTATAGCTGTCCTCATCCTCATTCATGGTCGAAACAAAACCGGACAGCTTCGTGGACTTGCCTTCCAAATCAATGGTATACAGCGTCTGCCGGCCGCCCTCGTAGGTTTCGTAATTGTCGTATTCATATACCACCGTATAGAATTTGCCATCCGCATAGACGGATTGGCCCACACCGTTGGGGAAATCTCCCTGCACCTTCGTATACGTCGGCACATAAACATAACCCTCCGCGCTGTTTCCCTTGTTGTCCTTATCTTTATCGCCGCCGCAGGCCGCCAGGGACAGCACCATGGTCAGGCACAGCAGCAGACAGATGGACCGCTTCAAGTGTTTCATTTTCATTCCTCCTGTATCTTCTTTGATTTTTAGAACATCGAAAAATGTACGGGCATCATATCGCCGGTTTGCATCAAACTTGCATCGAATCCCCGATTTCGGCAAAATTGTATCGCTTCTCTTAATACAGTTGTGTTACTGCAAGTATACCCCACCCCATTCACCTTTGTCAACAGCACAAAACTTAAGAATTCCATAAAATTCAGTAACAAATTATGTCAATCGAACTGGTTTTAAAAGGTTTGCTTATTAGACACTTTTTCATTGCAAAAAGTCACGCGATTTTGCGGAAAAATTTACTTTTATATAATTGCACAATTTTTTCTTTTCCTTTTGTGCAATTCGACACTCCCTTGACGTTGCCGGTCTGTCGTGCTATGCTGATTCCATTATATAGAAAAAAGGAGTTTTGATATGACTTTCATCTGCTACCCCAAATGCACCACCTGCCAAAAGGCAAAGGCTTTTCTGGAATCCCAAGGTGCCGACTTCACCCTGCGGGATATTAAGACCGAACACCCGACAGAAGCCGAGCTGCGTCAATGGCACACCCAGAGCGGCCTGCCCCTCAAGCGCTTTTTCAACACCAGCGGCCTGCAGTACAAAGCGCTGGAATTAAAGGACAAGCTTCCCTCCATGAGCGAGGACGAGCAGTACACCCTCCTGGCCACAGACGGAATGCTGGTCAAGCGCCCCATCCTTCTTTGCGGAGACAAGGTATTGGTGGGCTTTCGGGAAACCGAATGGACCGCGGCACTGAACGGATGACTTATAACGACATTCTCCCCGGCATCTTTCTGGACCGACCCAACCGCTTCATCGCTCAAGTGGAGATCAACGGCGTGGTGGAGATTGTCCACGTCAAAAATACCGGTCGCTGCCGGGAGCTGCTCCTCCCGGGGGCCACGGTCTATGTCCAGCACTGCTGCCATCCCGGACGTAAAACCCAGTATGATCTCATCGCCGTGAAAAAGGGGGCTCTGCTCATCAATATGGATGCCCAAGCCCCCAATAAAGTCGCCGCCGAATACCTCCCCCAGCTATTTCCGGACCTGACTTCTCTGCGCCCGGAGGTAACATACGGCGATTCCCGTTTCGACTTCGCCATGGAAACGCCGTCAGACCACTGGTTCATCGAAGTAAAAGGCGTCACCTTGGAGCAGGACGGAATTGCCTGTTTCCCGGACGCTCCCACGCTCCGAGGCGTAAAGCACCTGAACGCGCTCACCCGCTGTCTCTCCGAAGGATATCGGGCCATGATCCTGTTCATAGTCCAGATGAAAGGTGTCACCCAATTCCACCCCAACGATATCACCCATCCGGAATTCGGCCAGGCTCTACGCACCGCGGACCATGCCGGGGTGGAGCTCCGGGCTGTGGACTGCCTGGTGACCCCCGACAGCATCATGGCCGATGCGGCGGTCCCTGTCGAATTATGTTGACTGCGCACCCTGAATACTATAATACATAAGTGTTCAAATGTCAACATTTGTATTCATTAAATGCATCCTCATCGCATACACTGAAACAGAGGTGTTTTCTATGGGAATGCAGCAACTGGATCCGACTTTGGTGGGGGGTGTGATCGCCCGATTCCGCGCAGAGCGCGGGATCACACAGGAGGTCCTCAGCGGCTTGTCCGATATTGGGCGAACGCATTTGAGCGCCATTGAGCGCGGAGAACGAAAACCAACGTTGGAAACGCTGTACCGCATCAGCAACGCTTTGGATATTCCGATGAGCACCATCGTGATCGCCATTGAACAGGAAATTGCGGACCGGCAGACACAACGCAAATAAAAAAGCCACCCGACTGGGTGGCTTTTCCTATTGCCTTAAGGGCACAGTTCCAAAATTTCCTGCGCCAGCGCCTGTTCCGCATGCGCCTTCAGGGCCAGCGCAAGGGTCATACTCACAGACATATTTCCTTGTTCGATCATATACTCGGCCACATCTACCGCTTCCTTGAATGCCGCCTGGTACAGCAGCCGCACACTTTCATAAAACTGTCCCGGTGTGGTCCGTTCCAACGCATCCCGCAGTACCACTTCGACAGAGGACAGCGGCATCACCTGTTTCAAAATGCAGATGACGATCAAATACATCAGATGTTCCCGACCGTACTTTTTCTTGACTGGCGCTGGCATTACTTTCATTTTCACATAATTGTTCACCATGGAAGCAGTCAGCATCCGTTCTTTGGTGGTATAGCCCATATAGCGGTTCACAAGGCTGGTGAGCTGGTCCATATATAAATCGATATCCGGCAGTTCACTCCAGAGCGGCAGGGTCTTTTTTCCGCGTTCCTGCAAATATGCGTCTACCCGGCGTTCCTCTTCTGTCAATGGGACCATCCCCTCGTTTTATATAGTATCTTTATTTATACCATCTTTTCTTGATAATTGCAAATCTTTTTGTGAAAACTCCATAAATTCGTTTCCAATACTATATGCTTCCCGCTTTTTGCCGCAAAACATGCAATAAACCAGGTGTTCCGGACAGGAGCACCTGGTTTTCATAACGCGATTGATTTACAGGGCAAGTTTGATAAAATCGCAGATTTCGGAGACATATTCCCCCGGCAGGGTGTCCACTTTTCCGTCGTCCACGGCATTGGCAATCGCCGGGTCGATGGGCAGACGCTCCACAATCTCGATGCCGTATTTCGCCGCCACTTGGTTGATGACGCTGCGGCCGTAGATATTATGCTCCTTGCCGCAGTCCGGGCATTTGAAATAGGACATGTTCTCTACCACGCCGACAACCGGCAGATTCAGCATAGCCGTCATTTTCACGGCCTTCTCCACGATCATGGACACCAGCTCCTGAGGCGAGGTCACGATGACCACCGCGTCCACGGGCAGGGATTGGAACACCGTCAGCGGCACGTCGCCCGTGCCGGGAGGCATATCAACAAACATATAGTCCACGTCCTCCCATAGGACTTCCGTCCAGAACTGGGTGACCATCCCAGCAATCACCGGGCCGCGCCAAACCACGGGTTCCGTCTCGTCCGGCAGCAGGATGTTCATGGACATCACTTGGGTGCCGTTCTTGGCCCGGCTGGGGAGGATAAAATCCTCCGTACCGACGGCGTTTTCATGGATGCCGAAGGCCTGGGGAATGGATGGGCCGGTCATATCGGCGTCCAGAATGGCGGTATTGAACCCACGGCGCTGCATCTCGCAGGCCAGCAGGCTGGTGACAAGGGACTTACCAACGCCGCCTTTGCCGCTCATGACGGCGATGACCTTTTTTACCTTCGCGCCCTCGTGGAGCTTTTCTTTCTGGATGCCCTGGTCTTCCCGTTCGGCGCAGCTTTCGCCGCAGGAGGAGCAATCGTGATTGCAGTCTGCCATAATAAAACCTCGATTCGATTAAAATATGCCCTATCCCGATTGGGAGAAAATGGCAAATGTCAGAAACTGTTCTTATTATACCCGGTTTTATCGGAAAGTCAACACGGGAAGCTGTTATTTTGAAAACAAAAGGGTGCTGAATCGCCCATACCGACTATTTGGGGTTCGGAACACAAAGGCTGTATACTAATCTCAGTTCCAGCATATCATTTTCCGGCTCGAGGTAAATTTCATATGCCTCGGTCAGGAGTTTTATGAATTGTGTCAGGGCGGCTCGGTCTCTGCGGACGAAAAAAATCGAATCCCCACGTAGGATGATGAGCGCTTCGGGGCCGGAGGCATCGGAAAGCACGATGTCCCAGAGCCGCTCTTTCGCCAGGTGGTAGGCGGCTTCGGCACAGGATAGATAGGCGTCGATTTTTTGGGGGTCAGGGACCTCTCTTGTGGGTTCGGTCTGCCATGGTTCCTCAAGCACATCGTCTGTGGAATCTGTCCATTCCAAGGGTTCTCCCAGCGCCCGCCGGGCCTCTGCCTGGTGTTCCAAATGCCGCGCCATCGCTTCATACGCAGTAAAAAAGCGAAATCCGTAGAATTGCATATTTTTCTCCTTTTTATAATTGCACCTGTACCGGTGCAATTATAACCGAATATTCTTGTAAAATCAACACAAAATGCACCTATATCGGTGCGTGGAGGTGTTGACCGTGAATCCGGAATATAAAAAGGCTTTGGGTGAGCGTATTCGTGATTTACGGAATGCCCGTGGGTTGACGCAAGAACAAGTCTCTGCACAATTACAGATTCGTGGGTGTGATATCACAAGAAGCGCATTGGCGAAAATTGAAGTGGGACAACGGCATGTTTATGCAGATGAGTTGAAGGTCTTTCGTGAAGTTTTAAATGTTTCATATGAGGATTTATTGATATAAGTTAAAGAAATATGAGAGAAATTTTAGCCAAACGATTGAAAGAATGCAGAACCAATCGGGGTGTGACCCAGCAGGAAGTTGCGATTTACTGTGACATTACCGAAAAAACATACCAGAATTATGAGCTGATGACAAGGGAACCGAAATTGGAAATATTGATTCGTATTGCGGATTATTATGATGTTTCGTTGGATTGGCTTGTGGGACGAAGTGACCAGAAGTAGGGGCGCACACATAGGTTCGCCCCTACAATATTGGAATGGGTGCCCCCAGGGGTGCGCGAACGCAGTACAAATAATAAAATGAGAGGCTTTGAAAAAGCCTCTCATTTTAATTTTAGCACACGGGGTCTACCCAGCCGAACGGGTCCGCAATTTTGCCCCATTGGATGCCGGTCAGCTCATCGTACAGCCGCTGAGTGACTTCGCCGATGCCGCCAGTGCCCACGGTGTATTCCTTGCCCTCGTAGTTCAAAATGCCGATGGGCGACACCACCGCCGCGGTGCCCGTGCCCCAGGCTTCCTCCAAGGTGCCGTTTTGGATGCACTCTATCAGTTCGTCGATGGAAATGGGCCGCTCCTCCACGGTGAGGCCCCAGCTTTTCATAACCTCGATGCAGGATTTCCGGGTGATGCCGGGAAGAACGCTGCCTTCCAGCGCCGGGGTGACGACTTTGCCCGCGATTTTGAACATGACGTTCATGGACCCCACTTCCTCAATGTACTTGCGGTGCACGCCGTCCAGCCACAAAACCTGGGTATAGCCGCTCTTTTCGGCCACGTTCTCCGCGCGCATGGAAATGGCGTAGTTGGCGCCGGCCTTGGTATAGCCCGTGCCGCCCCGGACCGCACGGACATCCCGTTCCTCAATGATGATCTTCACCGGGTTGATGCCCTCTTTATAGTAGTTGCCCACCGGGCAGCAGATAATCATACACAGGTAATGATCGGGAATGCGCAGGCCAACGTAGTTTTCCGTACCGAATACGAAGGGGCGGATATACAGACTGGTCCCAGGCAGATGGGGCACCCATTCCTCGTCCACAGTGACCAGGGTCTTGACGGCGTTGTACATCACGTCCTCGGGCAGTTCCGGGATGCAAAGGCGCTCGCAGGAGGTGTTCATGCGGCGCACATTCTCCATGGGGCGGAACAGCTGCACCTTTCCGTTATCGGTGCGGTAGGCCTTCATACCCTCAAAGCACTCCTGGGCATAATGAAACACAGAGCAGGCGGGCATCAGTTCAATGGGACCGTAGGGCTTGATTTCCGGGTCGTGCCAGCCGCCCTGGTCGGTATCGTAGTGCATGATGAACATGTGGTCGGTCATGTAGGTGCCGAAGGGCAGGTTATGCTCGTCGGGCTTTTGCTTCGGGGCCGTCGTTTTCGTGATTTTGATTTCCATACTGTTCTCCTCTTTCTTAGCTGAATTACAGAGAAATGGGAAACAAAAAAGCCCTCCATCCCTCTGCTGTTTGCAAAGAGACGGAAAGCTGAAGCTTTTCGCGGTACCACTCTTTTTCGCCCAAATGAGCGCACTCACGGACGCAGACACGTCCTGCCTTGCTAACGGGGGCTCCGTCCTTGCCTACTCATCCTTCAGCAAAGCCGCTCAAAGACCAGTTCGCCCCGCTTCCCTCTCCGGTCTTTCACCAGCCGACCGGTTCTCTGAACAGTTCCACAAGGTTACTACTTCTTGTCAACGCGTTTGAAATTTGGGTTTATTATAGCACGCTGACGGAATTTGTCAAGAAGAAATTTATTGCTGTAAAGTGTGATGTGTGGGTATGATTTTCATAGGAGGCGCAAGCAATGAAAGAATATGCGTTTGAAACGGTCGTATATAAGGGAATCATCGGGCTGAAGCTAACCGGTCATCGGGAAATCATAAACCGGTACGCAGAGATGGGTTACCGTTATGTAGGATACATTCCCACAGAACTCAACGGCGGCGCATTGGTCACAGTGGACCTGATTTTTGAAAAAGACGTCTGAACCAACCGTTCAGACGTCTTTTCAGTTCATTCAGCAGTGGTGGCCGCCGTGGCCGTGATGTCTGGCGGGGGGCGTATATGTCTCACATCCGCCGGCGCAAAGGCCGTCCGCATGGTAATTGCCGCAATAGGTCTCGCCGTCATGGCAATGGCGGCCAGACAACGCGCAGTCCTCCACGGGGCAGACTGGGCAGGTGTCCTCCACACAACTGGCGGCGCGGCGGTGCCCATGGGCAGCGGCCGGGAACATCAGCAGCGCGGCAATGCACAGCGCCAGGGCGCCTGTCAGCAAACGATTTTTACGCATAGTGTCAACTCCTGTTATGATTTGATATTCAGCATACCGGCTCAATCCAGCCGAAGGTATCCGGCGCGGTGCCCCACTGGATGCCTGTGAGGGTATCGTACAGCTTCTGGGAGATGGGGCCGATCTTGTTGCCGGCAATGGTGTAGCCCTTGTTGCCGTAATACAGCTCGCCGATGGGCGAGATGACTGCGGCAGTGCCCGTGCCCCAAGCTTCCTCCAAAGCGCCGCTCTGGGCCGCTTCGATCAGTTCGTCGATGGGCAACAAACGTTCCTCCACCTCCATGCCCCAGCTATGGAGCAGGTCCAGGCAGGACTTGCGGGTCACCCCGGGCAGGATGCTGCCGTCCAGAGATGGAGTGACAATCTTGCCGTTGATCTTGAACATAACGTTCATAGAGCCCACTTCTTCCACATACTTCTGGTAGACGCCGTCCAGCCACAGGACCTGAGAAAAGCCCTTTTTCGCCGCGACCTCACCGGCCCGCAGAGAGATGGCATAGTTGGCGCCGCACTTGGTGTATCCCGTGCCGCCGCGCACCGCGCGCACGTCGTGGTCCTCCACCATGATTTTCACGGGGTTCAGGCCCTCTTTGTAGTACTTATCCACCACGCAGCAGATGATGGCGAACAGGTATTGGTTGGACGCGTGAACGCCAAGCTGAGATTCCGTGGCAATGGTCAGGGGGCGGATATACAGGCTGGTGCCCTCCTCGCTGGGGACCCAGTCCTTTTCCACTTCCAACAAGGTTTTGAGCGCCTGCATGAAGTCCTCCTCGGGAATCTGCGGGACGCAAAGGCGCTCGGCGGTGTTGTTCATACGGCGGATGTTCTCAATGGGGCGAAACATCTGGATCTTGCCTTCCTCGGTGCGGTAGGCCTTCATGCCTTCGAAGATCTCCTGGCCGTAATGGAACACCACAGCACCCAGCTCCATCTGGATGGGCGCATAGGGCACCACACGGGGATCATGCCAGCCGCGTTCCCGGTCAAAATCCATGAGGAACATATGATCGGTGAATTCTTTGCCGAAGGGCAGACCCACCACGGGGGGCTTCACTTTTGGGGATGTAGTCTTGTTGATTTTGATCTCCATTCTGCATTTCTCCTTTTCATCATTCGGTGAATCCGGAACGGGAAACAAAAAAGCCCCCCGCTCCCTGCTGTTTTGCAAAGAGACGGAAAGCTGAACACTTTTCGCGGTACCACTCTTTTTCGCCCTAACGGGCGCACCTTATGGATGCGATACATCCTGCCTTTCTAACGGGGGCCGCCGTCCCTGCTTACTTGTTTCAGCAGGGCCGCTCCGGGAGGACATCATCAAGCGTGCTTCTCCGGCCTTTCACCAGCCGGCCGGCTCTCTGGACAAGACAGTGCCAGATGACCTGTTCCCTTCCATGCGTTTTGCGGTTATATGGTTGTGACCATTATAGCATCGGCGGGAAAATTGTCAAGAGGAAATTGCTTTAACGGACGCTTGGTGCGGCAAGTA
Source organism: uncultured Clostridia bacterium (assembly GCA_947644595.1). Taxonomy (GTDB): domain Bacteria; phylum Bacillota; class Clostridia; order Oscillospirales; family Oscillospiraceae; genus HGM13010. The sequence goes on from CANSAE010000001.1 coordinate 355,040, forward strand.
GGGGCCGGATGGCAAGCCGTCCCCCACCCGCCGCAATTTCATACGTTTTTCCGTGTGAAGCAAGCCCCAATGACCGTTCCGGTCAAAGCAAGGGGTGCGGTCCGAACGAACAGCCACTCAAACGCGTGAAGCAAGGTTCCGGCAACTGCGGTTTCGGGGTCGCTGTAATCCCAGCCCAGGTAAGGGCTGTTGAATACGATCAGGACCGCAGACACAGCCACTATGACTGCGCACAGGGAAAGAAACATCCAGTGGAACGCTTTTTGTCTCGCCGCTCTTCCCCGCGCAAGCTGCAGATTGATGACCTCAAGCTTCTCGGAAATCACGCTTAAGTCGTCCGCTTTCGTTTCGGTGACAGTTTCTCCCAGCAGAGTGCTGACCGGCGTACCCAACTCCTCCGATATGGCGATCAGAAGATCGGCATCCGGGACCGACAGGCCCTGTTCCCATTTTGAGACCGTTTGTCTCACCACATTCAGTTTGATGGCAAGTTCCTCTTGTGATAATCCTTTTGATTTTCTGATTGTCCTGATGTTTTCGCTCAGCATCATGGATGCCCTCCTTTCTCCGCCATTGTACACGGGAGTCCCCCGTTGCGGCAAGCAACGCAAATTAACATTGCGATGATAGTGCGATTATAGCAGAAAACCAGCTTCCTGCCAACTTGTTAGCCTTGATATTGTAAAAACGTCCAAACTATGCTATACTGTTACAACCAATTTTGTTAGAAAGGGGGCTTTGCCGATGGTGGGAAGCGCCGTCATCACCATCACACGTTACCTCCTGCCCATTCTCGCGGCCTGGGTGGTGGTCCGCTGTGTGCGGTCCATGCTCAGCGAAAAATATGAACCGGAGGTCTGGGGGCACCTCATTTTCCCCGATGCCAGCGCTGCGCCCCTGCCCCATTGGGAATGTGTGATCGGCCGTGCGAAAACATCAGACATTGTCGTCAACGCGCCGGATGTTTCCCGCATCCATGCGGTCCTGATCCGCAATGATAAGGGCATTTGGCGTATTTTTGATATGAATTCCCGGGGCGGGGTCTATGTGGGCAAGGAAAAGGTGCCCAAAAAAGGCCTGGAGGTAAAAAACGGGGATAAAATCCGTCTCGCCTCTGTCTCCCTGGGCTTCGCGGACGTGACTGCCAGCGAGCTGCGCACGGTGGACAAAACCCGGACAGCCGCCGGTACCAGCTTCAATCCCGCGGCGACCCTGCTCATTTTGTCCTTATTCCAGTCCATCATCATGCTGCAATACTGCTTTTCCGCAAAGGATGAGTATCTGGTGGTCACCTGCCTGGCATTTTTTGCATTGCTTGCCATTGAGTGGATGTGCTATCTGCTGATTCGCTCCATTCGGCGCAACGGGTTCGAGGTGGAGACCATCGCGTTCTTTTTGACCACGCTGGGATTGTCCATTGTGGCATCATCCACGCCGGAGGCGCTGGTAAAGACCCTGATCCTCCTCATCATGGGCGTGGCGCTGTTTTTCGCCATGGGTTGGTGGCTCCGGGACCTGCGGCGGGCCAAAGCCCTGCGCTGGCCGGCGGTCCTTGCTGCCATGGGCTTTCTGTTTATCAATCTGATCCTCAGCGAATATGTGTTCGGCGCAAAAAACTGGCTGTATATCGGCGGATTTTCTCTTCAGCCCTCGGAGCTGGTGAAGGTACTGTATATCTACGCGGGGGCCGCGTCCCTGGACCGGCTGTTCGCACGGCGGAACCTGTTTATGTTCATCGCTTTTTCCGCTATCTGCGTCATGGCGCTGGCGCTGATGGGCGACTACGGCACAGCGGTCATCTTCTTCGTGACCTTCCTCATTATTTCCTTCATGCGGTCCGGCTCTATCGCCACGGTATTTCTTGCCATTTCCGGCGCGGCCATGGCGGGCTTCCTGGTGTTCACCATGAAGCCGTATATCGCCCAGCGCTTCGCCACCTGGGGACACGTGTGGGCTGATCCTTACGGCGCAGGCTATCAGCAGACCCGGGCGCTGTCCGCGGCGGCCTCCGGCGGCCTGTTCGGCCACGGTGCCGGAGAGGGCTGGCTGAAAAATATTGTGGCCGCTAATACGGATATGGTATTTGCCGTCATCTGCGAGGAGCTTGGGCTCATCGTGGCGGTGGTCGCGGCGCTGTCTATTGTGGCGCTGGCATTTTTCGCGTTCCGCTCCGCGGCTCATGGGCGGTCTACCTATTACGTCATTGCTGCGGGCGCTTCCGTCTCACTGCTGATGATCCAAATGGCTTTGAATATTTTCGGGTCTCTGGACATTCTGCCCTTTACCGGTGTGACCTTCCCCTTTGTCTCCAAAGGCGGGACGAGCCTGCTGTCCTGCTGGATGCTCCTGGCCTTTATCAAGGCGGCAGACACCCGGAAAAACGCCAGCTTCGTGGTGAAGCGGGCAGAAATCAAAACCCGGAAGAAACGGGGGGCAAAGGCATGAAAAAAGTCAAAAACAGAGGCGCTTTTGTGCTTTTGATCGCCCTGTTCTGCGTGCTGGGACTGTCCCTTTACTGCGCCCGGTACGTGATGCACGGACGGGAGTGGGCCTCTTTTGCCGGGGGCGGCACCACTATGGGACTGCTGTATGATAGGAATGAGGTGCTTCTGGCAGATGCGGGGGCGGGTACTTACAGCGAGGACTATACGACCCGGGTGGCAAATTTTCACGTGACCGGCGATTATATCGGCAATGTGGGCACCGGCGCGCTGACCCGGCTCAACGACCATTTGACGGGCTTCAATCTTTTGACCGGAACCTACCACACCGAGACTCCAAAAGCGCATTTAACCGTGGATGCTGCCCTTAACAATGAGGCCTATGCCGCTTTGGCGGGGCGCAATGGGTCTGTACAAATTGTAAATTATAAGACCGGGGAGCTTTTGTGTATGGTCTCCTCCCCCTCCATTGACCCGGCCAATCCCGGGAACATCCCGGACGGGGCCTACCTAAACCGGGCCATCAGCGCCACCTATGTGCCGGGGTCCGTGTTCAAGCTGGTGACCTTGGCCGCCGCACTGGAAACCATCAACGATATCTATGACCGCACCTTCTATTGCGGCGGGAGCGTTATGGTGGGAGGCGACAAGCTCAACTGCACCGGGGTACACGGGAATCAAACCATCGAGCAAGCTCTGGCCAATTCCTGCAACTGCGCCTTTTCTGAACTGGCCCAAACGCTGGGCACCGATGTCATCCAGGCCTACGCTAAAAAGCTTGGCATCACTGATTCCCACGCGCTGGACGGAATGTACACCGCAGCCGGCAGTATTGACGCTCATGAGGTCGGAAATATCAACCTGTCCTGGTCGGCCATCGGACAGTCCACGGACCTGGTGTGCCCCAACAGCATGCTGCGGTTGGTGTCCGCCATCGGAAACGGCGGCACTTTGGTGGAACCCACACTGGTAGGCCACGGGCGGCGTTTGAAAACTACAAAGCTGCTGGATGCGGAGACCGCGGAAAAGATGGCCTCCATGATGAACTACAACGTACAATATGCCTACGGCGCCGGGTCCTTCCCGGGACTCAGCATCTGCGCCAAAACCGGAACCGCCGAGGTGGGCGACGGCACGGACCATGCCTGGTTCGTGGGTTTTCTCGACGACGAGGAGCATCCCTATGCCTTCGTGGTACAGGTGGAACGGGGCGGCGGCGGATTGTCCGTGGCCGGAGCCATTGCCAACCGGGTGCTGCAGCAGGCGGTCGCAAACTGATTTAGGAGTTACCCATGATCGATGTTTCAGTCAAAGGGCTGGTGAAGTCCTTTGAGCAGGATAAAAATATACTGGACGGATTGTCCTTCGAAGTGAACACCGGGGAACGAGTGGGGATCCTTGGCCGGAACGGCTGCGGAAAGACCACTCTGTTCCGCATTCTCACCGGCGAGCTGCGTCCGGATGAGGGCAGTGTCTCGATCTTCAAGGGCAAGCGGCTTGGGCTGATTTCTCAAATCCCGGTGTACCCGGAGGGCTACACCACGGAGATGGTCCTGCAGGACGCCCATAAACAGCTGTATGCCATGCAGGAGCGTATCAATGCTTTAGCGGAAGCTATGGCAACAGACCACTCCCCTCAGATTTTGGAAGAGTACGATCGCCTTTCCGCGGAATTTCAGCGGCGGGGCGGGTACGACATGGAGCGGGAGCGCAACCGGGTGGCCAACGGTCTGGACATCCCCCCTGCCATGCGAGCTCAGCCCTTCGATTCTCTGTCAGGCGGCGAAAAGACCAGAGTGAATCTGGCCCGGCTCATTTTGGAGGATACGGACATTTTGCTGCTGGACGAGCCCACGAACCATCTGGACCTGAATGCCACGGAATGGCTGGAGGAATACCTCCGCAAGTTCCACGGCACTGTGCTGGCCATCAGCCACGACCGTTATTTCCTGGACCGGGTGACCCAGCGTTCCATTGAGATCCACGGTGGAAAAGCAGAGTTTTTTAATGGCAATTACAGCTTTTACGTGGTGGAGCGGCAGCGTCGCTTTGACGAGCAGCTGAAAAAATATGAAAAAGACCAAGCCAAGCTGGAGCAGCTGCAAAAAGCGGCAGCGCAGCTGCATTTGTGGGCCTTTATGGGCAACGACAAGCTGCACAAGCGGGCGTTTTCCATGGAAAGGCGCATGGAAAAGCTCCAGCAGACTGAGCGGCCCAAAACGGACCGGAAGCTCACCGTGAAATTCCAGGAAAGCGAGTTTCTCGCTGATGAAGTGATGGTGGTGGACAATGTGTCCAAAGGCTTTGGCAACCGGACCTTGTTTTCCGGGCTGAATCTGGATGTCCGGGCGGGAGAGCGCATCGCCCTCATCGGCGATAACGGCACGGGAAAATCCACGTTTTTGAAGCTCATCATGAACGCTGAAGCCCCGGACACGGGCTTCATCCGCAAAGGTCCGGCAGTGCGCACGGCATATCTGCCTCAAATCGTCACCTTTCCGGTGCTGGAGCGGAGCATGTACGACACCATGCTGTATGAGACGAATACCACGCCCCAGGGCGCACGGGACCGTCTGGCCGCCTTTGGTTTCATGGGCGAGGACGTATTCAAGCCCGTGGGGGCACTGTCCGGCGGGGAGCGCAGCCGGTTAAAGCTGTGTATGCTCATGGGTGAGCAGGTGAATCTGCTGATCCTCGACGAGCCGACGAACCATCTGGACATTGCTAGCCGGGAGTGGATGGAGGACGCCTTGGAGGACTATGACCAGGCGCTGCTGTTCGTGTCCCATGATCGGTATTTTATTGAGAAGTTCGCCACCCGTATTTGGGAGCTGCGGGACGGAACCATCACGGACTACAAGGGAAGCTTTTCCCAGTACCGGGAGTACAAGGCCCGGCAGGAGCAGTTTGCCCAAGCCGCAAAGGCAGCGGAAAAAACCGAGGCACCCAAGCCCAAAAAGGAGCAGAGGAAGCGTCCGCCGAATCTGGAAAAGCAGATTGCCAAGGTGGAGAAGGAAATCGAAAAGCTGGAAGCGGAAAGCGCCCGGCTGGATGCCGATGCGGAGCAATTCGCCTCCGATTATCAGAAACTGCTGGACATAGCCGTGGAAAAAGAGAACGTTGCCGGACAATTGGAATCTCTGTACGAGGAATGGGAAAAACTGTCCGGGATGATATAAGAAAAAGCCACATCTCCAATCGGTGATGTGGCTTTTTTCAAATCAATTGCTGTTCGTTGATAATCAGCTTGAATTGCAGATCCAGGGCTTCCGCGGCCTTGCGGCACATGACCATGCGGTTCAGGAAGATCTCGAAATAATCCATCACTGATCCGTAACGCGTGTCTACCGACAGCTTCAGCTTGATGATGGTATGGGTCTCATTGATTTTCAGCTCCGACTTCTTTACCGAGTAGTTCACCCGGTCATGAATGTCAAAGGTAGTCACGTCCTGATTGCGCACACGGCTACGGCGCACATCCGACTTATCCGCCAGGATCAGCGCCGCAGACATGGGGCTGACGGGCTTGCCCGTACCCTCGTCGTGGTTGCCGATGGCCGTGACGATCTCCGCGATCTCCGCCGGGTCCATGTGCAAATCGTTCAGAATGCGAAAGGCCATGACCGCCCCGGATTGGGAGTGGTCCACCCGGTTGACCAGGTTGCCGATATCGTGGAGATAGGCCGCGATCTTTACCAGTTCAATATCCCTCGTGGGGTATCCCAAGGTCTCCAATATATATCCAGCGTTTTCCGCCACCATGGTCACATGGGCAAAGCTGTGTTCCGTATAGCCCAGGGCAACTAGGGACTCATCCGCTTTTTTGATGTACGTATGAATGGCTGCGTTTTCCTGAATGTCTTTGAATGTAAGCATGACATTCCTCCTTTCTTGTAGGAACATCATACACCTCTTTTGTTAAAATTGCAAGAAAAATATGTTAAATTTATGTGAAACGTGCCAAATCCTTAATAAGCAACGGCAGTGCCGATTCAAAGGAAACTCCGTACCAGCGTTTCTCCGGGTCTGCTTCTGTGCGGCGGATGCAATCATGGGTGAAATCTGCAGCCAGGCACAGGGCATTCGGAAGCGACAGCCCGCGCAGAATGCCGCCTACCGCTACGCTGGAGAAAATGTCTCCGGTTCCATGGAATTGGCCGGGGATGGTCTCATGGAAGTATGAAAAGCGTTCGCCCCCCGGCGTCATACTGATGACTCCGGTTTCTCCCGATTTTCGGCGAACCCCCGTAAGAACCACGGTTCCGGCGCAAAGGTCCCCCAGTTTTTCCAAGAGGGCATCCAGATAGGCTTCGTCATAAGTCTCCTTATAGGGCGTATCCGTAAGGAAGCAGGCTTCCGTCACATTGGGATCGATGATATCCGCTCGGCGGCAAAGTTCCGCCATTTTACGGGCAAAATCCAGATGAAAGCCTGCGTACAGCCGCCCCTGGTCCGCCATGGCCGGGTCTACGAAAACGAGGGTCTCCGTTCCGGAAACGACATCAATCGCCTGGGCAATGATATCAATTTGCTGTTCTGAGCCAAGGTAACCTGTATAGATCGCATCAAACGTCAGGCTCTGACCGTTCCAGTGCCGGGCAATAGGAAGGATCTCTTCTGTGAGGTCCCGGAAAGTAAAGTCCGGAAATACGGAATGGGCGGACAGCAGCGCCGTAGGGATCACCGCTGTTTCCACACCCATGACCGACAGGATGGGCAGCGCCACGGTCAGTGAGCATTTGCCCACACAGGAAATGTCCTGCATGGTCACAATTCGTTTCATCGGCTGTCCCCCCTTTCATTCCGTTTATTGTAGCAGAAATGCAAAGAATATGCAAGAAAAGACACCGCGGCCGCGGTGTCTTTTCCTATGGACGGGAGTAAGTACGCCGCGCCCAAGTAAATTTTGATCCCGTTGTATTCAGCAATCCCTCGGTCTGGTAAATTTCCCGCAGGCGTTCTCCCACCGCAATGAGGCTCCGGGACAGCGCCACTTCCCTGCCCTGTTGGGTCAGGCTGGGGAGCGCTCCGTTCAGCATGGCAGTTAAGGTCCTCTGAAATCCATCCAAATCGTCAGACATATAGACGTTCTTCCCGGACACCAGCCAGCCGTCATACACCGGGATATCCCGCAGGAGGATCGGGATCTCACAGGCCAGCGCTTCCAGCACCACGATCCCCTCAGTCTCCTCATGACTGAGAAAGGCAAATGCGTCCGCGCCGCAATAAGCATCGCACAGGTGCTCCTGATCCACAAAACCGGCAAAGGTAAGATTTTCCGGCGCGCCGTCGATGGCCTGCTGCACGGGTGTGGGAATCAGCTTTGGGTCTGTATATCCAAACCACAGAAATTTTGCCTCCGGCATACGGCGGGCCAGTTCAATGTAGTCCAGAATGCCTTTGCGCTCCATGAGATGTCCGACAGAGATGACGACCTTTTCATCCTCCCGCAGACCGTATTTCTCCCGGAACGCGGCGCGCCGCTGGGCACTGGGACGGAAAAACTCCGTGTCAATGCCGTTGGAAATGTGGTAGATGGGCCTTTTCAGTCGGTAATTTTGAAGAATCTCTTCTGAATAAGCCGTGGGTGTCAGGATCACATCCCCCCGACGATAGCAGAATTGGATCCATCGCTTGAACAGAGGCGCCAGCAGATTGGATCCGCGGAAGGAACAGCGGAAATCTTCCATAGTGGAATGGGCATAGTAAATCACTTTCTTTCCCCGGGCCCGGGCCAGTACGGCCATCAGGGGAGAGTCCGGCAACACAGTATTGATATGCACGATTTGGGTATTGCCGCTCATACGTTCATCCAGCAAAAGTCCCACAGAATGCAAGGCGCCCCGCTGGTGGGCAATGGCCTGTCCCACACCGCTTTTCCCTACGATGCGTTCCCCGCCCGCATACAAATAAACCGACATTTCTTTCACCTCATCCCAACCAATTTAAAACCTGCGTCCACGCCGCGCTGAGAATCACGCTGTATGCCGCGATGGCAAAGGGCTTCCCCAACAGGATAATGGCTGTATACCGCCGCCAGGACATGGGCGTTGTCCCCGCCAGGTAGCACAGGAAGTCATCCGGCGCTACCGGGAGAAAAATGGCAACGGCAAACCACAGGTCGAATTTACCTTTTTTCGTCCAGCTGTCATATTTATCAATAGTCTTTTGCTGAAAAAGTCTGGGCAACAACGGCCGGCCATAGGTCTTGGCTACGGCAAACGCCAGCAGCGACCCGGCACAGATTCCCACATAGTTATATACAAAGCCCCAGACCGGGCCAAACATGATGACCCCTACCACACAGCCGATCGCCCCGGGCAATATGGGGATGACTACCTGCACCGCCTGAATAACGGTAAAAATCACCGGGCCCCAAATCCCTACACGATGCACCAAGGCTTCCATAGCCTCCTGGGACGTGAGCACACCGCTTTGCCAAGCCCAAATGCCGAGGACCACACATCCGGCAAAGCCCAACAGCGGCAGCCAGCGTGTTGCCTGCGTACTTGTTCGGCTCATGCGGAGACCTCCCGCAAGGGACTGCGGTGCCAGGCGATCTGTTCCCGGTACACATGTTCTACGCTTTCTGCAAAGGCCGGAACCGAATACCGGCGGCCCACCGCCAAAGCCGCATCGCTCATAGCAGCACGCAGCTCGGGATGTTCCAGCAGCTGACGGACGCGCGCGACGGCATCCAATTCTGTACGGTACTGCCAGCCGTTTTCACCGTTTACAAGAATTTCTTCCAGACAGTCGTCCTTCCGGCAGAGCATGGGAAGTCCGGAGGATAACGCCTCAAAATAAGTCAGCCCCTGGGTCTCGCTGGTAGAGGCACTCACAAACAGGTCGCCGGCCTTGTAATAACGTCCCACATCCTCCGGCGGGACCATACCGGCGAAAATCACCCTGTCCGCGACACCCAAATCCCGGGCACGGCATTCCAGGTTCTCCCGGTCCGGTCCGTCTCCTACCAGAAGCAGGGTCACAGGCAGATGTTCCATGCCGGTCATCATATGGATCAATTCTCCGAAATTCTTTTCTTTTGCCAAACGCCCCACGGAGACCAACACGAAGCGATTTTCCGGAATCCCCAGTGCCTGCCGCACCGCCATGCCATCTGCTGCGGCCGCAATAAAGCGGGACTGCTCAATCCCCGTGGGAATCACATAAATGGGCGATTCTACATTGTAACCCGTCAATAGCCGGGCTACTTTTTCCGACGGAACGATCACGCAGTCCGTGCGGCCGGTGATCCATCTGGAAAATTTTTCCACGAGATGTTGTCCGATATTCTCGCTGGGGCAAAAGTAATGGGTATACTCCGCATAGACCGTGTGATACGTATGCACCAGCGGAATATTCAGCCGCTCGCTGATGTGCCGCGCCATGAAAAACGTGCTGAATTCGCAATTAGAATGTACCACATCCGGGTGCCAGCGCATCAGGTCACGGATATATGTGCTGCCCAGAGCCGTACGCAGTCTGGCGCCGGGATACACCCGCCCCACATTCACAGAGCCGATATAAGTCACGCCGTCCCGTTCCCAGGAATGAGCATTGGGAGACAGCGTCAAAATCCGCACCTCATGTCCCAGTTCTTCCAGACCCCGGCGAAGATTTAAAATAGAAGTCACAACGCCGTTTACTGCGTCCATATTCCAGTCGGATGTCAGCAATATTTTCATCTCGTGCCTCCTCATCGGATTTATGTTTGTACTAATCAATTAAAACAATAGTAAGATAGCACAGTTTATTTCTCCTGTCAACTATTCTCTGTAAAAAGTATAGAAAAATCCGGTTTAAGAAACAATCCCCGAAAAGTTTAAGCCTTATTTAAGAATCAGGAACATTTCATTGACAGAACCCACACAGGCGGGCATATTTTGCCGGACATGGCGATAAGATGTACCAAAACAGACAGGAGGGATTCTCTATGAAACAATTTTTGAAAACACTTACCAAATGGAAAAAGCCGCTGTCCGCACTGGTAATGGTACTGGTCATCTGCCTGATGTTCTATGCGGTGAACGCGCCCCAAATCGTAGGCGTGGCCGCCACTGAGCGGGTACTGCCCATCTATTGCGTAGAGCGGGATAATAAAGCTGTATCTTTGACCTTTGACGCCGCGTGGGGCAATGAAGACACGCAGATACTTATTGATATACTAAATGAGCACAATGTGAAAGCTACGTTTTTCCTGGTGGGAGACTGGGTGGACCGGTATCCGGAATCTGTAAAGGCCTTGTCTGACGCCGGGATGGAAGTCATGAACCATTCCAACGACCACGCCCATTTTTCCAAGCTGTCGGAACAGGAGATCGTGGACAACGTGAATGCCTGCTGCGATAAAATCGAGGCCATTACCGGTACTCGTCCCGGCTTATTCCGCTGCCCTTATGGAGAATATGATGACCATGTGGTCTCCACCATCAACGGAATGGGCATCCATGTCATCCAGTGGGATGTGGAACTATTGGCAGCATGTGGAAGCATTGACCCGCAATGGATTCTCTTTAAAATCTAAAACCAGGAGAACAGTTTCCCTGTTCCCCTGGTTTTCTTTTTTCCCTCAGCTGATGAGCCCGTATTTTCTTTTGACCCGCTCCAATTTCTCCAGCATGGGTTCTGCAGCAAACCATAGGAACACAAACGTCGCTCCGCCTTGGATGCAATCCATCGGAAACCCGGCAGCATAGTACGTCAGAAGAATCGGCCATGTGGGCGGGTCAGCCCAGAGCAATGCGGAGGAGGTGTTCATGATAACACCGTACAACAAAACAGAGGCTGCCCCGCCGAACAAACTCAGTGCCAGGCGATTTTTCCGGGAGCACCTGGAAAAAAGTACACCGGCCAAAAATCCTGTAAGGCCGGCAGCAAACATCTGCCACGGTGTCCACGGCCCCTGGCCAAACAGCAAGTTGGACACCAGCATGGACAGCGCCCCCACCAAAAAGCCCGTTTCTCCTCCCAGTGCGGCGCCGGCTACGATCGCCACAGCAATCACCGGCTTACATTGGGGAAGCATAAACAATGCTGAACGCCCGACAACCGCAATGCCGCATAAAACGGCGATCACAGCCAGTTCTCTGGCCTGCGGTCTGCGGCCTTCAAACAGAATAAAAAACGGAAGCATTGCTTCTAATAGGACCAGTAGAGAGACAACCGTATATTTCCTGCTTCCCAGACCATGCATCCCGAAATACAGCGTCATAGGGATAAGCAGCAAAATGATTGTGGCAGCCACCATGGTACAAATCCGATGTTTCGGACGTTGCACCGGTGCGTCAGCACAGGTTGCCGGAGCTCTTACCGCCATACTGTCCAGCGGCCGTTCCGGCTGTTTCCTTCCCTCCCCACCACAGGCTGCGATCAGATCACCGGCAGTTACCGCCTCCGGCAGCACAGTTCGGGCCATGCGGTTGGCGGAGGTCGTGTAAAAGCTGTTTCCGGAGAAAAAGTCTCTCGGCGGGCCTTCTGCTGTGATGCTTCCCTGAAACAGCAACGCGCAGCGGTGGGCATATTGCGCACAAAATTCAAGGTCATGACTGACCGCCACAACGGTTTTTCTCCGGTCACAGAGATCCTGCAATATCTCGCCCAGACTTTCTTTGAAGTCTGGGTCCAGTCCCTTGGTAGGCTCGTCCAAAAGGAGGATATCCGGGTCCGAAAGCAAGATTTTGGCCAGCGCTGCCCGCTGTTGTTCCCCGCCGGACAAATCATAGGGATGCCGGTGGAGCAGATATTCCAAACGGCAAATTGCAATCACTGTTTCAAAAAACTCCCGATCTGCGGTCACATCCAGCAGGTCCTCCAAAACAGTTTTCCGCACAAATACCGCTCGGGGCGATTGGGGCAGCATGGCAATGCTGCCCTTGGCCGTTACAGTTCCGCGATAAGGGCGCGCATAGCCGGCAAGCAGTCGCAGCGCCGTGGTTTTCCCTGTGCCGTTTCCGCCAAGCAGCGCTAAAAATTCACCTTTCTGCACCGTGAGCGACAAACCTTGTACCACGTCTGCCCCGTTCCGTTCATAACGAAACCACAAGTCCTTCACTTGAAGGACTGTCTCCCCGGAAACGGCCTTCTGCGTTTCCGGCAGTGGGAGCAAGGGACGTTCCGCCGCAAAGGCTTCCAGCCACGTACGGCCTTCCCCTATCGTGACAGGCGGCTCCTCTCCGAATTTTACGGAGGCCCACACGCGCATGGGAACCGGCATACTTTCAAACATACAGTGACCCGATTCCCGCAGCCCAGTGCCGACGCTTTGCGGTGTTCCCTGAGAAAAAATCCGTCCTGCATCCAGCACTGCCGCATAAGTGGCAATTGGGAAGGCCTCCTCCAGCCTATGCTCGGAAAGCATAATCGTCGTTCCCAGCTCCCGGTTGAGTTTTCCCAGCATGGACAAAAATTCCGATGCCGCGATGGGATCTAATTGGCTGGTGGGCTCATCCAAAATCAGAAGCGATGGCTGCGTCACCATCACAGCCGCCAGATTCAACAACTGCTTTTGCCCGCCGGACAGGTCTGCCGTGTTTCGGTCAAACCATGCCTGTATGCCGAAAAAACTGGCCATTTCCGAAACACGGCGCCGAATCGACGGAGTGTCCGTTCCCAGACTTTCCAGGCCAAAGGCCAACTCATGCCAGACCCGGTCCGTCACAATCTGGTCCTCCGGGGACTGGGAAACAAAGCCGATCTCCCGGCTTTGAACGCGCCGGTCAAGCTGCTCTAAAGGAACGCCCCGGAACAGGATTTCTCCTGTCCGGTTCCCGTGAGGCGTAAGGTCCGTCTTTAGCTGCCGCAGGAGCGTACTTTTTCCGCTGCCGGAAGGGCCGCATAAAACCAGGAAAGCCCCCTGAGGTACGGATAAATCAATTTCGTCCAGCGCCTTCTCGCTGCACTGTGGATAAGAAAAGCTCAAAGATCGGAGCGTAAGTATTTCCATGTTCGCGCCTCCTTTCCATGCAGGATCAGCGGGGTCAGGCACAAAGCCAGATAACACAGCAGACAAAGCACAGTGGCAGGATCACACACGCCGTGCATCCCGGGGAACCAACTCCAACGGAGATATCCCGACATCCATCCATACAAAACTGCCCCGCCGCAGAAAATCAGCCATGCCAATATCCATCCGTCTCTTGCTGAAAAACGGTACCGGGAGAACGATGTTCTGACGGGCAACCCGTACCCCCGGCTTTTCATACTGTCCGCTGTGTCAACTGCGTTCTCCAGCGCCCACGACACTGTGACGGACACAATCTTTGCGCTTTCCCGCGCCCGATAAAGTACATTACGGGCGGCAGGCGCATTCCATATCTGCTGCGCCTCCCGAACCTCCTGGTAATGGGCTTTGCAGCGGGGCAGGAATCGCAATGTCATTGACAGTACCAGCGACAGTGCGGGACAGACACGGCCAAACAGGCAAATCCATTTGTCTGCCGTCATCACTGACGCACAGCAGCCATACCATATGACTACAGATGCCAACATCAAGGCAGCGGCCCCACTGTATGCAATGCTCTCCAACGTCAGGGGGTTCCCCGTCGGCAGATAGGTCAGGATCGTACTGCCCCGATGGTTGAACATCACATTCACCAGCGCCGCCGCCAAGGCCATAGGTAAGACAGCCTTCCATAGAATGCGAACGGTGCGCCTTCCAGAGAGCACAGCACCGTACCCAACCGCACAGGCCAGGGAAAACGACAGACTGACCGGGTGCAAAATACATGCGCCAAATAGCAGTACCAACGTGAAGTACAGCATTGCCACTACAGGATGACAATCAGAAAATGGGTCACGATATTCCATAAATCCTCACTCGTCTCACGGTTCACTCAAATCACAATGATAGGCCCAACAAATGGAATCTCCGGACTCCAGAACATATTGATTACAGCCGTAGTTTGGCGAGCGGTCATTCACGGTATAGGACCACCCAGACAATGGTCCGCAGTCCGTCTCATAGAGATTGCCGATTCCCTCAACATAGGTGGAATGGTATGCCGGGGTGATGCTGAATTCCAAATGGATCCCCAAGTCCCTGCAAGTTCGCTGGAGCACATCAAATACCGTTTCCCCCTCCGTGAACGCTGCTTCCACAGGGGCAAGAAGATTCCCGTCCTCCGGCACAAGGTCACGCTTGTCCTCATCCAATTCCTCCAAATGCGCCAAAAGTTCCGCGCAGGTAATTGAAATGGTACAAGTCTGTTCCGGTACCGGCGTGGGCTGTACCGGTTCCGTCGCGGGGGGCGATACCGGTACATCCGCAGGCGTGGGCGTGGGAGCTGGTGTGGACACGGAAATAGGTGTGGGCACCGGACTGGGGGCGGGGGTATCACTGCGGCAGCCCGTCAGCAGCAAAGCTATCAGCAAAAGAAGCAGCTTCACACACTTTTGCATGGCAGGCCCCCGTTACAGCAAATCCGCTGTTTGAAGCAGCGCATAAATTTCCTGCGCCATCTCTCCGCGGGTAATCTGCTCCGAGCCGCGCAGATCACTGCCGAGTTCCGGTGCGCCGGCCAGCGCCGCGGCCTGCTCCAGCATAATCCCGGCTTCCTGCCGAGTAATGGCGCCTTCCGGATCAAAAATGCCATTGCCCCGGCCATGGATGATCCCGTATTCAGCGGCGGTGCCAACGTAAGAAGCATACCAACGTTCCGCTGGAACATCCGTAAATCGTTCTCCCGCTTTGGGTGCCAAACCAAGGGCCTGGACGGTAATCGCAGCAAACTGGGCACGTGTCATGGTCTCTTGCGGATGAAAGTACCCATCTCCCATACCGTTCACGATCCCACGGGCCGCCAAGGCCTCCACAGCCTCCCGCTCCTGTTCCGGAATATCCGGGAATGCCTTTTGTCCGTCCCGGACCGGCAGAACCTTTACATCCGGGTGCTTTTCGGCGGCGAAGGTCAATGAATCCGTCATTTGAAACAATGGGGCTTGTCCGTCAGCGGTTCTCTGCACTGCGATCAGACCCTGAAGCGCCTGTTCGCTGGCCATCAGGTCCGCACCGATGGTGTCTGCGCTATGGGCAAAGCCGTTTCCCTTTGTATAAAACCCCATCAGGTCATCCAACAGTGTATTTCCGTTTTTCAGAAACCGCGGGTCTTTCGCCGAAACTTCCAGCGTGCAGAGGGCCACCAGCATTTGGGCACTGCCCTCCAAATTCGGCGCGCCCCAGCTTGTAAAGCCGCCGGCATCGTTTTGCAGCGCGCTCATGCGGGAAAGTCCTGCATCAATGGCCGCAGAAACCGCTTCCTGATCCCGATAGGGCGCCAAAGCCTGAAGGGCCATGCCGGTCATATCCGGTTCCGCTTCACTATCTGCATCGCACATGAAATTCCAGCCGCCTCCAGGCAGACAGTTTTCCAGAATATAGTCAATGTACATCTGACGTGTCACCTGCGTACTGGCAGCGCCGTTTTCCGGCATGGGATATTCGCGGCTGTCCAGGGCCAGCAGCGCAAAAATCGCACCGTTGATCCCCTGGCGGACCGTTTTATCAAAATCCCCCAGAGGCACGGTCAGGTCATAGCCGGCTACATCCCGGGCATCTTTGCCAATGGCGGACAATGCCAGAATCACCCGGCTGTATTCCGTATATTTCCGCTCATCCAGCATTCCGCTGCAAGCGCGCACCTTCGCGGCCACGGCCGCATAATAGTTCTGATAATACCGCGCCGGAACAGAAGCGCCCCCTCGGGCCAGCGCCAGAACGGTCCAATCTCCGCCGATGGCTCCAATCCGGGCATCAGGCACGGACCGAAGCAAAAATGCCGACGTATCCGCAATGGCATCCTTCGGTTCTGCGGCAAAAGCGCCGGTCGTCAGGCTCAGGCCCAAAAGCAATACCAGAAGCAGGCTCAAACCGCGTGTTTTAATGTTGCTCATATTCATTCTCCATCTCTCATAAATATGCGAAGTTTACTTCAGCAGCAGTCCGTCCGCCCCGCGGCGAAACAGTCTGTTCCATCGTGTATGTATCATACCAAGTTTCCCATTCCTTGACAAGTCCCCCATATGTATCTCGTCGAAAAATCTGACGCTTTGCAGTTTCCACTGCCCTTGACACAAACTTTTATTAACGATATCATAACATTATCACCCGTTGAAAGAAGGGAACGCCATGCCGGATCGGATGTTTACCCGGTTTACCATTGGACAATTCGCCGCACTGCATGGAATCAACAAAAAAACGTTGATGTGGTACGATGAGGTCGGGCTGCTTCATCCGGTGGAGATTGGGGAAAACGGATACCGATATTACAATTACTACCAAAGTTCTACCCTGGAAACAATTTTGCAGCTCCGGGATCTTGGAGTCTCCATCCCGGATATTCTGGATTTTATGGGAAACCGCTCCCCCGCTGCGCTCCAGCGCATGATTTCGGAAAAAATCAACGCGCTGGATGAACAAATCAGGCAACTGCAAATCCTCCGAACCGCTTTGTCCGCCAAGCATAAGAGTTTGGAACACCTGCAAACAATTGATTTGGAGCAGATTGAGCTTGTGCAAATGCCGGAGATCCCCCTTATCACCATCACGGTAGACAAGCACACGCCCATTGAAACCGGAGTGGAATTGGTCCTGCGGCAGGCCAGAAAGCACCAATTGTCTCGCCTTTATGAGGGGGTATACGGTTCCATGATCCCTGTCACGCACTTGATGCAGGGGCGGTTTTATGACTACACCGCCATGTTCATGGAAATGCCGCAGGCTGATGACACAAAAGCGCTCCATGTCCGCCCCGGCGGACTGTATCTCCGCGCTTGGTGCAAGGGTACATGGGATCAGATCCCGGACCGTTACCGTCATCTCTTATCCTATATAAAACAGCAGGGTCTGGAGCCTTACGGCTGCGCTTATGAGCGCGGCATCAATGAGCGTGTGATTGACACCATCGACGATTACATTACACAAATTGATATCCCCGTAAAAAAATACACATAAATTTTCGCTTTTCTCTTGACCGTACTGTTACTGTACGGATTATGATGGGCTCATCAACGGACCCCCATGGGTCCGAAAGGAGAGCGAGTATGATGTTCAAGCCAAAAAACAACCGCATTGCAGCACTCATTATGGCGTTAACGCTGATGGTCGTGATGCAAGTCCCCGTTCTGGCCTGCTCCGGGCTGGAACTGACCAGTAAAGAGGGAGACCCTTACTGGTTCCGCACCTGCGATATGGACAATACCTACAATGTTTTCGGAGAAAAGGGCTCCTATATCGAGGCTTCTTACCTGGTATCCTATCCGGCGGGTCAGCCTATTGAATTTACCACCGGAGCCGTAACGCCAGAGCACACGATCATCGGCATGTCCTTTTCCGATTCCGTTTCCATGCTGGACGGTATCAATGATGCCGGGCTGGTGGGAGGCCTTCTGTTTCTGAACGAGGGGACCGAGACCCCGGACGAAGATATTCCCGAAGGCTTCGAGACTTTGGCCGCCATGGAGGGTATCACCTGGTTCCTCGCACAATGCAAAGATGTGGATGAGGTCATCGAGCTGGCAAACCGCACTTGCATGCAGGCGCTGTATGTAGATGGGATCCCCGGCTCCGATTTGTCAGCTACACTTCACTTTACCTTTATTGATGCCGCCGGAAAAAGTGTGGTATTGGAGACCGGTGACCCTGAGCAGCCGGGTCGGTTTGTGATTTTCGATTCCATCGGCGTAATGACCAACTCCCCCACCTATGATATTCAGATGGAAAATCTGAAGGCTTATATTGGAGCTGCACCAGAGCTCCGCAGTCAGAATATCCCGGCACTCAATATGAAGGGGCAAGAAATTGAAGGCATTTCCGGCGGCACTGACCGCACCTTCCCGGCATCCAATGCCGCTTATGACCGCTTCACCAGACTGGCGGTGCTGCGTTATCTGTGTGACGAGGGCAACGCCATCCCCAACGAGGAAATGCTATCTAAGGGCAACGGGATCTTCGCCTGCATCAACGTGCCAGAGGATAACGGAAAAGGTACCTACTATTACGACTGGCTCACGGAAACCGGCGATGTGGAAGGTGCCGCCCCCTGCTATACACAATACACCGTATGCTATGACATCGCCCGCCGCACACTGGCGATTCGGCCTTACGATACGCTGTTATGGACGACCTTGTCCATAGAGGATGCCGATCCCGCCGCAAAGGCTGCTTACCCCATCCTTCGAGGTGAGGAGGGCGGCACCATCAGCGCACTGGAAGTGAACAGCACCTCCCGGGAACCTGTCCCTGCACCCGCCACCACGCCGGCAGCAGCCGAAAGCAGTAATGTAAATCTTGTTTTGGCTGTCATCTGCGGCGTTCTGGCAGTTGCAGTTATCATTCTTGCAATACTGTTCGTCCGCAAAAAGAAGGCGTAAACACAAAAACACCCTGCTGGTTGGCAGGGTGTTTTTGTGATGCTTGTTATCCCAGTTTCTGAATCGCCTGGAATCCGCCGTGTACGGCCTCGTACACCTTCCCCGGCTTAACGCAATCTCCGATGGGGAATACCCGATAAGGCTTTCCTTTCAGTGCCTCGGTCAATGAGGTATCCGCCCGGAAACCGCTTGCCAGCACCACATTGTCGCAGGCAATCGGTACGATCCCCTGCTTGGTTTCCAGCACAACTTCATTGGGGGTGATATCGATCATTTTTGCAAAAGTATACACTTGGATATGCGCCTTATTCAAACGCTCCTTCAGCCCCAGTTTCATATTGGCGGACATATCGGTATTTTCCACCAGCGGTCCGGCCATCTCTACAATGGTAACCTTTTTTCCCCGCTCTTCCAGTTCGATTGCCGCTTCACAGCCCACATGGCCGCCACCCAGGACTACAACACGGTCTCCCACTTGTTTCCCGTTTGCCAGCAAATCATAGGCCGTAACCACATTTTCCCCTTCAATTCCGGGGATGGGCGGACGGACAGTGGAGGCGCCATTGGCCAAAATCACTACATCCGGCCCAAACGCATCAATATTCTCTTCTGTAGCAGTTTTCATGAATTCCACCTTCACCCCATGCTTGTAAATCTGGGCAATCAGGTGCTCCTTATACCGCCGCATGTCCACTTTAAATGCCGGAGCGCCGGCGGCATTGATGAGTCCGCCCAGCTTTCCGTCTTTTTCCCACAGAGTCACGTCATGTCCCGCTTGGGCTGCCTGCACAGCGGTATACATCCCGCCGGGGCCGCCGCCAACCACCAATATTTTTTTCGGATGAGCGGTTTTCGGCATCACCCGGGGCGATTTGCTCTCTTTGTTGGACCGGGGGTTGATCGCACAGGAGCCGGGGGCATGGGCTCCGGTATTCAGGCACTCATTGCAGGCCGTGCAGTACACCACATCCTCCAGATGTCCTTCCTGCACCTTATTCGGCCAGAACGGATCCGCCAGAGACTGGTGGCCCATCGCAATCATATCTGCCACACCGGACTCTATGACCTCCTCTGCCAGCGGGCCGTAATTAAGCTTGCCCTGCACCAAAAACGGCGTTGTAATCCCCTCTTGGCGCATACGCTTCGCAATAAACAACTGGCTGCCCGGCTCATCATAGGCGCTGGGAATGGCTTTATTCCATACCTCATAGCAGCCATGGTCCAAATGGATATAGCAAAAGCCCCATGTATCCAAAATCTTGACGATTTCCACGCCTTCATCATCCAGCGTCCGTCCGCCATGGAGGGAATGCTGCGGGGTAAACTTCACGGAAATCGGATAGTCCGGTCCCACGGCTTTGCGAATCGCTTCATAAAATTCCTGAATGAAGCGCAGACGGTTTTCCAAACTCCCGCCATACTCGTCCTCCCGGAGGTTCCATTGCTTGGAAATAAACTGGTCCAGCATATAGCCGCCATAGGCATGGACTTCCAGAATATCCACGCCTGCATCCTTGGCCATTTTTGCAGCCTTACCCGCCTTTTCCGTCAAACGGTGGATCTCTTCCACACTCAGAGACTTACATTTGTGGTCCGGATGCCAGAAGGTCGGTACTTCACTGGCAGAGGCATGGACCGTTGTTCTGGGATCGCCGACATTCACTCTGCCATATCCCGGAGAAAGCTGGATCGCCAACTTGGAACCATATTGATGCAATTCATCTGCCAGCAGTTTGATTCGCTCCGCATGAGATTCATTGCACAGAAAATTTCCGGAATAGCGTGGTTCTTCATATTCATCGGTCACGGTATGCGCAGAGGGATAAATCAGGCCGAAGCCTCCCATGGCGCGCTCCACCAGATATGCCCGCTGCTCAGGAGATACTCCGCCGTCCTCCGCGTGGATTGTTCCCATGGGGGCGACTGCCAGCCGGTTTTTTAATGTAACTCCGTTAAATGAGATTGGGTCAAACATTTTTGCCATAACAATACCTCTTTCCTTGCCTTTTGATTTCATTGTAATGCACACCGCAGAAATTGTAAAACGACAGAAATTGAATAAAGTTTCTTTAGAGTTGAAGTTGACAAAAAATTGACTTCATGGTAAAATTCAATATAAAATGTTTGGTCCTATGGAGGTGGTATCGTGCAATTTGGTGCATTACTAAAGATGATACTGACGCTCAACGACATAAAAATGTACAATCTGGCGGACGCTTTGGGGTACGATAAATCCTATATCAGCAAGTGGATCAATCAGGCCAAACTGCCGCCCTCCAAGGATATCGACCGGCTGGCGGACCAAATTGCCGGATTCGTCACCCGGGAATGCGGTGCTGACCGAAAGCGCATGACCGCCCAGGAATTTAATTTTGCGGAACTCAACGGAGATGCGCCGGAAGATGCAGTTTTTTCCGCCAAACTATCCGCATTGTTGCGTGAATCCTTTTGGCACGCCAAATATGATATTGAACGCAGCGCTATAGTGCCGGAGCCTCCGAAGGCTACGGCTGCCTCTCCGTCCCGTCTCCGGGCTACGGCCTGCATCTTATTCACCCAACCCATTACCAAAAGCGGAGATTATCAGTCCGTCCTGGATGACCTGCGGGATCTGGACACGGAAAATGAACATTTCAAACTCATGGCCGTGATCGATCCTTCCCGCTTCGCGGAAAATGTTGACCTGTATTGGAACCATATCTGCCAATTATTGAGCCTTGGCGGTCATGGTGATGTGGAGCTCATTGCGCTGGGCCAGCATGCGCCGGCAGACCTTCCGGACCGGCTGGCCATCGCCAAAGGTCTTTATATGGATCAAACGCTGCCGCTGCCGTTCTCCCGCCAGCCCATTCCCATCCGGGTCACAGAGCCTGCCGCGGTCTACGCCTACTATGATGATGCCAGAAAGTTTCTGCAGCGTCAGCAGTTTATTTTGGAATCTTCCAATGTCAACGGCAATTTGTACTATTACAAGTACGCCGCTACCGACATGAAACGCTATCTGCTCTCCTCTATGTTCCCCATGTATATGAGCGAGGAATTATTTGAAGAAATCCTGGAAAAATACGGGAGCAAAACACAGAGCAGCAGCATCGCCCGGAAGCGGTATCTCAAAGAGTTTACTTCGAAAAAATCCGTGGTCATTTATGATACCGCCCTGCTGCGGTATATGAGCACCGGAAAGCTTTCCGCATTCGATGCTTACGAAGGCGAGACCCTCACCAAAAGTGAACGCAAACGGCACCTGCAGGGACTCATTGACGAAATGGAAAACAGCGACCGTTTGGATTTGAAGATCCTCAGCGATAAAAATCCCATCATCAATTACAATGCGGTCTCGGTATCCTTTTTCATGAACGACAGCAGCGCCTACTGTTCAGATATCCGAAAAAAGAAAGACGGTGTCCGCTATTTCGTTTCCAGCGAAAGCCGCAAGCATTTGGCCACATTATTGGACCATATCCACGCCCTGCCCGACGAGTATCTGATGGAGGGAAAAGCGGTCATCGATTATATTTACGACGGAATGAAAAATATGTAATGAAAAACTGACGGAATTGCTTCCGTCAGTTTTTCTATTTTACTGGCATACCAGAGTATCTCCATCCGCATCCAGCGTGATGGTATCTCCGCCGCTCAGGGCTCCGGACAGGATCTTTCGTGCGATGAGCGTCTCCGCCTTTGTCTGCAGGACCCTCCGCAGCGGACGTGCGCCAAACACCGGGTCGTATCCCTGTTCGATGAGAACTGCTTTTGCCTCGTCGGTCACCTCCAAATGCAGCATTTGGGCTTCCAGCCGATTTCTCAGTCCGCCGAGCATCAGTTCAATGATCCGGTTCAATGCGCCTTTATCCAACGGCTTGAAAAATATGGTCTCATCCAGCCGATTTAAAAACTCCGGCCGAAATGCTGCCCGCAGTTCCCGCTGAACACCCTGCTGCGCCTCCGGAGATATCTTCCCATCCGCGCCGATGCCATCCAGCAGATACTGACTGCCCAGATTGGAGGTCAGGATGATCACTGTATTTTTGAAATCTACAGTCCTCCCCTGACTGTCAGTGATGCGTCCGTCATCCAAAATCTGCAGCAGAATATTGAATACATCCGGATGCGCCTTTTCCACTTCATCAAACAGGATGACCGAATAAGGCCGCCGCCGCACCGCTTCTGTCAGTTGGCCGCCCTCATCGTAGCCCACATATCCCGGAGGCGCACCGATCAGGCGGGACACAGAAAATTTCTCCATGTACTCTGTCATATCAATGCGTACCATGTTGTGCTCGTCATCAAATAACGCTTCCGCCAAAGCCTTGGCCAATTCCGTTTTTCCAACGCCTGTGGGGCCCAAGAACAAAAACGAGCCAATCGGCCGGCCCGGGTCCGCGATGCCTGCCCGGGAACGGAGGACCGCTTCGCTCACTTTGGTCACTGCCTCGTTCTGGCCAATGACGCGGCCGTGCAGGATATCTTCTAAATGCAAAAGCTTCTCTCGTTCGCCTTCCATGAGTTTGGACACCGGAATCCCCGTCCATTTGGCCACGATTCCGGCAATTTCCTCTTCCGTCACTGTGTCCCGTACCAAAGAGGTTTCTCTCTTGGCCTTCGCCGCGGCCTCTGCCTCTGCCAGCTTTTGTTCCAAGGCCGGCAAATCTGAATACTGCAAACGAGCTGCCGTTTCATATTCCAGGTCCACTTTCGCGGTCTCGATTTCACTGTGGACCCGGTCAATGTCCGCTTTGATCTCTTTTACAGCATCTACGGCCGTTTTTTCAGTCTCCCATGCCGCCTGCTTGGCCCGGTAAGCCTCCTTGAGATCCGCCAGTTCCTCTGTCAGCTTTTGCAGACGGTCTTTTGACAACGGGTCGTTCTCTTTTTTCAGCGCCATTTCCTCAATTTCCAACTGCATCACCCGTCGGCGCAAGTCATCCAGCTCCGCGGGCATGGAATCGATTTCTGTACGAATCAGGGCACATGCCTCATCCACCAGATCGATGGCTTTATCCGGCAGGAAACGGTCGGAAATGTACCGGTCAGACAACGCCGCCGCTGCCACCAGTGCATTGTCGTGAATACGAACGCCGTGATAAATCTCATATCGGTCTTTCAGTCCCCGCAGGATAGAAACCGTATCTTCCACGGTAGGCTGCTCTACCAGCACCGGCTGAAAACGCCGTTCCAGAGCCGCATCTTTTTCAATGTATTTCCGGTATTCATCCAATGTCGTGGCGCCGATGCAATGAAGCTCGCCCCGGGCCAGCATGGGCTTGAGCAGATTTCCCGCATCCATGCTCCCCTCGGTTTTTCCCGCGCCCACAATGGTATGCAGTTCATCAATGAATAGCAGCGTCCGCCCTTCTGACCGCTTGATTTCTTCCAAAACAGCTTTCAGCCGTTCCTCAAATTCGCCCCGATATTTGGCCCCCGCGATCAAAGCGCCCATATCCAGAGAAAAAATCGTTTTATCCTTCAATCCATCGGGCACATCTCCCCGGACGATCCGTTGGGCCAGGCCTTCTACGATAGCGGTCTTGCCAACGCCCGGTTCACCAATGAGCACAGGATTATTTTTCGTCTTTCTGGATAAAATGCGGATCACATCCCGGATTTCCCCGTCCCGGCCGATGACCGGGTCCAGTTTCCCGTCCCGGGTCTGCTGTACCAGGTCAGTGCCATATTTGCGCAGCGCATCGTAGGTGTCCTCCGGGTCATCACTGCGTACTGGCTGGGTCTTGACTTTTGCCAGTTCCTGGGCAAAACGGCTTTTGGTGATAGCATGGTCCGTGAAAATCCGGTGTAAGTCCGGAGTGGGTCGCTCAAGCATCGCCAACATCAGGTGTTCTATCGAAACATAGCTGTCTTTCCCTTTTTCGGCAAGCTTCTCTGCCGCAGAAAGAATTTCCGCGGTCTCCCGGGACGCATAGATCTCACCGCCGGAGATCTTTGGCAGACGTTCGATCACGCCATCCAGTTCCGACAACACTTCGTCACAATTCGTTCCCATACGGCCCAGCAGAGTACCCGCCAGGCCTCCGTCATCATCAATCAGCGCATACAGCAAATGCTCCGGCGTAACATACGCGTTTTGATTTTCCGCCGCCATGGATTGTGCCGTGTTCAGCGCTTCAACGGTCTTTTTGGTATAACGTTCTGCATTCATTGTAAGTTCCTCCTTCTCAGGATCACAATAAAACCTTCAACCGGTCCATTTCCCGGCTGTAAATCTGTTCCAACTCCTCGGGTGACACTTCTCCGGCCAACCACAGCTTCATCAAGCGGTCAAAGCACTGCACATAATCCGCAATGGCTTGGGCTACGTCCCCCTGGTTCTCTGTGAGCTCAATGGAACGGACAAACCGGCCTTCATAAAGCTCATATTTTCTGGAAGCTTGGCCTTTCCGCGTAAAACGGCGGTCCTCAAATTGCTTCCATAACCGGAAAAACTGTGTCATCCCCCGGATAAGTTCCTCAGACTGTGTTCGGAAAATCACCGATAACGTGCCGTCTCCGCCTGTGCCGTTCCGGTGAAGTTCCACTTCATATTTCACCGTAGGCCGGTATTTATAGGCCAAACTAGATTTCATGGACATGCTGGAGGTATTGGGCACAAAAAACGGGACCAGTTCCCGAGACGGCGACAGTAATTCTTCCACAGACCGGAACACCTCACTGACCCATCGCTGAGGTGTCATAATCTGGACATACTCCGCCAAAATCTCATTGATGAGACCGGACCGGCTCATTCCCTGCCGGTGGGCCAGCAAGTCGATTTCCCGTACGACCTCATCACTGAGCGCTAAACTATATATGGTTTTTTTCATGAGCCCCAACTCCTTCTGCTTTTCATGGGTTCAGTTTACTCCTATCCTCAAATTTTGTAAAGATATTTATATAATTTTTTACACAAATTTAATAAAATATGCAACATTATTTTACAAAAAATGACCCGGTACGGATTGCTCCGTTCCGGGTCAAATGTTCCATATCACTTCAGCCTCCGCTCCATTCAGAAGGATGCGGTCAATGAATTCGGCGGCAATCAACTTTTTTTCCGCAAAATCAGCATGGTCAAAATCAATTTTGGGTGTTTCACGGCAGTCTGGGACCTCTTTGGAAAGAAGTGTTTCCCGCTCCGTATGTAACTGTTCGATACGCCGGGAGATATATCCAGCAGACACTTCAGTGCTCTCAGAAAGCGCGTCCAGAAGCCGTTGAATACGCCGGTCAATAGACAATAACTCCTCCGCATTTTTCTCTCTCACAGTCGGCCGCAGTGTCTCCCCAGGGCATAACGACAAAAGTTCTTTGATTTTCCGGGACACTTCCGCCTCCAGTTCACTGAGGTCCACATAGATTTCCCCGTCACAATTGGAAAAATTGGAACGTCCGGAACAAAGGAGTGGATGCTTTCCGTTTTTTCCCGCACCGCCGACCTTCACCGCATAGCCGCATTTACCACATTTCAGCAGACCGGTCAGCCAAGTATATTTGCCCGCATTTACACGGGAAAGTTGAAGATTTCCTTCCAGCTTTTCCTGCACTCGCAGCCACAGCCGTGCATCGATGAGCCCCGCATGGTTTGCCACGGTCAGCATCCGGCTGCAGGAAGCACCACTCTTATGGTTGTTCCGCTCCCGCCGGCCGATCATGTTGCAGGCATGTACACCGTCAAATGCTTCCGGAGGAGATTCTATCTGAAATCCCTGGGTCAGATAATACCAATATACCGACTCATCCGCCTGAACATATAACGGGCTGTGCAGGATGCGAGACAAGGTCACGTTATCCCAGGCCTCACGCTTCGGTCCATGAATACCCTGCTGGGTGAGAGACCTCGCCAATGCCCGCAGTGATATGTCCGACCGGGCATACTCTTCAAAAATCCGTACCACAACATCCGCTTTCTCATTGGGGATCAGTGCCGAAACCCGCCGCCCGTTTTCATCGATTTTTGTCAAATCAAATCCATACGGTGCCGGACCGCCGGGCCAGGCCCCCAGCACAAAGCGGTGACGGTAATTATCACGTACCCGTTCCGCAATGGTTTCCCGCTCCAGCTGGGCAAATACCAAAACAATATTCAGCATGGCACGCCCCATGGGCGAGGATGTATCAAAATTCTCCGTGACAGATACAAACTCTACACCGTTTTGCTCCAGTGTTTCCCAAATCCGTGAGAAATCCGCAATGGATCGACTGAAGCGGTCCAAGCGATACACACAGATTTTCTGTATCTGCCCTGATTCCACCGCCTGCATCAGTTCCAGGAACGCAGGACGTCTGATATTTTTTCCGGAAAATCCCCGGTCTTCATACACCACTGCCTCTTCCCCGACAAATTTGCGGCACAGGTCGATCTGTCCTTCCACGGAAAGGCTGTCTTTTTTATCCACCGACTGCCGGGCATAAATCGCTTCCACCGGCATCATCACTCCCGGGCTGCCAGCAGCAGAATGCATCGCCGGAAGAGTGCTGCGATCTTCGCACTGCGCTCGGGTCCGTCCGGCGTACGGAACGTATGTTTCACGGTCATGGCTGTCCTCCTTGCTAAAGTATATGCCAAGCCGGCAGAATGATATGTCCTTCTGATTCTCCTGGGATACAGAAAAATTTTCCCTTGACAAACAGGCATAATCAGCCTATGATATGGTTGAAAATAAAATATATCTTCAGGGCAGGGTGTGATTCCCTACCGGTGGTATAGCCCACGAGCCGCAAGGTATGATTCGGTGAAACTCCGAAGCCGACAGTATAGTCTGGATGAAAGAAGATCGACATGATATGAAACCGTGTTGCATTGTAAAATGAGCATGCTCTGGAATTTTTTCCAGAGCTTTCTTTTTATGATCCGCAGGTTTACAGCAATCAGCCGCCCTGAACAAATGTTCAGGGCGGCTTTATTTTTGGGGGTGAAATCTTGCAAGATCAGGCATATATGAAACTAGCTTTGGAGCTGGCAAAAAAAGGGACCGGCCGAACCGCACCCAACCCCCTGGTGGGGGCCGTTATCGTAAAAGACGGACGTGTCATCGGCCAAGGCTGGCATGAACGATACGGAGAAGCCCACGCAGAACGAAACGCGCTCACTTCCTGCCAGGAGTCTCCGGAAGGCGCTGTGATGTATGTTACTTTGGAGCCATGCTGCCACCACGGGCGGCAGCCGCCCTGCACAGATGCGATCTTAACTTCCGGTATTCGCCGGGTAGTCATCGGCTCCGATGACCCAAACCCGTTAGTCGCCGGCAAGGGAATTCAGCTGTTGCGGGCGCAGGGCATAACTGTCACAACTGGTATTTTGCGGGAAGATTGCGACCGGATCAATGCAGTATTTTTCCATTATATTCAAACCGGCCTTCCCTACGTGGTAATGAAATATGCCATGACACTGGACGGAAAAATCGCCGCCTATACAGGCGCATCCAAATGGATTACCGGAGAAGCTGCCCGGGAACATGTGCATCAGCAGCGTCACCGGTACACCGCCATCATGGCAGGCGTCGGCACCGTATTGGCGGACGACCCCCTGCTCACTTGTCGGATCCCGGACGGAAAAAATCCCATTCGCATCATCTGTGATTCCAAACTTTCTACGCCCCTGACCGCTCAAATCATCCAAACTGCCAGGCAAGTTCCTACCATTCTTGCCACCTGCTGTACGGAGCGGAAGCGGCAACTCGCTTATGAAACAGCCGGATGCCGAGTCCTGACGGCAGAAAGCAAAAACGGTCGTATTGACCTCCGAAAGCTGGTGCAGCAGCTGGGGCGGGAAGGCATCGACAGTATTTTGTTGGAGGGCGGCGGTACGCTGCACTGGGCGGCACTGGAAAGCGGCATCGTGCAAAAGGTGCAGGCATATATCGCGCCGAAGCTGCTGGGCGGTCAAAGCGCAAAGACTCCCATTGAAGGGCAGGGCTTTCCAACACCGGCACAAGGTATCCATTTAGTGAACAGCCGCATTACGCAATTGGGAGAAGATTTTTTAGTCGAAAGCGAGGTGGACGCGGATGTTTACAGGCATCGTTGAAGAATGCGGCACAATAGAACAAATCAGACGGGGACAGCTTTCCGCCATATTGACGATTCGGGCATCGGTCGTTCTGGATGGAACAAAAGTCGGCGACAGCATCGCCGTTAATGGCATTTGTCTCACTGTGACCCAAATGGATCCCCACAGCTTCTCTGCCGATGTGATGCATGAGACCCTGAACCGTTCCGCTCTGGCAAGCCTGTCCGTCGGAAATTATGTAAACCTTGAGCGGGCAATGCCGGCAAACGGACGCTTTGGCGGGCACATTGTTTCCGGGCACGTAGACGGTGTGGGCCGCATCACGCAAGTGCGCCGGGATGATACCGCTGTTTGGTATACCGTTCAGGCTCCCGCGCATGTGATGCGGTACATCGTGGAAAAAGGCTCTGTTGCCATTGATGGGATCAGTCTTACCGTGGCAAAGGTATCGGAGGACCGCTTCTCCATTTCCGCGATCCCCCACACGGTGGCCCAGACGGTTTTACAGAACCGACGGATCGGCGATCCGGTCAATCTGGAAACAGACGTGATCGGAAAATATGTGGAAAAGCTGCTGCATCCGGCACCTGTATCCCCCGGAAACGGCGGAATCACAATGGAATTTTTATCTCAGCACGGTTTTTAAGGAGGATGACCATGTTTCGATTCAACACAGTAGAAGAAGCGCTCGATGAGCTGCAGCAGGGCAAAATCATTTTGGTGACCGACGACCCGGACCGGGAAAATGAAGGAGACTTCATCTGCGCTGCGGAATTCGCCACCACGGAAAATATCAATTTTATGGCCACCTACGGGAAAGGGCTGATCTGCATGCCTATGTCCGAGGCTTTTGTGAAAAAGCTGAAAATTCCCCAGATGGTCCAGCAGAACACGGACAATCACGAGACTGCCTTCACAGTTTCCATTGACCATATCTCCACCTCCACCGGCATTTCCGCCGCAGAGCGCTCCGTCACGGCCCTGGCCTGCATATCCGATGACGCCAAGCCCGAGGATTTTCGCCGTCCCGGACATATGTTTCCTCTGCTGGCAAAGCAGAATGGTGTTTTAGAGCGAAACGGGCATACGGAAGCAACTGTGGACCTGTGCCGTTTGGCAGGGCTGAAAGAATGCGGATTATGCTGCGAGATTATGCGGGAGGACGGCACCATGATGCGGACCCCGGAGCTGATGGAGCTTGCAAAGCAGTGGAACATGAAATTCATCACCATTGCGGACCTGCAAAACTACCGCAAATGCCATGAACCGCTGGTAGATCAGGTGGCAGCGGTAAACATGCCCACCAAATACGGCGAGTTCCGGGCCTATGGCTTTGTCAGCCGGCTCAATGGTGAGCACCACATCGCTCTGGTGAAGGGCGATATCGGCAACGGAGAGAATGTCTTGTGCCGGGTCCATTCCGAGTGCCTGACCGGGGACACCTTTGGCTCCCTGCGCTGCGATTGCGGACAACAATTTGCCGCCGCAATGTCCCAAATCGAGCGGGAAGGCCGTGGGATTTTGCTCTATATGCGTCAGGAGGGCCGCGGCATCGGACTGATCAACAAGCTGCGGGCTTATGAACTTCAAGAACAGGGACTGGACACGTTGGAAGCCAATCTGGCGCTGGGCTTCCCCGGCGACCAGCGGGAATATTACATCGGTGCGCAGATCCTGCGATCGCTGGGCATAAGAAGTATGCGCCTTTTGACCAACAATCCGGATAAAGTCTATCAGCTCTCCGAATTCGGTCTGGAAATCACAGAGCGGGTGCCCCTGCAAATGGCTGCCACGGTACATGACTTGTTTTACCTGAAAACAAAGCAGACCCGCATGGGCCACATTTTGAGTTATTAAACAGAAAGGAAGCAGTCACATGAAAACATTGGAAGGAAAACTTGTATCAAAGGAAATGAAAGTAGGCATTGTAGCCTCCCGGTTCAACGAATTCATCACCGCAAAGCTCCTGGGCGGCGCCATGGATGGCCTGCTTCGGCACGATGTAAGGGATGAGGATGTTCACGTCGCTTGGGTCCCCGGCGCATTTGAGATCCCGCTCATCGCTTCCAAAATGGCCAAAAGCGGAAAATATGATGCCGTGATCTGCTTAGGCGCAGTAATCCGGGGGTCTACCAGTCATTATGACTATGTGTGCAGCGAAGTCTCCAAAGGGATCGCCGCCGTCTCCCTGGAAACCGGCGTCCCGGTCCTGTTCGGCGTCCTCACCACGGAAAACATCGAACAGGCCATTGAACGGGCAGGTACAAAGGCGGGCAACAAAGGCTATGACTGCGCAGTAAGCGCCATTGAGATGGTCAATCTCATCCGGGAATTGCAATTGGATTGATGCCCCCTCCAACCGCTGCCAACGGGGACAGTCTGGACTGGAAAGATCTATCAGCCCAGGAGATCTATACCCGGGTCACCACCAATGTGTCCAGCGGCAGCATCGTGCTATTCCACAACGCCGCGCTGCACACCCCGGAGGCTCTGGCAGATATCATTGAATATCTCCAATCTAACGGTTATGAAATCGTACCAGTATCAGAGTTGCTTTTGACCGGAGATTATACCATTGACCACACCGGGCGGCAAATCGGTGCCTGACCGGCAGATAAAATAAATTCAGTTTTGTGCATTCATACATAAAATAGGAAATAACCCGGCAAAGTTTTTTCATCGGTCGTGAGATTTCGGCACCTGTCACAAATTTTGACAGGTGCCTTTGTTATAAGCGGAGTTTTTCCTTGAAATTGTAAAACATGATTGAAAAATATATGGCAATCTTGTATAATGTGTTGGTATGACAAGCCTGTTTTGAGAAATCTCAACAGGCGATTCAAAAAAGAAAAAATGTAGGAGTGAGACTCAAAATGGAAAACCTTTTCTGGGTCGGTTTCGTCGGCGCAGTCATTGCCCTTGCATTCGCGTTCATCCAGCGCGGCAAGGTCATGGGCTATTCCGAGGGAAACGAGAAAATGATAAAAATCGCGGCCAGCATCCGTGAAGGTGCCAACGCGTATCTGAAGCAACAGTATAACACCGTGTTCAAGGTGTTCGTGGTCGTATGGATCATATTGATGGTCATTGCTTTCGCTTCCGGCGGAAAGATGCTCTCTAAATTTACCCCCTTTGCCTTTTTGACGGGCGGCATCTTCTCCATGCTTGCTGGTTTCATCGGCATGAAGATCGCCACTAACTCCAACGCCCGCACCGCTTGGGCCGCTTCCGAGAGTCTGAATAAGGGCCTGCGGGTGGCTTTCTCCTCCGGTTCCGTCATGGGCTTCACCGTGGTAGGTCTGGGCATGCTGGATATCACGCTGTGGTACACCCTGCTACGCTATGTGTTCCATGTGGATGACCCCGTGGTTCTGGGCAATATCATGGTCATGAACGGCATGGGCGCTTCCTTTATGGCCCTGTTCGCCCGTGTGGGCGGCGGCATCTACACCAAGGCCGCCGACGTAGGCGCAGACCTGGTGGGTAAGGTCGAGGCCGGCATCCCCGAGGATGATCCCCGCAACCCCGCCACCATCGCCGACAATGTGGGCGATAACGTGGGCGACGTGGCCGGCATGGGCGCTGACCTGTATGAGTCCTATGTCGGCTCCATTCTGGCGACCTTCTCTCTAGGTGCCATCGCCGGCTACGGCTGGAACGGCATGATGCTCCCCATCCTGTTGGCAGTCTGCGGCATCGTGTGCTCCATCATCGGCTCCTTCTTCGTCAAGACTAAGGAAGACGCCGACCAGATGTCCTTGCTGAAGTCCCTGCGCACCGGTACTTACCTGGCAGCAGTTCTGTCCGCTGTTGCAGCCGCTCCACTGACTTACTTTGTCATTGGCAACTGGGGCGTATATATCGCGATTCTCTGTGGTCTGATTGGCGGCTGCGCCATCGGTTATTTCACTGAGTACTATACCTCTGATACATACAAGCCCACCCAGGAGCTGGCAGCCGCGTCTGAGACCGGCTCCGCTACCGTTATCATCGGCGGCATCTCCCTGGGCCTGAAGTCTACCATGGCTTCTATTTTGATCGTGGCCGTGGCCGTGCTGGTGAGTTTCTTTGCTGCCGGCGGCTCCTCGTCCTTCAACATGGGCCTGTACGGCATCGGCATCGCCGCTGTCGGCATGCTGTCCACCCTGGGCATCACCCTGGCCACCGACGCTTACGGCCCCGTGGCCGATAACGCCGGCGGTATCGCCGAAATGAGCGGCTTGCCCGAAGAAGTCCGTGAGCGCACCGACGCGCTGGATTCCCTGGGTAATACCACCGCGGCTACCGGCAAGGGTTTCGCCATCGGCTCCGCTTCCCTCACCGCTCTGGCCCTGCTGGTGTCTTATGTTGACATCGTGCAGAGCAACACCGCGGAAGTGTTGGATCTGTCGCTGACCAATCCTCTGATGCTGGTGGGCCTGTTCATCGGCGCGATGCTGACCTTCGTGTTCTCCGCGTTCACCATGAGCGCCGTGCAGAAGGCCGCGGAATCCATCGTTGTGGAAGTCCGCCGCCAGTTCAAGGAGATCCCCGGCATCATGGACTTCAAGGCCGACCCGGATTACGCTTCCTGTGTGTCTTTGTGCACCAAGGGCGCGCTGCATGAAATGGTCGCCCCTGCCCTGCTGGCGATTATCGTGCCCATCCTGACCGGTCTGGTCCTCGGCCCCATCGGTGTGGTGGGTCTGCTGGGCGGCGTGTCTGTCACGGGCTTTGCCATGGCGGTGTTCATGTCCAACGCCGGCGGCGCCTGGGACAATGCCAAGAAGTACATCGAGTCCGGCCATCACGGCGGCAAGGGCTCCGAGCAGCACAAGGCCGCTGTCGTGGGCGACACCGTGGGCGACCCCTTCAAGGACACCTCCGGCCCGTCCCTGAACATCCTGATTAAGCTGTGCTCCACGGTCTCCATCGTGTTCAGCGGTTTGATCCTGGCGTTCAATTTGATGAATATCCTTTAATAAAAATAAGGCTCCCCAGCTTGGCTGGGGAGCCTTATTTTCATGGGTTGCACTGTGCTGTGCACCGGGGAACCCGTCGCTCGCTTCGTGAGAAGGATTTTTTACCCGGCGGAGCCGGGCAAAAATGAATTGACATTTGTTCGCGTCCAAGGACGCGAATTCTGCGAAGCTCAATCAGCGGTCCGTTTGAATTCCGCGCCGTCTTGCAGGGGTTCCAGGAAACCGAGTTCATCGGAATCTTCCCGGATGTACGCGATGGTCTCATTGTCGAGGATGCGGAAAAGATACGTTCGGCTTCCATCATTGGAGACGCAGCGGATGGTATCTTCATTCTCGATGGTGAAAAAGCCCAGCGTGCCCATGGAATCCATCATGTCGTGGTTCAGGGTGAAGATTTTGCGCTGCAAATCAAAGTGGATCCTGTCCGACGGGCTGTCCGGGTCGTTGGAATAGGTCTCGCCTTGCAGCACCTTATCGTACACGAGGGTATAATAAACGATCGCGCCCTCCACCCGCGGGGTGCGGGAATCGGAGCTTGCAATGGAGCGCATGAAGTCGGAGTAGGTGACCGTTTCGTCGTTGAGCAGCATGTAAATGACCATGCGGTATTCCGGGGTGTTGGTGTAGGGGTATTCGTCGAAGCGTTTCAGGTATTGATACGTCTCGGTGTATTCTTCGCCCTCGTCGTAATAGCGGAGGGTGTAGGCTTCGCCGTCATAGGACAGGTCTTCGGTAAAGGGCTTCGGGTAATCGTCCTTGGCGGATTCGTAATATTCCGGGGAACAGCGCGTTTCATCTAACGTGTAGTAGTTCACAAAGCGGACGGAGGCTTTTTTGCCGTCTTGGGCAGACTTCACAAATGCGTCCCATACGTCCTGCCCGGCAGCGATGACGCTGTCCTCAAACACCACGCATCTCTCGGCTTTCGCCTGTTCCAGGGTGTAGTCCCCGTCCGCAGTCTCCAGCGGCGTTTGTGGGGTGGGTTTCGCTCCGCAGGCCGTCAGGGCAAGAAGCAATACAATGCAAAGTATTCGTTTCATGGCGCGTCCTCCTTTTGTAAAGTTAGACGGCAGGGATGGGAAAAAGTTCCCTCAATCCCCCAGCACATAGGGCAGGAAGTAGCGGATCTGCTTTTTCCACCAGGGCCAGTCGTGGTTCACGTCCAGGCCCCAGTAGTCCACCCAGACGCGGATGCCCTTTTCCTTCAAAATGCCGTCCAGGCGCCGGGTGCCGGCGAGAAGCTGCTCTTCATAGGCCCCCTGCCCTACGCAGATGACCGCCCGGCGGTCATTGAACATTTGGATATAGGGGTGATCATGGGGCATTCCGGCAAGACTCAGGCAGGGGTCGTTGGCATACACCACCTCGTCCACATAGCCGCCGTACATGTCGTCGGTGTCGTAGGTGCCGGACAGGGCAATGAGGCTGTCAAACATGTCCGGGCGGCGGAAAAAGAAGTTCGCGGCATGGTAGGCGCCCATGGAAAATCCTGTAGACAGGATGTTTTGCCCGGTGCCATTGAGTTCATGGATGCGGGGCACCAGTTCCTCCACAACATAACTGTACCACGCTTCGTGCCGCCGGACCCGGTCATAGGGATTGCCGCCCACATCGGAGACGGTCTCCTTGTCGATGGTGTCCACCGTGAACAGCTGAAGCCGGCCGGATTCTATGTAGTCCCCCAGAGTCTCCAGCATGCCGAAGCCCTCCCAGTCGTAAAAGCGGCCGTCCTGGCAGGGCACGACGAAGGTGGGCTTACCCGTGTGCCCGTAGACCTTGAATTCCATGTCCCGGCCCAGGCTACGGCTGTATTCCTTATGGTATTCAGTGTGCATAGCGCACCTCCTAAGCATTTGGGCCATCTTATCATATGTGCGGAAAAAAAGCAAACGGGCTTGTATTTTCAAAGGCAGTCGTTTATAATCACTTCCATCAAGCAAGAGGAAAAAGGAAATGTATTATGAATTTTGTATTTATCTCTCCGAATTTTCCGGAGGCATATCGTTATTTTTGCATGCGGCTACGGGATAATGGGGTCAATGTGCTGGGCATCGGTGACGCAACCTATGACAGTCTGCACCCGGAGCTGAAGGACGCACTGACAGAATATTACCAGGTGGACAGTTTGGAAAACTACGACCAGATGGTCCGGGCCATGGGCTATTTCACCGGGCGCTACGGTAAGATGGACTGGGTGGAAAGCAACAACGAATACTGGCTGGAGCTGGACGCTGCGCTGCGGACGGATTTCAACATCACCACCGGGCTGAAATCCCATGAAATCGAGAAATTCAAGAGCAAACACGCCATGAAGGCTTTTTACAAAAAGGCGGGCATCCCGACCGCCCGGTGCGCCCCGGTGACGGACCTGAAAAGAGGGCTGGCCTTCTCCAAAAAGGTGGGCTACCCCGTCATCGTCAAGCCGGACAACGGCGTGGGCGCCGTGGCCACCTGGCGGCTGGAAAGCAACGCCGATATGGAAGCGTTTTTCAGCGAGAAGCCGGACGTGCCCTATTTGATGGAGGAGTATATCACGGGCCATGTGACAACCTATGATGGCGTGTGCAATTCCAAGGGCGAGGTACTCTTCGCCGCCAGCCATATCACCCGCAATTCCATCATGGACATGGTGAATGAGGGTGTGCCCACGTATTACTATGTGGATAAAGAAGTTCCCGCCGACGTGGAGGCCGCGGGCAAGGCAACATTGAAGGCCTTCGGCGCGGTGAGCCGGTTTTTCCATCTGGAATTTTTCCGGTTAACGGAAGCAAAAAAGGGCCTGGGCGCGGTCGGCGACATCGTGGCGCTGGAAGTAAACATGCGTCCAGCCGGCGGGTATACGCCGGATATGCTGAATTTCGGTCAGAGTGCCGATGTATATCAGATTTGGGCAGACATGGTGGCTTTTGACGAGTTACGGCACACCTATGCCGGGCCGCACAGCTATTGCGTCTATGCCGGGCGGCGTGACGAGAACGCCTATGTGCGCTCACTGGATGAATTGCAGGCGCAGTGCGGTGAGCACGCAAAACTGTTCACCCGGATGCCGGACGTGCTGGCAGGCACCATGGGCAATCAGGTGGCCATCGCATGCTATGACACGATGAAGGACGTGGAACGGTTCATTCAGGACGCATTTGAGTTGGAAACGTGAAATAAAAAAGCTCAGCCGTTGGCTGAGCTTTTTTACACCACCTGGAAGATATAAAACTTCAGATAATTCGTTTCGGGGACGTTCCAGAGAATAGGATGGTCTCCGGACTGCTGGCGGGCTTCGATCTGCCGCAGGGTCACGTGGGCATCTTTCGCCGCATCTTGGAGCATTTGGACGAACAGGGGTTCCGTCATAAAATGCGAACAGGAGCAGGTCGCCAGGTAGCCGCCCCGGGGCAGCAGTTTCATCGCCCGCAGGTTGATATCCTTATACCCCCGGACGGCGCTTTTTACCGTAGCCCCGCTCTTGGTAAAGGCCGGCGGGTCCAAAATGATAAGGTCATACTCCCCTTTGCCCTTAGCGGACAGGTCGGTCAGCAGTTGGAACACATCGGCGCAGAGGAAGTCGATGTTCGTCAAGCCGTTCAATTCGGCATTGTGCCGGGCCGTCTCCAGCGCCGTTTCCGACACATCCACACTGGTCACGTGGGCCGCGCCGGCTTTGGCGCAGTTCAGGCCGAAGGCCCCTGTATGGGTGAAGCAGTCCAGCACCTTTTTGCCGGGGGTCAGCTTCGCCACCGCCGCGCGGTTATACTTCTGGTCCAGGAAAAAGCCAGTTTTTTGCCCATTGATATAATCCACATCATATGCTACGCCGTTTTCCGTGATTTGGACATGCCCGCTGCCATTTCCCAGGAAATACCCCGTGGTTTGGGGAAGTCCTTCCTTTTCCCGGATGCCCGTGTCGCTTCGCTCATAGACCACATTGATGGTCTCCCCCATCTCCCGGAGGATATCCACCAGAGTAGTCAGAAGCTTTGATTTCCGCAAATCAGTGCCCAAGCACAAAATCTGCACCGCAAGGACATCCTCAAACCGATCCACCGTCAAGCCTGGAAAGCCGTCGGCTTCCCCGAAGATGAGACGGCAGCAGCGAAAATCCGCGCCCATGACCGTTTTGCGGTAGTCCACCGCCCATTGCAGCTTGCGCCGCCAATAGGCATCGTCAAAGCGGTCATTGGTGTTCGTGGACAGGATCCGCACCCGAATCTTGGAATGGTCATTATAAAATCCCGCACCCTGCCATTTGCCTTTGGCGTTGTATACATCCACGATCCCGCCGTTTTCCGGCGTACCGGTCACAGAGTTCACTTCCTCGCCGTAGACCCAGGGGTGTCCGCTTTTCAGGGCCCGGGCGGCTTTCTCCGTTACTGTAACAGAAGGGTAAGGTCGCTCCACAGATTTATTCACCTCCATCGCTGCTCCCGCCGCCGGTGAGATTGGAATAGTCCACGTTCAGGTCGGGACCGTTGAAGGTGCCGTCCAGTTTTGTCAGCGTCCGGGCGTACTCCTCGCTGTCCGGGTCATAGGGCACTGGTTGATAATCGTTTTTCTGGGTGATGCTGGTCAAGCGGTACGGCAAGGTCCGAGTCTCTTTTAAATAATAGTGTCCTGTGCTGTCCTCCTCCACCACGATTTGGGCAATGGCGGTATCTTTATCCCGGGGATTGGTATTGCCGCCGAAACTGAAGTTGCCGAGACTGTAAAAAATATAACCGCTATTGTATTCCTCCGTGCGCTGCAAAACGTGGGGATGGGTGCCGCAAACCACATTCGCACCGGCGTCGATAGCGGCGTGGGCTGTGCTGATTTGGCCTTCATTCACCCGGTAAGAGCCCTCGATGCCCCAGTGGCAGCAGACAATGATAAAGTCTGCCCCTTGGTCCTTTAAGGCCTGCACGCCGTTGGCCACATCTTCTTCCTTCGGCACCCAATGACCGCCCACTGTCCACGGAGAAACATAGATGCCCAATTTCATATCGTTGACATCGAAAATCTTCCCTTCTCCGCCAATCACATGGCCCACATCCACCTTGTCCAGGCTGGTGACAGTGTTATCAATGCCTGTCTGGCCAAAATCCGTGGTATGGTTATTGCCCATGGTGGCACACTCTACGCTGCCCTCCGAGAGAATATTGGCATATTCCGCCGGACCACAAAAATAGAACGTAGTGGAACCATACAAAGGCGTTTCAGAAAAGCTGCATTCCAGATTGGCAATGGTAAAATCATCCTCAGAGAGCACATCCACGGCCCCCGCAAAGGGCCAGGCATAATCATCGCCTACCACAGCCTCAAAGTCATTGTTATATTGACTGGATGCCAGTGTGCAGTCTCCCACCATAGAAATCACGATCGGTTCCTTCGGCTCCGGCGATGGGGTGGGGATCGGCGTATTCAATCCGCTTTGGGATTGGTCCGGTACCTCCACTTTGGGTGTTCCGTTTTTCCGACAGCCGCAAAGCGCCGTTGCCAACAGCAGGGCAAAAATCAGCATTGTCATGGCTCGTTTCTGTCTCATCTCTTTCATCCTAACCTTTTATTTTCTCTATTATCTGTCCGGCAGCGGGATCCGTTCCTGCATCAGCACTTTTCCAAAGCACATCAACGTGATCCCTGCGCTGGGCGGGATATGCACGTCCGCATCAGCCCGGTCCCGATTCAGGGAAATCAAATGCACATTCCCATGATAATCCTGGCAATATTGCTTGCACTTCATGTCACCGTCCACGAAAAACAGGCCAATGTCGCCATCATATATGATCGCGCCACGCTTTCCGAGCTGAATGGAGCCATCCGGAATATACGGTTCCATACTGTCGCCGCTGACGCGGAAGGCAAAGTCCGCCGGACTGCCGTCATCTATTGTATAGTCATCATAATCCTCCCCAAACGCCGGGGAAGCATACCCCGCGGCAGCAGGGGTACGGTAAATGGGGATGACCTTCGTCTTTGGCGCCGGTGTCTGCTCCTGAAGTTCTTCTGTCCGGGACAGTTCCGCATCTACCACCAGCCGGGTCAGGTGTTTGCCGTGCGCATCCAGTTTCCGGTAGTGCTGTACCAGATCCCATTCCTCCAGGTCCGGCAAATGTCCCGGCATGGGTCTGCCTCCGCAGGCTTCATAGAAAACCTCCACCGGCACGTCCAATCCCTCGCATAATCTCAGCAACATGTCAAAATCGATCTTCATGCTGTCCCGCTTGATAATACTGTACAAGGTCTGCGGAGAGATTCCCGCACGTCTGGAAAGTTCGTTCACATTCATATTGCGCTCCCGCAAAAAGCGCTTCAGTGTTGTTCCAATCATGGATACCACCCTTTTGTATCCTACCATGGCCAAAAGTGTATGTCAATAAATAAAAAGAGCAAAAATAATTATGATAACGCAGAAATTTTTTGCGCATTTCTTGATTCTGAATATTGTTCTGAATATTTATTCACAATATTCATGATTTCCTTGATTTTTTTCATGTTTTCCATTGACAAATGCAGGAATCGGTGGTAATATCGCTCCATCGGTTGCGGGATTCGCAGCCGGATTGCATTTTGGAGGTATAAAAATGAAAAAGTTTGCAGCACTGCTGCTGGCGGTCGCCATGCTCTTTACGCTGGTCGCCTGCGGCCCCAAGACAGACAACAACGACAATAATAACGACGACCAGCAGGTCGAGGACAACAACAACGAGCCCGCTTTCACCACCGTGGAGGAAGGCAAGCTGCATATGTCCACAGAGGCCACGTTCCCTCCCTATGAGATGGTCAGGGACGACGGCACTTTTGAGGGCATTGATGTGGAAATCGCAACTGCCATCGCGGAAAAGCTCGGCTTGGAACTGGTCGTGGATGACATGGACTTTGACGGCGCTTTGCTGGCTGCCCAGAACGGTCAAAGCGATATCGCCATGGCTGGCATCACCGTGAACGAAGAGCGTCTGGCTGTCATGGATTTTTCCGACACCTATGCCAAGGGCGTGCAGGTCATTATCGTGAAGGAAGGCTCTGCCATCGCCACCGTGGATGATCTGGCTAATGCAGAACTCATCGGCACCCAGCGCGGCACCACCGGTTTCATCTACTGCTCCGGTGATTACGGCGATGACCATGTGGTCGCCTACGACAACGGCGCGACCGCAGTGCAGGCTCTGGTAAATGGCCAGGTGGACGCTGTCGTTATCGACAATGAGCCCGCCAAGGCATTTGTAGCCGCCAACGAGGGGCTGACCATTCTGGACACCGAATACGCCAATGAGGATTATGCCATCGGCTTCGCCAAGGGCAACACTGCCCTGCTGGACGCTGTG
The DNA here is from genome assembly GCA_947644595.1 of uncultured Clostridia bacterium. Classification (GTDB taxonomy): domain Bacteria; phylum Bacillota; class Clostridia; order Oscillospirales; family Oscillospiraceae; genus HGM13010. Next base: position 396,108 of record CANSAE010000001.1, read on the forward strand.
AACGCGGCACTGGCTGAACTGAAGGCTGACGGTACCTTCCAGGCAATCATTGATACGTATATCCCCGCCGAATAATTGACGCAAAGAAAAGGGCGGCCCCAATGGCCGCCCTTTTCCTGTTTGTGGGAAAGGAAAACCTATGGATTTTTGGATGAGTGTTGTACAAAAATTCAATACTGCATTCATTGTGGGTGACCGTTGGAAGCTCTATCTCAAGGGCGTGGGTGCCACGCTGGAGCTCACCGTTGTGGCACTCATTCTGGGCATCGTACTCGGACTGCTGGTGGCAGTCATCCGCACCGCCCATGACCAGCAGCGTCTGGGAAACCACAATCCCGTGCTGGGCATTCTCAATGTGGTCTGCAAGGTATATACTACCGTCATTCGCGGCACGCCCATGCTGGTGCAGCTGTTTATCTGGAGCTTCGTCATTTTCAAGACCAGCCGGAATAAGTTTCTTGTCGGTATTCTGGGCCTGGGCATCAATTCCGGGGCCTATGTGGCGGAAATCATCCGCGGCGGCCTGATGAGCGTAGACGCGGGGCAGAGCGAGGCCGGGCGTTCCCTGGGCTTGAATTATCTGGATACCATGCGCTATATCGTCATTCCCCAGGCGTTTAAGAATACCCTTCCCGCTCTGGGCAATGAATTCATCACGTTGCTGAAAGATACCTCTCTTGTCTCTGCCATCGGCGGCGCGGAGCTGGTGTACTACGCAAAAGCTGTAGGCGCCAAGACCTATGACGTGACATATCCCTATCTCGGCATGGCCGTCATCTACTTAGTGATCGTGATGATCCTCACCTGGATGCAGGGGAAACTGGAAAGGAGGCTGCGGGAAAGTGATCGACGTTAAACATCTTTCCAAGTCTTTTGGAGACAATCTGGTGCTCGACGACATCTCCGAGCACATCCATCCGGGAGAAAAGGTCGTCGTCATCGGGCCTTCCGGATCCGGCAAATCCACCTTTCTGCGGTGCCTGAACCTGCTGGAATTCCCCACCGGCGGTACCATCACCTTTGACGGCATGGAAATCACCGATTCCAAGACGGATATTGACAGCATCCGCCGGCAGATGGGCATGGTATTCCAGCATTTCAACCTGTTCCCCAATATGACCATCCGCAAGAACATCACCCTCGCCCCGGTGCGCACCAAGCTCATGAGCCAGGAGGAAGCCGATGCGGAAGCCGAAAAGCTTTTGCAGCGGGTAGGTCTTTTCGACAAGGCGGATGCCTACCCCGCTCAATTGTCCGGCGGACAGAAGCAGCGCATCGCCATCGTGCGGGCGCTGGCCATGAAACCAAAACTGATGCTCTTTGACGAACCTACTTCCGCTCTGGACCCGGAAATGGTGGGCGAGGTACTGGACGTCATGAAAGAGCTTGCCAACGAAGGTATGACCATGGTGGTGGTCACCCATGAGATGGGCTTTGCCCGGGAGGTTGGCACCCGCGTGCTGTTCATGGACGGCGGACATATTCTGGAGCAGAATACTCCAGCGGAGTTCTTTGCCAATCCGAAAGAAGCAAGAACCATTGAATTTTTGTCTAAGGTGCTTTGAAAAAACGTCCCCGCTTGAAAGCGGGGACGTTTTGTATTATAATGCTCCCAATGGAAGGCAGGTGTTGGATATGAAGCGGGCAATGATTGCCATGAGCGGCGGGGTGGATTCCTCCGTGGCGGCGTTCCTGTGCAAAGAGGCGGGCTATGACTGCATGGGTATGACCATGCGGCTTTACAGCAATGAAGATGTGGGCATCGACAGCAAAACCTGCTGCAGCCTGGACGACGTAGAGGACGCCCGAAGCGTGGCATTCCGGCTGGGCATCCCCTTTCAGGTGTTTAACTTCACCGACGCGTTTCGCAGCTGCGTGATCCACCGGTTCGTGGTCGCTTACGAGCGGGGCGAGACGCCGAACCCCTGCATCGACTGCAATAAGTACCTGAAATTCGGCCAAATCTTTCAGCGTATGGACGAGCTGGGGTATGAATATGTAGTCACTGGGCACTATGCGCGCATTGCGGAGGAGCACGGGCGGTTTCTGCTGAAAAAGGGGCTGGACGAGAGCAAGGACCAGTCTTATGTGCTCTATGGGCTCACCCAGGCGCAATTGGCCCGGACATTGTTTCCTTTAGGTGGGATGACCAAGGATGCCGCCAGATGCATCGCAGAAGAGCAAGGCTTTCTCAATGCCCGAAAACGGGACAGCCAGGACATCTGCTTCGTTCCAGACGGAGACTACCCGGGCTTTATAGAACGCTATACGGGGAAAACCTATCCCGCCGGGAATTTCGAGGACACAGAAGGCAACGTGCTGGGCACTCATAAAGGCATCGTGCGGTACACCATCGGCCAGCGGAAAGGACTGGGGCTGGCACTCCCCTGTCCCATGTATGTGAAGGAAAAGGACATGGCCCGCAACACAGTCATTCTCTCGACCGATGAGGAGCTGTTCTCTCGTTCCCTGAACGCCTGTGACTTCAACTGGAGTGCCTTTGACTGTCCGTCGGATTCCATTCGGTGTGAAGCGAAGATCCGCTACAAACACGCCCAGCAGCCCGCCACAGTCACCCCAACAGGGCCGGGCACAGCGCACATTGAATTCGACACACCCCAACGAGCCATCTGCAAAGGGCAGTCCGTTGTGTTGTACGACGGCGATACCGTCCTGGGCGGTGGGACGATTCTATAAAACAAACAGCCCAGTCCTTTGGACTGGGCTGTTTCAAGGAGAGATTTCACTGCTCACGCACAATGAGGATTTTTTCCACGCGCTTGTAGAGCAGATAGGTGATGATAGAGACCAGCACTCCTTTGAGCAGATTGAACGGCACTACGGCAAACAGGACCAGAGTCGTCACACTGTTGATGGCGCTGTTCGCCGCTGTCCCCATGCCAATGATGGCATCCAGCGGCATTTCGAATAACTGGGAATACTTGGGAATCAGGTAAACAGCATTGAACGCGCTGCCGAAAATTGTCATGCACGCAGTCCCCAGGGCCATACCGCCGATGGCAGTACCTTTGGACTTTCTTGTATGGTACACAATAGATGCCGGCAGCACAAAGGAACAGCCAATCACAAAGTTGGCAAAGTCCCCTACAAACACTGTGGATGTCCCCTTCAAAAACAGCTTTAAAATAACTTTCAGCAATTCTGTGGTAACACCCGCCACCGGCCCCAGATAAAACGTGCTGATCAGCACCGGGACCTCGCTAAAATCAATCTCATAGAAGTTGGGTGCAAAGGGTAACGGGATCTCAATATACATCAGCACCGCTGCAATCACGCCAAAAATCGCAATATAAGCCATACGCCTGGTTTTCGTGACCTCTTTGAGCGTTTTCAGACAGGTTTTTTCCACGATTTTTGCCACGGCAAACAATGCCAGAAAAATCAGTAAGCACACTAACAGGAACGACAAATTTTCTTTTGCGGATTCAAGCAGTTTTGCCATTTCTTACACCTCATTTTCTCTTTTTCAAACAAATAACGCCCGATGACCATTGTCAACGGACGCGCAAAATTATGATGAAATCTTCTCTCATCCAGACTTTACTGTCGGTACCGGAATCTCACCGGTTCGTGCTGCGCACAGCTCGCGGACTTTACCGCCGGTGGGGAATCTCACCCCGCCCCGAAGACAACGATTCAGTTGTTATGCTTTATTATACGCGATTCCCTGAAAAATGCAATACCTTGCATTAAAATCAGAAATCATGTATAATAATGAAAATCAATTTTTGTACAAATTGGAGGTAGGATATGCCGGCTGTGGAAACTACCTGCTGCTTCACCGGTCACAGGGCAGCCAAGCTCCCCTGGAAATTCCAGGAGCACGATCCCCGGTGTATCGCGCTGAAACAAAAAATCTATGACGCGGCGGAAGCGGTATATGCGTCCGGAGTGCGGCACTATATCTGCGGTATGGCCAATGGTTGTGACCTCTATTTCGGCGAAGCCGTGCTTCAATTGCGCCGGCAGCATCCAGAGATCACCCTGGAAGCAGCAGTTCCTTACGAGGGCCAGGCCCGGACTTGGCCTTCTGAACAGAAAGTACGCTGGGACTATTTATACGACGCCTGTGATTACCAGACCATCGTCAGCCATAGCTATACCCCCGACTGCATGATGCGCCGCAACCGTTACATGGTGGACAATTCCGCTGTCCTCATCGCCGCTTATAGCGGTGCCTCCGGAGGAACACTGAACACCATGCTTTACGCCATGCGGAAAAAGCGGGAAGTCATTCAAATTTTAATCGAGGAGGAGCAACTGTGAAAATCAATGGGAAAATTTTGGCCGCCGTCATCGTAATCCTGATCGTTTCGTTCACCCCCATCCCTCGCCAGTGGAAAGACGGCGGAACCTCTACTTACGAGGCAATCGCCTATCGTATCGTGGATTACAGCCGCAATGTATTTGTCTATCCGGGGGAAATGCAGCAAGTACATGTGCAGATTTTCCCGAAAAATCTCGGGCCCTGGCCGGAAGTGGAGTACCTCGCATGATGACGCCTATTGATATGAGCAGCTGGCCCCGAAAAGAAGTATTTGACTTCTTCTCCCCCATGTCCCAGCCTTTTTTCAGCGTGACCTTCCGGCAGGATGTCACGAATCTGTATCGCTTTGTGAAGGAAAATGGGATTTCTTTTTACTATGCCCTAACCTATCTATGCACCCAGGCGATCAACCAGGTGGAGGCTTTTTGTTATCTGCTGAAAGACGGTCAGTTGTATCTGTCTGAGGGGCGCTCCCCCAGCTTTACGGATCTGCATCCCGGCAGTGATCAGTTCCACATCGTGACGATGTCATGCGGGAGTGATATCATCAGCTTCTGCAGAGCTGCCAAGGAACAAAGTGCGGCACAATCCGTGTTCATTGATATTTCATCGGAAGCAGATGATCTTATCTATATTTCCTGTCTGCCTTGGGTGGAGCTCACCGCCCTGACCAACGAACGGGACTTTGACCGGGATGATTCCATTCCCCGGTTGGCCTGGGGAAAATATGCGGAAGAAAACGGCCGCAAAGTGCTGCACATTTCCATAGAGCTCAATCATCGATTCACAGACGGTATCCATGTTGGGAAATTTCATCAGAGATTAACAGAGCTGATCGAAGCGCTGTAAAGTGCGCTTCGATTAGCTCTTTAATTTTTACATAGTCAATGTCTTTGTATCCGTCACGATCTCCACCTGTTTTCCGGTAGATGCATCGGCATAGATGAGGCAAATCTCTCCCCGCTCGGTTTGGCATTGGAAGCGCCAGCAAAGAGTGGTTTTTCCGCTTTCCGCAGTGTAGTAGGTCAATGCCGCGCTGTTGACTGTCAAGCCTGCTGGAATGGAGGCTCGCTGTGCATCCTCCTGGGTGATGCCGGGCGCAGTATCCTCATGGTCCACATGATTCCGCAGAAATTCCGCCGCGTCAAATCCGGCAATGGTGCCGTCATCCAAATTCACAGAAACCTCTACCGTATCTCCAAGACTGGTAATCTCACCGTCGGAAAACACATACGTCAATTCCAGCAGGCCCCAGTTCCGCCGTTCCTCATAGGCGGTAAATCCCTCATAGCCCGCACGCTCCAGGAATTTTCCGGCTGCTGTTCGGGCATCTTCCACTGAAATATGCTCTTCCGTAGCCAAGTGATCGTTCATATACAATAGCACCTTCCCCCCTGCCTGTGTGACTGCAATGGTAAGATTTCCGGTATCCCGCTGGATATTGAAATAGAACGCCGGTGCAGCGCCGTCGGACCGCCCCATGGACGTAAGGGCACCATCTTGAAGCTGGAGGAGCTCCTGGGCGATCAGCATGGCCTCTGTTTCTGTCACAGCCGGCAATCCGGAAAGGCCGGCATAAGCGTCACTGTGATCAGAGGAATAGCGGCCGTCATAATTTAATTCTGGGGCCTCCGGAAAATCTGAAATCAAACTCAAAAATTCATCTTCCAATACTGTCTCAGACTCGTTGAGCACATTCGGCCTCAGGCCTGTCAGCTTCGGCCCACGGATGGTGAGTCCGCCGCTGGATAACGACCGGTACAACTCGGACAACTGCCCGGTGATCTGTCCGGTGATTTCCGCCAATTGTCCGGCCGTTTTCCGGTCCTCATCACCAAAGGGAATCCCATCGGCGGCAGCAGAAACCTTTGCTCCGGCATACTCCTCCACCTGTGATATAAATGCCGCCACATCCTCCAGCTCATACTGGTCCAAAGGCAAAATGCTCAGCGCCGTACCCGCCGACTGCGCAGACGCATAGGCCTGCGTATACACCTTACTGGTCACCACCGTGCCCACAGCATACTGACCTTTCTGCAGCGCTGAATCCAGCTGCTCCATGCTGTTGACAAGCTGCGCCATGGCCCGGCGATATTCAATGTCGTTGTAGGAACGATAAGATCCGGCCGTTCCGGAAACGGCGTATGCGTAGCCGCTAAGCCCTAAAATCAAGGCCGCAGCATACGACACTGCTAAAATTTTTGCTTTTTTCTTCATCATAAAAAACGCACCTTTCTATGGCTATTTTCCCACGAAAGGTGCATTTTTTACTGTTAATTTATGTCAATGTCAATGTGCTGAGCGCATCGATCAATTGGACCGCATCCGTGGCCACAGAGCTGACCCCGGACACATCTCCCAGCGGAGAACAAATAACAAGGGTCACACAACCGCCCTCCACATCAATGAGCCAAGCTTCAAAAGCGCTGTCCATGGTATATCCGGCCAATTGGCGGGCCGTATTCTCTCCAAGCGTCTGTTCGCCCAAATCGCTGGAATCCTGCAGATTGCCATACTCCCGCAGAAACGTGGCTGACAGCATTTCTGCATCCGTATTCTCCCGAAAACCGATCTCTGCGTAAGTCCGCCCCTCATCGGTAGTGAGGTAGCAGCAGCCATCCACATCGTTCACCTGAAAGCGAGTTTTGTTCACATACAAAGAAAAATCAGGGCCGCCGCTGCGTTGAAAGCTGCCGGTCACCAGCGTCAAAGTCACATCTTCCCCATTAACGGTGGTGTTCATGGTATCCGGCTGCTCGTTTTCATCATGCACATCCACAATGGTCTGCGGGCCCTGTGTGGGCGTTGGCGCAGGCGTGGGCTCCGGGTCTGATTTTTGACATCCCCAAAGACTCCCCATCATCAAGCAGAGTGCCAATAAGGCAAATAAATTTCGTTTCATAGGTACTCCTTTCATGCTCCGGCTTCCAGACGGGAAATGCCGGTCCGCAGGCGGGCCAATGTCTCCTCCCGGCCCAGAATGGCGCAGAGCTCCACCGCGCCGCCAGGCGTCACAGCCCGGCCGGATACCGCGATGCGGGCAGGATACATGACCACGGCATTTTTCACACCCAAGATCTCTGCCAGTCCCATCAGGGCATCATGAATAGACTCATCGTCCCACTTCGTCAGGGCCTCCAGCGCCGGCAGGACTGCTTTCAACACCTCCAGGCTGATGGCCTGGTCCACCTTGGACTTTTTATGTTCGTAAAGCGACAAATCGTACGCGTCCAGCGCATCAAAAAAGTTTACTTTTTCCGGAATCTCCGTCAGCAGCTCCGTGCGTTGCTGTAAGAGTCCAGCAATACGGCTGACATCTATGGACGGGTTCTTTACCGCTTGGCGGATAAAGGGCTCTGCCTCTCCGGCGAAGTCCTCCGGGGGCATGGCCTTGATATACTCGGCGTTCATCCACTTGAGCTTGTTGATGTCAAACACCGCAGGAGATTTGGAAATGCCGGAAATATCGAATACTTCTCCCAATTCCTCCAGAGAGTAGATCTCCTGTTCTCCTCCGGGGCTCCAGCCCAAAAGTGCAACATAATTCAAAATCGCCGCCGGCAAATACCCCTGTTCCACAAGATCCTCAAAGGATGGGTCCCCATGGCGCTTGGACATCTTGTGCTGACTGTCCCGCATAACGGGCGAACAGTGCACGTAGGCCGGAACCTCCCAGCCGAAGGCCTGATACAGCAGATTGTACTTCGGCGAGGACGACAGGTACTCGCTGCCCCGCACTACATGAGAAATGCCCATCAGGTGATCGTCAATGACGTTGGCAAAGTTATAAGTGGGCAGGCTGTCGGTCTTAATAAGGACGTTCTCGTCCAACTCGTTATTGGGCACGGTGATCTCCCCGAACACACTGTCTACAAATGTGGTGGTGCCCTCTTGGGGAATTTTCTGGCGGATCACACAGGTCTCTCCGGCATCCAGTTTTGCCTGAATCTCTTCTATGGTTAATGTTCCGCAGCCGCACTGGTGCTTCTTGATTACTTCACCGTTGGGGAGCGTCACAGGTACGGTACCTTCGTCCGCTTTACAAAAGCAGCGGTAAGCGCCGCCTTTGGCAATGAGCAATTCGGCATATTTGCCGTACAACTCCCGCCGCTGGGTCTGGATATACGGCCCTACGGGACCGCCGATATCTGGCCCCTCCTGCCAATCCAGTTTACAAGTACGGAGGGTGTTGTAAATGACGTCCGTGGCCCCCTCGATGAAGCGTTCCTGGTCCGTATCTTCGATGCGTAGGATAAATTTACCCCCCAGCCGCTTAGCGATGAGGTATGTATACAGTGCCGTGCGGAGATTGCCGATGTGCATATAACCCGTGGGGGACGGGGCAAAACGGGTGCGTACCTCTCCTTTGGGAATATGGGCTTCCATTTCCTCAAACCATGCTTGGTGTTCCATATATATTCCTCCATTAGATGGGATTTTGTCCACATCCTATTGTAGGAGAACAGTCCGGAAATGTCAAGAACCCGCCGCGGTTGTCTTACACGAAAGCGTGCAGGTAAAATTTTTTGTCGCACGGATGGTGACAACTTTGTTGTTGTATTCCATGGCAAAGCGTGGTAAGATACTTTATTAGAATTTTATACCAAGTGGAGGAGTCAACATGATCAACGAGACAATGGCTCAGGTGGCAGCCAATAATTCTGCCATCCGGGAAATGTTCGAAGAGGGCAACCGTCTGCGAACACTGTACGGTGCGGATAAGGTGTTTGACTTTTCCCTGGGCAACCCTTACTTCCCCCCTCCCGAGAGCGTAAAAACCGCTGTCACCGAGATTCTGGAAACCATGGACCCCAACACCGTACACGGCTATATGGCCAATGACGGCTTTCCCGCCGTGCGGCAGACCGTGGCGGAGTATATCAATGAGCGATTTGGAGATGCTCTCTCCGGGGACAATATCATTATGACCGTGGGTGCCGCCGGGGGGCTGAACATTACGCTGAAGGCCCTGCTGAATCCCGGGGACGAGGTACTGGTGTCCGCGCCGTTCTTTTTGGAATACGGGCACTATGTCCGCAATTTCGGCGGCGTGCTGGTGCCGGTGCCGGCCAAGGAGGAGGACGGCTTCATGCCGGACATTGAGGGGATCCGCCGGGCCGTTACGTCGAAAACCAAGGCGTTCATCATCAACAATCCCAACAATCCTACCGGTGTGATTTATCCCGCGGCGGTCATTGAGCGGCTGGCGGCGGTGCTGGAGGAAAAGCAGAAGGAATACGGCACGTCCATTTATCTGCTCTCCGACGAGCCTTACCGGGAATTGGCCTTCGACGGGGCCGAGGTGCCCTATCTGCCGAAGTATTACCGCAACACCATCGTGGGCTATTCCTGGTCCAAAAGTTTGAGCCTGCCGGGTGAGCGCATCGGCTATCTGTCCATCCCGGACCGGGTGGACGATTACGAACTGCTCCGGGGCGCGGTAAGCGTGTCCGGACGAGTGCTGGGCTTTGTGAACGCGCCATCCCTGATGCAGCTAGTGGTCCAGCGGTGCATCATGGAATCCTGCGACATCGCTGCTTATGACACCAACCGCAAACTGCTGTATGAGGGATTGTCCAAACTCGGCTACACCTGTGCCAAGCCGGAAGGCACATTTTACCTCTGGCTGAAGTCCCCGATCCCTGATGAAAAGGAATTCGTAACGGAAGCAAAGAAATACAACATCCTGCTGGTGCCGGGAACATCGTTCCAATGCCCGGGCTATGTGCGGGTCGCTTACTGCGTCAGCCCAAAAACGATAAAAGGTTCTATGGACGGCTTTGCAAAATTGGCGCAGACTTATGGACTGAAATAAAAGGAAACGAGGATATATCGATGGAAGAAACCGCAAAAAAAGTGATGCTGTCCGGCATCCAGCCCTCCGGGGATTTAACCTTGGGGTCCTATCTGGGGGCCATCCGGAACTGGGCAGAGCTGGCGGACCAGTTTGACTGTTATTATTTTATGGCCGACCTGCACACCCTTACGGCGCGGCAGGTGCCGGCGGAGCTGCGAAAACGCACACTGAATCAACTGGCCCAATACATTGCCTGCGGGCTGGACCCGGAGAAAAACACCCTGTTCATCCAGAGCCACGTGCGCCAGCATACGGAGTTGGGCTGGATCCTCTCCTGCTATACCATGTTCGGCGAGCTGTCCCGCATGACACAGTTTAAGGATAAAAGCGCCAAAAACGCCGACAACATCAATGGCGGGCTGTTTACCTATCCCTGTCTCATGGCAGCAGACATTCTGCTGTATCAGCCGGATTTCGTGCCCGTGGGTCAGGATCAAAAGCAGCACGTGGAGCTGACCAGGGACGTCGCCACCCGGTTCAACAACCTGTACGGCGAGACATTTAAGGTCCCCGAGCCCTATATTCCCAAGGTGGGAGCCCGGGTCATGAGTTTGACCTCTCCGGAAAACAAGATGAGCAAGTCCGACCATGACCAGAACGGCTGTGTGTACCTCATGGACGAACCGGAGGTCATTCTGCGGAAGTTCAAGCGGGCCGTGACCGATTCTGACACCGAACACTGTGTGCGCTTCGATGTGGAACATAAACCGGGCGTATCCAACTTGATGCAAATTTACGCCGCCTGCACCGGAAAAGATTATGCCGCCATTGAAGCCGAGTTCGACGGGCTGGGCTACGGTGCATTCAAGCCCAAGGTGGGTGAAGCCGTGGTGGAGGTCCTGCGGCCTTTACGGGAGGAGTCTCTTCGTATCATGCAGGATAAAGCCTACCTGGAAAGCGTGTATAAAGCCGGCGCGGAGAAGGCGTCTTATGTGGCCAATAAAACCATGCGGAAAGTTAAGAAAAAGATCGGTCTGGTGGCCGAGCCCTGATTGGAGAATAACACTGTGTTACTTTCAGAAGCCTCTCTTTGGATTAAGCTTATTTTAGCAGTGGCAGTGGCCTTTGGCCTGAGTATCGCCATGACCCCTATTGTAAAGTCCTTTGCTGTAAAAATCGGTGCCATGGACATCCCCACAGAAAAGCGTCGGGTCCACGACCACCCCATCCCCCGCATGGGAGGACTGGCTATTTTTATCGGCTTTTTGCTGTCGGTGGTCCTGTTCGCGGATATCACCACACAGGTTCAGGGTATTTTGCTGGGAACAATCGTAATCGTGGCTGTAGGCGCCATTGATGACATCCTGTCCCTGCGGGCCATCGTGAAATTGTTGGGGCAGATCCTGGCCGCTGTGATTGCAGTACTGCACGGAGTGGTTATTGAGTTTTTCATGAACCCCAATGTCTTTGGCGGCTCAGAATATCTGGCGCTGGAGCTTCTGTCCATCCCTTTCACAATTTTATGGATCATAGGCGTGACCAACGCTGTCAATCTGATCGACGGGCTGGATGGACTGGCCTGCGGCGTATCCACCATTGCATGTCTGACCATGTTCGTGGTGGCGCTCCTGGTGTCTGAGGGAAATGTAGCCATCATTCTGGCAGCCCTTATGGGGGCTTGTCTGGGCTTTTTACCCTATAACTTCAATCCCGCAAAAATCTTCATGGGTGATACCGGCGCATTGCTACTGGGCTATGTTCTGGCCACGACTTCGGCAGTGGGGATGTTTAAATTCTACGCCGTGGTGACCTTCCTGGTGCCGGTGCTGGCCTTAGCCGTCCCACTGGTGGATACCGCCTTTGCTTTCTGCCGCCGGATCTTGCACGGGCAAAGCCCATTTACGCCAGACCGGGGCCATTTTCACCATCGCCTCATTGATATGGGCCTGTCCCAAAAGCAGGCTGTGGCAGTTCTGTACGCCATCTCCGCCCTGTTGGGTCTCACCGCCGTGGTCATTGTATCCACCGGAAAGCTGAAAATCGGCTTGCTGGTGTTTGCCGCACTGGCCGCATGTGCTGTTGGAAAATTCATCCGTGATACCTTGAAGGGTCATGAATATCACCCAAAAGAGGATACCGATCATGCAAAACATTAAAGTTCTGTCTGTATTTGGCACCCGGCCGGAGGCCATTAAGATGGCTCCGCTGGTACTGGAGCTGCAAAAATGTCCGGAAATCGAAAGTCTTGTGTGTGTCACTGCCCAGCATCGGGAGATGCTGGATTCTGTGATGGACTGTTTCGGTCTGACTGCTGATTTCGATTTGAATATCATGCATCAAGGGCAGACTTTGACGGATATCACTGCCCGGGTTTTGGAAGGCCTGGGCAATATTCTGGAGCGGGCACAGCCCGATTTGGTTCTGGTCCATGGAGATACTACCACAGCTTTCGCCTCTGCTCTCACTGCATTTTACGGGAAAGTGCCCGTGGGCCACGTGGAAGCTGGGCTCCGGACCTTCGATAAAGCTTCGCCTTATCCGGAAGAAATGAACCGGCAGCTCATCGGGCGCATGGCAGACTTGCACTTTTCCCCAACGGGAAACAACATGAAAAATCTCAACCGGGAAGGAATTTTTGACGGCATCTACATCACTGGAAACACAGTCATTGATGCCATGAAATATACCGTTACCGGAAAAGGCTTCACTTCCCCGGAATTGAATGCCCTGCCGCTGGATGAAAAACGTATCATTGCCATGACCTGCCACCGGCGGGAAAACTACGGTGCTCCCATGGAACAAATCTTCACCGCTGTGCGGCTGATTGCCGGGAAGTTCCCGGATGTACAGGTCGTTTACCCGGTGCATCCCGCACCGGTCGTTCGGGAAACGGCCAACCAGATCTTGGATGGCATTTCCAACATTGCACTTATTTCTCCGCTGGATGCCATTGATATGCACCGTTTAATGTCCCGGAGTTTTCTGGTAATGACGGATTCCGGCGGGATTCAGGAAGAAGCTCCCAGTCTCGGCAAGCCTGTACTGGTTCTGCGCCAAGAAACGGAACGGCCTGAGGCTGTCGCCGCTGGAACCGTGAAACTGGCGGGAGTGGAAACTGATGCCATCGTTTCCATGGCTACAGAGCTTTTGACCGACCGGAGCGCCTATCACAGGATGGCACAAGCTGTCAATCCCTACGGCGACGGAATGGCCTGCCGCCGTATCGTGGATGCGATTTTGTATCACTTCGGCCGTAAGGTTTTCCCACCGGAGGCTTTTTCTGTATGAAGCATAAACGCCCTACTGTTTTTATCGCCGCCACTGTACTTTTGCTGGCCGCAGTTCTCATTTATATCGTTGTCACTTTGAACTCTCCCGTTCCCACTCCCCCTGTAGAGTTACCGGATGAAAACCGCTTAGAGGGGCCGCAGGTATCTGACAACATGTTAGCACAGTATGCTTCTGTTACACCGGAAACTGTGCAGGCTGTCATCGCCTCCATGGTGCGGCCGGATGGGTATACCCGGTCTGTCACTGTGGAAGATTTCTGGAATGGAGGCGCCTCAGCCGCGGAGTTCACGGTGCAGGCATCCGGCACCAGTACCAAGATCACATCCATCACCCAGCAGGGTATGCGTTATGTCCTCACCACAGAAAATGGTACATGGATTTGGTACGATGGCAGCGACCAGGCTTTTTTCTCTGAGGATGCAACCCCTTGGGATGGGGACCAATGGCTGCGCACGCTCACATATGAGGACCTTTTGAGCTTGTCCCCACAGAAGATCACCGCCGCCGGATACGAGGAGCATAATGGCATATGGTGCGTTTATGCCAGTTATGATACCGCTAATTTCGGCTATCACACAACCCTCTGGGTATCCGCCGCAGATGGTTTGCTGGCCGCAGCGGAAAGCTATGACGGTGAAACGCTGATCTACCGCATGACCGGCGGTACTGTGGATGCCTCCATCCCCGATGATACTGTATTTCTCCCGCCAAAAACTGATGCGGCGCCGGCCAGTGCTTACCGGATCTCAACCGCAAATACGCGATAATGTATGGGCGCCTGTCTGCGTGTGAACGGTCACAGCAGAAACATGGCGCCCATGATAATGAGCAGGTCCTTATCTCCGGTCTCCTTATACATGAGGAACAGCACCAGAAGCAGCAGCGCATCCTCCATTTCAAAACCATCCGGAAACACGCCGGATAAAATGCCTCCCAGATTTCCGCCCAAGTCACGAAGGGCAGAGAATGGTGATTCCGGTTCGTCTGTTCCTCTGCGCCGTGCGTCCCTCCTCCTGCCGGGTTCCTCAGGCGGAGGTGGCTGGCTCGGTCTTTGCCGACCGGACCCGGGTGCGGCCTCTCTGACCGGGTCATCCGGCACCCATATATATCGGCCGGTATTCCCCTGGTATCTATACACGGAAGATCCCTCCCAAATCGCCAAACGCAAGCTGCGCCATCTTGGCCATTTTTGCCAGCTTCAGGGCACGGTCCATCTTGGCCCGGCGCTTTTCTTTCAGGAACGGTTTCATGGCCTCCAGTAATGCCGTGTTTTCATCAGGCCCCTGATTCATGCCGGACATCATCTTCATCACCCGCTGCATCATTCCCGGGTCCACACCCTCCAGAATGGAGGATATGCCACTGTCGGCCTTTGGAGCCTCCTGGGGGCCGGGATCTGCCCCGCCGCCCATGAGCGATTTTGCCATGCTGGCAATTTTATCCATTTGCTCCGGATCGTTGAGGATGCTGTTCAATCTGTCCTCAAATTCTGACATTCCCCGGCCCTCCCTTCAAAATCGTCAATCTTTCATGGCTTTTTGCAGCTGCTCGGCCAGACGCTTTCCCTCGCCGGTGCCCAACACTTCCAGAAGGATCCCCCGCAGCGCCTCCGCATCCCCGCTTTTGGCCGCCTGCTCCACTTTTTTCGCATCCAGTTTTCCGGCCAGACGCTGGCCATCGGCAGAGTCCGCAATAGCTTTGATCTTATCCGCCTTACCGCTCTCTACAAGCTGTTTTTCCATGCTCTGAAAATTCTTCATCATCGGATTCATCTCCCATCCCTTTGGATTCCATTACCAGTATATTCACGGTACGACTATCCGTGACAACGAAAGAAGGTATTCTATGAAAATCGCCGTATTTTCCGATACCCACAAGAAAATATCTGGGGTGCAGCAAATCATTTTGAAAGAAAAACCTGATTTGATCCTTCATTTAGGGGACCACATCCGCGATGCCTACCGTTTGCGGGAGCTGTTCCCGGAGATTCCTCTGGAATGTGTTCCCGGGAACTGTGACTATGCCCCTGCAGAATCGGATATGAAGTGCATCACCGTGCAGGGTGTGACATTGATGCTCACCCACGGGCACAACTACCGGGTGAAGTATGAGACCGCTTCCCTGTTCAACGCCGCCTATTTTCAAGGGGCTGATATGGTATTGTACGGCCACACCCATCGTCCGGTGAATGACTGGGTGGAGGGGCTGTATGTCGTGAATCCCGGCACCGCCGGGAGCGGCACGCGCAACACCTGGGCACGGATCATGATTGAGGACGGGAAAATAGAAGAAGTTTCCATTGAGGAAATATAAAAACCACCCCACAGCTGTGGGATGGTTTTTCTGTTCCTTTTGAAGTGTGATTCTCCGGTTTTACATTCACTCTGTTTCCGTCATAACATCCGGGTCCGTCTTCACTTCCGGCGTCGGGGACGCGAAAGGATTCCAATCCGGGTCCGGCGTGTTGACGGTACCGACAGGCGGCGTGGGGGCCGCCACATGGAGGAAGGATACATAAATTGACTGATTCGCCTGTACATCCGACAGAGTCAGGCTTCCCTCCGTCTGAACAGTTTCACCATTGACGGTAACGGATTCCACCGCATAGCCCTCATCCGGCAAAATCATGATGGTGATGCTGCCGCCCTTCACCACCGTAGTCATACCGGACGGCGTGGCCGTACCACCCCGGCTGTAGGTCACATTCACTGCAAACACCTGGTGCTCCTCATCCAGAATCATGTCCGGGACCTCCGGATGCTCAGGGTCCGGCGTGGGCGTGGGAGCAACAGGCGGTGCGGGAGTATTCACCACCTCCGGCGTGGGTGTAGGCTCCGGCGCATCTGCGTATTCCCGCAGGGGAAGGATGCCGGACATAATGCCCAGCACAGCAATCAGTATGAAAAACAGAACGACCATACCGGCAATATAAGCGGTGGTCTTTACCGTATGATTGTGATTCATGGCGCGCTCCCTTCAGCGTGATTGAATTCATTATACATCAGACGAAATACTTTTACAAATGTTTCATTTATGGTAAAATAGAAAAAAGTATTTTGGGGGAGGACATCATGCAAAAACGTGCACTCGTCACCGGGGCATCCCGGGGCATTGGAGCCGCCACGGCCAGGGCATTGGCGGCGGAGGGCTGGGAAGTGAATATCAACTATTTTCAGTCCGAGACCCAAGCCGCAGCATTGGGAAAGGAATTGAATACCCGAATTTTTCGGGCAGATGTTGCCGACCCGGAACAGGTTCAGGCCATGTTCCATGCCATGGGACCGGTGGAACTGCTGGTGAACAACGCAGGCATTGCTTGGGGCGGACTCATCACAGACATGACCAGTGCGGAATGGAACCGGTTATTCGCCGTGAATGTGGGCGGCATCTTCCACTGTGTACGCTGCGCTTTGCCTCATATGATCCACATCAAGCATGGAATCATCATCAACACCACCTCTGTGCTGATGAAGGCCGGCGGCTCCTGCGAGGCCGCCTACACCGCCACCAAGGGGGCCGTGGAAGGGCTCACCAAGTCTCTGGCCCGGGAATTGGGGCCTTCCGGCATTCGCGTGAATGCCATCGCTCCGGGGTGTATCGAAACAGACATGCTGGCATCGTTCACCCGGGAAGAACTGAACGCTACCGCGGAATCTGCCGCCCTTGGGCGCAATGGATATCCCGAAGATGTAGCAAGCGTCACAGCCATGCTGGCATCCGATGCCTGCCGTTTCGTGACAGGCGCCATCATCCCCGCAGACGGCGGGCTGATTTTGTGAATGCTGCAAAAAAGAGCGACCGAGGGTCGCTCTTTTTTATTCTTCCGGCTTTGCCTGCTTGGGCTTATTGCCGTTAGTGGGTCTCCGCCGCCGGCGATGATGATTGTTGGACTTCTTCTCGCTGCCCTCGGTTACGGATTTCGTCTGAGGTTTTTCAGCTTGGGAAGCTCCTTGCTGCGGCTTTTTTTGCTGAGGCCTTCTGGATTGCTTCTTTTGGGTTTGGGAGTCACTCTGCTTGTCCTGCTCCTGTTTGGGCCTCGCCTCTCCCTGCGGCTTTTGCGGACCGCCGGAATTGCTGCGGCCACGCCCACCGCCTCTGCGGCGGTTCCTCCCACTTCTGTGCTGCCCTTCATACTTGGCCCGCGCCTCCTGCTCTGCCTTTTCCGCCGCAGCAAGACGCTCCTTCCGGGCCTTCTGCTTCTCCTGGTCCTGATATTCGTCTAACAAAACGATATCTGCCCATTCATCATCCACTTTTTCCGGGGCCGCCTTGATTGGCGGTACATATTTCAATATATCAGGCAATGGTTCGCCCGCCTTGGGGCGGCCGCCGGGGATCGCCGCCACCTGCTCTGCTGTATAAAGCTTTTGCTCCACGGGGCTGGCGCCATCCAAGCGGACCTTTACGGTCTGACGCAGCAAATCAATCTGTGTCACATTGCCGTAGCCATCCGGTGTTTGCACAAACGCGCCGTTTTTCGGTACTGTTTTCACCAAATCCTCATAGGCTTCCTGCTCATAGCGCAGGCAACACATGAGCCGGCCGCAACAACCGGAGATTTTCTTGGGATTCAGAGATAAATTCTGAACCTTCGCCATCTTTGTAGATACCGGGTAAAACTCACTTAAAAATTCACTGCAGCAAAACGGCCGCCCGCAAATGCCGATACCACCAATCGATTTCGCCTCATCCCTCACACCGATTTGTCGTAATTCAATCCTGCTGCGGAACACAGATGCCAGGTCCTTTACCAGTTCCCGAAAGTCCACGCGCCCCTCCGAAGTGAAAAAGAACGTGATCTTATTCCCTTCAAAGCTGCACTCCACTTCCACCAGCTTCATGTCCAACCCATGCTCGGCAATTTTCTTTTTACAGATCTGGAAGGCTTCTGCTTCCCGTTTCTTGTTATTTTCCAGGGTCTGCATATCCTGTGCGTCGGCTACCCGCAGCACCGGCTGTAAGGGCTGGACCACCCGGTCATCGGATACTGCGTGCACCCCTTGGGCGCACAGGGCCATTTCCCTGCCGTTGCTGGTCTCCACCACTACGCGGTCCCCTTCCTTAGGTTCCGTACCGTTGGGCGCAAAGTAATACACCTTACCGCAGGGCTTGAATTTAATACTGACTACATCTGTCACTTATGATTTCCTCATTTCTCCGGGGCACCATCCCCGATACTCTTCACGGCTATCAAACCGAATATGTGCTTGATTCCCGTATTCACCGAGAGCGCTTCCTCACACCGCTCCAGAAGTGTCAACACCAGCCAAAGTTGTTCCCGCTTCAAATCACAGAACGGTTCCCGGCCACAAAGCACATCTGTGACAATTGTTTTCACGCTTTTCACAAACTCTATTGTGCCGGCAGTATCCGTATGCGCCGCTTTTTCATTGCACCACCGCAGCAGTTCCGATTTCCGACCGGTGGAAACATACTTCAAATACTCCACGACCTCCTGCCGCTGCTCATCAGAGAGCGCCGGCGCATCCTGGTTCACATTCAGTTCAATGCACCGGGACCGGATCGTGGGCAAAAGCATCGCCGGCGCTGCGGTAGACAAAATCAACACTACGCCGCCAGGTGGCTCCTCCAAAAGCTTCAGAAGCGCATTTTGGGCACTGGGATTCATGGTCTCCGCTTCCTGAACGATGAAAGCCTTTCCGTCCGCTTCGTTAGGCATGATCTGTGCCTGTCCGATCATCTCCCGGATCTGATCCACCCGAATCTCCCGTTTTTGCTTACCTTTGTCATCCGTCTCCCGGCGCACCTGAATGATATCCGGATGCACACCGGCCTTGACCTTTCGGCAGTCCCGGCAGAGCCCGCAGGGCTTTAAAGCCCCCGCACCGGAGCACACCGCCGCACCAGCAATCTCCAGCACCGCCTGGTTCCGCGCAGCCTCTGACTGAGAGGCAACGATATACGCGTGGGAAAGAATTTTCCCCGTTCCAAAGGTCAATGCCTCCATGGTCCGCTCCTTTGTATGGTTTATCAGTATATTTTATCCTTTTTTCCACAGAAAGTCAATTGCCGTTTTCCCGGTCCAGAGGAGTGCCGCAGTGGGTGCAGAAATGTTTGGAATCCCGACCCAGCCATCTGCCGCACTTCGGGCAACGCCAGAACAACACATTGACCACAAGTGCTCCAAGCGGGCACAGGCCCCCCACAACACCGATGACAGTGCTCTCCTTCACATACAGCAGCGCCAGACACAGCACAGCAAGTGCAATGAGCACACATTCCAGAATTTTCACGGTTTTGAGTTTCATGGTGATTCCTCCTTGAACCAATCGGCTATCTTTTTCCGGGAAAATGGGATAAGCATATCATCATCCAAGCGGTTTGCCCAATGAGGGCAATATCCGTGCATGATCCCATATCTAAATCCGCGCCTTTTTGTCCACGCAGAATTTCCGCAGTAGGGACATTTTCTGTTATCGAAAAGAAGGATCAGAGCAATTTCTTATCTCAGTTTGAGTATACACCCAGAAGCACGGTTTTTCAAGGGAAGGCTGGACAGCGGCACGTCAGTCTGATAAAATGTGATCAGACGCATACAAACGTGAGAATAAAAACACTGGCTGGTCGGTAGTCCAGCCGTGCGCACTGCGCATCAGTAGCCTTCCCTCCGGGTCGTCCGTTTTTCACCGCGTCAAAAGAAATAAGGAGGGTTCGTTGATGGACGAAGAACGGTTTACGGTATTTTTTGAGGACCCCTTTTGGGTCGGGGTATTCGAACGTGTCGAAGACGGACGCTTGTCTGTATGTAAAGTCATGTTTGGTGCCCAGCCGAAGGACACGGAGATCTACGCATTCATATGCGGACAATACCGGCATCTGACGTTCAGTACTGCTGTCGATGCGGATGACCGGACCGTTCCGGTCAGTCCCAAGCGGTTGAAAAAGAAAGCGAAACGGGATATGGAGCGGCAAGGCATCGGCACCAAGGCACAGCAGGCCCTGCAAGCGCAACGGGATACACAAAAAGCGGTTGGCAGGGAACATAGCAAAGCAAAAAAGGCCGCCGAGGAAGCCCGGCAGTTCGCCATCCGGCAGCAAAAGCGAAAAGAAAAGCACCGAGGGCATTAATCTCCCGGTGCTTTTCTTCCATGCAGTGCGATCAACACCTGTGACGGCAAATAGAACGCCCACATGCCCGCGCCTGCAATGCCGAACAGGTTCCACAGGCCCACGCAGACGTCGCAGCCAATGAACAGGGTCAGCCCCAGGGCCAACACCCGGTCTCGCTTCCACGCCAGCGCCGCGTTGCATAGCAATTGCGGGAAATACACGCCCGCCAGCAGGTTCAGGGGCGTACACAAATCAAGCCACAGCAAAACACCCCAAAACGCCAACGTCAACACAGCACGCAGACACAGCGTTACCCGGGTTTCCCGCCCGACGTGCCGGGCGTAAAGCGCCTGCACGGCAATAAACAGCGCCACACCCAACTCCAAATAGTTCCCCAGCACCAGCAAAAACAGGTCCGCCAAAACTGTGAATGCCAATGCAAGAGCCACTCGGCGCTCCCCCGGCCGGGCATAGACCGCACACAGGAGGATGGAGACGTATTTCAGAAAAATCCCAATCTGCCGCCCCAGTAGGAAAAAGGTTCCGTACAGTGCTGTTTCCAAGATCAAAAAAATTTTCATTTCCATGGAAAAAGTATCTCCGGAAATAGAAAAAATAAAAAGAAGCGTACAATATACGCTTCTTTTTATTTTGTGTTCAGGCCCATTCTCTGGAAGGGGGCTTGCTCTCCGGCTCCTCATGCGCCGGCTTTTCGTAGCTCACCACCACACGGCGGTTGGGCTCGGTGCCGATGGAGCTGGTGGTCACACCCTCGTAATCCTGAAGGGCCGCATGAATCACATGACGCTCATAGGAGTTCATCGGTTCCAGGGCCATGCTGCGCTTATACTTGATGGCCTTCGCCGCCATCTTCTCCGCCAGACGGATCAGGGCTTCCTCCCGCTTGGCGCGGTAGGCTTCCGCGTCCACGCTGATGTGTAGGCGGTCATCTCGGCCGCGGTTCACAGCGTAATTTGTCAGGTGCTGAATAGCATCCAGCGTCTCGCCCCGGCGGCCGATCACTGCGCCCATACCTTTGCCAGACAGGTCCACGTTGATTCCGCCGTCCTCTTTATCCGTCATGGTGATGACGGCAGGCACACCCATGTGCTCCATCAGACCACTGAGGAACTCGTATACCGCCGTATGGTTGGCATCCATGTTTTCCGGCGGCGCGGGAATCTCTTTCTTCGGCTGCGGTGCCGCTTCTTTCGTCTCAACAGGAGCTGCCTTGGGGGCAGGCTCATCCGAAGCCTCATAGGACACCTTCACCACAGCGGGAGAAGCGCCGATTCCAAGGAATCCGGACTTGGCCCGTTCCAGGATCTCTACCTGGACATCATCCCGGGAAAGTCCCAGTTCTTCCAGAGCGGCAGCAATGGCCGCGTCTTCCGTTTTGCCGGATTTCTCTATACTTTTTATCATAAGGTACTCTCCTGTGTTTCTTCCTGTTCCATATCCGCCGCTTCGTTGGGAGTTTCCTCCTGCTTGCCGAAGCGGTCGGGATCATAGGCCCTGCCACGGGCATAACGGCGATTGCCTACCTGAGACGCAGGTGTTTCCGTTTCTACTACGCCCAGACGCTCCCTGCGGGCAGCTTTGTCTGCAGCGATGGCAGCGGCCTTCATTTCTTCCAGCTTCTGCTTTTCAGCAGCCTGCAGCTTTTTCTTGCTGATATTTTTGTTTTCCATGATCTCGCCTGTGGCACGGCGGCGCTCCGCAGCTTCGCGCTTTCGCTCCTGCTCAGCTTCCTCAAGCTCCCGCTTTCTCTCGCGCTCCCGCCATTCCACGTCATCCTCATAAAGCTTCTTTTTATAGTGCTTGGTGAGGACAAAGTCACGGACCGTGTTGAACAGATAATTGAAAATCCAGTACACACCCATGGTGGCAGGCATTCCAAAGCCGATCCACAGGGACATCAGAGGCATCATAATCTGCATACTCTTGTTGGTGGCCTGCATCTGCTGCGTCTGGGCATCCGTTCCCGCCGTAGCAGGATTCATGGTCATGGAAATCTTCAGAGACAGCCAAGACACAAGCGCAGACACAAAGGGGATCAGGAACAGACCAACTACCGGCCACCAATTTCCAGCCGCAAATTCCTCTGTATTCCAGAAAAACAGCGTGGGATTGTTGCCCAGGTTCATACCCAAAAAGTCGTAGCTGATATCCTTGAGTCCGTCTACTACGCCAGATAGTTGGTCAAAGTGCTCATGGCACAGCTGCGTCATCGTAATTTCCAGGTACTGCTCCTGTTTGGTGGTCAATTCCGTTGCCAGCAGCCCCATATTCTCAAGGGTGCTCCGGATAGCATTCACCGCATCCGCACTCAGCCCCATCATCACGCTCATAGGCTTGCGAATCACGCTGTACAGCACGATCAGGATGGGGAACGGGATCAAAGACCACAAACAGCCGGACATCGGTTTGACGCCCTCTTCCCGGTACAGCTTGGACATCTCCTGATTAAGGACCTGGGGATTGCCGCCGTGTTTGGCCTGCAATTGCTGAATCCTGGGCTGGAGCCGGGACTGGTGCATCATGCTCTTTTTACTCTTGGCCATGAAGGGCATGAGAATCAAATTCACCGCCAACGCAAATAAGATGACCGCACCGCCGATATTGCCGCACAGGTCATAAAACTGCATCAAAAGCCAGGAAAAAGGCACTGTAATGATTGACATTCAGTATCTCCTATATTCTGTTTTCCCGGTCAGGGGACCGGGTCGTAAAAATCGTGCTCCCCTCGGTGAAAGGGGTGACACTTTGCAATGCGCTTCAAAGCCAAAAAGCCGCCTTTGGCGGCGCCGTACTTTTCAATGGCCTCCAACGCATACTGGGAACAGGTGGGGATAAACCTGCAGGTAGGCGGTGTGTACGGGGAAATATTTTTTCGGTAAAAACGGATCAAAGACAAAAAAATTCGCTTCATATTGCATCCTCTGTCTTTTCGCACAAAAGCCCCAGTTGCTTGCAGGCCTTTAAATACGCCTTCTCCAACTGGGTATATTCCGCATTTACACTTCTGTTTCGGGCCACGATCACCAAATCCGTACCACGGCAAAGTGCGCCTTCGTGCAGGCGATAAATCTCCCGCAATCTCCGGCGAACGCGGTTTCGCACCACTGCCTTACCGACTTTATTAGACACTGTGACCCCCAAGCGATTGCCCGGATGGCCTGTCCGCCTTGCATACACCACCAGATACGGTGTGACTGCGCTTTTTCCTTTATTGTACAACCGGCGGAATTCATAGTTCTTTTTTAAAGTATCTGTAAATTCCACGTTGTCGCCCCCTCTGCAAAGCAAAGCTTCACAGAATTCCACTCCGCAGAGCAGAACAAATTTCAATCATTTCTGGCCCAACTTCGCCGGGACAAAAATACTGTTCATGATTTTGTTGTGCCCAGAGAGGGCAGCAAAATCATGCATCCCCTCGATTGAATGCTTCCGCATTCAATCGGAATCAATAGCTGAGCTTTTTGCGGCCCTTGGCGCGGCGGCGGGCCAGAACCTTGCGGCCGTTGGCGGTGGACATCCGCTTGCGGAAGCCGTGCTCCTTCTGTGCGTGACGCTTCTTGGGCTGATAGGTACGCTTTGTCATGTTCTTGTCTCTCCTTTCAAATCGTAGAATCTATGCTCAACACGGAAATTTTCCGCGCAGCAATCCGAGCATTGATTATACCCTATTTTGGCACTTCCTGTCAAGTATTTTTGGAATACAGGCAACCGCAGTAATCCTGGCGGTACAGTCCCAATTCCTGAGACAGGGTGATGCTCTGCTTGTAGCCCTCCCGCTTTTTGAAATCCGACGGCAGCCAGCGCACGCCGTACCGTTCTTCCAGCGCCCGACCAATGGTATTGATTCGCGGGGCATCCTTATGGGGCGAAACAGTCAGCGTGGTGCAGAAATAATCGAACTTTCCTTCCGCGGCACGCCGTGCAGTCTCTTCCAAACGCAGCTGAAAACACACCGTGCAGCGGTCACCGCCCTCCGGTTCGGCTTCCAATCCCCGGATGGCTTCATCGTAAGCTTCCCCGTCGTAATCGCACTCCAAGATGTGAATTTCCGGCATGGCGGCAAGGACCTTGCGCTGGTTGGAAAGGCGCAGGTCATATTCCTCCCGGGGTTGGATATTGGGATTATAGTATAGTAATGTAATGTCAAAATACTTCGTCAAATAGCTGAGTACGTAGGTCGAGCATGGCCCGCAGCAGCTTTGCAGGAGCAGGCGGGGCTTGTTCGTGAGTTTGAAAGTGATAGTGTCCAGTTGTTTCTGGTAATTCTCTTTCATGGGAAACACCTCTTTGGGAATTATATCACACTTCTCCGGGATTGACAAACCCCGGGATTTCGTCTAAAATCGTAGAAAAAACGAGGTGAACCATCATGGAACATCGCACGGATAAAGTCAATTATTATCTGGACATCGCGGACACGGTCCTGCACCGTTCCACCTGCATCCGCCGGCAGTACGGCGCCATCATTGTGCGCAACGATGAGATTATTTCCACCGGCTATAACGGTGCTCCCCGGGGACGTATCAACTGCTCCGATTTGGGCTACTGCCGCCGGGAAGCCATGCAGGTGCCGTCCGGTGAGCGGTACGAGCTGTGCCGCAGCGTCCATGCCGAGGCCAACGCCATCATTTCCGCCTCCCGCCGGGATATGCTGGGCGGCACACTGTATCTCGTGGGCCGGGAAGCCAAAAGCGGTGCGCTCACTGACGCTGTCCCCTGCTCCATGTGCAAGCGCACCATCATCAATTCCGGCATCAAGGATGTTGTCATGCGCAACGCCGATGGGAGTTTTATCGTGGTCGATGTGGACGAATGGGTCAGGGACGATGAATCTCTCCCAGATGAAATAAAATAGACACAATCAAAAAGACCGATTGCAATTTGCAATCGGTCTTTTTTCAGCTTTCCTCTGATTTACTTCACCGGGTTCGTCGTCCGTAGCGTCACGTCATGGTAGCCGCCCTCGACGATGCTCGTGGAGGACACTACTGTCAGCTTCGCGTCCCTCTGCAGGTCCGGGATGGTGGTCACGCCGCAGTTGCACATGGTGGACTTCACCTTGTACAGGCTCTTTTCCACATTCTCGTGCAGGCTGCCTGCATAGGTGACGTAGGAATCCACGCCCTCTTCGAACTGCAGACCGGACTTGCCGCCCACGTCGTACCGCTGCCAGTTCCGCGCGCGGTTGGAGCCCTCGCCCCAATACTCTTTGACATACTGCCCATTCACCATCAGCTTGGGGGTGGGGCTTTCGTCGAAGCGGGCAAAGTACCGGCCCAGCATGAGGAAGTCCGCACCCATAGCCAGTGCCAGCGTCATGTGGTGGTCGTGGACGATACCGCCATCGGAACAGATGGGCACATAGATACCGGTCTTCTGGAAGTACTCATCTCGGGCCGCCGCCACTTCGATGAGGGCAGTAGCCTGACCGCGGCCGATGCCCTTGGTCTCACGGGTGATGCAGATGGAGCCGCCGCCGATGCCGACCTTCACGAAGTCCGCGCCCGCTTCGGCCAGGAACAAAAAGCCGTCCCGGTCCACCACGTTGCCCGCACCGATCTTCACAGTCTCACCGTAATTTTCCCGCACCCAGGCAATGGTCTTTTCCTGCCAGCAGGAATAGCCCTCGGAAGAATCGATGCAGACCACATCTGCGCCAGCAGCCACCAATGCGGGGATGCGCTGGGCGTAGTCCCGGGAGTTGATGCCCGCCCCCACCATGTAGCGCTTTTCGCTGTCCAGCATTTCCAGGGGATTTTCCTTGTGGCTGTCGTAGTCCTTGCGGAACACGAAGTACATCAGCCGTCCGTCATTGTCCACGATGGGCAGGGCATTGAGCTTATGGTCCCAGATAATGTCGTTGGCTTCCTTGAGCGTAGTGGTAGCAGGCGCCGTCACCAGCTTTTCCATGGGGGTCATGAAGTCCTTGACCTTGATATCATTGGTCATCCGGCTGACCCGGTAGTCCCGGCTGGTAACCAAACCCAAAAGCTTCCCGTTGGCGGTTCCGTCCTCCGTGACCGCCACTGTGGAATAGCCGTTCATGGCTTTTAAAGCCAGAATATCGCCCAGCGTATGCTCCGGGGTCACGTTGGACGCGCTGATGACAAAGCCGGACTTGTAATTCTTTACCCGGGCGACCATGGCTGCCTGCTCCTCAATGGTCTGAGATCCATAGATAAAGGAGAGCCCACCCTCTTTTGCCAGAGCGATGGCCAGCGTGTCGTTGGACACGGACTGCATGATCGCACTAGTCATGGGAATGTTCAGGCTGATGGCTGGTTCCTCCCCTTTTTTAAAGCGCACCAGCGGCGTTTTCAATGAGACATTCGCGGGAATGCAGTCCTCGGAGGTATATCCGGGGATGAGCAGGAATTCGTTGAACGTGCGGGACGGTTCAGTGTAGTAAGTTGCCATGATTTCCATTCTCCTCTCTCTTATTTGAAATATTGAACAGCAGATTCAAACATCTGCATATCATAAACGCCGGGAACATTTTTATAAAGCCACGGGCCCTTGCGCTCGCTGTGCCCCATCTTGCCAAACACCCGCCCATCCGGGGATGTGATGCCCTCAATGGCCATCACGGAGTGGTTGGGATTGAACTGCACGTCCGCAGTAGGCGCGCCGGACAGGTCCACATACTGCGTGGCAATCTGCCCCGCTTCCGCCAGTTTCTCAATGAGCCCATCCGGAGCGATGAATCTCCCCTCGCCGTGAGAGATCGGCACGGTGTAAATCTCACCGGGCTGTGTTGCCATGAGCCAGGGAGATTTATTGGAGGCGATACGGGTGCGCACCAGGCGCGATTCGTGACGGCCAATAGTATTAAAGGTCAGAGTCGGGCAGGTATCGTCGGTATCAATAATCTCGCCATAGGGCACCAAGCCCAGCTTGATGAGTGCCTGGAACCCGTTGCAGATGCCCGCCATCAACCCGTCCCGCTGCCCCAGCAGTTCGTGGACAGCATCCTTGATTTTGGCATTTCTGAAGAACGCAGTGATGAATTTCGCGCTGCCGTCCGGCTCGTCGCCGCCGGAGAAGCCGCCGGGGATGAACACGATCTGTGCATCCCGAATGGCCTTCGCAAAGTACTCCACGGATTCGGTGATGGCGTTTGCCGTTAGATTTCGGATGACGATGATCTCCGGTTCAGCGCCTGCGTCCCGCAGGGCTTTGGCCGAGTCGTACTCGCAGTTATTTCCCGGGAAAACAGGAATAATGACTTTCGGTCTGGCTGTCTTGACGGCCGGGGTGGGCCAGGCGTCCGCCGCAAAGGTATAGGCCGGGATGTCCTCATGCGCCATGGGGATATTACAGGGGTACACCGGCTCCAGCTTGTTTTCGTAAGCAGAAAGCAGTTCCTGCAAGGCGATGGTTTCTTGCCCGTAGGTAAAGACTTGTTCCGCCGTGGTCTCACCCAAAACGGTACCCATAGGCGCTACACCTTCCGCCAGTTCCAGTACAAATGCGCCATACCGATAGCCGAACAGGGTCTCCAGAGGGATATCTGCGAACCGGAAGCCCAGAAGATTGCCGAAGGCCATCTTCATGACCGCTTCCGCCACACCTCCGTAAGTGGGTGTGTAGGCCGCCAGCGCCTTGCCGGTAACGGTCAGGTCGTGGACCTGGGTAAATAGCTTCTTCAAAGAATCAATGACCGGCAAACCCTCACTGTCATATTCAGGCTGCAAAAGGACCACCTTGTGTCCAGACGACTTGAATTCGTTGGAAAGGATATGCTCCGCGTTTTCTGTGGTGACCGCAAAGGACACCAGCGTGGGCGGGACAGTCAAGTGCTCAAAGGTGCCGGACATGGAATCCTTGCCGCCGATGGCCGCCACACGCAGCTGCTTTTGCGCCATGAACGCGCCCAGCAGCGCTGAGAAGGGCTTGCCCCAGCTATGGGGGTCCTGTCCGGGTTTTTCAAAGTATTCCTGAAAGCTCAGATACACATCCTCAAATTTCGCGCCTGTAGCCACTATCTTGGAAACGGACTCCACCACCGCTAAAAACGCACTGTGATAGGGGCTGTTCTCCGCGATATAGGGGTTATAGCCCCAGGCCATGAGAGAGCAGGTATCCGTGTGTTTTTCTTCCACGGAAACAGTGTGCGCCATAGCCTGAATGGGCGTGTGCTGATACGTTCCGCCGAAAGGCATGAGCACCGTGCCCGCACCGATGGACGCGTCAAAGCGCTCGGACAGGCCCCGCTTGGAGCACACATTCAGGTCGGACGCCAAGGCGGTGTAGCCCTGTTTAAAGTCAATGGGAATGGCCTTGTTCCAAGCCTTGGGCGCGGCGGGACACACGTCGATGTGCTTTTCCGCACCGTTGGTGTCCAGAAATGCCCGAGACACATCCACGATCTTCTTGCCGTTCCAGTGCATGATCAGCCGTGGATCGGCGGTCACGGTCGCGATTTGGGACACCTCCAGATTTTCAGCGTCTGCCAGTTCACAGAACCGACGCACATCCTCCGGCGCCACGACCACAGCCATACGCTCCTGGGATTCGGAAATGGCCAGCTCCGTGCCGTCCAGACCATCGTATTTCTTGGGGACATTATTCAAATTGATTTCCAGTCCGTCCGCCAACTCTCCCACGGCCACAGATACGCCTCCCGCACCGAAGTCGTTGCAACGCTTAATGAGCCGGGAGGCCTCCGGGTTGCGGAACAAGCGTTGGAGCTTACGTTCTTCGGGTGCGTTGCCCTTTTGCACTTCCGCGCCGCAGGACTCCAAAGACTGCACCGTGTGGGACTTGGAAGACCCGGTCGCGCCGCCGCAGCCGTCGCGTCCCGTGCGTCCGCCCAGCAAAATGACGACGTCTCCGGGCACCGGACGTTCCCGACGGATATTTTCCGCGGGAGCGGCAGCAATGACCGCACCGATTTCCATGCGTTTGGCAGCATAGCCGCTGTGATACAGTTCATCCACCTGTCCTGTAGCCAGGCCAATCTGGTTGCCGTAGGATGAATAGCCCGCCGCCGCGGTGGTCACCAGCTTGCGCTGGGGCAACTTGCCCTGAATGGTCTCTTCCAGCGGCTTCAGCGGGTCCGCCGCGCCGGTGACGCGCATGGCGGCATACACATAGCTGCGCCCGGAAAGCGGGTCCCGGATGGCACCGCCGATGCAGGTGGCTGCACCGCCGAAGGGTTCAATCTCTGTGGGATGGTTATGGGTCTCGTTTTTGAACAGGAGTAGCCAGTCCTCATCCTGACCGTCCACATTGACCTTGATTTTCACCGTGCAGGCGTTGATTTCCTCGCTCTCGTCCAGCTTGGACAGTTCTCCGCTGGCCCGGAGATACTTTACCGCGATGGTACCCATGTCCATCAAGGTCACGGGCTTGGTGCGGCCGATTTCCCGCCGGGTAGCAAGGTATTCCTCCCAGGCCGTTTGCAGCAGCGCATCTTCAAAGGTCACGTTGTCGATGATGGTATTAAATGTGGTGTGCCGGCAGTGATCGGACCAGTAGGTGTCGATCATCTTGATCTCCGTGATGGTCGGGTCCCGGTGCTCGGACTTGAAATAGTCCTGACAGCATTTGATGTCGCCGAAGTCCATCGCCAAGCCGTTTTTACTCACGAATTCGTGCAATCCGGCATCGTCCAATTCACAAAAACCTGTAAGTGTGGTGACCGTCTCGGGAATATCGTATTGCACAGCCAAGGTTTCCATCAAGTCCAAAGACGCTTCCCGGCTCTCTACCGGGTTGATGACGTACTTTTTCACCGCCGCCACCTGTGCGTCCGTCAAATCACCGAACAAAACATACACCCGGGCGGTTCGCACTGTGGGGCGTTCTTTCTGGGAGATGATTTGGATGCACTGTGCCGCGCTGTCCGCCCGCTGGTCGTACTGTCCGGGAAGATACTCCACAGCAAAGACTTTGCCGTTCATCTCCGGCAGCACATTATAGGTCACATCCTGCTGAGGCTCTGAGAATACCGTGCCCACTGCGTAATCAAACAAATCCTTGTCGATATTCTCCACATCGTAGCGGTTAAACAGCCGCAGGTCTGTCAGCTCTCGGATTCCCAAAAAGGTGCGTAATTCCTCTTTCAGAGCGTCCGCACTGTGGCGCAGGCCTTGTTTTTTCTCTACATATACCCGATATACCATGCTCTCACTCCTTATTCGCCCGCAGAGCGCGCTGTCCGATGTCCCTGCGGTAGAACGCGTTGTCAAAATGCACTTTTTCCACCTGAGCGTAGGCTTTTTCGATTGCACCTTCCAATGTCTCTGCCGTGGCAACCACGCCCAGGACCCGGCCGCCGTTTGTGAGCAGTTTGCCGCCGTCCAGCTTGGCTCCGGCAATATACACTTCGCCGTCAATACCGGCATCCATGGTGATCTCATAGCCTTTTTCATAGGCTTCCGGGTATCCCTTGCTGGCCATGACCACGCAGCAGGCACTGCCGGCAAAAAACTTCACTTCCGTATCCGCCAGGGTGCCATTGGCGCAGGCCTGCATGATGGTCAGCAAATCGCTTTCCAGCAGCGGCAGGACCACCTGGGTCTCCGGGTCGCCGAAGCGGCAGTTGTATTCGATGACCTTCGGGCCGTTGGGCGTAAGCATCAAACCAAAGTACAAGCAACCCTTGAAGGTACGACCCTCGGCGTTCATGGCGTGCATGGTGGGAAGGAAAATTTCCTCCATACACCGCTTGTCCATGTCCTTGGTATAATAGGGATTCGGGGCAATGGTGCCCATGCCGCCGGTGTTCAGTCCCTCGTCACCGTCCAGAGCCCGCTTGTGGTCCATGGAGGACACCATGGGGACCACGGTCTTACCGTCGGTAAAAGACAGCACAGACACTTCCGGGCCGGTCAAAAACTCCTCGATAACGATTTGATTCCCGGAATCGCCGAACTTCTTATCCGACATGATGGCCTTCACCGCATCTTTGGCTTCCGCCAGGTTTTGCGCGATGATGACGCCCTTGCCCAGCGCCAAGCCGTCCGCCTTGATGACCGTGGGCATGGGGGCGGTCTCCAGATACGCCAAGGCACTTGCCGCATCGGTAAAGACCTCGTAGGCCGCAGTGGGAATACCGTATTGTTTCATCAGGTTCTTGGAAAAGACCTTGCTTCCTTCGATGATGGCCGCCGCTTTGTTGGGGCCGAAGCAGGGCACGCCGATGGCTTCCAGCGCGTCCACCGCGCCCAAAACAAGGGGGTCATCTGGAGCAACCACTGCAAAATCAATGGCATTCTCCTTGGCAAACTGCACGATACCGTCAAGCTCTTTCGCGCCGATGTCTACACAAGTAGCATCCTCGGCAATACCGCCGTTACCCGGCAGGGCAAAAATTTCCGTGATGGTCTTGTTTTTCTTCAGGCTTTTGATGATGGCGTGCTCTCGTCCGCCACCGCCGACTACCATGAGTTTCATCTCTCTCCCCGCTTTCTATCAATGGTGGAATAGGCGCATACCTGTAAACGCCATAACAATACCGTATTTATCACACGTTTCGATCACATGGTCATCACGGATGCTGCCGCCCGGTTCCGCGATGTACTGCACGCCGGATTTCCGCGCCCGCTCCACATTATCGCCGAACGGAAAAAATGCGTCAGAGCCCACGGTCACACCTGTTTGGGTGGCAATCCATACCTTTTTTTCCTCGGCAGTCAGGGGTTCCGGCTTGACCTTAAATTTCGTCTGCCACTCCCCTTCCGCCAGTACATCCTCATATTCGTCAGAGGTGTACACGTCAATAGCATTGTCCCGGTCCGGGCGGCGGATACCGTCCACGAATTGCAGGCCCAACACCTTGGGATGCTGCCGCAAGTACCAGTTGTCCGCCTTGCTGCCCGCCAAACGGGTGCAGTGAATCCGGCTTTGCTGTCCCGCTCCTACGCCGATGGCCTGTCCGTCTTTCACATAGCACACCGAATTGGACTGGGTGTATTTCAAGGTGATGAGCGCCACGATCATGTCGATGACGGCATGTTCAGGCAGCTCTTTGTTCTTCGTGACGACGTTAGTCAGCAGCGCCCGGTCGATCTTGAAGTTGTTCCGGCCCTGCTCAAAAGTGATGCCGAACACATCCTTGTGCTCCTGCACAGCGGGGATATAATCGGGATCGATTTTGACCACGTTGTAATTGCCCTTTTTCTTGGTCTTGAGAATTTCCAGGGCTTCCGGTGTGAAATCCGGGGCAATGACGCCGTCGGACACCTCGTCTTTCAGATACAGCGCCGTAGCCCTGTCGCAGGTGTCGCTCAGCGCAGCCCAGTCTCCGTAGGAGCACAGCCGGTCAGCGCCCCGGGCACGGATATAGGCGCAAGCGATGGGAGTCAACTCCAATGCCGGGTCCACGAAGTAGATTTGTTTATCCACGTCGCTCAGAGGCAGCCCCACGGCGGCCCCGGCGGGTGAAACGTGCTTAAAAGACGCCGCGGCAGGCAGTCCGGTAGCCTCTTTCAGTTCCTTCACCAGCTGCCAAGAATTCAGTGCGTCCATGAAGTTGATATAGCCCGGTTTACCGTTGAGTACTTCAATGGGCAGGCCACGCCCGTCATTCACGTAAATGCTCGATGGCTTTTGGTTGGGGTTGCAGCCGTATTTCAGTTCCAGATTTTTCATTTCCGCACCTCACACATTCTTATTCACGATCACCGTGTCCGTCTTGCCGTCTTTCAAGTCGATGGTGCGGACAAACAGCGAAACTTTGTTGTCCTCGTTGAGATTGGCCCAAAGTATATCCGCAAAAGCCTTGGCGTCACTGCACTCGATTGCGACTCGCTCCGGTTCGCCCTCAAAGCTGGGCAGGGGTATACCGTCGCCCATATAGGTGTGGATGTAATGCCCCACGCCAGCCACGGGCTTATCGTATTCGTAGAAATAACGGCAGCAGCAAGCGGGGTCGCCGTCCATGGATTTCAAAATGGATAGGTTATAACTACCGTCGGACTTCACCACACCGGAAATGCGGGGGGTATAGTTGGGAGCGTCCGGCTCGAACTCCCGCGTTAAGAGCGCATGGCGGTAGCAATGGCCCTCCGCCATGAAGTCCCGAATCGTGTCCGTCTGGTCGCCGTTGGTGACGATGGTGATGCCGTCGTCCATGACCCGCACGGGGTGATAGATAATCAAACTGGGGTCGGACAGCTTGGAAGGGTCGAACGCTTTGGTCTGAATGCCGTCCGGTGTTTCCGTGAACACCCGGTTGCGGCTGTTTTCGCTGCGGCCCATAATGAAATAGGCAATGACGGCCTTTGTGTTATCCGGGGTGCGGCCCATGATGATGCCCCGCCCGGGGTAACTGACTGCGTTCAGCAGTTGTTTAATGTCCAGCAATTTCATTTACGCTCTCTCCTTTTCCATTTGTGCAGCGACCTGCTCCACCGCATGGGGCAGCAAAACCCACTCCGCCTGTTCCATGACCCGCTTCTGCAATACCTCGGGGGTATCCCCAGGCAAAATCTCCACGGCTTTTTGGGCAATAATGCGTCCGCCGTCGGGAATCTCATTCACAAAATGCACCGTTGCACCAGTGACTTTCACACCGTAGCTAAGCGCCGCCTCGTGGACCTTCAAGCCGTAAAATCCCTTTCCGCAAAAGGATGGGATAAGGGACGGATGGACGTTGATGATGCGCTCGGGCCACTGTTTCGTAAAATTCTCACTCAAAATGCTCATAAAGCCCGCCAGAACGATAAGTTCAATGCCGTGAGCTTCCAATTCCTTAGAAATGGCAGCCTCAAAGCCTCCCTGACTGCCCAGTTCCTTTCGGGAGCAGACCACGCCGGGGATGCCGGCATTCTTCGCCCGCTCCAGGGCATAGGCGCCGGGATTGCTTGCCAGCACCAATCGGATGCGCCCGCTGTGGAGCCTTCCGGACGTTTGTGCGTCAATGAGGGCCTGCAAATTGGTGCCGCCGCCGGAAACAAATACCGCGATATTAACCATGTTTCTCACCTGCCAACTGCTTGAGCCAAGGCAGGAGCATTCCGCCCACGGAATTCCCCAGGATGACCACCACCAAAAACACAATCACTTCCCCGGTAAACATCCGGGCAGAGGCAAAATAGAACATATTGGCAATAGAATGCTCAAACCCGGCAATGATGAATGCCGGTACACAAAAGAAAATGCCCAATGGAGACTTCCCTACCTTAAACACTTCCACCGCGGTGTACATCAAAATGCCGCAGAAGATCGCCGCAGCAAAGGCCTGTCCCATGCTGAGCGCCAGCTTGCTTTCACACATTTCCCAAGCAATGTTCCGGTACCCGGGCTTGATATATCCCACCGCAAGACCACAGGCCAGAGTGCCCAACCCGTTGCCCACAAGGGTCAAAGCGACATCCACGACACTTTGCTTATCATGGGTATCGGCCAGATAGCCGATTTTCCCAGTGAACAGGTACAGTCCCTGGTAACAAATCGCCACCAGCGCCACACAGAACAGTGCTGCGCCCACGAAGCGGTTATCACTGCCGAAAAACGCACTGCCCGCAATGGATACGTAGATGCCCGCCCCAATGGACAGAAAGAAGGGTTTTCGTATCTGCATAAATACCTCTCTTATAGTTGGATTTTTTCCTGGTTTGCCTCGGAAATTTTCATCTCAAACCGGCTCTTGCTGCTTTGCCGGGGGAGCTCCGTGGGATATTCGCTACTGAAGCATCCTGTGCAAAAGCCGGTATCCTTCCCTGTAAGGAGCTTCACGTGCTCCAGGCTCAAATATCCGATGGTATCCACATCAATGATCTCTGCGATCTCTTCCAGCGTATGATTGCACGCAATGAGCATATCCTGAGAATCGATATCCGTGCCGTAATAGCAGGCATTGATGAACGGAGGCGCGGAAACCATCATATGCACTTCCTTAGCACCGGCCTCCCGCAACACCTTGACCATCCGGGCACTGGTAGTTCCACGTACTATAGAATCATCCACCACCACCACGCGCTTGTCCTTGATGACGCTGATGATCGGATTGAGCTTAATCTTCACTTTATCCTCCCGGGATTTCTGTCCGGGAGCAATAAAGGTACGGCCGATGTATTTATTTTTTACGAAACCAATCTCATAAGGGATACCGGATTCCATGGAATAGCCAATTGCCGCATCCAGTCCGGAATCCGGGACACCGATGACTACGTCGGCGTCCACCGGGTGCTCCTGTGCCAGAAAGCGTCCCGCCTGAACGCGGGCTTCATGGACAGAGCATCCGTTGATAACGGAGTCCGGTCGGGCAAAGTAAATATACTCAAACACGCAAAAGCTCTCCGGCTTTTTGCCGCAATGATCCCGAATGGTGCGGTATCCGCCCTTTTCAAACACCACGATTTCCCCCGGCGCAATATCCCGGATAAATTTCGCCCCGCACACGTCCAGTGCGCAGGATTCGGAAGCCACCACATAACTGCCGTCAGCACATTGTCCAAAGCACAAAGGCCGGAAGCCGTTTTCATCCCTGGCAGCGATCAGCTTTGCCGGAGACATCAGCACCAGAGAGTAAGCTCCCTTGATGCGGCTCATGGCCTTGTTCACCGCTTCTTCAATGGACCCGGAATTTAACCGTTCTTTGGTAATGATATAAGAGATGACCTCCGTATCACTGGTGGTGTGGAAAATAGAGCCCTGCATTTCCAGTTCGTGACGCAGTTCATACGAATTCACCAAGTTGCCGTTATGCGCCAGGGCCATGCGGCCTTTCACATGGTTCACCACAATGGGTTGGGCATTGGAGCGATCCGTGTTTCCCGTGGTACCGTAACGCACATGTCCCACGGCCATATTCCCTTGTCCCAAGCTTTCCATCACAGAATGTGTAAACACATCATTTACTAAGCCGACATCCTTATAATCGGTGAAAATGCCGTCGTCATTGACCACAATACCTGCGCTCTCCTGCCCCCGGTGCTGCAACGCAAACAGGCCGTAATAAGCTGCACTGGCCACATCCCGCCCCGGTGCGCCCCAAATGCCAAATACACCGCATTCTTCTCTCAATTTTCCCATAATATATGATTCCTTTCGCCGCCTCTGCGCGATTTTTTCGGAGTGTATCTCCTGTCATTGACCCATCAAACTGATCGCCGCAACGCGGCAATAATGTCAAAAATCGGTTTCAGACAATGCCCGGAACCGATTTTTGTCTCCGGAGGCATTTTCTCAGCATTTCTCTCCAAAGATACGATACATAATTTCATTGTAGGCCTCGACCTCGCCGCCCATATCCCGGCGGAAACGGTCCTTATCCAGCTTCTCGTGGGTAGTCGCATCCCACAAGCGGCAGGTATCCGGACTGATCTCGTCAGCCAGAATGATATAGTCGCCCATCACTGTGCCGAATTCCAGCTTAAAATCCACCAACTCCACGTTGATGGTCGCAAAATATGTTTTCAGCACATCATTGATGTGAAAAGCCAGGTCCTTGATGCGCTGAATTTCGTTGGGGCCGGCCAGCTTCAGGGCAATGGCATGGTACTCATTGATGAGCGGATCACCCAAGTCATCGTTTTTATAGCTGAACTCAATGGTAGGATGTTCAAACACGATGCCCTCTTCCACTCCGTAACGCTTAGAGAAGGAACCCGCAGAAATGTTGCGGATGATGACCTCCAGTGGGATGATATCCACCTTTTTCACCACGGTCTCCCGGTCATTGAGTTCCTGCACATAGTGGGTGGGAACACCGTTCTCTCCCAGCATCTTCATCAGGAAATTGGAAACCCGGTTATTCACCACACCTTTGCCCGCAATGGTTCCCTTCTTCTGTCCATTGAACGCGGTGGCATCGTCCTTATAAGAAACGATGACAAGCTGGGAATCATCAGTGGCATAAACCTTTTTGGCTTTTCCTTCGTAAAGCTGTTCTCTCTTTTCCATGTTTGCTTCCTCCTCAAACATTGAATTCCGCTTCCGCGGCCGCATTTTTTTCCAGAACCTTCTGGGTATCCGCAAGACGCTTATCCAGCAGCTTTTGGGCCAAGCCCGCATCTTCAATGGCAAGCATCTCAATAGACAGTAAAGCGGCATTGACCGCCCCATCGATCGCCACCGTGGCCACAGGGATGCCGGAAGGCATCATCACGGTAGAATACAGGGCATCAACGCCGTCTAACGCGCCGGAGCGCATGGGAATACCAATCACCGGTAAGGTGGTATTTGCGGCAATGGCCCCCGCCAGATGTGCTGCCATACCGGCCGCACAGATAACGGCGCCAAAGCCATTCTCCCGGGCCGTTTCCGCAAATTCCTTTGCCTGCACAGGGGTTCTATGCGCAGAATAGATATGCACTTCATAAGGCACACCGAAGTCCTTGAGCGTATCAATAGCCTTTTTCACTACTGGCAGGTCACTGTCACTACCCATCATGATGCCAATCTTTTTCATCACACATTTCCCCTTTTTTCGGTATAGTTCTATGATACTGGAAATCGGACAAATGTGCAAGGGCCTATTTCGTAGATAATTTGAATTTTTATCGAATTTCTTTGGGCATTGTGTTGGATTATAAGATTATGGTAAACCAACGTTTTTTGTTTCACAGATTTCCCGCCCGCAAACGAGAAAAATTAAATCATTTTTCACAGCTTCACGGGCAAAAAATACCGCTCACGGAATGAGAGTGCGCCTTCGGGTGCGCTCGAATGAAGTGCCATTCTCTAAAATAAAAGCCCCCCGCCATGGCGGGGGGCTTTTATTTTAATCCGTTACATAAGGCAACAGCGCAACCTGACGGGCGCGCTTGATTGCCTCGGTCAGCTGACGCTGATGCATCGCGCAGGTACCAGTGGCCCGACGGGGCAGGATCTTGCTGCGGTCGGACATATACCGCTTCAGCTTCGCGGTGTCTTTGTAATCGATATACGTGCATTTATCCACGCAGAACTGGCAAACTTTTCTCCGCTTGCGGTTCTTGGGGTTATTCTTATCGAATGCCAAGGTCAAAACCTCCTTTTATAGCAAAATGAAAAAATACGAATTCTCGCAATTGATGAGGCGTTCCTCAGAATGGCAGATCGCCGTCATCATCCTCCAGTTCGGCAAATGCAGACGCACCGCCGCCATAGCTGGGAGCGCTGTCCCGGCGGAGAGCGTCGTAGTCCCGGGCAGGAGCATCATAACCTTGGGATTGGCTGCGACCGCCATAGCTGCCGCCGTCCTCCCGGCGTTTGCTTTCTCCAAAATAGACATTGTCCGCCACGACCTCGGCGCTTCTGCGCTTGTTGCCGTCCCGGTCCGTCCAATCCCGAATCTGCAGCCGGCCGGAAACCACCGCCATACTACCCTTCGTGAAATATTTGGAGACGAACTCCCCCGTCTGGCGCCATGCCACCACGTCAATGAAATCGGTCTGCCGCTCACCGCTGTCGCGGTTGGCGAAGTCCCGGTCCACCGCCAAAGTAAAGGACGCTACCGGAGTTTGGGACTGGGTGTACCGCAGCTCAGGGTCGCGGGTCAACCGTCCCATAATGGTAATGTGATTGAGCATGAATGCCTCCTTATTCGCAGCGGAGGGTGATCATGCTGCGGATGACGCCCTCGGTAATGCCGAGGATACGGTCCAGCTCTGCGGGAAACTCGGGACCGCTCACGAACTTCACCAGCACGTAA
The DNA here is from genome assembly GCA_947644595.1 of uncultured Clostridia bacterium. Classification (GTDB taxonomy): domain Bacteria; phylum Bacillota; class Clostridia; order Oscillospirales; family Oscillospiraceae; genus HGM13010. The sequence continues at coordinate 435,162 of CANSAE010000001.1, forward strand.
TAACCTTCGGAAATGTAGTTGATTTCGTAAGCCAGCTTGCGCTTACCCATCTCCTCCATCTCGTCAATCGTGCCGTTGGTTTCGATCAGCGTCTTGAACTTCTCCACAATCGCGGCGATGCCATCCTCTCCCACGCTGGGGTCGATGATGTACATCAGCTCGTACTTTTCGCTTGATTTCGCCATTTGTGCACCTCCTTATGGTCATATTGGCCCTCGCCCTAAGCGAGAGCAAGGAATTACCCATCTTTTGACAGGCTATATTATTTTACTCTTTTTTCCTGAAATGTCAAGGAAAATTTCCATATCACGCAGTTTTCCGGGTCCAATGGAGCGCCAGCCCTACTACAAGCCCCAAAAGTGCAGGGCATATCCAGCCCAACCCCAGGTCAAACAGTGGGAGCGCCCGTCCTGAGCTGGCAATGAACGCATCCAGCCCCAGTCCCGCCCGCACAGGTTCCGGCAAAGTCTTCAGGAAATCCAGCGCCGCTGGAATGAGCGTGAACACCGTGACAGACGCGTATACCCGTCGGTCCTCGCCGAAAAAGCGGTCGCAAAGGCTCAGGAAAATCAGCGTAATAGCCAGAGGATACAGAAACATCAGCACTGGCAGCGAGTAAGAAATGATGGCGTTCAGCCCCAGATTGGCGATCAGCAGGGCTACCACGGAGAACATCACTGCCCAGGCTTTATAGCCCGGGCCTTTGGGAAACATCCCCACAAAGGTCTCCGCGCAGCTGGTAATCAGGCCCACAGCCGTTTTCAAACAGGCAAAGGTCACCGTTACCGCCAAAATCAGTCCGCCTACTTTGCCGAAGTAATGGTCCGCGATCAGCGTCAGGGCCTCCCCGCCATTGGCGCTGGCAGGAAACAGACCCCGGCTCTGGGTGCCCACCACGGTCGTCGCCACGTAAATCACGCCCATGAGCAGACAGCTGAACACACCCGCCCGGACGGTGCTGCCCGCCACAGCCTCCGGCTTTGTCACACCCAGGTCCCGGATAACATTCACAACGATGATGCCGAAGGCCAGGCCCGCCAAGGCGTCAAGGGTATTATACCCTTCCAGAAAACCGGTGAAAAAGGCCGTATCCGTATAAGCGCCGGTGGGCTCCACGGCGGAAATCTCACCCATGGGCGACAGCAGTGCCCGAACCACCAAAATGCCCAGACTCACCAGGAAAATGGGGTTGAGGACCTTGCCTACCCAGGTCAAGATGCCGCTGGGGCGCAGGGAGAAAAACAGCACCGCCAGAAAAAAGGCGCCGGAAAACAGCGCCAGATACAGCGGGCTGCCGCCCAGCATAGGCTCCACGCCCACGGTGTACGACACGGTAGCGCACCGGGGAATGGCAAAAAACGGCCCGATGGTCAGGTACAGGGAACAGGTGAAAAACACACCGTAGCGCTTCCCCACCCGGGCGCTCAGCTCCGCCAGTCCGTTACAACGGCTGATGCCCAGGGCCGCCACACCCAGCAGCGGCAGGCCCACGCCGGTCACCAGGAAGCCCAGCACCGCCTGCCACATATTCTGCCCCGCCAATTGGCCCATGGACACCGGGAAAATCAGGTTCCCCGCCCCGAAAAACAAGCCAAAGAGCATACTTGTAATGGTAAGGTACTCGCTAAATTTCAGTTTCTTTTCCATTTCTCTCTCCCGTTTACGGACTCTTTTTTTCCGATTTCTCCATCACATTGTACTTTACCAGCAAATCCTCGATGGCCTCGTCCAAAAGTCGCGCCGCAGGAATACGTGTCTTTGTTGATAATTCCCGCAATTTATCCAATAAATCGGGGTCAAATGTTGTTGCCCATTGTACTCGCCCACGTTTTGTCATGTCATGTCACCTCACATCATGACAAAAGTATACACATATTTTTTTAAAAAACAACGTTATATAACTTGACACAAATAGTCATATAATGCTATTATGAGCCAAAAGGAGGTGAATTTATGCGCAGCGTCATTGAAGAGTTCTATCACGGCGGCATTGACCCCGGTATCTGCGCCGCAGCCACGGACACATACAAAAAATGTCCGGAGAAGTGACTGATCTCACCCAGCGGTTCCTCAGCAAACTTCCCGTTGAATATCACGATGAATTTGACTTTATCATGAACAAACAGCTTGACGTTTCCGCTTATCTGGAACAGCAGCAGTTCTCCATCGGCTTTTGTCTGGGCGCCCGCCTGTTGCTGGAAGTCGTCCACTATGAGACGCCCTGATAAAAACACCCGGAAGCACAGCGCTTCCGGGTGTTTTATTTTTTATTTGCCGTAAACTTCTTTCAGCTTGAGCAGGTGCTCATACCGGGCCTTGGCGTTGTCCTCGGAGGCCTGGAACAGCCGGTCGGCACGCTCCGGGAATTCCCGGGTCAGCCGCTCGTACCGGGCCTCGCCCATCAGGAAGCTGCGGTAGCCGTCCTTGGGCTCGCCGCTGTCCAGAACGAACTTATCGCTCTCTGCGGCGGGGTTATACCGGAACAGGTTCCAGTAGCCGCACTCCACGGACTTCTTCATTTCCTTCTGGCAGTTTTCCATGCCGCCCTTGATGGAGTGCATCTCGCAGGGAGAATACGCCACGATCAGGGACGGGCCGGGGTAGGCCTCAGCCTCCTTGATGGCCTTGAGGGTCTGGGCGGGGTTGGCACCCATGGCAATCTGGGCCACGTACACATAACCGTAGGTCATGGCCATCTCGGTGAGGGACTTGTTCTTGATCTCCTTGCCGGCCGCAGCGAACTGCGCCACCTGGCCGATGCCAGAGGCCTTGGACGCCTGTCCGCCGGTGTTAGAGTACACCTCGGTGTTGAACACGAACACGTTCACATCCTCGCCGGAGGCCAGCACATGGTCGAGGCCGCCGTAGCCGATGTCGAAGGCCCAGCCGTCGCCGCCGAAGATCCAGCAGGATTTCTTGTTCAGATAGTCCTTTTTGTCCAGAATGTCCTTAGCCAGCTTGCAGGCATCGCAGTCGCAGAATGCGGCACCCGCAGCCTGCAGTTCCCTGGCATGGTCCCGGAACCTGGGCAGGTTCTCGCCGAACACGGCCTTAGCTTCCTCGCTGGAGGTGAAGGCCACGATATCGTCCACCGTCAGCAGAGATTCCTCTAGCAGAGCGATATAATTCCGCGCCGCTTCCTGGTTGGTCTCGCCGTCATCAAAGGTATCCAGCCACTTCTGAGCTGCGTCCTTCAGGCCCTCGTACGTGTGGGGAACGGCAATCAGCTGCTCCGTCTTCTCCTTCAGGTTCTCGCGGATGACCTTCTGGCCCAGGTACATGCCCAGGCCGTGCTCAGCGTTGTCCTCAAACAGGGAGTTTGCCCAAGCAGGGCCCTTGCCTTCCTTGTTCACGGTGTACGGAGACGTAGCCGCCGGGCCGCCCCAGATAGAGGAACAGCCGGTGGCATTGGAGATCATCATGTGGTCGCCGAACAGCTGCGTGATGAGACGGGCATAGCTAGTCTCGGCGCAGCCGGCGCAGGAACCGGAGAACTCCAGATAGGGCTGCTTGAACTGGCTGCCTTTGACAGTGTCGTCCGCTACGTCGTTTTTCTGGGCGACCTTGCCGACCATGTAATTGAACACAGGTTGCTGGTCCTCCTGACTTTCCATGGCAACCATTTCCAGAGAATTGGTGGGGCAGATGCCGGCGCACACACCGCAGCCCATGCAGTCCAGCGGGCTGATGGCCAGGCTGTACTGGTACACGCCCTTGCCTTTACCAGCCTTGAAGGGTACAATTTTTGCGTTTTCAGGGGCAGCCTTGGCCTCTTCGTCCGTCAGCGCGAAGGCGCGGATGGTAGCGTGAGGGCAGACATAGGAGCACTGGTTGCACTGCACGCAGGTCTCAGGATTCCAGGTGGGCACCAGTACAGACACGCCGCGTTTCTCAAAGGCGGCGGCGCCCAGTTCGAAAGTGCCGTCTACATGGTCCACAAAGGCAGACACAGGCAGGCTGTCGCCGTCCATCTTGCCCACCGGCTCCATGATATTCCGCACCATCTTCACGGTCTCCGCCCTGCCCTCCAGATGCAACCGGTCGGCAGTATCCTGCGCGTTGGCCCAATCGGCGGGCACGGTGATTTTATGGAACGCAGAAGCGCCCAGGTCGATGGCCTTGTGGTTCAGGTCCACCACGTCCTGGCCCTTTTTCAGGTAAGACTTGGTCGCCGCCTGCTTCATATAGCCAATAGCCTCTTCCTGGGGCATGACCTTCGCCAGCGCGAAGAACGCGGACTGCAAAATGGTGTTGGTCCGCTTGCCCATACCGATGTCCATAGCCAGGTCGATGGCGTTGATGGTATACACATTGATGTTGTTCTTGGCGATATACTGCTTGGAAGCGGCGTCCAGATGGTGAGCCAGCTCTTCCTCGCTCCACTGGCAGTTGATGAGGAAGGTGCCGCCAGGCTTCACGTCCCGCACGATGGGGAAGCCCTTGGTGATATACGCCGGGGTGTGGCAGGCAACGAAGTCCGCCTGGTTGATGTAGTACGGACTCTTGATGGGGCTATCGCCGAAACGCAGGTGGCTGATGGTCACGCCGCCGGTCTTTTTAGAGTCGTACTGGAAATAAGCCTGCACGAACTTATCTGTATGGTCGCCGATGATTTTGATGGAATTCTTGTTGGCTCCCACGGTGCCGTCGCCGCCCAGGCCCCAGAACTTGCATTCAATGGTACCTGCCACGGCCGTGTTTGGCGCGGGGACCTCGGGCAGGGACAGATGGGTAACATCGTCCTCGATGCCCACGGTAAACTGCATTTTGGGCGCAGCGCTCTTGAGCTCTTCATACACCGCAAACACGCTGGACGGAGGCGTATCCTTGCTGCCCAGACCGTAGCGGCCGCCGATGACGGTGGTGTTCGCCATCCTGCCCGCCTGAGCCAGTGCGGTAACCACGTCCAGATACAAAGGCTCGCCCTGGGCGCCCGGCTCCTTGGTGCGGTCCAGCACCGCGATCTTCTTCGCGGTGGCCGGGATAGCAGCAATCAGCTTGTCCGCCCGGAAGGGACGGTACAGCCGCACCTTCACCAGCCCCACCTTCTCGCCCTTGGCCGTCAGATAGTCGATGACCTCCTCAGCCACGTCGCAGACGGAGCCCATGGCCACGATGACCCGCTCCGCGTCCGGTGCGCCGTAGTAGTTGAACAGCTGGTAGTTGGTGCCCAGCTTCTCATTGATCTTGCCCATGTATTCTTCCACGATTTCGGGGATGGCATCGTAATATTTATTGGATGCCTCCCGATTCTGGAAGAAGATGTCGCCGTTCTCGTGGGAGCCTCGCATGGTGGGATGCTCCGGGTTCAGCGCCCGGGCACGGAAGGCTTCCACCGCCTCCATATCACACATGTCAGCTAGGTCATCGTAGTCCCAGACTTCGATTTTCTGCAATTCGTGAGAGGTACGGAAGCCGTCGAAGAAGTTCATAAACGGCACCCGGCCCTTGATGGCAGCCAAATGGGCCACGGGGCTGAGATCCATGACCTCCTGCACGTTGCTCTCCGCCAGCATGGCAAAGCCGGTCTGGCGGCAGGCGTAGATATCGCTCTGATCGCCGAAGATGCTCAGCGCGTGGGATGCCAGGGCCCGGGCCGTGACGTGGAACACGCCGGGCAGCAGCTCGCCGGCGATCTTATACATGTTGGGAATCATCAGCAGCAGGCCCTGAGACGCCGTGTAGGTCGTCGTCAGCGCGCCGGCATTCAGCGCACCGTGGACCGCGCCGGCCGCGCCAGATTCCGCCTGCATCTCCTGGACCTTTACCGTGGTACCGAAGATATTCTTCTGCCCCGCGGCCGCCCACTGGTCCACAAAATCCGCCATGGGACTGGAGGGCGTAATGGGATAGATGGCCGCCACTTCCGTGAACGCATAAGAAACATGCGCCGCGGCGTTGTTGCCGTCCATGGTTTTGAGTTCTCTCTTTACCCTTTTCATATATTCAGCTCCTCAACAATCTGGTTTTGTATTTATACATTGGAAAGTATATCACAATTCAATCCTATTGTAAAACAAACTTTGACAGAAAATTATCGCAAATTTCCAGAATTTTTTACAGGATTCTTATGCAATCAGGCCAAATCACGAAAAAGAGACGATCATAGGACCGTCTCTTTTATTTCACCATTTCATGAATCCACTCCAGCGCAGTCGGCGTCTCTTCCTCCGCCAGAGAGACGCTGGCACGAAATCCCAAGCGGCCATCTTCATGAACGCCGGAAATATACCGTATTCCCTGATGCTCACCGCAATAGAGCTTCAAAATCTCTCCGGGCATAAATTCCGCTTTAAAATCCACCTGCATCCGCTGAATGAGGTGCAGCGTCTCCCCCCAGTACCCGGCCGCTTCACAGATATAATTCAGATACTGAAACGCTGTCATATGACCGTTCACATCGCACATATGGCGGCGAACCAAAATCTCCTCCGCCAGTTCCATATGTTCCGGGAATTGCTCCCATCCTATCGGCGTTCCTCCGGACTGGTCCGGTGTGAGCCATAAACGGGAAAGCTCTGCCGGCGGCACAACCCTGCGGCTTTTAAAATACACCGGCAGCATGTTCAGCGTGACCCGGGCCCGTTCCAAATCGCCGTCCCAAAGATGCGCGCGGCGCAGTATCCCCACACCATGCAGCTCCCGGGGCAGCAACTCAATCTCAACCTCCATCCCCGGCCGGATGGGTGCAAAGTTCTCCAAAACCATCTGCCCCATCATCCAAGTTGCACCCAATTCCTCGAGCATTCGTTCAATCCCTACACCGTCAATATCGAATTCCCATCCAACGCAGTCGTTTACCTCCTGCAAAATCAGCCAGGGGCTCACACAGCCGAACAGATCCGTGGTACTCATTTGAAAATGTGCCTTGTATCTCACATCTCACTCCACAACAAAATAAGCTTTGAAGGAGTCTCTTCCGTCCTCCCGCACACCCTTTACATAGGTGCCGCCAGCACCATCATCCTTTTTATACAAATACAGCAGATTCTTTGCTCTGCATTCACCCGAATATTCAATATACAAGTGCCGGCCCTTTTTCCGCTCTGCACCGGCCCAATACTCCGCAGCATCGCAGACATAGTCCGTATACCGATAAGCCCGAAGATGCTGGTTCAAATCGCAGTCGGAATACCGCACACAAATCGTCTCCAGCAGTTCCATATCCTCCGGCATCACCAGTCTGGCCATACTTCCGGTACCTTGGATAACCGGGATCCCATAATGCTCAAGAATTTTTTCCGGCGGAATGATCTTCCGTGTTTTGGCGTTCACAGACATCGTGTTGATTTCGCACCGGGCAATGGGCTTTCCCTCCCGGCGCACTTCCAGGCACTGTGTGATCACAACGCGGTTGATCACCATGGGATCCACATAGACCTCTGCCGGTCCCGGATCGAAAATATCCTCACAGATCTCAAGGTGCATGGAAGCTGTCATCCAAGTGGCATCCATTTCTTTCATCATGCGGTGCATTTCCAGTCCTGCGCGCTTTGTTGCATGATAGTTGGCCGCTTCTGCGATTTTTTGATAACTGGTCGGAGATACATAGTGAAAATAATCTGTTTCGTCTCCTGTAATAAAAATATCATATAGTTTTTCCATCGCTTTTCTCTCCCTTTATAAAAAATGAGAGCACCAAAGGTGCTCCCATTTTTGTTCTTAGTAATAACGCTTTTTCTTGTTCTTGCGAGCGGCCTCGGATTTCTTGCGGCGCTTTACACTGGGGCTCTGGTAATATTCCTTCTTACGCAGATCCTGCTGAATGCCAGCCTTTGCGCAATCGCGCTTAAATCTTTTCAAAGCGTTGTCCAGAGATTCATTCTCTCTGACGATAATTTCAGACATTTGGTTTCCCTCCCTCCAAAATCACATTTCTGTGTTTCAAGGGCCATAAACGGTTTCTATGGCGTTAACGTTAACATTATAAAGATTTTTTCTTCACTTGTCAAGATGAAGTTGTTTTTCCGGCTTCAAAATCAAATTCACCAGCTTGTTCTTCACCACGATAGACTTCACAAGTGTCATGCCCTGCATCTGCTTTTGCACCTTTTCATCGGCGCAGGCAGCGGCGATGACCGTCTCATCATCACAATCTGCGGGAACCTTCACGGTGCTGCGGAGTTTTCCGTTGACCTGCACGGCAATCTCCTTTTCATGCTCCACCATTTTGTTCTCATCAAAGACCGGCCATGCCATTTCGCAGGCCATTTTCCCTTCCCGCGCAGCAAAGCCCAATTGCTCCCACAATTCCTCTACCATATGGGGCGCAAAGGGAGACAGCAGCAGCAGCAAGGTATGCAGGTCACCTTTGGTACAGCCGTTGGCATAATAGTCGTTGACCAGACTCATCATGGCTGCAATGGCAGTATTGAATTTCATGGCATCGATGTCCTCGGCCACCTTCTTGATGGTCTTGTGGATGCTCATCTCGTTAGCCGGTGTATGCTCCATGCTGTCCGAACAGCGCTCCGCCAGGTTCCACACGCGGTCCAAAAATCGCTTACAGCCCTTCACCGCGCTGGTCTGCCAGGGGGCGGCCTTCTCGAAATCGCCCAGAAACATGATGTACACCCGCAGTGTATCCGCGCCGAACTCCTGCACCACGTCATCCGGATTCACCACGTTGCCCAGGCTCTTGGACATCTTTACAATGGGATGGTCCGCCATCTCACCGAATTGCTCTACCAAATGGCGCTTTGCGGAGTCCTCGCTGCCGTACTTTTTCACCAGCTCCGCCTGCTCCTGCTCCGACAAGTTGACAAAGCTGTGGGGGTTCAGGCCCAGAATCATACCGTGGCTGGTACGCTTTTGGTATGGCTCCGCCGTGGGCACCACCCCGATATCAAAGAGCACCTTATGCCAGAAACGACTGTACAGCAGATGCAGCGTGGTATGCTCCATGCCGCCGTTGTACCAGTCTACCTGATGCCAATATTTGATGGCATCCCGGCCCACAAGCTCCTCGTCGTTGTGGGGGTCCATATACCGCAGGAAGTACCAGCTGGAACCCGCCCACTGGGGCATGGTGTCCGTTTCCCGCTGGGCGGGGCCGCCGCAGTGGGGACAGGTGGTATTCACCCAGCCGGTCATCTTGGCCAGGGGGGATTCGCCGTTATCCGTGGGCTCGTAGTTTTCCACGTCGGGCAGCAGCAAGGGCAGCTCGCTCTCCGGCAGGGGGACCCACCCGCACTTGGGGCAGTTCACCATGGGAATAGGCTCGCCCCAGTACCGCTGACGGGAAAACACCCAGTCCCGGAGCTTATAGTTCACGGTCTTAACGCCGATGTTCTGCTGTTCCACCCAGTCGATCATAGCGGGGATAGCCTGCTTGACGGTCATGCCGTTTATAAAGCCTGAGTTCACCATAATGCCGGTGTCGTCCTTCAAAATGAAGGCTTCCTTGGTCACGTCACCGCCCTTGACCACCTCAATGATGGGCAGACCGAACTTCGTGGCAAAGTCCCAGTCGCGCTGGTCGTGCCCAGGCACGCCCATGACCGCGCCGGTGCCGTAAGTAGCAAGAACATAATCGGAAATGAAAATGGGCACTTCTTCCCCGTTGGCAGGGTTGATGGCCACAACGCCGTCCAACCGCACGCCGGTCTTTTCCTTGTTGGCCGCCAGCTCCGTGCGCTCAAAGTCGGACTTTCGGGCCGCCGCGTCCACGTAAGCCTGCACCTCGGCATAGTTTTTGATGAGCGGTTCCCATTTCTTCACGAATGCGTGCTCGGGAGACAGCACCATGTAGGTGCAGCCGAAAAGCGTGTCCGGCCGGGTGGTAAAGACCTCGATCGCATCCCCGGCGGAGCTTTGGAAGCGCAACTGGGCGCCAGTGGAGCGGCCGATCCAGTTTTTCTGCTGAATCTTCACCCGCTCAATATAATCCAAATCGTCCAAATCGTCGATGAGACGCTGGGCATATTCCGTGATTTTCAGCATCCACTGACTCTTCTCTTTGCGGACCACGGGCGCGCCACAGCGTTCGCACACGCCCTCCACGACCTCTTCATTGGCCAGCACGCACTTACAGGAGGTGCACCAGTTCACGGGCATGGTGGCCTTATAGGCCAAACCCTTTTTGTAAAGCTGGAGGAAAATCCACTGGGTCCACTTATAGTAGCTGGGGTCCGTGGTATCTACCACCCGGTCCCAATCGAAGCTGAAGCCCAGCATTTGCAGTTGCTCGGTAAAATGCTTAATGTTCTGCTCTGTGACGATACGGGGATGGATATGGTTCTTGATGGCATAGTTTTCCGTGGGCAGGCCGAAGGCGTCAAACCCGATAGGAAACAGCACATTATAGCCCTGCATCCGCTTTTTCCGGCACACGATGTCCATGGCCGTATAGGGCCGGGGGTGACCCACATGCAATCCCGCGCCGGAGGGGTACGGGAATTCCACCAGCCCGTAGAACTTTGGTCGGGGGTCACCGGTGACTGCAGCGTACGTTTTCTGCTCCAACCACTTTTTCTGCCATTTCTTCTCAATGGCGGCAAATTCGTAATTCATGCGTTCCACTCTCTTCTCTGTCATTCAGCCCAACTGAGCCATGTCTATTTTTTCCGCGTCTGCCCACAGGCGTTCCAAGTCGTAAAATTCTCTGGCCTCTTCCATAAACACATGGACCACCACACAGCCGAAATCAATCAGGACCCATCCGCTGGACCGTTCGCCCTCCCGGCGCCGGGGCGGCTCACCCGCCTCGGTCAGCACATGCTCCACAGCATCGGAAATGGTTTTTATATGCGTGGTGGAAGATGCTGTACAAAGGATGAAATAGTCTGCCAGCACCGTTACATCCGTGGTACGCATGACGGTGATTTCCTTTGCCATCTTTTCATCCATGGCCGTTGCGGCCAATTTTGCCATTTCTGCGGGTTTTAACATATCGGTCTCCTCGCTTTTAATAATTCGCCGCTCCGGCAGTAGTCCACAGGCTGCTGCCGTCGCTGGAGGTCTTGATGCTCACATGGTTCTCCGTCACTTGCTCATAGAAGGGGTTTAGGTATGTGTTCACCATTTCCAGCCACTCATCCACATGGATAAACACATAGCTGGCGCCGTTGATGGAGCCATTGGTATTGCCGGGCAGGGTCATGAAATTGATATTGTTGAAATCCAGGTTCAAAAACTGCGTCAAATACCAGGCCACATTTTCCGGTTTCAGGTCCGTCTCCACCCGTTTGTTGTAGATCTCAATGGCGGCAGTCATGTTGGGGATATTCTTCAGGTCCAAAAGCTGCTTGGCGATGGCCTTGAAAAAGTCCTGCTGCACACCGATGCGCTGGATATCACCGCCGGCATAGTTGTGCCGGAAGCGCAGGACCTTCACCGCGTCTTCCCCGGACAGCAGCTGATAGCCCTTTTTAATGTTGATATTCAAATCCTGGAATGGATCATTATAAACCATATCCTGGGGCACGTCGAAGTACACACCGCCGATAGCGTCGATGATCTCCGCCACCGCCTTGGTATCTACCACGGCGTAGTTGTCGATTTCAAAGCCCATGAGCTTTTTCAGTTCTTTTTTCAGGTTATCCACGCCGCTGTTGCCCTTGCTCTTGTTGTTCTCGCCAATGGCATAGGCGCTGTTGATACGGTTGATGCCGTAATTGATGAGGGTATCCCGGGGGATACTGCACACGTTCAACGTGCCCTCCACAGTATCCAGCTTGCCCACCAGGATCACGTCCGTATTGCCGCTGGCTACATCCGCACCCACGATGGCAAAAGTGAAACTGCCATCCTTGCGGCCACTCTTCGGGTCCTGGCTCGGGGGATTGTCGTCTACCACGGTTCCCTGGTTATGGGTAGGCACAGGCGTAACCAATCCTTGCACTTCGTCATCCGGCGCGGTGACCCAAAAATGCACCACCAAAAGGGCGGCAACAACGATCAGCAGCAACACGCCCAGCACGGACCCCACGATGATGATGGCCTTCTTTCCTTTTCTGCCGCCGGAAGGCTCCTCCGGGAAATCCTCCGGGAACTGGTCCCGGATCTCCGGACGTTTGGGCGGTTCCACCCGTTCTGTTCGCTTGGGAGCAGGTTGTTCCGGCTGCTCCGGTTCGGGAAGCTGGTCCATCATGCCCACCGCCTCCACAATGGAATTGAACAGGCCGTCCTCCTGCTCCTGCTTGGATTTGGGGTTTACCGGGGCCTGCCACAATCTCGCAGGCGGTTCCACCGGATGAGGTTCCTCCTCCATTGGGACGGGTTCCCCCGCAGCATCTGACTGCGGAGGTACCTCATAGAGAGGCTCCTCTTCATATTCACGTTCCCGGCGGGAATGTCCTCCATCTGCCGTGTGTTTTCCATTTTTGCTGTTTCCGAATAGTTTCAAGTTGATTCTCCCCTTCGCTGCCTGAACCAGTCATATGCCTGGGCCGAGACTTCCAATACAGGTGCACCCTTTGCGCTGAGATCATCTATGGTCATGCGCAATCCAAGCTCCATCGCACCGTCAATATCCCTGTAACATAAGTCACGCAAAGCTTCAACGCCGTCAAATCTTCGGGTTGGCTCAATATAATCTGCCAAATACAGGATTTTTTCCAGCAGGCTCATGCCCGCTTTCCCAGTGGTATGCCACCGGATGGCATCCCGCACCGCCTCGCTTACGCCGAATTCCTCGTAAGCCACTGCCGCGCCGGTGATTTGATGCAGGGTTTTTTCTATCCCCGCGACCAACGTATCAATCATAATACCATATTTGTCACATAATAGCAACTGTTCGTCCAATGTGCATTTTTTTGTAATATCATGGAGAATCCCCGCAGCTGCAGCCTCATAAGCGTCCCCGCCCCAACGTTCTGTCAGGCGCACCGCTTCTTCCGCGCACCCCAGCACATGGGGGACCCGTTTGGGGGCCAGCAACTCTACCGCCCGGTCCTTGAGCCAGGATAGTTCCGCTTTAGCGGCATAGTCCCGTTTTTTGATGATACGGGCATAGACCTTCTCACTGAGAAACGCCCGGCCTGCGGCCTGCTTCAGCGCAGCGCGAATGTCCGAGGAGGCCATTGGGTATACCGGTGCCTGAATCAGGATGATTTCTCCGCCGTACCGCTGTTTCAGGTGCGCGATATGCGCCGAGACCCGATCATCCTCCGGCTCCCCCCGCAAAAGAACGGCCAGCACTGCATGCTCCAAAATCACTTCCGGCATGTGCCAGGTCTCCAGAGACAAGATCATATCCGTTCCCATGACGAATATGAGTTCATCCCTGGGATACATGGCTTTGAGTTCCAGAATGGTATCCGACGTATAGCTTTTCCCTTCCCGGCGCATTTCCAGGCTCGACACCTCCACACCGGGGATCTCCCCAAAGGCGAGACGGCATAATTCCAGCCGTTCTGCCGGCGGCGGTGTATCACTGCTCATTTCCTTATGTGGGGCAAGATTCGTTGGAATCACCAGTATCTTATCCGGCTTTAAGGCGTTTGAAACCGAATGCACTGCCTGGATATGCCCCAGGTGAGGTGGATTGAAGGTGCCGCCGTATACCACTCGTCTCATTTCATCATCCCATTCTCTAAAGTCTCAGGCTTTTTTCTTTGCTTTGACTAATTCGATCTTAGGGTTCTTCTCATTGCGCTTGTACAATACAAATTTCCGGCCAATGACCTGCACCTGCTCGGCCTTACAGGCTTCGCTCAGGGCGTCGCAGGCCTCCCGGGCGGTGAACAGGGAGTTTTCCTGCACCTGGCCCTTCACCAGTTCTCTGGCATGCAAAGCGTCCTTCGCTGACTGGATGACAGCTTCCGTGATGCCTTCCTTGCCTACATAGACGATGGGCGCTTCCGATGCGGCCAGCCCTCTGAGCTGGGCTCGTTGTTTACTTGTGAGCATGGAGGTACTCCTTTAATTTCTCATAAAATTCCCGGAGGGACTTGCCTCTGTGGGAGATGGCGTTTTTCTCGTCCGGGGTCATTTCCGCCGTGGATCTGGCATAGCCTACAGGACGAAAGATGGGATCATAGCCGAAACCGTTTTTACCGGAGGCTTCGTTCTGGATATGACCCTCGCACTCGCCCCGGGTATCAATACGGTCCCCGTTTGGAAAGGTACAGCTGATACATGAGACGAAGCGGGCGCTTCTTTGTTCCACGCCTTCCATTCTTTTCAGAACGAGAGCAGTACGGTCCTCATCCGTGTCCTCATGGTTTCCCGTATATCGGGCGCTGTAAATACCTGGTTCCCCACCCAAGGCATCTACCACCAGGCCGGAATCGTCCGCCACAGCGGGCAATCCTGTGGCGGCAGTCACAGCCTCGGCCTTCAGATATGCGTTCTCCTCAAAGGTCGTCCCGGTTTCGTCCACTTCAAAATGACAGCCGGCTTCCGATTGGGGGATAATCTCAATACCCAGAGGACTTAAAATCTCCCGGAATTCCCGGAGTTTATGGGCATTATTCGACGCTAAAATCAGTTTCATTGCAGCAGCGCCTCCACAAATTCTTTCGGGTCAAAGGGCATCAGGTCATCCACACCCTCGCCCACGCCGATGAATTTCACGGGCAGACCCAGTTCCCCGGCAATGGCAAAAACGATACCACCCTTGGCTGTACCGTCCAGCTTAGTCAGGACAATCCCTGTCAGCCCTGCGCTCTCGGCAAACTGCTTGGCCTGGATCAAACCGTTCTGTCCGGTGGTCGCGTCCAGCACCAGCATCGTTTCCACGCTGGCATCCGGCAGTTCCCGGGTGATGACTCTGGAAATTTTATTCAGCTCGTTCATCAGATTGGCTTTATTGTGCAGCCGACCGGCGGTATCGATGATGACCAGGTCGGAGCCTCTCGCCTTAGCAGCGGAACAGCCGTCGAATACGACCGCGGCGGGGTCGGAGCCCTCCACATGGCGCACAATGCCGCAGCTTGCCCGCTCAGACCAAACCGCGAGCTGCTCGGCGGCCGCGGCGCGGAAGGTATCCCCCGCCACCAGCAGTACATTTTTCCCCGCGGCGGCATAGGACGCGGCCAGCTTGCCAATAGTGGTGGTCTTACCCACACCGTTCACGCCTACCATCAAAATCACACTGGGCTTTGTGTCCAGGCGCATGGACAAGTCCCCGGCCGTCAAGATGCCTGTGAGGATGTCCATCAGGGCGTCCTTGACCTCCACATTGGTTTTCAAATGCCCGGATTTTACCCGCCTGCGTAGCTCCTCTACTGCCTTCGTGGTGGTTTCCACCCCCACATCCGCCAAAATCAGACATTCTTCCAGTTCGTCATAAAAATCGTCGTCTGCCTTTGTAAAATCAGCAAACAGACCTTCCAGTTGAACGGTGTTTTTTGTCTTTTTCAGACCGCCGAGAATCTTATCAAAAAATCCCATATCACTGCTCCTCCGCGGAAATCTGCTTTTGCGCTTCCGCCACGTCTAATTCAATCACCTGTGAAATGCCTTTTTCCTGCATCGTCACGCCGTACAGGCGGTTGGCCTCCTCCATGGTGCCCCGGCGGTGCGTGATGACGATAAACTGCGTCTGGCCGCACATTTTCCGCAGATAGTCCGCAAACCGAATGACGTTGGCTTCATCCAAGGCCGCCTCGATTTCGTCCATCACGCAAAACGGTGTAGGCCGGACCTTCATGATGGCAAAGTACAGCGCAATGGCCACGAATGCCATCTCACCGCCGGACAGCAGATTGATGCTGCTCACCGCCTTGCCCGGAGGCTGCACTTTAATGTCGATGCCGCATTCCAGCACATTTTCCGAGTCCTGAAGTTCCAGGGCGGCCTTGCCGCCGCCGAACAGTTCCAGAAAGGTTTCCCGGAAGCTGTCATTGATGACGGCAAATTGCGTCATGAACACGTCCTTCATCTGGACGGTCACTTCCGTAATAATATCCTGGATCTCTTTCTTCGATTTCTCCACGTCATCCCGTTGACTGGTAAGGAATTCGTACCGTTCACTCACTCTGGCGTACTCATCAATAGCACCAAAATTCGGCGTACCCAAGGCGGAAATGGACTTATGAAGTTCTCCGATCCGCCGGGATGACGCTGTGGGATGCGCCACCGGCTGACGCAGTTCCTTGGCCGCGGAATGGCTCAGGCCGTAGTTATCCCACAGCCGATCAATGATTTGCTTTTCTTCCAAATCCGATGCCAGCTTTTTCTGCTCAAATTTGGCGCAAAGGCGCTCCATGTCCAACAGCTGCCGGTTACATTCCTGGGCCTGCCGGTCGGTTCGTGTTCGTTCTCCCTCCAGTTCCATCCGCTGGCGGGTCGTTTCGGAAATTTCTTCTTTCATGGCCTGTACCCGCCGGGCATTCTCGGCAATGGCAGCCTCCTGGGTCACGATGGAAGCACGCAGGGCTGATGCCTGTTCCTCCGCCTGCACAGCGGCAGTGCTTCTTGCGGTACGGTCCACATCCACGGTACGGTGCATCTCCTCCACCTGGGCCTTCGCCTGTCCAGCAGCGGCCAGTTCCGCACGAAGCGACGCTTCCCGAGCCTTCACTTCTGTCAGCGAATCGGTCAATTTCTGGCGGACCCGCTCATATTCCGTCTGCCCCGCAGTCATTCCGGCCAAACTCTGCCGGGTCCGGGACAAGGTCTGCTCCAACTGGGCCGATTTCGCCGCCGCTTCCTCCAACCGGTGCCGATAATCAGCGGTTTGTTTCCCCGCCTCCTCCGCATCTGCTGAAAAGCCTTCCACCGTTGCCCTGGCTGCTTCCTGAAGCAGCTTACAGCGCTCCATATCATTTTCCTGCTGCCGAACGGTTTCTTCCGCTGCGGACAGAAAGGACTGCGCTGTCTCCACCGCAAGGGCCGCATCCTCCGCCGCTGTCTGCGCACGCTTGACCTCCGCTTCCCCGGAACACAGAGCTCTGGAGAGCTCATCCCGCCGCTGCTTCATGCGGGCAAGCTCATTGGCGCGGGAAATGATACCGGTATTTTTGGCAAGGCTGCCGCCCGTCATGGAACCGCCTGCATGGACCATTTGTCCATCCAAGGTCACCATTCGCATACGGTTCCCTTTTTGTCTGGAAATACGAATAGCATCCTCCATCGTCCGCACCACGACCGTGCGGCCCAGGAGATTGGATACGATTTCCCGATAGTCCTCCTGACAGCGGACCAGCGCATCCGCCGCACCGATCACGCCCGGGTCATTTCCGGGCAAGTCTCCGGCTTTTTGTCCGCGAATGACATTCATGGGCAAAAAGGTGCACCGCCCCATATCCCGGCGTTTCAGCAGTGAAATCGCCTTCGCGCCGTCCTCCTGCGTCTCTACAATGATATTCTGTGTGGCTGCCCCCAGAGCCGTTTCGATGGCCACGGCATAGGCATCATCGGTTTGAATCAGCTCTCCCACCGGGCCGCGGATCCCGCGGAGGCTTCCCTGCTCCGTTTCCTTTAACACAAAGCGCACCGCCCGGTTAAAGCCTTCGTGCTCTTTTTCCATATCCGCCAGCAAAGAGACCCGGGAATCCGCTACCTTCAGGTCAGATTCCAAGGCAGTCAGCCTCGCCCGGACATCCCGGAGCACTCCCTCCGCATCAGCAGAGGCTGACCGCTTCTTCTCCCATTGTGTAGCCGCTTCTTTAAGGCGGGCCTGCGCTTTTGCCAGTGACTGCCGGCTTCGGTCCGCCTGTTGATCGATCTCTGCCAACTTTTCATTGGCCTGCAATATGTCACCGTGCAGGGCGACCTCCTGTTCCCTGCACTCCTGCAAACGCTCCGTGAGTACATTCACCAGCGTGCGGCATTCCGTCAGAGCAGCACTCTCTTCGCTCTCTCTGGCCACCAGCGCGGCATATTCTCTCCGCGCAGCCTGAGAACCTTCCAGATTCTCATTGAATTGCCGCATGATCTGCTCAGTTTGAGTCTCCGTCTCTTCCAGGGCCTCAGTAACAGATGCCATACGGGCCGTATATTCCCCAATCTGCTGTTCCAGCGTTTGGGCCCGGGATTCCTGCTCCGCCATTTCCTGCCGCAGACGTTCAATCCCCGCCAATGCATTTTGCAGATTGGCCCGAAGGACCGCCGCGCCGGATTCCAGCTCCGCGCCGTCTCCTTCCAGTTCAGACAACCGGGTACGCAATCGTTCCGCCTCCAGGGTCTTATCCTGCATCCGCAGATTCAGAGACTCTCCCGCCGCATACATGCGGTCCAATTCCCCGTGCATTCCGTCTAAATTCTTCTTTGCGGTCTCATAGTCGTTGTTCACGGCTTCCGACTGCTCCCGGAGCTTGTCCAGATTGTGCAGCCATAGGGAGACTTCCAGCGTCTTCAGTTCTTCCTGATAGGTCAGGCACTGCTTGGCCACTTCCGCCTGCTTTTTCAGGGGGCCGACCTGCAATTCCAGCTCCGCGATACGGTCATTGATGCGGATGAGATTCTCCTGGGTCCGCTCCAGTTTTCGCTCCGCTTCCTCCTTACGGTAGCGGTAGCGGGAAATGCCCGCCGCCTCTTCCAGCACCTCCCGACGCTCCTTCCCGCTGCCGGAAATGATCTCCGAGATGCGTCCCTGACCAATCGTGGAGTATCCGTCCCGGCCCAGACCGGTATCCATGAGCAGCTCGTTCACATCCTTCAGGCGGACTTGCTCGTGGTTGATGGAGTACTCGCTCTCACCGGAACGATAGTAGGCACGTGTAATGACCACTTCGCTGGCATCCAAATCAAAAAAGCGGGCAGAATTATCGAAAATCAGGGAAACCTGGGCATATCCAAGCTTCCCCCGTTTCTCCGTACCGCCGAAGATAACATCTTCCATCTTCTCGCCCCGAAGTTGTTTGGTACGCTGCTCACCCATGACCCAGCGGATCGCGTCAGAAATATTGGATTTCCCAGACCCATTGGGACCCACGATGGCGGTGATATCGTTTTCAAAATTCAAGCGGGTTTTGTCCGGAAAGGACTTAAATCCTTGTAATTCAACGGCTTTTAAGTACATTCACATTCCTCATCTTACCAGTTTTGCATAATAGTATATTTTATTACATTTCTCCGGGTTTTGCAATGCAAATGATGGTATTTTCTGCCGGATTTTCACGAATCGTTGCACGGGACAGTGCAAATTCACGTTCCAGTGTGCGGATATTCCCCCGGTGCTGACCGATCATCTGAGAAAGCTTGCCCTGGGGCACCTCCAAAATGACCGCACTCCCCGGAGGAACATCCCGGAGCAACTCCCGGGCCGCATTCAGCATCATCCGCGATCGGACCAGTTCTCCCAGCGCCGGGTGATAGGCCCCGGCGGCAGCTCCTCCGGAAGTCAGTTCCTCCGTAGGATTCAGTCCCAGGCGGATAATGGGGATACCGGCCGCATCAAACAGCGGAACGATCCTGGCGCAAAGTTCCACCGCAGCTTCCAAAGTATGCGCCTGATACATTCCCGCCTTCCACAAATCATACAGCGGTGTATCCTTCACCACCACCGTAGGGTAAATGCGCACTCCGTCCGGCATCAGGGCGATGAGTTCCTGCGCCGTTTTCATCGATGCCTCGCCGCCCTCGTCCCCGGGCAGGCCGGTCATCATCTGCAGGATGAGCCGGAAGCCCCGAGCCTTCACCAGGCACGCAGCCGTCTCCACGTCCTTTGCCGTATGTCCCCGGCCAGACTGCTCCAGCACATGGTCATCCATGGACTGCGCCCCCAGCTCAATGGTCTCCACGCCATATCGAGCAAGACGCAGCAGCGTCTCTTCATCGATGGCATCCGGCCTTGTGGACAGGCGGATGGACGAAAGCGTTCCATCACGCAAAAACGGCCTGGCAGCTTCCAGCAGTTCCTGCTGCAGTTCAACGGGTATGGCAGTGAAGCTTCCCCCATAAAACGCAAGCTGCCGCCGGGCCCCTGAGGGGGTCTGAGCGGCTCCTTGCATGATCGCCGCCGACACCTCATCAGCCGTTACCGGCCTCCGGGCGCCGGAAATACGGCGCTGATTGCAAAACACACAATCCTTCCTGCATCCCAAATGGGGCACAAATACCGGAATGATGGTCTGTTTCGCACTCATTTCAGTTTTCCCAACGCGTCACCGGCGGCAGCCTGTTCCGCTTCTTTTTTCGTTCTTCCCGCACCGTTGCCCACGACCTCGCCGTTTAAAGAAACGCTGACCGTGAACTCTTTTTTATGGTCCGGGCCCGATTCTCCCGTGACGGCATAGGTGAGCGTCTGCCCTGATTTATGCTGCACCAGTTCCTGAAGGCGGGTCTTATTATCCGAATCCCGCACGGGCAGGCCTTTATCCAGTGCGCTGAGTACCCGTTCCAGAATAAACCGCTCCGCAGCTTCCATGCCTCCGTCCAAAAACATGGCGGCAATCATAGATTCCACCGCATCGGCCAAAATGGACGGACGCTCCCGGCCGCCGGAGCTTTCTTCCCCCTTGCCAAGGCGCAAAGACTGACCCAAATCCAGGTCCTGAGCCACCATATACAAAGCGTGCTCACACACCAGTTCTGCACGGAGCTTCGTCATATTGCCTTCAGGCAGTTCCGGATAGTGTTGGTAGAGGTATTTGGCCGTGACAAATCCCAAAACGGAATCTCCCAGAAATTCCAGACGCTCGTTGCTGGTGATTTTCGGGTCTTTCGTTTCGTTGGCGTAAGAGCTATGGCGCAGGGCATTTTCCAACAACACCCGGTTCTGAAAAACATAGCCCAATTTCTGTTCCAATGTCATCATATCAGTGTTCAACGGTACTCTCCACATAGTCTACCAAGTCCCCAATGGTCAGGATCTTGGCCAGTGCATCTTCCGGCGTTTCAGGCAGGCCGAATTCATCTTCAATATCAATGGTCAGCTCCACCTGGTCCAAAGAGTCGGCACTCAGGTCCGCCACAAATTCTGTGGCGGGAGTCAGTTCTTCCAGTTCCTTATTAAAGCGGTCCGCCACCATTTCCATAATTCTTTCCTGTACGCTCATGTTTAAAACTCCTTTTCATCTTTCACGCTGTCCATGCGCATATCGTCAATATGTTCTGCAATCGTTTGAATAAAGTCTGACTGGGCAAACTCCGCAGCCTGCCGGATCGCATTCACCACAGCCGACGCCTCAGATGATCCATGGGCTTTAATAACCGGTTTGCTGATCCCCAGAAGCGCCGTACCGCCGATTTCATTGGGGTCCATCATTTTTTTCAAGGCACCGATGTCGTTTTTCACCATCAGGGCAGCCAGTTTGTTTTTCAAGCCAGACATAAGAATTTCCTTGATGTTTTTCAGCAGGAATTTTGCAGTCCCTTCAATGGTCTTGAGCAGGATATTCCCGGAAAATCCATCGGTGACGATCACATCTACCTCTCCAAACAGCACCTGAGAGCCTTCTACATTGCCCACGAAATTCAGGTCCGCCTGTTTCAGCAATTGGTAAGTCTCCTGGTGCATGGAGGTACCTTTGTGTTCCTCCGTGCCATTGTTCAACAGCGCCACCCGCGGGCTTCCAATGCCCAGCATTCGTTTGGCGTACAGATCACCCATGTAGGCAAATTGCAACAGCTGCTCCGGCGTACATTCCGCGTTGGCACCGCAATCAATCAGCAGGGCGCCCGCTCCCATATTCGGCAGGGCCGGAGCCAAAGCTGCCCGGCGGATGCCCTTGATGCGCCGGACGATCAGCGTTGCCCCCGTCAAAAGCGCACCGGTGCTGCCGGCAGAGACCACTGCATCTCCCTCGCCGTCTTTCAGCAAATTCAACGCCACTACCATGGAGGAATCCTTTTTTCTCCGGATAGCCAGCGTGGGATCATCGTTCATATCGATTACGTCATCTGCATTCTGTATCTGAATCCCCGGCAGATTCTCGGTTCCTTCCACCCGCAGACAACGGCGGATATCCGCTTCCCGCCCCACCAGGAGCAAATCGTGCCCCAGTGTTTGATGAGCCTGCACCGCGCCTTTTACAATCTCTTCCGGCGCGTGGTCACCGCCCATGGCATCAATGATGATCTTCAAAATTGAAATATCTCCTTTTTCAGCAATTCGTCCAGCAGTTCCAGGCTGCGCTTGGAAATTTCCGCGTTCTTGTTCCGTTTTCCCCGGACCTTATAGCCCAAAGGTGAAATGATTCCAAAGTTGATGTTCATGGGCTGGAAATCTCCGGTGCTGCCTCCGGATATGTACAGCGCCAGGGCCCCGATGGCAGTCTCCTGAGGAAAATCTACCGCTTCTTTTCCCAGCAACCGGGCGGCAGTCTCAATTCCCACCAGCATGCCGGACGCTGTAGACTCCACGTATCCCTCTACGCCGGTCATCTGCCCCGCAAAGCTGATGCGGGGGTCCGTGCGCAGCCGGTAATACCGGTCCAACAGAACAGGGGAATTCAGGTAGGTATTCCGGTGCATCACTCCGTACCGGACGAATTCCGCATTTTTCAGTGCGGGGATCATGGTGAACACCCGCTTTTGTTCCCCCCAAGTCAAATGAGTCTGGAAGCCCACCATATTATACAAGGTACCGTCGGCATTGTCCTGCCGCAGCTGCACTACCGCATATGCTTCTTTTCCGGTGTGAGGGTCCACAAGGCCCACAGGCTTCATGGGGCCGTACCGCAGGGTATCCACCCCCCGGCGGGCCATGACCTCCACAGGCATACAGCCTTCAAACACTCCCCCGTCATCAAAGCCGTGAACCTCCGCTTCCTTGGCGGTGACCAGTTCCTGAACGAATGCCTGATATTCCTCTTTGTCCATAGGACAGTTTACATAATCTGCCGTTCCCTTGTCATATCGGGAACCGAACCAGGCGTTGTCCATGTTCACGCTTTCCAATGTAACGATCGGTGCCACTGCGTCATAAAAATGAAGGTCATCCTGGGCGCAGAGCTTTCCGATGGTATCCGCCAGCGCATCGCTGGTGAGAGGTCCGGAGGCAATTACGACTTCTCCGGCAGGAATCGTCACCGCTTCCGTTTCTTCTACCGTGATATTGGGATGGCTGCGGAGTTTTTCCGTAATATAGGCAGAAA
The DNA here is from genome assembly GCA_947644595.1 of uncultured Clostridia bacterium. Lineage (GTDB taxonomy): Bacteria > Bacillota > Clostridia > Oscillospirales > Oscillospiraceae > HGM13010. The sequence goes on from CANSAE010000001.1 coordinate 458,090, forward strand.
AGCCTTCCCGGTCCACCGCCAGAGCTCCGCCGGCCGCTACGCGGTTTTGCTCTGCGGATTCCATGATCAGACTACCCATACGCCGCATTTCCTCTTTCAACAACCCCACAGCATTGGTCAATTCATCGCTGCGCAAAGAATTGGAGCAGACCAACTCGGCAAAACCAGGAGAAACATGGGCAGGGGTCATCTTATGGGGCTTCATTTCCATCAAGCGCACCTGAATGCCGCGCCGCGCCAGCTGCCAGGCGCATTCTGAGCCTGCCAGTCCCGCGCCGATTACCGTTACTTCCGTCATTGTCTGCTCCTTTATATCTCACTTTTTTGGGGATGCCGTCTTTTTCGCCGCAGCTTTTTTGGCTGAGGTCTTTTTGGAGGGCTTCTTCTCTTCTGTCTGCAGTTCTTCCCCGGCAGATTCTTCTGCGGGGGCCTTTTTCTTATAGCCCCGCTGGTCCTCCGGCACAAACGCCTTGCACTGTTCATTGATGCAATAGGGCTTGTTCCGGCCCCGTCCGGAGCGCTTGAACAGAGTCTTTCCGCACTCAGGGCAATTGTCCTTAGTGGGAACATCCCAACTCATGAAGCCGCACTCCGCGCCCCTCTCACAAGCATAGAACGTATAGCCCTTCCGGGAGGTACGCTTCAGGATACGGCTGTCACATTTGGGGCAGCGGCCAGGCATCTCAATAACCAGCGGCTTTGTGAAGGTGCATTCCGGGTAATTGGGACAAGCCAGGAACCGGCCAAAGCGGCCGGATTTTACCACCATAAACGCACCGCAAATATCGCATTTTTCCTCCGTGACCTCCGCGGGAATCTTGATGCGTTCTCCCTCCAAAGCGGTTTCCGCAGCAGTGAGCTCCGCATCGAACCCGGTGTAAAACTGGCCCAGCAAATGCTTCCAATCCTGCTTTCCCTCTTCCACCTGGTCCAGATGGTCCTCCATCTCCGCGGTGAAGCCCATATCTACGATATCCGGGAAGCGTTCCTTCATCAAATTGGTGATCACCGTACCCAAAATGGTGGGCTTTAAATACTTACCCTCTTTCACCACATACTCACGGGCAGTGATGGTGGTGATGGTGGGCGCATAGGTGGACGGGCGGCCAATGCCTTTTTCCTCCATGGCCCGAATCAGGGTCGCCTCCGTGTACCGGGCAGGGGGCTGGGTAAATTTCTGCTCCTGTCTGGTATTCTCCAGATGCACCTGCTCCCCTTCTTTCAAGTCCGGCAGAGGTTTGGCGACTTCCTCCGTTTCTTCGTCCTTGGTCTCTTCATACAAGGCAGTATATCCGGGAAATTTCAATTCGGAATAGTTGGCCCGGAAGGTATAATCCGCAGATTCCGTATCCATTACCACGTTATCATACACTGCATTGGCCATCTGAGAGGCTGTGAAACGTCCCCAAATCAGACGATACAGCCGATACTGCTCCTGGGTAAGAGACTTTCGCACCACATCGGGCGTCAGCTCCACGGATGTGGGCCGAATGGCCTCATGGGCATCCTGAGCGTTGCCTTTGGTTTTAAATTTCCGGGGCTCGGCAGGGCAATAGTCCTTGCCGTACCGGGTCTGAATAAAGCCACGCACGGCAGCGATGGCCTCGTCGGAAATACGCAGAGAGTCCGTTCTCATGTAGGTGATAAGGCCGATGGTCCCCTGACCTTCAATTTCCACGCCTTCATACAGTTGCTGGGCAATCGACATGGTGCGCCGGGGTGTGAGTCCCAGCCGGCGGGATGCCTCCTGCTGCAGGGTAGACGTAATAAAGGGTGGAGACGGGCTGCGCTGCTTCTCTCCGCGCTTCACGCTCTTAATGGTAAAGGGGGCCTCTTTGATTGCGCGGACCACCTCGTTTACCTCGTCCTCACTGTGCAGTTCTCCCTTTTTCCCGTCTTTTCCGTAATACCGGGCAGTAAACGCGGTATCCGGCTTGCCGCAGTTCAGCACCGCATCCAGCAGCCAGTATTCTTCCGGGTTGAAGGCCGTGATCTCTTCTTCCCGGTCCACGACCATACGGGTGGCCACAGACTGGACCCGGCCGGCAGACAGCCCCCGCTTGACCTTTTTCCAAAGCAGCGGAGACAGCTTATAGCCCACAATACGGTCCAGAATGCGCCGGGCCTGTTGGGCATCCACCAGGTCCTGGTCGATTTCCCGGGGGTTCTGGATGCTCTCCGTCACCACCCGCTTGGTGATCTCATTAAACGTCACACGCTTGGCTCTGTCGTCAGGCAGTTCTAGCAGTTCTTTAAGGTGCCAGGAAATCGCTTCTCCTTCACGGTCCGGGTCAGTCGCCAAATAGACAGTGGGGGCAGACTTCGCTTTTTTCCGCAGGTCCTCAATCACATCTTCCCGGCCCTTCACCGGCAGGTACTCCGGCAAAAACCCATTTTCCACATCCACGCCAAGCGTACTCTTGGGCAGGTCCCGCAAGTGGCCCATGGAGGCAACCACAGTGTAATCTCCGCCTAAGTATTTTTCGATGGTCTTTGCTTTCGCGGGGGATTCCACGATGACCAAGTTCTTCTTCGCTCTCGCCATATCAGGATCAACCTCTTATAATATTTAGTGTAAAACGCTTCCCCGGCTCCTGGCTCACCATGCCTTCCAATTCCAGCACAGTCAGCTCCGACAGGACGGTAGGCGCATCAAGTACGGCAGACTCGATAATATCATCTATGTGCATGGAAGGTCCCGTCATACAGGCAATAATGGCAAGCTGACGCTCACTCAATCCTTCCAACTGCTTCTCCAAGTCAATATATTCCTCGTGCTTTTCCTTGTCAATCACTTTTTTTGACGAAGGCTCCCGGACTTTTACGAAATCAGCATATTCCGCCGGTTCTTCCTGAGGGATTTTCAGTCTCTCCCGCCCGGGATACCGGATCCTGTTCCGATACAGGCCCTCAAACTCACACAGAATATCCCAACCGGTTGAAACAGCCTTTGCGCCGTCTTGGATCAGGCGATTGGTCCCCACTGAATTCGGAGCATCCGCATTGCCAGGAACTGCGAATATTTCCTTTCCCTGCTCCAGCGCTTCATCCACAAACAGCAGGGCGCCGCTCCGTTCCGGAGCTTCTACTACAACTACGCCTTCTGACAGTCCCGCGGTCACGCGATTCCTCTGGCGGAAATTCGTCTTAAGGACGGTTGTCCCCGGCGGGTATTCTGAAACCAGCGCACCTGTGGATGCCACATCATCGAAAATTCCGCCGGTTGCAGACTCCAAACCCGTAGCTGCCACACCCACTACCCGGCCGCCGGCCCGGAGCGCACCTTCAGCCCCCAGCCGGTCGATCCCTCTGGTGAGACCTGACAATACAAGGCCGCCGCATTTGGTGATCTCATATCCCATACGCCGCGCCATTTTCACGCCGTAAGGCGTTGGTTCCCGGGTACCGATGACCGCGATCGCCGCTTCCTCATCCACGGCCGGAAGGCGGCCTCTTACATACAGTGCTACCGGTGGGTCGTAAATATTCTGCAACCGCCGAGGATAGGCCGCATCCTGAAGGGTGACGACAGAGATACCTTCCTGCTCACAACGTCCCAGTATCTCCATGGCGCTGTCCAGTTCCCGACATCCCATATTGGCTATATCACCGTCGGTAACACCTTCGATGGTCAACAGCTGTTTGTCGTTTGCGTAATACAACTCCATGGGATCGCCGTTAAAGTGCCCCAGCAACCGATACTTGACACTGGGACGCACCCGCAGAGCCGACAGCCATACCCAATATTTAATTGCGGCCATCCGCTCCACCTCCTGTTATCTGCACATTTCCCACATTATAATCGACGCTGCCACACCGGCGTTCAACGATTCACTTTCCGGCTCCATGGGGATGATAATTTCCCCGTCACAGGCCGCCAGCAGCCGCCCGCTCAAGCCCTGTCCCTCGCTTCCGATGGCAACGGCACTGCGGGACAAAGAGACCTGACGCACATCCTGTGCTCGGTCGGACAAAGCCGCGCCGTATAAAGACATGCCCTTGTTATGGAGCAGCACAGTCAGTTCATCCAGAGACAGCTCCAATACCGGCTGGCGGAACAGCGCCCCCATGGAAGCTCTCGCTGTTTTTGCGGCGAATACCGACGCGCAATCCCCTACAAGGACCACAGCATCCACCCCCAGGGCATTGGCGGTGCGAATCACCGTTCCCACGTTCCCCGGATCCTGGACGTTTTCCAGTACGATCATCCGGTCCAGCCGTTCCGGAGGTTTCTGCTCCGGAATTTTGACCGTGAATACCGGGCCCGGGGCATTTTTCAGCGGAGAGGCATATTCCACCAGTTCACGTGGGGCCGTATATTCCGCAGCTCCCTGAACGGAGCATTCCGCTTCCCCGCTCCACAGCACACTTGTAACCTCAGCGCCGCAGGTCAAAGCCTCCCGCAGGAGTTTTATTCCATCCAGAACATATTCGCCCTGTCGCGCCCGATAGCCGTTGTCCGCAGCCAGCTTTCGCAGGTGCTGGATATATTGATTTTTTCTTGAGCTTAATCGTTCCATCTTTTCAAAACGGCAGGCGCGTTCCCCCGCCCGCGGGCAGGAAACGCGCCTGCATCCTTTTACTCCAAAGGTTTCATGGTGGGGATTAAAGCATGAAACATCCATATGGGGTCAAATGCTCTCGTTTTCGTGCTATTCCCATACATTTTTAAAGCGTTCATGCTGAATCCTCCCTTTTACTCTCGCAACTTTGCGGCGAAAAGGTGTAAAACGAAGTGTAAAATCAGGTATACTTAGCTGATCTTGATTTTGCCTTCCAAATTAGCAAAACTCTCCTGCTTTTTCTCCTTCGTGGCCTCGTTATAAATGTCCATAGTAGTTGAAATGTCCGCATGGCCCATGATTTCTTGAATCACCTTTAGATTGGTTTCATTCTCACAGAAGCGGGTACAGAAAGTATGTCTGAGGTTATGCGCCGAGAAATGCGGAAGGATTATAGGCTCCCGGCGTTCCTTTTTCGCCTGTTCCGCTTCCTGTGCGTTATAGTCCCGGCTAATCCGTTCAATCGCCCGGTTGATACAATGGGGACTGAGACAGTCACCGTAGCGATTAGAAAAGATGAATCCACTGTACCCATCAACCTCGGCTTTGCAAAATCCTGTTTGCATTTGCTGAAGCCGCAACTGAAGCAATGCACTTTTGACTTCTCCAAGCATGGGTACTATACGCTCTCCTGCCTTGGTCTTTGGCGTGGTAATGTGAAATTCGACCTTGCCACTGTCCTGTAGACGATAAATCAGGTTGTGATTGATTGAAATAATACCTTCTTGGAAATCACAATCTTCCCATCGCAAGCCAATGACCTCACCAACCCGGCAACCCGTTCCAAGCAGAATTGTAAACAAAGGTAACCAGTGTCTATATGTCCTTGATCCTGCAATGTAGTCTACAAATGCGGTCTGCTGCGCCTCTGTCAAGGCGTGTCGCTTCGGTTTCTCCCAGTTATGGCTTTTCTTTATTTCAGCCATCACACCGTCTGTCGGGTTAAGTCTAATCATTCCATCCCGCACAGCCGTTTCAAAAACTGGGTGCAACACCGTGTGAATTATCTCCATGCTGTTAGGTTTAAAACCCTTGTCATGGATCAGAGACAAATAAAACTTACGTATGTCGCTGTACTTAATAGCTGCAATACTCCTGTGCCCAATCTCATCACGGACATAGTGATCGTACATATATCTATAGTTGGTAGCAGTAGATGGTTTCAGTTCCCTTTTTGACGTAATATAATCGTCATAATAGGCATTAAGGGTAGTACGGGACGCACCATACGTATCAATCCCATCATCCTGATCACGGGCAATTCTTTTCTCCATCGCCCGTAAAGATTCCTTACTCCGTTTGCCAGCGGGTATCTTATCTGAATCTACCAGTTGCCAGCTATATACGCTGTGCTTCACTCCCTTCGAGTCAATATATCGGTATTCGTACTTACCATCATTGCGTTGCAGTTCCCCTTGGCGGAGATTCCTGCCCTTGCTGTCTTTTCTCTTTTCAGGCATAATAATTCCACTCCCTGAAAAGAATCCGAACACAGTATGTTTATTATAACCTCTCAGAACAGATTTTTCAAGGGAGAAATTGCCCCCTTTCAATTATATTGGTTTTCTCCTAAATAGAGCAAAGACAGTCTACATATTGCTGAAATTTAATGCGTTTTATCTGCGGCCTGTTCCCATTCCACAACAAATAATCCGCATTTTTGTCTTTATCAATAATCTGCCGCAACTTATTTTGCCCAATGCGAAAATATGCAGCAGCTTCATCAACAGAAAGCGTGTATTTTTCCCAAATAGGAATATCAATCATTTTTGCTCCTTCCCGCAACTATCTATAATTGCATCATAATTTTTCACTCCTTCTGCTTCCTTGTTAGATTTTGTAAACTTCTTGTATATATAAAACTTATAAAGTGTGTTGTCTTGTTTAATTAAAAAATAACTTTTACTCAAAACATCCTCGGATTTTCTCCGATTGACAGATTTTGCCGATATTTAGGGGCGTTTTTCGTCCAAAATGTCTGTACTACAGGTATTTTCACGATGACACTTTCGATGACATAATAAGCGCATTTTATCATGCTAAAATCTGCCCAAATCGCCTTAGTTTAAGCAGTTTTCACGATGACCATAGTATCACCACGCAACATACCTGTTAGGTATCGCAAGAATATATCTTACACGGGCATATGCGTTGCGGAAGTTCTTTGCTTCGTCTTTTGCCTTGAGCGTAATACTGACTGGCTCTAAGTTGGTTTTCAGGCAAGCAGTATAACTTGCAATTTTGTCAATAGGCAACTTCTTAACCTGATCACGGATTATGGATCGTGCCTTTATTTCACCGCTAAACAATCCATTCAGAATCAAGGTGCTTAATTCGTCCCGCTGTAACTCCGGGCTTCTGGATTTGTCCACTACTGGATCAACAGTCTGATACATCATCATTCCTCCTTCCAATCTGTTATATTAACCTTGCCCCTTGAGGGGCCAAACTTTTATCTTGGAGTCTATGCCGCCTCAAAGCGGCAAATAGACGCAAAGATAACAAAGCCTTTTCCCCGAACAGGGGAACAAAAACTTTTCGCTGTGCCGAACAAAACCTTTCCCCCTGTGCGGGGACATATGTAGCTGATAAGGATACCTTTGGATGGTTTTCCTATGTAGAAGGATTCCCCCCGTTTGTATCCAGTATCTCATTATGCCACTACTGGATTAACGACTTTCCACACCCTATTGTACTTCTTGGCCTCTCCGCTCTCTTTTATAGTCTTAGTGTAAACTAATATCCTATGAGGGTATCCACTTTCTTTTAGGACATTATTTAAGGTATCCACTCGCTTCAGCAGTTTCCCCTTTTTGTTGGTTGCATGGATTTCTTCTATTAATGGAATACGGTCTTTTGGAGTTAGCATTTCAATACCAGAAATACTATTAAGAAAATCTCGCAAATTTGACTTTTTTGTGGAGATCGTGCTATATAAATACTTATCTTTTTCCTCGATATAGAATCCAAACCATTTGGCAAGATATTTATTATATCCTTCATTTTCTTCCAACATTTTCGGCAGCAGATTGTTACATAAATACATCAGCCTTGAAACTTTTGCCTCATTCTTAGCTTTCACATATAACGCTTGCCCATCTGCATCATACTTAACAAATCGGTTTACCACAAGATGATTGTCACTGTTCTGTCTTTTGTTGGAAATGTGGTATTCATATTCATCTGTATCTCTTTTAATGATTGAGCGTATATCAGACTGGATCGAATGTAGAAGGCCATTAAGTTGTTGCTTAGTTCTCCCACGTATATAGAGGTCAATGCTGTCTCTCTTATGAACAGTCCTTTTGCGTCCAACACATTGGATCACAGCTTCAGGCTCCAGTACATCTATCACAATAGTATCTATTGCAGAATCCCGAAGGTTAAATCCACTATCCAAGGCACACGTTGTAACTAAAATAGCAGTTGGGAAAGTCTCATCCTGAACAATAGACGCTATCAAGGATTCATTCATGTATTTCTTATATTTGCTATTATATTTTGAGCAGGAAAAAATCATGGATTTTTCAAATTTTTGGTATAATTTCAGTGCTTTTTCGGTGCTTTGAATAAAAAATACAGCTTTTCCGCCACGTTGAATAACTTCTGTGGCAATATGTTCTAATTGATCATCACCATAAAAGAAGGTCAATGTATTAATGTACCCATAGCTATAAGGAATATTGCATTGATGCCAAATAATAGATTTACTAAGTAGATAGTATCTGAAGCTCTCCATCGTAGCGGACATAAATACTTTTACTGCTTGTTCCTGATTAAAAATCCAGTCAAAAGACACATCTGTATTGTCATTGAAGGCTCCATCATTTGTAAAATACTGCGCTTCATCAACGACAATATAATCAAATTCTCCAATACTTTTTTGCCACAATACCGACATTTCCAGCGATTGATATGTCATTAAAGTTAATGTTTCAGTTTTTCCGACAAACTCCTTCTGTAACTGCTCTTTCGTCCGTTCTCTTTGAATGAGATACAGACAACGTAGTCCTCTGGCCCGGAGATAATCATACAAGTTATGGGTAATCCAATAAGTTTTACCTTTTCCAGTCTGCGCCTGTATCAGAACAGGTTTTTGCGGAAACCAATTTTCAATCTCGCTTTCATTTATAATATCATTGATATACTGCTCCGTTTCGCATCTCTCCTATTCATTTTAATTTAATAAAGATTTTCATTGTCTGTTAGTTTTCTCATTTCTTCATATTCTTCTTTGGCTTCCTCCCTTCGTAAAAGTTCTTGCCGTAATGCCTTGGTAAGATTACTGTCTTTGTCGCTCTCATCTCCTTTCGCAAAAATCATGGCGGTTAGGATTCTCTGAAGCATCTGATCCGCTCCATACATTTCCAACACATCCGCAAACTGATTGCATATTTTACTACATCTAATAAGATGGTCTGTGTAATCAGAGAAAACATCAAACTTATTTGCCTTGGATTTAAGAATTTTCCCTATCCGCTGCAATGAGATTTTCAGTTGTTTTAATGCCTGTTCGTTTTCCTCAAATTCATGGTCAATTTCATCATCGCTCCTACTCATCTCAAGGCAACGGTCAATTTCATCAATTTGACTTTCTAAAATCTCTCCGAAGTATTCTGAAGGAACATTGAACATTTTCGATAGCTTTTCCTGTTGATCAACAGGGATTTTTCGTTTTCCATGCTCCCACTCAAATACTGTTGGTTGGGATACCGTCAGTTTTTTTGCAAGTGCGGCACCTGATAAGCCAAACTTCTCACGAATGTATTTTAACCCATTCATTTTTACACCGCCTATTAAATTTTTTCTACAGGCTTATTATATTCCGCCTATTTAATTTTGTCAATAGGCAAATCAAAAATTTCTGCCCTTACCTGTTCATCGGTAGGGGCGGCTTTGGGGAATCGCTCTCTATTCAATATTAATATTCAATTCTTCGGTGTACTTAGGGTCTGGATAGCTACCATGTATATTATAAGTTCTCCGTGGTAAAGGCTTCCAATATCCGCCCGGATTTCGTTGCCGTCTGCATCCCACAAATACAAGCATCGGAACACATCTTCTATGTAGTGATCATTCCAGTGTGGATTTTCCTGATACCTTTTCAAGAAGTATTCTTTTGCGAAGTTTGCGGGAGTTAGACCGCTGCTCCAAAACTCCCGATTGTGCTGAACGTCTATTAAGCTGATGTTTCTCCATTTATTGGGATCACCGCCAAACCTCACGCCAACCTTATACCAATCCTGAGATATACCATAAAATTGGTTGTGTTCTCTGATCTGCCGCTCTACACCATCCCATACAGGCATTGCGGCAATCTCTTTGTTCCATTGTTCCACCGTGGCCTGTGCGCTTATTTCAGCTAATTTTTCCTTGATAAATTTCCCTCCAAGGTGAAAAATCCCGAAAATCATCTATAAATCATCCTTTTTATTATATTTCGTGCATATCTGCAAAATGGTTGATCCACGTTACTATTGATTTTGCCTCTTCAACCTTCCCGGCAAATCGCTCCATGCTGCCAAATTCGCCCTTTAACTGGAAATGGTCAGCGGCTACCTGATATGTGTTTATATCTTCATGCAGTATTTCTAACAACTGTTGTGCGCCGTATGTCATCATCTGGCCTTTCTCCCCGTCAAGCCGTTAGGACAGCTAAGTATATGTTAGCATTTAAATTTCAGATCATCGGGCAAAGGCAATCTCCGCAAATCAAATGCGCATCCTTGGTAGTTCTGGCAATCATGCCGCATTTCGGGCAGACGTAGCGGCGATAATGGCCTTTTGTGGTTCCCGTGGTGGAGGCTCCACCGCTGGCGGCTGCATTTCCTCCTGCAATCCGTATGCCGCTGGCCTCGTTGCGGTTCAACTGGATTTCCTGTATCTCATTTTCAATAATCCACTCTATCAAGGAATCTGAAGGCTCTGTGTGGCTCCATCCGTATTTCTCTGATCTGGTTACAATCAAACCGTGGGCTTCGGCAACTTTGCGGAATTGCTTGTTGTGATATATGCCGTGGTTGCTGCAATCCTGCACGTTTAATACTTCGTTACTGTACTGATGGCACATCTCATGCAGGAGGGTTGCAACAATATTTTCAATCGGCCTATCAAGGGTTCCGGCTCCAATATTGATTTCTCTGCGGCCTTCGCCCTTTACACTCCAAGCATCATACATTGTATAATGTCCGTATGCCCGTGGCGTTGACTGAATAGTGATAATTGGTGCTGCCAGTTCACCACTGAAGAAGTCTGCGTTGATCTTATTGTACAGTTTTTCGAGTTGTCCAGCAAGGCGACTGGTTTTGATGATCTCTTTCATGATATATACTCCCTTCCATGTCGGAAATTTAAAGTTGACGTGAGGGAGCGGGTAGTGTACAATATACTCGTACCCGCCCCCGTGGCGGTTGCAGGGCTGCTTGTCTACTTGCTTTGGTCGGCGGTTAGACAAGTGGCCTTTTTCATGCGCTGACAGTGAAACGGCGGCTCTGGCTCTGTTTGGTGTAAGCCTTATACACATCAGGCATAACCTTTTTAAATGCCGTGGTATCGAAACGATTAGCAAGTACAGTTGTCCAGCGGCAGATAAACCGCCCTGCCTCTAATTCTTCCGTGTCCCGCTTGAGCATTTCAGCCTTGATCTCGTCCTTAATGGACTCCGCCATTTCTGCGGCTTCTTTTGCAAGGGCTTCCCATTCCTGCATTTTGGCGATTTTGGTTTCCATTTCGTTGATACTCATTGCAATAATCTCCTTTATAGTAGTTTTGGATTTGCCCTCTTTCGCTTCAGGCTTGCGGGGCTAATCTGTTTTCTTCGGGAGTGTCCCGCCTCCCGGTTGCGCCTTATGTGGGATTGCCGGGTTCCCGCTGCGCCTTTATACTCTCAACTGTCCCGGTTTCATCTTTTAGGGAGTTTCTTTTGTTCTCCCTTTTTCTGATTATAGTATAGCATATTAGTACTAATATGTCTATTGATGAAACGTACAAATATATTGGTACTAATATATACAGATTGCACAACTTCACAAATTTGAGTTGACAGATCAAAAGGTAAATGCTATTATATTTGTACTAATATATGGATGGTGGTGAGAACATGGCCTTGTCTGCGTCACAAAGGAAAGCAAACGACAAATATATAAAAGAAAACTATAAACAAGTAAAATTATCAATGCCAAAAGAAGAAGCAGAAACATTAGAGGCATATTGTGCCGCCCATAATCTAACGAAGGCTGGATTTATCAGAACAGCGATAAAAGAAAAAATGCAGCGGGATCAATAACCAGAAATACAACAATCTTTCATACAGAGCGGTTTTCGTTGCCCTGTTTTCTATCCGATATGGTTCTGAAAAAGTCTACCTTTACAGACACCCCATTTCGGGTAAACTTTTGCATCCATAAATGTTTATTTTTCTTTTTTGAATATGTCCGAAAATTAAACGACCTTTGCGAATAATTAAACTGTGCAGATACCGCCACGCTTGTTATACTGGAAGCAGATACAGGAAAGGAGCGGACTACATGGAAAGCCGAACATGGTACTATGCCAGAGTATCCAGCAGAGAACAAAATCTTGACCGTCAACTTGCGGCATTTGCCGCTATAGGAGCAAAGGAACGAGACATAATCACTGACAAGGAATCAGGCAAAGATTTAGACAGGCGGGGATACACAGCCCTTAAAACGGCTCTGTTGCGCCGTGGTGATACGTTGGTAATTAAGTCTCTCGACAGACTGAGCAGGAACAAAGCCGATATTAAAAGTGAATTGGAGTATTTTAAAGAAAATAGTATCCGTTTGAAGGTGCTGGACTTACCGACAACTATGATTGACTATCCAGCAGGGCAGGAATGGGTGCTTGATATGGTAAACAATATTCTTGTGGAGGTTCTTTCCAGTATCGCCCAGCAGGAGCGTGAAACGATACGGCAGCGTCAAGCAGAGGGCATAGCGGCGGCAAAATCTAAAGGAAAACATTTAGGCCGTCCCGCTGTAGCCTATCCTGATAATTGGACAGAAGTATACAAAGCATGGAAAGCGGGACAAATTACCGCTAAAATAGCAATGGAGCAAACAGGACTAAAGAGGACTTCTTTTTATAAGCTGGCCTCAACTCAATAGCTGATCCCCCTTCCCCCGTGGCTACAATGTCACGGGGGTACTTTACACTTTCTGCGGGTTTTCAAATCGTCCAGCCGCTAAAGTACATCTACTCAAAACACGTGGCTCATCCCACCCACGAAACGACAATTCAGCAATCCAATCCATTAAATCTACTTTGAAAATTCCTCTTTATCTGTTTACTTCTTAATGGCAATATGCTATAATAAATCTATCATCTTTAAGGAGGATTCACTTTATGAGTGAGGAAGTCAAAAAGCGTGTTCGCCGTTCCCCTGAAGAAATTGCAGCAGAGATTGATGTTAAAATTGCCGCCCACAAAGACGCAATCAAAAAATTGGAGCAGCGCAAGGCTGAAGTGCTTGCCCCCAAAAAGCCCCGCATGACTAAGGCTCAGAAGATGAAAATGGTGATTGACAAGGCTAAACAAGCTGGTATGTCCCCGGAAGAAATTGCTGAAAAACTTGGCGTGACATTTGAATAATATTCGAACAGGACGTGTCATCGAACGTCCTGTTCTTTTTACAAAACAATATTATCTTCGGAAAATTGTGAGACAACTTTCTCATAATAAAACGACGGGTACAGCCTTATCAACTGTGCCCGTCATAGACTATTCACAAATTGTAAATGCTTCGCAAATCATATCATAAAAAATCTTGCTAAATTTGTTAATCAAGTAAAACGATCCTGTAGCCATTGCTTTCATTTCTCCCTCATCATATGTAGCCGCTGGAAGATATGTAAGTAATCCAACCTTTTCAGATTTTGATACTGTAACCATCAAACCATCATAGTTAGGTAATTGGCGCAAAGAAGCATCATTTATACAAATGCCATCGTCTGTTCTAAATGGATCGTTTTGTGTCAACTCGTAAATTAATTTGTAATTCTTCGCATCAAAATCATTAAACGAAATCAGGGCATCATAGATAATCAAATCTTCTTGTGTTATATCTGAGTTCCCACCTATCATCTTTGATAATTGAATTCCCATTATAGTATTTACAATATGCGAACTACTCATAAGAGATTCACGAAACATAGAAACAACATAGCTTGCCTTTTCAGGCTTATCTATGTAGTCATATAATTTCTCAATTTGAAAATCGAAATCGTTTCCGTGCTTTAGTCCGACAAGTAAATGAGATAATCGTATTTTGTCAGTTTCCTCAATAACAGGGCGAACTGCGCCGAGAAATGGGACAACTTCAGAAGCTACAGCCTCTATAGCACCGCCTACGTTGCCTTTTGATAGATTGCAAAAGTCCTTAATCCGCTCTGGGAGTTTCCGTAAACTGTCACCCATTTTAATCCCCCTTATCCATGTGTCAATCTGTTAATGTGGTTGAGTATCAGCAGCTTATCACTGTCACTTAGTTGCCGCAACCCTTTAACGGCCTCCGCTACCAGTGCTGGATCATCCACGCTCTCATCAAAAAACTGTGCTGGCGTTAGACCGAAGTAATCGCAGATTTCAAATAGACCCTCTACTGAAGGGAGGCTCTTACCGCTGCTGATATTTTGAATATATCCCCGACTATGGCCTAAGTCAAGGCTCATTTGATACTCGGATACTCCTTTTTGTAAGCGTAACTGCGTGATCCTGTCCCGCAAAAACTGAATATACATAAGCGGCAACCTCCTTACCGCATCATTGTATTACATCTACATAATGTTAAGGGCGGCTGAAAAACTCGAAAAGAAGTTGAAATGCCCATGTAAAGATGTTATAATGTGTCAAAGCTACATTGGGAGGTTGTATAAGCGGATATGACAGTGTGTTTTTGTGGGCATAGCAAACTGTATAGCAAGTATGATCTTGTAAAGGGAAAATGCCATGAAATTGTTAGAGATCAAATAAAGAAGGGGGCTGATAGCTTTTTGATTGGCGACTACGGGGATTTTGACGCCATAGCAGCTTCGGTCTGTCTGACACTCAAAAAGGAATACCGCTATATCGAAGTCTGCCTAATACTCCCTTATTATCGTCCACACATTGACGATTATACACAACAGCGGTATAATCGGTTTGATTCAATAATTACACCGCCACTGGAAGATACACCTTACCGTTATCGAATTGTTAAGGTTAATCAATACATGGTAGATCAAGCTGATATTGTAATCGCCTATGTTCGTTCCAGTGGTGGAGCGGCTAAAACAATGCAATACGCAAAGAGAAAAGAAAAAACTATTTTGAATCTTACAGATACACTGGAGGTGCAGCAGCAATTATGTCTTTGATAAAATGCCCTGAGTGCGGCAAAGAGGTTAGTGATAAGGCTCCTGCCTGTATCCATTGTGGGTATCCACTTCAAAACCAGCAACCAATTATTCCTGACGTTGGAGTATCTAAAAAGGTAATCATTCCTACGTATAGGGAAACCTCACAAACAAAAATCCCTTGTATAAAAATTGTGCGGGAGGTTATGGGAACGAGTCTTGCAGAGGCTAAAGCCTTTGTAGAACAAGCAGAACCGTATGTTATTGTAAAAGACGGGTTAAGTCAGAATCAGGCAAACCTAATTGCACAGAAATTTCAGGCTATAGGCGTTGCGGCACAAATATACAGTTCTTCTGAGCCAGTTTCTTTTGTCAATCCGGCAAAAGATAAAGACATTATTTGTTGTCCTAAATGTGGGTCAACTGAATATCACGCTGGAGCAAGAGGTTTTAGTTTAGTTACAGGATTTATTGGTAGCGGAAAGACGGTATTAACCTGTCTAAAGTGTGGTCATCGTTGGAAACCGGGAAAGTGAGAAAATATTATAGCTGTGTACAATCCTTGCGGGGGTGTATTTATGTCTAAGATTCAAAAAAGAGATTATTTTTTCGGAGCTGCATTGTCACTGTTTTTGAGCAAAAATGATGACTCATGCCCTTCTTTAGTGGAATGCAGTGAAACATCCTGTCAATATTGCATGATTACGGATACAAGTGAAGATTTTTACTTATACATGAAGTATACCAGTAATGAAGTAGACAAACGTACATGGCAATTTTCGATGACAGATACGGACAAGGAGCGAATCAACGGTTGTATTCAAAGCGGCCTAAAGACCTACATCATTTTTATCTGTGGTAGTGACGATTTGTCAAACGGCGAAATCGTGGTGCTTACTCAAAATGAGTATGCAAAGTTAACTCATAAATCCAGTATCCGCATAAAATTACAGGGGAAAAGCCCTAAAAAGTACACTATTGTAGATAGGGCAAGTAGCGAAATTCGTTCAGTAGATCGTAATCGTTTCGATTATCGAATAACTGATATAAAAGACTGTTTTTGAGTTCATAAGGGGAAATAGTTATGTTCTGGATGACTGAACGCGCAAGGTTACAAAAAGCATATAGGAAAGCGGCAGTATTAGAGGCTCGTTATGATACCAGCTTTAATCAGTTGGTTAATGAGCAAGTACAAAATCTAATTTCAAAAAAATTCGATATAAAATTTATTGATCAATTTATCAAGGATACTGAGAAGTATCATTTTAGAACGTTTATCATGGATGAAAAAACCAAAAAAATGTACATGGCTTTGAAAGATCAGGAATACCTAAACAATGTTGGTGAACAAGGCCAAGAAAATCTTGATGTACTTTCTGGTGAAACTCAGGAAACACTATACGATGTGGCAAATGAGGCAGTAATAACAAGTGATGAATCTAACATTATTGAGTACAATATACCACAACAAAATCAACGGAATGAAGGATTAGGGAGAGGTATTGAAATGAAGCCATTACATCAAAGAAGTTCACTCAAGTTAAAACCAATATATGCAAAGATAGCGATAGCACTATCGGTTGTCTTGGTTTTGATATTTCTTGGAGAAGTTACAGCAGAAAGATGCCCAGGCTGTGGAAAAAAGTGGAGTGGCAGCGTTAGCGAATACTGCTTTGGATGTAGGGCAAAGCAGGCACAAGCGAAATCATATACCCAAAATCATTCAGGGAGTAGTTATTCTTTGAGCGTTAATTGCAGGTATAGCAATTGTGGGTATCCTTGCGTTGATGGTGGGAACTACTGTAGTAGACACACTTGTAGTGTTGATGGATGTTTGAAAGTTGCAACTGGCAACACCATGTTTAAGTATTGTGCTTCTCACGAAAAAAGCCTAACCTGTGCAGAAAATGGATGCTGTAGAGATAGGCAGGGAGATACCATGTACTGCAATATACATAATGCGCACAGATAAAATCTTTGTGTAAAGGCAGTAAGGATAGGGGCAACCGCTTGTTATGGGCGGCTGTCCCTTTTCTATTATTCTTCGTTTGCGTAATCCTCAACATCTTCCAAGGACAGATCAAATTTTTCCCCAGCTTCAATCCTATTAGAATATATCTCAATAATCTGATAACCGCCGTAATCATCGGCTGTATGATTCTTTGTTCTGGACTTTTTCAAGCGTAGTCCTTGTGTAGCAAGTTTTCTCCGTATTTTTTGTTCTCGCTTATGGACTTCGGCGGCATATTCGTCCGTATTCCTATACAAAATAGTGGGAACAACATTTTCCAAATAGCACTTATCACAACATCTAAGTGATGTAGCGCACTCATGCACAATGGGTACGGGACTATGACCACCGTTTATATACTCACCGTCACAAAAGCAGCATTTTCCTTTTGCGGGATATGTAATGTCCATATAAACTTTACCTCACTTCAATTCCTGTATTGTTCTAAGATACCATTGACAAGTTGCACCAATGCACCACGGCCTATTACCGTGTTAGGGTCAAACTCTGCGCTGTCCTTGATCCAGCCATTAGCAACGGCAGTTTCTATGGCTCTTTGCGCCCAGCCTTCATATTGGATATTTTGTAAGGCGTACTCTTGCGACTCCACAAACCTTGTAAGGATAGTAACTATCTGCGCCCATGTAACCTTGCCATTAGGATCATACCTACCACCGCCCACACCGTTGACAATCCCCGCTGCCTGTATTACATTGACATATGGAGCATACCACGCATCGGTGGCAACATCGGAAAAGGCCAGTCCCTCATTGCTATATTGGGCAATAGACTCATCATCCAGCAACCGATAGATAATCGTTGCCAACTGCGCCCGTGTCAGGGAATCGCCTTCATGGAGTAAGCCATCCCCATAGCCAAGCAACACAACAGTTCGAGATGTGTCTATAACTGCTCCGTTACAAGCAAGCTGTGGTTTAGCTGTAGTGGGAATGTCAGGCTGCTCCTGCGGCTTATCATCCTCTGTGGGCTTTGTAGGCCGCTGTGACGGTCTATAGTCTATTGGAGGTGTTATATCATCATCTCCGCTATTACCGCCGCCAGAGGGCTTTTGCGGCGGCTGTGGCGTGTCTGGTGTAGTGTCTACGGGATTATCTGGGGTATCATCCTTCGGCGGTTCTGTGGGTTGCTCTGGGGGCTGTGACGGGGTATCTGCTGGATTGTCCCCGCTGCCGCCCTGTGGGGGCTGTGTAGGTTCCTGCGAAGGCTGCTCTCCACCTGTGGCATTATCATCATCCCCGGTCTGATCTCCCTCCTGCGGCGGCTGCGGCGGCTCTGTGGGCGGTTCGGGTAATTCACTTGCAAAAATGAACTTTGCCCCAAACAAAGAATTGTTTGGAAGTATATTCTCAAGTTCAAGAGTTTCACCTAAAAATTCAATGTGGGTTTCTTTATCAAAGCGGTTATAATCATAATCAGAATAGAATCCAACTGGTTCATCATCCAAATCAATAATTGAATATGTTTCCTTCATACCTACAGAGTATTGGACAGATAATGAGGAATTTTGAAAACTCCTAATATCATCTGCACAACCCGAAGCCTGATTTCCATATATGATGGTATCTATCATTTTTAGTTTACCGTCATTAAGAATCCCACCACCAACATCTGCGGAATTACCTGTAATAATTGTGTTTCGGATTTCAACAGTCTTACCGCTGTCAATATAAATTCCACCACCTGATCTTCCAAAGGAGTTTTCTAATGTCTTATTATCTTTAATAGTACAGCCGTCAATTATGGCATTTCCGTTGCACCTAATTCCTATACCACTGCCATTTGAACTTGCATAGTTATCTATAAATGTGGTATTTGTGACTGTAGCACTGGCGTTTATACTGATCTCCATGCAAGAACGTCCTGTAGTGTTGTAAGTAAAAACGCAATCCTGAATGATAGCATTTAGCCAGTGCAAGGTGAGAACACTATAGTTACAGTTAAAGTGCTGAAAAGTAACATTTGAGATTGTAATAGTTCCATTTTCAACAGATGGTTTATAAATACCGAAGTCTATTGCTGATAAGTTGTCAATTTCATTTCCATCCATTACTATGTTTTCAAATACAACATTTTCAATGTCATAAGGGACAACATAGAAAAGGGCATTATCTGTCAGAGAACTATCGGGAACAACTGTAATAACTTTATCCTCCACGCCAACAGAACAATTTTCTCTGATCTCAATTTTGCTGCTTATTGCAATAGTGTCCCCATCCTCAGCAGCATCAATAGCGGCTTGCAGTTCATCCAGCGTAGCAACCACAACAGGCTCTTGCTCCTGCTGGATAGGCTGATCTGTGGCGGCATCAACCCCCGCTGCATAAGCGGGGATTACCAGCACTAACGCCATAAGTACAATCAAGATTGTTTTTCTCATCGTGCAAATTCCTCCAGTTTTTTATTTTTAGCGGTCATTGAGGCTACAAGTTCACTTATCATTGTGGCTTCGGCGGTTGTCAACCCGGACAAATCCAGCGGCCTACCACCTGTACGACCAAGCAGAAAGTCAGTCGATACATTATAAACCTCTGCAAGACGAACAAGCGCCTGATAAGACGGTTGACGAGTATCATTCTCCCAAGCGGATATGCTTGATCTGTCTGCTCCTACCAGCCGGGCAACCTGTTCCTGCCTCAATCCGTTTTCCTGTCTCAGTTGTTTTAATTTTTCACCAATGAGTATCATGTTGCGCCACCTCCTACGCAACTAATCATAGAATAGCAGAAAATGTGCGACAGGGGGTAGCGTCAGGCGTGACAATCCCACACAACATAAAAAAACGCCCCTACCAACTACGGTAGAGGCGCTATTACTGTATCGGATTCTTTTTGATTAGGTGTAAAACAGGTGTAAATCTGCTTTTTCTTCCGACTTTCAAGGCTGGAAAGCCTTGAAAACACGGGCTTTTCTCAATCCAGCGGCTTCATGGTCGGGAACAAAATCACGTCACGAATGGAATTGCAACCGGTGAGCAGCATAACACAACGGTCGATACCAATGCCAAGGCCGCCCGTAGGAGGCATGCCGTATTCCAGTGCGTTGATGAAGTCCTCATCCATCATGCCGGCCTCGTCATCGCCCTTGGCGCGCAGTTCCACCTGCTTCTGGAAGCGCTGCTTTTGGTCGATGGGGTCGTTGAGTTCCGAGAAGGCGTTGCCCATCTCGCTGCGGCAGATGAACAGCTCAAACCGCTCGGTGAGCCGGGCATCCCCGGGGCTGCGCTTGGCCAGAGGGGATACTTCTACCGGGTGCATGGTAATGAACGTAGGCTGGATGAGTGTCTCCTCCACCTTCTGGTCAAAGCATTCATACAGGGCACGTCCCCAAGTAGGCTCCACGCCCTTCATATCCACCCCTGCTGACACAGCAGCTTTCACCGCCTCCTCGTCAGAAGAGATGGACATAAAGTCCAGACCCAAGGTCTCCTTCACGGCTTCTGCCATGCTCATACGCCGGAAGCCGGGGGCCAGGGAAATCTGCTCTCCCTGCCATTCCACATCATAGGTACCCAGAATTTCCTGCGCCGCACCGGACAGCAGGGCCTCAAACAGGTCCATCATGTCGTTGAAATCGGCATAAGCCTCGTACAGCTCCACAGTGGTGAATTCTGGATTATGCTTAGTATCCATCCCCTCATTACGGAAGATGCGGCCGATCTCATACACCCGTTCGATACCGCCCACAATGAGCCGCTTCAGGTTCAGTTCCGTAGCGATGCGCAGGAACATGTCAATATCCAGCGTGTTGTGATGGGTGATGAAGGGCCGGGCGGTGGCGCCGCCGGAAATGGTGTTCAGCACTGGAGTCTCCACTTCCATATAGCCCCGGCCATCCAGAAAACGGCGGACATAACTGATAAATTTGGAGCGCACCTCAAAATTCCGGCGGCCTTCATCGCTCATAATGAGGTCCACATACCGCTGGCGGTATTTCAGCTCCACATTGGTCATACCATGGAATTTTTCTGGCAAGGGACGCAAGGACTTGGACAGCAGAACAACCTGTTCCACATGGATGGAAATTTCCTCGGTTTTGGTTTTGAACACATAGCCCGTTACGCCGATGATATCGCCGATATCATATTTACGAAAATCCGCAAATTCCTGTTCTGTTACAGCATCAGACCGGATATACAGTTGGATTTGCCCGCGGTCATCTTTGATATGGCAAAAAATGGCCTTACCCATTCCCCGCTTGGACATCATGCGGCCAGCCACGGACACAGTTTTCCCTTCCATGGCCTCATAATCGCCGGTGACCTCGCTGGTCCAGTTGGTACGGTTAAATTTGGTTTGCCGGAAGGGATCCCGTCCATCTTCCTGCAAAGCCCGCAGCTTGTCCCGCCGGATCTGCAGAATCTCTGACAGTTCCTGCTCGGGTCTCATCTCTTCATTCATGCTGTTCCCTCTCAATCGTTTGTTACGGAAAGGATCTTGAATTTTACTTCGCCCGCTGGGGCCTCAATGGTGATGGTCTCATTCTTTTTATGACCAAGCAAGCCACGGCCGATGGGGCTTTCTTCCGACAAACGTCCCTCCATCGGGTTGGCTTCCTGGGAACCAACAATCTGGAATTCCGTTTCGGACTTATCCTCCATATCCCGGACCACCACACGGCTGCCCAGGCCGATGACGCCCTTTTGCGCCACGGTGCCTTCCACGATTTCGGCATTTTCCAGAAGGTTCTTGATCTCCTCGATTTTTGAGTACAGCTTACCTTGCTCAATCTTAGCCTCATCATACTCGCTGTTCTCTGAAAGGTCGCCGAAGGACCGGGCTTCTTTGAGCTGTTCCGCCACTTCTTTTTGGCGCACGGTTTCCATATAGCGCAGCTCTTCCTTGAGCTTGTCATACCGTTCTTGGCTCATCTTGAATTTTTCTGCCGCCATTACATGTTCTCCTTTATTTGAATTACAGTGTTATACAATATAAATATTATCATTAAATCAGACCTATTATAGTGAGATATCTTCCCGGTGTCAACTAAATAATTCCATGGCCGCCAACAACTGCTCATCATTTTCCCCCAGTTCCAGAGCCACATCCGGCACCAAGCCGCCCACTTCGGACAGGTCCACACGGTCCGGAGTAAGGTATCGCTTGCTGGAAATATGCACAGCGCTGCCGTCAATCAGCGGAACATTGATCTGGCTGCGGCCTTTGCCGGTCGTGGCCTGCCCTACGATGACCGCGGCATCATATTCCCGCAGCACAACCGCAAAATACTCCGCCGCACTGTAACTGGAAGCATTCACCAGTACGACCATAGGCAAATCTATGCAGGCCGCATCGGAGGTTGTAATCTTCTCGGTCCCCCTGTCGTTCACGCTGATGAAGATTTCTCCCTCGGGAAGAAGGGCATCCAGTACCTTCGTCAATTCAGAAACATATCCGCCGCCATTGTTGCGTACATCAAAGATGAGGCCTTTCACGTCTTGGCCCAGCAATTCGTCCAGCGCATACAGGACACCGTCGGCACAGCCGTCATCAAAGTTTTTGATTTTGATATAGCCGATGCCCCCCTCCAGCATCTCATAGGAAATGGGGTCGGAAAACACTTTCCCCAAAGACAGGGTAAACGAGACCTCTTTTCCTTGGGCATCCTCCGCAAGAATGGTAAATTCCCCTTCAATGGCCTGAATCTCTGCACTGACTTCCTGCACGGTCTTGCCTTGTATCGATTCGCCGTTCACGGCCTTCAAGGTCAGTCCAACCGTCATTCCCGCCGCTTCTGCCGGGGAGTTTTCCGCCACATCTTCTATCACAAGGCTGCCATCCTCTTTTGTATAGAGCGTGACACCAATTCCCGTATACCGGTTCGCAGAGTGTTCCTGATAGCGTTCATAGGCCTCCGCGTTCATATAATAGCTCCAACGGTCCTCCAAAGACGCCACCATGGCAGAAAAGCCGGCATCCGCCGCCTGTTTTGCGTCCGCTTCTCCAATATAAGTATGCTCTACCACCGCCAATATCTCCGCAAATTTCGCAGTCTGAATCAAATTCTCCCAACCGCCCACTGCGGCCATCAGGCCAAACACTACAAAAAGGAGTGTTCCCACAAAGGTCAGCATACAGCCGGTAAAAACCCGGTCATAGTATGTGGGACGATTCAAAAACGTGTTTAATCTTTGCTTCAACATGATTCACCTCTGTAAATAAAATGCGGCGGTATCTTGTTAAGATACGCCGCATTTAAAATGATTATGCGTCACGCGTCCGCCGCGTAGGTAAAGCTAAGGCCAAAATAAGCCAGCGGGTCCGTGGTTGAACCGTTTACCCGCACTTCAAAGTGCAGATGCGGACCACTGGCCCAACCGGTATCACCTACATATCCCAGCACATCGCCCTTATTCACAGTCTGCCCCTGGCTTACCGCCAGAGCGCTCATATGCGCATACAGGGTCGATGTACCATCAGTATGATAAATCATCACATAATTGCCGTAAGAGCTGCTGTAGGTTGCCACGGAGACTGTGCCGCCGTCGGCTGCGGTCACATTAGTCCCGGCGCCGGCGCCGATATCCACACCGGAATGGAATTTCTTGGTTCCGAAAATGGGGTGGATACGGTTACCGTACTTTGAAGTGATATACGTGCTGGTAGCGGGCCACTGGTACGAACCGGTGACCGCAGGATTTGTGGGAACGGTCGTATTGTTCGCGGCGGCTTCTTCCTGCCGGCGGCGCTCCTCTTCCTGCATCTGCCGGGTCAGTTCGTCGATTTGGGCCTGAACGGCGCGTTCATTTGCCTCCATCTGATTATACTCCGCAGTATAGGCATCAATATCCTTTTGCAGGTCTGCGATCATCTGGCTGGCTTCGGCAATCTCCGCTTTCAGCAGCTCCACCTCCGCTTCCAGTTCTGCTTTCTTTGCGTCCAACTCTGCCTTATAGGCCTCATATTCCGCTTTTACTTCCAAGGCAAAGTCCCGGGCTTCTTTATAGGAATCCTCCACCGCCTTGTCCTTCTCCATGATTTCTGTGATCATATCCACCCGGGCCAGCAAATCGCCGAAATCCTTGGCGCCGAACAGAACGGAGAGGTAAAAATTAAAGGTACCGTTTTCCTCCATGGCCCGCAGGTGGACCTTGTACAGTTCCAGTTGCTCATTAGCCGCATCCTGCGCAGCCTGGGCCTCCGCCTCTTTTTCTGCAATCATCTCGTTATACAGCTCGATCTGCTCTTCCGTAAGCAGAATTTCCTGCTGTGCAACCTCGTTTTTCTCATCCAGCGCCGCCTTCATTTCCACAAAGCCGGCCTGTTGGGTCCGCAACGCGTCCAAAGCCGCCTTTTTCGCGTCCTTCTGCTGGCTGAGGGTGGCCTTTTGGTTTTGGAGCTGGTCCACATCCGACTGGCTCACCGCCGACGTCATGAAGCTCAGCGCCGATGCGACCAGAGAGAACAGCATCAAAAGTGCCAGGAAAATCGCAACGGCCGATACAAATAGTTTCCGTTTCTTCACGGGCCGCCTCCTTTACACCTTCAGGTAGTTCCGGATGGCAATATTACTGCCGAACGCACCAACCAAAACACCCACGCCCAGGAATACGCCCAGCAGCGGCCACATAATGCCTCCGAATGCCACGATTTCAACCAAACCGCTCATTGAGCTGGTAAGCAAATTATTGCATACCACCGTATACAGTCCCCATACCGCAAGGAAGCCAAGACCGCCTCCCAAAAGTCCCAGCATCAGGCCTTCCACAATAAATGGGAACCGGATGAAGGAATTGGTCGCACCCACCATACGCATAATGGCAATCTCTTCCCTGCGGGTAAAGGCCGCCAGTTTGATAGTATTAGACATGATGAATACCGAGATTACTGCCAAAATCGCCACTAGCACGGCGGAAATAATGCTTACCACATTCCGCACTTTGATAAAGCCGTCAGCATACTCCAGATGGGCATTCACCTTGGCAATGCCGTCTACCTTTTCCAAATCCGTTTTTGTCTGAGCGGTAAGTTCTATGTCATACACATGGACGATAAAACGGTCCCGGAACACAGTGGCATCGATTTCGTCGAACAGGCCGTTTTCATAGTCCTCGGAAAAGCTGTCCATTGCCTCTTTACGGGTCACAAATTCCACAGAGGAGACATTTTCAACCGACAACACCGCATTTTTTAATCCCATGGCACGAGCTTCGGTATACTCCTCATCCACAAATGCCACAATCTCATTTTGCTTTTCCAATTCGTTAATGATACTGTTGATATTCAGCGCCAACATCACAAACACGCCCATAATGATCAGGCAGGCCATGATAATCGTCACAGACGCAAAGGACATCAATCCGTGCTTAAAGATACTTTTAAACCCCTCTTTTGTGAGGTATCCAACATTATTCGGTCTCATAAGCGTAATACCCATCCATTCCGTCGCCTACGATCCGGCCGTCGCTGATTGCGATGACGCGCTTTGAGAAGGCATTGACCAGTTCTTTTTCATGGGTGACCACCAGGACGGTCGTCCCCAGAGCGTTGATTTTTTCCAGCAAAAGCATCAAATCCAAGCTTCTTGCCGGGTCCAGATTTCCTGTGGGCTCGTCCGCAATGATCAAGCTGGGGTTGTTCACCAGCGCCCGGGCAATAGACACGCGCTGCTGTTCTCCGCCAGACAGCTCCGACGGATACCGGCCGCCTTTTTCGTCCAGCCCCACCAGGTTCAATACAAAGGGCACCCGCTCCGCGATCTCCTTTTTCTTCGCCCCCACAATGCGCATGGCATAGGCCACATTATCATATACCGTCATCTTATCAATCAGACGGAAATCCTGAAACACCACGCCCAGAGTTCTGCGGTACATAGGCATTTTGCGGCGCTTGATCGTCTGAAGATCGAAGCCGTTGACCATTACTGTTCCGGATGTTGCCCGAAGCTCACCGGTCAGCAGCTTAATCAATGTCGTTTTTCCCGAGCCCGAAGGACCTACGAGGAACACAAATTCGCCGTCATTGATGGTGAGGTCCACACCCTTCAGGGCTTCGGAGCCTGTGCTCTCGTATACCTTATGGACTTCGCTCATTTGTAGCATACGCTAACCTCCAAATTTCCGGCCTGCCCAATGGACAGGCTGACGCTGGAACATGACGCGCCGCCATGTTCGACATTTTTTTACTTCATATTCTGGTATTCTAAATACCGGTTCACCATCATAGCCACTTTAAAAATGATGGCGTGATCAAACTCCCGCAGGTCAAGGCCCGTGAGTTTCTTGATCTTCTCCAAACGGTACACTAATGTGTTTCTATGTACATAGAGCTTTCTGGACGTCTCAGAGACATTCAGATTGTTTTCAAAAAACTTATTGATGGTATCCAATGTGTCCGCGTCCAGAGACTCAATGGGATTTTTCTTGAACACCTCAGACAGGAACATCTCGCACAATGTTACGGGGAGCTGATAGATGATGCGGCCGATACCCAGATTCTCATAACGGATGATGCTCTTTTCCGGCTCAAAAATCTTCCCGACCTCAATGGCCACCTGGGCTTCTTTGTACCGATCCGCCAGTTCCCGCAGATGTCCGGCCACAGTACCAATCCCAATGACCACCTTGACCATCAATTCAGAATGTATGGCATTCTCAATTTGCTTTGCCAGATCTTCCAGCTCTTCCACAGACTCGCTGCCGGACAATTCCTTGATCACAACGATATCCGTTTCGCTGATGCTGAACACAAAATCCGCCTGCTTGTCCGGGAACAAACGCTGCACCACATCCAGAACCATCACATCCGTCCGGTCCATCTGCTGCACCAGCAATACCGCCCGGGGCACATCCGTTACAAACCGCAGTTCTTTGGCTCTGGCATAAACATCACCCGGCAGGATATTGTCGGAAATGATGTTTTTTACAAATGTTGCCTTATTGTATTTCTCCTCGTAATTGCTTTTTGCTTCATTCAGGGCAACTCCCATCACAATGCACAAAGACCGGGCCATCTGGTCATTGCCCTTCACAAAGGCGGCAAACTCAAAACGGGCCCCCATCGTCCCCAAAAGGCGGTAGCTACGTTCCGGCAGCATCAGGACCTGCTCTGTTACCTCACCATTGACTTCGAGGATATCATTCAACTGTGTTCCGATCATGGAAAGCTCATTGCACGCGACCACATAGCCCTGATCGTCAATCACGCCGATCTGCCGGTCGGTGGCATCTTTCATCTGATTGATGACACTTTGGAACACTCTATTGGACATAGTTTCTCCTCCCACTCTCGCAATCAAAATTGCTGTGGGTACATCATACAACATTTTTGTCCAAATTTCAAGATTTTTTTACCGCTTTTTTGTATATTTCACTCCATCGGTTGATTTTCTTGTGAAAATATGGCACTTTGAATTGTACGAATCTCACAAGGGCAATTTCACCAAAGCCAATTGCCGTTCCTCCTCTGACAGCGCCCGGATACTACCGGGAGAAAGGGTTTCGTCCAACTGCAAGCCGCCAATAGACACACGCCGCAACTGTAAAACCGGCTTTCCCCGGGCTGCCAGCATCCGCTTCACCTGGTGATATTTTCCTTCCTGCAAAATCACCCGGCAGGTATCCGTCCCATCAATTTCCAGCCCCGCTGGCAGGCACACTGTCCCATCTTTCAGGACCACGCCATCGCGAAACGCCCGTACATCCGCTTCATCCGGAATCCCGTCCACCTTCGCCACATAGCTTTTTTGCACATGAGATTTGGGAGAGATGATCTGATGTGCAAAGTCCCCATCATTGGTCAGGAGCAATAAGCCCGTGGTATCCTTGTCCAGGCGCCCCACCGGAAACAGCCTCAGTCGCCACAAATTGGATGGCAGAAGGTCCATAACCGTTTTTTCTGTCCGATCCTCAGTTGCTGTGACCACGCCACCTGGCTTATCCATCATGTAATAAGACGCTCCAAAGTTGGAAATTGTTCCCCCATCCACAGATATCACGGCACATGTTTCGTCAATTTTCTCCTCCGGAGCCGTAACGGTACGGCCATCTACCTGGATTCTGCCCTGACGGATCATGCTTCTTAACTCCTTCCTGCTGGCCACACCGGCATCGGATAGTAATTTATCTAAGCGCTTCACCAGTCTCCCCCCTTTTTGGATGATTATAGCATAAACCCCCGATGATTTGAATAGATTTCCACAAGAGCATCAATCGTGTTGGGAGGATTTATCATGACGGAATCTTGGGTCACAACGGAAGAACCGAAAAAACTGGGGCGTAAAACAGCAGTCTGTATTGTGTTGCTCATTGCTGCAGTACTGTGTATGATGGTGGTCATACGGGGCATTGACAAAAACGCCTCCAACGGGAAAGTTACGGACGCAGAGACTGCGGCAGCCTATCTGCTGACATTGGGCTGGGAAGTCGACCAATCCAGCTGTCAGGCCCAAACCACCGTACTGCCGGAATATTTTGACACCACTTTGTCCGATTACAACAAGCTCCAGCTGGAGCAGGGTTTTGACCTGGAAAAGTTCGCCGGAAAAGAAATCATTGTCTACACATTTCAGGTCAAGAACTATCCCAATGCCTCCGATGTGATGGCCTGTCTGATGACCTGTAAAAGCCGTGTGATTGGTGGGGACATCCATTCTGCTGAAATGGATGGTTTCATGCACGCGCTGCAATAAAAAAGAACGACCGGAAGGTCGTTCTTTTTTATTTTCAGCCCAAGGGGTCTGCTTTATAAAGCGCAGCTTCGTAGGTGACACCGAATTTTTGGTTGACTTCCGTCATCTTTTTCAAAGCCTCGCCCTTCATATGTCCCTGCAAGCCGGGGAAGCCCTCCCACACCTCTGTGATGGAAAGGCCGCCGTCCTTCATAGCACTGACGGCGATGTCATAGTGAAGGCAGCCGGCTTCCTTCCGGCTCGCCTCAATGGCGCCGGAGTGCTCCACCGCTTCCAGATAAGCTACCAGCTTCGCCGGGTTTACATGCCCTTTCGATAATACAATAATCATAATAATCCTCCATGCTTCGCAGAATTCGGCACCGCAGTACCGAAAAATTTCAACCCGTGTAGGGAGTATGCCCACAAGGGCGCGCGAGCGAAGCGCAGCCCCTAAAAAATAAGGCTACCCTTTGGGTAGCCTTATTTTTTACTTATATTACTCGTTGATGCCGATAACAACACCGGAGCCAACGGTACGGCCGCCTTCGCGGATAGCGAAGCGCAGGCCCTCTTCAATGGCGATGGGAGTGATCAGCTCCACGTCCATATCGACGTTATCGCCGGGCATGCACATCTCGGTGCCTTCGGGCAGGGAGATGACACCGGTCACGTCAGTGGTACGGAAATAGAACTGGGGACGGTAGTTGTTGAAGAAGGGGGTGTGACGGCCACCCTCATCCTTGGACAGAACATACACCTGGCCCTTGAACTTAGTGTGGGGGTGGATGCTCTTGGGAGCAGCCAGAACCTGACCACGCTCAACGTCTTTCTTGGCAATACCACGCAGCAGGCAACCGACGTTGTCGCCAGCCTCGGCGTACTCCAGAGTCTTGTGGAACATCTCAGTACCGGTGACGACGGTCTCAGTGGTGTCCTTGATACCAACGATCTCGACCTTGTCGTTGACCTGCACACGGCCACGCTCCACACGACCAGTCACGACAGTGCCGCGGCCGGAGATGGTGAACACGTCCTCAACGGGCATCAGGAAGGGCATATCAGCCTTACGGTCGGGGGTCTTGATCCAAGTGTCAACAGCGTCCATCAGTTCCTTGATGCAGGCATACTCGGGAGCGTTGGGATCGGTAGACTCGGAAACCAGGGCGTTGAGTGCGGAACCGCGGATGATGGGGGTATCGTCGCCGGGGAACTCGTACTTGTCCAGCAGCTCACGGACTTCCATCTCGACCAGCTCCAGCAGTTCGGGATCGTCCACCTGGTCACACTTGTTCAGGAACACCAGGATATAGGGCACGTTTACCTGACGGGCCAGCAGCAAATGCTCGCGGGTCTGGGCCATGGGGCCGTCGGAAGCAGCGATGACCAGAATGCCGCCGTCCATCTGGGCAGCGCCGGTGATCATGTTCTTGATATAGTCGGCGTGGCCCGGGCAGTCAACGTGGGCATAGTGACGGGCCTCGGTCTCGTACTCCACGTGAGCGGTGTTGATGGTGATACCACGCTCGCGCTCTTCGGGAGCCTTATCAATGGTGGAGTAGTCCGCGTACTCGGCCTTGCCGGTCAGGGACAGGTACTTGGTGATGGCAGCGGTCAGGGTGGTCTTGCCGTGGTCGATGTGACCGATGGTGCCGATATTGACATGGGGTTTGGTTCTGTTGAACATCTGCTTTGCCATGATTGTTTTCCTCCTAATTGTAGATGTTTAGATTGTAAGATAAGAACTGAAAATTGTCAATCAGTTATTCTTATTATGCTCGCCGCAAATGGCGGTTTGCAGGTTTTTGGGCAACTCCACATAGCTGTGGGGCTCCATGCTGTAGTTCGCGCGGCCCTGGGTCTTGCTGCGCAGGTCCGTGGCATAACCGAACATGTTGGCCAGAGGCACTTCAGCGTGGACCTCGGCGGTACCATTGTGCACATTAGTGCCGGTGACCATGCCGCGGCGGGCATTGATATCGCCCATGACATCGCCCATGAAGTCGTCGGGACCGGTGACGTCTACCTTCATGATGGGCTCCAGCAGTGTGGGGCCGGCCTTGGCACAGGCATTCTTGAAGGCCATGGAACCGGCGATTTTAAACGCCATTTCGGAAGAGTCCACTTCATGGTAGGAACCATCCAGCAGTGTGACCTTCACGTCCACCACGGGGAAGCCCGCCAGAATGCCGGACTGCATCGCACCCTGAATACCGGCATCTACACTGGGGATATATTCCTTGGGGATAGCGCCGCCAGTGATGGCGTTGATGAACTCGTAGCCCTTGCCCGGCTCATTGGGCTCCACCTGGATCTTCACATGGCCGAACTGACCCTTACCGCCGGACTGACGCTTGTAGGTCTCGTCCTGGATGGCGGTCTTGGTGATGGTCTCCTTGTAAGCCACCTGGGGCTTGCCGATGTTGGCCTCCACCTTGAACTCACGGAGCATGCGGTCCACGATAATGTCCAGATGGAGCTCGCCCATGCCGGCGATGATGGTCTGACCCGTTTCCTCGTCAGTATAGGTCTTGAAGGTGGGGTCCTCTTCCGCCAGCTTCTGCAGGGCCACGTCCATCTTCTCCTGACCGGCTTTGGTCTTGGGCTCGATGGCGACCCGGATGACGGGCTCGGGGAACTCCATGGACTCCAGAATGATGGGGTCCTTCTCATCACACAGCGTGTCGCCGGTGGTGGTGCTCTTCAGGCCCACGGCGGCGGCAATATCGCCGGAGTAGACATGGTCGATGTCCTTCCGGTCATTGGCGTGCATCTGCAGGATGCGGCCGATGCGTTCTTTCTTTCCTTTGGTGGAATTCAGAACGGAAGAGCCGGATTCCAGCTGGCCGGAATAGACCCGGAAAAACGCCAGCTTGCCCACAAAGGGGTCGGTCATAATCTTAAACGCCAGGGCGGAGAAAGGCGCGTTGTCGTCGGAGGGGCGCTCGGACTCCTCTTCCGTCTTGGGGATGGTGCCCTTGATGGCGGGCACGTCCAGAGGAGACGGCATATAATCGACGATGGCGTCCAGCAGCTTCTGCACACCCTTGTTCTTGTAAGAGGTGCCGCACACGACAGGCACCATCTCGTTGTTGACGGTGGCGTAGCGGATGACCTTGCGGATCTCATCCGGGGTGATTTCCTCACCTTCCAGATATTTCTCCGCGATGGCGTCATCGAACATGGACACCGCGTCGATCAGCTTTTCCCGGTACTCGGCGGCCAGATCAGCCATCTCCGCAGGAATCTCCTCCACGCGCATATCCTGGCCCATGTCATCGTAGTACACGTCGGCATTCATCTCCACCAGGTCGATGATGCCCTTGAAGTTCTCTTCCGCGCCGATGGGGAGCTGGATGGGAACGGCGTTGCACTTCAGACGGTCATGGATCATTTCCAGCACATTGTAGAAGTCTGCGCCCATGATATCCATCTTATTGACGTAAATCATGCGGGGGACCTGATAATGGTCCGCCTGGCGCCAAACAGTCTCGGACTGGGGCTCCACACCGCCCTTGGCGCACAGCACAGTCACGCTACCGTCCAGAACGCGCAGGGAGCGCTCCACCTCAACGGTGAAGTCCACGTGGCCCGGAGTGTCGATGATGTTGATGCGGCGGTCCTTCCAGTGGCAGGTAGTCGCAGCGGAGGTGATGGTGATACCACGCTCTTGTTCCTGCGCCATCCAGTCCATGGTAGCCGTGCCTTCATGGGTCTCACCGATTTTATAGTTGACGCCGGTATAGAACAAAATACGTTCCGTAGTCGTCGTCTTACCAGCATCGATATGGGCCATGATACCGATATTTCTGGTATTTTCAAGTGAATACTCTCTTGGCATGAATTGTTACTCCTGATACCCGGCGTTTTCGCCGGTTTTCTAATATCTTCTGATGCTTGTTTCTGAGAAGAATTACCAGCGGAAATGAGCAAAAGCCTTGTTGGACTCCGCCATCTTGTGGGTATCTTCACACTTCTTCACGGCTGCGCCGGTATTGTTGGCGGCATCCATGATCTCGCCGGCCAGGCGCTCCTTCATGGTCTTTTCGCCGCGCTTGCGGGCGTACAGAGTCAGCCAGCGCAGGCCGAGGGTCTGACGGCGCTCGGGCCGGACCTCAATGGGGACCTGATAGGTGGCGCCGCCCACACGGCGGGCCTTGACCTCCAGAGCCGGCATGATGTTATTCATCGCATCGGTGAACACTTCCAGGGGCTCTCTCTCGGTCTTTTCCTTGATGATGTCAAAAGCACCGTAAACGATCTTCTGAGCAACACCCTTCTTGCCGTCCAGCATGATGCTGTTGACGAGCTTCGTCACCAGCACGCTGTTGTAAACCGGATCGGCAAGCACTTCTCTTTTGGGAACGTTACCTCTTCTGGGCACTACTACTTCCCTCCTTCATTAAAAAATGATTTCACAGGTACTCGAACGCGAAACGCGTCCGTCTGCGCCCCGAGGCCGTTCATACTATATATGAATCAGCAACAGGGCTGTTGCGAATAATCTTATTTCTTGCCGGCTTTGGGCTTCTTCGCGCCGTATTTGGAGCGGGCCTGCATCCGGTTGGCAACGCCCTGGGTATCCAGAGTGCCGCGAATGATGTGGTAACGCACGCCGGGAAGGTCCTTGACACGGCCGCCGCGGATCAGCACCACAGAGTGCTCCTGCAGGTTATGGCCGATGCCCGGGATATAGGCGGTCACCTCGTAGCCGTTGGTCAGGCGAACACGGGCGATCTTACGCAAAGCGGAGTTCGGCTTCTTGGGAGTGGAAGTACGCACCGCGGTGCATACGCCTCTCTTCTGAGGGCTGGACTGGTCGGTCTCCTTGTTCTTCAGGGTATTCAGGCCCTTCTGCATGGCGGGAGATGTGGACTTATACGTCGCCTGTTTTCTGCCTTTTCTCACCAACTGGTTA
Source organism: uncultured Clostridia bacterium (assembly GCA_947644595.1). GTDB lineage: Bacteria > Bacillota > Clostridia > Oscillospirales > Oscillospiraceae > HGM13010. The sequence continues at coordinate 491,558 of CANSAE010000001.1, forward strand.
AAAGTAGGCATAGTTTTCCTCCTTTCCTCAAAAATACTCTATTGATCGGGAATTCCCGGTAATAGCAACAGTTCCGCACGGTTTCTCCGATAGTTTTCTATGGAAAAAGCGCACATAAATCCCTATGTGAACCATTTTTGTCCACACGAATACGAATTTTAGCACATTCACCAAAAATAGTCAAGAAATTTTCTCAAATCTATAAAACAAAAAATTTACAGCATTCCCATATCGGGAAACATATGGTATACTTGCAAAAAATCAGCAACTGAGGTGGTCAGATGAGTATCCATATTCTTGTAGTGGACGACGAGACTCCTATTGCGGACCTGGTCGCTGTATACCTGCAAAATGAGGGATACACGGTCCACACCTGCGGTACAGGACAAGCGGCACTGGATTATATCGAACAAACGCCGGTAGATTTGGCGGTGCTGGATGTGATGCTCCCCGATTTGGACGGCTTTGCCGTGTGTCGGAGTATCCGGGAGCGGTATTTCTTCCCTATCATCATGCTCACCGCCAAGGTGGAAGACATGGACAAGATCATGGGATTGACCATCGGTGCGGATGATTATATCACAAAGCCTTTTAACCCGCTGGAACTGGTGGCCCGGGTCAAGACGCAACTGCGCCGCACCATGCGATATGACCAATCTGCCGAATCTTCCGAGCGTGAACTGGATATCCGAGGCCTGATCATCAATCAGGACAGTCACAAGTGCACCCTCTACGGTAAGCCTTTAAACCTGACGCCCATGGAATTCGGCATCCTGTGGCATCTGTGCGAAAACCAGGGAAAGGCCGTATCCTCGGAGGCCTTGTTTGAAGCCGTTTGGGGCGAGAAATTTCTGGACAATAACAACACGGTCATGGCCCACATCGGGCGGCTTCGGGAAAAATTGGGGGATTCCTCCCGGAACCCTAAGTTTATCCGCACAATTTGGGGAATCGGGTACATGATCGAATAATTCCCTTGCAAGGTCTGAAAAATGGTGTATACTGGAAATAACTAAGCCGCAATGCGGTGTATCAGAGGAGCACAACTATGGGTAGACTGGAAGGAAAGATTTGCGTCATCACCGGTGCCAGTTCCGGTATCGGTGCCGCAGCAGCAAAAATGTTTGCCAAAGAAGGCGCGAAAGTGGTTATGGCCGCCCGGCGGAAAGAACTGATGGACGCTGTCGCCGGATTGATCGTAAAAGCCGGCGGCGAAGCATTCGTAGTACCTACGGATATCACAGATCAAACCCAAGTGGATAACCTGTTTACCAAGACAATGGAGAAATACGGTAAAATTGATGTTTTGGTCAATGTTGCCGGTGCTATCTCTACCGGTCTGCGGCCTATTGATTCCTGCACCGACGAGGAATTGGAGCGCATCGTGAACACCAATCTGCGCGGCACCCTCAGAGTCACCCGCGCCGCCACGCAGATTTTCAATAAGCAGGGAGAAGGAAATGTTGTTACGGTCTCCTCGGTCTCCGCAGTCACCGGCTGCGGAGCGGCAGTTTACGCTGCTACCAAGGGTGCGCTGATTTCCATGACCCGGCACATCGCCCTGCGCTATGCCACAAAGCGGCCTATGGTGCGTGCCAACGCCGTTTGTCCCGGCAGTGTATGGACCGATATGACCCGCAATGAGCTGGCTGCCCAAGAGGCCGGTTATGAGCCCATGTCTCAGGAATTCAACGACGCCGTGTCCCAGCACAGCTGTGCCGGCGTGGGCATCAGCAAGACGGTGGATATCGCCAACGTCCTGTTGTTCCTGGCATCTGATGAATCTGCCTGTGTCAACGGTCAGATCCTGACCCTGGACTACGGCTGTAACCTGTAACAGTCTCACGCAAAAGAGGGGGCGGCTCAGCCGCCCTCCTTTTTTCTTTGGAGGGAGATACTTGAACGCTTCTCACGGATTGAAGGCCTTTCGGCGCACACTGTCCCGGCGCATCTTTCTGCGATTTCTGGGCGCAGTCGTGGTCTATACGGTCGCACTGTTTCTGCTGCTGGGTCTGGCTTCGCTGTTTTACTATTCCATCGGCCAGCATATCGATTGGGTAAGCCGTCTGGCCCATATGCTGTTCGGCAACATGGCCGGCGTCCTGTTTGCCGCGGCACTGGTGCTTTTGATAGGATGGGCGATTCTGTTTTTCTATTACTGGAACCGTACGTTTCACTATCTGGAAGACCTGGTAAACGCCACAGAGACGGTCTGCGTCGCCCAGGAGCAGGTCTCCCTGCCGGAAGAATTGATGGAGGTGGAACGCCGGCTCAACGATATCCAGCACACCGCTCTGCGAAACGCGCGAGCCGCACAGGATGCGGAGCAGAAGAAAAACGACCTGATCGTTTATCTGGCCCACGACCTGAAAACACCGCTCACCTCGGTCATTGGGTACCTTACTTTGCTCGCCGATGAAAGGGAAATTTCTCCGGAGCTCCGGCAAAAATATCTGTCCGTTGCCCTGGACCGGGCCTGTCGGCTGGAGGAGCTCATCAATGAGTTTTTCGAAATCGCCCGGTTCAGTCTGGTCCATCTTCCTTTGGACCCGGTACGCATTGATTTAAGTTTGATGCTGGGACAAATCGTGTATGAGTTTCAGCCTATGCTTCAGGAAAAGCACCTCACCTGCAAACTTTCCGCCGCGCCGGAATTGATTGTATTGTGCGACGGGAATAAAATCCAGCGGGTGTTTGACAATCTCCTGCGCAACGCGGTAAATTACTGCTACCCGAATACTGAAATCGTAGTCATTGCCTCAGAAGCAGGGGAGGATATCCGTGTTCAGGTTCTGAATCACGGCGCACCTATTCGGCAGGATAAGTTGGAACGCTTGTTCGAGCAATTCTACCGGTTGGATTCTGCCCGTACCTCGCAGACCGGCGGGTCCGGATTGGGTCTGGCCATCGCCAAAGAAATCGTAACACGCCACGGCGGCACCATTTCCGCCCATTGTGACGGAGAATTGATTTCTTTCACCGTGACCCTTCCCAAATCATCAGAAAAAAGTAAGGATTTCATCGAATAAATGTAAGAGAACAGTGGAATGCTGCGGAAGAACACACCATCCCGGTTTGATAGAATGTACCTATCAAGCTGGGATGCTTTTTTGTCCCTGTTCGTCCGAAAGGAGCATTATTTCATGAAAAAGACCATTGCTGTAATCTTCGGCGGCTGCTCTCCGGAATATCCGGTTTCTCTTCAGTCTGCTTATTCTGTGATCGAACATATTGACCGGGAACAATATGAGCCTATTCTCTTAGGCATCACCCGGGACGGAGCATGGTACCGCTACTACGGTCCGCTGTCAGGATTGGCCGACGACACTTGGCAGTCCCATGATTGTGTGCGCGCCATCCTTTCTCCTGACCGCACCAGGCGCTCCATTGTCGAATTTACAACCGCCGGCACAAAAGAAACCTCCGTGGACTTGGCTTTCCCTGTGCTCCATGGGCAAAACGGCGAGGATGGGACCGTGCAGGGGCTCATCGCCCTGGCGGGCATTCCTTTGGTGGGCTGTGGAATCTTGTCCAGTGCCCTGTGTATTGATAAGGACCGGGCACATAAGCTGGTTTCTCTGGAGGGGATCACAGTTCCCCGCTCTGTGGTGCTCACAGAGTATGATGAACCCATGGCCCCCCGCCGGGCAGCGGAGGCGCTGGGCTATCCGGTATTTGTCAAGCCTGTACGGGCCGGTTCCTCCTTTGGAATTACCCGTGTCTCGGAGGAATCCGAATTGAATCAGGCCGTACAACTGGCGTTTTTGTATGACAATCGGGTCATCATTGAGCAGGCAATTCCCGGCTTCGAGGTAGGGTGCGCGGTCTTAGGTGGAGATCACCCCACAACCGGTGCGGTAGATGAAATCCAGCTATCCTCCGGCTTCTTTGATTACAAAGAAAAGTATACATTGGAGACCTCACAGATCCATTGTCCTGCCCGCATTGATGAAGAGACCTCCCGGCGGATACAGAAGGCTGCCAAGACTATTTACCAGGCACTGGATTGCCGCGGCTTCGCCCGGGTGGACATGTTCCTCACCCCGGAAAAGGAGATCGTGTTCAATGAAGTAAACACCATTCCCGGATTCACCACGCACAGCCGCTACCCCGGCATGATGAAACATATAGGCTTATCCTTTGACGAACTCATCAGCCGTCTGCTTCAGGAGGCGGAAGGATGATGACCGTAATGTTACAGAAGGCAGACCTGTTTCAAGGGGACCTGATCCTGGTCAGCGCCGCCCATCCCCTGCTTTATCCCGCAACGGAATTGACCCCGGCGGCCGAGCAGTTTTCTGAGGTTCTCTTGCATGTCCGGGCACAGCATGCACTATCCGGGCTGCTGGGTGTTCTCAACTGCGGCAGCGCCATCGTTCCAGTGAGTGCCTACCGGTCCCACGCAGAGCAGATACAGCTCTACCGGGACTGTCTGTTGGAACGCGGACCTTTGTACACCGGGCAGTTTGTCGCCCTACCCGGATGCAGTGAGCACCAGACGGGACTGGCCATTGACTTGGGGGAAAACGGCCCCAAGCTGGATTACATCGCCCCTTCCTTTCCCGACATCGGCCCATGCCGGAATTTTCGGCAGCTGGCACCGCAATTCGGGTTTATACGGCGGTATGAAGCCAGCAAAGAGGCTCTCACCGGAATCGCGGATGAGCCCTGGCATTTTCGTTATGTGGGCTGCCCCCATAGTGAGATCATGGAACAGGAAGGGATGTGCTTAGAAGAATATCTGCAATGGCTGCGAAATTTTTCCCAGGACAGGCCTTTGTGCCGAAACGGTACGCAAATCTTTTTTGTCCCTTATCGCCCCGGGTGGTCGCTTCAGCTTCCGGAGGATGCGGAATATACCGTCTCCGGCAATAACATAGACGGCTGCATCGTCACTTTATGGGAGGCTGTCCCATGAACGAACGAAGCAATACCCGGTTGGACCGCTTCCGCGTGGTCTGCGCCGTGCTGGTAATCGCCATCCATACTTCACCGCTGGAAACCCTCAGTCCCGATGCAGACTGGCTGTTCACCCGGGTCGTTGCCCGGATTGCGGTGCCGTTTTTCTTCATGGCTACCGGTTATTTTTCCAGAGAGAAGCTGGAGTGCGGCGGACTTGGCAGGGGACTGCGGAAGATGCTGCTGCTATATGCAGCCGCTGTGGTCTTATACCTCCCCCTGAACCTGTATATGGGAGATTTGGACCACATCACCTTTGTGTCCCTCCTGCGGGACCTGTTTCTGGATGGTACCTTCTACCATTTGTGGTACTTCCCCGCCGTGATCCTAGGCCTTTCGATTCTCCGGGGTGCAGTAAAGCTTCTGGGATGGAGCAAAGCAGGCGTTCTTACTGCGTTGCTGTACCTCATCGGTCTGGGCGGTGACAGCTGGCACGGACTGGCTGTTCTGCTTCCCGGCGGAAGCGCTTTTTATGAGAGACTGTTTGCCTGTATGGACTACACCCGGAACGGCCTGTTCTTCGCGCCTGTTTATCTCTGGCTCGGGGGAACACTCTCCCGGCATCGTCTTGATCAGGGGACGAGCATAGTCGGGTTTCTCCTGTCCTTTTGCGCCCTTTTGGCTGAAGCTGCGCTCCTGCGGTATTCCTGGCTTTCCCGGTTCGACAGCATGTACTTGGCCCTGCTGCCCACAAGTTTGTTCCTGTTCGCGTTCCTGACATCCGATGTGCCTGCCGACCGCAAACATCTGCGGGTCTTTTCCCTTCTGATGTACATCATCCATCCCTGGTGCATCGTAGGACTCCGACTGTTCGCCCGGCCTTTACAGCTTTGGAATCTGCTGGTGGAAAACCGATTCACCGCTTTTTTCGCTGTCTGCCTGACGTCTGCAATGATCTCCGCCCTTGGAACCATTATCTGGCAGCATATCAAAGAAAAATCATAACGGCACACTAAGCTGTGCCGTTTTTCTTTCTCACAAAAAATGCATATGCGGTTCATACTTGAATTCTTTTTGATTTTGTGCTATAGTTATTTTTATATTGATAATGTTTTCATTAATATCTTACATTGGCAGGCGTTTCAGATTCCAGATATGGATATCACCTGCTCAGACAGGAGTGGGCAAGTTGAAAAGAGTGAAAGTATCAAATAATGTCATCCGTCGGCTCCCCCGATATTTGCAAAAGCTGGATGAACTCGGCGAAAGCGGCGTAGACCGCATTTCTTCCGGCGAGTTGGGCCGTCAGATGAATCTGACGCCCTCGCAGATCCGCCAGGACTTCAGCTGCTTCGGCGAATTCGGTCAGCAGGGCTATGGATATAATGTTTCTGCCCTGCGGGCAGAGATTGCAAAAATTCTGGGAATGGACCGGAACTTCACCGCTGTTCTGGTCGGTGTCGGTAATATCGGACATGCGCTGATCGATCATTTCAGTTTCTCCAATTACGGAGTAAAACTGGTTGCGGCCTTTGACGTAAAAAAGGATATGGTCGGCACCCCTATCGGTGGGCTGATTGTACACGATATGAAAGACCTCAGTACCATTGTAGGTGAGCTGCATCCGGATATCGCCGTGCTTTGCGTCCCTAAATTCTACGCCAATGACACCGCAAAAATCCTGGTAAACACCGGAGTAAAAGGCATCTGGAATTTCACAAATGTTGAGCTGGATCTTCCGGAGTCTTCAACCGTCATTGAAAACATTTACTTTTCCGACAGTCTGTTGGCCTTGGGTTACTACTTGTCTGAGCGTATAGACGAGGCAGATGCCAAAGCTTCCAGAAAGCGTATCCCTGGCGAAACGCGCTGAATGAATATCCGGAGTGTCTGATGAAAAAAACACTGATCAGCTTTTTCTTGATCCTCTGTCTGCTTCTAGGCGTTACTGCAGTATTTGCAGAAGCCGGTGGAGAAGATGACCCCCTTATTTCCCTGAGCTGGGCCAAAAACTGGGCCGGTGAATTGGTTTCTGCCGCTTCTCAGCGGGCCAAAAATGATTTAAACAGTTTCGGAACTACCGCCATCGGATCCTCTAAGGGATTTCCCGTGTCTTATACCACAGCGTATACTATGATTGCCGGTTCCACCATGGATTTGGCAGAGGGTTGCAGCTTTACCCTCTCCTCCGGCAGCGCCCGGGCAACTGTCTCCAAAGGCAATTTGGTAAATGCCACCACCGGACGTACTGCTTCCGGCGGAGACCTGATTCCGGGGCAATTGTATATCGTATGTGAAAATTCCTCAGTCACCGTTTCAATCACCAGCGCCAGTATCCTGTTGGTAGGAGGAAATGCGAGCACTACAGGGAATGTAAGCTTTTTCGATGTGGGCACCCATGAATGGTTTTTCCCTTATGTGACCCGCGGTGTAGCGCTGGGGCTGATCCATGGTATGACCGATACCACCTTCGCCCCGGACCGTACACTTACCATTGCCGAGACCATCACTCTGGCAGCCCAGCTGCACAGACTGAATGTCACCGGCAGCACAGACATTCCCAAAACCGGTACCATTTGGTATGACACTTACCGCAACTATTGCATCCAGCAGGGCATCATTGATGCAAGCTATGCCGATTATTCCGATGCGCAGATGAATGCCCCAACTACCCGCAGTACCTTCGTGCATATCTTCTACCATGCGATACCGGAAGACAGCCTCACCTCTATCAATGAAATTCCGGATGATGCTATCCCGGATCTGAAAATGGCCGACGCATACAGCAACGAAATCTATACCTTTTACCGGGCAGGAATTCTTGCCGGCTATACCAATTCCACCGCCTATACCGATCATGCCTTCGGTCCCGGCACCAGTATCCGCCGTAATGAAATGGCGGTCATTCTGGTCCATCTGGTGGACGCCAGCACCCGCGTTGGCTTCACCATTGAATAATCAAAAGCGGTTGACGCATTCAGTCAGCCGCTTTTTTAAGGAGTTTTTGCTATGTCCGATACCATCGCTGCCATCGCTACAGGAGGTGTTGTCTCCGCAATCGGTATCCTGCGGGTCTCCGGCCCGGAAACGCTGTCGGTCATTGACCGGGTATTCCATCCCGCTTCCGGGCGGAAAATGTCGTCCTATCCCAACCGTCAATTGGTGTACGGCTCCATGCTTGACCATGACGGTGCAAAACTGGATCTCTGCCTGTGCACGATTAGCCGGGGGCCGGGCAGCTATACCGGAGAGGATACCGCCGAGTTGCAGTGCCACGGCTCCCCTACCGTTTTACGCCAGGGCCTGGAGGCCCTGTTCGCTGCCGGGGCCCGTCAGGCTGGGCCGGGAGAGTTTTCCAAGCGCGCTTTTCTCAACGGCCGCATGGATCTCACCCAGGCGGAAGCAGTGATCGATATTATTCACGCCGAAACCCCGGAAGCCGCCAGAAATGCCGTGGGTCAGCTTTCCGGTGCTATTCTTCGGAAAACAGACGAGATTTACACGTCTTTGGTGGATATTTGCTCTCATTATCACGCAGTATTGGATTATCCAGATGAAGACATCGATGATTTTCAGCTGAAGGATTATACAGAAACGCTGGATTCCGCCATCGTTCGTCTGCAAGCCCTGAAGGACAGCTTTCAGCGAGGCCGCATCATGACGGAAGGCGTGCGGGCTGCCATCATCGGCAAGCCCAACGCCGGGAAATCTTCTCTGCTCAATGCTCTGCTAGGCTATGACCGGGCCATCGTCACAGACGTGGCCGGCACTACGCGGGATACCATTGAAGAGCGGGTCCGTTTAGGAGGTGTCCTGCTGCGGCTTACTGACACTGCCGGCATCCGGGAAACCGGGGATGCCATTGAAAAGCTTGGCGTAGACCGTGCGTTATCCGCTGCAGAAGCAGCAGACCTCGTCATTGCTGTATTTGACGGTTCAGGCCCCCTGACGGCTGAGGACGAAGAAGCCATTCATGCTACCGGTCAATGTGCGAAACGGATCGCTGTCATCAACAAGTCTGACCAGGAACTGGTGCTCAAGCCGGACCGCTTTGCCGATCTCTTTTCGGCCGTTTGCATCCTTTCTGCGAAAGAACACACTGGTCTCAACACATTAGAAGCAGCAGTCACCGGGCTCTTTCCTGTCCCGGATGCGCCTGTGGGCGAGATCCTGACCAACGCCCGGCAGGCGGATGCGGTCTCCCGGGCGCTGGAATCCCTCTGCGCTGCGAAAGACGCCATAGCTTTGGGCGTCACGCCAGATGCCGTGCTGACAGAAACGGAAGAATCCATGGCCGCACTGGGAGAATTAACCGGAAAAACCATCCGGGAGGATGTGACCAACCGTATTTTCTCGAGATTTTGCGTAGGCAAATAACAGAAAGGAACGATGAAAATGAGCAAAATGATGAAATGTGTCGTCATGGCACGTCCGGAAGCAAACGCCCTGGAGCTTTGGGAAAAGCCCATCCCCGTTCCCAAGGATGATGAGATTCTGGTGAAGGTCAAGGCCGCGGCCATCTGCGGCACGGATGTGCACATCCGCGCGTGGAACGACTGGACCCAAAAGCGGATGAAAACTCCGGTCACCATCGGACATGAATTCTGCGGTGAAGTGGTAGAGGTCGGCAAGAATGTAAAGGGCATCAAGGTCGGTGACATCGTCACCCCGGAATCCCACCTGCCCTGCAACATCTGCTCGGACTGCCGCATGGGCAACCGCCACGTCTGCCAGCACACGGGGCTTATGGGCGTCACCCGGGACGGCGGCTTTGCGGAATATGTTGCCTTCCCCGCAGAAATCGCATACGTCGCGCCTTCCGGCGTGGATTACAAGACCCTGTCTATTCTGGAGCCCTTCGGCCAGGCCGTCCATGCGGTGATGGACTATCCCGTATGCGGCAAGAACATCGCCATCGTGGGCTGCGGCCCCATCGGCATCATGTGCGTCATGGTAGCCAAACGTATGGGTGCGGCCAAGATCATCGCCGTGGAGCTGAACGAGGAGCGGGGCAAGCTGGCGCTGGATAACGGCGCGGACGCGCTGGTGAACCCGTTGAATACGGACCCGGTGGAAACCATCATGAACCTGACCGGCGGTATAGGCGTGGATATCGCTATTGAGATGTCCGGCAGCGTCATCGCCGAAGAGCAGGCCACCCGGTACATCCGGCCGGAGGGCAAATTCGTCGTGGCGGGGCTGCCGTCGGAGCCGTTCACCTTCAACCTGTCGGAGTTTGCCTACAAGGGCATCACGCTCCACGGAGCGGCGGCCCGGCTGCTGTACGAGACCTGGGAGCAGATGGACGCGCTGCTGAAGCAGGGGCTGCGGCTGGACAACATCGTCACCCACGAGCTGCCCTTGGGACAATTCAATGAAGCCATCGATTTAATGGAGCAGGGAAAATGCGGGAAGGCATTGTTGATCCCCTGACCGTCAGCCCTTGTGGCACAAGGGACGCAACCCGGAGTTGACAAAACGAAACCCGCCGATGGTTGTCAAAATCGGCGGGTTTTGCTATCCTCGGCGCAAAGGAGGTCGAAGCCATGAACGAAACCGAAGCGAACACTCTGGGATTGCGCATCCAGGCCGGACGCAAGGCCGCGGGGCTGTCCCAGGAAGCCTTGGGCGAACGACTGGGCGTCTCCCGGCAGGCGGTGAGCAAGTGGGAATCTGACGCTGCCATCCCAGAGCTGGAAAACCTCATCGCCATGAGCCGGATGTTCGGTGTCTCCGTGGGCGTGTTGCTGGGAGTGGAAGAAGCGGAAGCATCCGTCAGCCTGTCCGAGCAGGAATTGCAAGCCGCTCAGACCATCGCGGAAAAGTACGCAGAGCAGACGCAAAAACCGTCACGTATACGGCGAATGTTGCAAATCGGGGCGGCAGTTCTGGTGTGCGCCGCCGTTGTGAGCATTTTGCAGTACCGCACCAACCACCGCATCACGGACCTGAACGAGCAGATGGTGGAACTGCAAATGCAGATGAATGATATTCAAAACGGTGTGGCGGGGCAGCTTGCGCAATTCACATCTCAAATGCGCGAATTGCTCCACGAACAGGATGGGCTCGTTTCCCACGCAGAGTGGGACATTGTCCGGGTCAATTTAGAAGAAGATACCGTTTCCCTCAACTTCAATCTATCCCCTAAGGTCTGTACGGAAACGACCGACGCCATGTTGGTCGCCACGCTACCGGACGGTTACAGTCAGTCTGAAATGATGCAGCCCGGGAATGCCGCCAGAGGGTTTTTCAGTGTAAAAAACTGGAAATTGCCCATGGTGCAAAATATTCGGCTTTCCGTCATTTTTACGGACAATGGTGTGTCACAGCAGGAGGAATTGCAGATTCTGGACCTGCGCCCGGAAAATTTTGCCCTGAGTGTGGACGGTTTTCTGAATTGTCACTACACGAATCACAGCCGAACGGTGCAGATTCGCTCCTTTCACCTCATCATGCACTCGCCCGACTATCATGTGTATCCCCTCTCCGGAGAATTGTGCCTGTTCCGCAACGGGGAACCCGATCCGGAAGTGAGCATTCCTTTCACAAGTCTGCTGCGCGAAAATGGTAACTCGTTGAATCCGAAATATGATGTGGAACTCTATGATATGACTGGCTATGAAACCAGCTTTGAACTGAACGACGGCGACACCGTAGCCGCTGCCATTCGGATCACGGACAATTACGGTTTGAGCCATTATGCCGGAGTGAAAATCTTTACCATCAACGCAAGCGGGAAGATTTTTGTCAATCAGCTGACTGACTGGCAGCCCCGGACAAACTGAAATTAAAAAACCGCTGTGAACTCACAGCGGTTTTTTCATCAGCGCCAGTTGATAGAACGCCACGGCGCTGGCAGCGGCCACGTTCAGGGAGTCTACACCGTGGGACATGGGGATGCGCACGGTGTAGTCGCAGTTCGCAATGGTGTCGGCCTTCAGGCCGTCCCCCTCAGTGCCCAGCACGATGGCCAGCTTGTCGATCGACAACAGCCGTTCATCGGCAATGGACAGGGAATCTTCCCGCAGGGCCAGAGCCGCCGTCTGAAAGCCCAGGTCCCGCAGCAGCGCCGGCCAGTTTTCGGGCAGATAGGCCCAGGGCACCTGAAACACCGTGCCCATGCTCACCCGGATGGCCCGGCGGTACAGCGGGTCGCTCCCTGCGTCGGTGAGCAGCACCGCATCGATGTCCAGCGCCGCCGCGGAACGGAAGATGGCCCCGATGTTGGTGGGGTTCATCACGTTTTCCAGCACCGCCACCCGACGGGCGCTCCGGCACACCGCTTCCGCCGTGGGCAGCACCGGCCGGTACATGGCGCACAGCATCCCCCGAGTGAGGTGGAAGCCCGTCAATTGGGTCAGCACCTCCAGCGGTGCAGTATATACCGGAAGGTCGCCGCAACGGTCCAGCAGTGCCTGCCCCTTGCCGTCCACATGCTGGGGCTCCATCAAAAACGATACCGGCACACAGCCCGCATCCAGCGCCCGTTCGATCACCAGCGGGCTTTCCGCAATGAACATGCCGTGGGCCGGATCCGCCCGGTTCACCAGTTGATTTTCCGTCATCCGGGCGTACACGTCCAGTTCCGGTAGGGAAAAGTCCAATATTTCTATGATATGTGCCACTTCAGCCCTCCAGTTCCCGGCCGATCAATTCCAAAGCAATTTGAAAGGCGGCAATCCGACGTTTGGTCAACGTGTGCTGGGATTTCCCCGGCGTGAGCTTCAAAAGTACTTTCTCACACTTAGATAATGTAGACCCGATGGAGCGTTTCGCTTCCAACAATTCCTGTTCACTGTATTTTCCCATACAGCCTCCTTACCGCTTGCTTTCGGCAAATTCCCACGCCTGCCCCAGCCAGTCCAGCAATACTTCATCCACCTGTGATGCATCCGAAAGCACCACGTGATGGGTCCAGCGTTGGGGATATGGTTCTGTAGCTACGGCGATTCGGGACGAATGTACCCGTTCCCCCAGGCCGAACGTCACAAGAATACATTCTTTCGGCCAATCCTTCTTCCTCCGCACCGGCAGAGACGCCGCCGCGAACAGATGCCGGCCGTAAAAGCTGATTTGGGACTTCTGCACTTTAACCGATGCATCCGGAAATGTCTGCTCCATTCGGGCAAACAGTGCCTCATACAAGGCCAGTTCCGCGGGCTTTTCGTCGAAAAAGCCCAGAATGTCGGTCAAATAGTTCTCCGTTGTTTTCATATTGCCCCTCCGACAGATTGCGCCATATCAGAAAATCGCCCATCCTTTGGATGGGCGATTTTTGGTGCGGGAGATGGGACTTGAACCCACACGCCAATAAATGTGACACAGGCACCTCAAGCCTGCCTGTCTGCCGATTCCAGCACTCCCGCAAATGCACGTTACATTATACGCAGGAAGTGCCGATTTGTCAATCCTTAATTTCGCAAACTGTGCAGCGGTGCAGGGATCCGTCCGCCCCGGGCAATGAAATCTGCACTGCTCTCCGGATGTACAGGCATCACAGGTGCACTGCCCAGCAAGCCGCCGAATTCCACGATATCTCCCACATCTTTGCCCGGCGCGGGAATGAGGCGCACCGCCGTGGTCTTATTATTCACCATGCCGATGGCCGCTTCATCGGCAATGATGGCAGAGAGAGTCTCCGCTGTAGTATCGCCCGGCACCGCAATCATATCCAGCCCCACAGAGCACACACAGGTCATCGCCTCCAGCTTATCCAGTGTCAAAACGCCGGACTGCGCCGCGGCAATCATGCCTTCGTCCTCTGACACCGGGATAAACGCCCCGGACAAGCCCCCCACATGGCTGGAGGCCATCACGCCGCCCTTTTTCACTGCGTCGTTCAAAAGTGCCAAAGCCGCGGTGGTGCCGTGGGTCCCACAGGTCTCCAGACCCATTTCCTCTAAAATGCGGGCCACGCTGTCCCCCACTGTCGGGGTAGGGGCCAAGCTGAGATCCACAATACCAAAAGGCACTTCCAAGCGTCTGGAGGCCTCTTGCGCCACCAGCTGGCCCATGCGGGTCACCTTAAACGCCGTCTTTTTAATGATATCCGCCACGACATCAAAGGGCTCCCCCTTCGCACTCCGCAAAGCATGGTACACCACTCCCGGCCCGGAAACTCCCACATTGATAACGCATTCCGGCTCACTTACACCATGGAACGCTCCTGCCATAAAGGGGTTATCCTCCACCGCGTTGGCAAATACCACCAGCTTGGCACAGCCGAAGCCGCCCCGGTTCTTTGTCAGTTCCGCAGCTTCTTTGATGATCTGTCCCATGCGTTTCACTGCATTCATATTGATCCCCGCCCTGGTACTGCCCACGTTCACACTGGCGCACACCAAATCAGTCTCTGCCAGCGCCTGCGGGATAGAGTCAATAAGCACTCCATCTCCATGGGTACAACCTTTTTGTACCAGTGCAGAAAATCCCCCTACGAAATTCACACCGCAATTTTTGGCCGCCCGATCCAGAGCCTTTGCGATGGGGACAAAGCTGTCTGTACGACAGGAATCCGCCGCAATCGCCACCGGTGTGACGGATATCCGTTTGTTCACAATGGGGATACCATATTCTTTTTCTATGGCCTCCCCGGTTTTTACCAAATGTTCCGCCCGACGGGTCACCTTGTCGTAAATTTTATCCGCACAAACCTGTACATCCTCGCTCCCACAGTCCCGGATGGAGATCCCCATAGTGATGGTACGTACATCCAAGTGCTGCTGGTCGATCATGTCCAGAGTTTGCAGCAGTTCATTTTGTGTCAGCATAGTTCTTCCCTCAAATCTTATGCATAGCGTTGAACAGGTCTTCCCGGTTGATGCGGATCTTCATACCCATTTCCTCGCCTTTTTTGGACAAATGCTCCACCAGAACATCATAGCTAATGCTGGAAGTAGTTGTATCCACCAACATGGACATGGTGAAAAAATCCTGCATAACGGTCTGATTGATATCCAAAATATTCACGCCGCAGGAAGCCAGCAGTGTGCAGACTTCCGCAATGATTCCTACTCTGTCCTTTCCAACGACTGTTACGATCGCGCGCATAACGAACCTCCGAATCATAGATTACCAAGGAAGCATATCATATTTCCCGCGCATTCGCAACCGCTTTCTTCGCTTTTGCATATACTAATGTAGCGGGAGGTGGCAAAAATGGACGGCTGCAGTCTTTCTATGGGCGCAAGCGCTTTGGCCTGTGCCATTGCGTCGAAGCTCACTGTCGGAGAAATCAATACTCTGGCCGCATTTTTGCAGGTTCTGGGCGATGCCCTGTCTCTCATCGCCGCCCAGCGTGAGACTTGCGAAAAATCTCCATAGCCACGCATAATCATTGGCGGCCGGCGCAAAATATTCCATACAACCTATGTATGGAGGTACGCGTATGAAACAACGCATTTTTCATTCTGTCACTGCCATTTCTCTGGCAGCGATCCTTTCTCTTTCTCTCATGTTCATCCCCGCCCTTGCCGGAGACAACGCCCCCGTGGCTGAGAATCTGGAAATCACCACCTACCGGGGCGTGAGTGTGGATGGACGGCTCTCTGCTGTGGACCCGGACGGCGATGTTCTTGCCTTCACCGTCACCACGCCGCCCACGAAAGGCATCGTGGAGTTGGGAGATAACGGCAGCTTCGTTTATACCCCTCACGAGGGCAAGCGGGGCAAGGATTACTTCGGCTATGTCGCTGTGGATTCCGATGGAAACCGCTCTCAGGAAGCCACCGTCATCATTAAGATCGCCAAAGCAAAAACGGACGTCACCTACAGCGATATGGAAGGCAACGGCGCCTACTACGATGCTTTGGTCCTCACAGAGCAGGGCATCTTTACCGGCCAGCAGATCGGCAGCAGCTATGTGTTCTCTCCGGATGCCGCTGTTACACGCGGGGAATTCCTCACCATGTGCATGGAACTCACCGGCGGCAAAATCCTTTCCGGCGTGAGCACCACCGGTTTTGCTGATGATGACGCTATCCCTACTTGGCAAAAACCCTATGTTGCCACAGCGCTGATGAACGGAACCATCTCTGGCTACAGCAGTGACGGTGCCGCCACCTTCTCCGGACAGGCCCCTATCACCTGTGCAGAATCTGCCGTTATGCTCAGCAGCATCCTGAGTGTGACCAATGTATCCTCTTTCGATACCGACAGCGGCACTCCGGTCTGGGCCGGACAGGCCGTGGCAAATCTCAATGCCTGCCGGATTCTCCCTGTGGGCTTTGTCTCTGACGCGCCGCTTACACGGGCTCAGGCCGCCGAAATGCTGGTATCCGCAATGGATATCCTCAAATAAAGATCAAAATGAGCGGCAGGTACCTGCCGCTCATTGTTTCAGTTTCTTCAAAATCTCCCCTGAGGCATCCGCAGCAATGGTCTTGTAGTCCGTATAAACTACCATTCCCGGCATGGCGCCGTGGGGCTTTTTTAGAAATTTGGCCAAGGCATAGTCCACCGGGACCTTTCCCCCGTCCCGGGCCTGAGAATAGTATGCCGCCAGACACGCCGCTTCGTACAGTGTCTCATCGTCCGGGATATCATCCTGACAACGGATGATCACATGACTCCCATGAATTTTTTGCGTGTGCAGCCATACATCCGTCCGGCGTGCCACCTTGAGCGTCAATTCGTCGTTTTGGGCATTGGACCGACCCACTAAAATTTCATATCCCGCCGAGGACACAAAGCGCATCGGCCCTTGAGGCTTCGCCCGGTCCGGCTTGCCTCCCTTGGACTTGCGCAGATATCCCGTGTCTGTCAGTTCCCGGCGGATCTCCGCCAGGTCCCGCTCGCTTTCCGCCCGGTCGATCTCCGCCAAAACACTGTTCAAATAGTCCAGTTCCCTCTCACTTTTGGCAATGAGCGCCGTTAAATGCTCCTGTGCCGCTTTCGCCTTGTTGTACTCTTTATAATACCGCGCCGCGTTCTGCTGAGGCGTTTTTAGTACATCCAGAGGAATGGTCACCGCAGGACTGCCATCCAAATAAAAATTCTCCGCCTCCAGGACCGCATCGCCCTTGTGCATACGGTAAATATTCGTCATGATGATATCGCCGTATTGCCGGAAAGTATCTCGGTCCGCGGATTTTTCCCACTCACACCGGCGCGTGGACAAGGTGCGTTCCGTTCTGTCGCGGACAGTCTTTATTTTCCTTTGTAAATCTTTGGATTTCCGGCTCATGCTCTCGGCTTTATCCCGCTGCGCATAGAATTCGTCCAGCAATGCCGAAAAACCGTTCCATGAGACCTGTTCCATAGAAGCCCCATATTGTTTGATGGGCTGGAAGGAAAAGTCCTTCATGGCGCCGTTCTGCTTCAGCAGCACCGGGGTAAATTCCCGATTGTCCACACTGTCCGCCAGCGCGTCCATAGCGTCCGGAAACCGCTCCCGCAGCTCCGGCAGCAGCAATGATCCCACCGGGGAAACTTCCCCGAAACAACGAAAGCACAGTTCCCGGGCAATCAGAGGAGAAATGCCGGCAAAGCAATCTGTCAACCACTTGTCTACCCGAATCTCGCCGGTCTTTTCCCACTTGGCCCGGCGTTTCTCCGATCCAGCTGCAAAAAAATCAGGTTTATCCTGACCGGGAGGCAATGTGTAAAACATCCCCGGCAGTAAATTACGATGGACTCCATCATCGGCAGTAACCCTACGCAGACAGTCAATGATGCGTCCATCCTCTCCGACAAGCAAGATGTTTGCCGCCCGGCCCATGAGTTCCACAACCAGATGCTTGTGGACAGCTTCTCCCATCTCATCATAGCCGCCCAGTTCAAAAATGACCAAGCGTTCTCCCTCCGGCTGATGGACTTTCTCAATAAACGCCCCGGTAAGATGCTTGCGCATGAGCATACAGAACATGGGCGGCTCTTGGGGTTGCTCAAACTTCTGTTCCGTTAGATGCACCCGGGCACTTCCCGTCCCCGCGGAAATGAGCAGACGGCAGTTGCCCTGCCGGGAACGCAGGGACAGCAACAATACATCGCGCTCAGGTTGCTGTACCTTGTCGACTTTCGCACCCGTTACTTGAGCGGAAAGTTCTTGTGTCAACGCGGATAAAAATACAGCGTCTAACGGCATGGCTCATCCTCCATGATTTTGTCAAACAGCCCCCGGATACGACTGTATTCCCCTTTCAGATATAAATATCCAAACAACGTTTCCAGTCCTGTGGCGCTGTGATATTCTCCTACGCTGGCCTTGCCCGGCGCGGCGTGGGTTTTCGTATTCCGTCCTCGTTTGTAGACTGACAGTTCCTTTTCCGTGAGTATGGGCAGAATTTTTTCCATCGCCACCGCCTGCGCGGGCGCTTTCACCAACGCCACGGTCTTTTTGTGCAGGTCATTCACTCGGCCCACACCAGGTTTACATAACATTGTCCGCACCAACAGCTCATAGACCCCGTCTCCTACATGGGCTAGGGCTAAGGTGCTGAGTTTGTCAATTTCCAGTTCGGTCATACTGTGCACATCGGGGCGGCACGCCGCCCCGAATCTCCTTTTGTGAGTTTGGGTCACTTGGCCCCATCAAGCCACAGACGTTCTGCCGTAATCTGTCACGTCTGTACCCAGTTTTTCATACAGACTCGCCACGTCCAGTTCCTTATTTTGGTTTGCCCGCAGTTCCCGGTCCGTCCCGCCGATGAATTCTACAAAACTGACACTTCCGTTCTGTTCTTTTTTCTTACAGTGGAACAGTCCCATATTACTCCTCCTTCAAAACGGCGCTTTGTCATCTTCTGGGATAGCCGGTTCCGCTGGGATGGTCTCCAGCGGCGCAGTACCCTGGATAGTCTGCATCTCCAGCCACTGCTCTTTGGTAATCAGGATCTGCCGGGGCTTGGAGCCCTCAAAGGGACCAACCACACCGATTTCCTCCATCTGGTCCACAATGCGGGCGGCCCGGGAATAGCCCAGTTTCAACCGACGCTGGAGCATGGATACCGATGCCATTTTTGCATCCAGCACCACTTCCACCGCCTGTGGCAGCAGGTCATCAAACTCACTGTGCGCCTCGCTGTCATTGCGGTCGTTCCCTTTGCCGCCGGAATTCTTATCCTCTGCTGCTTTTTCGATCTGCGCCTGGACGGACAAATCATAGTCCGCTTCGCAGTTGTTTTTCACAAATTCAATGACGCTCTCCCGCTCCTCGTCGGACACGAACGCGCCCTGGATGCGCACAGGCTTGCCCACACCAATGGGGGCATAGAGCATATCGCCCATGCCGATGAGCTTTTCCGCGCCCGCCTGATCGAGGATAATGCGGCTTTCCAGAGAGGACGACACCGCAAAGGCGATGCGGCTGGGGATGTTGGCCTTCATCAGGCCTGTGATGACATCCGCCGAGGGCCGCTGAGTAGCGATGACCAAGTGCATTCCCGCAGCACGGCCCATCTGGGCCACGCGGCAGATGCTCTCCTCCACTTCCTTGGAAGCAACCATCATCAAGTCGGCCAGCTCGTCGATGACGATGACCACCTGGGGCATCTTGCTCTCGCCCCGCTTTTCACAGTAGCCATTGTACCCGGCCAAGTCCCGCACGCCTGCCTCAGAAAACAGACGGTAACGCTTCATCATTTCCACTACGGACCACTGCAGCGCACCAGCGGCCTTTTTCGGGTCAGTCACCACCGGGACATACAGATGCGGGATGCCGTTATAGGCCCCCAGTTCCACCATTTTCGGATCGATCATGATGAGTTTTACCTCATCCGGGGTCGCCTTATACAACAAGCTCAGCAGCAGACAGTTGATGCACACGGATTTGCCCGAACCCGTGGTGCCGGCGATGAGCAGATGGGGCAGCTTGGCAATATTGCTCACGATGCTGTTGCCGCCAATGTCCTCACCAATGGCAAAGCTCACTTTGGATTTAGCGTTCTGGAAATTATCGGAACCCACAATATCCCGGAAATAGACCGTGTTCACCACCTTATTGGGCACTTCAATGCCCACAGTGGAAATTTTATCTGGAATAGGCGCGATCCGCACATTCGTCACGCCCAGAGCTAGGGCGATGTCGTCAGACAGGTTCGTCACCTTCGTGAGTTTCACACCAGTATGCAGCTCAAAATCGTAGCGGGTCACCGTGGGGCCACGAGTGCAGCTTTTATAAACTGCATCCACATTGAAGCTGGACAGGGTTTCTTCCAGCCGCTTACGGTTGAGATTCGTCTCGTTCTGTGCATCCACCATGCTCCGTCCGCCAGAGCGCAGGAGGTGCAGCGGAGGGAATACATATTCTTCTTTGGGTTCCTCTGCCCCTTGGGCAATTTCCGCGGCGATTTCCTGAAATCCCTGGGCTGTTTCCTCCTTGGTGAGCTTCTTGTTCGGTTCCTCCAAAGGAACATCGCTGCGAAATTCCACCGACATCGTAGGTGCTGCCGACTTGGTCACCGTCAGTTTCGGCATCGTCACCGGGATGGGCGCCGGTACCGGGACAGGCTCTGGGTCCAAATCCAGCAAGGGCAGCATAATGTCGTCATCATCGTCTACTGCGATCGGTTCTTCCGGCAGCTTGATGGCGGGCTTTTTCAATTCCAGACGTTCTTCCGGCTCCGGCCGCCCGAACTCCACGAATTTGGATGCCTCTTCCTCAGCCTGCTCCTCGGTCAGTATAGGCTCCACCGGAGTTTCCGTCTGCTGCAGGAACTGATCCGGCTTCAATACCGCAGAATTCACAGTGAAAAAGCCCTTTTTCTCCTCCGACGCCGCGGGCGTCGGAGCTTTGGGCGCAGGTTCATCTCCATAAGGGATGTCAATGGCCTGCTGGCGGCGCTTCCTTGTGGGCGCCGGGTCGGCGATGGCCTCTTCCGGAAATTCCGTTTGCCGGCGCCGGCGGGGCTGACGCGGCGCAAGCTCCTGCCGTTCATATGGCCGGGGCTGGCGGTCGTGAGCCATTTCCATGAGCTTAGAAATGCTGAGGTCCGCCCCCAGCATCGTCAGCAGCAGGAACAGCAGTACCAGAATAGGCATCGCACCGTAAGCACTTACCACGGAGCGCAATCCCATCCCTACGAGCCCCGCGATCACGCCGCCAGATTTGATTTCCGCACCGGTAGTATACAGTGCTTTCAGCAGCAGACCAAAGCCTCCCTCATCGGCAAAGGTCACTTTGCACATGGCAACATGCAGAAAACTGCCGCACAACAGCGGCAGAAGCAACACGCTGGTTACCCGCAGTACTACAGGTCTTCCCTTATGGGTCAGCAAAATAAACGCCGCCCAAAGCGTCGCCACCGGCAGCAAATAGTATCCATACCCCATGAGCCCCTTGACCACATTACAAATCAGTGTAAAAAACAGAGCATCCACCGGAAAATAGCCGATAAAAAACAGCAGTGTCAGAATCAGGCATACCACACCGCCCACTTCCCGCCGGATAGGCTGGGAGCCTGCCGGCTGGGCCGACTGTTTCCGTCCTGACTTGGAGGAAGCCGCGGAACGTTTATTCCCGGAGGACTTGGCCGGCTGCTTTTTGGCCGTCCCGGATGATCTTGTGTTTTTGGTTGCCATAGAGACCTCCCTTTCAAAGGATCACAGCCAAGACCACGGAGATAAAGCCCGCGCCCCAGCAATAATAGCAGAATTTTCCAAAGCCACCTTTTTTGGTGATATACTTCAGCAGACTGATGGACAGCACTCCGGCTACCATCGCCACAGCCATGCCAATCAGATACGCCGGGATGTCCCGGGGATTTACACCGTACTGCATGGCTTCATACAAGCTTAGGAGATTTGCACCAAAAATCGCCGGGATCGACATTAAAAACGAAAATTTGATAGCAAATTCCCGTTCCAGCCCCGTAGCGATTCCGGCGGTAATGGTCGTGCCGGACCGGGACAGTCCCGGAATGGTAGCTACCGCCTGACATATGCCGATAATCAGTGCATCTTTCACCTGCATGGTGCGTTCCGTTTTCCGGCCCACCAGCAGGTTGTCACACACATACACCACGCACCCGGTCAGCATCAGCGCCGTGCCGATAAACAGGCTGTGGTAATAAAGCTGTTCCACATACTTGTTCACAAGTAGCACTGCGAACAGCGGCAATGTGCTGATCACGATCATCAGCGCCAACCGCGCGCCCGGCAGCTCATCCGCCACTACCACATGGGGATTACGGGTAATAAATGCGAAATCCAGGCAATCCCAAATCATATTACGGATATCCTTCCAATACACCACGCATACAGACACCAGCGTTGCCAAATGCAGCAACACATCAAAAAACAGATGCCCCTCCGCGGCCACTTGCAGCCCAAATAAATTTTGCAGAATGGAAAGATGCCCCGAACTGGAAATAGGCAGAAACTCTGAAACACCTTGAATCAGCCCGAGAAAGACCGCATTCCAAATCTCCATATTATGTAAACTCCTTCAAAACCGGCAGCCATTTTGCCGGCTTGTCCTGATCGATACCGATAAACTGACATGGTATTATATCACATTTTCCCTGGAATGACAACCAATTATCCGTAAGAAGCGTATACATTTTGCCCGTCTTCCCTAAAAAACAGCGGGGCGGCAAATGCCGCCCCGCCGGGGTTTGTTGGGTAAAGCTCAGGGAGAGCTCAGGTTTTTACTTTACGATGTTTTCACAGAACGCGTCCAGAATGATTGCAGCCTGGGCGCGGGTCGCGCCGGTACGGGCACTGAGTGTGTTGTTGTCCATGCCGTGGATGAGTTCCCGTTCCACTGCCCACAGCAGCGCGGGCTTCGCGTAATCGGAAACCGCATCACTGTCGGCAAATGTCAGAGCCGCATCCTCGGCCACGGAAATATCATAGCCCTTGTACTGTGCGTAGCGATACAAAATCGCCGCGAACTGCTCCCGGGTGATGATATCGCCGGAGCCATAAGTCCCATCTCCATAGCCGGACACGATGCCGTTGCTGGTTCCCCAGACCACAGCGTCATGATACCATGCGCCGGTTGTTACATCGCGGAATTCAGACGTGTCGGAAATCGTGGGAGAACCTTCCATGCGGTACAAAATGGTCACAATCATGCCGCGCGTCGTTTCCGTATAAGGCTCAAAAGCATTATCGGAAGTTCCCTGCATCAAACCATTTTCGTACACATACTTCACTGCATCGTAGAACCAGTCGCTTTCTGCCACATCATCAAAGGGCAGTATACTAGCCAACGGCACATCGGGCTCTGCAATATCCATTGTGGGACCGGAAGGTCCAACCGGGACCGGAGGCACTGGAACCGCTTCCACCGTCACTGCGCAGGACACAGTCACACCCCGCACCGTCACAGTAATCATCGCAGTACCGGCGCTGCGGCCGGTTACAGTTCCGTTCTGATCCACTCCGGCAACCGTCTCATCGCTGCTGGCCCATACGCCAACGGCATTTTCAGGAACGATCACAGCAGACAGATTCAGAGTTTCCCCAGTCTTGACTGCCGCAGATTCCCGGAGTTCCACGGCCACATCCACGATCTGATAGATACCGTTTTCAAGGGCCGCAGCCTTGCGGCTCTCGCAGTATTCCGTCACATCATTGACAAAAATGCCGCCGAGTACGGTCAGGTCCAATGCATTCACATCGCTGACCACGCCGACACCGTTCACCACGGGCATGTCGAAGCTGCCGCTGTTGATCACAGCAGTATTCCAGTTCAGCACAGCATCCTGCGCCGCGCCGGTAAATACGCCGTAAGCAACGGTCAAGCTGCCATTATCATCGTTCTTCACGTTGTTCAGTCCGCCGACTAAGCGGCTTCTGACAATCCGCAGGCTGGGTGCCTCTGCGTTCACGCCCTCCACATGACTCCGGCGGGCATTGCTACCGTCAAAGCTTTGATAACCGTTCTCCACCAAGCTGGAATAGCTTCCATTCTGCTGGATGGTCACATCTGTCATGACCATGTTGCCATGGTTCAGGATTGTATAGAAGGAATTCCCTCCATGGTCCTCCGCAGAAACGCCCTGCTCGGCGCTGCGGTCAAACACTCCGCCGTTCAGGTTGGCAGTACCGTTATTGAGAACCGCCGCACAGCCATGGCTGGTGTTGTCCACCGTGCCTTCTCCCGTAACGGTCAGCACGCCGCCCAGCGCTACGGTAATGGTATCCTTCCCCGCAGTGTTGGACAAGGTCCTGCCATTGAGCATCAGCGTAACATTTCCGGTCACCGTAATGCTCTCGCTGATATCCTGATACAACGACACAATGGCTGTATCCGCCTCGTTGGCCGCAGCCATCGCAGATGCAACGTCCATAAAGAATTCGGTCTCACCGTGAATGGTAACAGATGCCACAGAATTGACCTCACTCAGCGGGACCACTACAAACATGCCGGATGCAGACTGCCCGTCTGTAACATAGCCATCAACACAATAGTCTTCTACATCGGAGCAGAAAATACCGCCGTCCACTTTAATGTCGGGCGTCCCTGTGCCGTCTGCAGAGTTGTATCCCGGCTCATAAATTGCCAGGTCTGTGGCATGGAACGTGCCGCCGTGGATGGTCAGATTGACCGCTGTTTTCGCGTAAGGCACGCTGATCGCATAGGTCTGGCTTCCTTCCGTGGCATGCTCGCCCCGTTCCGCCCTAAAGGTGCCGCCATAAATCGTCACGTCGGCATCCGCAGACAGATACAACGCTGTGTTGAACTTTTCCCAGCCCTTTGCATCGTTTTTCAACGCGCAGGTACTGGTATAGGAGCCGCCATAGATGGTCAGTTTTCCGGGTGCCGTCTGGTTGTTCATGGCAATGGGTGCGTAGACCGTACGGATATTGGGACCCGTTCTGGTCGACTCAACGCCCAGAACCAGCTTTGCGCCTTTTTTGATGTCAATACCGTACATGCCATCATACTGCTTGCCTTCATCCAAATTGTTGCCGTCCGTCAGTGCTTCGAAGCTGCCGCCTTTAACGGTCAGTACGGCGTTCTCGCCCTGAACCAGCAAGATGGATGCGCCCTGCACATATTCCGTGCATACAAAGGTGCCGTCTTCAATTTCAGCCGTACCATAGCACGCAACGATATGCTTGCTTGCACTCTTATACATGCCATTTTCAATCAGCAGGCTGCCGCCATCACGTACCAGGAACAGCTGTGCGACCGTGCCGTTGACTGTACCATTTCCAGTGACTGTCAGTTTTGCCCCGCTGTTTACGGCAAACTGCGCCTGAGCAAAAACTGTCACGGTCTGTCCATTCAGGTCCAGGGTGAGGTCCTTGCCCACTTCAATGCTCCGAGTCAGTTCCACAGCCTTCAGCAGCTTTACAGTGCCGCTGTCAGCCGCAGCAGCAACTGCAGCCTCAACGGTCAGATATCTTACGCCTCCGGTCTCGGCGACGGTCCAAATCTCGCCATCCGCAGTCTTCAATGAACCGCCGCTCACTTCAACATAAGCGCCGTTTCCGTCAAAAACATCCACAGGAGCTTCTTCTTTCGAGGCCTTTGTCTGCATCAAAATCGCTTCCGCGGTAACATCCGCAGTACCGGACACCATAAAGCTGGGACCACCTTCGGTGATACCGCCGCTCCAGCCGTTCCATACCTTGATCTCACCGCAGGTCAGTGTTCCTCCGGTCACTGTAAATGAGCCGTTGAACTCTTCCTCGCCCTGCTTGTGGGACAGGATCAGAACGTTTCCGGGCATCATTACATTGCCGCCTTCCATGACGATCTCGCCATAGAAATTGGTGGCCGTATTCCCGGAAATCACCGTCGCGCCGTCCTTGATGATAAGCTTCGTGTTCGGGTCACTCTTGAAGGCAACAAACTGCTCCTGGATCAGCGTACCGCCGGAAATCTCCATCTCAATGCCTTCATTCCGGCCGTATACACCGTTTCCCTGATTGTTTAAGTTGATAACCAGGCTGCTGGAAACAGCACGATTGGTGATGGTACCGCCTTTGATGTACATCTTGCCGGCATTCACCAGGGTGTAGTAGCCCTTGGTGTTATCATCCTCACGGCAGATGGTACCCGCCGCGCCTTCACTGCTGTCCAAAATGGTCACAGTTCCATAATTGGTCAGCGCGGCTTTCCCGGCAACTGTCCCGCCATTCAGGGTCTTACCGTTCAGGTCCAGCGTCATAGTGCTGTTTTCCGGCACGACAACGTTTTCCTGCACGCTCTTAAGCAGGGTCACCGTCTTGCCGTCGGCAGCATCCACTGCCACCTGCAAGGTTTCAAAGGTCTCGGAATCTACTCTGGCTACTACATTTTCCAGATTGCCGGCATGCACTACATTGCCGTTTTCATCCATCACAAGATCGCCATCCAACAGCTTGGAGGCGCTGTCCTGATCTGTGAATTGGCCGCCGGTGACATTGGCTTCTACAAGCTCTGCCACATCGACTTTCCCGTCGATCACGCCGCCGGTCACGTTCAGAAAACCGCGATTCTGCCGAATGGCGGCACCATTCTCATCGGTGGATTTCAGTTCCACGGGGTCATGAAGCTCAATCGTCACTTCGCCGTCGTTGAACTCACCAGTTCCTACAGAAACAGCAGCCGTCACAGAGCCGGACACAACGATCCTCGGGGTTTCCCGCTTCGTTGCCTCCACGAACACACCGTAATCACCGCTGGTGATTACGGTGCCGGCAGCTATGATCAGCTCCTCACCGCCCCAGCATGCTACACCGGTCTCTGCCTGAAGGATAACATGTTCCAGTGTCAGCTTTCCGGCATACAATGCAATTCCGGTCTGCCCGGTAACAGTTCCGTTCTGAATGGTCATCTCACCGTTCATGAGCTGTACCCAGATGGCAAAGCCCGCAGAAGAAAGCGTATATCCGTTCAGATCCAGAATCATTCCCCGGGCCACCATCAGACCGTTTTCCGGCACTGCAACATCCTTACACAGCGTCACAGTATCGCCGTCGCCGGCCTTATTGACAGCTTCCTGCAAGGTTTTGTAGAACACGCCATTTACGCTGGCTTCGGCCTCCATCTCGACCAAACCGCCGTTATCCGCCGGTTCTTCAGCCGGTACAGCATATACGGGCTCCATGTCCGCAGGTTCTGACTGTGTTTCGTTTGTATCTGAAGTCTCAACTTCAGACTCGGGCACGTTTGTAATCTCTTCCACCGATGTTTCTGCCGCGGATCCTTCCTCTGCCATAGATGCAGCAGGAAGAAAGCCCACAATCATAACAACAGCCAAAAAGACTGCAAAACCGCGTTTGGTCAAATTTTTTAAATACATCATTTTCATGTTCCTTTCTTTGCTTGAATTCGGATGCAAAGTATCCGGCGGCTTGGCAAGCTTAGCGCCGCGGTCATCGCGGCACCTTAGCCCCATAGCTTTGCGTCCCAGAGTTTCCCCTGGTTTGCGTGCAGCTGGGCTGGCATAGTGTTTTCCGCACCTTAGCCCCCGTAGCTTTGCGTCCCGTCATTTCTAACGGTTTGCTCAATTTTGCAGCCGATCGAGCGTAGCGTTTACACGCCGTAGCCTCTGGCTTTGCGTCCCGGCGTTTCCCCCGGTTTGCTCAAAATCTCGCAGCTGGCTGTCGTCGTCGCCCGCGCCACTCATTCCCTTCCGCTTTCAAGCGAAATCTTATTCGTTTTACGGCTCCGCCTCTCAAAATCGAACCCACTTCGTTTGGCTTCGATTTTGTTTTTTTGGAATTTACGACCTTAGACCCTATAGCTTTGTGCCCCACGGTTTCCCGTGGTTTACCCAAATTCGCAGCTGGCGATCATGACGCGGCTCAGCGCTGCGTTTTAGACCCTATAGCTTTGCGTCCCACCGTTTCCGACGGTTTGCCAAAAAAGGTTTATTACGCGGATTTCTCAAACGCGTGCCCTATCTCTGCCGCGCAGCATCAGGCCTGCGGCAAATTTGGTTCCTCGACAACGCCGAAAAACCGGGGTCATTGCACATACAGTCCCTCCCTTCCCGCTGGATAATTGGCGTAATTATCCAATTTACCCAACAATACGCCACTTTTTATTATAAAAATATATTTCCCGGATGTCAATCCCCTGTTTCCGTGTAAAACAGGCGTGCCGGACTGAATTCAGTGTTTCTGAATGCCAAGGCAGCGAATGGGGTGTAAACGAAAACCAGGCCCTCCTTATCGAAGGGCCTGGTTCTACGCGGTTCCGTTCCGCTTCCGGATTTCCTCATGGAGATACCCCAGTGCGTCGGACAAAGTGCCCAGACTGTCGATGATGCCGGACTGCACCGCCTCCCGGCCGTCAATGACGGTACCTACATCATTGGCAATGGCGTCGGTGGACATCATATATCCCAACAGGCACTCCCGGGTCACATGGGAATGGTCCGTGATAAAGCGCACGATGCGCTCCTGCATTTTTTCAAAATAGCTGTAGGTCTGAGGGGCGCCGATGACCACACCGGTAAGCCGCACGGGATGGATGGTCACGGCAGCGCTTGGCGCGATGAAGGACCTCTGGGCCGCCACTGCCATGGGGACACCGATGGAATGCCCCCCGCCCAAAACCAGCGATGCCGTGGGCTTGGTCATACCGGAAATGAGCTCCGCGATGCCCAGTCCCGCCTCCACGTCTCCCCCCATGGTGTTGAGCAGAATCAGCAGTCCGTCAATTTCCGGAGATTCCTCCACTGCCGCCAACAGCGGCATGACGTGCTCGTATTTTGTGGTCTTTGCGTCATCGGGCAATGCCTGATGACCCTCAATCTGTCCGATGATGGTCAGGCAGTGAATACTGCCATTGGGATTCTTCTCCCGGACACTTCCCAATTCCTTGATGCTTTCCTGTTCGTTCATAGCAACTCCCTCCGTATTGCTTTAGTTTAAGCAGTCGGAGGGAGTTTTAGTCACTTATTTTGCCCCATACAAGGCCGCAACGGCTTTGTATGTCATATAGCAGTCGAATTTGGCTACAATCTCAAAGGGTGCGTGCATGGAAAGTACCGGCACGCCGGCATCGATGGTGTCAATGCCGCGGTTGGCCATATACTTGGCAATAGTCCCGCCGCCGCCCTGGTCCACTTTGCCCAGCTCCGCCATCTGCCAGACAACATTCTTTTCCGCAAACACTTTGCGCAGATACGCTACTACTTCAGCGGAAGCGTCACTGGTACCGCTTTTGCCCCGGGAGCCCGTATATTTGCAGATGCCCACGCCGTAATTCAGCTTGGCGTTGTTTGTCAGTTCACTGACCTCCGGGTACAGCGGATCATAGCCATTGCACACGTCCGCGGACAGACAAAAGCTCTTTTCATAGCACCGGCGCAGACTCACCCCTTGGGCCTCGCAGAGGTCCTCTATGAAAAAGTCAAAGGCCTGGCTGAGCATCCCCGTCACGCCATCGGACCCGGTTTCCTCCTTGTCCGCCAGAATACACACCGCCGTGCGGGGCGGCACCTTGAGTTCCAAAATCGCTTTTAACTCCGCAAACGCGCAGGAGCGGTCATCATGACCGTAACCCCCGATCATGCTTCGGTCCAGTCCGATGTCCCGCACCTCCAGTGCCGGGACCGCCACCAGCTCCGCAGAGAGAAAATCCTCCTCCGTAATGCCGTAGCGGTCATTCAGAATACTCATCACCGCCAGTTTCACCCGGTCTTTCCCCTCGGATGCATAGGGCACAGAGCCGATTAGCAGCTTCAGTCCTTCCCCGGTAATGGCATCAGACAGCGTTTTCTTCCCCTGCTCTCCACCCAGGTGGGGCAGCAAGTCCGTAATGACCAGCTGAGGATCTCCTGGGTCCCGGCCGATGACTACATCCACGGTGTCTCCGCTTTGCAGAGCCACCACACCATGGAGTTCCAACGGCAGCGCCACCCATTGATATTTTTTGATTCCGCCGTAATAGTGGGTGCGGAAAAAGGCCAGTTCCTCCGCTTCCATCAGCGGCTGCTGTTTCAGGTCCAGCCGCGGTGCATCCACATGGGCACCCGCAATGACACAGCCATCCGACAGTGGCTGCTTGCCCATGACTGCCAAAATCAGTGCCTTCCCCCGGTTATTATAGTAGAGCTTCGTTCCTGCCTTGAGCTCCATGCCGGGAACATAAGGCACAAAGCCCTTGGCCTCCGCCATTTCTATGGACAGCTTCACCGCCTCCCGCTCTGTGCGGGCCGTATCCAGAAACGTCTTATATTCCTCCGCGTAAGCTTCCAGCGCCGCCCGCTCCTTGGCATCAATACGGTCATAGCCGTGCTTGGGCTGGTAAAATAATTCTTTTCGGTAATCAGTTGTTTTGTTTGCCATGTTGGAGCACCTCCATAAATATCATTTCACATTTCCGGGAAAATTCCTCCGGCGTACCGGTATTTTCTATTAGAATGTCACAATGTTCCTTGTAAAATGCGTCCGGCTGCTGAGATTCAATACGTGCCCGAGCATAATCCTCTCGGATCCCGTCCCGGCCCATGATCCGCTGCATCCGCACTTCCTTCGGTGCCGTGACGCCCACCAGATAATCGCATAAGCCCGATGCCCCGCTTTCAATAAGCGCGATGGCGTCGATGGCGGCCAAAGTGCCGCCGGACATGGCCCATTCATCCAGCCGCCGATCGATCTCGGCAATCACCGCCGCATGGGTAATGGTATTGAGTTCTTCCAAAGCCGCCGGATCGTGGAACACAATTTCGCCGATAGGCTTGGTATCCAACGCGCCGGTTTTATACGGCTCCGGGCCGAATCGAGCGATGAGCTTCGCTTTCAGGTCCTCGCTGGTACGGCCCAAAGTATGATACACCTCATCACAGTCTATGACAAGGCCGCCCATGCGCTCAATGACCTGCAGTGCCGTGGTCTTTCCGCAGCCGGTCCCTCCCGTGATACCGAACACGGTCATTTCCCCTCTTAACGCAGCGGTGATCTCTGTTAACGCTAAAGCGCCTTGACGCAAAACGCAATAGGGGGTCACAGTCAGGTCCAAAATCGTGGATTCCACGCCAAGCCCACAGGGTCCGCCATCCAGGACCGTAAGAGCTGGGCCGAAATAAGCTTCCACCTCCGCTGCCGTTTTGGGGCTGGGTTGTCCCGACGGGTTCGCCGACGGTGCCGCCAAAGGCAAACCGCATTGCTTCAGCAATTCCAGGGTCAGAGGATGATTCGGGCACCGCAAGCCCACTGTTCCGCCTCCTGCCCGCACAATATCCGGAACAATGTCTTTGGAGGTTAAAATCAGAGTCAGCGGCCCGGGCCAAAATCGTTTCGTCAATGTGTAGGCCGCCCGCGGTACTTCTTCACAATATTCGGAAATCTCTTCCGTCCCGAAGACCATGAGAGACAGCGGTTTTTGCTCCGGCCGACCTTTGCTCCGGTAGATCTCCGCCACAGCCGCTTCGGACAATCCGTTCCCTGCCAATCCGTACACAGTCTCGGTGGGTACTGCAACCAAGCCGTCTGCCAAAAGGACTTGGGCCGCCTTCCGGGTATCCTTCGTCTTCATGGCTCCACCTCCGCCAGTAGCCGTGCCTGTTCCGTAGTAATCAGTGCATCAATGATCTCATCCAAATCTCCATCCATGATCTGGTCAATTTTATATAGTGTCAATCCAATGCGGTGGTCCGTCACCCGACCCTGGGGAAAATTGTAGGTACGGATGCGCTCATTTCGCATCCCGGTCCCCACTTGGCTGCGGCGTTCGGAGGCAATGGCATCCGCCTGTTTTTGCTGCTCAATATCGTATAAGCGGCTGGCCAGGATAGACAGTGCCCGGTCCTTGTTCTTATATTGGCTGCGCTCGTCCTGACATTCCACCACCATACCCGTAGGCAAATGGGTCACCCGGATGGCGGAGGAGGTCTTGTTCACCTTCTGTCCTCCAGCGCCGGAAGAGCGAAAGGTGTCAATCTGCACATCCTTGAGGTCAATGTGGAACTCCACCGGGTCCACCTCCGGCAGCACTGCTACCGTGGCGGTGCTGGTGTGAATCCGCCCTCCGGCTTCCGTTTCCGGCACCCGCTGGACCCGGTGCACCCCGCTTTCAAATTTCAGCCGGGAATAGGCACCGTCTCCCTGGATGAGAAAGCTGATTTCCTTCACGCCCCCCAGTTCCGTCTCGTTCAGGTTCATGACCTCGGTTTTCCAGCGCCAGGCATCGGCATACATGGTGTACATCCGATAGAGGCTGTGGGCAAACAGAGCGGATTCCTCTCCTCCAACCCCGGCCCGGATTTCCACAATAACATTTCGTTCGTCGTTGGGATCCTTGGGCAGCAGCAGGATCTTTAACTCCTGCTCCAGCTGCGCTTTTTTTTCCTTGCTTTCCTCCAGCTCCGCTTGTGCCAGTTCCCGGAATTCCGGATCGTTCAGCAGTTCTTTCGCCCCTTCCAAGGCCGACACACACTGCTGATAGGCCCGGTACGTTTCCACTAGGGGACACAGTTGATTCTGCTCCTTCTGGAGTTTTGTGAACCGCGCCACATCATCATATGCATCCGGTTGGCTCAGACGCTGCGCGATTTCTTCGTAGCGTTTTTCAATTTGTTTGAGTTTGTCGAACATACCGACCGCTCATTCCTCATGAAATAGTGTAGGTTGATCTTCGCCCCGGTCCTCGGGCCGCAAGATGGCCCCGGCAGTGGGCAACGTCTTTCCTTTATAGCGGGACTTGTTCACAAGCCCGCTTTCCGCAAAAGGACACATCCGTATCACCTGATATTTGGGCTTCAGCTTCATGACGGCAACGCCCTGGGTGTTCCGGGTAGATTTCAGTTGCAGATCCGCCGACTGGAACACTAGCGCCCGACCCTCGCTGGAGAACAGGACAAATTCCCCTTCCTCCCGGATGGGCAGGACTTCCACCAGGGGGCTTTTATCCGAATACGCGCCGGTAAGGCGCTTGCGATTGGTCTTGGTGTCGTACACATTCGTGGGGAATTTTGCGATCTTACCGTTGGCAAAGGCCAACAGCAGCATGGTATCATAGTCCGCCAAGATCATGGTCAACACGTTTTCGCCCTCATCCATCCCCAGCTTTGCCGGCAGGTAGGTGCCAAGAACGGAAGCCTTTGTATCCTCCATGTCCCGCAGGCGCATTTTATACACTTGCTGCCGATCCGTAAACACCAGCACCTCT
Source organism: uncultured Clostridia bacterium (assembly GCA_947644595.1). GTDB lineage: Bacteria > Bacillota > Clostridia > Oscillospirales > Oscillospiraceae > HGM13010. The sequence goes on from CANSAE010000001.1 coordinate 524,457, forward strand.
TTCCGGTTACTAGCCTCCATGGACACCCGCAGCTCGTCTCCGTCCTTGTATTTCTGCTCTGCGTTCATCCGCAGGGACTGGGGGGTAATCTTCTTGAAATATCCCTCCCGGGACAGGAAAATAGTGCAGGGATAGTCCGGCACAATTTCCTCTTCATCCAATTGGGGCGCTTCCTCTGCGGATACAATGCCCGTTTTGCGCTCCATGGGCTGTTTTTTCATCACATCCTTCAATTCAGAAATAATGATGCCCTTGATGCGCCGCTTACTGTCCAAGGTTGCCTGCAAATCCGCAATATCCTTTTCCAACTGGGCGGTCTCTTCCAGCCGCTTGAGAATGTATTCACGGTTGATGTTCCGCAACTTGATCTCCGCGACGTAGTTGGCCTGAATATCGTCGATCTGGAAACCGGTCATCAGGTTGGGTACGACCTCTGCTTCCTTCTCTGTCTCCCGGATGATGCGGATGGCCTTGTCAATGTCCAGCAAAATCTTGCCCAAGCCTTGTAGCAAGTGCAGTTTGTCTTTTTTCTTTCCCAAATCAAAAAAGACCCGTCGCCGTACGCTCTCCATACGCCAGGCGCACCACTCAGACAAAATCTCCTTCACGCCCATGACCTTGGGATAGCCGCCGATGAGGACGTTGAAATTGCAGGGGAAGTTGTCCTGCAAAGGCGTCATTTTATAGAGTTTCTGCATGACCAGTGCTGGGTCGGCGCCTTTTTTCAGGTCGATGGCCAGCTTCAGGCCGTTCAGGTCCGTCTCGTCCCGCATGTCGGAAATTTCCTTGAGCTTGCCGGACTTGACCAGCTCCGCCACCTTGTCGATGATGATCTCCGCTTTGGTGGTGTAGGGAATTTCGTAAATTTCAATGATATTCGCCTTGGCGTCATGCCGCCAGCGGGCCCGCACCGGGAAGCTGCCCCGCCCGGTTTCGTAGATTTTCCGCATCTCCGCTTCATTGTAGATGATCTCGCCGCCAGTGGCAAAATCCGGGGCGGGCATGGCCTGCATGATGTCACAGTCCGGGTCGTTCAGGTAGTCGATGGTGGCTTGGCAGCACTCGGTAAGGTTGAAGCCGCAAATCTGGCTCGCCATACCCACAGCGATGCCCATGTTGGCGCTCACCAGCACATTGGGGAACGTGGTGGGCAAAAGCGTCGGCTCCTTCATCGTACCGTCGTAGTTGTCCACAAAGTCCACCGTATCGCTGTCGATGTCCCGGAACAGCTCCGCACAGATGGCGGAGAGCTTGGCTTCGGTATACCGAGGCGCGGCGTAAGACATATCCCGGGAATAGACCTTGCCGAAGTTGCCCTTGGAGTCCACAAAAGGCGTCAGCAGCGCGCCGTTTCCTTTGGAAAGGCGCACCATGGTCTCATAAATGGCAGCGTCCCCGTGGGGGTTTAGTCGCATGGTCTGGCCCACAATGTTGGCGGATTTCGTCCGTGTCCCGGTCAAAAGGCCCATTTTGTACATGGTGTACAGCAGCTTCCGGTGGGAAGGCTTGAACCCGTCAATTTCCGGGATAGCCCGGGAGACGATGACCGACATGGCATAGGGCATGTAGTTGGTCTCCAGCGTCTGGGTGATGGGCTGCTCCAGCACTTGGGCCTGCAGGCCCAGTACATTGGGGTTGCTCGTGGGGCGTTTGATCTCTTTTTCTGGTTTTTTCTTAGGCATTGGATGTTGATTCCTTACATAATTTCTTTTCTCAAATCCTCAGCGGAAACGCCGGGGATAGGTATAATGGGCTTACTAAACAGGCTGTTGTCAAACTCAAAGTTTTCTTTAATTTCGCTCTTGTAGATTTTTCCTCGCTCCGTTTGATAAATATCTTGACCTGCAACGCCGGTATCAGACCACCAACAGTAGCCATAGAGATAGTTTTCGTATGCCTCCTCCCAACTGGAGAAGTTATCTTTTAACCCCTGAGCAGCTGGTTGAATGAGCGCCAACGCTTCCGCATAGGTCACATAACCGGATTCATACCCCCACTGCGCGACATTACTCATGCGAAACAGGTCCCATGCCAAAATTCCCTTGTTACCATATTTATTGTAAACCTGCTTAGTATAGGAATCGGCATAATTGGACTGTGCTAGTTCTAAGAATGTATCATTATGTCCATGTTCCGTCATGGAGAGAATCGTTCCAATCAATTCCTCTCGATTGACAATTCCCCAACCGGAAGCCAGACCATCACGTGCTCTTTCAACCACATATTGTCCTGTTTCGTCCCACGACCCTCTCCGGCATGCAAACTCATCTGAACGGATTTTTCCCGTGACCGTATAAATTTCATGGTTAATCATTTTTAGCATGGCCCCCATGGGAATTGCCCATTCTTCCAAATTGGAATCTCCCACAATTGAATAATCTTCCTGTATATCGACCATGGAACGAGCCGCGTCCCAAGTGACAGCCTGGCCAAAAAATTCCGCCATATATCGAGCTGGAATCCGCGTCCTCCCGTTCGTTACACACGGTGCAATATCCATAACCACCGCTTCTCCATCTACATATGCGGTTTGATCTCCCACACGCATTTCCACAGTATGATTTGCGCGTGTCATTATCACCTTTTGCTCAGATTCAATCCAATCCACATCAGCACCCAAAAGTTCCGCAATTCCACGAATAGGGACCATCGTGCGGCCGTTCACAACTTCAGCCTTGCCACCTAACACTGTTTCATACAAAAAGATTTTGTCCAAGCGTACAGTTGCCGGTATCGCCGGTGCAGCCATGACCGGCATCGCCAGTGTCAAAAACATCGTGAATGTCAGCAGCAAGCTCATCCATCTTTTTTTCATCACAGTCTCCTCCTAACACATTTTGAACGGCGTTGCACCGTGAATTTACTGTCGCTCAGCTCAAATCCGCGAATTCCAGGTAGTACCCGCCCTCCTGGGCAATGTAGTCCTTGCGGCCTTGGAGGTTGTCGCCCAAGAGGAGGTCGAACATTTCGCTGGTGCGCTGGGCGTCCTCGGGCATCACCCGGATGAGACGGCGGGTTTCGGGACACATAGTAGTCAGCCACATCATTTCCGGGTCATTCTCACCCAAGCCCTTGGACCGCTGGATGGTACATTTCTGCCCTTCCAGGTCCGCCATGATGCGGTTTTTTTCCTCGTCGGTATAGGCAAACCAGGTCTTGCCCTTGCTGGTGATCTCATACAGCGGCGTTTCCGCGATATATACCATGCCCTCCTGAATCAGAGTGGGGACTAAACGGTAAATCATGGTGATGATGAGCGTCCGGATCTGATACCCGTCCACGTCGGCGTCGGAGCAGATGATGACCTTGCTCCAGCGCAGATTGTTCAAATCAAAGGGCGAAATGTCTTTGATGTGCTTGTCCTTGACCTCCACACCGCAGCCCAAGACTTTCAAAAGGTCCGTAATGATGTCGCTGGCAAAAATGCGGGCGTAGTCGCTTTTCAGGCAGTTCAAAATCTTGCCCCGCACAGGCATGATGCCCTGAAACTCCGAATCCCGGCTCTGCTTACACGCACCCAATGCGGAATCGCCCTCCACGATGTACAGTTCCCGCCGGGATGCGTCCTTGCTGCGGCAGTCCACGAATTTCTGCACCCGGTTGGCCAGATTGATGTTCTCCGTGAGCTTTTTCTTCATCGTCTGGCGGGCCCGCTCCGCCTGCTCCCGGGAACGCTTGTTGACCAAAATCTGGTCGACCACCCGCTCCGCTTCCAGGCGGTTCTCCGTGAAGTATATCTCCAGATTTTCCCGGAAGAAAGCGGTCATCGCCTCTTGGATAAATCTGTTGGTAATGGATTTTTTCGTTTGGTTCTCATAAGAAGTTTGTGTGGAAAAGCAGTTCGTGACCAAAATCAGGCAATCCGCCACGTCTTGGAACATAACCTTTGATTCGTTCCGTTGATATTTCCCGGTTTTCTTGATGTAATCATCCACCGCAGACACAAAGGCACTACGGGTCGCTTTGTCCGGCGCGCCGCCGTGCTCCAGCCAGGAGGAGTTGTGGTAATACTCAATGAGATTGACCTTGTTGGAAAAACAAAAGGCGGCTGAAAGCTTGACCTTGTACTCCTTTTTGTCTGCCCGGTCTTTTCCACGCCGTTCCGTCTGGATGAACACCGGTGCGGTCAGAGCCGCTTCCCCGGCAATTTCTGAGACGTAGTCCTTAATACCGTTTTCATAGAGGTACTCCGTTGTCTCAAATCTTCCACTCCGCTCATAACGCAGTACAAACTTCACCCCGGCATTCACCACGGCCTGACGGCGGAGTACATCGTGAAAATAATCCTCCGGAATATTGATATCTGTGAACACCTCGATATCGGGTTTGAAGTGGATGGTAGTGCCAGTCTGCTTGGTGTCCGCCGGTTCCATCGTGAGCTCTTGCCCTTTTTTCCCCATGGGTTCGCCCTTGTGAAAGTGCAGGGTGTACTTTCGACCGTCCCGGCGGACGGTGACATCCATGAACTCCGACGAATACTGAGTGGCACAGGACCCCAAACCGTTCAGACCTAAGGAAAATTCGTAATTTTCCCCTTCTTCGTTGCTGTACTTGCCGCCGGCATACAATTCGCAGAACACCAATTCCCAGTTATATCGTTTTTCGTTGGGGTTCCAGTCCAGCGGGCAGCCCCGGCCGTGGTCCTGCACCTGGATAGAGCCATCCTGAAATGCCGTCAGCGTGATCACATCGCCGTAGCCCTCCCGGGCCTCGTCGATGGAGTTGGATAGTATTTCAAACACCGCATGCTCACAGCCTTCCAGACCGTCGGAGCCGAAGATGACTCCGGGGCGTTTGCGCACCCGGTCTGCGCCTTTGAGCTGGGAGATACTTTCATTGCCGTAATTTTCCGCCATGGGATTCTTCCTTCCGTACTATATCTTGTGCTGATTCCTTGGTATCTTATAACTGATATAGTATATCTTACCTCGGCAAAAAATGCAAGGGACGAAAACAGCCTTTCTAACCATAGTCTGAAACGGGGTGTTTTTGTAGGTTTCAATACAACAAATCGTCATTGGCCCTGCAAGAAAAAAGCAAACAGTAATTCGCTTCAACGTTTCAATATTATGTAAACAATTCTGCGCCAAAATAAAAAAGCGGAGCTCGTATCAAGCACGACCCCCGCCCGCAGCGGAGGCCGCGCCTATGTAGGCACTTTCTTCGCCACTTGACTTCTTCCTCATGGAAACATTTCTTATCTATGGATAAGCCTCATGTTTCTGCCGGAATTGCCGAACGCTGACCTGTCCGGCATGGTTTGTCCTTCGCGGTCTTACTTCACGCGAAAAATTCCATTCGGTCTTACAAGAGACCCGGCTTTTCGTGAAGCCGCAGCACATTCATCCACGATTGCAGACAAACGGTCTTTTCGGACAAATTTGACGTTTCATTTCTGTTCAAAACTCAAATCACACGCGCATCTACTTCATGGTCAGACCTTGTTGTTCCGACAATTGGATCCTTCGTCCGAGGATAGTATGTGCCGTTGTTCAAAAAAAATGATTGCATTTTCTGGCAACATTGTTTATTTTTATAAGACAGCGAATAGAATATACAGAAAAGCCCTCAGGAGGTTTTTCTATGCTGCAAAAGAAAAAAGCGCGGCTGGCCAAGCGAAAAGAACTGGACAGCCTGCAGGCGGAAGTGCTGGGCCTGCGCACGGACCTGAATGAGCTCTATTCCCGGTTCGATATGCTCACCGACCCCACGCAAATGGACGCCTGTATCTATGAGATGAATGCGCTCATGTCAAAATACGATTATGCGGTCAAATGTCTAAAGACCTTTGACGCGGTGAACTGAAAGGAGACGATACATAATGGAATGGTTCGGGATCGTGGTCATCGCGGTCATCGCCATCGTGGTAGTCGTGCGGCTCTTATCCGCCCCCATCCGGCTGGCAGGGAAGCTGCTCATCAACGCACTGGCGGGCTTCGTGGTGCTGTTTTTACTCAATTTTGTGGGAAATATCGTGGGCTTATCCCTGGGCATCAACTGGATCAACGCCATCGTGGTGGGCATTTTGGGCGCGCCGGGCGTGGTGCTACTGCTGCTGATCAAATATTTATTGTGATACATAAAAAAGCACCCCGGTGGGGTGCTTTTTTCATGCCTCTGTCAGCATTTGGAGGATTTCTTCATGGGTTTTGGTCCCGTTGATGAGCTGATATTCGCCGGGAATCATGTACCCGTCAAATTCCTGCTCCGTGATTTCTTCCTCTCCGTAATAGTAGTAATAGTCATCCTCGTAGGGCTCATCCTCATCCTGGATGAAATTGTGATTCTGATCCCGGAACATCCATTGACTCAAGGACTGGTCGTAATAGGGCTCCAGTTCATAGGAAGGGCCAATTTTCATAAACGTGGTCCACATAATCGCGCCGGCTCCGTCCGCATTGAAATTGCGCAGTACGTTTTGTCCGGGGAGGTACTCATAACCGTAATTTCCCATCGCGCCATAGGGCCACTGCTCCATGAGGGTATACAGCGTCCCATCCGCATAGGTGAACATACTGACCCAGTAACCGTCGTCGCCGATGACCAATTCCGGCACCGCGTCGCCATCAAAGTCAATGAGGTCGTAGGTCAGGCTCACGTATTCGTTCTCCGCAAATTCCGCCACATACTGGTCAATGACCGCCAGATAGGCCTGGGCATACTCGGATTTATCCGGCGTGGGCTCTGGGGCAGGTGTCGGTGTGGGCGAAACCGTTGCAATCGCTTCGGGCGTAGACTGCGCATCCTTCGCGGGCGCACAGGCACAAAGCAGCACGGCGCATAGGGTGAATATGAAAAGACTATACAGTGAATTCTTCATTTCTATTTCTTCTCTTTCCGTTTCAGCGTCTTCAAATACGCCTTAGTATCATCCGGGATACGGCGGCTCTCTACCGCCTTTTGGATGGCCTTGTTGTGCGTCCAGGTATCCAGCCGGTGGTCCAATAAATACGGCAAAACCGCGTCGTACTGCTTGGCTAAGGCTTCAGCGAACAGCCACGCCCGTGCCATGTTGATGTAATATTCTTCCGTCCGCAGCGCCGCCACCTTTTCCAACAGCTCCGGGCGGAAATCGTCGTCCAAAAACCATTTCATCAAGGTCACGATGCCGTACCGCACGGTATAGGTGTGCGCCGATGACAGCCACCGCAGACAAGCTGCATAGACCGCCTCCGGGTGCTTTTTGAAGACCTTAGGCGAGAATAAATCGCAGGTCGCCCAGTTGTCGATATACGGCAAAAACCGCTCCAATTCCACCATACATTGGTCAAAGTCCTTAATCTGCTCAATGAGAAAGGCGTGGAGACTGTTTTCATCATAATATTTGTGGGGCAGGTCCGCCAGAAACAACGATACGTCTTCCTTCGCCAGTTCCTTTGCGTAAGTGCGGAGATCGGGCGTGCGCACACCGATGACGGTGTCTTTTTCCAGCGTGGGCACCAGCTTGCTGTGGAAATCCCGGTAACCCAAGTCCTGCCGGGTGAACAGCCCCGCGCGGATGTCCTCTGCGGTCATTTCAGTCCCTCCAACGCCTCCACCACCGCTTCCAGATGCAGCCCATGGGAGGCTTTCACCAGCACCGTCGCACCCTGGGGAATGAGCTTGGGCAGCTCGGCGATAAGGGCTTCTTTCGTCTCAAAATGCAGAGAATTCCCATGCCCGGCGGCAATGTCTTTCCCTAGCGCGCCCACGGCGATGACGCCGTCAACCCCCAGGGCCGCGGCTTTCTCGCCCATGGCACGGTGCATCTTCGGAGAACCGGGGCCGAGCTCGTACATATCGCCCAGAATTGCCACCTTCCAGCCTGGAAGCATAGAAAGCGACTCCAGCGCCGCGCCCATGGAATCAGGGTTGGCGTTGTAGCAGTCGTTGATGAGGGTGATGTATCCGGTGTCCTCCACGGCGGCCCGTCCGCCCACGGGAGCATAGGCCGCGATGCCGGCCCGGATGTCCGCGTCGGACAGGCCCACGGACATACCGATGGCCGCCGCTCCCACCGCGGCGGTGACCATGTGCTTACCGTAGGCGTGAATTTCCACCGGGAAGCGCCGGTCCCCGCACACGATGTCACAATGAGTTTCCCGGCCGTCCATGGAAATGCTTTCCGCCCGCACGTCGCAGTAGTCCTCCGTGCCGAAGGTGACCGTTTCCAGCCGGGTCACGTACCGGGCCAGCAAATCGTCATCCCCGTTGAAAAATGCCGTGCCGATGGCGGGCATATAGTCCAACATCACCGACTTTTCTTTCAGTACCCCGTTCCGATCCCCCAGGGCTTCCAGGTGGGAATAGCCGATGTTCGTATACACCGCCATAGTGGGGCGCACAATGTCCGCCAGTCCCGCCATCTCCCCAAAATGGGAAATTCCCAGTTCAATGACTGCCGCCTTGTGCTCGGGATTGATGCGGGAAACAGTCATGGGGACTCCCAGGTCATTATTGAAATTCTTTTCAGTTTTCAGCACCTCGTACCGGGACCCCAACACGCAGGCAATCATCTCCTTCATGGTGGTCTTGCCCACACTGCCCGTCACACCGATGATGGGGATATTCAGCGTTTTGCGGTAGGCTTTTGCAATAGCGCCCATGGCTTTCGCTACGTCCGGAACTATCACCAGCGGCCGGGTCTCCCCCTCCGGGATATGGGTCACAAGGCAGGCCGCCGCTCCGGCATCCAGCGCCTTGCCCACAAAGCTGTGGCCATCCACTTTCTCTCCGGGCAGGGCGGCAAACAGGTTCCCGGGCAGCACCTTCCGGCTGTCAATAACCAATTCATTGGGACACAATTCCTCCGCTTCCGCCGGGCCGTGATAGATCCCGCCGCAGAGTTCTTCTATATTATGTAAACTTAATCCGGTCATTGATACTTCTCCAATGATACCTCAATGATTTTTTCGCACAGGGTGCCGAAATCCATTCCCTCCGCCGCCGCCATTTGCGGGATCAGGCTGGTGGGCGTCATGCCCGGGAGCGTATTGGCTTCCAGACAGTAGATGGTCTTGTCATCATCCGCCATGATGAAGTCGATGCGGCAGTATGCGTCGATCATCAGCGCCTTGTTCACCTGCTCCGCCAGACGCTGGATGCGGTCCGTGTCCTCAGCGGAAATGGGCGCGGGGCAAATCTCCTCCGCAAGGCCCGCCTGGTACTTGGTCTTGTAGTCATAAAATCCCTGTTTGGGGATGATCTCGATGACAGGCATCGCTTTTCCGTTCAGTACACCCACTTGCAGTTCCCGGCCCTTGATGTACTGTTCTACAATGACTTCCCGCTCATATTGGAACGCCATTTCCAGCGCCGCGTCATATTCCGCTTGGGAATAGACAATGGACGTCCCCACGGAAGACCCGCCGGAACAGGGCTTCACCACACATGGAAAGCCTACACTTTTATAAGGCTTTTTCCCCTTCTCCAGGGTCACTGACGGAGCGGTAGGAACGCCGTTTTCCCGGAAGAGCATTTTCGAAAGCGCTTTATTCATGGCGATGGCGCTGCCCAGATAGCCCGAGCCGGTGTATTTCACCCCGGCGATGTCCAGCGCCGCTTGCAGCTTCCCGTTTTCTCCCTCGTCCCCGTGGAGTGCCAGGAACGTGATATCTGCAGCGCGGCAGACCTCAATGACATTGTCCCCCATGAGGGAATCATTGCCCTGTTTTCGCCGGGCTTTTACCGCTGCGAGATCCGGCGCTTCCTCATAGATCCGGTAAGTCTCATTCTTCTGCCTCCGCTCATAGAGCTCTTTAGGGTCGCTGTACGGCTCCTCACAGCCAAAATACAGATCCATAAGCACTACCTGGTGCCCCCGTTCCCGCAGCGCCCTCGCCACACCAGAACCGGTGGACAAGGATACATCCCGTTCATTGGAAATGCCGCCGCATAAAACCGCGATTTTCATAGAGTACCTCCTGTTTTTCGGTCTCTTCTATCTTATTCTTCCATCAAACCGTATGCCACAAAAGCAAACCGTCCGCAAATGTCACAGCTGCCTTTCCGCTGTCCTTCATCCAAGACAGGAAGGAACGCACCGTACTTCCTACTAAGACGTACTGCTCAAAATTCATCGTCAAACCGTAGTGCCGGAACACTTCCCGCAGGATATATTCAAAATGGATCGGCTCTTTGCAAAGATCCAAAATAATGTCCGAAACTTCCAGCACCTTTTTCCGGTTGAATACACACAAGTCTGCAACATCTTTTCCCGCCGGTGCATGTGCTGGGACAAACATAGGCGCTTTCATGGCAGCAACTTTGTCCAGTGTATCCAGATAGGCCTGCACATCATAAATAAAGGGCACGGCATATTTTTCCAAGGTCTCCCGGCTGGCAAGGCAGTCTGCCAAAAACACCGTGCCATCCGGAGTACGGAAGCCAACCATATCCAGAAAATGTCCCGGGAGAGGAAGAATCTCTACCATTTTCGGAAACGCTTCATCCGCAAAATCCGTCACTTCGCTGTCCTGTGCCAGCAGAAATTTATGCCGCAGGTCCTTGCAAGGATAGCCGCCGTATAAAAAGGACGGTTCCAAAATAGGATACTGTGTAAACGCCGCCTCCATCCCGGAAGCAAACACCTGGCAGCTCGTCTGGTTTTGCAGATATCGGTTGCCGCCGATATGGTCGGCGTTGGAATGAGTGTTCAAGATTCCCCGGAGCGACCAGTCCTGCTGTTCCAATATCTGCCGCACCTTGCGGCCCGCGTCCTTGTCACTCCCGCTGTCGATTAGGTAAACCTCTGTGTCACGCTCCACATAGACCCCGATTTTTGCCGGGCAATCAATATAATAGCTCTGCGGACCTACCTGTACCAATTCATACATCATCATCGCTCCCTTGATAGTGGGATTATACAATATCCCAAAGACGGATACAAGGGATTTTCCAAGTTCCACAAAAAAATCGTGCATCCGCCGGAAGTTTGTGTTATACTGACCCGTGTACGAAAGGGATGAACCGAATGAATTATATCGTGCTGGATTTGGAATGGAACCAAGCCATGAGCGCTGATTCCTCCATCTTCAAAAAGCTCCCTATCCATCTCCGCGGAGAGATCATCGAGATTGGCGCTGTCAAATTAAATGAGGACATGACGCCGGGAGAAGAATTTACTATTGATGTACGCCCTCAATTTTTCCGGCGTATTCATTATAAAGTCAAAAAGATCACCGGCTTTGACAAGGAACGCCTGGCCCGGGGGATTCCCTTCCCGGAAGCGCTGGATCAATTCCGCGCCTGGTGCGGAGAGAATGTGATGTTCCTCACCTGGGGCATTGACGACCGGGGCATTATGGAACAAAATATCATCATTCACGATATGGATTGGGACTGGATCGCCGGCTGGATCAATTTGCAGACCATCTATTCCATCCAAACCATCGGCCAAACTGCCCAGCGTTCCTTAGCCTCTGCCATGGAGCATTTCGAAATCGAGCAGACCCGGGTCGCTCACGATGCCTTGGGAGATGCGTACAACACGGCACTGGTGTGCTCCAGATTGGACATGGAGCAGGGCTTGAAGGATTATGCCGATGCTGCGCGCATCATGGCACAACGTCGGGCAGAAAAACAGATCCGGCGGGATGCAGAACCCCAGGCCATTACACACGCGGGCCCGGTGGAATTCGTGAGTAAGGCAGATGTATTTTCCGACGCCATCGCTCAACCCTCCTGTCCCCTGTGTCAAGAGAAAATGGCAGGCACCCGGTGGGTCAGTCAGGGCGACGGCCGGTATATGAATCTATTCTCTTGCCATGAACACGGAAAATTCTTGGCCCGGCTGAAATTTAAAAAAAGTGACGTAGGTCTGTGGCAGGCCTCAAGGCTCATATATGTAGCCGATGAGGGGATGGAAAGCTTTTATCGGACCAAAGCCGCGCAAATGAAACGACGGGGCCGGAGAAATCGCCGAAAAAAGACGAATCCGGCAAAATAATCAATCAAATTTCCTCCGCCATTGCGATGGCGAATTCTGCAAAGCTTTTTGTAATAGGTGAATTCAAAAGAGAGCGAACGGTAAGTTCGCTCTCTTGTTGTTTTTAAATCATATCAATGCTTTATAGTTAAAAATTTCGAGGTTGAACTCCGTGAAATCCGCCTTCGGATATATTACCGCAGAAACGGTATCTTCACCGATTTTAAAATCGATTTCATATCCCTCTATAGATACTGCCGGTCCAAACACCTTGAATACCACATCGTCGAAATCGTTGTTGTAATCAATCGGGCTTCATGGGTCGATTCCCAATTTCTGACAAAACAGCAAAAACGCCTGTGTTGCCCGACACAAGTCCTCCGTTACGGCAGGCCGGCCTTTATGATATGCGGCAATGCGCACATCATCTACCCGAAAATGTCGATCTTCCCAAACAAACTGTTTCATCTCAGCCTCTCTGTTTTTCAAAATACTGCTGAGATACTTCCGCGTCGTGTAAAATATGCTGCTGGAGCTGCTCCACGCCGTCGAATTTCATTTCCGGACGGATGAAATGATAAAACTCCACCCGAATGCGGTGCTCATACAAGTCCCCGGAAAAGTCCAGAATGAAGGTCTCCACTGTCACACTGTCGCCGCCGCTCACTGTAGGCCGCACGCCAATATTCGTCACGCCGGGATAGGTTTCGTCGTTGTCCAGGTAGACCTTCGTGGCATAGACTCCATGGCGGGGCACCAGCATATCCCGGTCGATGCGCATATTCACTGTAGGGGTCCCCATTTTGGAGCCCAAGCGGCAACCGTGGCGCACCACATCTGTCAGCTCATAGGGATGCCCCAGGAAATGGCCTGCCCGCTCCATGTCTCCGTCTGCTAAAAAGCCGCGGATCAGCGTGGAGCTGACCACTTTTCCATCCAACGTCACCGCCGGAACTACATCATAGCTCAAACCATGGGCTCGACAATACACCCCAATACGTTCCGGATTTCCCAGCCCTCTGTCTCCAAACCGAAAATCATGCCCCACCACAAAATGGATCGCTCCCAATTCGGATACCATCTTGTCCAGAAAATGCTCCCAAGGCATATGCATCGTCTCATAATTGAAATGGATCAGCAGCACATCATCAATGCCGAACAAACGGCTCATAAGCGCTTCCCGCCCCGCGTTGCTGGTAATGAGCGGGACGGGCTCTCCCCGTACCAGCGTATCCGGATGAACATCAAAGCTGATGGCGGAAGGCCTGGCGTTTAATTCCCGTGCGCGCTGTACTGTCAGGCGCAACAGTGCGGCGTGGCCGATATGCACACCGTCAAAAAATCCAAGAGCAACGACTCGTTTCATATCCTCAAACCTCAAAAAAGCTTTTTATGATTCTACCCTGTTCTTGTTCCACGTTTCCCAACGCCAGGAATTCGCCAGTCCGGCTATAAATCCGGTATGTACCGTTCGGCACACTGCTGGAAAATGCCCCTCCGTTTTTCACCCGTTCTACAGCTTTGCCTGTCAGCTCCACCGCATCGTGGTCATAAAACAGCCTGTCCACAGGCAGCAGCAGTGATTCTGCGCAGCCCGCATCCGCCGCCTGCTGGACTTGTTCCAGCGTACAGGCATTTTCAACAGAAAAGCTGCCTGCCCGGGTCCGGCGCAGCGCACTCATCACGCCGCCCGCACCCAAGACCTGCCCGATATCATGGCACAAGGTGCGGATATACGTTCCCTTGGAACAGGTCACCTCCAGCAGAAACTCTCCCGCTTCCTCAGCGGTTATCTCCAGCTTGGAAATGGTGATGGTCCGTGGTTTACGCTCCACTTCTCCGCCCCGACGAGCAATGTCATAGAGCTTTTGTCCGTTTATCTTGATGGCAGAATACATGGGTGGGATCTGGGAAATTTCACCGCGAAATCGGGGCAGAACGGTCTCCAACTCCTTCCGGGACACCTGACACCCGCTTGTTTTCAGTACAGTCCCCGTGATATCCTGGGTATCTGTCTCTACGCCAAGGCGCAAGGATGCCAAGTATTCCTTTTCGTCTGCCTCCGCAAACTCCACGGCCCGGGTGGCTCGGCCGACAAACATCACCAAAAGCCCCGTAGCCATGGGGTCCAGCGTGCCGGAATGTCCAATCCGCTTTTCCCGCAAAATGCCCCGGAGCTTACCCACCACATCGTGGCTGGTCCAGTCCCGGGGCTTGTCTATGAGCAAAATTCCGTTCATGCGGGCCACTCCTCGTCAATGGCAGCTAGTATCTGCCGGATCGCAGTCTCCGCATTCGCTTCGATGCTGCAGCCTGCCGCCAGACTATGCCCACCACCGCCGAATCTGGCGCAGATGTTGGATACATTCACAACCGGCCGACAGCGCATAGAGACCTTGCACAGCTTTGGACCTTTTTCCTTGATCGTTACACTGAGAATCACGCCTTCCGGCTTTCCCGCCACACTGGCCAAATCATCCATATCGTTTTCCGTAACGCCGGAAGCATCCAGCATTTCCTGCGTGATAACTGCAATCGCAATGGCTCCGCCCCGGTAATAGCGCATACTTTGATAGATTAAGCTATCCAGCAGCAGGCGGCTTTTGGGGACATTGCGGAAAAATTCTATATTCAGTTCCCCGTTCCGGGCACCGCAGCGGATGAGTTCTGCCGTGCGGGCGTGGGTATCCGCATTGGTGTTCATAAACTGGAAGCACCCTGTATCCGTTGCAATGGCAATATACAGCAGATCCGCTTCTTCCTGTGTAGGGTCACCGCACAACGCCTGGGTAATTTCCAGCACCAATTCGCCGCAGGCGGCATAGCCCGGACGCAGCAGGGACAATTTGCCGTAGCCGCTATTGGAACCATGGTGGTCGATGGCTAGATCAACGGTGCCGGAAAAGCCCATCGGGAACATGCCCTCTTCGGCAGTATCCACAGTTACCACCGTTTTGTGCACATAGCCCGCCGGAGCAAAAAAATGCCCCATATAGGCCAAGTATTTATCGGTCGCTTCTCCGTTGGGATAGAGCCACGCAGTCTTGCCGGCCCGGCGCAGAGCGCTGCACAGGGCCGCGGCACTGCACAATGTGTCCCCATCCGGGCGAATGTGCGTAATCAGCAGATAGTCGTCATGCTCCAGCAAAAACGAAACGCATTCCTGCACCGTCATTCTGTCTCCTCCTCATCCGCCGGGAGGTTCAGTCCTTCCAAAATACCGTTGATCTTTGCGCCATATTCGATGGAATGATCAATTTCGAACACCAACTCCGGAGTGTATGCCAAAGTGAGCGTGCTCCCTATTTCCCGGCGAAGCCAGCCAGAAGCGCTTTTCAGACCTTTTTTAAATTCTTTTTCATCCTGCAGGCCAAAAACACTCAGCCATACCTTGGCATAACGCAAATCTCCGGTCGTCTCCACCCGGGTAACGGTAATCATTCCCTGACCGGATACCCGCGGGTCCTTCACACTGCGCAGCCGATCCGATAAGACCCGCTGAATATCGTCATTGATCCTTCCGATTCTGTTGGATGCCATTTATCTTGCTACCTCTTGCATGACGTAAATTTCCAGCTCGTCGCCTTCTTTTACGTCGTTGTATTTATCGATCTGCATACCGCACTCGTACCCTTCGGCCACTTCCTTCACATCATCCTTGAACCGACGCAGGGAAGCCAATTCGCCGTCAAAGAGTACAATGCCGTCACGAATGACACGGACATTGCTGTTGCGGTTGACCTTGCCGTCCGTAACATAACCGCCGATGATGGTACCCACTTTAGAAACCTTAAAGGTCTGGCGCACCTCCACCCGTCCGGTGACAACTTCTTCATACTTGGGTGCCAGCATGCCCTTCATGGCTGCCTCCACCTCATTGATACAATCATAGATGACACTGTACAGGCGAATTTCCACCCCGGCGCGCAGGGCACTGTCCCTGGCTTTGGGGTCCGGACGGACATTGAAGCCCACGATCAGTGCGCCGCTGGTCGCCGCCAACATGATATCCGATTCACTGATGGCGCCCACGGCATTGTGTATGACCTTCACGCGCACTTCCTCGTTGGACAGCTTTTCCAAAGAGGCTTTCACCGCCTCGGCAGAGCCCTGGACATCGGCCTTCACAATGATGTTGAAGTCCTTGAGCTCACCCTCCTGGATGCGGGAGAACAAATCGTCCAGCGTAACCTTCTTCGCCATACCGAACAGTTCTTCCTTCTTTTGCTGCTTGCGCTGCTCCACCAGTTCCCTGGCCATACGCTCATCGCTGACCGCATTGAAGGTATCGCCCGCACTGGGGACTTCGGAAATTCCGTCGATCTCTACAGGAACAGAGGGGCCAGCCTCTGTAATACGCTCACCCTTATCGTTGATCATCACACGCACACGGCCTACGGCGGTGCCCGCGATGATAATATCGCCTTTTTTCAGTGTGCCGTTTTGCACCAGCACTGTCATGACCGGGCCGCGGCCCTTATCCAGACGGGCTTCGATGACGGCTCCCTTTGCCGCACGGTTGGGATTGGCCTTCAGCTCCTGCATCTCGGCCAACAGCACCACATTTTCCAGCAAGGTATCAATACCCATGCCGGTCTTGGCGGAAATCGGGCACACGATAGTGTCGCCACCCCATTCCTCGCTCACCAGCTCGTACTCCGTGAGCTGCTGCTTGATGCGGTCCGGGCTGGCACCCGGCTTATCCATTTTATTCACCGCCACAATAATGGGAATACCGGCAGCCTTGGCATGGTTGATGGATTCCACGGTTTGCGGCATGATGCCGTCATCCGCCGCTACCACCAGAATAGCAACGTCCGTGACCATCGCACCGCGGGCACGCATAGAGGTAAATGCCTCATGGCCCGGAGTGTCCAGGAAGGTAACGGGACTGCCGTTTACCTCAACGGTATAAGCGCCGATGGCCTGAGTGATACCACCAGCCTCCCCCGCTGCCACCTTGGCATTGCGGATATAGTCCAGCAAAGAGGTTTTACCGTGGTCAACGTGGCCCATGACCACCACAACGGGGGCGCGGGACACCAAGTCCTCAGGCTTATCTTCGCTATCATCAATCAGGCGCTCTTCCACGGTAATGATGACTTCCTTTTCCACCTTGCAGCCCATTTCCATGGCCACCAAAGCAGCGGTATCATAGTCAATCACATCCGAGACTGAGGCAAACACCCCCAGCTTAATGAGCTGCTTGATGACATCAGACGCGCTCTTTTTCATGCGGCTAGCCAACTCGCCCACGGAAATCTCGTCGGGGATGGAAACCTTGGTCTGAGCCTTGCGGGCGATTTCCAGCTGGAGCTTTTGCATCCGGTCCCGCTCTTCCTGGCGGCGCTTATTGGACGGAGACTGCTGACGCCGGTTCTTGCCGCCGCCGATTTTTTCCTTGCCCCGGCGCATGCGGTCGGCTTTGTCGCCCGCCATATCGTCATACTTCTCATTGAATTTATCAATATTTGTAGCACCGCCGGCACCACGAGTATCTACAATGCGCTTTTCCGGTACCTTTTTAGGCACATGGGGCTTGTCAGGCTTTTCCTGCTTTACTGGGACCGGATGTTTAGGCGCAGCTGCCGGGGGTTCTTCCCCAGAAGCAGACGGCGCAGTCTCCGCAGGGGCGGGAGCGCTCTTCGCTTTGGGCTTGGCCGCAGACTGGTACAGTTCTTCCAGGCTCTCCATTTGGTGATGCTGGGTCAGATACTCAAAAATAATATCCAACTCCGCCGTTTCCAACACCTGCATATGATTTTTCGGCGTGGTGGCGTAATCCGTTAGGATCTGAGTAATGACCTTCGAGGTCGTTTTAAAGTCCTTCGCTACCTCATGGACTCTGTATTTTTCAAATGTACTCAAGCCTTTTTCCTCCTTTTCCCAAACCGCTTATTCTGTTCATGCCGTTGCTGCTCTGACTTCCGTTCCCGTTCCTTGCGGAGTTTCTCCGACAATCGGGCAGAAGTTTCTCCGTAAGCTTCTTCATTTGACGCCGCCAGTGCTTTCATTACGGCATCTGCCAATCCCAGGTCCGTCACCGCCAGCATTGATGTGACCCCTCGCCCCAGAATCCTGGCCAGGTCCGTCTTTTCATAGGGCAGCGTTACCAGCAGAACGCCACGGCCATACACAAAGCCCTCTGCCCGGTGCCGGGCATTTTCCGATGCGTCCGCCGCCAGAAGTAACAGCTTTGCCTTGCCGGAGCGGCAAGCCGCGCCGCTGTCCGTTTCTCCCGTAGCGCATGCGCCGGCTTTTTGCATGATGCCAATATAATTCAACGCTTTGTCAGCCATCCTCCACCGCCTCCATTTCCTGTTCCAGACGATCAAAGATTTCTTCCGGGATTTCCGTTTCCAAAGAACGCTCCAGCGCCTTCGACTTCCTCGCTTTTTTCAGGCACGCACTGTTATGACAAACATAAGCACCTCTGCCCGGTGCCTTGCCCCGCGTATCCAAAGAGATACTGCCATCCGGCCCCCGTACCACGCGCACAAGGTCCTTCTTGGGCTTCATTTCACGGCAGCCGAGGCACTGCCGCATAGGTATTTTCTTTTGCGTCACGCTCGACTGCCCTCCCGTTCTTACTCCGCCTGACTTTCAGGCTTAATATCGATTTTAAATCCGGTGAGCTTTGCGGCCAAACGGGCATTCTGACCTTCCTTGCCGATGGCCAAAGACAACTGACCGTCCGGCACGATGACCCGGCAGCTTCTGCCATCCTCCAGCATGGTGACGCTCACCACATCCGAAGGAGACAATGCCGCCGCGATATACTCTTCCAGATTCTCACTGTATTTAATAATATCAATCTTCTCTCCGCCCAGTTCATCCACAATACTGGCCACACGGGCACCACGGTTGCCTACGCAGGCACCGATGGGGTCCACATTCTCGTCCGCAGACCAAACACTTATTTTGGTACGGCTGCCAGCTTCCCGGGCAATAGATTTAATCTCCACCGTGCCGTCAAAAATTTCCGGCACTTCCATTTCAAACAGGCGCTTCACAAAACCCGGATGCGTCCGGGAAATCAGGACCTGCGGTCCTCTGGTAGAACGGCGGACTTCCACCACATACACTTTAATGCGGTCGCCTTCCCGAAGTTCTTCGCCTTTGATGCGCTCCTGGGGCAGCAGCACAGCCTCTGTAAATTCCGCATTGGAATTGATCTTAATAGATGCACTTCCGGTTCGGGGATCAATGCGGGAAACGACACCTGTCATGAGTTCATGCTCCTTAGAGGTAAACTCATCGTAGATAATACCGCGCTCCGCTTCCCGAATTCCCTGGATGATGACCTGCTTTGCCGCCTGCGCTGCGATACGTCCGAAATTTTTGGTCTCTACCGGCACAGCGATTACATCACCCACATGGGCGCCTTTAACGATTTTTTTGGCCGCCTTCAAGTCGATTTCCAAAATGGGATCTTCCATTTCCTCTACCACGGTTTTGTTTTCCACCAGCTGAATCCGCCGGCCAACCTCATCTAAGATCACCTGCACATCGCCGTCGTACTCTTCCCCGTTATCCTTACGGAAAGCCGCCAACATGGCCTGTGTGATTTTATCATACATGTACTCTCTGGGGATGCCCTTTTCCTTCTCAATGTCTTCTACAGCTGAAAAGAATTCTGCATTCATGTCCTCGTGCCTTTCCTTTCTTTATATCTCCACATATAATCTCACCTGTGCTACCATGGGCTTCTTCAAAGTCACTTCCCGTTGCCCCGCCATCAGCACCACATCGCCATTTTCATAACCGGTCAACAGTCCCACATAGTTTTTTTGCCCTTCAAACGGCTGATACAGCTTTACCTGCACCTGGCTGCCCATAAACTTTTCAAAGTCCGACGGACGTTTCAGTTCCCGATCGATCCCGGCGGACCCTACCTCAAACACATAGCTGTACGGAATGGGGTCTGCTTCATCCAAAATGGGGTCTAATGCCCGGCTGACCGTCTCACAGTCATTGATGTCCACGCCGCCGTCCTTATCAATATAGACCCGCAGGTACTGGGTACCCGCCTCTTTGACGAACTCCACGTCCCATAGCTCTACACCGTTAGCCTCTGCCACAGGCTGTGCTAACTGCCAGACCGTTTCTGTAATTTTACTCATCTTGCACCTATCTCTGCATAATTTTGACTGTTTCAAAATAGTCAACAAAAAGAGTGGGCAGACGCCCACTCTCAGTCGACCTTGATACTTGCTAATGGCATTATACCACATTTTGCATGAATTGCAACCCTTTTTTACCGATAAAATCAGGGATTTTCAGTAATATCAGGAGATTCAATTGCCTGCGGAAGCTCTGTCACCCATACCACATCCGGAATAGTGACCTCCGGCAGTTCATCCTGCTCCGCTTCCGATCCGCTGCGGTACTCCAATGTACGGGAAGCGATCAGCAAAGCCAATATGATCACCAGCAACGCCAGAATGATGCCGGACAGCGCCACCGCAGCCCGCTCTTTCAAATATTTCCAAGTCACGGCAGCCTTGCCCTCCTTTGTCTTTATCTTTGGAGGTAATTATAGCACATTCGTCACCGTTCGTCAAAGCATTGGTTCAATTTTTCCAACGCTTTCTTCTCAATACGCGATACATAAGATCGGCTAATTCCCAACAGATCAGCGGTTTCCCGCTGTGTTTTGGGTGCTCCGGTATCCAGGCCATAACGTAATTTAATAATTCTGGATTCCCGGTCATCCAAAACCGTATCTACATAACTGCGAAGCTGTACGCATAGCTCATCATCTCCGATGCGCTCCAACATTTCATCCTCTTGGCTGAGTACGTCGATCAACGACAGGCTGTTGCCATCTCCGTCTAAATCAATAGAATCTGATAACGACAAGTCTCCCGCACTCTTTTTTTGCGACCGGAAATGCATGAGCACTTCGTTCTCAATACATTTACTGGCATAAGTCGCCAATCGTACCCCTTTGTCCGGACGGTATGTATTCACGCCTTTGATCAGCCCGATAGTCCCAATAGAAATCAAATCATCTCCATCTTCCGCGCTGGTATAATATTTCTTAGACAGTTGAAGCGGAAGGAGGATTTTTGCCGTTCCAAAACGACCCCATAGGGGTCGCCGACTTTCAGATGGATGCCAAGGTGTATTTCCTCTTTGGTGCTTTCCCGCTTGACAATGATGCGGTCAAGAATCGTCGTTACCAGTGCGGAATTGATGCCATCCTCGAAGGATAGTTCCCGTTCCACCAGGTTTTTGATCTGCTCCAGTTGCTCAACAGACCGCTTTCCTTTCTGTTCCTCTATGTATAGGGTTTCTAACCGCTCTTCAAGATTTTCGATTTGCCTGTTGAAGCCATCATTTCGGCTTTTGAACTCCTCCGAGGAAAGCGCCCCGTCGATGCTCAGTTCCAGCAGACGGTCTTTCTTCTTCCGGATGACTTCCAGTTCTTCCTCGATTTGTTTGGCATCCTGCCGGTAGTCGTGTTCATCCGGGACGCTTTGGATGACTTTCACCACGGAATCCACAATGGCCTGCTTATCTTGGGCCAGTTCGTTGAATATCTGTGCCATGATAGCGTCCAGTTCTGTGCTGCGGAGCTGGGGCACCGAGCATCCCGCCCGGCCACGCTGGCGGTAAACCTTACACTGCCAGACTTCTTTTTTCCCTTTACCGCTCCTCAGTATCTGCCGGTGATAGCTGGTACCGTGTTCCTCGCAGATGATTTTTCCGCTGTACGGATAGCGGTTGTGAAACTCTGCCGCCGGTTGGTGGGACATCATTTGCTGGCTGCGTTGTTTGTATAAAGCGTTGGCTCGATCCCATAGTTCTTCCGACACAATGGCCGGGATAGATGGGTCCGGGTATGTCACCCATTCGCTTTCGTCCAGCTCCACTGTGCGTTTACTACGATAGTCTACGGACTGGCTCTTGTTTCCGCAGTACCAGCCCTTGTATTTGGGATTGCACAGGATATGGCGGATGGTCAGCACATTAAATTGATTCCCCTGTCGGCTGGTGAAACCCTCGTCATACAGGACTTGAGAGATTTTGCGGATGCCGATTTGCTGATTCGCATAGAGGTCAAAGATGCGCCGCACCACGCGGGCTTCTTCCTCGTTGATGGTCAGCACGCAGTCTTTCTTGTCATATCCCCAGAGTTTGTCATTCCCCAGCACATGGCCGTTCTTGATGGCCTGACGGAAACCGAATTTCAAGCGTTCCGACAGCTTACGCACCTCATCCTGGGCGACCCCGGCCATGACCACCAGCCGGAATTCGCTGTCGCTGTCCAAAGTGTTGATGTTGTCGTTTTGGAACAGCACCCCCACATCATGCTCAAGCAGTTCCTGGGTATACTTAATGCTGTCCAGCGTACTGCGTGAAAAGCGGGATATTTCCTTCGTGATGATAAAATCGAACCGCCCTGCTTTGGCGTCCGCGATCATCCGATTGAAACTATCCCGCTTTTTCGTACTCGTCCCGCTGATTCCCTCGTCGATGTAGCCCTCCACATAGGTCCAGTTGAGCTTGCTTTGGATCAGCTCCGTATAATATTGTACTTGGTTTTCCAAACTGTTGAGCTGCTCGTCCCGGTCTGTAGAGACCCTGGCATAAAATGTGACCCGCAACGGAAGGTCAAAAATCGTTTTTCCATTGCGAAGTTCATTGCGGATCCTAAGAACATTCATCAGCGCCCGCCTCCTTTGTCAAGCACACAGGATACTGCAACAGCGCCGGAAAATCCATCACAGAATACACCAAATCTTTTGCCGACAAATAGGTGGTTTTTGATATAAGCCCCTCCGAAAAGGCTTTGTCGATGAGTACACTGACAATATCTCTTTGTGCGCTTTCCAAATTGCATCACCTCGTTTCAAAGTATGAATTGCAGAAAACAAAAATACCGGGCGGTGTTCCCGCCCAGTATCGCTTATTTCATTCACTCATTAGATTTCTCAGCACCGCAGCATGCCGATGACCCAAGCCGGATGTTTGCATAAAATGCGCCTGCATCTCTTTGACTGTATGCCCCGCTCGAAGTGGCTGTGTCCGGCGCTCCACATGTCCGTTCTCCAAATAATAATTTGCAGTCGCAAAAACATGCCCACGCGTAAGAATGTACTCAATAATTTTCAAGAGCTTCTCAAAATTACGTGTCAAAGTTTTGAACGAATCCACCACAAGTGCGCCGTTGGGTGCGGAGGTAATGTCTTTCAACAAGGTCATCAGCTCCGGGTCCATTTCCGGCACATAGGCGTCAAAAATCGATTTTACCATATCACCATTGGCAGTCTTGCCTTGTCCATCTGCATTCACAGGCATATCCATCTGATATGGTGTTTCTGTCAAGATCGGCTGATACTCAACCACTTTGGCAGAAGTCGTTCCCAGCTTTTGCAGCGCCGCCCAAGCTGCCGGGAACTTCTCGCCGGCTTCCAGGTACAAATCCGGGGCAGTGCTGCTCTTTGCTTCTTTACATAGCTTCGCGAAATCCTGATTGTTGAAATAGCGAATGGCACTTCCAGTGATCGCACGGACATCACGGCTGGAGATAGCCGAGGATAAACCCGCTCGTTGATAGCTTTCGCTTTGGATTGTTTCAATGGGACTGTTGCGGATCGCGACGACTACAAAGCACTTCGTGTCATATTTGCCCGCCGGGTCGTAGAACGGACCTTCCTCAGAACCCAGCAAAAGTACAGTTTTCCGAAACGCCACATCATCCCAATTCCGGAGTAAGGAAGTGATTTGCAACTCGATTGTTTTCGCTGTGTAATTAATGAAATCTTCCGCGACCCCATAAGTCCGTAGCATAGGCGCCAAGACATTTTCCAAATAGTTCGTCACTGCATTCATATCTTATATCCTCAGTTTCTTTGTATATGAGGATTATGTCATAAATGCCCGCTTATTGCAAGTTTAAGCTGATATTGCTTTCCTTTGACGGATAGTAAGCTTTCGTTTTATAGTCCGGCAAAGTCTTTTCTGTAAATACCAAATCATCAGTTCCAAATGTTAAATTCGTATTTTCACACAATAGGAAAACTTGGATCGTAGGCACGCGTTCGTCCTCCGCAATAGGCAGACACGCTCGACCTTCTACAAGGACCAAATCGAATTCCCTCATCTGAACACATTGGAGCAAATGCAGCAAAACGCTGTCTGGATCGTTGAAATTGAATTCCCCTGTATGAAAAAACGCATACTCGATTGCAAACACATGCTCTTGTGCATAGTTTTCTAACAGCGAATACTGCCGTTCCAGTTCTTTCTGCTTGTCCTGATTGGACAGTTCTTCCGCCACATGGCAAAACAGCGCCACCCGCATATCAGTCACACTCCTTTCACTTGATTTTACCTCTGCATCCCCGCAAAGCAATCCGAATATTGTCAGTCCGCCAAACTCAAGTTTTTTTGAGTGTGTCCATGCAGTCGAACTTGTCCTCATAAGTCAAATGAGAGTACATATCAATGGTAGTTGAGATACTGCTATGCCCTAACCAATGCTGTACCTGCACCATGGAAAGCCCACTCGTAATCAGAAGATTCGCGCTGGTATGCCGCAGGTCATGGAATCGAATCTCCCGCAGCTCGCTTTTTCTCAAGAGTTTCTTAAAACCTTGTGTCACATAATTGGGCCGCAAAACTTGGTCCTGTTCATCAACGCAAATGTAGTCATCCGGATCAGGCTCCATGCCGCCGTATCGGCGCTGCTTTTCAGCCAACAGGTAGTCTTTCGCAACATCCACCAATGGAAAACGGCGAGCACTGGCATTACGCTTTAATTGGTCACGTTCTATCAACTGGTATTTCCCGTCGATTGAGTTGAAGTGAACGGTATGGTTGATGTTCATGGTATCCTGTGTAAAGCCAACTGCTCCCCAGCGAAGGCCCAGCACCTCACTGCGGCGCAATCCATAGAACAACGCAAAGAAAATCGGAAGTTCCAGTTTCGTTCCCTCTGCTGCTTTCAGCAGTTGTTTGGCTTCCTCCAAAGAATAGCAATCATTTACCGGCTTGCTTGCGGACGGCAACGTAACACGTTCCGCTGGATTATAAGGAATCAAGTCCAGTTGTACTGCTTCCCTCAGCGCTTTATGGATGTTCGCATGGTGTCTGCGGACTGAGTTTGCGGAAAGTCCTCTTTGCAATAGCGAATCATAGTATTCTTGTAAATCCCTCGCATGCAGTGTTCCAAGCGTGCATCCTTTTGCATCGAAATACGGACAAATGCTGTCAAGCACAATGCTCTGATATCCGCTGTATGTACTGGGTGCTACCTTGTGTTCCATCCGCTTCAGCCATGTTTTTAAGTACGACGCAAAAAGGACGCCACCAGCGTCATTGATCGGGTTGTATTCATCATGATAAGTCTGGCGCAGTTCCAGCAACATTTCTTCCGCCTTTCGTTTGTTCCCTTTTTCTTTTAAGTGAAGGGCGATCCATTTTTGTTTGGCATACCCGTTCTCTCCCTTGACCATGAGAATGGCATACCAGTATCCGTTTTTAACTGTAAGATGGCCAGATAGCATTCTATCATCTCCTTTATTTTTCATATATTGTTTTTGTTCTTCTAATAATCTGTTCCTATATTTCCGTCCAACATATTATGTTAACTCGGCGTAGTTGACTCGAAATCAAGTATACAATGTTACCGACACATGGGTTCGAATAGAATAAAAACAAGCCAATTTTTGTCGAAATTTCAAAAAGCTGCCGATTCTGGGTTTAGAATCGGCAGTTTTATAATATTATCACCAAAATTTGAGTATAATTATACCGCCGCAAAAAGTCCTTTGATTTTATGCGATAACATGCTATAATGTCGTTAGATATTTTGTGAGGTGATGCCTATGTACCGTACGGCAATGGAATACCTACTCGCATGGAAAGAAAAAATGCGGCGAAAACCGCTTATCATCCGCGGTGCCCGCCAGGTCGGGAAAACATGGCTGATGAAGGAGTTTGGCAAAATTGGTTATGAACAAGTTGTTTATATCAACTTCGACAATAACCCTCAGATGAAAATCCTGTTTGAAGAAAGCCTGGATGTCACTCGGTTGATCACTGGCTTGGAGTTATATGCCGGTCACAAAATCGATCCCGCCAACACACTCTTGATTTTCGATGAGGTGCAAGAGGTTCCAAAGGCCTTAAGCAGTCTAAAGTATTTTAACGAGGATGCACCTCAATACCAAATCGTTTGTGCAGGAAGTCTCTTGGGGGTAGCCCTCCATCATGGAACTTCTTTTCCTGTCGGTAAAGTAGAATTCCTTGATTTGTATCCGCTGTCTTTTTTTGAGTTTCTGTCTGCAATGGGAAAAGAGCAATTTGTTACGCTCCTCCAAACTGGTGACTTTGATATGGCCGCAAACTTTAAACTGGATTATATCGACTTGCTGAAACAATACTATTATGTTGGCGGGATGCCCGAGGCTGTCCAGGCTTTTGCTGACAGCAAGGATTTCAACGAAGTGCGTGAGATCCAGCAACGAATCTTAACTGCCTATGAGCAGGACTTCTCAAAACACGCCCCCAATGAAGCAGTTCCTCGCATTCGAATGCTCTGGAACAGCATCCCGGCACAATTGTCAAAAGAAAACAAAAAGTTTATCTATGGTCTGATCAAAGAAGGAGCACGTGCCAAAGAGTATGAATTGGCCATGCTCTGGCTCACCGACTGCGGACTTGTCCACAAAGTGCATCGCGTTTCAACTCCCAGTTTGCCGCTGAAAGCCTATGAGGACTTGAAGGCCTTCAAGCTATATCTGGTAGATGTAGGTCTTTTGTCCTGCATGGTAGGTCTGCGGCAGGATGTACTCCTAAATGGAAATCAGTTATTCAAAGAGTTTAAAGGCGCACTCACTGAGCAATATGTCCTGCAACAACTCAAAACAATTAAAGGCCTTAATGTTTATTATTGGACTGCTGATCGCGGTACCGCCGAAGTAGACTTTGTCATCGATAACGGTAGCGATGTGATCCCGGTTGAAGTAAAAGCAGAAATCAATCTGCAAGCAAAGAGTTTGAAGGTCTATCGAGAAAAGTTCCAGCCAAATTTGTCAATCCGAACATCTATGACAGATTATAAGAAAGAAGATTGGTTGTTGAATCTGCCATTGTGGGCAATCAGTACAATCCGTTATACACATCGAGTAAATTGACTTAACTAAAAACTATAGACTTGCAATACTAATCCTGAGAGGTATTATATGCGCGATTATAAAAAAATATGGAAAGACATTACGATGAATGGGTTCTTTTCAGAATACCTACCTCCGTGTTTTCAACTAGACGAACATATATTGTATCATATTCCACCACGAAACTGTGATTTAATTCCTCCATTGAGCTTTACAATGAGTCGTTACAATGGTAATGATGCAAGGAGAACTATATTCTTACCTGAAATTGGTACCTACCTTGCGGCTCAAGAATGTCTTAATACAGATAATATCTTACAGGAACTCATTGAGTTCACCGAAACGAGTAGCAATTCATTTTCTCCTATTTTGTCTGATGACGACAGTATAGTCCTGCATGATCAATCCTATTGGGATAATACCGCCTGCGAGCCAATAATACTACCAGTTTCTACACAATACATAAATAACATAATGAAAAAAATTATGCGTTCAGTCGGCGCAAAACAAGTGCTCAAGCTGGATATATCAAATTGCTTTTCAAGTTTTTACACGCACATGATCCCTGCCATATTGCTGGGTGCCGACAACGCAGAAGCAGAGTTCCGAAAGTTTTTGCTGAACAGTAACGATCCCAGTATTTCTAATATATACTTAAAATACCGTAATTTAGATGAGTCTGTTCGTCGACAGAACAGAAACCAAACAAATGGGCTATTGCCTGGGCCTCTCTCTTCAAAAATAATTGCAGAAGCAATATTAACTCGAATAGACACAGAATTAAATGTTCACGACCTAAATTACTCTCGATATGTGGATGATTACGAAGTGTATCTTTATCATGGCGAGGAAAAAGAGGTTATTAGTATTTTTAGTGAAATTCTCTCAAAATATGGTTTTACTCTGAATGCGGAAAAAAGTAAAACTGTTGACTTTCCCTGCTATATCGAAGAAAACTTCAACAAATTACTTCATGGAACACTTAGCGAGGATATAAGTTCCGAAGAACTGATGTCACTATTTAACACTTTCTTCCTTCTTGAAAAGAATGGCACGAAGGGTGCTATTCGCTATTTTCTGAAAACTATCGAAACACTCCCTTTTGCAATTAATTTACCAATCTTCAAAACTTACTTGATTAGCATCCTCGCTAATAATGAACGTTCCTTATCAAAGGCATGTTCCCTGCTCCTCAGTCATCATAATTTATTGACATTAGATTCAAACGACGTAAAGATAATTCGAAACATGCTTAATCATCATATTGAGTGCAATCACGATCTTGAAGTCATTTGGCTATTGTATCTTCTGATTGAACTTAAACACATTGAGCTGGGCAACGAACTTATTCAGAAAATAGTAGATTCAAAGAATGAGTTAGCTAAAACTATTCTTTTAAGATCGCAGCAAATCAATCAACAAAACATCGAAAAAGTAACAGCTAATGCAACTTCTTGGATATTGCTATATGAATTATACGCTTCAAACAAAATTGAAGAAGGAGAGTTTATATCACAACTAAACATTAATAGGAACAAGGAAATGTACCGGTATTTTAAGAGGAACAATATTCACTTCTGCAAGGAGCTTCCCTCTCATTAAAAAATGTCTACTAAATTTTTACTGTCCACCGCACCACCACATTTCTATTATAATCCTTAAACACTGCTTGTCCGGTTTTCTCCCACAGGGATTCTCCTTTTGCTTCATGTGTTCTTCATCACATGCGCTACCAGGCGCAGATTATGCTCAATCAGCGTATTGCGGGCTTCCAGGTCTCCATGGTTTACCCACCGCTCCACACAGCGTGTCTCTTCCTCCTTGTTCAATGGCCGCGGAAAGGACCCGCCTCCACCTAAACGCAGCATGATGAACGTGCTGCTCATCAGTACAAGCAGTGCACTGTACAGCATAATAGCCTCCATATCCGACAATTTCAGATATGCCATTCTATGCCGTTCCACCTCGTCCTTATGCGACAAAAAACGCCGGAATTCCTCCGGCGTTTTTCTTAAAGAAAGACGATGTCTTCAAATTTACTCCAATCCAAGCGTTGCCCGCATTCACTGCAAAACTTAATATATTCCCGGTCAAGTGTTTGGCTGCATTTTGGACAAATCGGAAAGTGGCTCGTACCCTCGGTGCCCTCAATCGCAGAAACTTCTGTTACTGGTAATGATATACGATAAGAAATCACATGATCTTGAACATGATCCCGAACGCCCAGTAATTCATTTGGCGTTTTCTCTAATCCGCTACACATTCCCTCAAGCACCGCAATACTTGGAACTGCTTTCTTACAAACAATTTTCCCAAAATATCGCCTACTGATTCCGCATAACTCTGCAGCAGTTTCGTAGCTATACTTCTTTTCTCCACAAATAAGAAGCAGCGAATTAGCCAGATCATCTAAAAACATCTTAAACTCTCTCTTTCTATATTAAGATACCTTTAGTATACCTCCATTCATCGCGAAAAGACAGGAACTACAATTCCTCACTTATATTTTTTCCATGAAGTTTCAAAAAAGCCTTTCAGTATATTGGGTCCATTCTCATGTCTTTTTCCTCAAATCATATAGAAAAAACCTCCCCGTATGGGGAGGTTTTTCGTTAGGATTTT
>CANSAE010000002.1 GCA_947644595.1 uncultured Clostridia bacterium
CAGGCAATAGCCTTTCCTCGCACGATTTCCCTCTGTTCGGTTTTGAAGGTGCAGAGCCTGAGCACCATTAGCTCAGTTGGTAGAGCACCTGACTCTTAATCAGGGTGTCCAGGGTTCGAGTCCCTGATGGTGTACCACTCACCTGGGTGGGTCAACGCCACCTGGGTGAGCTCTTGACAAAGCGGCAGATATCTGGTAAGATATCTGTTGTCCAAATCGAATAAATCGAGGCCCGGCGAAGCGGGGTCGATTTATAGAGGAGCGGCTTCCGGAAGTGGACGTTTCCGCCATAGGCGGTGACGGGAACTGGCAGGGAGTGCGTAGCGAAGTTGGTGTTTATAACGGTGAGGGTCCACCCGTTCCCATTCCGAACACGGAAGTTAAGCTCACCAGTGCCGAAAATACTTGTCTGGCGACGGACTGGGAAGATAGGTCAATGCCAACACAAAAAGCCACAGTCGAAAGACTGTGGCTTTTTTTATTTCGATTGAACGCTTTGCGTTCAATCGATGGTTTCGCTCCGCTCGTGCGCCCTTTGGGCACACTCCTTTCGCGCAAAGTATTTTTTGCCCAGCTTTGCCGGGCAAAAAACGGATTTAATTTTCTTTGCCGCTATGCAGCAAATTCTGCGAAGCAGGCGTCTTAATCCAACTGCCCGCAGGGGTGATAGTGCTGGATGATCGCATCCAGCGCTTTTTCAAAGCGCTTAGCGCGGCCGCTTATCTCCTCGTCGTCGTAATATTCGTGAGCGTCGAGGCCATCCAGCTCTAAAAACCGCAGATGCTTCACGGGTCCGCCCTCCTGCGCCTGATAAGTCAGCGTGGCGATCCAGCGCCGGTTCATGCCGATGACCGTTTGCAGGAAGTCCAACAGGTTTTTGTCCTGCCGCTCACTGCGCCGGACGGAAAAGTCCAAAATCTGGCGGTAGGGCAGAGAGATCTGCGCGGCGCCCTTGCGGATGAACAGCCGCTGCTCGTCGTCGTTCAATTGCAGGGTCACGGGGGTGCGCGCCGAAAAACGGTCAATGTCCTGCATGGTCTCGCAGTGGTAGGACGGCGCTTTTTTGAAGAGTTTGAACAGCCCCTTTGCCGAAAACGGCGCGGGTGCGGCCTGTTCCCGTGGCGCGGGGGCCGGCTCCCGGGGTGCGTCGGCGAAAAACTGCCGCATCTCCGGCTGGTATACGCCGCACTCCGTGCAAAACCGGGCGTCCTCGGGCAGCGCTGCCCCGCAGCTGACACATTTCATGGGCTTCACCTCGAATCAGTGGTAAAATCATTATATACGCAGTTCCCCGGATAATCAAGAGCTTGTCCGCGCCCATTGGGACAGGCCCAGTTCGGACAGCGGGGCTTCCATGCAAAACGATTTGCTGCCTACCCATCCGATCAGTCCCAGGGAATCGTCTGTGAGATAGAAGTTGTCTGTGGAATCCGGGTCAAGGTATTCCTTTGCGCCTTCGATTTGAGATTGCTCATTCCGGGCGCGGATCTCCAGATATTGTTCCCGGGTGATGTCGCCGCTGCCGTCCATCCAGACCTGCTGGCATCGGAACGCGCCGGAATCCAGCAGGTCGTCAATGCTTTTATCGCCGATGATGTCCCGAAGGGTCAGTTGCCTGGTGGTGCCGGCATCGAAGGTCATGCCGAAATGATATTCGCCGGGATGCGCCGAACCCCTGACGTATCCCCAAACGTAGGTCCGCGTGGAAACAAGCTGTTCGTCCTCCCGGGTCAAAGCGCAGTCCTTTGTCTCGGTTTCAAACAGATACTCCGGCCGATGGGGTTCCTCATGGAAGTTTGGCGGCAGGACTTCCGTTTGGATCGCGTCACGGATGCGCGCGTGAATGAAACGGTCATCAGGCGGAATCATGATGCTGGGGTAGCTAATATTGATGTAGCAGCCAAGGCGCTCGTCAACGAAAATTTCCTGATGATAGTCATGTCCGTCAATGCGCTGGGTAAAGTCCTTTGTCAGGCTCGGCCCGTTGGGGACATCGAAGCGGATGGGCGCGCTCAGGTCCGTATCGGCGGAGAGCTGGGCGTGGTAAATTGCGTCGTCCTGAAAGTTGGCCCATTCTTCCAGAAAATTAGCGGGCCCGTTGTATTGGACCAGGGCGGGTTCGTAAATGCCGCGGAACGTGTACCAGTTTTCCGCTTCGTCATAGCCATAGGACAGCAGCTCCGGGAACGCGCAATCATCGCCGCAAAGCAGCAGTTCATGCCCTCTGGTGCCGTCGGGGACATAAACCCGGTACCGTTCATTGAACTCCGCATCCGGCTGACCGAAATAAACCGTGAATTCGCCCTGCACGTCGTGCTGGCGCAGGCCCTGCTGCAAAAACAGCAGCTCCTGTTGGAACAGGGCCTCGTACTGCTCCGGCGCAAGGACGGGCGCGGGCGTGGGGGTGACCACGGGCGTCGGCGTCGGGGTAGACGTGGGTTCCGGCGGCGCGGCATGGCACCCGGCTAGCAGCGCCAGCAGACACAGCCCGGCGAGCAATCCGCGTTTCATACCATCCCCTCCTTTTCCCTATCATAGCAAATCCCGGGAGGCATTGCAAGGTCCCCCGTCGTTGCATCGCCGTGGGATTTTTGATATACTGAAGAAAAAGGGGGGATGGGAATGAACTGGAAAACGCTTGTCATGGGCCTGCTGCTGGCCCTTGCCTGCGTCGGCTATGGGACGTCATATTATGCAGAAACGTCCTTTGGATCTCAAAAGTAGACAGGCGTTACCCTGTTTTTTACAAATGCGACGGCACGCTCACCCTCAGTGGGTTCCGGCTGGTACGGCAGGCGGAAATCGACGTGGATGACGTTGACAACGACTGGATTTACTGGTTTTATGAGGAGTAGTGTTAGACAAAAGGGAAAGGAGGGACGGCAATGGGCTTGATATGGATATTTCTTGCCACAGCGGGATGGATAGTGATTCTCCATGAGAAAACGGACTTGCCGGCCGCGTTTTGCCCGGTGGCGGCTGTCGCGGTGCAGGTCTTGTTTCTGTATCTCCTTTCCCTGCTGGGATTGCTGAAATCCGGGCCGGTAATCTTGGGCGTGATGGCAGTGCTGTTTCTGCTGAAAAAGCGGAAGACCGAGAAGCCGTTGTTGACCCCTGGTGTAGTGTGCTTTTGCGTGTACGCCGCAGCGCTGTGGGTGCTGAATATGGGCCGGGTGCCTGACGGATTTGACAATTACAGCCACTGGGCGCTGGCGGCGAAGGAGCTGTATCTGACCCATGCCCTGCCCGGGCCGGACACGCTGGTGACCATGACGAATTACCCCCCGGCAGTACCGCTGTACCAGTACTTTGTGCTGCGGCTGGCAGGATTTTCCGAGGGTGCCATGCTGGGGGCCAACGGCATTTGGATGGGCGCGCTGCTCTCCTGTGGGTTCGGAGACTGCGGCTGGCGGGACTGGAAGCGCTGGCCCGTCTGTGTCGGGCTGATGGCGGCGCTGACGCTGGTCATCCCCAACTGCGCGGTGAATTTGCAGGTGGATGCCTTGATGGGCATGACAGCCCTGGCCATGGGCCTGCTGGCCCTGTGGGATGAAAAAAAGACCCTCCCTGTGCAGGGTCTGCTGGGCGCGGTGCTGGTGCTGACGAAAATGAGTGGCGTGATGCTGCTGGTCCTCCACTGCGGATTGCTGACGCTTCTTTGGCGGCGGCGGAAGGGGGCCGCCCGGGAATTGCTCATGAGCGCGGCTTGGTGTGTGGGGCTGCCCGGGGGACTGTATGGGCTGTTTTCTCTACGCATTCACCGGGTATTTGCCGACGCGCTGTCCCGGAACCAGTTCCAGGTGGGGGCGGAGGCCTTCGGCGGCAAGTTGGCGGCAAAATCGCCGGAATTCTGGGCATCGTTCCCAGAGGACTTCTGGCGCGCCGTTTGGAGCGGTGAAACGGCGGCCAGCCTGTTTTTCTTGGTGGGAAACGGGGTACTTCTGGCGCTTTTGGCACTGTGCCTGCTGAAAGTGATCCGCCTGCCCAAAGGCGCAGTGGGGCTGGTGCTATTTTCCTGGGCGGCGCTGGCTGTGTACACCGCCGGTCTGGCGGGGATGTACATTTTCATGATGGACGAGCACGAGAGCATGATATTAGCGTCCTTCTACCGCTATTTCGGCACGGGGGTGCTGTATCAATTGGGCTTGTGCGTCTTTGCGCTGCTGCCGCCGGAGGATGGCGGAGGGACGCTACCTGTGTGGCTGTTGCTGCTGGCGTTTGTGTTCCCCTGCGCCCGGACCCAGGCCCCCGTCTCCGATTGGGAGGCCGCAAGCCACGCGGCCCGGGAGAACTTGCGGCAGGGCGTATTCACAGCCCGGGCGGATGTGCTGGATGTGTGGGACGGGGAGACGATGCTCTACTGCGCTTACGATCAGACCCATCTGAACGAGGACTATGTTTACCGCTTCGTGCGGTACGTGTTTTACAGCCGCAAAGTGCGGCCCATGGGGCCGGGGCTGACTCGTCCGGAGGATTTAGCAGAAGGCGGGCGCTGTTACGTCCTCTGGCTGGGGGCCGATGTCTGGACCGCCCAGACCCTCGCGGATGCAGGGCTGCCCGTGCCGGAGAGGCCGGGGCTGTATTACAAAACCGCCGAACAAACATTATTGCCCGTAGCGATGCAAACAAAAACCCCGGGAGCAAAAGCTCCCGGGGTTTTTGTTTGCAGTTACACGGTGGGGTTCACGCCGGCGCCGTTGATGCGCACGGAGTTTGCCATGGTGTTCATCAGAGGGGCATCGGTCTCCGCTAAGTAGACTGCGCCCATCACGTCATCCTGAACATATACGTAAATAATCATATTGGTCGCGACGCCTTCGGTGGTGTAAGTCACATGATACCGGATGGCATCCATATCGCCGAATTTCACAGAGACGGAGTCTGTGACCGATATGCTCTCTCCGTCGCCGATTATTTCTTGGAGCATAGAAGGCAGTGCCTGGTCAAACAACCGCTTGACCATTCCCATATCAGTATGTCGGAGAGATGCGTCCTGCTGGAACAGGGCCATCGCCATTGCTCCGGTGCTGATGGAGGCAAACATGGGCTGTTCGGGCACATCAGGGTC
This sequence comes from uncultured Clostridia bacterium, assembly GCA_947644595.1. Lineage (GTDB taxonomy): Bacteria > Bacillota > Clostridia > Oscillospirales > Oscillospiraceae > HGM13010. Next base: position 5,069 of record CANSAE010000002.1, read on the forward strand.
GGTGATGTCCAGCATATCCTGGGGCACGGCCACGGTCACGCCGTGGGTCAGGGAGAGGTCCTTCAGCAGCATCTTAGCGCTGCGGGTCTCCGGCAGGGCCAGGCGGGACAAAATCACCGCGGCCTCCGCCCGAGAGATGGAGTTATCCGGATGGAAGGTGCCGTAATCATCGCTGCCGGAGAGAATACCGGCGGTGTACAGGGTGATGATCTCGTTCCCGTAGGGCGTGGTGTCGGTCACATCCGGGGGCGTGCACAGGGACAGGACCGTGAAGGTGGAATCGGGCAGGGCGTGGGCAAAAATACCGGCCATCTGGGCCCGGGTGGCCTTGGCGTTGAAGTCGGAGAAAGCGCCGGCCTTGGTGATACCGGTATTCACGCAGTAGTCCACAAAGGATTGATACCAAGGGCCTTCCGCGGCGGGCTGGATGGCGGTGGTGCCGGTCTTATAGATCTGGTCCACCTGGGCGGCGATAACAAGCGCTTCCGCGACGGTGAGATTGCCGGCCAGGTTGAACGTGGCGGCATCTGCGCCGTTCATCAGACCGTATTCATAGCAGGTGGCGACCGCGTTCCGCGCCCAATGGTCGGCCGGCACGTCGGTAAATTCGTTATTGTAGGTCTTGACCTTGCGGAAGTTGTCCATGCTATGGGCCGCAAAGGCCGGGACAGCAAGGGTCAGCATCAGGCACAGGACCAGTAACAGAGAAAGCAGTTTTTTCATCGGAATCCCTCCTGAATTAATTGATAACACCATTATAGCAAGATTTCCCTAACATTTCAAGCGCAAATCCGCAGGCGGCAAACATCCCCCGTCCGAGGCTTCAGACGGGGGATGTTTGTCTTATCGGATGCCGGTCACTTCGTAGCCTGCGTCCACCACGGCGGCCTTCAACGCGTCGTCGGTGACGGCGCCGGACACCTGGCACACGGCGTTCTTGTTTTCCAGGGACACCTGGGCGGTCACGCCCTCCAGCTTGTTCAGGGCGTCGGTCACATGCTTCACGCAGTGCTGGCACATCATGCCTTCGATGGAAATGGTTTTTGTCATGTTGCTTGTCTCCTTTGTTTCAGTTGTTTGGGATATTTGGGACGTCCGGGCCATGGCTGGCTTGAAAAGCCGCAGGCGCAGGGCGTTGGTGACGACGAAAAAGGAAGAAAAACTCATGGCCAGGGCCCCCAGCATGGGGCTGAGAGACAGGCCGAAGGCCGGATACAGAGCCCCGGCGGCGATGGGGATGCCGATGCAGTTATAGAAAAAGGCCCAGAACAGATTTTGTTTGATGTTCCGCATGGTAGCTCTGGATAGGTGCAGGGCGTTCACCGCGTCGGCGATGCTGCTTTGGGTGAGGATGACGTCGGCGGACTCCATGGCGATATCCGTGCCCGCGCCGATGGCCACGCCCACGTCCGCCCGCATGAGGGCCGGCGCGTCGTTGATGCCGTCGCCCACCATGGCCACCTTTTTGCCATCGGACATGAGCTGCCGGACTTTGGCCTCTTTTTCATCGGGTAGGACCCCGGCGAACACGGTTTGGATACCGGTTTGATCGCCGATGGCCTGGGCGGTCACCTCGTTGTCCCCGGTGAGGAGGACCACCTCCACGCCGTCGGCCTGCAGTTTGGCGATGGCGTCGGCGCTGTCGGGTTTCACCGCGTCGGCGCAGGCGATGACGCCCAGAGGCGTATTATCCGCAGCGAAATAGAGGACGGTTTTGCCGTCTTTGGCGGCATCGTCATAAGAAACGTTAAAAGGCACATTTAATTGCTCCATGTACCGCCGGTTCCCGGCGTAAACCATTTTCCCGCTGACGGTGCCGGAAATGCCCATCCCCGGTGTGGCGGTAAAGTCGGAGACTGGGGCAAAGTCGGTGACACCGTTTTGCCTGGCGTAGTCCACCACGGCGAGAGACAATGGATGCTCGCTGGCGTGTTCCAAGGCGGCGGCCAGAGGCAGCAGCTCGTCGGACAGGTTGAAGAGGTCCGTGACCTCCGGCGTACCTTTCGTGACGGTACCGGTCTTATCCAGCACCATCACGTTCACATGGGCCATGCCCTCTAATGCTTCCGCGGATTTGAACAAAATGCCCAGATCCGCGCCCTTGCCGGTGCCCACCATGATGGCCGTGGGAGTGGCCAGGCCCAGGGCGCAGGGGCAGGAGATGACCAGCACCGCGATGGCCCTGGACAATGCGAAGCCGAAGCTCTGGCCCGCGATAAGCCACACGGCGGCCGTGATGACGGCAATGGTGATGACTGCCGGTACAAATACGGCGCAGACCTTGTCAGCCAGCCGGGCGATGGGGGCTTTCGACCCCGCCGCCTCCTCCACCAGGGCGATGATTTTTGCCAAGGTCGTTTCGCCGCCCACCTGGGTGGCCTCAAAGGTGAAGTACCCGGATTTGTTCACAGTTGCGCCGATGACCTTATCTCCGGGGAGCTTTTCCACCGGGACGGATTCGCCGGTGATGGCGGATTCATCGATGGCGCCGGAGCCGCTGCGCAGAATTCCGTCCACAGGCAGGCTTTCTCCGGCCCGGACCACCACGGTGTCGCCCACCCGCACATCCTCGGCAGGGATGGTGACTTCCGCGCCGTCCCGGAGGACCCGGGCGGTCTTGGGTGTCAGGTCCATGAGCTTTTGCAGGGCGTCCTTCGTCTTGCCCTTGCTGCGCTCCTCCATATATTTTCCCACGGTGATAAGGGTCAAAATGGTGCCGGCGGATTCATAGTACAGCCCGTCCATGTGGACCATGGCTCCGGCCATATCCATGCGGCCCAGACAAGCGGCCATGGCAAAGGTGGAATACAGGCTGTACACGATGGAAGCACCCGCGCCCAGGGCAATGAGGGCGTCCATGCTGGGCGCCAACGCCTTCATGGACTTGAAGCCGTTCACGAAATAGCTCCGGCCCATGAATACGATGGGCACGGTGAGCAGCAGCTCCGCGATGGCCACGACCATCATGTTTTCCATCCCCGCCAGAAACGGGGGGAGAGGCAGGCCCATCATGCCGCCCATGCCGATATACATCAGGACCGCGAGGAAGCAGGCGGACAGGATGATGTGCCGCGTCACTTCTCTGGCGTGGTCCGCTTCCGTTTGTCCGGCATTGACCGCGGCGGCTTTTCCGGGGAGACCGGCGCCGTACCCGGCCTGCTCCACGGCCCGGATGATGTCCTCCGGAGCGGTTTGGCTTTCGTTATACGTTACCTGCATGGAATTGGTCAGCAGGTTCACCGCGCAGCTTTCCACGCCGTCCACCTTATCCACGGCCTTTTGCACATGGGCCTGACAGGCGGCGCAGGTCATGCCAGTAACATTAAATTTTTGCTCCATAAAAAACCTCCGGCGCGTTTAGATTATCTTGCGTATAAATCATTGATTTTATAGATGAGTTTTGTGTATTCTCTCAATTGGAATCCCTCCGGGAAACTGATATAATGGCTGCAGGATGAATTTACGGGGGTGGCGCCCATGGAAAAAAGCAACCAGCAAAAAGGCGCGCTGTGTATTTTGTGTGCAGCGCTGTGCTTTGCGTGTATGTCCGCGTGTGTGCGGCTGGTGGGAGACCTGCCCACCTTTGAAAAAGCCTTTTTCCGTAATTTCGTGGCGGCTTTGGCAGCGGGCTTTATCGTCCGACGGCAGAAGCTGCCCCTGACTGTGGCGAAAGAAAGCCGGGTATTTGTTCTGCTGCGCTGCATCTTTGGCACCTGCGGGCTGCTGTTCAATTTCTACGCCATCGACCACTTGAATCTGGCGGACGCAAATATGCTCAACAAGCTATCGCCCTTTTTCGCCATCATCTTTTCCTATTTTCTGCTGAAAGAGAAAGTCCGGTTCGTGCAGGTACTGGCGGTCATCGGCGCGTTTTGCGGTGCGCTGCTCATCATCAAGCCCGGCAACGGATTGCAGGTCTTTCCCGCGGTGGTGGGCTTTTTGGGCGGCTTAGGTGCCGGCGCGGCCTATACCTGTGTGCGCAAAGCCACCATGGGCGGGGTGCCGAGCCCGGTGATCGTGCTGTATTTTTCCCTGTTTTCCTGTGTGATGTGCGTGCCGCTCATCGTCACAAACTTCGTTTTGCCCACGGCGAGGCAGTTTTTGTTCCTGTTGCTGTGCGGCACGTTCAGTGCCGGCGGGCAGTTCGCCATCACGGCGGCCTATTCCTTTGCTCCGGCGAAGGAAATTTCCGTCTACGACTATTCCCAAGTTGTTTTCAGCGCCATCATTGGCTTTTTCCTGTTCGGACAGGTGCCGGATGCCTTCAGCATTTGGGGTTATGTGCTCATCATTGCCATGGCGGTACTGAATTTTGTGTACCACAACAAATTTGAGCCCAGGGAGAACACTTGAATCGTCATTCATATATAAGCATAATTTCTGACATTTGTCAAGAACGGGGAGGAAATTTTTTCCTCCCCGTTTCCCATATTATCCTTATTTTCCCAGATCTTTTAGCTTTTCCCTTGCTTCCCGATGTCCGCCCTCGGCGGCTTTTTCATACCAAGAGAGAGCCTTTTTCCTGTTCCGCTGGAACAGGCCGCCGCTGTTATAATACTCGCCCAGGGCGAACATGGACTCGGTGTAGCCGTTTTCCGCGGCCCGGGTGAACAGTTCCAGGGCCTTGGCGGCATCTTTTTTCACGCCCTGACCATCCCGGTAGCACTCCGCCAGCAGATGCAGGGCCCGGTCGTAGTCCTGTTCGGCGGCTGCCGTGAACCACCGGACGGCTTCCCCGGGGTCCACCTTGGTGCCGATGCCTTCCATATAACAATAGCCCAGGTTGCATTGGGCGGTGACGTTGCCCCGTTCCGCGGCCATGCGGTAATAATACACGGCTTTTTCCTTGCTTTCCAGCAGGTCCAGCTCACCCATCTCATAGCTGTAGCCCAACAGACACAGTGCCGGCGGGAATTCCGCGTCTGCCGAACGCTTCAGATGGTCCAGGGCCTTGGTGTTGTCTTTTTCGCCGAAGTCGCCGTCCCGCCAGCCGATGCACAGCAGATACAGGGCTCGGGGATGGTTTTGCTCCGCGGCCTGTTCCAGCCAGCGCCTGGCCTCTGCGCCGCTTTTCTCCACGCCGATACCGTGGAGATAGAAATAGCCCAGATTGCACATAGCGGGGGCATAATCCCGTTTCCCGGCTTTGCGGTACCATTCCGCGGCCTCCTGCTTATCGGTGGGGACACCCCGGCCCAGCTCATAGCACAAGCCCAGGTCATTCATGGCGGGCGGGTAGTCCAGCTCCGCGGCCCGGCGGTAGTATTCGGCAGCTTTCCCGTCGTCCCGGGGCATGCCGTCGCCGTTTTGGCAGCAATCGCCCAGCAGGTCCAGTGCTCTGGGCAGCTCCTGCGCCGCAGCCTGCTCCAGCCAATATACGGCTTGCTTTACGTCCCGCTGTACGCCGATGCCCTGCAGATAGCAGTAGCCCAAATTGCACTGGGCGTAAACATGGCCCAGTCGTGCGGCTTTCTCGTACCATACCGTGGCCTCCAGTTGATCCATTTCTACGCCCTGGCCCATTTCATAGCACAGCCCCAGGTCCGTCTGGGCCGGGGGATAGTCCTGTTCCGCGGCCCGGCGGTAGCACTCCACGGCCTTTTTCTCGTCCCGGGTGATGCCCTCGCCGTTTTGGTAGCAGTCGCCCAACAGGCTCAGCGCCCGGGGCAGGTCCTGCTCCGCGGCTTTCTGGAACCAGTATACCGCCTTTTCCAGGTCCACATCCACACCGATGCCCCGGTAGTAGCAGAAGCCCAGATTGCACTGGGCATAGGGGTGGCCGTTCTGCGCGGCCTTTTCGTACCACACCGTGGCCTCGTGTTTGTCCATTTCCACGCCCCGGCCCAGTTCGTAGCACAGCCCCAGGTCCGTCTGAGAGGGGGCGTAATCCTGTTCCGCGGCCCGGCGGTAGCACTCCGCGGCCTTCACGTCGTCCTGGGGGATGCCATCGCCGTTTTGGAGGCAGTCGCCCAGCAGACCCAGGGCCCGAGACAGGTCCTGCTCCGCCGCCTTCCGGAACCACTCCACCGCCTTTTCCGGGTCCGCTTCCACGCCGATGCCCCTGAGATAGCAGAAGCCCAGGTTGCATTGGCCGTAGGGATAGCCCGCCTGGCCGGATTTTTCATACCATATGGTAGCTTCCGTCAAATTCTGCTCCACACCCATGCCCAGTTCGTAGCACAGGCCCAAACTGCACATAGCCGGAGGATAGTCCTGCTCCGCCGCCTGACGCAGAAGCTCCGCCGCCCGTTTTTGGTCCTTGGGTACGCCGATGCCCTCCTGAAGATTGATGCCCAGGATATACAGCGCCCGGGAAAAACCCTGTTCCGCGGCCTTTTGCAGCCATACCGTTGCCTGCTCCGGGCTTTCCTCCACGCCGGAACCGTTGAGATAGCACACTGCCAGATCGGTTTGTGCCGGTGCGTAGCCCGCCTCGGCAGACTTGCGGTACAAGTCAATGGCCCGGGGCATATCCTCAGGCGTGCCCCGGCCGTTTTCACAGCATTCACCCAAAATGCACTGGGCCCGGGGCCAATCCTGCGCCGCGGAACACTCGAACCATTCCACCGCTTTTTCCAGATTCAATTCCACGCCGATGCCGTTCAAATAGCATACGGCCAGATTGCACATGGCGGGGGCATAGCCCTGCTGGGCGGCGGTGAGATACAGCTCTGCGGCGTGGCGTTTGTCCTCCTCCACGCCGTCGCCGCCCTCATAGCATTCGCCCAGAATACATTGAGCCCGGGCCCAATCCTGGTCTGCGGCCAATTCCAGCCAGTGCACCGCCTGGTCGATATCCCGTTCCACGCCGATGGCACTGAGGTAGCACACGGCCAGATTGCATTGAGCGGGGGCATAGCCTGTCTGGGCCGCCTGGAAATACCAGTCCGCCGCCACGGGAGGGTCCTTGGGTACCCCCAGGCCGTGCTCATAACACAGGCCCAGACTCACCATAGCCTCAGGAAAATCCATGTCCGCGGCTTCCCGGTAGAGCTCCGCGGCCCGGACTTCGTCCTTTTCTACGCCGAAGCCGAGCTGATAACACCTGCCCAGTGCGTCTACGGCCCGGGGATCACTTTCGTCGGCGCCCATGGAGAACCAGTAAAATGCCTTTTTCTCGTCTTTTTCCACGCCTTCCCCGTCTGCATAGCGGGTGGCCAGGTCGTAATATGCCGAAGAATCACCGTTCTCAGCGTTTTCCAGCAGGGTCTGGAAGCTCTCCCGGTCCCGCTGTACCCCTTCTACGGCTTTCATAATGGCGTGCGTATCCACAAATACGATATTCTGGTCCCTGGCCTCGTCTTCCGGTAGATTCAAATGCTCCTGATCCATTGCCATTTCGTGCTTCCTCCTGTGTTGCGGGTATTACGGACATTTTCTTGTCCCAGCCTTCATATATATTCTATAAATCACATGTCAAGGATATCACATGGTGCGATTGTATAACAAATTTCGCCCTTTGGCAAGAGATTGCCCCTGAATTCGCGCTGATAAGGGTGGTTTGATAAAAAAATATCCGCAATTTCCATGAAAAACTGTTTGATTTTCACAGCATCTGTGATACAATGTATTCTGATGAGATTTGTCGATATGCAAAAGGGACGGCAAATTTCGATACTTGTATGGAGGTACATAATTATGGCTCACAAAATCAACAAAGACGAGTGCGTCGGCTGCGGTTCCTGCAAGGAAGCCTGCCCCATGGACGCGATCAAGGCCGATGGCGATAAGTTCGCCGTTGATGCTGATGTCTGCGTGGATTGCGGCGCTTGCGAGGGCGCTTGCCCCACCGGCGCGATCAAGTAAGATCGTTACGGGATAGAAAGCCCCGCACCCGTTCCCGGGCGCAGGGCTTTCGTCCGCCCAAGTACCCCCAAAATACCGGCAAAACAGAGCCTACCCGTGCCATTGCCAAGGCGGGTTTTGCCGGAAAGCAGTGAATGGTAAATGTCTGTACTGGGCGGCGCGGCCTGTTTTGGAGTGCGGGAAGCGTCCCCGGCATTTTCCAGGCATATAACATATGCGCATCATTAAACCGAAGAAAGAGGTATTGTATCATGGAGATGAAAGATTCCAAATTGTTCAGCCCCCTGAAGGTTGGAAAAACTACGCTGCAAAACCGCATCGGTCTGGCTCCCATGAGTATGGACTATGAGGCGGCAGACGGCACCGTCCCCAAAAGATTGGCCGACATTTTTGTACGCCGTGCAGAAGGCGGCTGTGGCTTCGTCGTGATCGACGCAGTCACCGTTGACCACAAGTACTGGTATATCGGCCGCACCACCGCGCTGGACAGCGACGATCTGGTCCCTCAGTTCGCAGCCTTCGCCAAGCGTGTGTCCGACACCGGCTCTACCTTGGTGCCCCAGATCGTGCACCCCGGCCCCGAGTCTATCTGCGGCTACCGCGGCATCGCCCCCCTGGGCCCCTCTACCAACAAGAACGCTAACGGCCATGTGTCCCGTTCCATCTCCATCGATGAGATCCAGAACATCGTGAAGCAGTACGGCGCGGCGGCCCGCCGCGTGGAAGCCGCCGGCTGCGGCGGCATGGGCCTGCACACTGCCCATGCGTACATGCTGCCCGGTTCCTTCCTGTCCTCCCTGCGCAACAAGCGTATGGACGAGTACGGCGGAACGCTGGACAACCGCGCCCGCCTGATTCTGGAAGTCATCCGGGAGTGCCGCAAGAACCTGAGCCCGGACTTCCCCATTTTCCTGCGTGTGTCCGGCTCCGAGCGCGTGGAAGGCGGCAACACCCTGAACGATATGCTGTATCTGGCACCCAAATTCGAGGAAGCCGGCGTCAACCTGCTGGAGGTTTCCGGCGGCACCCAGTACGAGCAGCTGGAGAGCATCCTGCCCAGCCACGGCAAGCAGATCGGCATGAATGTGTACGAGGCTTCCGAGATCAAAAAGGTCGTGAATATCCCCGTTTACGCTGTGGGTAAGATCAACGACGTGCGCTACGCCGCTTCCATCGTGGACCGCGGTTTGGTGGACGGCGTATCCATGGGCCGTCCCCTGCTGGCCGATCCCGACCTGCCCAACAAGGCCAAGGCCGGCCTGCTGGACGATATCGTCCCCTGCGGCTCCTGCGACGGCTCCTGCGTCACCCGCAGCGCCGCTGTTCCCCAGTGCAGATGCCACATCAACCCCCTGGTTGGTAAGGAATACGACTACCCCGAAATCGACAAGCCCGCTGCCAAGAGCAAGAAGGTGCTGGTCATCGGCGCCGGCCCCGGCGGCATGTACACCGCGATGACCGCCGCCCGCCGCGGCCACAAGGTCACCGTCTGGGAAAAGGACGGCATCATCGGCGGCCAGCTGAACCTGGCGGTCCGCTCTCCCGGCAAGCAGGAGATGTGCAAGTGGCTGATGTATCTGAACAACCAGTGCAAGAAGCTGGGCGTGAACATCGAGTTCAACAAGGAAGCTACGGTTGCCGACGTGAAGGCTTTCGCGCCCGACGCTGTCATTTGCGCCACCGGCGCCAAGCCGCTGGTTCCCCCCATCAAGGGTACCAACGAGTACCCCGTGCTCACTGCTCACGACTTCCTGCGGGGCGATCTGGTCATCAACTCCGGTAAGGTCTGCATCCTGGGCGGCGGCGAAGTTGCCTGCGAGACTGCTGAGACCATCCTGATGGACGCCCGTCCCAACCTGATGATGGCCACCCCCGGACAGAAGGAGACTTCCATCGGCGATATCGACGTGACCATCATTGAGATGGCGCCGAAAGTGCTCAACGGCGTGTGCATCCCCAACCGCGCTCCCCTGATGCGCGCTCTGGACCACACCAATGTTCACATCAATGTGAACACCAAGGTCCTGGAAGTGACCGACCATTCCGTAAAGGTACAGCGCAAGAACGCTGCCGGCGAGTGGGATCAGGAAGAGTGGCTGGAAGGCTTCGATTACGTTCTGTTCGGCCTGGGCGCCCGGAACTACGATCCGCTGTCCGCTGAGCTGAAGGAATTCGTTCCTGAAGTGTATGTCATCGGTGACGCCATCAAGGCCCGTCAGTCCTCTGACGCCATGCACGAAGGCTTTGAGATCGCTTACAACCTGTAAAAATACTGAAAATAAAAGGTCCCCCGGTTTTACCGGGGGACCTTTTTTCATTTCAGGGGATGCGCCGCACTCTGCGCCGGGGCATTCCCCCGACTAAGACGTGCAAAAAATCTTAAAAAAGAAGCAAGCCCTCCCCCCATAGGGGGGAAGGCTGAAAAACGGACGGGTTTGGAATCCGCCCTACGTCTCCTCCTCCGGGTCGGGGATATATTCCGCGATATCCTCCAGCCGGCAATTCAGAATTTTGCAAAGATTGCTTAATGTGTACGTCGTAACAGATTGATTCTCCCGCAGACGCTGGATTTGACTGTTGCTGACACCATATGTTCTGTTCAGCTTATATTTTGAGATGTTTCGTTCTTTCATAACAGCCCATAATTTATCAAACCTAATGATACGAAACACCCCCCAACTCAGTATAGTCTAAAATTAAGATATAATTCATATATTGACAAGATTCTAAATATAGAGTACTCTATATTTAGACTATATTGAGAGGTGAGTATCATGGGGCAGTGCTCGGAGGAAAAGAGAGAATCGCAGGTATGGGAACTGCGGAAAATGTTTGACCCCTGGCAAACGGCGCTGGGGAAAGCCTATCTGCATTTGTTCAATCAAATCAGCGACGCCATGACCATGATGGAACAAAAAAACTTCATTGTCGTAGAAGGAATGCTCTTGAATGCGCAGCGCAGAGCAGAAGAGATTCTGCTGGATTATAATCACCCTTTGGATTTTTACGTAGAAGAAGCAAAAGGGCGGGTCAAATGACCCGCCCGATTTTTTTGTTGCACGCTCTCTGACGATTTGCTGCATCGTTTCGTGCAGCAAAGGGGCCGTTTCCGCCTATGGGTAGAAGGGGAGTTACGTCCGGGGCTGCTCCACCTTGTCCCCGGCGAACTTCATCATGGCCGTGAGGGCAAAGGGGCAGTCGTAGCTTCTCGCCGCGCCGGACAGAAAGGCCATCTGCCGACGGGCGCGCTCGGCCAGCACGGGGTCCGGGTCCTCCTTTTGCAGCTTCAGCAGCACATACAGGGCCATGGCGTTGCCGGAGGGGTAGGCCCCGTCCCAGACCTCCTTGGGCCGCACGGGCAGATGCCTGTCCTCGTCGGTGCAGAAGTAGTACCCGCCCTGCTCCGGGTCGGCGAACAGCTCCTCCACGGTGTCCATCACGTCCCGGGCGGCCCGGGCGTATTCCGGACCGCAGCCGGAATCGGCCAGCTCCGTGAGAGCCCAGGCGTAGTACACATAGTCCTCCAGACAGCCGGCGAAGCGGGCCTCTCCGGACCGCCAGCGCAGCAGCAGCCGGCCCCGGCGGGTGAGAGCGTCCCGGAGGAATTCCTCGGCGCTCATGGCGGCGTTGAGATACTTTTCCTTGCCGAACACCCGGCCGGCCTTGGCCAGGGCGGCGATCATCATACCGTTCCAGGCGGTGAGGATCTTCTCGTCCCGGGACAGGCGGGAGCGTTCCAGCCGGAAGCGGTAGATGTCCGCCCGGAGGTCGCTCATCAACTCGCTGTCCTCCTGGGGACTGTCCTCGCCGATGAGGTTGGGGATGTTCCGCCCCTCGAAATTCCCCGAGGGCGTGATGCGGTAGTGCAGGCAGAATACCTGGGCATCGTTTTTCCCCAAGACGCTCTCCACCTCGTCGGGAGTGAGGGCGTAGTATTTGCCCTCCTCGCCGTCACTGTCGGCGTTCTGGCTGGAGAAAAAGCCGCCGGTGGGGCTGCCCAGCTCCCGGATGACGTAATCCGCGGTGCGCTCCGCGGCGATGCGGTACAGGGCATTGCCCGTACGGGCGTAAGCCTCAGCATAGGTGTAGACCAGCAGAGCGTTGTCGTAGAGCATTTTTTCAAAGTGGGGCACCTGCCAGCGGGCATCGGTGGAATACCGGCAAAAGCCGCCGCCGATGTGGTCGAAGATGCCGCCCCGATACATGCAGGTGAGGGTGTGCTCCGCCATGTGCAGGGCCAGAGGATCCCCGGTGTAGCGGTGGTATTCCAGCAAAAACAGCAGATTCTGGGGTGAGGGGAACTTGGGCGCGCTGCCGAAGCCGCCGAATTCCCGGTCAAACTGACTGCTCAGGCGCTGATACTGGTTTTCCCACAGCCGCGCCGCGGGCCGGTCGGGGTGGATGCTGTGGGCCAGCCGTTCCATGCGGTCGGTGACGATGCTGGCGGTCTTTTCGTAGGAGGCCTTGTCCCGGTGCCAGCCCATGGCCACGTTGGCCAGTAGGGAGGACATACGGTCCCGGGGGAGATAGGTAAAGGCGAAAAAAGGCCGACCGTCGGAAGTGGCCAGGATATTCAGCGGCCATCCACCCCGCCCGGTGAGAAGCTGGCAGGCGTTCATATACACTGCGTCCACCGCCGGGTGCTCCTCCTTGTCCACCTTCACGCAGATGAAAAATCGGTTGGCCACTGCGGCGAAGTCGGCGTTTTCAAAGGATTCCTCGGCGATGACATGGCACCAGTGGCAGGCGGAATAGCCGATGCTGATGAGCATGGGCTTGTTCTCCCGCCGGGCGGTCTGAAAAGCCTCGTCCCCCCAGGGATACCAGTTCACCGGATTGTCCTTGTGCATTTGCAGGTAAGGGGATTGTTCGTTGGAAAGTCGGTTATTCAAGATTCGTATCCTCCATAGCAGGGTCATTTAAAACAGTACCGTCGGGGGCGAAGCGGGAGCCATGACAGGGACAGTCCCAGGAGCCCTCCGCGGCATTCCATTCCAGCCGGCAGCCCATGTGGGAACAACGCCGGCCCTGAAACAGCCCTCGGGTCAGGCCCTTGGCAGCGTGGCCCATTTCGTTCATGAGATTGCCCACGCTGCCCTTCAGGCTGCGCGCTGGATCGAACACCGGAATGTAAGGGTCGGGCGCGCCGGTGATGAGGTCGCTGAGCACCTGGGCGGCCACCATGGATGTGGTCATGCCCCATTTACGGAAGCCCGTGGCCACGAACCAGTCCGGCGTGCTGGGGGCATACTGTCCGATATAGGGCACATTGTCAACGGTCATACAGTCTTGGGCGGACCATCGGCGGGCCACTCGGCATTGGGGCCACAGGGTCTTAGCCCGGGCTTCCAGCACCTCGTAGGGGTGCCCGGGGTCCTCGCCGGTGCGGTGACCGCCTCCGCCCAGCAGCAGATAGTCCCCGGCCATGCGGAAGCTCAGACCATCCGGGTCGATGCCCAGATACATGCCGTAGGGTAAAAACGCGTTTTGCAGGGCAATGACGTAGCTGCGCTCCTGATGGAGCCGGGTAAAGTACCATCCGGGCACGGTCACCAGGGGATAGTGGGCGGCAAAAACCACCACCCGGGCAGATACGGTGCCGCCGGGGGTCTCCAGCCGGGTATGCCGGGTGCCCCGCCGGATGCGCTCTACCGGAGTGCCTTCGTACACCGTCAGCCCCGGGGCAACGGCGTGCAGGAATTCCAGCGGCTGGAACCGGGCCTGCTGATCGAACCGCAGCGCCAGGGTCACCGGTACGGGCAACTCCGTTTTCCGGACCAGTGCGCAGGGGATGCCTGCCTGTTTGGCTGCCAGAAATTCCAGCTGGAGTCGGTGGCCGCTGCCGTTGGTGTACAGGTACGCAGGGCACCGGGTGAAACCGCAGTCTGTGGGCAGGGTGCGGATGAGGGCCTCATACTGGTCAATGGCGGCCAGATTTGCCTGGGCATACAGCCGGGCAGTCACCGGGCCGCGGCGTTGGGAGAGGGTATGATAAATGAGGTCGTGCTGTGCGGTGATTTTTGCGGTGGTCCGACCGGTCTCCCCAGCGCCGATGTGATGCTTTTCCAGCACCACCACGTCAGCCCCGGCATCCTGCAGGAACCGGGCCGTGAGGATGCCCGCCAGTCCGCCGCCGATGACGGCCACATCGCAGGAGAGGTTTCGTCCCAGTGTCGGCCGGGCCGCAGGACGGAGCGGGTCGGTCCAGATGGAAGGTTGTGTAGTCATCATTGCACCGCCTGAAGATGTAATCGGAAATAGTGTTGCCGTGCGGCGGGAATTTTATACAAATAAAAAGCCCTCCCCCTATGGGGGAAGGCTAAAAAGGCGGTTTTTATACTGTTACAGGGTCCTTTTCCGTCTGTGCCTGCTCCGATTCCGCGGCGAGATTGGCCCGGGCGTTGGCCAGCATGAGCTTCAGCCGGTTTTCCTGATTCACCTTGGGACTGCTGGCATCGTAGTCGATGGCCACGATGTTCACATCCGGGTGGTGCTCCTTGATGGGCTTCATCATACCCTTGCCGCAGATGTGGTTGGGCAGACAGCCGAAGGGCTGGGTGCACACGATGTTTTTGCATCCCGATTCGATGAGTTCCAGCATCTCGCTGGTCAAAAGCCAGCCCTCGCCCATCTTGGCGCCGATGCCCAGATACCCCTCTGCTAGGGTAAGGGTGTGCTCAAAGTCCGTCATGGCCTTGAAGCGCCCGTCCTCTTTGAGGATGCGGATCATGTCGTTTTTCTTTTTGCACAGGTATCGGAATGCCGCTTTGGAAGCCAGATACATTTTATAATTCCGGCCATAGAGTTTGTAGTCCATGATGTTGTTATACACGCAGTACAGCATGAAATCCATCAGTCCGGGGACGACGACCTCTGCGCCCTCGTCGGTGAGGAACTGCTCCAGATTGTTGTTGCCCAGGGGGGAATATTTCACGAAGATCTCCCCCACCACGCCGACCTTGACGGCGTTGCGTTTTTCCACGGGGATGCGGGCGAAATCATCGATCATGCGCTGATAATTCGCTTTTACGGCGCTGTAGCGGATGGTCTGGCCCTTGCCCAGTTCTTTTCCGAGACGGGCGGTCCACTTGTCGGCCAGACGCTGGGCGGCGCCCTTTTCCACCTCGTAGGGACGCACTTGGTTCACCAGTGTCATGAGCAAATCGCCGTAGAACACCGCGTACATCATGCCCCGGAGTTTGGAGACAGACAGTTGAAAGCCCGGGTGCTTTTCAATGTCCGCCAAGGAAAAGGAGATGACTGGGATGTTCCCGTAGCCTGCTTTGGCAAGGGCTTTGCGCAGCAGGGAAATGTAATTCGATGCCCGGCAGCCGCCGCCGGTCTGGAATTGGATCAAAGCGATCTTGTCCGGGTCGTACTTGCCGGATTGAATGGCGTCCATGAACTGTCCAATGACCAAAATCGCCGGATAGCAGGTGTCGTTGTGGACGTACTTCAAGCCCGTTTCGGGAATTTCCGGGCCGCTTTTTTCCAGCAGCTCCAGATGGTAGCCGAAGGTCTGCATATAGGCGATAATCATTTTAAAATGCATGGGCAGCATGGTCGGCACCAAGATGGTGTGTGTGCCGATCATATCCTTGGTGAAGGGTACGTATTCAGGCTGTTCGCTCATGTGCTCGCTTCCTTTTCCTCGATTGCGCCTAAGAGACTGCGCAGGCGGATTTTTACCGCGCCTAAGTTGGTGATTTCATCAATTTTAATCTGGGTATAGAACTTGCCGGCGGCTTCCAGAATGGATCGCACCTCGTCGGTGGTGATGGCATCCACGCCGCAGCCGAAGCTGACCAGCTGCACCAGCTCCGTGTCATCGTGTTCCGCGGCGTACCGGGCCGCGCGGTAGAGCCGGGCGTGGTAGGTCCACTGGTTCAGCACATGGACCTTTTGTGGCTGGGCCAGATGGCACACGCTGTCCTCGCTGACCACCACGAAGCCCAGCTGATTGGCCAGCTTGTCGATGCCGTGGCCGATCTCCGGATCGATGTGGTAGGGCCGGCCGGCCAGGATCATGATGCGCTTGCCGTTGCGCCGGGCGAATTCCAGCGCCGCCTCTCCGGTGTTGCGGATGGCGGCCATGTGGGTCTCGTAAGCGGCGAAGCCCTTGACCACGGCCCGCTTGACTTCCCGGCGGGTGAAGGTGTTGTCGTATTGGGACAGGTAGTGGAACAGGGTATGGGCTAGCTGCTTGGGGGTATCCACGCTGAGATAGGGGTACCAGAACTGCACCGATTGCAGACCGTCCATGTTGCCGGCCAGAAGCTCGGCGTAATAAGCCACCACGGGACAATTATAGTGATTGTCGCTTGCGTGCTCGTCGATGTTGTAGCTCAGACAAGGATAAAAAATCGTGTCGCAGCCCTGCTCGATGAGGGCCTCCATGTGCCCGTGCATGATTTTTGCCGGGTAACAGGCGGTGTCTGACGGGATGGAGAACTGCCCCTTCTCGTAGGTCTGCCGGGTGGACAGTCCGGAGAGCACCACCTCGTAGCCCAATTCCGTAAACAGTGCGTGCCACAATGGCGCCAGCTCGTACATCCCCAGGGCCAGGGGCAGGCCCAGCCTGCCGCGCTCGCCGGGGACGGGCTTCAGCTTCGTCAGCGAGTCCCGCTTGATCTGATGGAGGTTCGGCAGGTCCTCCGCCTTGCCGCCCACCATTTTCTGGCACTGGTTGCCGGAAATGAACTTCCGCCCGTCGGCAAAGGTGTTGATGGTCAGATGGCAGTGGTTGCCGCAGCCCTGGCACACGGACTGGGTGGATTTGTGGGAAAACTGTTTCAAATCATCCAGACTGACGATGCCGCTGGTCTCAAACCGCATGGAATGCAACGCTGCGCCGTAGGCCCCCATGAGCCCGGCGATCTCCGGCCGGATGACCGGCGCGCCCAGCTCCATCTCGAAAGCCCGGAGCACTGCGTCGTTCAAAAAAGTGCCGCCCTGGACCACGATGTGCTCCCCCAATTCCTGGGCGGAATTGGCCCGGATGACCTTGTACAGCGCGTTTTTTACCACGGACACGGAAAGGCCCGCGGAAATATCCCCCACCGTGGCCCCGTCCTTCTGGCTCTGCTTCACGGAGGAATTCATGAACACCGTGCAGCGGGAGCCCAGGTTCACCGGGGCCTTGGCGTGCAGGCCCTTTTCCGCGAAATCCTGGACTTCGTAGCCCATGGATTTGGCGAAGGTCTCGATGAAGGACCCGCACCCGGAGGAGCAGGCCTCGTTGAGCATGATGGAATCGATAGCCCCGTTTCTGATTTTGAAGCACTTGATGTCCTGCCCGCCGATGTCCAGAATGAAATCCACGTCCGGCTGAAAATACTTGGCCGCCGTGTAGTGGGCGATGGTCTCCACCACGCCCTCGTCGATTTTAAACGCGTGGCAGATGAGCTCCTCGCCGTAGCCCGTGGCGGCGCTGCCGCAGATTTGAATGTGGTCTGCGCACCGGGTCAAAATTTCCTCCAACTGCGCCCGGACGATTTCCACCGGATTGCCGTGGTTGGAGCTGTAGTAGGTGTAAAGCAGCTTTTTGTCCTCGGAAATGAGGGCCAGTTTGGTCGTGGTGGACCCGCAGTCGATGCCCAGATACGCCTTACCTGTATAGCTGTCCATGTCCCGGGATTCCACCACGGCCTTTTTGTGCCGGGCGGCAAACGCCTCATAGTCCGATTGCGTCTCGAACAGCGGCGGCATTCGGTCGCTGGATTCTGTCGCGCGGCTGGCGGAATCGATGAGACAATCCAGCAGGGAATCGTATGTAAATTCCTCCCCGCCGGAAATGCCGTACAACGCCGCGCCCAAAGCCACGGCAAAGCGCCCGTATTCCGGGAACAGCGCAGTCTCCTCTGTGAGCTGCAAGGTCTCCACGAAGCGGTCCCGCAGGCCCCGGCAATAGTACAGCGGCCCGCCCAGGAACATGACCTTGCCCTCGATTTTCCGTCCCTGGGCCAGACCGGCGATGGTCTGGTTCACCACGGACTGGTAAATGCTGGCCGCCACATCGGCTTTATTGGCGCCCTGATTCAAAAGGGGCTGAATGTCCGTCTTGGCGAACACGCCGCACCGGGAGGCGATGGGGTAGAGCCTTGTATGGGAAAGACTGGCCTCGTCCATTTCCTCTACGGACATGTTCAAAAGCACGGCCATCTGGTCGATGAACGCGCCGGTCCCGCCGGCGCAGGTGCCGTTCATGCGCTCATCCGTGCCGCCCTTGAAGAAAATGACCTTCGCATCCTCGCCGCCCAGCTCAATAACGACGCTGGTGTCCGGTTCCAGTACCCGGATGACCTCGCCGGTGGCATAGACCTCCTGCACGAAGGGGATACGGGCGGCTTCCGCCAGCCCCAGCCCTGCGGAGCCGGAAATGGATGCGTAGAACCGGCGGCCCTCCAGCAGATGCCGAATGTTTTGAAGCATTTCAATGGTCTTTTGCCGGACCTGAGAGAAATGCCGTTCATATTTTTCATAAACGACCTCCCCATCGTCGATGAGCACCAGCTTCGCTGTAGTAGAGCCAATATCGATGCCCAGGGTGAGGGTATGGTCCAATTTTGGTGCGTTCGTGATCCTCATATGTACCCACCTTGTCGAACATTGTCGTTTTATCTAAAAGGCAATTATACCGAAATGACGGGAAAATTTCAATGGTAATTCTATGAACATGCAATTAAGGTTGAAACAGTGTATGCAAATAAAATGACGCACATGCCATTTTGCATGTGCGTCAACATGTGTTTTCGCCGGTTTTATAAATTCTGCTGTTTGCACCAGATTTCTATAATCAGCTTATGGGGCAGCAGCTTGGCCGCCAGGTACTGGGCCTTGATGCCGCATCCGTGGACGGATATGTCCCTGCCCCGTTTCATATCCCGGATGGCGGTGCGTACCACATCCCGGGAGTTCCAAATATGGCTGTAATAGGGGATTTGGGTATATCGGTTGGCCCGGTCGAAAAACTCCGTATCCACCCAGCAGGGGCAGATGGCCATGGCTCGGATGCCCCGGGGCTTCAGTTCCCGGTTCAGCGCCCGGGTGAAGCTCTTGACGAAGGCCTTCGTGGCGGCGTAGATGTTCAAAAACGGGATGGGCTGCATGGAGGCGATGGAGGCAAATTCGTAAATTTGGCCGCCCCTTGCCATATACGGCAGGGTCACATGGGTCATGGCCATCAGAGCCTTGCAGTTCAGGTCCACCATGTTCAGCTGTTCATCCAGCGGCAGGTCCGCAAAATTGCCGAACAGCCCGAAGCCCGCGGCGTTCACCAGGGTCTTTACCTGGGGCTGAAACTGTACCAGTAGCTTGGCATAGGCTTCGATACTGTCTTCCGCCGTCAAGTCCAGAGAGATGGGCCGCACCTTGGCCCGCAGCGCGCCGGACAGCGTCAGCAGCCGGTCGCCCCGGCGAGCGATGACCCAAATTTCATCGTATGCCTGCTGTCGGTCCAGCTGGACGGCAAATTCCCGTCCCATGCCGGCAGATGCGCCGGTAATCACTGCGATTTTCATGTGTGCTCCTGTTCCGTCAGACCCAGCAGTTGGGCCAGACCTTGTTCATTTTCCCCGGCTACCTGTTCCAACCGTGCGGCGATCTCATCTAAATGCCGCACATGGGCCGCCCGGTCCTGTAAGAGGGCTTCCCATACAGCTTGCCCGGTTTCTGCGGAAAAATTCTCCGGCGTGCCGCAGGAGGGCATCCCCAGCAGGTCCAGATAAGACTGCACCTTGGGGTCATACACCAGGCCCATCACAGGTACCCGCTGCTTGGCCGCGAAGATGATGGTATGCAGCCGCATACTGAACACTCCGTCGCACAGGCCGATGACGCCCATCATGGTTTCTGGCTCCCCGGGAGAGGCGTATGTATAGGCCGGAGCCGTCATCCGGGCGCGGATGTCCTCCGTGACGGAACTGTCATCCGGGGTCTGCATGATGATGAACAGCACGGTGTGGGTCTCTGCGGCCCGGTCGCAAAAGGCGGCGAGGGCATCCAGCCGTCCGGTGATATGGGCGGATTGACGCATGGATACTGCCAGAATGGGTTTATCCAGCGGGATACCCGCCGCCTGCAATCCGGCTTTGGCCGTTTCCGGAGAGATACCGTTCAGGGTAAAGACCGGGTCGGCGGTGACGGTCATTTGAGGATGCCGTACCCCCATGGCTTCCAGCTCCGCCAGAGAATCGCCGTCCCGCAGGGTGATGAGGTCTGCCCGGGACACAACGGCCTGTACCCGCTTTCGGTTGGCGGGCTTTGTGACAGGACCAATGCCGTTGGCGTAGAGCATTACAGGCTTGTGATAGTGCAGTGCCATGCGGATGACGGAAAGATAGTACCAGATGGAACGGGTGCTGGTGCGGTCCTGCAAGAGGCTGCCGCCGCCGGAAATGAGCAGGTCGGCTCTGCGGATGGCCCGCCGCACCTGAAACAGGTTGAAGCGCTTCACGGCTTTTACGCCGTATTCCGACCAGGTGCTTTCCGGGCTGTTGGACAATGCCACCAGCGCCACATCATCACGCAAAGCGGCAAGCCGCCGGCGAATGGACAGCAAAATGGCGTCGTCCCCCAGATTGTGGTAGCCGTAATACCCGGAGATGACTGCCGTTCGCTGTTTCCATACCTGACGGTACACAGACAGGGCGTCCTCCGCCATGCGGGCCACGGAATAGTGGTCAAAAATGACCTGCCGGTTATATGCGCCCTGGGCCTGCCAGGTTTCCGGCCCGGCGGACAGAAAGGTATCCACATCGGTCAGCAGGGCATCGGGAGTACACATGGGCAGACCCCGGCAGCAGAAGTTGCCCAGCATGGCTTCCTCTAATTTATCCGGGGTAAAGATGCCGTGATAACCCTCGTTGCCGGCGATGATGACGGGCTTTGCCGCCGCCATGGCCTCCAGCGCCGCCCGGGACACGCCCACAAACACGTTTCCGGCGGCCACGATTTCATTGATATCCGTCCGCGCGCCGGGGAGACATAGCAGATCATAGCCCGCCGCACGGTTGACAGCCTCTGCCTGGACGGCCAGCTCGTCGTACACGTCTCCGCCGCCGGCGATGAGCACATGCACCCCCGGATGGCGCTTCGCCAGCTCCGGGGCGATTTGGATGAGCTGCCGGGCGGCCAAGGCCCGGCTGTCGTCTAGACGGCTGACGCAGCACACACACAGCGCATCTGCCGGGATGCCCAGCTCCGCCCGGAGGGAAGCCCCGGAAACCTCCGGGGAGAATTTTTCCGTATCAATGCCGTTGATGGTGACGGTGACATGCTCCCCGGGGATTTGATAGTTGTCCCAGAGGTAGTCTTTAATATCGTCGGAGACGGCGATGGTGCGCTGGCCCCAGTTGGTGAGGAAGCGCAGGGCGCCGCCGGCGTCAAACACCCAATGGGCGGTGGTGACGAAGGGGAAGCGCAGGAACCGGTGAAGAATGCCGCACAGAAAGCCCGGGATGCGGGCGTGGGCATGGACCACATCGGGCCGTTCCGCTTTGATGATGCGGCGCAGGGCGAACAGGGATTTCAGCATGGGGATCGGGGAGCGCCGGTGCATGGGGGCGTGGAAGCACCGGACCCCGGCTTGGGTGAGCTCCTGTTCATACACGCCGCCGTTGGACACCACGATGATGTCATATCCCCGCCTGCGCAGTTCCTTGCTCAACTCCACGATGTGGGTCTCCGCCCCGCCGATCTCCAGCCCCATGGTGGCCATGAGGATGGTACGCGTCTGTTTCATGTCGGCTGCCTCAGAGAATGTCCCAGATCAGGCCGATGAAGGAACGGTAGCGGGTGTGCATATTGTGCTCCGCACCGATTTGGATTTGATAGGTGCGGTTCACCAGATATTCCCGGCGTTCATTAACGGTGCCGTCGGCCTGGATGGTGACGTACAGGTCGTACCGGTCATCGATGGCGCCCCATTCGCAGGTGCCGTTGGGCAGGGGGATCTCCTTCAGTGCTGGTTCGGCGTTCACCTCCGTGACCGTACCGATGGCGTTGCCGCTGTCGGAATCATACAGCACGTCCCCGGGTTGCACACAATCCACGGTGGTGACCTTCCCTGCAGGGATCTGCACCACATAGGTGATGGTATCTTCTTTTGCGGCGCTGGTGTGCTCCGCGGAGGTGAATTTATACATGGCGCCCGCCGCCAGCAGCACCAGCAGCAGACAGACCAGAGCGTCGATCCAATTGAATTTGTATGCTTTTTTCATTCCGCGTCCCCCCTGTCGATGGCGATGACATAACCGGTGCCGGCATAGCACGGGCCAGCCAGATAGACCTTGGTGCCCACGGTGATCTGATAGCCGCTCTCGGTCGTGAGCGCGCTGCCGCCGGTGAGCATATTGGATTGGATGGTGAGCAGGATATTGTCATACCGGTCCAGTACCGCGTTTTTCACGGTGAGATTCTCCTCATCGGCCACCTGCGCGGTGTAAGGCAGCACCTCGTGGGAGACCACGGTGCCGATGTCATAGTTCCGGGTGCTGTCCCGCACGGCGTCGCCGGGCTGAATGAGGTCCGCTGCGCCCTTGGGCACCTGCACCAGCTCCACGGTAAATTCCGTGGGCACTGTGGTGGGTGCGGCGACCTTCACGTCCTTGGGCTTCAAAATCGCGAACACCGCGAAAGCGGCGGCCGCCACCAAAAGCACGATGATGACATCAAAAACGCTGATTTTCAGCTTTTTATTTTCCTGTTCCATCCTTAGTCCTCCAATGCTTTGTCGTACACCGCTTCCACGTTCCGGGCAAAAATTTCCCCGGTGAAGCGTTCCCTGTAGATCTCCGCGGCCCGTTTGCGCATGTGGGCGAACAGGGCGGGGTCATCTATGATGCGCCTGATGCGGTCCGCCATGGCGGCGCTGTCCCGGCTGGGAAAGAGAAAGCCGTCCTCGCCCTCGTCCACCATCCAGGGATTGCCGCCGTAATCGCTGGCCACCACTGGGATGCCCAGGCTGAAGGCCTCGATCATGGCGAGACTGGATGCCTCCGTGCCGTAAGACGCGTTGAGCTGCACATCCAGAATGCTCAAAATCGGCGCCACATTCCGCACGAATCCGGCGAAAATCACCTGATCGTCCAGCCCCAGTTCAGTGCATTTGGCCCGGACGGTGGGTTCAAAGCTGCCCTCCCCGGCGATGATGAGCTTCACCGGCCGGCCCGCGTCTGCCAGATGCTTCACGGCTTCCAGAATGTACAGGTGGCCTTTGTAATCCTCTATGCGGGCCATGATACCCAGCACGAAATCGCCGTTTTGGATGCCGTACTGCGCCCGCAGGGCTTCGCACTCGGAGTCGGGTGCCTGCTGTACGGCCTCCACGCCGTTCATCATGACCGTGATGAGCTTGGGGTCAATACCGCCATCGGTGAGATTTTCCTTGCACGCCTCGCTCACGGCGATGATACGGTCGGCATAATGCTCGTTGACGGTCTTATTCACCCAGCGGCCGGGGTTCTTCTTGATGCGCTCCGGCACGGGGAAAGCGGAGTGCCGGGTGTACACGATCTTCGCGCCGGTCCCTTTGGCAGCGATGCGCCCGGACATGGCCCCGTGGGTATGCACGATATCAGGCCTCTCGGCATTGATGACCGTTTTCAACGCCCGGACGGCCTGCAGGGAAAAGGACTTGTCCCCCATGCCCGGGACCTCAATGACGGTTGTATCCAGTTTGAGGACCTCGGGCTTCAGTTGGCTGTTTTCCGGCAGGATTACCTTGACCTCGTACTTTGTGCGGTCGTAGTATTTCAGAAAATTGATGAGGCAGCGGCCTGCGCCGCCGATGTTCGTGTCGCTGATGATGTTCAGTACCTTTGTCATGCCGCATCCTCCTCCCGCAGCTTGGTGAACAGCAGATAGATGCCCAAAAATCCCCAGAACAGGAGCATCACCCGGTAATTGTAAAATGTGTAATCAAACATGCTCTGAACGGCGAAGCCCGCGATGGCGGCAATGCCGGCGGTCTGGAACATCCGGTGCTCTCTGTCCGCCTCGTGGGCCACGGCGGTACACAGGCTGCGGAAGCCGGAAAATACCGCGATGACCAGCAGCGCCACTCCGCAGATGCCCGTATCCGCCATGGTCTGCAAAAGCAGGTTGTGGGCATGGGGGGCGGAGATTGTGCCCAGGGAATAGGCGGGATACAGAACGTTGAACGCAGCCTGTCCGGGTCCCACGCCGCAGAACCAGTAGTCCTTCAGCATGGCCACGGTACCCAGCCAGATGTACACCCGGTAAGAGGTGGAGGTGTCTGTCATATCGCCGATGCTCATGAGCCGCTGCAGGATGGAATCCGGCAGGACGAAAGGCGCGGCGATGAGGGCCAGCACACCCACCAGCAAAAACCGCCGGTCATACATCACCATAAAGATCGCCGCCGCCAGGCAGATGCCCAGCCAGCAGCCCCGGGAATAGGTCAGCACCATGCACAGCATCATGATGCCGAAGCAGCTCGCCCAGAAAATGCGTTTGAGCCAGGTCTTGGCTGAGAACAAAAAGCCCACGCAAAGGGGAATGGCCAGCAGGAAGTATTCCCCCAGCACATTGGGGTTGCCCAGGGTGGAATACACCCGGAACCCTGCGCCGAAATAGTCGCTGTCCAGCCAGGCTCCGTGCCACTGGTTGGGGGCGAAATACTGGTAAAAGCCATACATTGCCACCAGCACACCCACGAGCACCAGCAGGGCGGAAACGGTTTTCAGCTGTTTGTAAGTGGTGATGCTGTTGGTCAGCGCGATGAAAAACAGTGCGAAAGCACAGAACATGGCGGAGACCGGCAGACTCGCCCCCCGGGTCACGGAGGTGAAGGCCGCGCACAGATACACCAGGGCGAAGCAGTACACGAACTTGTTCACCGGGAAATACACCAGCTTGCGCTCCGGGTCACAGCCGAAGGTCAAAATCAGGGAGCAAAACGCCACCAGCACCAGACCCAGCACCGCCATGGTGGGCAGCACCGGTGCCAGCAGTACCGCCAGCCCGGACCAGATCACCGGCCTGCGGAAGATGCTGTGCACTGTTACCTTGTCCAGCCGGACGGTATGAAACAGCTTGTACAGTAACCGCTGAACGGTCAAAAACAGCCGGTAAAAAACACTGCTTTGGCTGCGGGCCTCGCCGGATGGCTGACGCAAGAACCACTGGATAATGGGGCTGCCGCTCCACTGCCGGGAGAACCACCCGGCGATGGAAGCGATGATATGATAGATCAGGCTTTTTTGAATGCTGCCGATGATAAAGCCGTAATTCATGCAAGCCCTCCTTTTTCCCATATAATAACCAATTTATCATAACAGAAAAACCCATATTTGTAAATCACGGGAAATGTAAACTTTTACAAAACAAGGGCGAGGAGTTCTCCTCGCCCTTTTCAATATTTTGTGATGGGCAGATCTTCATCGTCCGTCCCCTTTTCGATGTGCATGATCTTTGCGTCGTAGCCATATTTCTCATTCACCTGAATATGCACCACGTCCCCCACTTTGCGGCCCAGCAGGGCGCTGCCCACGGGGGATTCCTTGCTGATAAGCCCCTTCAGCGGGTTTTGCCGAAGGGTGGTCACGATGCGGAACACAGCTTCCTCGTTTTCGTCCTCCATGAACACCGTCACCGTGTCAAACAGCCCCACCTCGTCCGCGGCGGACTCGGTGCCGATGACCACGGCGGTGGCGATCATCCTTTCCAGATAGCGGATGCGGCTGTCGTTGTGGTTCTTCTCCCGCTTTGCGGCCTTGTACTCAAAGTTTTCCGACAGGTCCCCGAAGGCCCGGGCCACCTTGACCTCCTCAATCAGCTGGGGCCGCAGAACGTTGCGCCGGTGTTCCAGCTCCTCCTGCATTTTCTGGATGTCGATTTTCGTCAACTCGTCATGCATGGCTCAGTATCCCAGCTCCTCATTGATGATGACGACTTCACAGTCCTTTACGCCGTTCAGCTTACGGTAAAACACGCTCAATCCCCGGCAGATGCGCTCCGGACTGTCGCAGTCGTAGCACTTCATCTCCGAGGACAGGGCGCAAGGGGTCTTGCGGTCCAGACGCTTGGCGTTCAGTGGCGCGGCGATGTTCCGGGCCCGCCACAGGGCGCTTTCAAAGTCCGGGGCGATCTTGTTCACGCCGATGATGATGTACACCTTTTCCCGGCCGTACTGGGCGGCGGCGATGCGGTTGCCCGTGCCGTCGATGTTGATGATCTCCCCGGTCTCCGCCACGCCGTTGGCGCTGGTTAGGTACACCTGTGCCTGGGCGGACACGTCGTTGGCGTCGGGGGAAGTCTGCTTCCAGTGCCAGGAGACACTGTTATGGTCCTTGAGGGCCTCGAACAGGCCCAGGGCCTCAATGGTCTTGCTGCCGCCGATGCCCACGGTCTTACCGTTGACCGCCGCGGCGATGGCCTTGACGGCTTCCACTCCGGTCTCGTAGTACGACACCATGAAGCCGTTCTTTTCCAGATTTTCCGTCAATTTTTTAATGTTCGGCATATGTAGCTCCTTTCGTCTTTTCCCGGCATTATGTTCCGGGCCCGCCCCTATTGGGCATTTGCCCAATTCAACGGGTAGTCTTCGTTTTCGTTTGTAGGGGAGGGTTCTAAACCCTCCCGCTTTCTGCATGGGGTCGTGCGCATAGGTGACTGTATCCTGCCCCTACGGCTTCGATCGTATATTTCTGTGAACGGGCAGGGGACGGGCCCCGCCTATTTGTTATGAAAACAGTTCCGGATACACCAGCGGGAGCACCAGTTCCGTCAGGCGGTTATCTTTATCAAATCCCCAATAGGGGTTGTACACACCCTGCCCCAGCCCGGCGCTGAGGATGGGCACGGTATAGTCCGTACCGGGGATGGTCCACATGGCATACAGGTCCGTTTCCACCAGGGGAAGCAGCTCGCTGTGGATCAGGTCCTGCCCCTTGTCGTAGCAGCGGTTCATGTACGCGGCGAAGGGCAGCTCCGTCACCTCGTCCGCCAGGCACAAAACGCCGGTCTCGATGTTCACTCCGGGGAACACCATGGGGTCGTCGGCCTGCCAGGCCTTCATACCCAGAGGCATGGCGATCTCGTGGCGCACGGTGAGGGCGTCGGAAAATTTGATTTTCACCGCGCTGACGACCTTCCCGGTCATTTTTGTGTCCAGCACCGCGGCGAACACCGGGTATTTCCCCGGCTGCACCGCCCGCTCCGTGGGGTTGGCCAGATTGGACCCCAGATAGCACGGATCGCAGGGCAGCGGCCGCACTCCGGGGTGGTCCATGTCTCCCACCTTCACCAGTTTCACGGTCCTGCCGTCGGTGAACAGCCCGTTCAGCACGCCTGGCTCTACTCGGAGCTTCTGGCAGCGGTTCTGATTTTGCTGCCGCGCGCTGATGAAGTTCATGCGCATGGCCTCGGCGTTGGCTTCGCCGTGTTTTTTGAAAATGTCAAACAGTCCCATAGGGGAGTCCTCCTTAGTGATTGAGAATCCGTAGGGGCGGGTTCCAAAACCGCCCGGGGTATTCTTTGACGTTGTGTTTGCGGGCCGGTTTGAAACCCACTCCTACGAGAAAGATTCCCACGATTCCGGCACATCCGCGCCTTTGCGGGAGACCACGATCGCCGCGGCACGGTTCGCCCGGTCCAGCGCCGTTTCCAGCGCCATGCCCTGATGCAGGCAGCCCAGCAGTACCCCGGCGTGGGTATCCCCGGCGCCGATGGTGTCTGCCACCATGACTGCCGGGGCCGGTACCCGCAGCAGCGTTCCGTCCGCTTTGCGGCACAGACAGCCGGCACGTCCCAGGGTGATGACCACGATGTTTCCTGTGCGTCCTCCCAGCGTGACCGCCGCTGCTTCCGGGGAGGTTTTCCCGGATAAGGTGAGTGCCTCCGTTTCATTCAAATGCAAAATGGGCCTCAGCGCAAGAACGCGGTCCTGTCGGGCGGTATCCAGCAGCACGCCCTGGGGGCCCGGCGCGTAAAGCACTGCCGTTTCCCGGCAGTCCTCCAGCCAGGACAGCGTGTCTCCCGCTGTGGGCTCCTGCAGTTCCATGCCGCAGATGTAGACCATGGCATACCGCCCCGGCAGGGCGTCCAGCATCGTTCGGGTGATGCGGTATTCCGCGCCCCGCACGGACAAAAAGGTCCGTTCGC
The DNA here is from genome assembly GCA_947644595.1 of uncultured Clostridia bacterium. Taxonomy (GTDB): domain Bacteria; phylum Bacillota; class Clostridia; order Oscillospirales; family Oscillospiraceae; genus HGM13010. The sequence goes on from CANSAE010000002.1 coordinate 32,999, forward strand.
CGTTTTCCTCCACCAGACAGTAGCAGCAGCCGTTTTCCTCTGGTACCCGGGCGAGAATAGGTACGCCCCGGGCAGAAAGCTCCCGGGCGACCATGTCGCCGTAGACCCCTGTGCCTACCGGGGACAAAAATACCGGTGCCGCCCCGGCGAGCCGCGCCGCCCGGAACACGTTCCAGCCGCACCCGCCCACGGCAAAGCTTTGGCCCTTCGGCTGGAGGTCGTCCCCGGTTCGGGGCAGGCGTTCCAGCCCGATGATGACATCCACACAAGTGGACCCGATGATGAGAAGCTGATCCATGGCGACCTCCTGATGCTGGTATTATACCCTGTTTTTGCCGGATAGACAAGCGGCATGTGAAAAACAGGACCGGGTAGTGCCCATTAGCACCACCCGGTCCGGGAAATTCGGTCATTGATCTTCCAGTTCTTTCACCTGAAGCATCACCAGCGCCTGGGTCGCGCCCCGGTGCCCCTTTTCATTGGCGGCCTTGTACCACTGGCGGGCCTGCGCAATGTCCATATCCACACCTTCGCCCTTTTCATACATCTGGCCCAGACGGAACATAGCATCCACATGCCCCTGCTCCGCCGCGGCGGAGAACCATTTTACCGCTTTGGCGAGATCCTGCTCCACGCCGAGACCGTTGGCGCACATATCCGCGTAAGCGTACCGGGCGTCCGCATGGTGCCGCCGTGCGGCCCGGTAGAAGAAATCCGCCGCTTTGGCAAGGTCCTGATCGACGCCCAAACCGTCCGTATAGAACACGCCCAGATTGAACAAGGCTTCCGCATTGCCCAGATCCGCGGCCATTTGCAGCCACTTGGCGGCTTCCGTGCAGTCATTTTTCGCATAGTAATAGCCGCCCACGGCGAGCTGCGCCTGTACATGACCCAGATTTGCTGCGATCTTGAAATATTCAATGGCGGTCTCGTTGCTCTGGGGCACGCCGTCGCCGTTCTTGTAGGACAGACCCTTGGCGAAGGCTTCATCGGCGCTGCGCTCGTCATCATCCCGGTAATCGTTGGGGTCGGGATGCTCGGGGGAGTATTCCGGTTCCGGCGCAGACGCTGGCGTGGGATCCGGAGCGGGAGCGGCACTGCCCGTGGAGCCAAAGCCGCCTTCGCCCCGCTGGGTGTCGGAAAGCTCTGTCACCGGGGTAAACTGGGGCACGCCGTAGGGCATGAACAGCATCTGGGCGATGCGTTCGCCGGGCTCAACGGTTTGCTGGACTTTGCCGTGATTGAGCAGGCTGACGAAAATTTCCCCCCGGTAGTCCGGGTCAATAACGGCGACCTTATTGCTGGGCGCCAGGCCGCGCTTGGAGGCCATGCCGGACCGGGCGAAAATCAGCCCCGCCACGCCCAATGGAATCTCCATAGCCAGGCCCGTGGGGATGAGCACCGTTTCCCCGGGATAGATGGTGACCGGCGCGGCGATGCAGGCGCACAGGTCAAAGCCAGCAGCTCCGGGCGTGCCCTGGACGGGGATGACTGCGTTGGGGTCCGTTTTTTTGATATTGATGTTGAAATCCGGCATAGTGTACACTCCTAAAATTTTTTATTTTTACCAAGTCGGTTCATAGGGGTCAAACGCCGCCGTCAGAGCCTCGATGGCCGCGGCATCCGGCACGAAATACGACCCGCCGTTGATATACTGCGGCGTACCGGGGAGGGTCTGGGTGTCGAGCTGGGCAATGTCGCACTGTAAAAGAGCCCGAATGAGCCAGATGCAGTTGCCCGGGGACAGGTCGGTCTGCATGTCCTTATACACTGTGCCCGCGGCGATGGGGGCCTTCACGATGAGCCAGGGGTCCAGCCACTGGTCCAGCGCGGCTTGCAGGAAGTCCCGCTGGACATTCACCCGTTCCAGGTCCGCCATGGCGTAGCCCGAGCGGTAGCGCATAAGCTGTACCGCCTGTTCGCCGTTGAGCTTCTGGTAGCCCTGCTGCAGATGGATGTACAGGTCCTGGGCCGGGTCCTCATAGTCCATATCCATGGGGACGTAGAACTTCACACCGCCGAAAGTATCCACGATGTCTTTAAACACATCGAAATTCACCAGCACATAACCGTCCGGGATGATGCCCAGGAGGGACTGCACCTCGCCCCTGAGCTGCCGCATTCCAGCCTCTCCGCCGCCGGCGGAAGCGCAGGCGGAATTCAGCTTGGGCGGATTATAGCCCTCGGTGTACGTATCCCGGGGCAAACTCAGCAGGGTAACAGTGTGTTCCTTGTCATTGATGGACAGCAGCATCATGGTGTCCGTGCGCATCCCGCCCTCGTCGGTGCCGGCCAGGAGGATGTTGCAGATGCCGTTGCGCTTGTAGATCGTGTCCGCGGGTGCTTCCGGCATCCCAAACACGCTGCAATAGCCGATGAACAGCGCCACTGCCAGCAGCAGGCCGCAGATGGTCTTGCGGATGAAATGATGTTTTTTCCGTCTTTTCGGTTCTTTTGGTTCTCTTGCCATGATGATTCTCCATAGGATAGAAGTAGCTTGTCTCATTGTACCACAATTTCCGACCATGGGCAATGAAAAATGCCGGAAGGGGGACTGGAGGGCAGATTTTCCCCAGAATACAACAAATTTGCAAAGAAATCTATAAAAAAGAGAAAACTTTCTGCGAAAAAGCCCGGACTTCCCTTTACTTTTTGGCGGGATTGTATTAGAATTTTGTCGAATGTCATCGACAGACAACTGTTGAAAACGATATGGAGGAAGAACTATGGCGAAAAAGAAAAAAGTCTTTAAGACGATGGACGGCAATGAAGCCGCCGCCTACGTGTCCTACGCATTTACGGAGGTAGCGACGATTTACCCCATCACGCCTTCCAGCCCCATGGCGGACCATGTGGACGAGTGGGCGGCAAACGGCAAGAAAAACCTGTTCGGCCAGCCGGTAAAGCTGATGGAACTCCAGGCAGAATCCGGTGCCGCCGGCGCCATGCACGGCGCGTTGGAGACCGGGTCCCTCACCAGCACCTATACCGCGTCCCAGGGCCTGTTGCTGATGATCCCCCCCATGTACCGCATGGCGGGCTCCATGCTCCCCGGCGTGATGCACGTGTCCGCCCGGACCGTGGGCACCCACTCCGTGTCCATTTTCGGTGACCATTCCGACGTGATGGCCTGCCGCCAGACTGGTTTTGCCCAGCTTTGCTCTGGTAGCGTGCAGGAATGTATGGACCTGGCGGCGGTGGCCCACCTGTCCGCCATCAAGGGCAGTATCCCCTTCCAGCATTTCTTTGACGGCTTCCGCACCTCCCACGAGCTGCAGAAGATCGAGGTGCTGGACTACGAGGACCTGGGCGCCATGCTGGATTGGGACGCGGTGCAGAAGTTCAAAGACCACGCTTTGAGCACTGAGCACCCCACCATCCGCTCCACTTTGCAGAATCCCGACACCTTCTTCCAGTCCCGGGAGGCGTGCAACACCGCATATAACGCTCTGCCTGAGATCGTGGAGGATTATATGAAGCAGGTGAACAAGGTCACCGGCAAGAAGTATCAGCTGTTCAACTACTACGGCCATCCCCAGGCTACCCGCGTAGTCATCGCCATGGGCAGCGTGTGCGAGACGCTTATGGAGGTTGTGGACCATCTGATGGAGCGTGGCGAGAAGGTGGGCATGATCCAGGTGCACCTGTACCGTCCCTTCAGCCTGAAGCACTTCCTGAAGGCCATTCCCGCCACGGCTAAGACCATTACCGTGCTGGACCGCACCAAGGAGCCCGGCGCCTTGGGCGAGCCGCTGTACGAGGATGTCTGCACCGCCATCTCCGAGAGCAAGCTGGCCGGTAAGGTCAAGCTGCTGGCGGGCCGCTACGGCCTGTCCTCCAAGGACACTACTCCCGCCCAGATGAAGGCCGTGTTCGACAACATGAAGGCCGGCAAGAAGAACCACTTCACCGTGGGCATCAACGACGATGTGACCTTCACTTCCCTGCCTCTGGGCGAGAACATCGTCACCGCCGGAAAGTCCATCATCTCCTGCAAGTTCTGGGGGTTGGGCTCTGACGGCACTGTCGGCGCCAACAAGAATTCCATCAAAATCATCGGTGACAACACCGACCAGTACGCCCAGGCGTATTTTGAATACGACTCCAAGAAGTCCGGCGGCGTGACCAAGAGCCATCTGCGCTTCGGCCATGAGCCCATCCGCAGCGCATACTTTGTCACCATGGCGGATTTCGTGGCCTGCCACAAGGAATCTTACATTAAAACATACGATATCGTGACCGAAATCAAGCCCGGCGGCACGTTCCTGCTGAACACTAGCTGGAAGGGTGCGGAACTGGAGGAGCACCTGCCCAATAAGGTCAAGCGCGTCATTGCGGAACGCGGCATCAAGTTCTACACCATCGACGCGACGGAAATCGCCACGGAGCTGGGTCTGGGCAACCGAACGAACACCGTGCTGCAGTCCGCCTTCTTCAAGCTGTCCGGCATTATGCCCATTGAAAAGGCTGTGGGCTATATGAAGGACGCCATCGTGAAAAGCTATTCCAAGAAGGGCCAAAAGGTCGTGGACATGAACTGCGCCGCTGTGGACAAGGGCGTGGACGCAGTTGTGGAAGTCCAGGTTCCCGCGGCTTGGAAGGATCTGAAGGATGAGCCTGTGGCCCATGATGAGAATCTGCCCGAATATGTGCGCAACATTCTCATCCCCGCAAACAATCAGGCAGGCGACACTCTGCCCGTGTCCGTGTTCATGCCTTATGCCGACGGCGTGTCCCCTGTGGCAACCTCTCAGTATGAAAAGCGCGGCATTGCCACGGACGTGCCGAAGTGGATCCCGGAAAACTGCATCGGCTGCAACCAGTGCGCCTTGGTGTGCCCCCACGCGGCTATCCGTCCCTTCCTGTTCACCGCCGCCGAGGCCAAGAAGGCCCCGAAGGACTGTGTGACCAAGCAGGCCGTGGGCAAGGGATTTGAAAAGCTAACCTACCGCATCCAGGTCGACCCGCTGGACTGCCAGGGCTGCGGCTCCTGCGCCAACGTCTGCCCGGCGAAGAACAAGGCCCTTGTGATGGAACCCCTGGAGAGCCAGCTGCCTGAGCAGGCCAACTGGGACCACTGCCTGACCCTGTCCGAGAAGGTCAATCCCATGGATAAATTCACCGTCAAGGGCAGCCAGTTTGAGCGGCCTCTGTACGAGTTCAACGGCTCCTGCGCCGGCTGCGGCGAAGCGCCCTACATGAAGCTCATGACCCAGCTCTTCGGCGACCGGATGTACATTGCCGATGCCACGGGCTGCACCTACGTCGTGGGTTCCTCCACTCCCGCGTTCCCCTACGCGGTGAATTCCCAGGGTCACGGCCCCGCGCCCTCCAACTCTCTGTTTGAGAATAATGCCGAGTATTCTCTGGGCATGTGCCTGTCCGTGGAGCAGATGCGCAACCAGATGAAGATGCATGCCGAAGCGGCTGTCGCGTCTACCAAGGACGAGAAGCTGAAAAAGGCCATCAAGGCTTGGCTGAAGGACGGCGACAACGGCGACAAGACCCGTAAGGTATCCGACGCTCTGGTGGATGCGCTGAAGGCTACCAAGGACAAGAGTGCGGATGTGACCTTCCTGAAGAAGAACACCGACGCACTGCCCAAGAAGTCCATGTGGATGTACGGCGGCGACGGCTGGGCCTACGACATCGGCTACGGCGGTCTGGACCACGTGCTGGCGTCCGGGCTGGACGTGAATGTGCTTGTCGTGGATACCGAGGTCTACTCCAACACCGGCGGTCAGGCCTCCAAGGCGACCCAGATCGGCGCTGTGGCGCAGTTCGCCAACGCCGGCAAGGCCACGTCTAAGAAAGACTTGGGCTCCATTGCCATGACCTACGGCAACATCTACGTTGCCCAGGTGGCCATGGGAGCCAATCCCAACCAGCTCATCACTGCCCTGAAGGAAGCGGAAGCTCACAAGGGCCCGTCCCTCATCATCGCCTACGCGCCCTGCATCAACCACGGCATCTCCAACGGCATGGGCATCGCCCAGACCGAAGAGAAGATGGCCGTGGAGTGCGGCTACTGGCCCCTGTGGCGGTACATCCCCGAGCTGGTGGAGGCCGGCGAGAATCCCTTCAAGCTGGATAGCAAAGCCCCCAACGGCAAGCTGCGGGAGTTCATGATGGGCGAGACCCGGTTCTCCTCCCTGACCCGCACCTTCCCGGAGACCGCCGAGCGCCTGTTTGCGGAAGCGGAAGTCCAGTGCGAGAAGCGGTACGAGAAGTATCGGAAGTTAGCCGAGAAGTAAGATAAAACCCAAAAACAGGCCACCCTAAAGGGTGGCCTGTTTTTTCACGCAAAATTGATGGACAACAGGACCTCCATCACAATACGCGCGCCCATGCAAAAGCCCACATCAAACATCTCCGCGCATTCCCGGGCAACGGCTTCGTCCAAATTCTTTGGGCAATAGCGTTGATAATATAATTGGCTGATGATACTGTACATGATGATTCCTCCTTTCTGATTTTAAATCATTTATGGCTTACATTATAAATGAATTATGATTTAAAGTCAACAAACAATATATGATTTATGCTAAAATAACAAACAATTTCATTCGAGAGGACACTCATTATGAAATACAACGAAAGATTACGGTGGCTGCGGGAGAGCCGGGAACTGACACAAGCAGAAATTGCCCGGATTTTGCATACGACACAACAGTATTATGGGCAATATGAGCTTGGGAACCGGCCTTTGCACATTGACCATTTGGAAGCATTGTGCAGGTTCTACGGTGTTTCGGCGGATTACATTCTGGGGTTGCCTAAAAACCTGACTTGGCCGGAGTGAGCCACAGAAAGGAGGCCCCGCCATGCCCCGGTATCAATGGAACCCCTGGCACGGCTGCCACAAATGCAGTCCCGGCTGCCGCAACTGCTATGTGTTCTACTGCGACGGCAAGCGGCGGAAGGACGCGAACGTGGTTACCCGGTCCAAAACGAATTTTAATCTGCCTTTGAAACGCACCCGGGCGGGCGGCTTCAAAATACCCTCCGGCACGGAGCTGGCCACGGGTTTTACTTCCGATTTCTTCATCGAGGAAGCCGACCCCTGGCGGGAGGAGGCCTGGGACATCATCCGCCGCCGGCCGGACGTGAAATTCCTCATCCCTACCAAGCGCCCGGAGCGCGTAGCGGAACACCTGCCCCGGGATTGGGGGGACGGTTGGGACAACATCGCCCTGGCAGTAACGGCGGAGTGTCAGGAAAAGGTCGACGAGCGTCTGCCCATCCTGCTGGGACTGCCCGTGAAACACAAATTCGTGTTCGTGTCCCCGATTTTGGAGGACGTGTCCCTGGCATCCTATCTGGAAACCGGCGGCATCGAGCAGGTGAGCGTGGGCGGCGAATCCTACGAGGGCGCCCGAACCTGTGATTTCGACTGGGTGCGTCATATCTACGCTGATTGCAAGCGGTTCGGCGTGAAATTCGACTTCCACCAGACCGGGTCCAACTTCGTCAAGGACGGAAAGCGCTACCGCATCCCCCACCACGACGAATATGCCCAGGCGAAAAAAGGCGAAGCGGTATTGGAGCTGGAATATGAGGAGGAAGCACATTAAGCCCTCCCCCCTATGGGGGGAGGGTGCCCCGCAGGGGCGGGTGAGGGGTTCCTGAATAGAACATCTATCTAAGCCCCCCTCATCCGGCGCTTCGCGCCACCTTCCCCCCTGAGTGGGGAAGGCTTTTCGCACAAAAAATACACCCCCGGACATGTGTCCGGGGGTGTTCGTATGTCCGTTTACTCTTCCGTAGGCGTCTCCACCTGCGTGTCCGGGGTCTGGATGTTGATGACAGTGGGCTGGGTATCTCCCGCGGCCATTTTGCCGCCGATGAGCCCGGCCAGCAGGGACTTCAGGTCCAGCCCCATACCGGCGGTGAAGCCCTCTGTAATTTGCGTGGTACCGGTGACAATGTCTGACAGAAGCTTGGCGCTGTTGCCCTCGCCGTACATGGTGATCTTGTCGACCTTGGACAGGGGCTCGGCCACGTTCTTGGCAATGTCTGGCAGGACCTTGACGATCATTTCCACAATGGCGGCCTCGCCGTACTTCCGCATGGCCTCCGCCTTGCGGTCGATGCCCTCCGCTTCTGCCAGGGCCTTGGCCTGGATGGCTTCCGCTTCCGCGCGCCCCACGGCGGCGATACCGGCGGCCTCCTGCTCCTTGGCGTACTTGGCGGCTTCCGCGGACTTCTTGGCGGCCTCGGCGGCCTGCTCTTCCTCGTAGCGTTTGGCTTCCGCCTCCTGCTCCCGGGCGTATTTCGCCGCGTCGGCGGCGCGCTTTTGGGCTTCTGCGGCCTGCTCCTGCTCATAGCGATTGGCCTCGGCCTCTTGCTGCTGAGCGAATTTCTGGGCTTCTGCGGCCAGCTTCCGGGCCTCCGCCTCCTGCTGTTGCTTGAACAGGTCTGTCTGCGCTACCTGCTCCTGGCGGTACCGCTCTGCGTCCGCCTGGGCACGGATTTGCGCGTCCAGGGTCTGCTTGGCGACTTCGACTTCCTGCCGCTTCAATTCCGCGTCACGCTCGGCCTTTGCGATCTGCGCGTTCACAGTGGCGGTCTCGATACTCTTTTGCTGTTCCTGTTGCTGGATGGTGTAGGCCGCGTCCGCCTCTGCCTGCTTGGCATCGGCGATGATTTTCAGCTCAGCCTTCTTGATTTCCAGTTCATTGTTCTTTTGGGCGATTTGGGTGTCGGAGAGAACGCGAGCCTCATTGGCGGCCTTGTCGGCCTCCGCCTGGGCGATGGCCACGTCGCGGTCGGCCTGGGCCTTGGCGATGGCGGCGTTTTTCTTGATGAGGGAGGTGTTATCCGCACCCAGATCCTTGATGAGCCCGTTTTCGTCGGTGACGTTCTGGATGTTGCAGGACAGAATTTCAATGCCCAGCTTATCCATGTCCTTGGATGCCTTCTGCATCACCTGATCGGAGAAGGAATCCCGGTCGGTGTTGATTTCCTTGAGGGACAGTGTGCCGATGATCTCGCGCATATTGCCTTGGAGGGAATCCTGCAGTTCTGCGGCGATCTCAGACGCTTTTTTGTTCAAAAAGTTCTTGGCCGCCAGCTTGATGCCTTCGGAACTGGGGGCGATGCGGACTTTAGCCACTGCGTCCACGTTCACGTTGATGAAGTCGTTGGTGGGCACGGACTGCTCCGTCTTGATGTCCACGGTCATCTGGCCCAGGTACAGCTTATCCAGACGCTCAAAGAACGGGATTTTGATGCCCGCCCGGCCAATCAGGATACGGCCTTCTTTTTTCATGCCGGAAATGATGTACGCCTGATCCGGCGGGGCTTTGACATAGCCCGTGAGCAAAAAGACCATGACGATGACCACGGGGATCAGAATGGGCAGGACCTTTGCAAGAATTTGCAGCATGTTGTTTCCTCCTTCTTATTGTCAAAAATTGTCGATGATTGAATTATACACTGAGCCTAACAAGCTTGCAAGCCGTATTCACGGCTGCTCCGGTGTTGTGACGGGCGTGCCGTCCCGGTTCAGCAGGGGTGTGAACCCGCTGGCGTTGCCGTTCCGGTGGAACAGATAGTGTATGCCTGACACAGTGTCCGCCCAGATTTCTGTTTTCTCAATCACACCTTGACTGTAGACTTTTTGAAAGCGCTCCATAGAATGATTCCTCCTTGTACTTTTTGTGATTCTATTGTATAATCCTGTCGATTGAAAGTAAATGACAAAAGCGGCGGTTTCGGGCCGTCTATTTTTCAAATTACGCAAAATAGGAGGCACGGCGGCATGGGAAGAAGCTCCACACGGGAACACAAAAATGTTTATCAGCGCAGCCGGGAGCAGGCGGGTCTGACCCGGGAAGAGGCGTCGGAACGGCTGGAGTGCATCTCCCCGGAGCGCATCGAACGCATTGAGAGCGAAAAGGTCCGGCCCCGGCCGGAGGATGTGCTGCGCATGGCCCTGGTATACAGGAATCCCGCCTTGTGCAACCATTACTGCTCTCAGGAATGCGAGATCGGGAAAGTGCACGTGCCGGAAGTGCAGTTTAAGGAGCTGTCCCAGATCACCTTGGAGATCATCGCCCATCTCAACGCCCTGACCCGGGAAAAGGACCGGCTCATTGAGATCACCGTGGACGGGGAGATCACCGAGGACGAGCGGGCGGACTTCGAGGTCATCCGGGAAAATCTGGAACAGATGTCCCTCACCGTGGACGCGCTGAAGCTGTGGATTGACCACGCCATCGCCACCGGGCGGATGGAGGAAGCCTGAGACTTTTCATTTCCGCCGGATTGTGGTATACTAATCAATTATGAACAAACGATGGAAAAAATTTCTGGACATCTCCATGGTGCGCTTTCTCATTGTGGGCTGTATCAACACCGCCGTGGGCACCTGCATCATGTTCGGTCTGTATAATCTGGCCCACTGGAGTTACTGGCTGTCCAGCGCCGCCAATTACACGCTCACCAGTATTTTGAGCTTTTTTCTGAATAAGTATTTTACGTTTCAAAGCAAAACCTGGTCGTTCCGAGAGGTTTTGCGCTTTATCCTGAACATCGCCGTGTGCTATTTCCTGGCCTATGGCGCGGCAAAGCCTCTGGTGCGGCTGCTGCTGGCGGACAGCACCCAGGTCATCCGGGACAATGTCTCCATGCTGGTGGGAATGGTGCTGTTCACCTGCTGCAATTATATCGGCCAAAGATTCTTCACATTCAAATGAAAGCGTATGCTTTCATTTGAGAAGGTCACAGCCCGCCCTGGGGGGCACACTCCCAAGCTGAGAAGTGTTTTTTCCGTGATACATGCTCCCGGAAAAAACGGATTTGATTTTTTCGCGTCTGCGGACGCGAACTCTACGAGGTTTTTCTATGCTCACACTTTACGCGGTCGTTCCCTGTTATAATGAAGAGGAAATTCTGCCCCGGTCTGCGGAGCTTCTCCGGGAGAAGTGGCAAGGCCTGATGGCGGCGGGGAAAATTTCCGCTGACAGCCGTATCACGTTGGTAGACGACGGTTCTGCTGACAACACCTGGCCTATCATCCGAGACTTGTGCGAAGCGGAAAACAGCCTGTTCTGCGCGGTAAGGCTGTCACGGAACCGGGGGCACCAGGCGGCCCTGCTGGCGGGGCTGGAAGCGTCCATGGATGTGTGCGACGCCTGTGTGTCACTGGATGCAGACTTACAGGACGATATCCATGTCATCGACCGCTTTATCCAGGAATACGAGGCCGGGTGCGACATCGTGTACGGCGTGCGGGAGGACCGCAGCAGTGACTCCTTTGGCAAGCGGTTTACAGCCCAGGGGTATTACAAGTTTCTGAAGCTTTTGGGCGTGGACATTATCTACAACCATGCGGATTACCGGCTCATGTCCCGCCGGGCTCTCCATGGGCTGCTTTCATACGGGGAGCGGAATCTGTTTCTCCGGGGCATCATCCCGGAGCTGGGCTTCCGCACAGCGCAGGTGGCCTATACCCGGCAGGCCCGGCAGGCAGGGGAGAGCAAGTATACATTGAAAAAGATGCTGACGTTGGCCTTTGACGGCATCACCAGCTTTTCTGTGCGGCCCATCCGGCTGCTGTCGGTCCTTGGCGTGCTGACCCTGCTGGTGTCCATCGTGATGGCGGTGTATACATTGGTCAGCCACTTCACGGGGAATACCGTGTCCGGCTGGCCGTCCCTGATGATTTCCATCTGGTTTCTGGGCGGGTTGAATTTGCTGGCTCTGGGCGTGGTGGGGGAATACATCGGGAAAATTTACGGGGAAGTGAAGCAGCGGCCCCGGTACATTGTGGAACAAACCATCGGGAACGTCTCCCGGTTTGAATGAGGTGGGCATATGCTGTCTGTCATCATCCCCGCGTATAACGAAGAAGAAAATATCGCCCCCGCCGCCCGAGCCATCGGTGCGGTGCTGCGGGATGCGGAAATCAGTTATGAGCTGTTGTTTGTCAACGACGGCTCCGCCGATGAGAGCTGGCGCGTCATCCGAACCCTGAGCGAGACGGACCCGGCGGTGCGGGGGCTGTGCTTTTCCCGGAACTTCGGGAAGGAAGCGGCCATTTTCGCCGGCATCGCCGCGGCGCGGGGGGACTGCTGCGTGGTCATCGACTGCGACTTGCAGCATCCGCCGGAAAAAATCGTGGACATGTACCGGCTCTGGGAGCAGGGCTTCGAGGTCATCGAGGGCGTGAAGGCCAGCCGGGGGAAGGAATCCGCCGGATACGGTCTCGCCGCCCGGGTGTTTTACCGGCTCATCAGCAAATCCACGGGCATGGACCTGATGAACGCCTCGGACTTCCGCCTGCTGGACCGCAAAGCCATGGACAGTCTGCTGTCCATGGGGGAGCAGCACGCCTTTTTCCGGGCCCTGTCCAGTTGGATCGGCTTCCGCACGGCCACGGTGGAGTTCGACGTGCAGCCCCGCGCCGCCGGGCAGACCAAGTGGACCACCCGGGCGCTGGTGCGCTACGCGCTGACCAACATCACGTCCTTCACCACCGCCCCCATGCAGCTCATCACCGTGATGGGTGTCATCACACTGGTGGTGTCGGTCATCATGGGCGTCGTTGCCCTGTGGCAGAAGTTTTCCGGGGTGGCCCTGGGCGGCTTCACCACGGTCATCATTCTGCAATTGTTCACCGGCAGCCTGGTGATGATGAGCCTGGGCATCATTGGGCATTATCTGGCGAAAATTTATGATGAGATCAAAGCCCGGCCCCGGTACATCATTTCCGATTGCTGCGGCGGGAAACAGGAGGACAAGCCATGAAACTGCCGGAAAACAAAACGTCCCGCTGGGGCATTCTTTTGGGGCTGGCCGCCGTGGCTGCGGCGTTTTACGCCCTGAACCTGCTTACCTGCCTTTATGCGGACGACTATTCTTATACCTACACCTTCGCCGTCACCGAAGGGAAGTACCGCATTTCCAATCTGTACGAGCTGTTTTTGTCCCAACTGAACCACTACCAAGTCATGAACGGCCGCACGGTGGTGCATACCCTGGCGCAGCTCTTCCTGATGTGGGGCAAGCCGGTATTCAATGTATTGAATACGGCGGCCTTTGTGGCGCTTGGGTGCCTTATCTACCGGAATGGATACGGCAAAAGTGGGGAATTGCGGCCGGCAGTGCTGTTTTGCGTGTTCGCACTGCTGTGGGTGGTGACTCCGGCCTTCGGCGAGAGCTTTTTATGGCTGGTGGGGTCCTGCAACTACCTGTTCGGCATTTTGTTCATTTTAGCGGCGCTGCTACCGGTGACGAAAGCGCTGGACAGTGACTTCGCCCCCATGGCCGGGTGGAAAACGGTGCTGTATTTCCTGCTGTGCCTGCTGGCGGGCTGGACGAATGAGAACAACTCCGTGGCGCTGGTGGTGATTTTCCTGTGCTGCGTGATTTGGCTGCTGGCCACAAAGCAAAAAATCCCCGTCTGGCTCTGGGTGGGGCTGATCGGCAGCGCCATCGGCTGTCTGCTGTTGCTGCTGTCCCCCGGCGAGGCGACCCGTCTGGCGAATGCCGGCGGCTTCGGCGGCCTGCGGACCTGGATCCATCGGGGGCTGTCCATCACGGTGCGGCTGCTGGCGTATCTGGGGACCGAGCTGGGGGTGAGTCTCCTGCTCCTCATCAAAGGTGTCATGGATAAACGGCCCGTGAAAGGCCTGCTCAAGCCTGGCATCTTTTTCCTTGCGGGGCTGGCCAGCACCTATTCCATGGTGATGTCCCCCCAGTTTCCCACCCGTACTTGGAGTGGGCCGGTGGTATTCTTCGCCGTTGCGGCAGTAGCGCTATGGCGGTGGGCGGAGCCGGACACAAACTACCGCATTTTCAAAAGGGTGGTGGCGGTTTTTGCGGTCCTGGCTATTGCCGGCACTTACGTCTGGGCGGCGCAGGACCTGAACGAGACCCGCCACGCCGTCGCGCTGCGGGAGCAGCATATTGCCCAGGAGCTGGCCGCCGGACACCGGGATGTCACCTTGTCCCCCATCCACGGGCAGACGAAATGGAACTGCTACCAGAAGTACGACGATTTGAACGACGACCCCGCCCAGTGGCCCAACACGGCCTACGCCATGTATTACGGGCTGGACAGCGTGTCGAAAACGAAATAAAAAGCCGCTCCCTCGTGGGAGCGGCTTTTTATTTCGAGCCAGCGGCAAAGCCGCTGGCTCGAGAAAATTTCGCTGCGCTCTGCGCCTCAGTTGTCCGCTTCCAGCGGACAATTCGACGCTCGCTGCGCGCAAAGTGTTTTCTCCGCCGCGCATGTCGCCGGAGAAAACGGTTTGAATTTCTTTGCGGCGCACACGCCGCAAACTCTGTGAGACATTTTTTGAAAGAGGAGTTTTTTTATTTTTCTGCCTTGGCTGCCTCAAATTGCGCAGTGATGAGTCGGCCCAGCAGGCGGTTCATGTTTTTCCGCCGGGCCTTGTCGTAGCCCGATACAGTCTTGCGCATGACGGACAGATACTTCAATCCCCCATCGGTCAGCTCTGTGAGGGTCTTGGCACCGGTGGATTCCAGCACGTTGAACAGGTCCCCCACCAGCGTCTGTTTTTCCTCCGCGGTCATGGAGTCGATCCACAGCCGCATGGCGGCATCGGAATGCTCGCCGAAGGCGCTGCGCTCGGTGAGATACACATAGTGGTCCCGCTCCACGTCCCAGGAGAAGGGGTCGTGCTGCAAAAGCCCGCTCTGGGCGGAGCGGATGATCTGATAATTCTCATCATGGGTCAGCAGCATCCCCACCAGGGAGGACTGGGGCACAAAGGTGATGCACTTACTTCGCATCTGGCGGTACTCAGCGCTCTCCAGCAATTCCAGGGAAAAGCCGGGACCGTCGTTGCTGTAAGCCCGGATGACCCGCTGGCGTACCACGGGCTCGGCGTGGACCACGGACCAAATGGCCAGGTTGCCGCCCTTGGAGTGCCCGCCGGTGCGGATGCCGCCGGGGAACTGCCGGGCGATTTGATTGAGATAATCCGCTGCCCGGTCCTGGGCGGGGACGTGGGACATGAAGGTCATATTGAAGTCCTCTTTCCAACCCACGATGGAATCATCCGTCCCCCGGAACGCAGCGAACAGCGTGCCGTCAGATAGCCGGAAGGTGACGGCGGCGAACTGCATTTCCTGTTCCTCGTCGATGATATTTTCAAAGGCGAACAGCTCCGCGTCGGCAAAGCGGGGGCTTTCTGCGGCCAGATGAGCCAGCTCCAGGGTGTCGTTGGGGATGATGACGCCGAATCGCCGGCTTTTTTCCGGCGTGGCGTCGAACCGCCGGAGGGCATCTTGAAAAGAGACCGTGCCCGGCTGCCCCGGCCCGGGAACGATGCCGGCGAGATCCATAAAGCTGGTCATGGCCAAAATGACGCTGTCTACTTCGTTAAAGGGCGCGTAGGCCAGTGGCAGGTCCCCCCGCCAGCGCAGATAATCGTTGATGGTGTTGATTTTTTTCATAATGCCACCTGAAATTGCGTTTTCTCTTAGGATAACCGAAGTGTCTCCGGGAAACAAGAGGAAAATTGTAAACAAACTATGCAGCGGGTATCTTGTGTCCCAACGGATTTCATGTTATAGTACATAAAATACTATCAGGATGGGAGACGAACAATGAAGCATTCCAAACGATTGAGCGCGGTGCTGCTGGCGGCAGTGCTGATGATATCTCTGCTGCCCGGCGCGGCGCTGGCGGATGAGAGCACCACCACCGGACGTTACGCCGCCAAAGACTTGGCCCCAAACACGGAGATTTATGCCGTGACGGACGCACCCGGCAGTGATTATCCCTATTACGGCGCCAAATGGGAGCCCAAGGGCGGCGTTTGGTACGGCCGCACGGCCCAGGGCGGGTCTCTGGGGGGCAGTCGGTACGGCCTGGTCAACGGTGATGCCCTGTCCGGTGAATCCGTGGTGTCCTATTATTATGGCCTGAGCAATTCCTACAGTCTGGAATACTGGTCCTATATTTACGGCAGCGCCCTGAAAGACGGGAAGCACGCCTTTTTGGTGTACCTGAATTTCGATAATGAAGGCTCCGACTGTGGTCCTGTGGTCTCTGGCAGCTATGATAGCAGGCTGACTGAGACCTTCCAGTATCTGAACACGATGTCCTTTCCGGTATTTGTACGCATCGGCGGGGAGATGAATGTGTGGGAGAACACAGCGAAGCCTGCGGACTACATCGCCGCCTACCGGCACATTGCCCAGCTGGCCCGGACCTACGCCCCCAATGCGGCATTGGTGTTCGCCCCCAACTATTCCAGCGCCTACCGGGTGGATATGGATAGCTTCTACCCTGGGGATGAATATGTGGACTGGGTGGGAACTTCC
The DNA here is from genome assembly GCA_947644595.1 of uncultured Clostridia bacterium. Lineage (GTDB taxonomy): Bacteria > Bacillota > Clostridia > Oscillospirales > Oscillospiraceae > HGM13010. The sequence continues at coordinate 49,301 of CANSAE010000002.1, forward strand.
TTGTATTACAACCGCTACCACCACAGCGGCGATACCGCCCGGGATGAATTTTACGGCGTGGGACAATACGGCGATGCCCTGCTGAATGTTCAGCAGACCATCAATCTGGCCAACATGCACCGCAAGCCCGTCATCATCACCGAGGGCGGGTCCAGCAATAAATTTGATTCCGGGGACAACTCCGACTGGGCAGCGGACCGGATGCAGCGGGCCTACGCCTATATGTCCATGGTCTATCCTCAGATCAAGGTCATTGTCAGCAGCGACTATGGCGTGGAATGGGAGCAGACGGACTACAGCTTTTCCAATAATCCCACGGTGAGCGCCGCCTACCGGACCGCTCTGGCGGGCAACCCCACCATGGTCAGCAGCGTGCAGGATACCGGCAAATACTATACGAAATTCTCCTCCGTCATGAATGACTTGGACGGCGTGGTGGAGCTGGCGGCCTATACCCGGTCCGACCCGAAGCTGACGGCGGTGTGGACCCTGGACGGAAAGACCGTCGCCACCCCGGCGGATTATCCCTACCCCTGCACCGTGGACTTCGGCGCCCTGGCTTCCGGGACGCACACCATTCGGGTGGATTTCTCCAACGGCGAGAGCAAGGCCTATACTTTCCAGACCAAGATGTACACGGCGAGCCCCACCAATGATAAGCTGTATGTGGGCGGCGAATTGCAGACACCGTCCATTTATAAAATCAACGGTAGCAACTATTTTAAGATTCGGGACATTGCGGCGCTGCTCAATGGCAGCAGCAAGCAGTTTGAGGTGGGCTATGACACCGCCACCGGCAGCGTGACCGCCACTTCCGGCAAGCCCTACACCATGACGGGCACGGAGCTCACCGGCGCTGCGGGCACCGAAGCCCAGCTCGCCGTTCCCTCCGGAAGCACTATTTACGTCAACGGAGAGAAGCTGGATTTGACGGTATACAATATTGACGGCTTCAATTACTTCAAGCTCCGGGACCTGGGTCAGGCACTGGACTTCTATGTGGGCTACGAAAACGGCAATGTGACCATTTCCGGCAGCAAAGGATATTCTGCTTAAACGCCGGCCCCGGCAGTGATTTCACTGCCGGGGCTGCATATTTGGATTGTTTTTCCCATAATATTCTGCTATACTATGGGCAATCCATTTTCAGAAAGGCGCGGCTATGGATATCATTGAATTATTGAAAGTCATCCTCATCGGCATCGTGGAGGGCATCACCGAGTGGCTGCCCATCAGCAGCACGGGGCACATGCTTTTGCTGGATGACCTCATTGCACTGCAAATGAGCGAAGCATTTAAGGAAATGTTTTTCGTGGTCATCCAGCTGGGTGCCATTCTGGCGGTGGTGGCCGTGTTCTGGGACCAGATGTGGCCCTTCCGCCTCCGGGAGAAGCCTGTCATCCAAAAGGATATCTTTTCCATGTGGTTCAAGGTGGTCGTGGGCTGCATCCCGGCGGGTGTGCTGGGCATTTTGTTTGACGATTGGCTGGAAGCCCATTTCGGCACGCCGTACACCATTGCCGCCATGCTGATTTTATACGGGATGCTGTTCATCCTGGTGGAAAACTGGAACAAGCGGCATACACCCACCGTCCAGACCCTGGACCAGATCAGCTATAAAACGGCGCTCATCATCGGCTTTTTCCAGGCCCTTGCCATGATTCCCGGCACGTCCCGGTCCGGAGCGACCATCATCGGCGCCCTGCTGCTGGGTGTCTCCCGCACGGCGGCGGCGGAATTCACCTTTTTCCTGGCCGTGCCCACTATGATGGGGGCCAGCCTGGTGAAGATCGTCAAATTCGGCCTGGGCTTCACCACCTGGGAGATGTTCATTTTGATGACCGGCGTGGTGGTGGCCTACCTGGTGTCCGTAGCGGCCATCCAATTCTTAATGAACTATGTGCGCAAGCACGACTTCAAAGTCTTTGGCTATTACCGCATCGTCTTGGGCGTCATTGTGATTTTCTACGCGATTTTGCGCTCCGGCATCCGGGTGGATTGATACGGTAACATACAAACCCCCCGCTCATTGAGCGGGGGTTTTTTTTATAATGTGGGTTCCACGATAGCCCAGACCTCGTCGGCGGTCAGACCGGAAATACTGTATTCCACCGCTGTGCCGTCAGGGTGCAGGATGTGGAACTGATAGGAATCGCCCCCGGTGTCCCGGGGCATTTTCCGCCCGTCTATGACGTCCCGGGTCATATCCTCTGCCCGGAAGGTAGGGAAATACAGTGTATCCAGCAATTCAGAAGACAGGCCCTCGCCCCAAAAATCGCCGCTGTACAGCCGGCGGTCCCAGGTCTCGGGCGCGTTGATGTCCACAGGGGTGTACGCCCCGGAGGTTCCGTCCTCGGGCTGCCGGATGTAGAGATGCAGGTCGTCATATCCCCGGTGCCAGTACACCACCAGATGGTTGTCGATGCCCTGTTGATACACCAGCTTCCCGCCGAACTCGCCGAAGCCCGCGGGGACGCTTTGGGGCAGATACGCCGCGAAATCCGGCTCGTTCAATGCCTGGCTGTAGTCCGTGAGCCACACCGAACGGAATTCCGGCACCTCCTCCAGCTGCGCGATGTGGGAAAGGGTCAGCCCGGTCTCCGCGGCGCGGTAGATGAACAGGGTGCTGTCGTCGCAGCCGTCCACGCTGGTGAAACTTGCCCGGATGCCTACGTCGTGGGCGATGAAAGCGCTGTTGTAGTGGTGCTCCTGCACGCCGTCGCCGTTGGAATCGAAGCGCCGGCCCCAGTCCTGGACTTCCACGCCGCAGACCTCGGTCATTTCGCCGCCGAGAAACACCACGCAGGTGGGCGGGATCTCCCCGGGGGCCAGCTCGATATAAAAGCTGTCGCCGTTGTCCGCCGCGCCCCGCAATTCCGCCTGCCACAACTTGCCGGTCCCGTCGTAAGTGGCCCGCCCGGTGACGGCGTAGCGTTCCAGTTCCGATGCCAGCGGGTCGCCCAGAATGGCGGCAATTTGCGCATCGGTCAGCTCCACGGTGATGGCCCCGTCGGGCAGGGCGATGTCCGCGGACATCTCGCCCTGGTTGGTTTCAGGATAGGCCAGCCGGGGCAGGAACCTGGGCTCCAAAATTTCCACATCACTTTGCACCGGGTCAAGCGACGCCGTCCAGCGCCACGCCCCCAGCCCCGCGATGACCGCGAAGCAGGCTGCCATCGCCACGTATCTCTGCCAATGCCGGACTTGTTTCGTCGCTTCCATGGCCAGCAGTTTTTCATGGAGCGCCGGAGGGACCGTCTGTCGGTCCATATATTCCGAATAGTGTTTCATAGTTCCTCCTCCGCAAGCAGCGTCCGCAGCTTTTCCCGGGCCCGGGACATCCGGGAGCGTACAGTGCCCTCCTGTTCCCCGGTGATTTGGGCGATCTCGGCGGTCTTGTAGCCCTCGTAGTAATAGAGGTGGATCACCAGCCGGTCCTTGGGGGGCAGAGCCATCAGCTCTTCCAGCTCGGCCCGTTCCTCCGGGGAGGCCACGGCCAATCCCTCTTCCAGAGGCAGGTTCCGCCGCCATGCCGCCCGCAGCCGGGTTTTGCATCCATTCACCAACACCCGCATGAGCCAGCGTTGTTCGTGAGTCGGACTTTCCAGCGCCGGACGCTTTTCCAAATACTTCAAAAAGGTATCCTGCACCGCGTCCTCCGCCTCCGAAGCGTCCCCCAGAATGGCCAGCGCGGCGCGGTACAAACGGTTTTCCTGTTCGGTCACGATGCGTTCCCAGTCCACCGGCCGGTTGGACCTGATTGCCATAGACCTTCCTCCCTTCTGCTTATAGTACGAATCATATACCGATTTTGTTGCGGCAGCCAGCGGATTTTTCTGTGCCTCTGTGGGGAAACGGGCGCTCAAATCGTTAAAACTGTGTCATTTTGACACGGTGGAACACACAAACGCTGTTTCACATTGCGACATTTTTGACGATTTGACACACTGGAACACAACTGCTATACTATATCCATCAGAATCGGAGAGAAGACTGGAGGGATTTTATGACGACAATTGACGCACAGCTTTACGAAACGGTAGGGCAAACCGGGTCGATCCACAGCATGATCGAAAGCTCCCTGTACCGCTGCCAGAAATCAGGGCTGGACGCACACATGGACCGCCTGCCGCCGGTGACGAAAGAGATGGTGGAGCGCGGAAAGTCCCACGTTTCCGGGCATATCCATCTGATGCGGCGCAGCACGCCCCTGTATTACCAGAATCTCACGGAGATTTTGAAAGCCAACCATACGGTGCTGTGCTATGTGTATAACAATTTTGACGTATTCGGCCGCTACGGGGACCAGACACTGAAGGACGAACTGAAGCGCATCAACTTCTGCCTGGGAGCGAATCTGGGGGAAACGGTGATCGGCACCAACGCTGCAGTGATGTCCATGCGCGCGCCCAAGGGTGTGTGGGTCATTGGGGATGACCATTATATCGATGTCATGAAGCCCTATGCCTGCTATGCCTATCAGATCCCCGGCCGATACTCCCGCACGGGCATCGGCCTGCTCATCACCCGAAAGGAGAACCTCACTCCGGACCTGGCGGCCCTGTTCCGGTTCATTGAGAGCACAGAACTCATCATCACCACCGGCCAGGCCTCGGAGGATATCTTCATCAAGGACACCATCGTAAGTATGACCTATAATAAGGAGCAAAGCCGGAATGCCGTGCTGATCGTGGACAACGGCGGGTACATCACATACGCCAATGACCGGTTCTATGAGATGTTCCACGCCGACCCGCTGACTACCATCAACAAGGCACTGGCGGAGCATTTGCCGGAATTCGGCTTTGTGAAAAGCTGTCTGGAATCCGGCCGGAAGATCACGCGAAAGCGGGTGTTTGTCGGCGATTCCCGGGCCCCGGCGGGGCCGTATTACGTGGACTGTACGCCGGTGGAGCGGGACGGGGAATGGATCGCGGTCCTCGTGACCCTGTACCGCACGGATGGAGCGGGAAAGCAGGAAAATCAAGGCTTTGCGCCCAAATATACCTTCGATGACCTGCTGGGCGTTTCCCCGAAATTTGTACAGCTCAAAACTTTTGCCGAGCGCATTGCGGACACCAACAGCGCGGTGTTCATCCAGGGGGAGAGCGGCACTGGCAAGGAGCTGTTTGCCCATGCCATCCACGGTGCGAGCTGCCGGCGGGAGAAGCCCTTTGTGTCCATCAACTGTGCGGCATTGCCCAAGGAATTGATCGGCAGTGAGCTGTTCGGCTATGTGGGCGGCGCATTTACCGGAGCCAACCGCTCCGGCGCCAAGGGAAAATTCGAACTGGCCGACGGCGGCACCCTGTTTTTAGACGAGATCGGAGAGATGCCCTTGGAGATGCAAAGCGTTCTGTTGCGGGTGCTGGAGGAGAACGCGGTGACCCGCATCGGCGGAGATAAGCCCATCTCCATCAACGTGCGCATCATCACCGCCACCAACCGGGATCTGCAGCAATACATCGCCGATGGAAAGTTCCGGGCGGACCTGTATTATCGGCTGAACGTCATCAATCTGAACATGGTGCCATTGCGGGAGCGGAAGGAGGACATTCCCATTTTAGCGGAAGCCTTCACCACCCGCTATGCCGCGGAAAACAACGTCCACATCCAGGGCATCTCCCAAAATGCGCTGTACGCCCTGATGGACTACCGCTGGCCCGGGAATGTGCGGGAGCTGCGGAACGTCATCGAGCGGGGAGTGATCACCGCGGGGAACGGATATATCCAGTTACGGCATCTGCCGGGGAGCCTCACGCACCTGTCGGATGTGGAGCCCGCCCAGTCCGGGAAGGATGAGCCGGAAGCAATGGGCACGAAATATGTTCAGCGCCGCCGGGAGATCGCCCTTCGGCTGATGCAGGAGCTGGACGGCAACAAGACCCTGGTGGCCAAACGCATGGGCATTTCCCGGTCCACCCTGTACCGCATTTTACGGAATGAGAAAGCCTGAATGATACAACAAAACAAAATCGCCGGGACGCAACAGCGTCCCGGCGATTTTTATTTTTTGAAAAATTTTTATCATTTTTCTCGGAACTGGCACATTGTTTGCTATATATCAGGGTGTCAGTAAAAAGCATCCGGAATGGATCAAATGAATTCAGAGAAACTATAGGAGGAAGTTATGAAAAAGCTTTACACGCCCTACAAGATCAACCAATGCGAACTGAAAAACCGCATGATCATGGCACCCATGAGCATCGGCAACACGGAAGAAGGCTTCGTGCCGGATTCCACCATCGAATTTTACCGCCGCCGGGCCAAAGGTGGTGTGGGCCTGATCATTTTCGCGAACATGCAGTGGGATAAGGTGCGCTACAATCCCCACCACGGTGCGCTGCTGACGGATGAAAAATTCATCCCACAACTCAAAAAGCTGACAGACGCCGTGCACGAAGGGGGCAGCAAGATTTTCGCCCAGCTCATGAACCGCGGCCGCTACGCCTATCAGCGCAGCATCCAGGGAGAGCAGGCTGTGGCGCCCTCTGCCATCCCCAGCAAGTTCACCCACTTTGAAATGCCCCGGGAGCTGACCGTGGATGAGATCCACGACTTTGTGAAATGGCAGGCCGACGCGGCGGCCATCGCCAAGAAGGCCGGCTTTGACGGCATCGAGATCCAGACCAACTCCGGCTACCTGTACGGCCAGTTCTGGTCCCCAGTCACCAACCACCGCACCGACGAATACGGCGGCAGTCTGGAAAACCGCAACCGCTTCATGATGGAGACCCTGGCAGCCATGCGCGAAGCGGTCGGCCCGGATTTTCCCATTGCTCTGCGCATCAGCGGCAGCGATTACATCCCCGGCGGCTGCACCGGAGACGATATCGTGGAAATTTGCGAGATTTTGGACAACAGCGGCTATGTGGACGGCTTTTCCATCACCGCCGGCTGGCATGAGTCCGACGTGCCCCTGATCACTATGGAAGTGCCCCACGCCACTTATGCGTACCTGGGCCGCCAGATCAAAGCTAAGGTGAAAGCCCCTGTGGCCATGGGTATGCGCATGAACCTGCAAAAAGCGGAAGAGCTCACCGAGCGGGGCGATTTCGATGCCATCGTCATGGGCCGCCTGTTCCTCACCGATCCCGAGGCTGCCAACAAGGCTATGGCCGGCCATCCGGAGACAGCCCGTCCCTGTGTGGGCTGCAACGCCCTGTGCCTGGACAACGTCATGGCCAATCAGCCCGCCTACTGTATCGGCAACTATGAGTGCAACCGGGAAGTGGAACTGTGCGACGCCGACGGCAAGCTGCCCACGGAAGTCAAGAGCGCTCACCCCGAAAAGATTCTGGTCATCGGCGCCGGACCCGCCGGTATGGAATTCGCCCGGGTGGCGTCCCTCCGGGGCCACAAGGTGACCATCTGGGAGAAGCGGGACCGCACCATCGGCCTGTCCATGTACGCCGCAACACCGCCGCGCCGCTATGACATCCGCTACCTGGGCCAGTGGCTGGAGCGGATGTGCCGCGCCCAGGGCGTGGAGATTATTTTGAACAAGGCCGCCACCCCCGAGGATATCATCGCCGCGTCCAAGGACTATGACCGCGTGGTCATGGCCTGCGGCTCCAAGGCCTTCGTGCCGCCCATCCCCACCGAGACCGGCGCAAACATCGTGCTGGCCTGGGACGTGCTGGAAGGCACTGCCAATCTGGGCAGGAACGTCGTTGTGGTCGGCGGCGGCGACGTGGGCGTGGAGACCGCCATGTACATCGGCGAAATCGGTACCCTGACGGCCGATCAGCTCCGCTTCATGATGATCTACGGTCCGGAGCCCGACGAAAAGCTCCACGAACTTTTGAACAAGGGTGTACATAACGTCAGCGTTGTAGAAATGGGCCCCAAGTTCGCCAAGGACATCAACCCCGGCAGCCGTTGGTCCATCATGGCCCGGTGCCGCCAGTTGGGCCTGAACATGATGAAGGAGACCAAGGTCCTGGAAATCAAGAAAAACGGCGTCCTGGTGGAAAACGAGGACGGCCAGCAGCTCCTGCCTGCCGACACGGTGGTCATGGCCGCCGGCGCCAAGCCCTACGACGACCTGTATCAGGCCGTAAAAGACAAAGTCGCGAAAGTCGACCTCATCGGCGACACCGTCAAGGTCGGCCGTATCCCCGACGCCATCGCATCCGCATACACTCTGGCAGCCAGCATCTGACCGATAGACAAAAACAGGTAAAGCGCCTGCTTACCGGGCGCCTTACCGGGGCCTATAGAATGGATATGGTGACAAATTATGAATCAAGAACGTGAGGCAAGATTTGAGCGGGAGCTGGAGCGCCTACGGAAAAAATGGGCAAAGATTTCGGACAGCGAAGTCAATTACAGCTTCCCCATCCCCAAAACCTCCATGAAGGAGATGTTTCTGACCCAGGTGCATGCCCATCCCGATAAAATGTATATCCGCCATAAGGGAAACAGCCAGACTTACGCAGAAAACAACACCCTGGCTGTGCGCATCGCCAACGGTCTGCTGGCCGCCGGCCTTCAAAAGGGCGACCGGGTCATCACCTTTGTATCCAACAGCATGGAATTCATCGCCATTGCCCAGGCCTGCTTCAAGGCGGGGTTCATCATGGTCAACAGCAACCCCCTGTCCACCGAGGACGAAATCGCCCGGCGCATCAAGGACTGCACCCCCTCGGCGGTCATCGCGGATTCTGTGGGCCTGCCGGCGGTGATGGGAGCGCTGTCCCCGGACCGTCTGGGGGTGAAGGCCATCATCTCCTGCCCCGCGGCGGAGCCCACTGCCCACCTGGCGGGAGTGACCCCCTGGGAAGACCTGCTGTCCGACGATCTGACAGAGCCGGAAACGGTCATTGCCCCCGAAGACATTGCGGTGCTCCAGTATACCGGCGGCACCACCGGCGTGCTCAAGGGCTGCTGCGAGACCAATTACGCCTTCGTGGCCAAGGCCCTGGCCCAAATCGAATATTTCAAGCCCATTTTGACGGAGCGCGACAAGGACAACTACATGGTGATGATGGGCCTGGGCCTGTCCCATGCCTTCGGCTTTGTCCAATCCATCGTGGTGAACATGTCCCTGGGCGGCGCGGTCTACTTTGCGGACTCCCTGGAGGAGATCCTGAGTGCCATCGAGACCTACCGGCCCACGGTCTGGCCGTCGGTCCCCCTGTGGATGAAGCTCATTGCCTCGGACCCTCAGTACCAGAAGTACGACATCACATCGTTGAAATGCATCACCTGCGGCTCCGCACCGCTGCCCATTGAAGTGCTGCGCAAGGTGGAAGAGATCACCGGTGCAGCCATCACCGAGGGCTATGGAATGACGGAAACAGTGAACACCATCACCATCAACTCTTTCAGCCACCGCAAGCCCGGGACCGTTGGTGTGCCCAATCCCAACATCGAGTATCTCATCGTGGACCAGGAGACCGGCGAGCAGGTCATGCCCGACGGCGAGGCCGGGGAGATCATCTGCCGGGGCGCCTGCGTGATGAAGGAATACTGGCAAAAACCGGAGGAGACCGCCGGCATGGTCCGGAATGGCTGGCTGTATACCGGCGACATCGGGTACATCGACGAGGAGGGCTACTTGGTCATCAAGGACCGGAAAAAGGACCTTATCATCGTCAGCGGCTTCAACGTATTTCCCCGGGAGATCGAGGACGTGATTGCGGAATGCCCCGGCGTGGCGGATGTGTGCGTCATCGGCATCCCCCATCCCCGGCGGGGCGAGTGCCCGGCGGCCTTCGTGCAGCCCAAGGTGGGCGCCGATTTGACAGAAGCCGCCTTGGAAGCCTGGTGCGAGGAGAAGCTCTCCCGCTATAAGCTACCCAAAAAATTCTTCTTGGTACAGGAAGTTCCCAAAACCAAAAACCGCAAGCCGGACAGAAAACGGCTGCGCAGCGTATACGAAGCAATGTCCGAGGAGGCCAGGCGCTTTCCGGAAAAAACGTGATATCCGCTAATAACAGTCGGTGGGCATGGAGACATACCTCTCCTTTTATCTCCATGAAATCTCTCCAAAATACTTCCTTTCATCCATCCATGCCTGCCGGCTGTTAACATCTTACATCGTATATTAAGCCGGAGAGGACCGGCTTGATATAAAACCAAAAAAGGAGAAGAGTATTATGAGTAAAGAAACAAGAAAAACCATACTCGGCGTCATCGGCGGACTGATCGTCATGCTGCTGATCGCTTACCTGCCTCCGGAGTCTGAAATGATGACCCGTCAGGGCTGGCAGTATCTGGGCTGCTTTGCCTTTATGCTGATCGCCATGATCTCCAAGGCCCTGCCCGACTGGGCGGCGGTTCTTGCCACCATGGTGCTGCTGGTGGCCCTGAAGGTGGGCACCGTGGGCAACGTCACTGCCCAGTTCGCGTCCAGCACGGTGTGGCTGTGCATCGGCGTGTTTATCATGTCTATTGGCGTGAACAACTCCGGCATCATGAAGCGCCTGGCCCTGTGGATCCTGACCAAATTCCCCGGCACCTACAGCGGGCAGGTCACTGCCATGATGCTGGCCGGCGTCATTACCACCCCCATCATCCCCAGCTCCACGGCGAAGTCCTCCATGATGGCGCCCGTCATCAACCAGACCTGTGAGGCCGTGGGCATTGAGAAAAACTCCAAGCAGGCCCTGGGCCTGTGGTTCGCCAACTTCATGGGCACCAACCAGCTGGGTATGGCCTTCGTTTCCGGCTCCGTGTACGTGGCGCTGATGATGGGCTTCATCGGTGAGAGTCTGTCTTGGGGCACCTGGATCCGCAATGCCGTGGTCTGGTACGTTGTCGGCATTGTGCTGACCTACCTGTTTTGCCGCTTCTTCTGTAAGCCCACGGAGGAGCAGAAGGCCGGCAGTGTGGAATTCATCAAAGAGCAGTATGCCGCCCTGGGCAAATTCAGTCTGAAGGAGAAGCAGGGCGTCATCATCGTGGGCCTGGCCCTGGTCCTGTGGCTGACCCAGAAGGTCCACGGCATCGACGCCGGCATGATCGCCATACTGGCGGACGTGGCCTTCGTGGCCTGCGGCCTCATCACACCTCCTGAAATCGGCGCAAAGGGCATGTGGACCATCACCCTGTTCGTGGGCGGCGTGCTGTCCATCGCGGGGCTGATGCAGTCTCTGGGCGTGAGCACCTGGATCGCCAGCATCCTGGGCCCCATTCTGGCCCCCGTGCTGAGCTCTCCCTACATCTTCATCCCCTGCCTGGTGATTTTGACCTATGTGCTGCGTCTGGTCATCGTGTCCCAGAGCTGCTGCATGGCCGTGATGGTGGCCATCTTCGGGCCGCTGCTGCCGGAATACGGCATCAGCCTGTTTGTGCTGGTGTTCACCTCCTGGGTCTCCGGCACCTGCTGGAACACCGCGTACCAGAACCCCGCCACCGCCGGCCTGATCGCCATGGCCGACCGCGCCGTGGATTACAACACCGCCCAAAAGGGCAGCTTCGCCTTCTGCGTCATCAACCTCATCGGCATGATCTGCAGCGTCCCCCTGTGGCAGATGCTGGGCCTGTGCTGAGTACATGATTTACGATTTTGAACATATCCGGGTCGAGCTGCCTGCTCCCGGCATCGCGGTGATGCGCTTCATCCGGCCGGAGAAGCTGAATTCCTGGAACCGCGGCGTGCTGGAGGATATGCTCCGCTTCTTCTCCGCCCTGTCCGGGGACTACACCGTCAAGGTGGTCGTCCTCCGGGGCGAGGGGGACCGGGCCTTTTCCACCGGTGCGGACTTTGAAGGCTTGTTCAATATCCCGGAAGACCGGGACAGCCCGTCCGTATCCTTTCAGGTGCAGGAGGACCTGCGCCGGCTGGTGACATTGGTGCACCATGCGCCGCAGATCGTTATCAGCGCCTGCCACGGCTACGCGGTGGGCGGCGGATTCTTCCTGGCCATGGCGTCGGATATCCGCATCATTGCGGACAACGTGAAATTTTCTTCGCCCCTGTTGAAGCTGGGGCTCACCTGCGGAGATTTGGGGTGCAGCTATATGCTCCCCCGGCTCATCGGCGCGGGCGCGGCCCGGGACATTCTCCTCACTGGCCGGTACATGTACGCCGAGGAGGCCATGCGCTTGGGCTTCGCGTCGGAATGCGTCCCCTATGAGCAGCTGGAAGCGGCGGCCATGGAAAAAGCCGAGACCCTGGCGGGCTATACCTCCATCGCCCTGCGCTCCGGTAAGGAACTGCTGAACCTGATGGAGGGCGTGAGCGACCTGGACGCGGCCATCCGGATCGAAAACCGCAGTCAGCAAACCGTCAAGGCCTTCAACCGGGAAGCCCGGCGGAAGGCGCAGTCATAGAACAGAAAAGGAGAACATATTATGCTGAGTTTACCCAAAAAGAGTCTGCTGCCCTTTACTGAGGACCACGAAAAATTCCGCAAGGAATTTGGCGAATTCCTGGACAAGGAGATCGTTCCCCACTACATGGAGTTTGAGAAAAACTGCTGCGTGGGCAAGGAGACCTTCAAGAAGTTCGGCGAGCACGGCTACGGCTGCATGTGGCTGGACAAGAAATACGGCGGCCAGGAGCGGGATATGCTCTACTCCATCGTCTACGGCGAGGAGCTGAACCGCCGGGGCCTGAACGGTGTGCTGACCCGTCTGAGCAGCGACACCGTAGCCCCCTATGTCTATCACCACGGCACCGAGGCCCAGAAGGAAAAGTGGCTGCCCAAGGTAGCCTCCGGCGATTGCTGCATGGTCATCTGCATGACCGAGAAGGACCACGGCTCGGACCTTGCCAACATTGAGACCTCCGCTGTGAAGAACAAAAACGGCGATTACGTGGTCAACGGCGGCAAGATCTATATTTCCAACGGCATGGTGGCCGACCTGGCCATCGTGGCGGTGCGCACCGACCCCAAGGCTGAAAAGCCCCACAAAGGTATCAGCCTGCTCCTCATGCCCACCGACGCTCCGGGCTTTGAGCGCCGTCTGCTCAACAAGATCGGCCTGAAATCCCAGGATACCTCCGAGTACATCTTCAACAACGTCGTCGTCCCCAAGGAAAACCTGTTGGGCGAGGAGAACCGCGGCTTCTATTACCTGATGGAGCACCTCCAGAAAGAGCGCCTCATGGGCTCCTGGGGCACCCTGGGCATGGCGGAATACGCCTTTGAGCTGGCCGTACAGCGGGCCAAGGAGCGCAAGGTGGCCGGCCAGCTCCTGGGCTCTTACCAGCACTGGCAGTATGAGCTGGCCAAGGCCGCCATTGAGCTGGACCAGGCCAGAAGCTACGTGGAGCACCTGACCATGCTGTACATGGCCGGCGAGAACATCTCCACCCAGGTGTCCATCGCCAAGTACGCCACCGCCGAGCTGTCCTTCAAGGTCTCCGACCTGGGCGTGCAGATCTGGGGCGGCGAAGGCATCCTGCGGGATAACGCCATTGCCCGCCAGTTCGTGGACACCCGGCATTACCGCCTGATGGCCGGCACCTCCGAGGTGCAGCTGGGCATCGTGGCCAAGGCCTTGGGCCTGGGCAAGTAAGAACAAACAGGGACCGCCGGACCGCTTCGGCGGTCCCGGAAAGAAAGGAGGATCAACCATGGCACTGCCATTGGAAGGCATCAGAGTTCTGGACCTGAGCACCATGCTGCCGGGACCGTTCTGCACCATGATCCTGGCGGACTTCGGCGCGGAGGTCATCAAGGTGGAGGCGGTGAAGGGCGGCGACCTGTTCCGCGGCGGGGTCCCGAAGATCGGCAATACCGGCGGAGCCTTTTTCCAGGTCAACCGCAATAAAAAGAGCATCACACTGAACCTGAAGGCCAAGGAAGGGAAAGAAATTTTCTATAAACTGGTGAAGGACGCAGACGTGGTCATTGAGCAGTACCGCCCCGGCGTGGTGAAGAAGCTGGGCGTGGATTACGAGACGGTGCGGAAGATCAATCCCCAAATCGTCTACTGCTCCCTGTCTGGCTACGGCCAGACAGGCCCCTATCAACAGCTGTCCGGCCATGACCTGAACTACATCAGCTACGCCGGCATCCTGGGCCTCACCGCCCGTAAGGGCCAGGCCCCCACCATCCCCGGTGTGCAGATCGCAGATATCGGCGGCGGCGCGCTGTACGCGGCCATCGGCATTTTGATCGCGCTCATGGGCGTGAAGCAAAATGGCGTGGGTCAGTATGTGGACACCTCCATGATGGACGGTGCCATTTCCTGGCTGCCGGTGCTGGCCAACGACTATTTTGTTAACGGCAAGTCCCCCCAAGTAGGGGAGAACATCCTCAACGGCCAGAACGCCTGCTATGAGGTCTACGAGACTGCCGACGGCCGGTACATCAGTATCGGCGCCATCGAGCCCCACCTATGGGCCAATTTCTGCGACAAGATCGGCCGGGAGGACTACAAAGCCTGGCAGCGAGACCTGACCAAGCAGGACGTGATGTTCACCGAGCTTCGGGCGCTGTTCAAAACCAGGACCCAGGCGGAATGGATCAAATTTTTAGACGGCGTGGACTGCTGCTGGGCCCCAGTGAAGGACCTGGAAGAGGTCTTTGCCGACCCCCATGCCATCGCCCGGGAAATGGTCTTTGAAATGGAGGACCCCCAGGGGGTCTACGGTACGGTCAAGGAGATCGGCTCTGCCATCAAACTGAGCGGGACCCCGGCCCGCCGGGACCTGTTCCCGCCCCGGAAGGGTGAGCACAACGCCGAATATCTCAAGCAGATCGGCTATACCGACGCCGACATTGCGACATTCGCGGAGCAAGGCGTCATCTGACCTGTGTGCAAATAAAAATTTTTTGATAAAGGAGACGAAAATTTATGAAAATGCTGGAAGGCATCAAAGTTCTGGACTTCACCACTAATGCGTCCGGCCCCAAGGTCGGCACCTACTTCGCGGACTACGGCGCGGAAGTCATCAAGGTCGAGGTCCCCGGCGGGGAGGGCGGCAGAAAGTTCAAATATTACTGCAATGGCATCTCCTCCTACGCCTGCGGCAAGGACCGGGGCAAGAAGTGCATCGAGATGAAACTCAGCGACCCCGACGCTCAGCGCATCCTGCTGGATGTCATCAAGAACGTGGACATCGTTCTGTCCTCCAATACCCCTGGCTTCCTGGAGAAGTTCGGCCTGGGCTATGAGGATATGAAGAAGGTCAACCCCGAGATCGTCTACGGCGCCCTGACTCCCTTCGGCTACAAGCCCAACAAGTACAGCAGCAAGCCCTCCTATGACATCTGCGCGGTCGCCATGTCTGGCCTGAACGACCAGACCGGCTTCCCCGACGGCCCCCCGACCCGCATCGGCGCGGTCATCGGCGATATGATCGGTGCGGAAGGCTTCTTCGGAGCCGTGATGCTGGCCCTGTTCCACAAGTTCCGCACCGGCGAAGGGCAGTTCGTGGACTTCTCCCTGGTCCGCAACCTGGTACACATCAATGACACCCTGCAAAATCAGAACCAGGCCGGCCTGGTCCAGTCCCGCAGCGGCAACCACAACGCCAACATGAGCCCCTACGGCATCTACAGCGGCAAGACCATGTCCTTTGTCATCGGTGCCGTGGCCCCCAGCACCTGGAACCCCCTGTGCGACTGCATGGGCCGCCCCGAGCTCAAGACCGACGAGGACTTCGGCACCCTGCCCGCCCGCGCCAAGAACCATGAGAAGGTGGAGCAGATCATCACCGACTGGCTCATGACCTTTGACGACACTAAGGACGCCTACGACATGCTGGAAAAGGCCGGCGTGGCCGTGGCGCCCGTTCTCACCGCCCGGGAAGTCTGGGAGGACGAGGAATACAACCGCCTGGGCTGGTTCCAGGATTACCCCATGTACCCCGAGTGGGAAGGCCACGACGATATCGCGGCCAACCGCCACTGCTCGTACTTTGCGGATTTCTCCACCATCGACGAGAATCCCGAGAACCGTCCCATGCAAATTGCTCACCGCATCGGCGAGGACAACTACGAGGTCCTGGCTTCCTGGGGCATCGGCCGGGAAGAGGCCAAAAAGCTCCTGGAGAAGTGGGGCGCTACCAACATCTGAGTTTCAGGGCCCCCGGGACAAAGCGCGTCAGCACCGAAAAGAACAACAGGATACTGCCTTGGCAGTATCCTGTTGCGCTCTGAAATGAGAAGAAGGAGAACAGCTATGAAGGAACGGAAATTTCTCATCCCAGAATTTGGCCCTTTTGCGGGAATGCGCGTGATCGGGACGGGGTCCCTGATTGCCATGCCCTTCGCGGCCAGTATGCTCGCGGAGTTCGGCGCGGAGGTCATCCAAATTGAGCGCCCCGGCTCCGGGGACCATTTCCGTGCCTTCCCGCCGGTGCGGAAGAACGAGCACGGCACCATCGGCGCCACCTGGGTACAGGATGCCCGCAACCGCCTGTCCATGACCCTGGAGCTGAATTTAAACGACCCGGATGTAAAGGAGATTTTCCTGGGCCTGATCCGGGAGAGCGATGTATACATTGAAAACATGGTCTGGATCGACAAGTTGGGCATCTACGACGAGGAGCTGCTCCGGGTGAACCCCCGGCTGGTCATCGTCCACGTCTCCGGCTTCGGCCGGAAGGAGTTCGGCGGCGTGCCGGAGATCTGCGGCCGGGCCTCCTACGATATGATCGGCCAATGCTTTTCCGGCTTCGCGCTGTATAACGGCTTCCCAGACCGCCCGCCCGTCATCGTCAAGCCGTCCCTGAACGATTACATCACCGCCCTGTTCGCCCTGTTTGGCGTGGTGGCGGCCTATACTGCGGCCCAGAAGACGGGCAAGGGCCAGGTGGTGGACATTTCACAGTTTGAAAGCCAGGCCAAGATCATGCGGGATACCTTCACCCGGGAAGCCATGGGCCTGCCCTGCTTCACCCGCAGCGGGTCCAAGGCGGAGGGCTTCCAGCCCTGGGACCTGTTCGAGAGCCGGGACGGCATCTACGTGGGCATCGGGGCTTTTGGGCCCAATGTCTTTGACCGCTTTGTGGAGGCCCTGGGCCTGGACCGGGAGAAATATACCCACGCTGCGGTGTCCAGCGGGAAAGCGACCGTGGAATCTCCCCTGGGCAGGGCGTTCGATGCCGAGGTGCGCACCTGGTGCAAGGCCCGCACGGCCGATGAAATTGAGGCGCACCTGTGCGCCGCCAGGGTGCCATGCTCCCGGGTGAACGACCCGGCGGCGTGCATGGCCCACCCCCAATTCCTGCTGCGGGATGACTTCGTCCGCTACGAGGACCAAACCATCAAGGAAGAGATCACTGCCTTCGGCGTTTACCCCAAACTGAGCGGGACGCCCGGCCGCATCTGGCGGGGTGCGCCGGCCCTGGGACAGGATACCGAAGCGGTTTTAAAACAAATATTAGGTTACGACGATACAGAGATCGCCGGATTCAAACGCAGGAACATCATATGAAACCGGTCAGAGGGAGGGCAGCATGATCTATACATTCAACGGCAAACGCCCCACCATTGCGCCCAGTGCGTACATTGCCCCCGGCGCAGTCATCATTGGGGATGTGACCATCGGGGCGGACTGCTTCATTGGCCCCTGCGCCGTTTTGCGCGGAGACACCAATTCCATCGTCATTGAGGCCGAAACTGCCATTGAGGACGGCGTGATCGTCCACGTCGGCGGTGCGGGGGCCTCCTGCCATATTGGCCGGAACGTGACCGTGGGCCACGGCGCCATTGTCCATTGCGGCCGCCTCCATGACCACGCCAGCGTGGGCATGGGCGCAGTGCTGAGCCTGTACAGCGAAGTGGGCGCATACGCGGTGGTGGCGGAAGGCGCTGTGGTGAAAAAAGGGCAGATCGTCCCGGAACGGGTCGTAGTCGGCGGTACGCCGGCGAAAATCCTGAGGGCGCTGGAGGAAAAGGACCTGGAATTCTGGCGCAGATCCAACGAGACATACCTTGCCCTGGCCAGACAATATAACACCCCCGGTCTGTTTGCGGAAGCGGACCGGAGAGCATGTGAGTAACTAGCACACGGAGGACAGAATATGAAATATGAGAAACTTTTTACGCCGGGAAAGATCGGCAAACTGGAAGTACGCAACCGCATCGTCATGGAGCCCCACCAAACGGGCCTGACGGGTCTGGGCAAGGAAGGCGGTGTGGTCACAGAGGAGTACCTGGCCTATTACTGCCGCCGGAGCGAGGGCGGCGTGGGCCTGATCATCACAGAGCTGGCCTGCGTGGACAGCATCACCGGCCTGCAGAGTAAAAAGACCATCCGTGCGGATGCGGACTACAGCATCGCAGAGTTCCAAAAGCTGGCAGACGCGATCCATCCCGGCGGCGCCAAATGCTTTGTGCAGATCAACCACCCGGGCAGCGAAGCCAACAATGACCTGGTGGCCCGGGCCAATTTCGTGTCCGCCGGCAAGATCATTTCCAAGCGCACCGGACTGATGACCCGTCCCCTCACCGTGAAGGAAATCCATGAGATCGCGGACAAATACGGTCAGGCGGCCTACCGCATCCAACAGGGCGGGCTGGACGGCGTGGCCATCCATGGCGCGCACCACTATCTGATCCATCAGTTTTTGTCCCCGGACCTGAACAAGCGCACCGACGAATACGGCGGTACCCTGGAAAACAGAGCACGGTTTTTAAAAGAAGTGCTCTCCGCCATCCGCAAATACTGCGGCCCGGATTTCCCCATCATGCTGCGCCTGTCGGCGGAAGAATACACGGGCAAATATGGCCAGCACATGGACGAGACCTTGGCGGTGTGCCGCATGTGTCAGGACTGGGGCGTGGATCTGCTGGACATCTCTGCCTCCGGTTCCCGGTCCCACGGCAGCCAGTCCGTGGAGCCGCCGTCCTTTGACCCCGGCTGGCGCAAGCATCTGGCCAAGGCGGCCAAACAGGTGGTGAACATCCCGGTCTGCACCGTCACGGTGATCCGGGAGCCCGCCTTTGCCGAGCAGCTTTTGGAAGACGGGATCACCGATTTTGTCGGCAGCGCCCGGGCCCATCTGGCGGACCCGGACTGGGCCAACAAGGCCCGGGACTGCCGGGACGGGGATATCACCCGCTGCATCAGCTGCATGCGCTGCTACGAAGCCATCCACGATGCCGGCGCGGTACGCTGCTCCGTGAATCCCCGGGCGGGCTATGAGACCACCCCGGAGGCGTTGCGCAGAACCGGTGCCCGGCGGAAGGTGGCGGTCATCGGCGGCGGCCCGGCGGGCATGGAAGCGGCCTGGGTCCTGGGTGCCCGGGACTTTGACGTGACCCTGTACGAAAAGCAGCCCTACCTGGGCGGACAGGTCTATCTGGGCAGCCGCTCCACCTCCAAGCACAAAAACGCCTGGCTCATCGAGACCCTGGAACGCCGGATGCTGGCAAACGGCGTGCGGGTGAACAAGGCCTACACTCCGGATATCGAGGAGCTGAAAGCGGAACACTACTACGCCATCATCGACGCCTCCGGCGCCGTGCCCCTCATCCCCAAATTCATCGAGGGCGCGGACAAATCGAAGCTCATCTGCACTCCGCCGGAGATCCTGCGGGGAGAAAAGGACTTCAACGGCAAGACCATCGTGGTCATCGGCTCCGGCTTCACTGGCCTGGAGACGGCGGAGCTGCTTTCCGAGCGTAGCAAGGGCAACGCGGTGTGCGTGGTGGAGATGGCGAAGTACATCGCCCCCGACGGCAACGGCTCCCTGCGCAACGACATTGTGGACGTGCTGGACCGGAACCAGGTGATGTTCCTGCTCAACCGCAAGTGCAAGAAGATCGATGACAAAGGTGTTTACCTGGAAAATACAAACACAGGGGAAGAATTCTTCCTCCCCTGTGATGTGGTGGTCATGTCCATCGGCGTGCGGTCGGCGAATCCGTTTTCCGGCGCGCTGGAACAGAATTTTGACCGGGTCATCCGCATCGGCGACGAGCACGAACCTGCCCGGATCCGGGAGGCGGTGCGCTCCGGTTATGAGGCCGGCGTTCAGCTGGACTGATTCCGCCCCCGCCGGACGGCGGCGGACGGGATATTCAAACTCTCCCGGTACTTTGCCACGGTGCGCCGGGAGAGCTGCAGTCCTTGGGCCGTCAGCCGTTCCGCAATGACGCGGTCGCTCAAAGGATCGTCGGGGCTTTCCCCGGCGATCAGTTGTTTTATGGTGTCCAAAGCATCTTGACGGGTGCCGCTGTCCGGCCCATTGATCTCCTTGGCGAAGAACGCCGAGAGGGGAAAGGTCCCTCGCCGGCAGGTCAGGTATTTCCCCCGCACGGCCCGGGAGACGGTAGACACGGAAACCTCCATCTGTTCGGCCAGCTCCGTCATGGTCAGCGACACCGGCGTGTCGGCGGTCCCGCGGAAAAAGTCATACTGCCGCTCCAAGATTCCCTCCACGCAGGCGCACAGTGTCTCCCGCCGCCGGTCCACGCATTGAATGGCCCACTTGGCCTGGGCGGTCTTGCTGCGGAAGTACGCCTGTTCTTCCGGGGTCAGAGACGGGTCCTGTGCCATCTTGGTGTAGAACGCATCCACGTTGTAGGAGTGCATATACCGGTCGGCAGGTACCACATGGAACTGTCCCTCCTGCCAGACCAGCTCCACATCCGGCAGGACGTGGGGCGCCGTGCCGCTTCCCCCGAAGCCGTTGGACGGCCGGGCTTCCAGCGTCAGAATGAGGGCCTGGGCCTCCAGCACCTGGGACTTGGAGACCTTCAGCGCCTTGGCGATGAGGTTCCATTGTCCCCGGGCCAGCGCCTCCAGATGGCCCCGGCAAATTTGGTAAGGCAGCTCATCGGTGACGCCCCGGCGGCGCAGTTGGAGGCAAAGCCGTTCGGAGAGGCTCCGTGCGCCCACGCCCGGGGGGTCCATGGACTGAAGCACGGCCACGGCGTTTTCATACCGCTGCCGGTCGCCGAAAAACGCCTGCAGATCCCCCGTGTCCGCCGGCAGATAGCCCTGCGCATCCATTTCGCCCAGTAGATACAGTAGCTCCCGGCGCATGAGTTCCGGCACATGTGCGGTAACGATCTGCTCCCGTACCTCGCCCTTCAAAGAGCCATCCGCAGCGGCCCTCAGCTCGCCCAGACTCCCTCCGTCATCCGCGGAATGATTGGCAGATACAGTGTTCCAGGACTGTATCCCGGTCTCTTTGGGCGGATGGATTTCCAGCATGGGATTTTCCAGCGCCAGTTCCTGAAGATAGGTGTCCAACTCCTGCGCATCCATCTGCAGCATTTCTATGGCCATGGTCATCTGTTGGTTCATGACCAGCTTTTGTCCCTGTTCCAAATGAATTTTCACATCCGCACCCCCTTTGCGCCGATTTACCGAAGGATTGTGGATATTATAACATAAAAATCCCAAAAAACAAAGCCCCAACAAATTCCGCCTTTTCAAACAGAAACAAGACAACACAAAGAATTCCGCTGAAAGCGGAATTCCAATGACGGTTTCTGTTTGAAAAGGCGGAGCTGCAGAGAGGAAAAAGCAAATTGGCATTGCGGGAAGCAATGCCAATTTGTGTTGGAGCGTCGCAAGCGACGCCGTGGTGCCGGTGACCGGGCTTGAACCGGTACGATGTTGCCATCGAGGGATTTTAAGTCCCTTGTGTCTGCCAGTTCCACCACACCGGCGTGTCTAACATCTTACCACTCCACAGGTGCGGTGTCAAGAACGCAAAGTCAGGCAGCGTATTTCTATTTTGCGTTTTTTGGCCTTGTGCCGAACGGTCATGACCGCAGCAAGCGCAAGTCAGGGCGGAGCGACGCTCCGCCCCGGTTTCATCTGTCCCCCTCGTACCGGGACAAAAACTGCCGGGTCCGCTCCTGTTGCGGGTGCTCGATGACCTGCCGGGCGTCGCCCTGCTCCACGATGACGCCCCCGTCCATAAAAATGACCTGGTCCGCCACATCCCGGGCAAAAGACATCTCATGGGTCACGATGACCATGGTGGTCTTTTGCTCCGCCAGAGCGCGAATGACCTTCAGCACCTCGCCGGTGAGCTCTGGGTCCAGGGCGGAGGTAGGTTCGTCAAAGCACAAAATGTCCGGCTGCATGGCCAGTGCCCGGGCGATGGCCACCCGCTGCTGCTGACCGCCGGAAAGCTGATGGGGATAGTGTCCCGCCCGGTCTGCCAGTCCCATTTGGGAAAGCAGCACCCGGGCATGGTCCTCAATCTCGGCAAACATGTGCTTTTTATTCTGCTTGAATTCCGGCTGTTCCTTTGCCAGCAGTTGCCGGGCCAGCATCACATTCTGCAAGGCCGTGTACTGGGGAAACAGATTGAAACTCTGAAACACCATACCGAAGTGCAGACGCTTTTTCCGAATATCCTTCTCCGACTGGGTGGCGGGGTCCGCCGCGTCGAACAGCAGCTCATTTCGCACGGAGATGGTACCCTTGTCCGGCGTCTCCAAGAAATTCAGGCACCGCAGCAGCGTGGTCTTTCCGGAACCGGAGGACCCAATGATGGCCAGCGCGTTGCCCTCGTCCAGAGAGAAGCTGATATCCCTGAGCACCTGCGTGGCGCCGAAATGCTTTTCAATATGTTGTACATCCAAAATTGCCATATGTCTGCCCCCTTACCGGAAATAATCCAGCTTCCGTTCGACCCAGCTGAACAGCAGGGTCAAAACGCCGGTGAATGCCAGATAGTACACCATGGTGAAAAACAGCGGCCAAATCAGGCCGGAATAACCGTGAGAACCCTTCAAAAACGCGTAGCCTGCCCAAATAACCTCCTGGAAGGAGATGATACGGGCGATGGAGGTGTCTTTCACCAGCGTAATGATTTCATTAGACATGGGAGGCACGATGCGCTTGATCATTTGCAGCAGCGTGACCTTGAAGAAAATCTGCGTTTTGGTCATGCCCAGTACCAGTCCGGCTTCCTGCTGGCCTGCGGGCACGCCTTGAATGCCGCCCCGGTAGATTTCCGAGAAATAGCAGGCGTAGTTGATGATAAAAGCGATGCAGGACGCCAGAAAGCGTCCGCTCTCACCGCTGCCCCAAGGACTGGCGCTCATGACCCGCCCGGGAATGTAATAGATGATGATGAGCTGGAGCATCAGCGGCGTGCCCCGGATGATCCACACGACTGCCCGGGTGAGCCAGCGCAGGGGCGTGAAGCGGCTCATGGATCCAAAAGAGACGATCAACCCCAATGGCAGCGCGCCGATAAGGGTCACAGCGAACAGCTTGAAGGTCTGCAAAAAACCCGCATTGAGCGCGCCGAGAACGGTTAAAAACATATGTATTCCACCTTGTTCAAAACGAGTGAAAAGCAGAGGACTCAGAAGCCCTCTGCTTTTAAAGCCTCGCAGAGTTTCGCTCCGCAGAGCGAAATAAAGTTAAGTTTATTTTTTCGGCAGCTTCGCCGGCGAAAAAATACTTCTTGCGGATAAGTAAGACTCCAAATCTTTGATTTGGATGGTCGAACTTATGCCTTGGCTGAAATTGTGCCCAATGGGCGGGATTTCGCAGCGCAGCCCTTGGCAAGAAAGCTGTAGGCTCTCTGCCGGCTGTTTTACTGCTCGATGAGCGCGGCCTGAATGCCGTAGTTCTCGGCAATCTCAATCATAGTGCCGTCGGCGTAAGAGGTCTTGAAGAACTCATTAAGTGCGGCGGCCAAATCGGAACCCTTGCGGAAGCCTACGCCGTACTGCTCGCCTTCCTCGGCGTTCAGAACCACGGTGTAGGTCAAATCGGCGTAGCTGGTGCCCTCGCCCACCATTGCGCCGGCCATCAGGGAGTCAATGACGGCGGCCTCGGAAGTACCGGAGCTGACCTCCAGAACAGCAGTGGCCTGGTCGGCGACCTCGGTGAAGGAGGCTTCCAGCTTCTCAACTTCCGCCTTACCGGCGGAACCGGATTCTACGGCGAAAGACAGCCCCTTAACGCTGTCAATATCCTGATACTGGTCAGCCACGGCGGCGGGGACCACGACTACTTGGGCATTGTTGCAATAAGCGTTGGAGCACTCCATCGCGCTCTTGACCTCGTCCGTGAGGGTCATACCGTTCCACACCACGTCAATGGTCTTGCCCTCGAGCTCAAAGACCTTATTGTCCCACTCAATGATCTGGAACTCCACGTTCACGCCCAGACTGTCGGCAAAGGCCTTGGCCATATCAGCGTCAAAGCCGATCCACTCGCCGTCGGCGTTCTGGTAATCCATGGGCTCAAACTCGGTGATGCCCACTACCAGGGTGCCCTTTTCCTTGACGTATTCCATGTCGGTCTGGACGGTGTTATCGTCGTGAATTTCATTATCGTCGGTTTTCGGCTCTTCATTGCTTTTGCACGCCGCCAGGGCCAGGCACATGACCAGCGCCAGCGCCAAAGCGAGCCATTTTTTCATCTTGTTCATCTTAAAATCCTCCAAAGTTTCAGTGCGTTTCTTTCACGCAACAGCAGTTTAGCATACTAATGCGATAATGTAAAGAACTTTTTTCAAATTTTATGAAAGCAGGGTCAAAATACGCAGGGGAGGAGGCGAAACTGTTCTGTTGTTTTTAAGATTTCTGCTTATCTGGTGCGGAGATGCAAGAAACAAGCCCCCCATAGGGGGGAAGGCTTGCGGACGGGTTTAGAACCGGCCCCTACTTATAATAAGGTAAACCAAGCAAATCATCGGCAGAAACATGATAAATCTCGCAAATTACTTTGAGTTTTTCAATGGTTGGTTCCGCTTCATCAGAAGTCCAGCGGGTAATTTGCCGTGGAGTGACCCCGATTTTTTTCGCCAAATCTTTTCGGGTAATATCACCATCTTCTATAATGTCATTTAATCGTTTTGCAAAATGTTCCATATTTTCACCTCTTAAATAAAATATCACATTTCGGACTAATTAGTCTTGACTCGGACTTAAAAGTCTGCTATAATTCGTAAAAACGGACCTAAAAGTCCTTCTTGGGGGTGAAAAAACAATGTACTACAGCATGATAGATACCCTATATTCCGGGGAGTTAGCCCCATGGGAACTGGTACCGACACCACTCAAAAGCAAAAGAGCGGCGTGTGCGTATGAAACAATGTCGGACGGCTTCTGCGAGGGGCTGAGTCAAAAACAGCGGGAAGAATTCGAGGCAATCATGGAAAAATTCTCCGAGCTTTGGGGCTGTAAAAATCAGGATATGTTTTATACCGGCTTTTGCATGGGCGCCCGCATCATGATGGAGGTCATGCAGTTCGAGGAACGGTAAATTGCCCTCCCCATGCGCCGCAGGTCAGCACGGCCCGACGTTTCCGGGATTCCTGTCTCACCATTACAACTGAATATTGCCTACGCAACAGGAAGCGTCAGCCACCGTGCTGATCTGCGGCACATGGGGAAAAACAAAACAGGAAGCGGCAAGCGCCGCTTCCTGTTGTTTTTAATTCCTGCTGAATTCCATCAGCTCCAAGCCCGGATTTTTCTCCAGCGCCCACGTAATGTTCCACGGATTTGTGAACAGCAGCAGGTTCCGCCCCTTGAAGTCCTGCACCCACTTCGTGTCGGACGTCAGATTCAGGTCCGACGGCTTCACGTCGTCCCCCACGATCCACCGCACATGCTCATAGCTCAGATCCCGCCGCCGGATATCCACGCCGTACTCATTTTTCAGCCGGTATTCCAGCACTTCCAATTGCAGTACGCCCACGACGCCCACAATGACCTCCTCCACGCCGGTGAAGGGCTCATGGAAGATTTGAATGGCGCCCTCCTGGGCGATCTGCTCAATGCCCTTTTCAAACTGCTTGCGCTTCATGGTGTCGGTGCGCTCAATGGCGGAAAAATGCTCTGGCGCGAAGGTGGGGATGCCCTCGAAGATCACCCTCTGCGCCTTGTCGCAAAGGGTGTCGCCGATGGAAAAAATCCCCGGGTCAAATACGCCGATGATATCCCCGGCGTAGGCCTCGTCGATGATGGCCCGGTCGTCGGCCATCAACTGCTGGGGCTGGGCCAGACGCAGGGCCTTGCCACCCTGGACGTGGAAATATTCCTTATCCCGCTCAAATTTCCCCGAGCAGATGCGCATGAACGCGATGCGGTCCCGGTGGGCCTTGTTCATGTTTGCCTGGATTTTGAACACAAAGGCGGAGAAATGGGGGTCGAAGGGGTCCACAACATCTTCCCCGGACAATCGGGGCAGGGGCGGCATGGTCATCTTGAGAAAATGCTCCAAAAACGGCTCTACGCCGAAATTGTTCAGCGCCGACCCGAAGAACACAGGGGACAGCTTGCCCTGCCGCACCTGCTCAATGTCAAACTCGTACCCCGCGCCGTCCAACAGCTCGATATCGTCGGTGAGGATTCCCCGCAGCTTTTCGCCAATGAGTTCGTCCAACGTCTCCGTATCATCCAGGGAGCATTGGATGGCCTGAATTTTGCTCTGCCCCCGGTGGAACTCATTGAATGCCAAGATCCGTCCCTGCTCCCGGTCATACACGCCATTGAAGTCCGACCCGCATCCAATAGGCCAGTTCATGGGATAAGTCCCGATGCCGAATTCCGTTTCCAGTTCCTCCATCAGGTCATAAGGACTCCGGGCCTCCCGGTCCAGCTTGTTGATGAAGGTAAAAATGGGAATATTCCGCATGGCGCAGATTTTAAACAGCTTCCGGGTCTGGGGTTCAATGCCCTTGGCCGCGTCAATGACCATCACAGCGGAATCTGCCGCCATGAGCGTGCGGTAGGTGTCCTCGGAAAAGTCCTGATGCCCTGGCGTGTCCAGGATATTGATGCAGTACCCCTCGTACTCAAACTGCATCACCGACGAGGTGATGGAAATACCGCGCTGCTTTTCCAGTTCCATCCAATCGGACACGGCGTGCCGCGCGGTGGCCTTGCCCTTCACGGACCCGGCCTGTTGAATGGCTCCGCCGTAAAGCAGCAGCTTTTCGGTAAGCGTTGTTTTACCCGCGTCCGGGTGAGAGATAATGGCGAAGGTCCGCCTCCGCTGGATCTCCTGTTTCAAATCTGGCATAAATGTTCTTCCTTTATGATAATGTGATAACAATTTTCGCATGTCGGCGTTGATTCCAACATCGCAGGGGCGACCCCCGCGGAGTCTAACGAAGACTGCCCTACCCCCCTCGGAGAGCGGGAGGGGTATATAGGGGAACCGGGGGTTCCCCTATAAATCGCGCCCCGGCCACAGGCCGGGATAGAGCATTTCCGCAGAAATGCTCGCGATTATATGATCGTCCTCGTTTTCACCGGCAGCCCCATCAAATACCGCCGCACCAAATCAAACGCGTGCTGGGACGCATACTGCCGCACATTCTCCCGGTCCCGCCCGGGAATGTTCAGCGTGTCCGTCACAGTCCCCTCCGGGGTGGCCAGCCCCAGACACACGGTCCCAACGGGATGCACCCCGTCCCCGTCCGGCCCGGCCAGCCCTGTGACACTCACCGCCAAATCGCTCCCCGTCAGCGCCCGCACGTGCTCGCACATCTCCTTGGCCACCGGCTCACTGATGACGGTGCATCGCTCGATGGTCTTGGGGTCCACGCCGAGGAGGTTCTCCTTCACCGGATTGGTGTAGCTCACCACGCCGCCCAGGAAATACGCCGACGCCCCGGGATAATCCGTGATGCGCTTGGCGATGAGCCCGCCGGTGCAGCTTTCCGCCGCGGACAGGGTCATACCCTTTTTCGCCAGCAGCCGCAGCACGCACTCGTCCAGACCCTCCTGGTCCACGCCGTAAATGACGTCCCCCAGCTTCTGGCGTACGATGTCCGCCGCCGGTGCGATGAGGGCCTCGGCGGCCTCCACGCTCTCGGCTTTCGCGGTGATGCGCACCAGACACTCGCAGGCCTTGGCGTAAGGTGCGACGGTGGGGTTGGTGTACGCATTCATCATATCCCGCAGAATATTTTCCATCTCGCTCTCGCCCATGCCGAAAATCTTATAGTTGTGGCTCACGATGACCCCGTCGCCCTTGCTCTGCAAGTAAGGCAGCACCCGGTGGCGCATCATGTTCGCGCACTCCTTGGGCGGCCCGGGCAGCATGATGACGGTCAGCCCGTCTTTTTCAATGACGCAGCCCGGCGCGGTGCCCCAATCGTTCACCAGGCGCACCGCCCCGGCGGGGAGATAGCATTGCTGTAAATTGTTGGGCGTCATCTCCCGCTTCCGCTGTGCAAAATAGCCCCGGAGCCGCTCTTCCTCCTCCGGGATGTATTCCAGCTCCAGCCCCAGGGCCTCAGCAATGACGTTTTTTGTCAAATCGTCGCAGGTGGGTCCCAGCCCGCCGGTGGTGATGATGATATCCGCCCGTCCCATGGCGATTTCCATGGCCTGCCTGAGCCTTGTCGGATTATCCCCCACCACGGTGTGATGGTAAACATTCAGCCCGATGGTGGTGAGCATTTCGGAGATGTCCCTTGCGTCCGTATTGGTGGTGCCGCCCAGGAGCAGTTCCGTGCCCACGGACAGAATTTCCACCGCATGTCCCTTATGCAAAGCAGCTCACCTTCACTCTCTCAGTGCCGGCCACGGCCTCGTTCACCAGCCCCTCCACGTCCAGAGCCTTTTCCACTTCCTCCAGCTCCGCCACATTGGGCCTGGTCTTGGGATGCCGGGGCGTGAACACCGTGCAGCAGTCCTCATAGGGCAAAATGGAGGTATCGAAGGTCCCGATCTTCCGGGCCACCGTCACGATTTCCTCTTTGTCCATCCCGATGAGCGGCTGCAAGACCGGCAGGTCCGTCACCGCCTGGGTGCAGGCCATGGCCTCCATGGTCTGGCTGGCCACCTGACCCAGATTTTCCCCGGTCACGATGGCCCTGCACCCGTTGCGGTACGCGATTCTCGACGCAATGCGCATCATGAACCGCCGCATCACCAGGGTGAAATATTCCTCCGGGCACTTGGCCCGGATCTCCTCCTGAATGTGGGTGAAGGGCACAATCTCCACCTTCATTTCCCCGCACCAATCCGTCAGTAGAGTGGCCAGTTCCAGAACCTTCTGCTTCGCCAGCTCCGAAGTGTAGGGGAAGGAGAAGAAATGCACAGGAATCAGCTTCACTCCCCGCTTGGCGATCATATACGTTGACACCGGGCTGTCGATGCCGCCGGACAGCAGTGTCACCGCCCGGCCATTGGACCCCACGGGCATCCCCCCCGCGCCGGGGGTGGGCCGGGCGTGGACATAGGCGGCGTAGTCCCGGATCTCCACATGCACCAGCAGTTCCGGGGCGTGCACGTCCACGGCAGTGTCTGGGAAGGCCTCGCTCAATTCCCCGCCCACGTACTGGGATACCTGAATGCTGGTCATGGGAAAGGCCTTGTCCGACCGTTTCGTTTCGACCTTAAAACTTTTGGCCCCCCGCATCTGCTCCGCCAGATAGCCCTTGGCGCACGCCACAATGGCGTCCTTGTCCTTCTCACAGGCCGCAGCACGACTGAGTGCCACCACGCCGAACACCTTCCGCAAACTCTCAAAGGCCCCGTCCACGTCCGCGCCGTCCTTCGGCTCCACATACACCGTGGACTGCATGGCGTACACGTCAAACTCTCCAAACCGCGCCAGCCGCTTGCGGATATTGCTCAGCAGCTTCTGCTCAAAGCTGCGCTTGTTCAGCCCCTTCAGGACGATTTCGCCCTGCTTGAGTAAAATCATATCGTTCATGCCTTCACCTCATTCAAAAACCGCAGTACCACATCAATGGACTGCTTTGCCGCCCTGGGCGCAAACGCCTCGTATTCCATTCCGCCGCCGTCCCCGTCGGAAATGCACCGCAGCACAGCAAAGGGCACGCCGTTCACATGGCATACCTGCCCGATGCTGCCGCCCTCCATCTCTCCGGCCACGGCGCCGAAGGTCTCATGGATCCACAGCTTTTTCACCGGCTCATGCAAAAACTGGTCCCCGGACGCCACCGTCCCCGAGACGTACCGCACTCCGCAGCCTTCCGCCGCCGCGCACAGCCCGGACACCAGCGGCCCGTCCGCCGGGAAATACACCAGGTTCACCCCGGACACCAGTCCTACCGGATCCCCGATGGCGGAGGTATCCACATCATGTTGGCAGACCTTGTCCGCCACCACGACCTCCATCACCCGCAGCCCGGGCCCCACGGCCCCGGCCACGCCGATATTGATGACCGCGTCCGGCGCATACTTCAAAATGAGCGTTTGCGCGCACATGGCGGCGAACACCTTCCCGATGCCGCACACCGCGGCCACAACGTCTTTCCCCGCGATGCGCCCCCGCACAAACTCCATCCCGCTGACGGTCTCAATTTCTGTGTCCGTCATGGCGGCCTTCAATCCGTCCAGCTCCATCTGCATAGCGGCGATAATGCCGATGGTCATATGTTGTCCCCCTTCGGATAGGAAAAATCCGTGTCGGAACATCCCTCCAGCACCGTCAGATAGGCCTGGCACTCGGCCTTCGCCGCATCCAGGTCCAGATTCCGGTAATTCCCGCACTCTTTCGCGCTGGCCCCGAACACTGGTCCGTCATAAGCCAAAATCTCGCGCAGAACCCGCTTCACTTCGGCGAACACCGCCGCCGGCGCCTGAGAACGCACCAGCAGGTAAAACCCGGTCTGGCACCCCATGGGCCCGAAGTAAATAATGTCCGCTTTCATCGGCCCGTTGCGCAGAAAGGTGGCGTACATGTGCTCCGCGGAATGCATGGCGAGATTGGACATATAATCGCCCCCGTTGGGCCTCCGTGTCCGCAGATCGTAGGTGGTCACGTCCCCGTCGATCCGGGAGATGTAAAACCCCGGCAGGAGTACGCCGTGGTCTACTTCAAAGCTGGTGATACGCTGGATCTCCACAGGAATTCCTCCTAAATTCTAATGAACACTTCATTATACCCGGCCACCCCAGTTCTTGTCAATGCTGTTGCATTTTTCCATCCGGTGCCTTATAATGTTTCCAGAAATACAAAGGAGGCCTGTGTGATGCAGCTTCTCAAGCGTGTGAAATGGGTGTATGTGGTCCTGTCCGTCTTTTTGGCGGGGCTGGGGGTGTGTCTGTTTGTCTGGCCGGATATCCCGGCGGTGACCGTTTGCTGTGCCATCGGCGGCGGCGCGGTGGTTCTGGGGATTTTCAAAATCGTACTGTACTTCCTGCGGGAGATCAACGCCGTGGGCGAGCAAAATGACTTTGCCATCGGCGCCATGTGCGTCATTGCCGGGGCAATTTTGCTGATCCATCCCAACGCCATTTTGGATATGGTGCCTCAGGTCTTGGGGGTGTACATGCTCATCGACTGTGTGTTCAAGCTCCAAATCGCTCTGGACGCCAAACGCCTGGGGAACAAGGGCTGGTGGCTGAGCCTGGCGGTGACGCTGCTGTGCATCATTTGGGGCCTGCTGCTGATTTGGCAGCCCTTTGGTTTGAATGAACACCTGATGGTCCTCATCGCCGGCGGACTCATTGCCGACGGCGTGCAGAACCTCCTGGGCGTCGTCTACATGGCCGCCACCGTGCGCAGGTCAGAAGCCGAGGGCGGCGAAATTACCGAACCCGCGGCCATTGAGGAAGTGCCCGACGGAACGCCGGAGCCTGTCATCCCTGTGTCCGCCCCGGAGGAAGCGCTCATGCCCGCGGAAAAGCCCGCCCCGAAAAAGAAATTCAGCCTGTTCGGAAAAAAGGACGGGCCGAAGGAGGAAACCAAGCCCGCCCCGGAGTCCGAACCGGAAGAAGATGACGGCGCCGTGGCGGAAATCAATTTTGAAATGACGGAGGAAGAGACCCATGAGCTACATTCGTAAAGTGGAACCCGAATTCGTAGAGGCCATGGCTGGCGGCCCCGGCAAAGTGTATAAGCGGTCCATCATCCGCGGCCCGGAGGACCTCCACGGCTCTGGCCGCCTGTTTGCCCACATGCTGCTGGAAAAAGACTGCGGCGTGGGCTACCACACCCATGAGGGCGATTATGAATTGTACTATATCCTGAAAGGTGAAGCCGAATATAACGATAACGGAAACATCGTTACCCTGCATCCCGGAGACATCACCTACACCGCCTCCGGCGAAAGCCACGGCATCACCAACCGCCGGGACGAACCCTGCGAGTTCATCGGCATCATTTTGTTCAACGAGCAAAAGGAACATTGAAATTGCAAAAGCTGCGCGGGATTTCCGGCGCAGCTTTTTTGCGGCCCGGCACGTTCAGTCCGAAATCGGACTTATGCACGGTTTTTCAGTCTGAAATCGGACTGAGGGTGCAAATTTCAGTCCGATTTCGGACCGGCTCTGTTCTGCGGGCCTGCCGGGCGCCGGAGGGCAGCGAAACGGAACCAAAACAAAAACTGTCGGGATTTGATTTTCCCCATTGACTTTATGCATTTAAAGTGATATACTCCCAAAGTGTAGATACCCTGTATCGAACAGTTCGATGGGGAAAAATGAAAGATGAAAGTAGGAAACCGATATGAAAAAGAGACTTCCGGCCCTGGCTCTGGCGGCGCTGATGATGCTGTCCCTGGTCGCCTGCGGCCCCAAAGATGACGGCAATGCGGATGCCACTCCCACCCCCGATCAGCAGCAGGCTGAAACATATGTTGTGGGCATTTGCCAGTTGGCGCCCCACCCCGCGCTGGACGCGGCTACCGAGGGCTTTATTGATGCGCTGAACGAGCTGCTGCCCGGTCAGGTGGACATCAAGAACCAGAACGCCGCCGGCGATACGCCCACCTGCGGCACCATCATCAACGGCTATGTGTCTGACGGTGTGGACCTGATCATGGCCAACGCCACCGCGCCTTTGCAGACGGCCGCCTCCGCCACGGACAGCATCCCGGTGCTGGGCACTTCCATCACGGAATACGGCGTGGCCCTGGGCATTGAGAATTTCTCCGGCACCGTGGGCAGCAACGTGTCCGGCACCTCCGACCTGGCCCCGCTGGACCAGCAGGCTGCCATGATCAAGGAGTGGTACCCCGACGCCAAAACCGTGGGTCTCATCTACTGCTCTGCCGAGCCCAACAGCCAGTACCAGGTGGACAATGTCCAGGCGTATCTGGAAGAGATGGACTATGTCTGCACCCAGTATCCTTTCTCTGATACCAACGATATGGCTTCCGTGGTGCAGTCCGCCGTGGACAACAGCGACGTGCTCTATGTCCCCACGGATAACACCGCCGCCAACAATACCGGCATCATCAACAACATCTGCCAGGGCGTGAAGCCCGTGTTCGCCGGCGAAGAGGGCATCTGCGGCGGCTGCGGCATCGCCACGCTGTCCATCAGCTACTACGACATCGGCTACAAGACCGGCGAAATGGCCGCGGACATCCTGGCCAACGGCGCGGATATTTCCACCATGCCCATTGAGTATGCGCCCCAGTTTGTGAAGAAGTACAACCCCGTTACCTGCGAGGCACTGAACCTGACCCCGCCCGACGGGTACGAGGCGATCACCGTCGAGTAATGGACCTGATGGGATACGGCGGGAAAGGAAGTTCCTTTCCCGCCGCTTTCGCGTGCTTTGCACAATGAGGGAGGAATGACAATGACTGGTTTTCTCAGCGCACTGCCAGGGGCGGTGTCCCAGGGACTGATCTGGGGCATTATGGCCATCGGCGTGTATATTACATATAAAATTTTGGACATCGCGGATCTGACGGTGGACGGCTCGTTCTGCACCGGGGGCGCGGTGTTCGTGATGCTGTTCGGCAGCGGGGCCAATCTCTGGCTGGCGCTGCTGGCGGCACTGCTGGCGGGGATGCTTGCCGGACTGGTGACGGGTCTGCTGCACACCGTGTGCGGCATTCCGGCGATTTTGGCCGGCATTTTGACCCAATTGGGGCTGTATTCCGTGAATATGGCCATTATGGACTTCAAGGCCTCCGTGGCCCTGTCTATCACCAACGGGGAGACCCTGAACAAGCTGCTGGTGTCCCTGCGCTTCGTCAAGGGCGCGCTGGACGGGAGTTTTCCGTTCTGGCGGCACCCCATCATTGTGGTGGGGCTGTTTACCGCCGTGCTCATCGGGGTGCTGTACTGGTTTTTCGGCACCGAGCTGGGCGCCGCCCTGCGGGCCACTGGCTCCAATCAGAATATGGCCCGGGCCCAGGGCATCAATACCGATCGCACCAAGGTGCTGGGCCTGGTGATTTCCAACGGCCTGGTGGCCCTGTCCGGCGCGCTTTTGTGCCAGTATAACGGCGCCAATGAAATCAACGTCGGCCGCGGCGCAATCGTCATCGGTCTGGCGGCGGTCATCATCGGGGAAGTGCTACTGGGCAAGGTGTTCCGAAATTTCGCGCTGAAGCTGCTGACGGTATCCATCGGCGCCATCATTTATTATATCGTGCTGCAAGTGGTGCTGGCCCTGGGGCTCAATCCCAATTACCTGAAGTTCCTGTCCGCACTGGTGGTGGCGGTGTTCCTGACCATTCCGTACTGGAAGGGCAAATATTTTGCCAAGCCCGTGAAGCGCGGAGGTGACGCAAATGCTTGAAATCAAAAATGTCTATAAAACATTCAACGCCGGGACGGTGAATGAAAAAACTGCTTTGCAGAATCTCTGCCTGCATCTGAACCCCGGCGAGTTCTGCACGGTCATCGGCGGCAACGGGGCGGGAAAATCCACCATGCTTAATGCTGTGGCCGGCGTGTGGCCCGTGGACGAGGGCCAAATTATCATCGGCGGCGAGGATGTGACCAAGCTGCCGGAGTATAAGCGCGCAGCCTATCTGGGCCGGGTGTTCCAGGACCCCATGATGGGCACTGCACCCACGATGCAAATTGAAGAAAATCTGGCGCTGGCCGCCCGCCGGGGAAAATCCCGGACGTTGCGGGCCAGCATCACCCGGGCCGAGCGGGAGGAGTACGCCGAACGGCTGAAAATCCTGGATCTGGGACTGGAGGACCGGCTCACCAGTAAGGTGGGATTGCTCTCCGGCGGCCAGCGGCAGGCATTGACACTTTTGATGGCCACGCTGAAGCAGCCCAAATTGCTGCTCTTGGATGAGCACACCGCGGCCCTGGACCCCAAGACCGCCGCCAAGGTGCTGGACGCCACGGACCGCATCGTGGAGAAGGACCGGCTCACCACTTTGATGATCACCCACAACATGCGGGACGCCATCGCTCACGGTGACCGGCTCATCATGATGTACAACGGGCATATTGTGGTGGATGTGTCCGGCGAGGAGAAGAAGAGACTTACCGTGGAGCAGCTGCTGGCCCTGTTCAGTCAAGCCAGCGGCTCCGACGAAGCGGATGATAAACTACTACTGTCTTAAAATAAAGGTCCGGTCAAAGACCGGACCTTTATTTTTTGCGCTTCACTCGCGCGCCCTACGGGCACGCTCCTTTTGCGAGAAGTATTTTTTTCCCGGCGGATGGGCAAAAAATAGATTGGAATTTATTTGCGCCGAAGGTGCAAATTCTGCGAAGCGAAGGGCGAGGCCTCATTGACAACACCCGGCGGATGGACTACAATATTATCAATCAAACACGCGCGGGAAAGGGGAACGTTATGCGGTACAGCAATCTTTTTCAGCCTCTGCAGCTTCGAGGCCTGACCTTGGAAAACCGGATCGTCATGCCGTCTATGGGGACGCTGATGGCGTCGGAGGATTCCTTCGTCACGGACCGGCAGATCGACTACTATGTGGAACGGGCCAAGGGCGGAGCGGGACTCATTTTGATGGAATGTGCCCCGGTTTTGCCGGAGAACACGCCGGCCCATGAGCCGGGCATTTCCGACGACAAATTCATGCCGGGGCTGACCCGGCTGGTGGAGGCCGTTCACGCTATGGGCGGCAAGATCGGTATTCAGGTATTTGAGCCGGCGGAGGGTTCCATGAACGGGCACACGGATGTGAAAAAGCTCACCATCCGGGGGCCTGTGGAGCGTTTGCGGGGCCGTTGGCCCGCCGTGACGGCGCAGGACATCCCCCGCATCGTCGAGGCCTTTGCCGCCGCCGCCCGCCGGGCCGCTCAATGCGGCTTCGACGCCATTGAGATCCACTGCGGGCACAATTATCTGCTCCATCAGTTTTTGTCCCCCCATTTCAACACCCGGACGGATGAGTTCGGTGGCAGCGTGGAAAACTGCATGCGCTTCCCGCTGATGTGCGTGGAGGCAGTGCGGAAGAATTTCCCGGAGGACCGGCCCATGTTTATGCGGGTGTGCGCCCATGACGACTACACCTATGATGTGGCCGGGAATTTCAACGGCTTGACGCTGGAAGATGTGGCGGAGTTCGCCCGGCGGGCCCACGCGTTGGGTGTGGACGTGCTGGATGTGTCCCGCGGGAATTTCCAGCGGGGAAATATCTACGAGGTGCCCGCCATGGGCGTGCCCTACGGGTTCAACAAGGACAACGCCCTGAAGCTGCGGCACATGACCGGGATGCCGGTGATGGCCGTGGGCCGTCTGGGCCGGCCGGAGTTGGCCAACATCGTGCTGGGTGAGGGCATCGACCTGGTGGGCTGGGGCCATGCCCATCTTGCGGATCCGGAGATCGTGAAAAAGACCCGGGAGGACCGCATTGACGACATCTGCTACTGCATCGGCTGCGACCAGGTCTGCTCCCAGGCCTTCCATGAAAAGGATGTGGAGCATATCTCCTGTATGCGCAATCCCGCTGTGGGCCGGGAACGGAGCTTCCGGCTGGTCCCCGCGGAAACGAAAAAGACTGTGCTCATCGCTGGGGGCGGCCCCGGCGGATTGCAGGCGGCCATTACCCTGGCCCAGCGGGGGCACAAGGTGATTTTGTGCGAGAAAAGCCCCGCCACCGGCGGACAGTTCGCCCTGGCGGGCCGCAGCCCGGACAAGGAGGACTTTTTATCCACCGTGGAGTGGATGGCCCGGAAGGTGGCCGACCTGGGCGCGGAGGTCCGGGTGAACACCCCGGTCACCCCGGAGCTGATGGAAGAATTGAAGCCGGACCATCTCATCATTGCCGTGGGTGGGCACTCCCGGCCATTGCCGGTCCCCGGCGGGGAGCTGGCCGTGTCCTGTCTGGACGTGCTGGGGAATGTCCGCCGGGCCTTCGGTCGGGTGGTGGTCGTGGGCGGCAGCTTTACCGGCGTGGAGGTGGCGGAGTACGCCGATTTGCGGGGCCTGCCCGTGACCATTGTGGAAATGTCCCCCAAGCTGGGGGCGGGACTGTCCAACGGCCGGGCCATTTTGCTTCAAAACTATCTGGAGGAGCACCCCAACATTAAGTCTGTGACCAATGCGGCGGTGGAGCGGCTGGAGCCGGGCAAGGTGCATATCCATATTCTGGAAAAGAAAACCGACCGGAAAACCGGGGCGGAGACCGTTCTTCGAGACGAGCGCCTGGCTCTGCCGGCAGATACGGTCATCGCCGCCGTGGGCACGGTGTCCAACGAGTACGGCGACCTGACGGAAGCCGCCGGGCGGTTGGGCATCCCCTATGATGTCATCGGCGACGCGAAGAAGCCCCGCTTTGCCGTGGACGCCATCCGGGAAGCCGCGGAGCTTTGCCGGGAGATTTGAGGTCTTACTGTGTAAATTGAACAGCCCCGGCGCCCAAACGGGCGCCGGGGCTGTTGTTAATAAAAGCCCTCGCCCCGATGGGGATAAGTGACACCCCGAAACTTGTTTCGGTTGGTGGAACTTATGCCTTGCGCTGAGGGTGGCCGTCAGGCCGGGTTAAGTGACGGTCCAAATCTTTGATTTGGCGGCCGGAACTTATGCGTAGCCAGGGGGTCCTGGTTCAATAGGCGTTCTATTGTGCGCCCCCTCATCCGGCGCTTCGTGCCACCTTCCCCCCAGGGTGGGGAAGGCTTATTAAATTTCCGGGTTGATATACCGGGGCGGGCCCTCTAACAGGCTGGGGGTTTTCAGGTACTCCTTCAGCCGGGCAAAGGCCTGGGAAAAGTAATGGCCGGAGCAAATGCGCTCGTCCATGACCACCCCCAACGGGATGCACCGTTCCAACTCAATGCTGGCTTTTGTGCGCTTGGGGATGTCCCGCAGGTTGCCCATGGCCACCGCCACGCTGGTGGTGCCGAATTCGTAGATATGATGGTAAATGTGGTTGGTGCGGATGCTGGCCAGGTTCGTGATGAGCAGGCTGGCGTGGAAGGGGCTCACGTCGCAGATGGCCCGGGGCAGCAGCCCGTGCCGGTCCAGAAAGCGCAGGAGGCCCGTGAGCACCCGGGCCAGAAACGGCACGCCCAGCAGGACGTTCATGAGTTTGTCCAGCTTGTTGTCGTCCTCGGCGCTGCGGCTTTCGGTGATGGCTTTGTCGATTTTGTTCTGGACGGTGAAAATATCATCCTCCGGGCGGAATTTCAGCTTGGCGGAGGTGTTGCCCACCCGGCCCGGTCGGATGACGACCATGGCCACGGACAGGTCCCGATGGGCATAAATTTTATGATTGCCGCCGATGAAGCGGTTCAGGGCGGGGAACTCCGCCGCGGTACGGACGTAGGCCGCCAGAATCAGCGCCAGGTGGCTCAGCTTCACGCCCTTCGCCCGCTGGACGTTGATGTATTCCTTCAATGGGGCCACGGGGATATCCAAAGTGACCATATTCATGGCATCGTATCGTTTGGTGAGAAAATAGGGCATCAGGCTATACATCGGGTCGGCGCCTTTGACCCGGATCCCGTCAGGACGCATGGCTGGGTCCTCCTTGTTCGGATTTAGACAGATTTATGAAAGTATAGCACAATGTGAACAATTTGTAAATTAAGAATTGTTTAAGATTGAAAAAACGGGC
The DNA here is from genome assembly GCA_947644595.1 of uncultured Clostridia bacterium. Lineage (GTDB taxonomy): Bacteria > Bacillota > Clostridia > Oscillospirales > Oscillospiraceae > HGM13010. The sequence goes on from CANSAE010000002.1 coordinate 87,858, forward strand.
GGCCGAAAAGGCCGCCCGGGAACATTGCCGCAGGACCTACGGGCGGGACGGTTTGGAACCGTCCCCTACGGATTCTAAATTGGTACCGGCAAAATTAAGACAAAATAACCCTCTCGGAGAGCGGGAAGGGGCATATGGGGGAACCGGGGGTTCCCCCATAAATCGCGCCCCGGGCAGAGCCCGGGATAGGGCATCGCCGCAGCGATGCTCGCGATTAAAGTTCCCGTTTTTCGTAGAACTTCACGGCCAGCAACCAGGACACCGCCAGCACGGCGACGGGCAGGACGAACAGGACCCAATAGAAGTCCCCGGCGTTTTGGGGCATCCCGACGCCCTTGTCGATGAGCAGGGCGCCGACCCCGCCGCCGATGCCCGCCGCCAGCGCGATGGCGGCAAAGTACCACAGCCGACCCTTGACGGTGCCCATCTTGAAGTTCACCGGCAGCATGACGCACGACGGCACAATGCCGATGATAAGGGAGATGGCAAACAGGTCGGGTATGGTCATCTCCATTTTCACCAGCGCGCCGGTGAGGGTGTATACCACCGCCAGCAGCGCTGTGACCCCCAGAACCATCAGCAGCAAAAACACGTACTTAGCAGTGACCACGGTTTTCCGGGACCAGGGCATGGTGTCGGCATAGGCCAGCCAGCCGGATTGCTCTTCCAGGCCCATGATGCTGCCGGGCATCAGCCCGCACATCAAAACCGGCCACACCACCCAGAAGGGGTTGCCGTTAAATACGCCGAACAGGGAAAAGCCCAGGGCGATGATGACGTTCATACGGCAGTCTTTCATTAAAATGTAAAAATCTTTTAACAGCAGTCCACTCATATCAGTGCTCTCCTTTCACCATGGCGATAAACAGCTCTTCCATCCCGATAGAGGACGTTTGCAGCCCGCGGGGCGCGTCCTCCCGGCGCAGGATGGCCGACGCGCCGTAGACCGTATGCTTTTCGCTGAGAACTTTCGCCGGCTCGATGGCGCGGATCTCCTCCGGGCTGCCCTGGACCATGCAGTAGCGGGACAGCAGCTCGTCTTTCTCCTCGCACAGCAGCAGCTTGCCTTTTTGCAGGAAGGCGATGTAGTCGCACAGCTTTTCCAGGTCGCTCAAAATGTGGGAGGAAATCAAAATGGAGTGCTGTTCGTCCCGGGTGAACTCATAGAATAATTCTACCACCTCGTCCCGTATGACGGGGTCCAGGCCGCTGGTGGCCTCGTCCAGAATCAGCAGCTTGGGGTCGTGGGACATGGCCACAGCGATGCCCAGCTTCATTTTCATGCCCCGGGAAAAGTCCCGGAAGCACTTGCTCTCCGGAAGGTCGAAACGTTTGCGGTACTGCTCGAACAGGTCGGCGTTCCACTGCCTGTAAGTTTTGCTCATCACCTTGCCCACCTGACGGGTGGTCAGGCCGTTGGGGAAGCTCACGTTATCCAGGACTACGCCGATGTCCTCTTTCGTTTTGGCGAAGTCGGTTTGGTTGCTTTTACCCAGGACGTGGATGTCCCCAGCGTCCGGACGGATGGCGTTCAGAATGCAGCGGATGGTGGTGCTTTTGCCGGCGCCGTTTTCTCCGGCCAGACCCAGGATGCAGCCCATGGGCAGGGTGAAGCTCACATTGTCCAGAGAAAAGCCGTCGTAATGCTTGGTCAGATTGTGTATTTCAATGGCGTTCATAAATCGGTTCTCCTTTGTCATGGCACAGTCACTCTTCGCTCAGCAGACGCAGCATTTCCGACAACGCATCCACGTCAAAGCCGCAGGCCGGGGCGAGATGCAAAATCTCCTGCATCAGGGCTTCGATCTTCCGCAGGTGTTCCTCCCGCAGAAGCTCTGTGTTCCGGGCGGCTACGAAGGAGCCCTTGCCAGCGACGGTGTAAATGAAGCCGTCCCGTTCCAGTTCTTCGTAGGCCCGTTTCGTGGTGATGACGCTGATGCGCAGGTCCTTGGCCAGAGAGCGGATGGAAGGTAGCGCTTCATCCTCCCGCAGCTCTCCGCTGATGATCTGTTGTTTCACCTGGGTGTAGATCTGGTCATAGATCGGGGTGCCGGATTTGTTGTCGATGAGTATGTTCATATATTGCCCTCGCATCTACTATGTATGCTCAGTATATACGGTATGAACACATTTGTCAAGTGGGAATGCAAAAAAATTTTTGGGGATGACATTACAATGCGTAGGGACGGGTTCTATTTGGGTGCCGGAAAAATATTTTTCCACTGTCCTCTTGACATATGTGTTCTATCGTGTTATTGTACTAAGCGGATAGCACAACTGAATCAACAAAGGAGTGACGATCATGGAATGGAAGCTCGCGGGCGACCGGCCAATCTGGCTCCAGCTCAAGGAACAGATCACACAGCGGATCTTGACCGGCGTGTACCCCATGGGTAGTCGGCTGCCGACGGTGCGGGACCTGGCCGCGGAAGCGGGGGTCAACCCCAATACCATGCAGCGTGCCCTGGCGGAGCTGGAAAATGACGGCCTGGCCGTGACCAACCGCACCGCCGGGCGGTTGGTCACCACCGACGTGTCGGTGGTGGAGAAAGTACGGGATGCACTTGCAAGCAAGTGCATTATGACCTTTTATGAAGGAATGGCACAGCTCGGGTATGACTGGACTGAGGCCGGAAGGAAATTGGAGGAGGCGAAGGAAGATGTCCAATGAGTTGGTACACATTGCGAATTTGAATAAGAACTACAGCGTGGTCAAGGCCTTGGACGACGTGAGCCTGGATTTGGAGCCGGGACACATCATCGGACTTTTGGGGCCAAACGGGTCCGGCAAGACCACGCTCATTAAAATATTAAACGGCCTGCTGCGCCCGGATTCCGGCACGGTGGTCATCGACGGCGAGGCGCCGGGGCCCCATACCAAGTCTGTGGTCAGTTATCTGCCGGACCGGCCCTATTTCGCCGACTGGATGAAGATCGGCAATATCTTTGACCTGTTCGAAGATTTCTACACCGATTTCGACCGGCCCCGGGCGGAGTATATGTGCCAGACGCTGCACATTCCCATAGATATGAAGATGAAAAACATGTCCAAGGGCACCAAGGAAAAAAGCCAGCTCATTCTCACCATGAGCCGCAAGGCGAAGCTGTATCTGTTGGATGAGCCCATTGCCGGGGTGGACCCTGCCGCCCGGGATTTTATCATGGACACCATTTTGTCCAACTATAATCCAGAGGGCTCCGTGCTCATCTCTACCCACCTCATCTCCGACATCGAGCAGGTGCTGGACCAGGCGGTGTTCATCCGCAATGGGCACGTCATTCTGCACGATTCCACGGACAATATCCGGGAGCGGGAAGGCAAGAGTGTGGATGAGCTGTTCCGGGAAATGTTCCGGATGACGTATTGAGGGAGGCGAGAGGAATGTTTGGAAAGCTTTGCAAGTATGAATGGAAATATATGATGCGTTTCTTCCTGCCCATGTGGGGCATGCTGCTGGTGCTGGGTATCATCAATGCCTTTTCCGCGCCCCACTGGCTGTTTAATTACGTGTCTGAGGGCCGGGAGATTGCCGGCGGTTTGCTGTTTTTCGCTCTGAATATGGGCTTTTGCGCCGTGATCATTGTGACGATGGTGGTCATTATCCAGCGGTTTTACAACGGCCTTTTGAAGGATGAGGGGTATCTCATGTTCACTCTGCCGGTGAAAAGCGGGATGCTCATCAACTCCAAACTGCTGGTGAGTCTTGTGCTGATGTTCCTCACCGGTGTGGTGTGCCTTGCGGCGATCATGGCCATTGTCATCAGCGGCATCGGCTGGGGCGATTTCTGGGAAGGATTTGTCTGGATATTCCGGAATTCGGACTTGTCTGGGCTGGAATGGACGATGATGATCCTTTGGCTCATCGTGCTGATACTGGTGGCTTCCGCTTCGTCCCTGTATAAGATTTATACCGCCATGGCCTTGGGCCATCTGGCGAAAAAGCACCGGGTGGGCTGGTCCGTGGCTGCCTATCTGGGCATCAGTTTCCTGGGAAGTGCGGTGTCTAATATTTTCATGTTCAATGCGGACTGGGATGCCATCGGGGATGCGCTGCACCGCATGGTGACCGGAATGAGTATCCCTCAAAGCATCGTTGTCATGGAATTGGTTGCCATCGCGTTTTACGCGGTATTGTCGCTGATTTACTTTTTTATCACCCGGTATATCTTGGAAAAACGGCTGAATTTGGAGTGATGACGATGAAAAGATGGACTGCGCTCGTTTTGGCGGCGGTGCTGGCGTTGTGTCTTGTGGGGTGCGGTGCATCCGACGGGGAGGCGCTGAAGCTGTGCCGCATTGAAATCACGGACCTCACTGGGGCCCATGACCCGGTCACGCTGGCGGAGCTGTCCCAGGAGGACCTGAATGACTTTTTGGGTGCGGCGGACTGGGAGGGTTGGGAAACTGACGCCCCCGACGGGCTGACTCCTCAATACTGGGTAGAGGTTTATCAGGATGCCACGAAAACCGTGCTGGGGGAGGATGCCCCGGAGGCGCTGAAGATTCTGGAATATGTGACCTACATGAACACGGATGTGGTGAAGTGCACCGTGGCGGGGGACATTTTGCCGGAGGAGGTCGTGAAGGGCTTTTTGGAGCATTACAGCATCGCGCCCCCGACGTTTTTTGCTGCTTTGAACGAGGCTATGGCGTAGAAAAAATACAAAAACGGACCGCTTAAACCGGTCCGTTTTTTGCATCTTGTTCAAATCGAACAGAAATGTTAAAATTTTATTGACAAAGTATTGACAATCAAAGTGAAATCGTGTATAGTAGCATACACAGGGACGCAAGAGGTCTCTGGATGTATGAATTTGCAGCAACGAATCGTTCTATCTTCCTACCATCTCTTTTTCTATTCGTTTGGTGTATGTGTTGATTTTCCGGCACATAAAAGCTGCTACAAAATTTCCCAACAAGAAGTGGGCTGATTCAGGGTCAGCCCACTTCTTGTTTTTTATTGCTCCACAAACACCATGTTGGCGAAGATTTTTTCCATCCGCTCATCGGGGAAGCGTTCGTCTACGAATTCCCAGAAGGGGCTGTCCGCTTCGTTCCCGGCCACCCGGTCGGTCCAGCGGTAGACGGACACGCAGGTCACGGCGATGTTTACCGCGAAAAAGACTGTGAAGGCGACGGTGAGTGCTTTGCCGAGCTTGTTGGGGACCTTTAAGATCCATTTGGACATGCGGGGATACAGGTCCTTGATCCACACCACGCCTAAAACGCCCCAGAACAGGGAGTACAGCAGGCAGATGCGGCCGTTGAGGTTGAAGGGCACCCCAGTATAGTCCCAGCTTCGGGTGCCGAGGATCAGCTCCTGGCCCCAGGAGCACAGGTACTCCAACACGCTGCCCACCAGAAATCCGCCCAGAAAGGACAGCCATTTCCCCCGGTTGCGGTATTTGTACAGCGCCATGGTGAGGACCACTGCCCCTGCGCCGTATAGCAGGTTGAAGGGCCCGTACACCAGGCCGGAACGGCTTTCCAGGTACCCGTTTTTAATCAGGCACCAAATCAGCTCCGACACCACGCCGGCAAAGCTGCCCACAAAACAGACCAGCAGCAGCTTATACAGATTATTCCCCTGGGCAAAGTGGTGGGTGGTCTGCTCCTTTAAGTCGATCTCCGCGTTGGCGGGGGGATTGGGGAGGTACCATTTGCGGACCTTGCTTTTTCGCAGGTCCTTGTACCGGGCCCGGAGCTCATCCTCCACCTCCAGGGTCTCCTGGAGCGCCTGGGTGAGATTGGCCGCGGCGCGCTTGAGGCTGCCTACGGCGGACTGCACAGTGTGTTCCAGCTCCGGCGTGGGGGTATCCTGGGCCAACTCGCCGTAATAGTTCTGGCAGGACTGCCGGGTGCTGTCCACCGCGGAGAGCAGCTCTTCCGTGATGCGTTCCAGCTGCAGCTGCTGTTCCGGCACGGGCAGGACTTCCTGAGGCATGGGGATCCCTCCTTTCAAGGGGTCGTGAAACCGATGATACCATATTTCAAAGGAGGGGGCAAGGGGGAGACGGCGGGTTCACGGAAAGTTTACGAGCGCATTATAGCTTTGCGATAAGCTTGGCTTTGATTTTGGTAAATTCCTGCTGAGTGATGATGCCGGCGTCCAGAAGGGATTTGGCTTTTTCCATTTTATCCAGAGGCGAAACCGCTTCATCCTCGTCCCCGATGCTGATTTCCACTGTGGGTTCGGTCTCTCGGGCGAGTTCCTCTTCACGGACGGTCATAAGGTCCTGCCAATCGGCGTCCATGATAGATTCGGAATAGGCGAAGTGTGCACGTTCCAGCGCCGCGGCCAGCCGCTGGCCCATGGGACGCATGGTGGTCAATGTGATGCCGCCGGATACGATACCGCCCAGAATGGGCAGGACTTTTGCCACGCTTTTAGCGAAAACTTCTTTGGTCATTTTAAGGCCGATGGCTTTGCAAATGGATTTTATGACAGGATAGTAAAAGGTTTTGGTCAGAGCTTTTTGCGGCAGCCGCTTCATCGCTTCTTTCGCAAGTTGAGAGGAAAGAAGGCGGACGCCCTGAGCCGCACCGGAAACGCCGAACATAACGCCACAATACAGAACCAGTTGATTCATGATGGCTTCATCATCCGGCTGTTCTCTGCCCCAAAGATCTTCTTCTCCGTACAGGTAAGCCAATTCCTGGGCCATTCGTAGGGCAACTGCGTAGAATTGCAGCACATCCGCAGGGATGGTAGCGGCCATGGCAAGCCCGCCGGGAATACCGGTCAAAAAGGATGCGCCGCTGGATGCCAGTGTCCGTTCATTGATGAGTTTTCGCGCGATACGCCGCAGGGCTTCTTTGGAATATCCCGCTGCGACAGGTCCGTCTTTTAAAATTTGCTGCAGACGGTCAGGTGTCGCGTCTTCGAAAATCTCACACAGGAACGTAGCCCGATTGACCTTCACACCGGGAATCTGCGCGGCGGTGCTGATTACATTTACAAGAGAAAATTCCGTATTTTGATAGCTCATTATATTTCCTCCTCAAATGGATAGCGGTTAAATAAATAATAGCGAAAAATGTTGGCAGTGTCAAGAAAACGATAGGGATTCTTTACATCCGCTTCCCGCTGTGCTATATTGATGCTATTACAGGACCGGGAGGACAAGGGAATGGAAAGTTTGCAGGGAAAATATGTCATTCTGGGCGTGACCGGGGGCATCGCCGCCTATAAAATGGCCGATACCGCCCATCTGCTGCGGAAAATGGGCGCGGATGTGCATGTCATCATGACGGAAAGCGCCACGAAGTTTATTACGCCCTTGACGTTTGAGATCCTCACCAACAACCGCTGTGTGACGGACCTGTTCGCCCGGGATTTTCAATACGATGTGGCCCATATCTCCATGGCGACGGCGGCAGATGCTATCCTCATCGCGCCGGCGACTGCCAACACCATCGCCAAGCTGGCTCACGGCATGGCGGACAATATGCTGACCACCGTGGCCCTGGCTGCCAAATGTAAAAAGCTGGTGGCCCCGTCCATGAATACCGCTATGCTGGAAAATCCCTTTACCCGGGAGAATCTTGCGGCGCTGGAAGCCCATGGGTTTGAACTCATTGCGCCGGAATCTGGGCTGTTGGCTTGCGGCGCCGTGGGGGCGGGGAAGTGTCCTTCCCCGGAGACCCTGGCGGAGCGTGTGGCCCGGCGCCTGGGCGGTAAATGACAGGAGGCGCTGGGAAACTGGTCGTTTCCGCGGTGACGAGAAGGCGGTCTGACGCCGCTTGAAGGCGTGCACTGCGGTGGAGAAAACTGACTTGCGCGGGACTGTGATATGGAAACAACAAGCGGGGCAATGCCCCGCTTGTTGATTTTTTTGAGAAATGTATCCGAAATCTGCGTTTAAAATTGTCTTAAAGAATAAATGCATCCGGAAAAAGGATTGCGTTATCTTTTTTGTCGAAAAATTTTGGTGTATGATATTACCCGCTATCAAAAACAATGGTGGGGGAAGAACGATGCTGATTTACGTACTTATCCTGGATGATCCCGAGGATCAGGAGAGCTTTGATAAAATGGCCAGAACCTACAAAGGACTGATGTTTACCGTTGCCAGAAATATTGTGAAGCAGGATCAGGACGCGGAAGATGCCGTGCAGAAAGCACTTTGGGCCGTCGCCCGGAATTATGATACCCTGCGGGGGAAGCCGGAACCCGTGGTGCGGAGTTATCTTGTGACTGCCGCGGAAAATCATGCCAAGAATATCTACAACACAAAGAAACGGCGGCGGGAACGGAGCGGGGATTCCGAGCCGACCGGTCAGGTTTATCATTATGTGACGGACAACAAACTGGCGGAATGTATCCTGCAACTGCCGCTGGAATACAGGGAAGTGATCCTTTTGAAGCATTTTCACGGATACACGCTGAAAGAAATCGCAAAGATTCAGGGCATCAGTCAATCCAAGTCGGAGAAGCGCCACCGGGACGCTAAGCGGATCTTGAAGGCCATGTACGAAACGGAGGAAGCGTGTGAATTTTGAGGATCAACTGCGGGAAGCTGCGGCGGAGGCAAACCGAATCATTATGAGCAATTTACCGGAGCCGTCGGAATGTGTGCATGAGTTTTCACCGAAATTTGAACGTCAGCTGGCCCGGATGACCAGGCGGGCGGAGACTCCGGTGCGCTACTGCTTACAGCGGGCCGCCTGCGCGGCGCTGCTGCTGGGGCTTATTTTGGGTGCAGGTGTTGTTGTCAGCACAGATGCCGGCGCGCGGTTCCGCGGCTGGGTGAAGGAGCAGTATGAGACATGGACTCGTTATATCTTTGAAGGAGACAGTTCAAAGGCTCCTGTGGAACGGAAGGATTACCAATTATCATGGTTGCCGGAAGGGTATGAAGAAAGTACAGTGCGCGAGGAATTGGCCGGTCGGATGATTGTATACAAGAATGAAGATGATTTGCCAATACGATTCCACTATACAACAAATCTTGAAAACAGAGATCTACTTGTTGATAGTGAGAATTTAGCGGAGACAATGATTCAGGTTTGCGGTAGGGATGCACAGCTATATGAACCAATAGATGATAGAACGGCACCTACTATTGTTTGGATGAGTGAGGATGATAATGTATTATTTATTATATCTGGATATATAGAAGCGGAAGGACTTGTCAAAATGGCAGAAAGTGTTGAACAAATCTGAGCTATTTTGACAAAAAATAAAAAATTTAACGAATTTTTTCCGAAAATGCATTTTTCCATTGTCTAATGGAAGTAAGTATGAGAAAGCAGAGGTGTTTGGGATATGAAAAAGAGAGTGATTAGCTTAGCATTGTTGGTCTTGATGCTGTTGTCTGTAACCGTACAGGCTACTACTAAAGCAACTTTTGCTACGCCTGTTTTGACGTTTGATGGAAAGACAGCGCTTTGCTGTGTGGAAGTCTCTGCAGATAGAACGACTGATAAAATCGACATCACAGCGTCTTTGTGGCGGGGAAGTACATGTTTGGCAACTTGGACGGAATCCGGGTACGAATATGTGTGTCTCAACGAGAGCAAGGATGTGTCCATCCGCGGCGTGACTTATACGCTGAAAGCAGATGTGACAGTCAACGGCAAAGCGTTGCCTCAGTTTGAGACCTCAGCAAAGTGTCCGCTCAATTAACATCCTGCAGGCGTACGCCTGCATCCCCGGAGGGAAAACTCCCTCCGGGGATGATGTGGCTTGAATGTACACAAAACCGGCAAACAGACACCGCTTGGACTGACAGCATGGATGCCGCTGCGGCGGACCATCCGATCACAGGTGAATCGTGTTCCAAACCCTTAAACAGTGAAAACTGCGCAAGGAGGTGATCACTTGAATCGAAACCTAAGCATGGGAAATCCTGCATTTGTATCCACAGAACTTCATCATCAATACAGTCTGCGACAGAGCGTTTTTGTCCATGAAAAACGGAATTTGAACGTGTGTTGGCCCTGGGAACATAGAACAGAAAAACATTAGGGACTGCTGAAAAAGCAAATGTTTCCTTGAAATATAAAGAGAAAGCAAAGAGAGACACAGTTTTTATGCTGTGCCTCTCTTTGCTTTTTATATGATCATGGTTTGTTCAAAGCCGCGTCCTGCAGCGCATCAAAAGCTGCCATGCACTCATCAACGGTTGCGCCGGCCAGCAGGTCCCGCACGATCAGGCAGGTGTTGCCCCACTGCTCCACGTTCATCCCCGCATTGGAGCCCAGTACATAGACCCCCTCCTCGATTCGGTCATTGAGGGGCCGCAGGGAGGGGACACAGTCCACCTTTACGTTTTTGGAGGGAGAGATGACGCGGTTGGTCTCCGCAAAAAGCTGCAGTGCTTCGTCGGATATGATGACGTCCATCACCCGCATGGCATCCTCGGCGTGCTCCGCTTCCGCACCCACGGCCCAGCCGGTCATGGGTATCACCGGCATTTGCCCCCGGCTGCTGGGGAAACCGATCACCTGCATTTCAAAATCGGTTTTTCCGTAGGCGGTCTCTGCGTTGGCCGCGTCCCAGTAGGCCATGACGATGGGGGTCTTTCCCGCCAGAAAATCCGCACCCTCCCCCTCAATGGCTTCGCTGACGAGAGCCTTCTCGGCGTCGATATAGCCCCGGTCGATGAGGGTCCGGAGGAATTCAAAGCCGGGACGCATGTAGTCGCTGTACCGGGCCCCGCCGCTGTTGAGCGCGGCGATCTCTGCCTGTGTGTTCCCGCCGTTGTACAGGTCGGCGTAGGCCTGGGCGAAGACAAAGGTCTCCAGCCACCAGCGGTTGGCGCCGATGGGGGTCTCGATCCCGTTCTCCCGGAATACCCGGCAGCATTCCAGAAACTCCTCCGGCGTGTTGGGCAGTTCCAGGTCATACTGTTTGAACAGATCCACATTGACGAACAGACCGTAGGCCACTACTTCCTGGGGGATGGCCACCAGCTTGCCGTCCACGGTGTTGGCGGTATAAACGATCTCCCGCAGATTTTTGGCGCTGTCCAGCTCGGAAAGGTCCATCAGCCGGTCCTCCGCACCCAGGGTCAAAATGACGTTCGGGTTGAGCAGGTACAGGTCATCCATATTGCTGCGGACCCGCTCCAGGGATACTTCGTCGTAGGTTTTGTCCTGATAGTCTTCCGCTGTGTAGGTCCAATAGTCCACACGGATGCCCAGCTGCGCTTCCGCCATGGCTACCGTCAGGTCAGCGGCGGTCCGGGCTACGTTCTCTGCGTTGGGGTTGGATTTCTCCATGGGGCTGAACAGGCTGACGATCTGTTTTTCTTCTGTACTCTGAGAAATCAGGTTCTTGGGGTCGTCCTCCGGACTGCCGCAGGCGGTCAGCGATAGGAGTGTCAATAGTGACAAGCAGGCGGAAATCCACTGTTTCATATTTTAATCCTTTCGTCTGCTGATTTGTCTGATAACCTTTTTCAAAAGCTCCATATTCAGGGGCTTGGATACGTGGGCATCCATGCCGGCGTCCAGAGCGGCTTTTTCGTCCTCGGCAAAGGCGTTGGCCGTCATGGCGATGATGGGGATGGAACGGGCATCTTCGCGCTCCAGGGCTCGGATAACTCTGGCGGCCTCGTGGCCGTTCATGACCGGCATCTGAACATCCAGCAGGATGGCATCGAATTCGCCCGGAGCCGAGCTCTGGAAGCGCTCTACCGCCAAGAGCCCATTCGCCGCGATCTCGCAGGTGGCCTCCTCAATTTCCAGAAGCTCTGCCAGGATCTCCGCGTTGATCTCATTGTCCTCCGCGGCCAGTAAGTGCATTCCCTTCAAAATACCGGTGTCTTCCGGCAAGGACGCGCTCTCGTTCCACAGCTCCTCAATCTTTGCCCGGAGGGCGGAGACAAAAAAGGGTTTTGTGAGGGTGTTTGTATTGTTGAGCTGGAGGGCGTCCTCCATACCCGCTGCGTCAAACTCTGCCAGAAGAAGGAGGGAGACAGACTCCGGGAGCCCTTCCCGCAGACGCTTAGCCGCTTGGGGACCGCAGCTCTCCCAATCCAGCAGGACCAGCTGGCAGGTCTGACCGGTGAGGGGACTCTTGAGCGCCTCATCTGCCCCGGGGGCGGAGTCAACCTGAACACCGGTGTCCCGCATGAGGGACAGGATGCTTTTCTGCTGCTCGGGATTTCCGCTCACGACCAGAATGCTGGAGATGTTCCGCTGCTCCCAGAACCGGCGGTCCGCCTCTTCCAATACCCGCAGCTCCAGATCGACCCGGAAAAGAGAACCCCGGCCAACCTCGCTGAATACCTCGATCGTCCCGCCCATCAGTTCCACGATGCTTTTGGTGATGGCCATACCCAGGCCTGTGCCCTGAACCTTGTTGGTGGTGCTGTTCTCCGCCCGGGTGAAGGCGTCGAAGATGGTCTCCAGGTACTCCGGAGTCATGCCATAGCCGTTGTCCTCTACCTCAATACGGATACGCTCATACTGGCTGGACCGCTGCTTCATCCCGATGATGCGGAACCAGATGCTGCCCCCCTCCGGGGTATACTTCACCGCGTTGGACAGCAGATTGATCAATATCTGGCTGATGCGGGTCTCGTCCCCCACCAGGTACTCGTGACGGATGTCCGTCACTTCCAGATGGAACGCCTGCCCTTTTGCTTTGGCCATGGGCTGGATGATGGCGTCCACCGAGGAGATCACGTCATTCAGGGCGAATTTCTCCAGGTTGAGTACTACTTTTCCGCTCTCGATTTTGGACACATCCAGAATATCGTTGATCAGGCTGAGGAGGTGCTGACCGGAAGCCATGATCTTTTTTGTGTATTCCCGCACCTTGGCCGGATCCTCTGCGTCCTTTGCCAAGAGCGTAGTAAAGCCCAGTACCGCGTTCATGGGAGTGCGGATATCGTGGGACATATTGGAAAGGAAAGTTGTTTTGGACTCGCTGGCGATCTGGGCGGCCTGAAGGGCTTCCGCCAGCTGCTGGCTGTGGAGCTTTCGCTCCTCCTCCCGCTCTTTGCGCAGTTTATCCTCCTGTCTCCAGTTCCGATAGTACAGGACGATGCACAGGAAGAAGGCCGTCAGCAGCGAAGCCACGACAATGGCGATGTTTTGGTTGACCGTCCGTCCCTCCTGCTGGATGGCCGCTACCGGCACATAGCCTACCAGGAAAACGGTCCCGTTATTTATTGCCCACATATAATTGAGGGCTTCTACTGATCGAATATCGTGATAAAACAGCGCGTTCTGGCCGGTGCTTAAGCAGTGCTCCACCTCTGCCTGAATCTCCGGTTCCTGAATGCTGTTGGCCCGGTAGAAATCCGTCAGATTCAGATGACCTGCGCTGCGCATGCCCATCCCTTTTGGCTTTAAAACAAATCGCTGGCTCTCTGCGTCCATAATATACAGCGTTGCCTGTTGATTGTAAAATCCGTCGGGCAGAGACTGGTCAATGGTGTCATAAATATATTCGGCGTAAAGGGTTCCGATCTCCTGACCGTTCCGCTCTACGGGACACTTTATGGTGTAGGACCATGTGCCCATATCGTTCACATAGGACTGGGAGACCGGCATTTTTGAGATCGTTCCACCGGCAGAAAAATCCAGCCCCTCCTCGGTAAAAGGCTCTCCGTTGTTGGAAACACCTTCAGTTGCCCCGGCGGGGATCAACGATAGTTTTGCCAAGGTCTGATTCCTCTCATAAGTGCGGATATACGCTTCCGGATCCTCTGCCCGGGCAACCTCCTGGGCGATCAATGTCTGAAACTCGGCCTCATTGCGCAAGATCGCCTCAATGGTACTTTGGATCAGATCCAGACTCTCACTGAGGTTTTGGATCGCCGAGGCGGACATTTCCCTGGATATTTGCCGCGATACTGTAAGTACGACTGTTCCAAAAACGCAGAAAACCATAATAATAGAGATCAGCAGAGAAAGGCTTTTCCGTTTGTCCTGTTTGTCAAATATCTTTTTCATAGGCGGTCTCCATTCGGATGGTTCGGAAGATATGAGCTTCAGGGGGAATTTATCAATTTCTTATGGACTCATTCGTTACGGTTTTACTATATCGGAAAGCAGGATAAAAAGCAAGACAAAGACAATACCAACCAGGGAATGCCGCGACAAACGATGGTCACAAGGCTCTTCGGACAGAACGAGCCCCGCTTTTCGGTGCAACAGTTTGAAAAGCGGGACTCGTGCAAAACACTATAGATAGCGACTTTCTGGCCGCCGCGGGGGGCGCGTCAAATTCGGAGCAAAGCGGAGAATTTCCGCAGGGCAGATCCACTCCACCCGTCGCGATTTAATAAAAGGAGTCCCCGGAAAATCAAAGATTTTCCGGGGATGGCGGAGACGGTGGGATTCGAACCCACGTGGCGCTCATCACGCCAAAACGATTTCGAGTCGTTCTCGTTATGACCACTTCGATACGTCTCCATATTCAGCTCGTCCGCCGGGCTGGGAAAACATCACGATTATAACAAGTCCATGTCTAAAATGCAAGACCGCGGAGAATAAAAATTCACAAAAATTTTAAAAAGGGCTTGACTTTTTCGATGGGTGGCCTATAATAGTGAGCAATTCCATACAGTTACGATAGAGGCGCGGCCGACATGAGTCAGCACTGTTTGCACCGGAAGACACCGGGGTGCTTAAAGGGGAAGCCGCCGAGGGGCAAAGAAGCTGTCTTGCACTTTGTGCCCGGGCACAGGGAGAATATCTCTGTGACTGTCGCGAAAGCGTTGAGCTGTCTGTACTACCTTGTGAGTCATGTACTGCGTCTGCGCGTACATGGCTTTTTTGCTTATGGATGTGTATCGTGCTGTATACTAAAGAGAGGGATAAAACATGAAGAAGAACAATCTCCATCGCGTCCTGTCCGTACTGGCTGTGCTGGTGCTGGTCGCGGCGCTGATGACCACCGCGGTTTTCGCGGCGGAAGACGGTGCCGGGGAATCTGGCATGTACGGCACCTTCTGGGCGCTGGTGCCGCCCATCGTGGCCATCGGGTTGGCGCTCATCACCAAGGAGGCATACTCCTCCCTGTTCGTGGGCATTCTGGTCGGCGCGCTGCTGCACTGCCAGTTCAAGCCCGTGGCAACGCTGGACACCATCGTCAATGACGGTCTCATCACCGCCATCGCCGACAATGCCGGCATTTTCCTGTTCCTGGTCATCCTGGGAACCATTGTGGCCCTGGTGAATGCCTCCGGCGGCAGCGCCGCATTCGGACGCTGGGCGGAAAAGAACATCAAGTCCCGGGTAGGCGCCATGCTGGCCACCTTTGTGCTGGGCGTGCTGATTTTCATTGATGACTACTTCAACTGCCTGACGGTCGGTTCCGTCATGCGTCCCGTGACCGACGGCCATAAAATTTCCCGCGTCAAGCTGGCCTACCTCATCGACGCCACCGCTGCGCCCGTGTGCATGATCGCCCCCGTGTCCTCCTGGGCCGCCGCCGTGTCCGGCGTGGCCGCCGATCTGGACACCGGCATCTCCGGCATTCAGCTGTTCGTCCAGGCCATCCCCTATAACTTCTATTCCCTGCTGACCTTCGTGTTCATCATCGCCCTGTGCGTGATGAAGTTCGATTACGGCCCCATGAAGCTGCATGAAATGAATGCCATGCTCAACGGCGACCTGGGCCGTCTGGAGACGGAAGAGGCCGAGGCGGAAAATCCCAAGGGCAAAGTCATGGATCTGGTCCTGCCGGTCATCGTGCTGATCGTATTCTGCGTCATCGGCATGATCTATGTGGGCGGCTTCTGGGACGGCAACGCCGGCGACTTCATTGCCGCGTTTGGTGACACCGATGCCTTCGTGGCCCTGCCCTGGGGCTCCCTCATCGTTCTGGTGCTGACCATTGCTTATGTGGTGGCCCGCCGCCTGATGACCTTTAAGGAAGCCATGGCCTGTGTGCCCAAGGGCTTTATCGCCATGGTGCCTCCCATCATCATTCTGACCCTGGCCGTCAGCCTGAAGGCCATGACCAGTGCCCTGGGCGCGGACGTGTTCGTGCACGATCTGATGCTGGGCGCGTCCCAGAGCCTGTACAGCCTGCTGCCCGCGGTGATCTTCATCGTGGCCTGTCTGCTGGCCTTTGCTTCCGGCACCAGCTGGGGCACCTTCGGCATCCTGATCCCCATTGTCATTGCTGTGTTTGAGCCGGGCACCACCCTGCTGACCATCGGCATCTCCGCATGCTTGGCCGGCGCTGTGTGCGGCGACCACTGCTCCCCCATTTCCGATACCACCATCATGGCCTCCGCCGGTGCTCAGTGCGACCACCTGAGCCATGTATCCACTCAGCTTCCCTACGCCATCACCGTGGCGGCGGTGAGTTTTGTGACCTTCATCATCGCAGGATTTGTGCAGAACTGGATCATCTGCCTGGCCATCGGCGCGGTGCTGATAATTGGCACGCTGTTTGTGATTAAGCGCACGACTACCAAGCGGGATGCCGTGCAATAACAGACGTATATCAAAAAGACCACCCGGAAGGGTGGTCTTTTTGATGGATAAAATGAATATATACTGAATATTATGAAAATTTATTCATAAAGATATACAACGGCCGTCGAAAATCTTAATGGAATGAAGCGTATTTATAGGCAAAACCACAAAAACTGCATTTTGCATAAATATCGATTGACATTCCGACACGAAGTGCTATAATAGCAAGCACATTGAACTAAACGGAGGAACTTCCCATGATCGATAAAAGTCAAATCAAAAAAGTGGTGCTTGCCTATTCCGGCGGACTGGATACGTCCATCATCATCCCCTGGCTGAAGGAAAATTACAACAACTGCGAGGTCATTGCGGTCTCCGGCAATGTGGGCCAGGCGGACGAGCTGGAGGGTCTGGAGGAAAAGGCCAAAAAGACCGGCGCGTCCAAGCTGTATGTGCTGGATCTGACCGAGGAGTATGTGGATGATTACATCATCCCCTGCCTGAAAGCGGGCGCAAAATACGAGGAGTATCTGCTGGGCACGTCCCACGCCCGTCCTGTCATTGCCAAGGGTCTGGTGGAGGTCGCCCTGAAAGAAGGCGCGGACGCCATCTGCCACGGCTGCACCGGCAAGGGCAACGACCAGGTCCGGTTCGAACTGGCCATCAAGCACTTTGCCCCGGATATGCCCATCATCGCCCCCTGGCGGGAGTGGTCCATCAAGAGCCGGGAAGAGGAAATCGAATACGCCGAGGCCCACAACGTCCCGCTGAAAATCAATCGGGAGACCAACTATTCCAAGGATAAGAACCTCTGGCACCTGAGCCACGAGGGGCTGGACCTGGAGGATACAGGAAACGAGCCCCAGTATGAAACGCCCGGCTTTTTGGAGATGGGCGTCAGCCCTCTGCAGGCCCCCGACGTGCCGACCTACATCGAACTGGATTTTGTCCAGGGCGTCCCCACGGCGCTGAATGGCCGGAACATGACCGCGAAGGAGATCATCCTGAAGCTGAACGAAATCGGCGGCGCCAACGGCATCGGCCTGCTGGACATTGTGGAAAACCGGCTGGTAGGCATGAAGTGCCGGGGTGTGTACGAGACCCCGGGCGGCGCGATTTTGTACGCGGCCCACGACTATCTGGAGACGGTCTGCCTGGACAAGATGACCCAGCACAAGAAAGCGGAGCTGTCCATCACCTTCGGCGAGCTGGTGTACAACGGCCAGTGGTTCACCCCCCTGCGGGAGGCCCTGTCTGCCTTTGTGGATAAGACGCAAGAAGCCGTCAACGGCAAAGTGAAGCTGAAGCTGTACAAGGGCAACATCATCAAGGCTGGCGTGTGGAGCCCCAACTCCCTGTACTCCGAGGCTATCGCCACCTTCGGCGAAAGCGACTATAACCAGAAGGACGCGGAAGGCTTCATCAACCTGTACGGCCTGCCCATTAAGGTCAAGGCCATGGTGGATCAAGGGAAACTCTAAAACACAACCGTAGGGGCGGGTTCCAGACCCGCCCGGCGGTTGAAACTGAAACCATTTGAACACTGATATGCGGATATGGGCGGGTTTGGAACCCGCCCCTACGCAATTTTTTCATTCAGGAGAACATTATGTCTAAACTTTGGTCCGGACGCTTCCAAAAAGACACCGACGCGCTGGTGAACGACTTCAACGAATCCATCAGCTTCGACCAACGCTTATACCGGCAGGACATCGCCGGCAGCAAGGCGCATTCCGCCATGCTGGCGGCCTGCGGCATTATTTCACGGGAGGATATGGCTGCCATCCACGCCGGGCTGGATTCCATCCTGGCGGACATTGAGGCGGGGAAAGTGGAATTCTCCCCGGACAACGAGGATATCCACATGAACATTGAGACCCTGCTCACCCAGCGCATCGGGGATGCGGGGAAACGCCTGCACACCGCGCGCAGCCGCAACGACCAGGTGGCGCTGGATTTCCGCATGTACGTCCGGGAGCAGATCGACGCCGTCATCCCGGAAATTCTGGACTTGCAGGATGCGCTTGCGGAGCAGGCGGTGAAGTATCAGGATGCTGTCATGCCCGGCTATACCCACCTGCAGCGAGCCCAGCCCATCACCTTCGCCCAGCATTTGATGGCCTACGCCAACATGCTGTGTCGGGACGTGACCCGTCTGGAGGACTGCAAAAAGCGGCTGAACGAATGCCCCCTCGGGTCCGGCGCCCTGGCGGGGACGACCTATCCCATTGACCGGCACATGACCGCCGCTGCCCTGGACTTTGACAGCCCCATGAGCAACAGTCTGGACGGCGTATCCGACCGGGACTATGCCCTGGAGCTCATGAGTGCGCTGTCCATTTTGATGATGCACCTGTCCCGCTTCTCCGAGGAGATCATCCTCTGGTGCAGCTGGGAATTCAAATACATTGAACTGGATGACGCCTATTCCACGGGGTCGTCCATCATGCCCCAAAAGAAAAACCCCGACATCGCCGAGCTGGTCCGGGGCAAAACCGGCCGGGTTTACGGCGATTTGATGGCTTTGCTCACCACCATGAAGGGCCTGCCCTTGGCCTATAACAAGGACATGCAGGAGGATAAGGAACCGGTGTTCGACGCGATTGACACGGCGCTCATCTGCCTGCCGGTGTTTACTGGAATGATAAGAACCATGACGGTCCTGCCGGAGAATATGAGGACGGCGGCGAACAAGGGCTTCATCAACGCCACGGACTGCGCCGATTACCTGACGAAAAAAGGGATGCCCTTCCGGGACGCCTATACCACCGTTGGGGAGTTGGTCTATCATTGCGCGGAAACGGGAAAGACCTTGGAAGAGCTGACGTTGGAGGAATTGAAAGGCATCTCGTCGCTGTTTGAAGCGGATGTATTTGCCGCTTTGAATATGGAAAACTGCGCCCAGATGCGGCGCAGCTACGGAGGCCCGGCAAAAGAAGAGACCACCCGCCAAATCGAAGCCATCAAACTTTTTGTTGCACAGCGGAGGACCACATGAAGCCTAAAATTTACATCGACGGAAAAGACGGTACCACCGGACTGCAGATTTACGACCGGCTGGCGGCGCGCAGTGATATTGACCTGCTGCTCATCGACGAAGCCAAACGCAAGGACAACGCAGAGCGGGCCAAGCTGATGAACGCGGCGGATATCGTGTTCCTCTGCCTGCCGGATGCGGCGGCCATCGAAGCCGTGACTCTGGTCACGAACCCCGGTACCCGCATCATCGACGCGTCCACCGCTCACCGCACGGCGGAGGGCTGGACCTATGGTTATCCGGAACTATCCAAGACGCAGCGCGAGGCGATCCGCACCGCGAAGCGGGTGGCGAACCCCGGCTGCCATGCCACGGGCTTCATCAGCACCGTGGCGCCCATGGTGCGCATGGGCATCATCCCGGCGGAAATGCCCCTGTGTGCCTACTCCCTTACAGGCTACTCCGGCGGCGGGAAAAAGCTCATCGCCGAGTACGAGGACGAAGCCCGGGACCCCCGGCACGACTCCCACCGCATCTACGGTACGAACTTGCAGCACAAGCACCTGCCGGAGATGATAAAGGTCTGCGGCCTGACCCATGCCCCGGTGTTCAGCCCCATTTTGGGGGATTTTTACAATGGCATGGCCACCACGGTGATGCTCCACCGGGCGAGCCTGCCCGGTGCTCCCTCCGGGGAGGAGATCCGGGACCGGCTGGCGGAGTATTACGCCGGGGGGCACTTCGTGACGGTGGCTCCCTTCGGCGGCGACGAGCCAGTGATTTACGCCGATACCCTGGCGAATACCAACCGCCTTCGCATCACGGTCTGCGCCAGTGAGGAGCATGTTACGGTCACGTCCCTATTCGACAATTTGGGCAAAGGTGCCTCCGGCGCGGCGGTGCAGAACATGAACATCATGTTAGGATTGGATGAGACCATAGGATTGGAATGAATCCGAACACTGCGCCGGAGGCGCAAAAAACAAAACCGAAGCCCAGTGCAGCGGGTTCGGTTTTGAGAACACGAGCCATGGAGCGGACGAGTTGTGCCGCTTGCGGCACAAGGAGGAAGCATAATGCGCGAGTGTGAACACGGCGTTTGCGCGCCGAAAGGATACAAGGCCGCAGGAATCCACTGTGGCATCCGCAGAAGCCAGACGAAAAAAGACCTGGCGCTGATCGTCAGCGAGACCCGGGCGGCCGCGGCGGCGGTATACACCTGCAACCTGGTGAAAAGCGCGCCCATCAAGGTCACGAAGGCCAACTTGGCCGACGGCTATGCCCAGGCGGTCATCTGCAACTCCGGCATCGCCAACACCTGCCGGGCGGAGGGCGTGGAAATGGCGGAGCGCATGTGCGCGCTGGTGGAATCCGCCGCCGGCATCCCCGCCGGTGATGTTATTGTGGGCTCTACCGGGGTCATTGGCGCACCGCTGCCCATTGACTGCATCGAAGCGGGCATGGCGGGGCTGGTTGCCGCTTTGGGTGACCACAGTGCTGACGCAGAAGCGGCCATCATGACGACAGATACTGTGCCGAAAGAGTATGCTGTGGAGTTTGAAGTGGATGGTACTGTCTGCCGTATGGGCGGCATCGCCAAAGGCAGCGGGATGATCCATCCGAACATGGCGACCATGCTGGTGTTTCTCACCACCGACTGCGCTATCTCTCCGGCTATGCTGCAAAAGGCGTTGTCGGTTAACGTGAAGACCACCTTCAACATGGTCTCTGTGGATGGGGACACCTCCACTAACGACATGGTGTCCGTCATGGCCAACGGCATGGCGGGAAATAGTCCCATTGAAGCCGAGGGCCCGGCGTATAACGCCTTTGATGCCGCATTGAACACGGTGATGACCGCCCTTTGCAAGATGATTGCCGCCGACGGTGAGGGCGCGTCCAAATTCCTGGAATGCACCGTCTCCGGGGCGGATACCTACGAGGCCGCGGCCTTGGGGGCGAAGAGCGTCATCTGCTCGTCTCTGTTCAAGGCCGCCATGTTCGGTGCAGATGCGAACTGGGGCCGTGCGTTGTGCGCCATCGGCTACAGCGGCGCGGATGTGGACGTGGAGCAGGTGAAACTGTCGTTCAAGTCCCATGCCGGGGAGATCCTGGTGTGCGAACACGGTGCTGGGGTGGCCTTCTCCGAGGAAAAGGCAAAGGAAATTTTGACGGAAAAGGACATTCAAATTCTCATTTCCGTCGGCACCGGACCGTACAGCGCTACGGCGTGGGGCTGCGATTTGACTTACGATTATGTGAAAATCAACGGAGATTATCGAAGTTAAACTGGCATCAATGCCCGCAGGGCATTGATGCCAAAGGGCTGCGGCCGACTGCGCACGCTTGCTGGCCGGGAAGAATTTTTTGCACAGCAGAGCCGCGCAAAAAATAAATTCGATTTTTTCACCATTACGATGGCGAATTCTGAGAAGCGGAGGCAAATCCATGAACATATCTCATGAAACGCGGGCCCAAGTGCTGGTAGAAGCGCTGCCGTATATTCAGCACTATTACAACAAAATCATCGTGGTGAAATACGGCGGCAACGCCATGATCAGCCCCGAACTGCAAAAGGCAGTGATGGATGACATCGTACTGCTGAGTCTCATCGGCGTGAAGGTGGTGCTGGTCCACGGCGGCGGTCCGGAAATTTCCGAGATGCTGGGGCGCGTGGGCAAGGAAAGCGTGTTTGTGGATGGACTGCGGGTCACGGACAAAGAGACCGCCGAGCTGGTGCAGATGGTGCTGGCGGGGAAGGTGAACAAGAATCTGGTGAACCTCCTGCAGAACACCGGCGGCAAGGCCATCGGCCTGTCCGGCATGGACGGGCACCTCATCGAGGCGAAGGCGCAGGACGAACGCCTGGGCTTCGTGGGGGAGATCACCGCGGTCAATACCGCACCCATCACCGACCTGCTGGAGAAAGGCTATATTCCAGTGGTGTCCACTGTGGGCTGCGACAAGAACAACAACGTCTACAACATCAATGCCGACACCGCCGCCGCCCGCATCGCCGGGGCGCTGAAGGCGGAAAATTTGATTTTGATGACGGACATTGCGGGTGTTCTGAGAAACAAGGATGATCCCTCCACGCTGATCCCCCATATTTTAGTAAGCGAAACGCCTCAGCTGATGAGTGAGGGCATCATTCAGGGCGGCATGATCCCGAAGATGGAGTGCTGCGTGGCGGCAATCCGCCGGGGTGTGAAGCAGGCCTGCATTATTGATGGAAGAGTGCCGCATTCGATCTTGATTGAAACATTGACCAATGCCGGCATCGGTACGATGCTGACGCTTTAATAATGGAATAACGGGTAGGGAAGGGTTCCAAACCAGCCCCTACGGAGTCTATCACACACGGGAGGACCATTATGACCAACAAAGATATCATTACCATGGGCGACGAAGCCGTGATGCCCACCTACGGGCGGTTTCAGGTGGCATTTGAAAAAGCGCAGGGCGCGACCCTGTACGATTTTGACGGAAAGGCATATATCGACTTTGCCTCCGGCATCGGAGTCAATTCTCTGGGCTATGGTTATCAGCCTTGGGCCAAGGCCGTGAGTGAACAGGCAGCGGCGCTCCAGCACGTATCCAATCTGTATTACACCGGCCCCATGGCCCAGGTGGCCAAGACCTTGACGGCCCGTACCGGAATGGCCAACGTCTTTTTCGCCAACGGCGGGGGAGAGTCCAACGAGGGCATGATCAAATTAGCCCGGAAATACAGCTTTGACAAGTACGGCCAGGGCCGCAGCACCATTGTGACATTGCGCCAGTCCTTCCACGGCCGCACTATCTCCACCCTGGCGGCCACCGGGCAGGACGTGTTCCACAATTACTTCTTTCCCTTTACTGAGGGCTTCCAATATGCCGCGGCCAACGATTTGGACAGCGTGCAGGCAGCATGCACGCCGGACGTGTGCGCGGTGATGATGGAGCTTATTCAGGGCGAGGGCGGCGTGCTGCCTCTGGACAAAGGCTTCGTGCAGGCCGTGGCGGAATATTGCGCGGCCCATGATTTGCTGCTGCTCATTGACGAAGTGCAGACCGGCGTGGGGCGCACGGGCAGCCTGTTCTGCTTTCAGCAGTACGGCATTTTGCCTGACGTGGTGAGCTTTGCCAAGGGCATCGCCGGGGGCCTGCCCTTCGGCGGCATCATGGCCAATGAGAAGTGCAGAAACGTCCTGGGCCCCGGGACCCACGCCACCACCTTTGGCGGCAATCCCGTGGCCGCTGCCGGCGCCAACGTGGTGCTGGACACCTTGGACGATGCTTTTTTGCAGACCGTGAACGAAAAAGGCGACTACATCCGCAAGACGGTGGAAAGCTGGAACCTGTCTGTGGTGCAAAGCGTCCGGGGCATGGGACTCATGGTGGGCATCGGCGTCACGTGTAGCCATAAGGAGGCCGTGGGCAAGATGCTGGACGCCGGTCTGCTGGCCCTCACCGCCGGGAGCGACACCGTGCGCCTGCTGCCGCCGCTGAACATTTCCTATGAAGAACTGGATAAAGGACTTGCTGTTTTAAAAACAGTGCTGGAGGGGATGGCATGAGCGAAAAGCGGGATTTCCTGACCCTGATGGACTACACCGGGGAGGAATTGAACGAGCTTTTGAACATGGCGGACCAGCTGAAATACGAGCAAAAGAACGCCATGGAGCACCCGCGCCTGAAGGGAAAAACCCTGGGGATGATTTTCCGGCAGCACTCCACCCGGACCCGGGTGTCTTTTGAGGCGGGGATGTATCAACTGGGGGGCCTTGCCATGTTCCTGTCTGCCCGGGACCTGCAAATGGAGCGGGGAGAACCGGTGCAGGACACTGCCCGGGTCCTCAGCGGCTATCTGGACGGACTGATGGTCCGCACGGACTGCCACGAGGATGCGGTGACCTTGGCGGAATATGCCGCCGTTCCGGTCATCAACGGTATGACGGACTATGCCCATCCCTGTCAGGCACTGGGAGATTTAATGACCATCCGGGAATATAAGCGGACGTTTAAGGGAAAGAAGCTCTGCTATATTGGCCCGGGCAACAATGTGGCCAATTCTCTGATCGTGGGGACCCTTAAGGTGGGGATGGAGGTTTCCGCAGCCTGCCCGAAGGGGTATGCACCCGCAGGGGAGGTCCTTCAATGGGCTGCAGGAGCCGGCAGTTTTACGCTTACAGAGGACCCGGAAACTGCGATTTTGGATGCGGATGTGGTCTGCGCCGGGGTGTGGGATGCAAGTTTCCAAAAAATTCCCGAAGAAACACGAAAAAAAGTCTTTCCAAATTATCAGGTTAATGGTATACTAATCGGAAAAGCAAAGCCGGATGCCATTGTGCTCCACAGTCTCCCGGCCCACCGGGGGGAAGAAATCACCGAAGAAATGTTTGAAGCGCATGCCGGAGAAATTTTTCAAGAGGCGGAAAACCGGCTGCATGGGCAAAAAGCGATCCTGCTGAAATTGCTGGGGGAAGGGTAAACTTCCCCCGGCAGGACAAAAAAGCCGCGGAATGCGGCAAAAAATTTTGCCCATTTTTAATTGCAAGCGTTTCTGCGGAAACGCTCTGTCCCGGCCTTTGGCCGGGGTGCGATTTCAGGGAAGGGCCGGCTCTTTCCTGAGACCTATCCCGCTCCCAGAGAGGGATTCTGGAAACGTATGCTTTACACAAAAATAACGAAAAGGAGTGCCCACATGGAAAAAGCCTACCTTATTTTGGAGACCGGAGAGGTCTTTGAAGGCAAGCCCTTTGGCGCTGCCGGGGAGAGCATCGGAGAATTGGTATTTACCACCGGGGTGGTCGGGTATGTGGAGAGTTTGACAGACCCCAGTTACCACGGCCAGACTTTGATGTTCACCTTCCCCCAGCTTGGAAATTACGGCATCATTCCTCTGGATGCCGAGAGCGCCAAATGTCACGTGAAGGGTGTGGTGGTCCACGACCACTGCGATGCGCCCTCCAATTTCCGCTGCCAGGGCACGCTGGACGGGTTTTTGAAAAGCCAAGGTGTTCCGGGCATCTGCGGGGTAGACACCCGGCGCCTTACCCAAATCGTCCGGGAGCACGGCGTGATGAATGCGATTATCACGGAAAAGGTGCCGGAGAATATGCTGGACCAACTGAAAAACTACAAGGTTTCTGGTGCGGTGGAGTCCACGGCCATCACCGAACCCCAGGTGTTGCTGCCCGATGGGGAGGCTAAGCGACATGTGGCGCTGCTGGATTACGGTGCCAAGCGCAGCATCGCGGACCATCTGCTGGCTCAGGGCTGCAAGGTGACCATCCTGCCCTATAACGCCACGGCGGACGATGTCCTGAATCTCCGGCCTGACGGCGTCATGCTTTCCAACGGTCCCGGCGACCCGGCGGATAATCCGGGGTGCATCGCGCAAATCAAGGGGCTCATCGGAAAGCTTCCTATGTTTGGCATTTGCCTGGGGCATCAGATGCTGGCGCTGGCGGCCGGGGCAGAGACCATGAAGCTGAAGTACGGTCACCGGGGCGCCAACCAGCCGGTGCGGTGCGTCAGAACCGGGCGCAGCTACATCACCAGCCAGAACCATGGCTACGCCGTAGTCAGCGAAAGTCTGGAGCGCGTGGGCGGCGCGGTGAGCTACGTGAATTTGAATGACAACACCTGCGAGGGTGTGGATTATCCGGACTTGGGTGCGTTTTCCATGCAGTTCCACCCGGAAGCCCACGGCGGGCCGCGGGATATGGAATCCGCCTTTGACCGCTTTATGAACATGATGGGAGGAAACAACTGATGCCGAGAGATATGAGTATCAAAAAAGTGTTGATGATCGGCTCTGGCCCCATCGTCATCGGCCAGGCGGCGGAATTCGATTACGCCGGGACCCAGGCGTGCCGGGTGTTGAAGGAAGCGGGTGTGGAGGTCGTTCTTGTGAACTCCAACCCTGCTACGATCATGACCGATAAATCCATGGCGGACGCCATTTACCTGGAACCGCTGACGGCTCAGACCGTTATGCGTATCATTGAAAAAGAGAAGCCGGATGCCATGCTGGCCGGCCTTGGTGGACAAACGGGCCTCACCATCGCCATGCAGCTTGGCAAGTCCGGCTTTTTGAAAGCCCATAACGTGCGGCTTTTGGGCACCGGGCTGGACGCCATCGACAAAGCCGAGGACCGGCAGCTGTTTAAAGAGGCCATGGAGCGCATCGGCCAGCCTATCATCCCATCGGAGATCGCCAACGATGTGGAGACCGCTGTATCCATCGCCAAAACCATCGGTTACCCCGTCATCGTGCGCCCGGCCTTCACCCTGGGCGGCGCCGGCGGAGGCGTGGCGTACAACGAGGAGGAACTGCGGGCCATTGCCTTCACGGGGCTGGACCTGTCGCCTATCACTCAAATCCTGGTGGAGCGGTACATCGCCGGCTGGAAGGAAATCGAGTTTGAGGTCATGCGGGACCGCATGGGCAACTGCATCGCCATCTGCTCCATGGAAAATTTCGACCCCGTGGGGGTCCATACCGGCGATTCCATCGTGGTCGCCCCGGCACTGACACTGGCGGATGCGGAATATCAGATGCTCCGCACCGCCGCCCTGGATATCATCACGGAAATGGGCATCGAGGGCGGCTGCAACTGCCAGTTTGCCCTGAATCCCGACAGCTTTGAGTATGCGGTGATTGAAGTCAACCCCCGGGTGTCCCGCAGTTCTGCGCTGGCATCCAAGGCCACGGGCTACCCCATCGCCAAGGTCACGGCAAAAATTGCCCTGGGTTACACGCTGGACGAGATCAAAAACGACGTAACCGGCCAGACCACTGCTTGCTTTGAGCCCACGGTGGACTACATTGTGGCGAAGGTGCCGAAATGGCCCTTCGATAAATTCTCCTCCGCGTCCCGAAAGCTGGGCACCCAGATGAAGGCCACAGGCGAAGTTATGGCCATCGCCCCCAGCTTTGAAATGGCCATCATGAAGGCTGTGCGCGGCGCGGAGATCGGGCTGGACACGCTGAACCGCGCGCCGACCAGCGGTAAGCCGCTGGAAGAGCGGCTAAAGCGGGTGAATGACCTGCGGCTGTTCACTATTTTTGAAGCACTGAAAGCTGGCTGGACGGTGGATGCCATCCACGATATCACCAAAATTGACAAGTGGTTCATTTCCAAACTGAAAAACTTGTCTGACTTTGAGCAGCGCATCGAGGGGAAGGGCGCGCTGTCTGCCGAGGATTACCGGCAAGGCAAGCGCTACGGCTATACCGACGCGGCCCTGAAGCGTATTTCCGGCGCAGCGGAAGTTCCCCACGAGGATGCGGTGTATAAAATGGTGGACACCTGTGCGGCGGAGTTTGCCGCCGCCACACCGTACTTCTACTCCTCCTACGCCGATTACTGCGATTCCCGCAGCTTCCCGAAATCCGGCCGCCCGGTGGTCATGGTCCTGGGTTCCGGCCCCATCCGCATCGGCCAGGGCATCGAGTTCGACTACTCCTCCGTCCACTGCGTCAAGACCCTGAAAGCCCTGGGCTACGACGTGGTCATCGTGAACAACAACCCGGAAACAGTCTCCACGGACTACGATACCGCGGACCGGCTATACTTCGAGCCACTGTGCCCGGAGGACGTGATGAACATCATCAAGGCGGAAGCTCCGGTGGGGGTCGTGGTGGCCTTCGGTGGCCAGACCGCCATCAAGCTGACGAAATTCCTGGACGAAAACGGAGTGAAGATCCTCGGCACCTCTGCCGAGGGCATCGACACCGCCGAGGACCGGGAGCGCTTTGACGCCCTGCTGGAAGAATTCAGCATCAAGCGCCCCGAGGGCATGGGTGTGAACACTCTGGAAGAGGCCATCGACGCCGCGGAGACCCTGGGCTATCCTGTGCTGCTGCGCCCCAGCTATGTCATCGGCGGGCAGAACATGATGATCGTCCATGACCGGGAGGCGGTGGAGCGGTATATGACCGTTATCCTCTCCGGCGGCATCGACAATCCCGTGCTGGTGGACAAGTACATGCCCGGCACGGAACTGGAAGTGGACGTCATCTCCGACGGGGAGAATGTTCTTATCCCCGGCATCATGGAGCACGTGGAGCGGGCGGGGGTCCACTCTGGAGACTCCATCGCGGTCTACCCGCCCTATAATCTGACGGACAAGATGCAGGACACCATCGTGGACTGCTCCACGAAGCTGGCCCTGTCTCTGGGCACCAAAGGGCTGGTGAATATTCAGTACCTTATTTACGACAACGAGCTGTATGTCATCGAGGTGAATCCCCGGGCATCCCGGACGGTGCCGTACATCAGCAAAGTCACGGGCGTGCCCATGGTGGACCTGGCGTCCAAGGTGATGCTGGGACAGAACCTGGTGGACCTGGGCTACGGCGAGGGACTGTATAAAACGCCTCCGTATTTCACGGTGAAAGTCCCGGTGTTTTCCTTTGAAAAGCTCACCGACGCCAACTCCATTCTGGGTCCGGAGATGAAGTCCACCGGCGAGGTTCTGGGCATCGGCAAGACCACGGCGGAGGCGCTGTTCAAAGGCCTGACCGCCGCAGGCATCCGGGGCATCCCCAAGCATGGCGGCGTGCTTTTGAGCGTGGACGATCACGACTATCTGGAAATTCTGGACCTCGCCAAGAAGTTCTACGACCTGGGTATCCGGCTGTACGCCACCACCGGTACGGCGGAAATGATCCGCAGTCTGGACATTGAGGTGACCTCCGTCTCGGGCATCAGCGAGTCGGACGAGTTATTCGACCTGATGGAATCCGGCAAGATCCGCTGCGTGGTCTATACTGGCGCGCTCATTGATTCCACTCTGGGGGATTATATGGCCCTGCACCGCTTTGCCCTGAGGCACGATATCCCCTGTCTGACCAGCTTGGACACGGCGAACGTCTATGCCGACGTCATCGCCAGCCGATTTACGGAGCAAAATACGGAGCTGGTGAACATCAACGATATGCGGACTGAGCGCCAGAAGCTCACCTTCTCCAAAATGACCAGCTCCGGCAATGATTACATCTTCATAAACAACCGGGACGGCAGTGTGCCGACGCCGGAATCCCTATGTGCAAGTCTCTGCGACCGGCATACCGGCGTGGGCGCCCACGGTTTGATTCTCATTGAGAATTCCGACGTGGCCGACGCGAAAATGCGCATCTTCAACCAGAACGGTTTGGAAGGTGTGCTGCTGGGCAACTCCATCCGCTCTGCCGCAAAATTCCTGTACGACAACGGCATCGTGAAGAAAGAGGATATGACCATTGAAACCAAATATGCCGTGAAATCGGCGCATTTGTATATCTCCGGCGGCAAGGTCACATCCGTCACCGTGGATATGGGCAGGGCAAAGTTCCGCCCGGAGGAGATTCCCGTGCTGGTCACCGGTGACCGGGTGGTGAATTGCGCTGTGGGTAAATACAGCACCACCTGTCTGGCGCTGGACACACCTCATTGCGTCATCTTTGTGGACCGGGTGGACAACAAGGACCTCCAGGCCATTGCCGAGGAGATCGAAGCCTGCATTGAGTTCCCGGAACTCATGAATGTGGAGCTGGTGCGGTTCATCAACCCCTACACCCTGCGCATCCGCACTTGGGAGATTGACAACGGTGAGACCCGAGCCTGCGGCGCCGGTGCCTGCGCGGCGGTGGCCGCGGCGGTGGCCAGCGGTCTGTGCAAACCGGACACGGATATCACCGTGAAGCTCCGGGGCGGCGACCTGGTGGTCAATTACAATGATGAGCGTATCCTGATGTCCGGCGACACCAATTTGGTGTATGTGGGCGAATTTGAGTTTTAAAGCGCGAAAAACCCCCGTCGATCGACGGGGGTTTTTCTTCTGAAATATGAATCACCTCGAAACATATTATAGTCCAAATTGAAGGTCAATAGAACAATTTGTTCTTGATATAATAAATGGGGTGATGATATGAAACAGTATGAAAGAATCCGTGAATTGCGGGAAAATCATGATTTGACGCAGGCAAAAATCGGGGCGATCATTGGCGTCAGCCAAAGAACGTATGCGCATTATGAAGTGGGAGACAGAATGATTCCGCCTGAAATACTATGTGCGCTGGCGGATTATTACCATGTCAGCGTGGATTATCTTCTGGGAAGAACAGATAAAATGTAGGGTCGGGTTCTAAACCCGCCCATTCTATTTACGATTTTTTGGATATCTTGGTGCGGAGGCTTCGCAGAATTCGTGTCCGCAGACACGAAGAAATGAAATTGATTTTTTCGCCGGCTTTGCCGGTGAAAAAATACTTCTCGCGGAATAAACGTAAAAAGGCTGCCCTCCGGGCAGCCTTTTTACGATGAATGAAGCACATCTCATCAAACAAAGCCATCGGCTTTGTTTGAGCGATTCTCAGCCGTTTACCGTCTGCTTCGCGGCGACTTTCACGCCGGGGCCCATGGTGGAAGCGGTCACGCAGCTTCTGATGTAAGTGCCCTTGGCAGAGGCGGGCTTGGCCTTGATGATGGCGTTGATGAGCGCCTCATAGTTCTCAAACAGCTTTTCCGCGCCGAAGCTCACTTTGCCGATGGGGCAGTGGATGATGTTGGTCTTATCCAGGCGGTACTCAATTTTACCGGCCTTAGACTCCTGCACGGCCTGCACGATGTTGGGGGTGACGGTGCCGGCCTTGGGAGAGGGCATCAGGCCTTTGGGGCCCAGGACCTTACCGAGACGGCCCACGGTTCCCATCATATCGGGGGTGGCGATGACCACGTCGAACTCGAACCAGTTTTCCTTTTGGATCTTCTCAACCAGGTCCATGCCGCCTGCGTAATCTGCGCCGGCATCCAGCGCTTCCTGGACTTTATCTTCCTTGCAGAACACCAGCACGCGGGCGGTCTTGCCGGTGCCGTGGGGCAGCACGATGGCGCCGCGGACCTGCTGGTCGGCGTGGCGGCCGTCAACGCCCAGACGGACGTGGAGTTCTACGGTCTCGTCAAACTTGGCCTTGGATGCCTTGCACACGATGTCGAAGGCTTCCTGGGCGGGATACTGGGTCTGTTTATCGAAAAGCTTTGCGCTTTCTTTATAATTTTTACCTCTGAACAATGTTGTTTCCTCCTATTTATGTGGTTTGCGGAAGTGGATTCCTCCCACGTGCGGGGAATTACTCCCCGACAATCACGCCCATGCTGCGGCAGGTGCCGGCGATCATGCTCATGGCGGATTCGATGTCCGTGCAGTTCAGGTCGGGCATCTTCTGCTCGGCGATCTTGCGGACGTCATCCTTGCTGATGGTCGCCACCTTATCCCGCTGGGGTACGCCGGAAGCGGTCTCGATGCCGCAGGCCTTCTTAATCAGCAGGGCGGCAGGAGGGGTTTTGGTGATAAAGGAAAAGCTGCGATCGGAGTACACAGTGATGACCACGGGGATCATCATACCCATATCGTTCTTGGTACGCTCGTTAAATTCCTTGGTGAACTGGCCGATATTGATGCCGTACTGACCAAGGGCGGGACCTACAGGAGGGGCCGGAGTAGCCTTGCCCGCAGGAACCTGGAATCTGATATATCCAACTACTTTCTGTGCCATGTTACAAGCCTCTTTCTACTTATTCTTTGATGGGTTCCACTTGGTCCAGCTCCAGATCCACCGGGGTCTCCCGGCCGAACATGGACACCACGACACTGACGCGGTTTTTTTCCGCTTCCAGTTCTTCCACCACGCCGTTAAAGCCGGCAAGGGGCCCGTCAATGATTTTAACGGTATCGCCCAAGCTGAACGCCACCACGATCTCCCGGCGCTCCACGCCCATGGCGAGGATCTCTTCATCCGTCAGGGGGATCGCTTTTCCGTCTGACCCGACGAAGCCGGTGGCGCCGCGGACATTGCGGACCAGATGCCAGCTGTCATCGGTGAGGATCATCTTGACCAGGACATAACCGGGGAATACTTTCCGCTCGATCTCCTTGGGGCCGTTATCGGTGATCTCCGTGACGGTTTCCATGGGGATGTTGACCTCCTGGATGAGGTCCTGCATCCGCCGGTTCTCCGCGGCCTTCAAAATCGCGGCCGCTACTGCGTTTTCATAACCGGAGTATGTGTGCACCACATACCATTTTGCTTCTTCTGCCATGTTACCCTACCAAGGTCAGGAGCGCTTTCACGCCCATCTGCGCGATCTGATCGAAGCCCCAGATGGCCACGGAAGAAATCAGCATCATCCCGAGGGCGATCCCCGTGTTTTTCACGGTCTGATTTGTTGTGGGCCAGATGACCTTTTTCAGTTCTGCTTTCATCTCCTTGAACCATTTCTTCATCTTTCCGGTTTTGGAGAGTTCTTCGCCTTTCTTGACAGCCTGGGTAGTTGTGGTAGCGGGCGCGGTCTTTTTGACGGCCTGCTTTTTGGGCTGGGAAGGAGCACCGGCATTCTTCTGTTCTTCAGCCATGTTTCGTTACTTCCTTTCTCGAAAGACTTTTACTTGGTCTCGCTGTGGACCGTATGCTTGCGGCAGAATCTGCAATACTTTTTCAGCTCAAGACGATCAGAAGTATTCTTCTTGTTCTTCATGGTATCGTAGTTGCGCTGTTTGCAGTCGTTGCATCTCAGAGTGATTTTCACTCTCGCACCTGCTTTCGCCATAAATGCGGCACCTCCTTATTGAATTTGCTCCTGTGGGGAGCAGTTGCCTCCCTGTACATTTCAAAAATAAATGGGCGCAAAAATATGACCCATCTACTGACAGGTAAAAGTATTCTACCACAGGCTGTCCGGCGAGTCAATCGTTTTTTTATATTAAATGTAAGGTTTTTTGGGAGAACAAAGTCGGGCCGTGTTGAAGCCGGAGAGATTTTGTGATATGATTTTGAAAAACAGGACGGAGGGATGGTCATAGAACATCTGAACGTATCGATATTTGAGACATTTCCCAAGATAGACGTTCCGGCTGTAGACGCGCTTTTGTCGCGGGAATTGGAGCGAAACCCGGTAAAACTGGTGGTGCTGGATGACGATCCCACCGGAGTGCAGACGGTGCACGATGTATCGGTTTACACAGATTGGAGCCCGGAGAGCATGGCCCGGGGCTTCGCTGAAAAAGAACGGCTGTTTTACGTACTCACCAACTCCCGGGGCTTCACCGTGGAACAGACCACCCGGTGCCATCAGGACGCGGCCCGGGCGGCGGCACAGGCGGCGAAGGCCGCTGGCGTGGACTACCTCATCATCAGCCGGGGAGATTCCACCCTTCGGGGACATTATCCCTTGGAAACCGTTCTGCTGATGGAGGAGCAGGCACGAGCCGGCACCCCTGTGGATGGGGAAGTGCTCTGCCCCTATTTCCGGGAGGGCGGCCGGTTCACCATCGGGAATGTGCACTATGTGCGTTACGGGGAAGAACTGGTGCCTGCCGGAGAGACCGAATTCGCCGGAGACAAGACCTTCGGCTATACCTCCTCGGACCTGCGGGAATATATTGCGGAAAAAACGGCGGGGGAATATCCTGCGGACCGAGTGACTTGTATTTCCCTGGAGGACCTGCGGGCCATGGACCTTGACAAAATCGAGCGGCAGCTTTTAGCGGTGTCCGGGTTTGGAAAAATCGTGGTGAACGCAGTGGAGGACTGCGATTTGAAGGTGTTCTGCGTGGCGCTGTACCGGGCGATGACAAAAGGAAAGCGGTTCCTGTTCCGCACGGCGGCGTCCTTTGTGAAGGTCATGGGCGGCGTGCCAGACCGTCCGCTGCTGACCCGGCGGGAGATGGTGCGGGAGGAAACGGACCGCGGCGGCATCGTGGTAGTGGGTTCTCACACGAAAAAAACCACCACCCAGCTTCAGCAGCTCTTGACGGTGCCCGGGACAGAGGGCATTGAGTTCGATTCCAACCTGGTACTGAAAGGAGAGGCGGCCTTTGAAGCAGAGATCGACCGGGTGGTACGCCGGAGCGAGACCCTGATGTTACAGGGAAAGACTCCCGTGTGCTACACCAACCGGACGCTTCTCACGGTGGAAAATGACACCCCGGAGCGGGCCTTGTCCCGGTCCGTAAAAATCTCTCAAGGCGTGCAGGCCCTGGTGGGGCGGCTGACAGTGACACCGGCTTTCGTTATTGCCAAGGGCGGCATCACTTCCAGCGATGTGGGGACCAAGGCCCTGGCGGTAAAGCGGGCGCGGGTGATGGGGCAGCTCCGGCCGGGGGTGCCCGTGTGGCAGACCGGGGCGGAAAGCCGTTTCCCGGGAATCCCATATGTGATCTTTCCCGGTAATGTGGGAGAAGAAAGCACCTTACGGGAAGCGGCAGAGGTGCTTCTGGACAAGACAGACTGCGGGTAAAAGAAGGAAAAACGGAACGAGGATGTCCGGCACCGCCGGGCATCCTTTGTCATATTCGTAAAAAAATACGTCCAGAATTCTATTTGACGGATGCGCGGTGACCGTCTATGATAATAAAACACCCCCATTCACAAAAGAGAGGAAACGAGCTGTGTTTGAACAAAAAGGTATGATGTCGCCCATTGGAAACGAATCTGTGGTACAGCAGGTCATCAATAAAATCACGGATGCGATCATCTCCGGAGAACTGCGGCCCGGGGACAAGCTGCCCACAGAGATGGAGATGATCTCCGCCATGCACGTCAGCCGCAACTCCCTGCGCTCCGCTATCCAGACACTGCGGGCTTATGGTGTGCTGGAGGTGCGCCGTCCGGAGGGAACTTTCGTGGCCACCGGCTGTGCGCCCCAGATGCTCAATCCCATGCTGTACAGCATCCTCCTGCAAAAAGAGGACGCGGCCAGCGATCTGATGGGACTGCGGCAAATCATTGATATGGGCATCTCCAAGCTGGTCATCAACCAGGGACTGACGGAAGAGGAAACGGCGAATTTGGAAGCCCGGCAGGACCGGTACGCGGTCCTGCTCCATGCCGACCCGCCGGATATTCAGGCAATCTCCGAAGCGGACTTGGAATTCCACCGGGCAGTGGCGGAGGCCAGCCACAATGCGATGGCGGTGATGCTCAGCGATTTTCTGCTGGACCTGACCAGCGAGTCCCGGTACCGCACCATTCAAAAGGTATTTGAGGAGCATGACGCGGGATATTTGGAGAAAAGCCACAGAAAACACCTGGACGCATTGGAGAAAAAACCGGGAGCAGATATTGAGCAGGCGCTGGATTTTAGTTATTATTACTGGAAAAATTCTTTCAATTGGTGAGATTTGCCTGAAAATTGTGAAATATGTCCAATCCACTTGACAAGAGATGGTCCTGATAGGTATGATAACCATAGATGTGACGTACACATTGTTCAACATTGAACATGCCACATTGTGAGTTTTGTAACAATATGCCCAAAGGTTAAACGGTTTGCGCACAGCGGCAATTCTTGAAGGAGGGATTCCATTGTCCAACGAAACGATCAAAGCATTGGAACATAGAGCCAATGAGATGCGGAAAGCGGCATTGACAATGATTTATGAGGCGCAGTCCGGGCATCCGGGCGGCTCATTTTCTGCTGCGGATATCGTAGCGGCACTGTATTTTTCCGAAATGAAGGTAGACCCGAAAAATCCGAAATGGGAGGACCGGGACCGCTTTGTTCTGTCCAAAGGTCATGTGTGCCCGATTCAGTACGCGGCACTGGGCCAGTTGGGCTTCTTTCCGGAAGAAGTGCTGCATACCCTGCGTAAGGAGGGGTCCATTCTCCAGGGGCACCCGGATATGAAAAAATGCCCGGGCATCGATATTTCCACCGGTTCCCTGGGGCAAGGCGCGTCCTGCGCGGCAGGCATGGCCATCGCCGGCAAGCGGGACCACAAGGATTACCGTGTGTTCGTCATAGTGGGCGACGGCGAGATTAACGAAGGCCTTGTGTGGGAGGCCATGATGACCGCCAACAAATATCAGCTGGATAATTACATCATGATTCTGGACAACAACGGCCTACAGATCGACGGTACCTGTGACGAGGTCATGCCGCCCCTGGACCTCACCGCCAAGGCCGCGGCCTTCGGCTTCGAGACCTACGACATCGACGGCCACAACATGGCCCAGATCCTGGATACCTTTGATAAGATTCGTTCTGCCAAGAACGGCAAACCGAAGTTCATCAACGCCAAGACCGTCAAGGGCAAGGGCGTGGACTTCATGGAAAACAAACTGGAATGGCACGGCTCTGCGCCCAACAAGGAGCAGTATGAGGACGCCATGAGGCAACTGGAAGGGAGGGCATGAGCATGGAAAAAGGAAAGCTGATTGCCACCCGTGACGGCTTTGGCGACGAGATCGTGGAGCTGGGCCAGGCAAATCAAAGTATTTATGTCATCGACGCAGATATCGGCAAGTCCTGCAAGACCGGCAAGTTCTCCAAGGCTCTGCCGGAGCAGTACCTTAATGTGGGCATCGCGGAGCAGAACGCCGCCGGCGTGGCCGCGGGTCTGGCCACCACGGGAAAGATCCCCTTTGTGGTCACCTACGCCGTGTTCGGTTCCCTGCGCATGTGTGAGCAGATCCGTCAGGAGATCTGCTACCCCAACCTGAACGTGAAGATTGCCTGCTCCCATGGCGGCCTGACCCCCGCCAATGACGGCGCCAGCCACCAGGCCATTGAGGACATGGGCGTGCTGCGCACCATCCCCAATATGACCGTTATTCAGCCAGCGGACTACGTCTCCGCCAAAAAGCTGGTGCGCCAGGCCGCCAATGCCTACGGCCCTATGTTCCTCCGCTTCACCCGTGACGCAGTGCCGGTCATCTATGATGAGGATCAGGAATTTACCATCGGCAAGGCCGTGCAGATTCGGGACGGCAAGGACGTGGCCATCATCGCCATCGGCGACACGGTCCGCCTGGCCATCGACGCGGCCAAAGAGCTGGAAGCCCAGGGCGTTACCGCCCGGGTGCTGGATATGCACACCCTCAAGCCCCTGGATACCGCCGCTGTGGCCGCCTGCATCCGGGACATCGGCAAGATCGTCACCGTGGAGGACCACAACATCCTCAACGGGCTGGGCAGCGCGGTGTGTGAGTGCGTGGCAGAGGCAGGTCACGGCGCGGTCCGCCGCATCGGCGTGCAGGACCAGTTCGGCCAGTCCGCGCCCTATGAGCGGCTGCTGGACATGAACGGCATTACTGTAGAAAACATCGTTGCCCAGGCGAAAAGCCTGCTGTAACGGTGCAAAATATCAAAAAGTAAGGAGATAGAACAATGAAAAAGTGGATTGCCCTGCTCTTGGCCGTCGCTATGCTGTTTACCCTGTGCGCATGCGGCCCCAAGACCGACAACAACGACAATCAGAACGACGGCGAGAACGACGCCAATAACGACGGCCCGAAGTATGATACCCTGAGCATCATGCTCTCCTGCAACGGCCAGTCCGACACCGCCAATGACGTCATCGGCGCGAATCTGTTCAAGCAGTACATCGAAGAGCAGTCCGGCGGTGCCATCACCGTCACCGTGTACAACAACGACCAGCTGGCCGGCGGCGTGATGACCAAGGGCCTGGAACTCGTTATGGACGGCACCGTTCAGATCGACATCCACTCCACCTCCATCATTGCCAACCTGGATAACCGCCTGATGGTCAGCTGCCTGCCCTGGACCTTCGCGGACTATGACGCGGCAGAGGCTGCTTTCTTCGGCGAAGGCGGCGAGTTTGTGGCTTCCGTTCTGGCGGACAAGGGCCTGACCTACCTGGGCGCCCTGCACAACGGCTTCAAGGCCATGACCAGCGGCAAGGTCCAGATCACCAAGCCCGACGACCTGAAGGGCCAGAAGATCCGCACCCCCGGCGGCGACCTGTGGAACGGCTTCTGGGGCGCTCTCGGCGCTTCTCCCCAGGCCATGAGCTGGTCCGAAGTGTACACTGCCATGCAGCAGGGCACCATCGACGGCCATGACAACTCCCTGTCTACCATCAACTCTGCCAACGTGCAGGAAGTGCAAAAGTACATCACCCTGACCAACCACACCTACGAGGCCTTCACCTGGACGGCCAATACCGCCTGGTTCGACGGCCTGTCCGCTGACACCCAGGAGCTTATCCGCACCTGCGCCGAGCAGGCCTGCAAGGATGCCAACAAGCAGATCGTGGCCAGCATGGACCAGATCCGCACCACTTGGGAAGGCAATGGCTTCAACGAGATTTACGAGCTCAGCCCCGAAAAGGTGGAAGTGTTCAAGACCGCTGTAGCTGACGTGACCAAGGAATACGCCGAGCTGTACGGCGAGGAAGCCTGCGCGGCCTTCGGCATTACCGTTTCCTAATCATTCGGGAGACCACGATTTAGATTTGAGACCTGTTCTGGCTCCCTCGAA
Source organism: uncultured Clostridia bacterium (assembly GCA_947644595.1). Taxonomy (GTDB): domain Bacteria; phylum Bacillota; class Clostridia; order Oscillospirales; family Oscillospiraceae; genus HGM13010. Next base: position 126,478 of record CANSAE010000002.1, read on the forward strand.
TCCCGAGGGAGCCAGAAAGCCATCACAGCAAAACCATTACAAGGAAAAGAGGGGAAGCAGTGAAAAAAGTAGTCAACTTCCTGAATCTGATCGAGGATAACATCTGCGCGATCCTTCTCGCGTATATGACGATTACAGCGTTTATCAACGTGGTGGCGAGATATCTGTTTCTCGCCTCTCTGCCCTGGGTGGAGGAGCTCAACCAGGCCGGCCTGGTCATTTTGACCTATGTGGGCGCGGCCGTGGCTCTGAAGCGGGGGGCGCACCTGGGTCTGACCATTATCACGGACAAATTGCCCGAAAAGGCGCAGGATATTGTATTTATCCTGGGCTGCATCGCCGGCATCTTTTTCTGCGTTGTCGGCTTCAAATACGGCTATGCCATGGCGGCCCGGGAATTTGCCAGCAATGTGCGCACCCAGGGGATGCAGTGGCCGGAGTTCCTGTACGCCATGTGGCTGCCCATCGGCTGCGGTGTGCTGGGGATTCGTCTGGTGCAGCAGATCTACTATGCCGTGAAACGGCTTATGGAGAAGGGGGAGAGTGCTGAATGGCGGCCTTAGTGTTATTTGGGACCTTCTTCCTGCTGCTTTTGTTGAATGTTCCCATCGCCATTTCCCTGGCGGTGTCCAGTATTCTGACCATGATGGCCGGGCACCTGCCCATGACGCTGGTGGCGACGAATCTGTATTCCGCGGCGTATAAAAGTGTGCTGCTTGCCATCCCGTTTTTCATTCTGGGCGGCAACATCATGGAAAAAAGCGGTATTTCCGCCCGCCTGATCGACTTTTTCCGGTCCCTGGTGGGGCATACGAAGCACGGCATGGCGATGGTGTGCGTCATCGTGGCCTGCTTCTTCGCGGCCATCTCCGGTTCTGGCCCGGCCACCGTGGCGGCCCTGGGCGCGACGCTGATTCCCGCCATGGCAAACGCCGGCTATGAGAAATCCACCGCCGCGGCATTGATGTCCACCGCCGGAGCCATCGGCATCGTCATCCCGCCGTCCATCACCTTCGTGGTGTACGGCTCCGTCACCGGCACGGGTATCGGCGCGCTGTTCATGTCCGGCATCGTGCCCGGCATCCTCATCGGCATCGTCATCTACTTCTCCGTGAAAATCACCTCCCGGGGCCGGGAACTTCACAGCGCTCCCAAGGCCACCGGTAAGGAGCGACTGAAAGCCTTCTGGTCCGCTCTGGGCGGCATCATGATGCCCGTCATCATCCTGGGCGGCATTTACCGCGGCGTATTCACCCCCACGGAAGCGGCGGCTGTTGCTGCAGTCTATGGCTTCATTGTGGGAATTTTCATCTACCGCAGCCTGAAGTTCAAGGATATCATGGATATCCTCCGGGATTCCGTGTCTCAGACCGCAGTGGTCATGTTCATCATCGGCGCGGCCGCCGTGTTCGGCAACACCCTGACCGTCACAGGCATCGCCGCCAAAGCCAGTGCCAGCCTGGTAAGTCTCGCCGCTGGCAACAAGTATATCTTCCTCATCCTCATCAATATCATCCTGCTCATCGCCGGCTGCTTCCTGGATGCCAACTCCGCATTGTACATTCTGTGCCCCATCCTGTTCCCGGTGGCTATGTCTTTGAACATCAATCCGGTGCATCTGGGTGCGGTGATGGTGGTCAACCTGGCCATCGGCCTGGTGACGCCGCCGGTGGGCGCCAATCTGTTCGTGGGCTGCGGCGTGGCCGGCATCCCGCTGAAGGATATGATCAAAAAGGTCTGGCCCTTCGTGCTGGCGTGTGTCCTGGTGCTGCTGCTGGTGACCTATGTGGAGCCGGTCTCCACCTTCCTGCCGAGCCTGATGAAACCCGCGACCTAATTTTGAGAAAAGGGGCTGTTTTACTATGAGAGCAGGATATATCCCTGCCATCGAAGAAGCCGAGTTCCGGGACGATATGCCGGAACCTCAAATCGAAAAGGCAAATGAAGTGAAGATCCGTGTCCGCAACTGCGGCATCTGCGGCTCCGAGGTCCACGCCTATAAGGGCGTACACCCCTTCCGCATCCCGCCCCTGGTCTCCGGCCATGAAGTCGCCGGAGACGTGGTGGAGGTCGGCAGCGCCGTCACGGAGTTCAAGCCCGGCGACCGTGTGGTGGTGGAGCCCCATTACGGCTGCGGCGAGTGCTGGTACTGCAAGCACGGACTGTATAATGTGTGTACCAGCAAAAAGGTGCTGGGCGCCGGCGGCTGGTCCGGTGGTTTGGGCGAGTATATCGTCACCCCGGAGCAGACGGTGCTGCATCTGGCGGATAACCTGAGCTACGAGGAGGGTGCCCTCATCGAGCCCGTGGCCAATGGCATGTACGCCGTGCGCAACACCGAGATCACTCCGGAAACCACCATCGCCATCATCGGCTGCGGCCCCATCGGCGTAGGCGACTACCTGTGCGCCAAGCTCTATGATCCGAAGCTGATCGTCATGATCGACGTGGCGGACTTCAATCTGGAAAAGGTCCGGGAAATGGGCTGCGAGCACACCATCAACAGCCGGAACGAGGACCTGAAGGCCAAAATTCTGGAGCTTACCGACGGCGTGGGCGTGGATGTGACCTTCCTGGCCTACGGCGACGCCCCCACCCTCCAGCAGGCGGCGGAGATCACCCGCCGGGGCGGCACCATGGTGCAGCACGCCCTGATGCTCGACGGCGTCGGCTTCCCGTACCAGGTTCACCAGCAGCATGAGCTGGACTTCAAGGCCTACAACATGTACCAGCATGAGGACTTCGAGCTCATCGCCCAGGCGATTGCCGAGGGCCGCATGGACCTGAGCCACTTCGTGACCCAGCGCTACCCCATCGAGCAGTTCAAGGAAGCTATGTACATGGCGGACAAACGGCCCGAACCGGTATTAAAGGTCATGATGAGCTTTTAAAATTTAGAACAAAAAAATGCCCGATTCCTTTTGGAACCGGGCATTTTTATTCCCTGTTACTTGGTCCTGGGAGTCAAAATCGGCAGATCCAGCTCGGGGTCCACGATGCGCTCCATCTCCACACCATCCAGCTCCTGGATCACCGCGTCGATGGTGATGAGCACCGTAGTGCCGGTGGTGAGGTGCCCGCCCATGACGTGGCCGTCGGGGTCGCTGAACGCGGCATGGACGTGCAGATTGATCTCGCCGCTGGGGTCATGGCAGATGACGCCGGACGCGGCCAGCAGCTCCATGGGGCCGGGCAGCTCCATAGGGTCGCCGTAGCCCACGCCGGTCTTGCTGCCGGGCATATTTACCGCGGTGCACAGCCGCACATGGGACAAGCTGCCCAGGGCGCTGACGATCACGCCGTTTTTGATGCCCGCCTCCTCGCAGGCCTCCTGCAGGCCCTCCAGCAGCCCCATGCCGGGCTTAAGCCGCACGGCGATGGTCCGCCCGGGCTTCCCGTAAGCGATGACAGGTTTCGTGTGTTCCATTGTAAGTTCCTCCTTCATATGTTTATCGCTCAATGGCGATAGATTCCCATGTAAAATGTTGGTCCTTGGCATAATCCGGGCTTGCCCCGGCACCCATTTAGAATCCGTAGGGACGGGTTTCAAACCCGCTCGGGACATTGTTCACAGCCCCCGCAAATACCCCTCCAGCATCAGCGACGCGGCCACGGCATCCACGTTTTTCCGGTGGTCCTTTTCCTTCCGCCCGTTGGCGTGGAGCACGGCGTGGGCCTCAATGGAGGATCGCCGCTCATCCCAGAATTTGACCTCCAGCCCGGTCTCGGCGGTGAGGATCGCCGCGAATTCCCGGCTCAGCGCAGCGCGCTCGCCCTCGGTGCCGTCCATATTCTTCGGCAGCCCCAAGACCAGCAGCCCCACGTTCCGGGCCTGCACTTCTTCCGCGATGCGCTTTGCCGCCCGCTCCATATTCCCGCCGTTCATCGTCCAGGCGTCGCCCACCAGAATCTGCCGCTCGTCGGACACGGCCAGCCCGATGCGCCGGTCGCCATAATCGATTGCCATCACTCTCATGCGTCCACCTCAAAATACTTCCGCACCTCGGCCATCATGTACAGCGACCCGCAGGCCACCACGACGCCGTGCATGAACTTTGCCCGGAACTCCGCGCCTGCGGCCCCGGTGGCCACGGTGTCCGCCACGGCCACCCAGTGGTCCCGGTCGGACAGATAGGCCGCCAGCTCCGTATCTCGCAGGGCCCGGGGGGAATCCGGCTGCACCACCACGAAGTCCACGGCCACTTCCTTGAGCATGTCCATCATTTTCCGCCAGTCCTTGTCCGCCAGCACCCCCACCAGACACACGATGCGCTGCCCCGGCAGATAATGCCGGATGCCGTCGCACAACGCCTCCACGCCCTGGGGATTGTGGGCCCCGTCCACGATGACAACGGGGTCCCGGCCCACCACCTCGAACCGGGCGGGCCAGCGGGTGGCGGCGAAGCCGGCTTCCAGCGATGCGTCGGAGATGTTCCACCCCCGGCGGCGCAGAATCTCCACGGCTTCCAGCGCCACGGCGGCGTTGCGCAGCTGATGGGCCCCCAGCAACTGCATGGTCAGCACAGGGCCGTTTTTGTAGCGGAAGCTCTGCCCGTCCAGAGAATCCGACAAAGACACAATGTCCCCGAAGGACGCCACGGACAGGCTTCCGCCCTGCTGTTCTGTCATGTCCCGGAGGACGGCCATGGCCTCCGGGTCGCTGTCATAGGCCGCCACGGGCGCGCCAGGCTTGATGATGCAGGCCTTTTCCCAGGCAATCTGAGCGACGGTGTCCCCCAGATATTCCGTGTGGTCCAGCCCGATGTTGGTGATAACGGCGCACTCGTCCTGTTGGATGAGATTGGTGGCGTCCAGCCGTCCGCCCAGCCCAGTTTCCAGCACCACGATATCGCACGCCTCCCGGGCGAACCAGAGAAACCCCGCCGCCGTGATGAGCTCAAATTCCGTGGGCTTGTCCTCCATGGTGTCGGCCACGGGGCGCACCTGCTCCACCACCTCCGCCAATGACTCGTCGGAAATGGGCACGCCGTTTATTTGCATCCGTTCGTTGAACCGGGTAATAAACGGCGAGGTAAACAGCCCCGTGCGATAGCCCGCGGCAGTCAGCACCGACGACAGCAGCGCGGAAACGCTGCCCTTCCCGTTGGTCCCGGCGATGTGGATATATTTCAAATCATTTTGGACATTTCCCAGCCCATTCATGAGGGCGGCAATGCGCTCCAGCCCCGGCCGGGAACCCTGCCAGGCCACGCTGCTGATATAGTCCAAAGCTTCTTCGTAGGTCATGATGGGTCTCCTGTCAATCAAATCGCATCTATTATAGCACCGCGGCCGGAAAATGACAATCGGGACAAAAATTTTCTCCCGGTGAAACATTTTCCGGGGTACAATGGATATTAAAAGTGAACCCAGTCAGAAAGGAGGGACCGCCCTTGCGGGACCGGGAGGAATTCACCCGGCTGGTGAGACAGTACGTGGATACGGTCTACCGGGTGGCTTACGGCGCTCTGCGCTCCGCCGCCGACGCCGAGGACGTGACCCAGAACGTGCTGCTGAAGCTCTGGCGGACAAACAAGCCCTTTGACGGCGACGCGCATATCAGGCACTGGCTCATCCGCGTGACCGTGAATGAATGCAAAAAGGCGTTTTTGTCTCCCCTGCGCCGGGAAGTACCCATTGAGGACGTGGCGGAGCGCCTGACCTTTGAAACACCCGAGCACAGCGCCTTATTCTATGAGGTGATGGCCCTGCCGAAACAGTACCGGGTGGTTTTGCTGCTGTATTACTACGAGGACTATTCCACCGCCGAAATCGCGCGGCTTTTGCGCCTGCCTCCGGCCACGGTGCGCACCCGGCTGGCCCGTGGGCGGGAACGGCTGAAACACATTTTAGAAGAACAGGAGGAACTGCTATGACGGACCGGGAGAAATTTCACAAGACCTTTGATGCCCTCCGCGCCCCGGACGGCCTGCCGGACGCGGTGCTGGCACAAACGGAGCGCCCCCGGCGGCGCAGATTTGCGCGCACGGCGCTGGTTGCGGCCTGTCTGATACTGGCGCTCACCATCACCATCCTGGCCGACACCCCGGACGCGCTCATCACCCGCTCCAACGCCCAGCAGGTGTTCCAGACGGAATGGCAGTTCCTCCATGACGCCGGCGCCTTTCTCCCGGACATCGCCCCGGAGGCCTGGAACTTCCGGCAGGAAAGCCAGACCGACCACTTTTTGTGCTTTCATTGGGAAGTGGACCCCAATTTCTATTTCTCCACGAAACATTGGCCCGGCGGCTATTCCGCCCGGGCTACCCTGGACCCGGATTCCGGAAAAATCACCGCCTTTTGCATCGAGGCCGGCAACGACTTGATGCATCCCGACTGGGAGCCCATCCAGACCGTCACCCCGGAACAGCAGGAGGCCGAATGGTCCGCCTGGGACAAATGCGTGCGCTGGCTGGAGGCCAACATCTTCGGCATCAAGCGCCCGGCAACCCCGCCCACCCTGAAATGGTACAACCACTACGAGCTGCTGATCGATCCCGCCATGACCGCCGGACAGTTCGGCCAGATCTGGGCCGACTACGCCGGGTACGACAGCTTCGAAGTTCTGGGCACAGACCCGGACCTGCCCCTGCGTGACGACCTGTCACTTTGGGGCAGCGAGACCTATTACGCCTTCCAAAGCGCTGCCGGACTACACCCGGTGTATAGGAGGCTGGAATTTACTTCCACCGCCATGAGCGTCGTTGTCTCCTTTTCCCAAATCACCGCCGCCGACCTGACCGAGGACATCACGCAGTACGGCTATCAATACGGCTACCTCCTGAGGCTGTGCAACCGGGAGCTTGCCGCCCTGTACGACTTGGGCCTGTTCGAGACGGAACTGCAGTTCACCGCGGAGGACTATGCCCCCAGCAATCCCTGCCAAAGCGGCTATGTCAGCACCAATTGGAAGACTCGGACAAAGGACGACCCCTCCATCCACATCCAGTGGAATCCGGCCACAGACCAAATCTTGTACCTCTCCGTCACAGCTCCCACTCCCGTTGTGCCCGAAACCCTGACTTTAGGCGAATTGTGCGAGCTCTGGACGGCCTACGACAACAGCCTTGACCGCTATGTCCTCCCCGACGGCGCGGCGGATACGCCCGTGTCCCTGGTGGACACCCTCCCCGATTGGCACGGCGACACCGACGGCTGGTATTACCCCATCGCATTTTACGAACCGGGCCGGGATATACCCGCCATGCGCTATGTCTCTTACATCCGTCTTGAAAACGGAAGCATGAATTTCACCTTCGGCACCGACTACCCGAAAGGCTGACAAAAACACACCCGCCCCCGATTGGGGACGGGTGTGCTTCATGTTCCTTTTAAAAATCAAGCTGGAAATACGGATATTCTCCCATGGAGGCCGTATCGGTGAAATCCGCCAATACAGTGCTTTTGCCGTGTATCCCTCCACATTGCCGTTCAGGATCAGCAGGATATCCGTCCCGCCGTCCTCCGCTTTGGCGAAGGAAGCTTTCCATTGAGAAGCGGGGCTGCCCGGCGGTGAGGTTTCGCCCGGCCCACTCGGTATTTTCCCCGGTGGTGTAAAAGATGATGCAGTCCTCACTGACGATTTCCCGGAACTCCATCCGATAGACCCAATCGTCCAGCGGGATAACGGCATCTGCGGCCCGGTCATAGAGCTGAAATACATTCTTCCCGGAAGAAGCATGGATCTGATACATCGTCAGCGTATCCGACACAGGATATTCCGTCAGCACATTCTCCGCAGGGCGGTTCGCCTCAGCAGACACAATACGGCCGACAGCAATAAAAGCCGTTTCATGCCTGCATGTCTTAAAACTCCGTTACGCCGGACAGCGCCGCGCGGACATAGGGGTTGAAGGTGCGCTCCTGTGCCAGCGTGGTGGTGTCCATGTGCCCGGGATAAACCTCATAGTCTCCCGGCATCTCCGCCAGACGCTTGAGGGAGGATAGGATCTCCGGCGCGCTGCCGCCCTCCAGGTCCACCCGGCCGCAGCTTTCCCGGAACAGGGTATCCCCGGTGAACATGGCGTTCTCACATACCAGAGTCACGCCGCCGGGGGTGTGCCCGGGGGTGTGCAGCACCTTCACCTGCAAATTGCCAACGGGGATGACGTCCCCCTCGCCATACAGCCGGCACTCTCCGGCGGGGCAGAAGGTGTGGCTCATGCCGAACCCGCCCTTGGGACTGGGGTCATAGTCCTCCTTATGGAGATATACCGGCGCGCCGGTCTCGCTCTGTAAGCCCTCCACGCCCATGGTGTGGTCCATATGCCCGTGGGTGAGGAAAATGGCCACGCAGTCCATTTTGTTGTCCTCCAGATAATTGAGGATCATGTTGGAATCCCCGCCGGGGTCGATGACAGCGCTTTTCATGGTCGTCTCATCGGTGAGAATGTAGCAGTTGGTCCCGATGAACCCCACCGCCATGGCTTTTACCAGCATATTTTCAAACCTCCAAAGTTTTTGATTACGTCGTTCCCGCCGCCGGTTTTTCGGCCCGGCCAGCTTATTGAATAGGTGGTAAATACTCATAAAAAACTTCGTAGAATTGCGGCGTACACGCCGCAAAAAATCTAATTCATTTTTTCGGCAGCTTCGCCGTCGAAAAAATACTTCTCGCGAAGTGAGTGTGTCCGCAGGACGCGCGAATGCAGCGCATTTTCTCCTTTTAGACACCAATGAATGCGTCAGCATTCATTGGTGTCTAAAAGGATGGTCACCGGTCCGTCGTTGATTGAGGAGACCTGCATATCCGCGCCGAACTCCCCGGTTTCCACGGCAAAGCCCCGCTCCCGGCATTCCTGAATCACCAGCTCATACAATGGAATGGCGGTTTCCGGCCGTGCCGCGGCGGTAAACCCCGGCCGCCGGGATTTACAGTCTGCAAACAGGGTGAACTGGCTGATGATGAGCAGGCTCGCCCCGGCGTCTGTGGGACTCACGTTCATTTTTCCGGCAGCGTCCTCAAATACCCGCAGCCCGCAGATTTTATCGGCGATTTTCCGGGCCTCGGCCTCGGTATCATTTTGATGGACCCCCAGCAACACTAAAAATCCGGTGCCGATGGCGCCTTTCACACATTGGTCAATGGTGACAGACGCACGTTTTACCCTGGTGACGACAGCTCTCATACCATGCCCGTCCTTGATACATTTTTTATGCCCCGGATGCCCTTGAGGCGGCCGGTGACCACCTTCAGCTCCGATGCGTCTTTCACTTCCATGCCTACGGCAATATAGGCCTCGTCCCCCTTGGTGGTGGTCTGGACGTTCAGCACATTCACGCCCAAAGACGACAGCACACTGGCCACGTCCAGCAGCAGCCCCACGCGGTTTTCGCCCTCCACGTTCAGGGACGTGAAGAACCGGTCCGCGGGCCCCTCGGCCCACTCCACCTTGATCCAGCGGCCCAGCGCCGCCGGGTCCCCGGCGGCAACCTGTTTTTGATAATTGGTGCAGTCCTTCCGGTGCACGGAGATGCCGGCGCCCCTCGTGATAAAGCCGATGACGTCGTCCCCCGGCACGGGCGTGCAGCATTTGGAGAACTTGACCAGACAGTTGTCCAGCCCTTCCACCAGAATGCCGTTGATGGGCTTGCGCCGGTCCGGCTGGGCGGCGCGCTTTTCCGCCTGCTCATTGATTTTATCAATGAAATCTTTGGCCGGTTCTGTGGCCTTCTGATTGCGCTGGAGCTCATCCTTGATGCGGTTGACGGTGCGGGTGGCGGTCACGCCTCCGTAGCCGATGGCGGCGTACATATCATCCAGACTGCCGAAGGACACCCGTTTGAGCACCAGGGGGAGCACATCCTCACTGAGCACCTCGCTCAGGGGAATGCCCGCGCGCCTGAGCTCGGTGTCAAACATTTCCCTGCCCCGAAGGATGTTTTCCTCCCGCTTCTCTTTTTTGAACCACTGCTTGATCTTGGTCCGGGCGGAAGAGCTTTTTGCCAACTGCAGCCAGTCCCGGCTGGGCCCCGGTGCAGAATTGGAGGTGCGCACCTCCACAATGTCGCCGTTTTGCAGCTGATAGTCAAAGGTGACGATGCGCCCGTTGACGGACGCGCCCACCATCCGGTTGCCCACGCCGGAATGGATGGCGTAGGCGAAGTCGATGGGGGTGGCCCCTGCGGGCAGGGTGATGACATCCCCCTTGGGGGAGAACACATACACCTCGTCATCGAACATATCCACTTTGAGGTTGTGGAAAAAGTCCTGGTCGTCGGACTCCTGCTGGGTCTCCAGAAGGTTCCGCACCCAGGCAAATTTCTCTTCGTCTCCCACCTTCACGCCCTTTTCCCCGGACTTATACTTCCAGTGGGCGGCGATGCCGTATTCCGCGATCTGGTGCATTTCCCAGGTGCGGATCTGGATCTCGAACGGGATGCCCTCGGACCCGATGACCGTGGTGTGCAGCGACTGGTACATATTGGGCTTGGGCGTGGAGATATAATCCTTGAACCGCCCTGGCAGGGGCTTGAAGATATAGTGCATGGTACCCAGCACGTTGTAGCAGTCTCCGATGTCATCCACGATGACCCGGAAGGCGCACAGATCGAAAATACCGTTGAGCGTGGTGTGCTGGGCGTACATTTTCCGGTAAATACTGTAAATGTGTTTGATACGTCCGTACACGGTGGCGTGGATGCCATCATTCTCCAAACTGGTGAGGATCTTATTTTGCATGGCATCCATAAACGCTTCCAGATCGGGCATCCGTTCCCGGAGGTTATCCTCGATCTCCCCGTAGCCCACCGGGTCCAGGTACCGCAAAGACAGGTCCTCCAGCTCCCACTTCACCTTCTGAATGCCCAGCCGGTGGGCGATGGGGGCGTAGATCTCCATGGTCTCCAGAGATTTGCTGCGTTGCTTCTCCTCGCTCTGGTACTGCATAGTGCGCATATTGTGCAGCCGGTCCGCCATTTTGATGAGGATGACGCGGATATCCTTGCTCATGGCCATGAGCATTTTCCGCAGGCTTTCCATCTGTGCGTCCTCTTTGCTCACCAGCTGCACCCGGGTCAGTTTCGTCACGCCCTCCACCAAATCGGCCACCGTGGCGCCGAAGGCCTTTGCCAGCTGGTCATGGGTAATGGGGGTGTCCTCAATCACATCGTGCAAAAGCGCTGCCAGTACGGAATCCTCATCCAGGCCCATATCCACGGTGATGTCCGCCGCAGAGATGCAGTGGGTCACATAGGGGTCGCCGTTTTTCCGCCGCTGTCCGGCATGGGCCCGGGCGGCGAATTCGTAAGCGCGGCGCACTTTTTCCATGTTCGCCGAGATATGGGATTCCTTGATTTTTCCTTCCAGCTCCAGATACATAGGCATGGTTTCAGCAACCGCCTGTTCCGGGTCCACTTGAATTTTATTGGCAGCAAGACCTGCTTCCGACATGTCGTCACTTCCTCCGCTGATGTTCCGGTTCCGCTTTGGCAGGCGAAAGCCTGCACAACGCGGAGTCGTTCCTCTCGTTCGCAAACCCGCTATTGGAATTGTGCGGATGCACAATTCCAAGGGTTGTCTTTATTTGCTCTCGTAGGGGTGGGTCCTAAACCCGCCCCTGCATGATCTGACGAACATAGCTCTATCGATTCCCCTGCTTTAACAATTGCAGGAAGGGAGAACTGTTTAAATCCGCTTTGGGCTGGCCCGGGGCTCTGGGGATGACCCGGACGGTAAAATGGCCCTCTGTGGCCGCGGTTTGTGCCAGGCCTACTTCCCGGAACACCCGCAGACACACGCAGTATTTGGCCGGGGGTATACCGGCGGGCGCTTGGCGCGCCAGATCCTCCGGCGTGAAATCAAACTGCCCGGCGGCCGTCAGCTTCCGCCACACGACGCCCAATTCCTTTCGGCTGGGGACCAGGTCTGCCCGTTCGATAGGGGCCGGGTCCTCTCCGGCCAGCAGCCGCCGGCACAGGGGGAACTCATCGGTTCGGCGCAGGTCACTGATCAAAAACTGCACGGAGTTTTGGTCCCGGTACCGGTTGACCTGGGGAGAGAACGCCGCGTCTACCCGGTCCCCCACGGCCACCTCCAGATCCGCCGTGCTGTGGGCGAAGTACACGCAGTCAAAGGATACATTGCCCCGGCGCAGCTTCAGCCGCAGGTGCTTGCCGCCGCCGATGGGGATGATTTGTTCCAGCACAGCTCCGGTGATGCACATCAAAGGCTTGGCGTTGCCGCTGCCGTAGGGCTCCATGGCCTCCAGGGCCTCCACGCAAGGCAGGGACAGCAGCGCGGCATCCCCGATATGCAGCTCGCACACCAGCTGGGGCGCGTCTTTTTTCGGCGTGCGGAGGTAGTATTCCTCCAGCGCGCTGCGGAAGGCATCCAGATTCCGTTTGTCCAGCGTAAGGCCCGCGGCCAGTGCGTGCCCGCCGAAGCCCTTGAGATGGTCGGCACAGGCGGCCAGCGCCGCGAACAGGTCAAAGTCCCCGTAGCTGCGGCAGGATCCCTTGCCCTCCTCTCCGTCCAGGCAGATCATAATGGACGGTACGTTGTATTTTTCCGCCAGCCGGGAGGCGGTGATACCCACGATGCCCTTGTGCCAATGTTCACTGGCCAGTACCAGGGGCCCGGCGGCGGGGGGTTCTCCCACCATATCCACGGCTTCCTGCCAGATCTCCTGTTCAAGGGCCTGCCGCTGAAGATTCAGGTCACACAGAGTCTGTGCGATTTCTTCCGCCTCCTGCGGGTCCTTGGTCATCATGAGCCGCACAGCGAAGTCCGACTGCCCCATCCGGCCCGCGGCATTGATGCGGGGGGCCAGGGAAAAGCTGATGCTGGAGGAGGTGAGTTCCTTCCCCGGGGACAGGGTCTTGTGGATCAGGGCCGCCAATCCCGGACGGGGTGCGTGAATGAGCTTTGTGAGGCCCGCGTGGACCAGAAAACGGTTTTCCCCCAACAAGGGCATCATATCGGCCACGGTGCCCATGGCCACCAGGTCGGCGTACTGCCGGAGCATCTCTTCCGTATCCCCGGACAGGGCGCACACCAGCTTAAAGGCCACGCCGCAGCCGGCGAAGCCGTCGTATCCGTAGGTGCAGTCCTCCCGTTTGGGATTGACCACCGCCACAGCCTTGGGCAGGTCAAAGCCCCGGCACTCATGGTGGTCGGTGATGACCATATCAATGCCCAGATCCCGGGCGTATTCCACTTCGTCCATGGCGGTGATGCCGCAGTCCACCGTAATGATCAGGGTCACGCCTGCGGCCTTGAATTGGTCGATGGCTTGCAGGTTCACGCCGTAGCCCTCTTCCAGCCGGTTGGGGATATAGGCCAGACAGGTCATGTCTCGGGACCGCAGATAGCTCACCAACAGGCAAAGGGAGGTGATGCCGTCTACATCATAGTCCCCGTAGACCGCCACGGTTTCTCCGGCGTCGATGGCCTGCCGGATGCGCTGAACGGCCCGGGGCATATCCTTGAGCTCCATAGGGTCGCCGAGCTGCCCGATGGAGGGATGGAGGAATTCCTCTGCCTCCTCCGGCGGGATGCCGCGCAGGGCAAGCACCGCCTCCAAAAGAGGCGGATACGCTCCGGTATAGTCCGCCGCGGTGATCGGGCGGTATGGAATTTCCCATTGTTTCCCTGACATAAATGTTACCCCAATTCTGTATTTTTATAGTATAACACAATATTGACAAATCCGCAACAGCTTTCCCGGCATTGCCGGAAAAGGACTTGACAAGGGGCATACACAGGGGTATAATGACTGCAAATCCAGAAAAAGGAGAACGCATCGTGAGGAAAAACGCGCCCACCATGATGAACATGATGGAAATGTGCATGTGCAGCATGTGCATGCGTCGCTGCGCCTATTTTCCGATGTGCTTTCTTGTGAGTTGAGTTCCGGCGGTCATAGGACCTTATGAAACGAACATCCAGCGGGAAGCCCTCGGGCCTCCCGCTTTTTTATTGCTTACAGGAAAGGAACCTTTTTATGGACATCAAAAAACTGCTCATCACTACAAAATTCCGCAACGAACGAATGTGAATTTATCTGCTTTACAAAACCGGGGCTTCCAGTACCCAGTACTAGGCAAACGTGCAACTTTTGCAGGTTCGGACCGGATAACGTAATATTTAAAACGAAATATATCAATATCAACACCATATCATAAGGAGAAGAAAACCATGAAAAAGACCGTTACAAACATTCTGGCCTTGGCGTTGTGCCTGGCCTGTCTGCTGACCCTTACCGCCTGCGGAGGGAAGGACACCGACGGAGGTTCCGGCCAAAAGGCGGAGATCGTCATTGCCGTGCCTAACGACACCACCAATGAGGCCCGCGCCCTGCTCCTGCTGGACACCCTGGGCTACATCAAGCTGGACCCCAACGCCGGAATCACTGCCACCATCAAGGACATTACCGAGAATCCTCACAATATCACCTTCAAAGAGGTGGAGGCTGCCCAGATCCCCCGGACACTGCAGGATGTGGATTACGGCATCATCAATTCCAACTATGCCATTGAAGCCGGTATGAACCCCACTGCCGATTCCTTGGCCATTGAAGGCGGCGCGTCCGCTTATGTGAACGTGCTGGTAGTGAAAGAAGGAAACGAGACTTCCGATGCCGCCAAGGCCCTGACCGCCGCGGTGGAAAGCCAGAAGGTGGCGGATTACATCGCAGAAAAGTATGATGGCTCTGTGGTCACTGCTGTGGAGAATCCCACCGATGGCTATGACAGCACTGTGGATTACGATGCCCTGGCTGGCACCACCATCACGGTGGCCGCATCTCCCGCACCCCATGCGGAGATTTTGGCCATCGCCAAGGAGATTTTGGCGGAAAAGGACGTGACTTTGGAGGTCAAGGAATTCACCGATTATGTCCAGCCCAACAACGTGGTGGAAAGCGGCGAGGTGTTTGCCAACTACTTCCAGCATGTGCCCTATCTGGATGACTTCAATGCCGAAAACGGCACCCACCTTGTGAGCGTGGGCGGTATCCACGTGGAGCCCATGGGTCTGTACGGCGGGAAGCAGACGAGTTTGGATGCGATCGGGTGAAACTGTTTGCGGGTTACGCAGGACCTAAAATATACGGGTAGGGGCTGGTTCTAAACCGGCCCGGGATGTGCGGCGCAGGACGAACAGGCGGGCGGGTTTGGAACCCGCCCCTACGGAGTCTATTTGCGTGTCGGCAATCAGTTCTATACGGCATAGTAAAATCAAAGGGGCGACATACTTTGATCGAAATCAAACATCTGACCAAAACCTTCCACTCCGCCGGCGGGGAGGTGGAGGCGCTGAAAGACATTTCCCTGACCATCAAGGACGGGGACATTTTCGGCATCATCGGCATGTCCGGCGCGGGGAAATCCACCCTGGTTCGGTGTATCAATATGCTGGAGCGCCCCACTGCCGGGCAGGTGCTCATCGACGGCCGGGACCTGGGGGCTATGAGTGAAAAAGAGCTGCGGGCGGAGCGGCGGAACATCACCATGATCTTCCAGCACTTCAACCTCTTGCAGCAACGCACCTGCCTGAAAAACGTGTGTTTCCCCATGGAAATCTCCGGCATGAAGCCCGGGGACGCGAAACGGCGGGCCATGGAACTGCTGGAGCTGGTGGGGCTGCCGGATAAGGCCAACGCCTACCCTTCCCAACTGTCCGGCGGACAGCAGCAGCGGGTGGCCATCGCCCGGGCGCTGGCCACGGACCCGAAAGTCCTTTTATGCGACGAGGCCACCTCCGCCTTGGACCCCAACACCACCCATGCCATTTTGGAACTCATCCGGGACATCAACCGCAAGTTGGGCATCACGGTGGTCATCATCACTCACCAGATGAGCGTGGTGGAGGAAATCTGTACCCATGTGGCCATTCTGGACGGCGGCGAGGTCGCCGAGCAGGGCACGGTGGGCACTGTGTTTTCCAGTCCCAAGTCCGCGGCCGCCAAGCGGCTGGTGTTCCCCAACGGGGAAGACGAGCTGGTGAGCGACCCCACCGTGGAACAGCGGGTGCGGGTGGTGTTCAACGGCGCGGACGCCACGGGGAAGCCCCTCATTGCCACCATGGCACAGGAAAAGGGCATTCTGGTGAGCATTCTCGCCGCGTCTACCCGAGGGCTGGACGGCAAGGCCTACGGCAGCATGCTGCTGGCCGTTCCCGGCGGGAAAGAACAGGTGGGGCAGGTCATCGAGTATCTGCAAAGCGTGCCGGGCGTGCTGGCGGAGGAGGTGTGAGCGGTGTTTGAGAAGCTATTTTCTCCGGAGGCGGTCCAGCAGGCGCTGGATGTGCTGAAAACGGAAATTCCCTTCGGCATTTGGGAGACGGTATATGTCACCGTGCTGGCCACGGTGCTGGCGGCGGTCATCGGGCTGCCGTTGGGCGTTTTGCTGGTGGCCGGGGACGAAAACGGTGTACGGCCGCTGCCCAAGCCGCTGATGCACGTTGTCAATGTCATCATCAATCTGCTGCGGTCTATCCCGTTTTTGATTTTGATGATCATGGCATTCCCTCTGTCCCGGGTCATCGTGGGCACCACGGTGGGGACTGTGGCGAGCATCGTGCCGCTGGTGGTGGCGGCGTTCCCCTTTGTGGCGCGGCTCGTCGAGGGGAGCCTGCGGGAGGTGGACGGCAACATCATCGAGGCCGCACAGTCCATGGGCGCGACGCCGTTCCAGATCGTGTGGAAAGTGATGCTGCCGGAAAGCGTGCCGTCGCTCATCTCCAATTTCACCGTGGCCATCACCACGGTGCTGGGCTATTCCGCCATGAGCGGCATCATTGGAGGCGGCGGCCTGGGGATGATCGCCATCAATTACGGGTACTACCGGTATAAGTATCTGGTGATGGTCGTGGCGGTGGTGTTCCTGATTTTGATCGTTCAGATTTTCCAGACCGTGGGCACGAAGCTGACGGTGAAGTGTGATAAGAGATTAAAGTAAAGAAAATCACCGCCCATGGGCGGTGATTTTCTTATAGAGCATATCTGTTGATTCTCAATTAAATTTTATGGATTGTTGTGCAAAACACACAGTGATTCTGCTGCTTTGCCTGATCTCCACGGGGGTCACCACCGTGTATGGATTTACCGCCCGGTTTTCTCAACTGGACATACTGGAAAAGGTATCTGCCCGGCCGGTAGTCCGTTCCGGCATCGTGACGGCGTTTATTATTGTACTGTCCATGACGGTCTCCCTGGCAGGGCTGACGAACATCATCAAGTACGGCTATGGGTATTGCGGGTATTTGGCCATTGCCATTATTATTGTGCCGTTCCTCACTGTGGGCATATATAAAAACAAAAAATTTGATCGGGATTCCGCTTACCGGGAGCAGGTCAACAAAATGAACCGGACGTGAAACGCGGGTCGGCGTCTCAACTGAGATGTGATCCATCATAAAACAGAGCGCCATCTGCTGATGGCGCTCTGTTTGTTTCATGGCTTGACTGATAGGAGAATAGAAAAAGCGACAGCTCAGGCATGGGGAAAGGAAGTATTCATGGAGAGAGTTTGGTTTCAAGGAGAGTATTGGAGTTTCCATGCCTGGAGGCTGCCGGTGAAAGGAAGCGAATATAGAATGGAACCGTGCTTACGGCAGCGATGGGAAAAGCGTCATGATGAGTGCGACAACGGTCGTGCCGCAAGTGGTTGCAAGTACGGTAGAGACAAAGACCGGCGGATAGCCCTCCCGCATTTTCAGATCGGCCTGATTGACTGCCATGATGACCGCACCGCTGTTGGGCAGGGAGTCCAGCATGGTAGCGGCGAAGGTGCCGACCCTGTGGATGAAAGGCAGGCTGAGGCCCAGTGTCGTCAATACGGGGGTGATGATCGGAAGGGCGATTTGCGTACCTGTGGTTGAACCGCCTGTCATCATGCAGATCAGCCCCACGGACAGAATCAGCAGCAGGACCGGCGGGAAATCCACATGAAGCAGTCCGTCGATCATCGCCTGATATTCTGGAACGGACTGTACGACTGCGGCAAAGCCGTTTACTCCGCCGATTGCCGCCATAGGGACCAGCGCCGTTACCGCGCCTTCGTTGATCGCGGCCATCACCTGGGCTTTCCCCAGCTTTGGGAAAAACAATATGACGGACAGGATGACAGATAACAGGATGGACAGGGAAATGTTGACCTTCAGCACATTGAATACAATCAGCAGCACGATAATGGGAGTCATGGTCAGCAAGAACTGCGGGCCGCCCTGCCCCTCTTGGCGAAAGGTATCCTTTGGCCCCGGGATAAAGATTTCTCCGTTGGCCGTGGCCTTGGTACACATTTTGGTAAACACAAGCAGCATTACACCGATTTCTGTCAGGCATCCGATGATGCCGGCGACGAATCCGCAGGTGGAACCGGTCCCGATGGCCATGGCGACCACGTTCGTGGGCTGAGGGGATCCGGGACCGCTCAAGGCGAAGGTGAACGCGCCGCCGCAGATGGCGCCCATAACGAAACGCTTGGGGATGCCTGCCCGGTCAAAAATGCCGATGGCAATGGGGTAGATGGCTATCAGCGCGACTGCCGCGTTGATACCGCCGTAGCACAAAATGGCGGAGGCAATGATGACTGATAAAAATCCTAAAGTATATTTGCTTTTTTCCGTGTGCGCGTGCTTGAACAAGGCATTGCAGATGGTGTCTGCGATGGTTGCGGCCGCGCCGCTGCCGGAATATATTTTTGCCAGGATCGCGCCGAACAGGAACATGGGGAGCATTGTTCCCGTGATCGTGCCGAAACGGGTGAAGTATACGGTGACAAGGGACTCCGTGAACGGAAGTCCGGCCAGAACGGTTACAGAGACTGCCGCTGCAAACGATGCAATGATTATGTGCACATTAAGCATACACAGGGTGACCAGGACGGCGAATCCGATCAATACAGCGATATAACCCATAGATTTTCTCCATTTCTGTGCAGCCTTCAATCGTTTGTATTGAAGGCTGCGTATGTCCCTTATTGATCGTCCAAGGCGTCTGACCCGCCGACTTTATCCCAGCCGGGGACCTGCTTGATGCTGGTGAACGCCAGAATCAGGCCGACGACGAGGACCCCCAGCAAGACCCGGAACAGGCCGGCATAGGAACCCGTCGCGTCGTAGACAATGTTCGCCGCGGGGATGCCGATGCTGGCGCCCACAGTGACCGCTGCCGTCAGAATGGCGATGATCGTTGCGGAATCACGGTTGCCGAAGCACAGGGCCAGTGGTGTGCAAAGCACCTTGCAAAACAGGTAGCAGACACCGATCAGCGCGCAGACCAGGTACATCATCGGTACGGTAGGCGTTGTGAAGCCCAAAATGATGCAGACGATGCCGTACAGCACGCAGAGCACCAATACTGTGATGCGGGAACCGATTTTATCTGCTACGAATCCGCCGGGGATCATGGTGATGACGTTTGCAGTGGACACGACGCCGAAGATCACGCCGTATACCGCGGGTTCCCAGCCAAGGTCCGCCATGTACAGCGCGACATTGGCGTATGCGGCGTAGAAGGCGCTTGCATACAGAACGAAGAAAACGACGATCGCCCAGAAATTATAGGTTTTCACCGCTTGCTTGATGGTGAGGCCTGCACGCTCCTCCTGTGATGTAGCGTTTTTGTCCTCCTCGCTGGGCCAAAGCATCGTGGAGTTTTTCTCCGGGGGAGAATTGCGCACCACCAGAAACACGATGACCATGACCACTACCATGAGGATGGCCATATTGCGGAAGCTGGCCTTGTATCCGATAGTGGACAGCCATTTGCCGACCAGGATGCTGCCCACCGTTCCGCCGAAGCCGCCGATGGCCATGGAAATGCTCAAAAGTGTGCCGTTGAGCTTGCCGAACCAGCGGTTGATGAGGGCGCCTGTAGTAGTAGAGGAGCAAAAGGCCGGGAACACGGCCACGAACAGGGCGCCGATGTAAAACACGGTGATGCTGTTGGCGATAGAATAAATAAAATATCCGATGCCCAGGCAAACGCCGCCGATCAGCATGACCAGACGAAAACTCAATTTTTCAACGATCTTTCCGTAAAGCAGCAGGAACACCGTTGCAAAAACTGCGTGCAGGGTCGGGATGAGAGAATACGCGGTTCTTGTGATATCGGGATTTGCCTCCAGAACCGACGCGCCGTACATGCTGAAGGAACTGTAAACGATTGAGAAAAAGAAGTTCATCACGATGGTTGCAATGAGAACCACCCATGCGTAATGGAACCCGGATGTACGCTTTTCTTCCATGTTGAAAACCTCCTGTATTTTCTAAAGTGAGGTCAGATGCAAGTCCAGCCGCCGTCAACGCCGATGATCTGACCGGTGACATAGCTACTTTCTTCGGCGGCGAGGAACACGATGGCGGAATCCAGCTCACCGGGATGGCCTTCCCGCTTCATGGGGCATTTGGTCCTCAGGAAGTTATCAAACTTCTCGTTGCCGACAGGCGAAACCTCGGAAGCGAAGAAACCGGGGGCGATCGCATTGCATGTGATGTTGTATCTTGCCCACTCTGCGCCAAGCTGGCGGGTCAGGTTGCAAACAGCACCTTTGGACGCGGCATATTCGGGGATGCCCATGCCATAATCAAAGTCCATCCCCACGGAGCCAAGCATAGAGGAGATGTTGATCATTCTGCCATAGCCGTTTTTAATCATGGCCTTGCCAAACTCACGGCAGCAGTAGAATACGCCGTTGATATTGACATCCATTGTTTTATGCCATTTTTCATCGGGCAGGTCTTCCGTGTTGCCGCAGTTGCCGCCGCCGGCGCAGTTCACGGCAATGTCGATCTTGCCGTATTCAGCGACGATCTTCTCCGCCACCTCGGCGACCTGCCGGCTGTCGGTCACATCGCAGTAGTAATATCCGGTTTTAACGCCGCTTTCGTCTGCGATGGACTGGGCGACGGCCTTGAGCATCTCCACCCGGCGGGCGATCACGATGACGGTGGCACCCTGTCTGCCGAGGGCGTGGGCAAACTGGACACCCAGTCCGGAAGAACCACCTGTTACAACAGCTACTTTCCCTGTCAAATCAAACATGTTTTCTTTCTCCTTTCTTTTGGTTGAATTTCCTTTTATTTAATCGATGCTGTGGGCCGCGTAGAAACCGCCGCGGATGGCGTCGCCGGATTTCGCGGCTTTGACACAGTCACCGATTTCGATGGATTTGGTATGGTATTTTGCTTTGACCGCGTCTGCGGTGCTGCGCTCCGGCGTTTGGCCGAAGGCGGTGATGACCTGGTCGCAGGGCAGCAGTTCTTCGTTGCCGTCGGCATTGCGGATGACAACGCCTTCCGGCGTGATGCGCTGGACGTTGCAGCCGGTCCGCAGCGTGACGCCTGCTTCCGCCATACGGTCCTTCAGGGCGATGCTGTTGAAGTAGATGACATCCATTGCCACATCCTCCCGCATCTCGACCACGGTGGCCTCACGGCCCAGAGCGGTCATCGCTTCCAGCGCGAAGTCGCAGCCGGACATGCCGCCGCCGCAGACTACCAATTTCTGTCCGGTGACCAGCTCCGGATGGAGATGGGCGTCCACAACACCCAGCACGTTGGCGCCGTCGATGCCGGGAATGGGCGGAACGATGGGCTTGCTCCCGGTTGCAATGATGATTTTGTCGCAGGAGGCCAGAATGGGGTCGTCGGGAGACAAAACGGTGTGTTCTCGAACGTCCACGTTCAGTTTCTTCAGCTGCGTTTTGTAATATTCGATGAGCCTGCGAATCTGGATTTTGAAATCTGCGGTGGCGGGAGCATTCAAGGTGCCGCCCAGGACATTTTTCTCAAACAGCGTGACCTGATGACCCTTCAGGGAGCAGGACCGTGCTGCCTCCATACCGCCGGGACCGCCGCCGATGACGACCACATGCTTGGGTGCGTCTGCCTTGCGGATGCGGAAGGCGTTCTCCTCGCCGACCATGGGATTGACCGCGCAGCTGAGCTTGGAGCGATAGCGGATGATGCGGCCGATGCATTCCTCGTTGCAGCGCATGCAGGGACGTACGTCCTCGATCCGGCCTTCCATGAGTTTGTTGCCCAATTCCGGGTCGGCAATGAGCTGGCGCCCGAAAACAGCGAGATCGGCATGACCGGAGGTAATCATGGCAACGGCACTTTCCGGCGTATGATAACCGGCGTTCAGCACAGGCTTGTTCGTTGCTTTCCGGGCTGCGTCGCAGGCATATTCCATGCATGCCTCTTCCATGTACATGGGAGGATATACATATTTAATGGTCTCATAGCAGCCCACATCTACATTGAAGGCATCCACGCCGTGCGCATCCAGAACCTTGAGGATGGGAATACTGTCCTCCAGTGTTCGTCCGCCGGGGATGCGGTGGTCCAGAGACAGCCGGAAAATCACGGGGAAATCATCTCCGGCGCCCCGATGAATGGCATCCACGATGTCAGTAGCAAAGCGTGCCCGCTTTTCCGGGGTGCCGCCGTATTCATCTTCCCGTTTGTTCCAGATGGGGGATAGGAACTGATCCACCAGATACCCCACATGGGCATGGACCTCAATGGCGTCGAACCCGGCGTCCCGTACCAGGCCCGCGCTGTACTCCCACAGGCGCATGATCTCGGCGATTTCTTCCACGGTCAGTGCGTGGCACGTTACGTTTTCGTCCCAGACCCAGGGCACTTCGGAAGCGGAGATGGGCAATTTGCCGTGAATTTCGTTGGCATTGCGGCCTGTGCCGCAGCTCAGCTGCATGACGGCCTTGCAGCCATAGGCATGGAGCCGTTCCGTGAGGCCCCGCGCCGCCGGCACCACATGATAGTGGTCCCAGGCGTGGCCCAACACACCCTGTCCCAGGTCTGCGGTCAGATAGCCCTGCCCGCAGATGATCATGCCCGTACCGCCTCTGGCGCGTTCCTCGTAGTATGCGATTTCTGTCTCTGAAAACGTTCCGTCCCGATTCGCCATGAGGGTTCCCATGGGGGACATTACAATTCGGTTTTTTACCTCCATCGTTCCGATTTTGAAGGGGGTAAACAGTGCGCTGTAATCCATTGTGTGATCAGTCCTTTCTTACTGCTCAATATAAATAATCGGTTTGATGATTTCCTGGGATTTGGAGGCCATCAGATTGTAGGCCTTTTCGATGCCGTCCATGCCGTGGAAGGTATGGGTGATGAGTTTTTCCGGCTGGAGCCGTCCGCTTTTTACGATGCCCATCAGCCGCTCCAAGCGTCTGCGTCCGCCGGGGCACAGGCCGCCGGTGATTTTTTTATGGGCGCAGAAGTTGATGGCTTCATTGGTATACATGGGCAGCAGCGTCTGTGTCCGGCCATGACCAGCTAGATTCGCTACGATGCCGTTGTATTTGCACAATGCCAGTGCGTCGTTAAATACGGTGGGTTCCCCGCCGGCAATGATGACCTTGTCCAGCGGCTTCCCGCCGGTGAGCTCCATGATTTGTTCAACGAAGGGACCTTCGGCATAATCCACGGTTGCAGCAGCGCCGAACTCCATGGCAAGTGCCCGGGTCACCGGCCTGTGTCCAACACAGTAGATTTCTGCGGCACCCCGCAGCGCGCAGCCGGCAACGCTCATCAGGCCCACGGGTCCGATGCCGATGACTGCTACACGGTCGCCGAATTCAACTTCCGCCAGCTCCGGACCGTGGAAACCGGTGGTCACCATGTCGCCCACCAGCGCGGCGGCTTCCAGTGATACGCTTTCCGGGATTTTTGCCAGGTTCAGGTCTGCGTCAGGCACCTTGAAATATTCGGCGAACATGCCGTCCCATTTGGAGGAGAGGTAGCGGCCGCCCAAAGGCCCGCCGGAATGTTGGTGGATGCCGTCCTGGATGTCCAGGTTGTGCCACACAGGCGTCACCGCCGGGACTGCGACCAAGTCACCCGGGGCGAAGTCCCTGACTTCCGAACCCACAGAAACGATACGTCCGACACCTTCATGGCCCAAAATGCGTCCGGGTGTGATGTTCGGATTTTCCGCCGCCGTGTCTACATCCGACGTGCAGGGGCAGAGGGCTACGGGCTCCAATACAGCCTCAAAAGGCCCCGCAACAGGCGCCTCCTTTTCGATCCAGCCCACCCGCCTCATCGGCTCAATGATACCAAATCCTTTCATTTTTTCTCCTTTCTTTTGACATCGGGTTCTGAATTGTGCTATGATAAAAGCGCAATGGAAGAGAGCAAGATGTCGATATTTTCTTAACGAAACAATACACATGTATTGTTGTATAATACATGTGTATCATAATGTTTTGGTTTTGTCAATTAAATACATGTGTTTTCTGTTTTTTTAACAAACTTGGGAGGATAAATGCGTACTATTTCCACAAAGAATAATACCCGTACGTTGTT
This sequence comes from uncultured Clostridia bacterium, assembly GCA_947644595.1. Classification (GTDB taxonomy): domain Bacteria; phylum Bacillota; class Clostridia; order Oscillospirales; family Oscillospiraceae; genus HGM13010. Next base: position 150,761 of record CANSAE010000002.1, read on the forward strand.
AGTAAAAAGTGCGATTGAGCTGTTTAAGGAATACGGGACCGAAAAAGTATCTGTGAAAGATATTTGTGACAAAGCCGCTGTGACCCGAAACGCTTTTTATTATTATTTTGAAAGTAAGGAACTGCTTTTTGATGCGGTGGGAGATTGGATCAGTGAAATATCCAAGGAGCGGATCACCATAGTTTATGGGGATACCTCCTACTATCGGCATTTATGGGAATTTTATCATGCCTATTTAAAAACCCAACTGGAAATGGGGCCGGATATCATGAACCATGTGTGTTTTTCCCGCACGATGAAGGAACGCTCCGATACTTACAGCTATATTGATGATGAGTTGGCGAAAACGATGATTGCGCTCATCCGAAAGGGCCAGGAGGCGGGGCAGATCCTGAATCCTTCCCCGGCGGAAAACCTGTTGTGGACCAGTTATGCCCTTGTTCGCGGAGTCAATATTAAGTGGTGTTTTCAGTGGGGCGAACCTGACTTGATCGGAGAAACTATGGACAGTCTGAATGATATATTCCTTCCTGCGGAAGGATTTGCGCTTACGTCAGCCGACCGGTAATAACAGTGCTGGATTTTGAACCAAGGAAAGGGAGAGATTTTCCGTGGATGTTACAGGTTTGCGTAAAATGCTGGATGTACAGATCGAATCCTATGAGATGGATTATTATCAATATTTTCCTCCGGCGAGCCTCATGCGACTGACTGCTACAGCGGCGTTTTCTGCACTGCGGGACTATGGCTACTGTTATGCGGATCTACAGAAAACACTGAAGGCTACATGGATGCTCGGTATGACCGATATGCGGATCTATAAGGACATCCAAGTGACTGCGGAACAGACCAAATTATCCCTGTATGCGGGCCCACTGCATCGAGGGCCGAAGGTGTTTATGCTGCGGATGTATGCGCTGCAGGGCGAGGAACTGGTTTCCCGAACGGATGTATGCGTCATGGTGGTGGATTTTCAGGAACGGCGGGTCTTGCCTTCGGATAAGGTTGTAAAGGCGCTTTGTCCGCCGGAAAATGAGATTTTGACAGAATCACCGTCCCGGCTGGTGCTGCCGGAGGAGATGGAATTTGTATTCCGGCAGGATATTCGGCACTATGATTGTGACCGGAATCAGCATTTGTCCGCTTACCGCTACGCAGAATATGTGTGTCAAGCGGCCGGATACTGGTCAGGGGATGCGCACCGCAAAGCCTACCAGCTCCGGATAGAGTATGACAAAGAATGCCGGCCGGGGGAGGTGCTGTTTGTCTATCGGAAGGCTGTGGAGGGCGGCACCTATGTTAAAGGCATCAAGCAGGATGGGAGCGTGTCCTTCAAAGCATTTTTCTGTATGGACGGAGAAAATCAGGAACGGATAGAATAAGAAATGCCGTATTGCTTTTTTAAAGCAATACGGCATTTCTTATATGTAAGGTCTGAGTGCCGGCAATCAGCCGAATTCCTTCAACAGTGCCTCATTGTCTTCTCCGATTCCTCTATGGCGCTCATACATGTCATGCACGCCTTGGCTTTCGAAATAGATGGGCATCTGGGCCAGATAGACGGTCTTACCGGAACTGTAGGTGTGGGGAGACAGCCAGCCATTGGCCAGAGACTGCTCCAGCCACTCGCCTTCAAAGCGGTCCTTATACTGGTTCAGTATGCAGGCAGGCACATCGCCTTCCACCAGAATGTTGAGAATCTCCTGGGCAGTCTTTTTCTTGGCTTGAGCTGTCACAATATCCACCAGTTCGGAGCGGTTTTCGATTTTGGTGGTCTCTACCTTGTTATTAAATCTGGGGTTATTTACCACATCCTCGGGCAAATCAAAGGCTTTGCAAAAAGTGGGCCATGCGCCGTCGTAGTTGTTGACGAACATGTAGATATATTTGCCGTCTTTGCAGAGATACCCCTGACCCATGGGGCTCATAGTATGTGCTTCTCTGGGCCACTGGTACCCATAGTTGCAGTTAGTGGCAAAGCCGGTGGTCACGAAGTTACCGGTACCGTACAGTGAAGTCATGACGTAATCGCCGATGCCGGTTTCTCTGGCTCTGTACAGGGCTGCCAGCACACCGGCCAGCAGAGTGATGCCGGTGGTGGTGTCGCCCATACCGCCGGTGGGATAGATAGGAGGACTGTTCGGATCGGTACGGGTATCCAAAATCACGCCATTGGCGCCGAAGAAAGCGATGGCATCAATGCCGGGACGGGAGACCAGAGGTCCATTGTTGCCGTAGCCGGTGACTTGCCCCATGACCAGTTTGGGATACTTGGCATGGAGGGTTTTCCAGTCCAGTCCCAGTTTTTTCAAGCCTGCGGTACGGGTGCTGGTGATGAACATATCGGCCTTGGCCAACATGTTGTGTACGACCTTCATATTCTCGGGATCCTTCAGGTCCAAAGAGATGCACTCTTTACCACCGTTGAACTGGTCGTGAATGGGGTTTTCTTCCGCGGTGATGGGCATGCCCATGGACAGGCCGTAGTAACGGCAGAAGTCACCTTTGGGCGGTGTCTCGATTTTGACAACACGGGCACCCATCTCATGCAGAAAGCGGCAGGTGGTGGTTGCGGACCAGTAGGTGGTCAACTCAACCACGAATAATCCTTCCAGTGGTTTTTTCATATTCATTTCCTCCTAATATTTTGTGATATGAGCATGATTTTGGCAAAACTTTGATTATATTATAACAATCAACAGGAGTAATGTTTAGGGCATTCCCTCCGAAAATAAATCTGATTTTTGGCGATGGCTTGTAGGACAGAACGAAAGGTGGGTTTTAGAAAGAAATGGTGCTCTTCAAACAGAAAAGCACCATTTCAATTCAGATATCAGCACATACCCAATGCGTGCCACAGGGGAACGCTTGCGGTCATGGCGATGATCGTGATGACCATGTATGCATAGGAAGCCTTTTGCGCGCACTTGAAATCGGTGATGCAGTGCTCACCAGTCATCTGCACGAAGCCAACCACGGAGGGATTACCATAGGTGGTGTTCCAATAGGTGCCGCACAGCCATTCCACGAAGACCAGAATGAACATGCTCATGCCGTGGGCCTCCATCAGGGGCCCGAAGATAGCGATCATCATTGTCAGCATGCAGGTCTGGGACACAATGGCATATCTGAGGACAAAGGTGATGACGCAAAGGCAGGGAACAAAAATATAGGGACTGCTCATGATGGGGGCAAAAATGGGGCCTAGGATTGTGGCCAGCCAAGCGCTCACACCAGTGCTGGACATGAAGTTGGCAACACCCAGAATACCGCCGATGAAGACGACCAGAGTCCACTGGCCTTTGGCATTGGCATCGGGGGCAGTGATCGGGCCGCAGGCAAAGAACGCAACGTCGGCAGCGATGGCAACAAAGCCGGCATCCACACCGTGGATGGATTGGGTCAGCCACAGAACGATGGCGACCAGGACAATGATGATGCCCTGTTTCTCTTTCTTAGTCACGGGACCCAGATTATTGTACTGCTCTTTCAGGAAGGAAACGTCACCAGAGAGGGCCTCTTTCGGTTTGCACAGGATGGCGCAGTATACATAGGTCAGAACGATGCCAACGATATACCATACAATGGTACACTTCAGCCAGCTGCCCCAGGTAAAGGTCAGGCCCTGCATGAAGCCGATCATCAGTGCCACAAAGGCGGAGCCGGACATGAAAGCGATGCCCAGAATGTAAGTACCCATGAAATTGGCAAACCACAAACCTCTGGCTGCCTTACTGTTGGGCTCAGCGCCAACAGCATTGCACACCTGACCGATCAGGGGCGCCATGATGGAAGTCTTGGCATAGGAACTGGGGATCATCGGGGTGGTAATAATGCCAGCCAGCATCATAGCGGAGACTTGTCCGGCATAGGTGCCGGGGAATTTGGTCAGGACCCACAATGCCAACCGTTTCATAAATCCGCTGTTATTGATGCCGATGGACATGATGAACACACCGATGCACAGCCAGACCGTGGTACCGGAAAACTGGGAAGTGACAGAAGCTACCGTACCGATTTTAAATACCAAAATCCAGAACATAGTCGCCAACGTCGCGACCCAGTCCGGCAACGCCCCGGAAATCAGGCAGACCAGCAGGAAGCCAAAGCAACCCAGATACTGCCAAGCTTGGCGGGTCATCATCTCGGTTTCCGGAGGCAGGAAGCCGATCAGCAGCATTACGACCATGCCGCCAAGGACGCCCAAAAGAGTCTTTTTTGTTTCCTTACTCATAATACTTTCTCCTTTTCTGTTTTTGACCACAACTTGTTAATTGATTGTCAATGTATAAAAAGAATATCCGATAAAGTAACATTTTTCATCGGCAGGAATTACAAAAACTTTCACAGAAATCTTCGCATTTTGGGTTTATTATCCAATACGTGAACGGGAAGTCATTCGATTTGAAAGATTTGGTTTTCATCTTCCAGAGCAGGGAGAACGTCCAGATTGACTTTCCCAAGGTATTCCATAATTTTAAATGAGATCATCAATCTGAGGCGCACTTCAGAGGATTCCAGATCTAATCCCAGAGTGTCCTTGATTTTTTCAATGCGATACAAAACACCATTACGGTGCATGTGAACTAAGCGGGCGGTATGTGCAACGTTTCGTTCTACGGACAGATAAACATACAAAAGCTGCAGATTATCTAATGTACCGCTTTTCCCGCCGTTCAATTGGTCCAGACATCGGGAATAGGCGCGGTTGAGGTCTATAATGGAATCATATTGAGCGATCATGTCCAGCAAATAATATTCGGAATAGAAATATGTAACATCATTTTTGCGGTTTTGACATCCGGCCCGAAAGCTTCGCAGGGCCTGCACATATGCTTGGCCAAAGTCCTGTATGGAATCGAACCCCAGACTGATGCCCATTTTTGTCCGGCAAGACAGAAGCGTTTTGATGAGATTTTTCCATTCTTCCTCGAAATCGGCTTTTTGCCTGACGTCGTAATATCGCCAGTCCTGAAACAGAATCAATACAGAATTGTAATATTGAAAAATTCCATAATAAGGCACTGTGCAGTAGGTACGGAGGAAATTTGTCATTTGGGCGATTTTGGTTTCATTGGCTTCCATCAGCCGATAGATTTCATCTGTCAAACATTGGAACAGTACATAATCTCGCTTTGTAGGAGGCGCATCCAAAAAATAGCAGCCGACAAAGGACATTGTTGCGTTGATGAGCGCTCCTTTCTGACTGCGATATGACCGCACCATGAAGGGCAGGCCGCTGATCGTGAAATCCGGGTCATAAAGGACAGGCTGAAAATATTTTCGTTCATCCTGGAAATATCCTCTGTCAGCCATCGTGTCCAGATCACTTTTGCTGTAAAAATTCCTCTCGATGATCTTGTTGAGATATCGCGGTTTTACGTGCTCTCGCGTTTTCCAGATAATGTTGTAGGTAACGTCTGTCATCAGGACCAGGCAGTGAGGGAATGCACGTTCTGCAATTTTGGAAAAGGCATCGTAACCGCAATTTGCAATAGAAGCTATTTTGATTTCGTATGCGTATTCAGCCATTTCCAGAAACAGATTAATCAGGATATTGGTGATATGCCGAAGGTTGCATTTCTCGCTGAGAATGATCGCGTTGGAGGGCTGATAATCAAAGGGACAGGGCTTGATGATAACATAATGCTGATTGAAGCGGCGAACATCCGATTCATATAAAAGCCTTGGCTCACAGACATAAAGAATGTTTTCGGACAAAGTATCTTCAAGCCCCGTATAAACACGTACGCCGCGAAAGATAGGGTCGCTGTGCTGGAAAACTGACGCATCGATCACCCAATCGGATAGAGATTCTACGATGACGCTTGCGGGTAATTCCATATCATGCTCCTGTCTTGTACAGTGTTCAAGCGAACTCCTTGAAAACGGTGCTGTTATCGGCGCCCATAGCCTTACTTTGGGCGGAATAGTTTTGGATGCCTACACTCTCTATGTAGATGGGGATTTGGGGATGGTAGTATTCCTTGCCGCTTTCAAATACGAAGCGGCCGAGGTAGCCGTTGTTGAGCAACTGCTCCATCTGCTCAGGCTCTTTGTACTTATCACCGATGCCCCGCAGGGTAGTGCAGGGGATATTACTGGCGGCCAGAGCGGTGGTCAATTCCTCGGAAGTGATTTTCAAGCAGCTATCAATGCAACGCTGCACGATAAGGGCGCAATAGTCGTGGTTGTTAATGGCGGCGCGGGTATTTACGCGCTCGTCGTTGATGAGATCTTCAATGTGCATGGCTCGGCAGAAGTCGGGAAAGTAACGGTCATACTCGTTGACGAAGAGCTGCACGAACTTGCCGTCTTTCATTTTATAGGCTTGTGCCATGGGGCTCTGCGTATAGCGGTTGCGCGGCCAGGGGTTATAGTACTGGGTGCCGCCGTTGATGGCAGCAGTGACCCAGTTGCCGGTGCCGTACAGGGAGGTGGAGACGAAATCGCCTATACCGGTACGCTCTCTGGCAAACAGTGCGGTCATGATACCGGCAAACAGCGGCATGCCGGTGATCAGGTCGCCCATGCCGGTAGGTGGGCAGATGGGGGTGGCGTCTGGGTCCATCAGCAGGTCGGAGATCAGACCGTTCATGGCGAAGAAAGCAACGGCATCCAGTCCGGGGGCCTCGGACATGGGGCCGTCTTTGCAGCCGTAGTCGGTGACGTGGGCCATGACCAGGCGGGGATACTTTACCTTCAAGGAATCCCAATCCAGGCCGTATTTTTTCAGGCCACCCAAGCGCATGCTGGTGAGGAATACATCGGCCTTGGACAGCATGTTGTTGAGAATTTTCTGATGTCCAGGATCTTTTAGATCCATGGAGACGAATTCCTTGCCTCCGTTAAACAGATCGAAAGAGGGATTTTCGTTTGATTCAATGGGCATCCCGCAAGTACGGCCCCAGTTGCGAACAGAGTCGCCTTTGCCGGTTTCAATCTTGATGACCCGGGCACCCAGACACCTGAGAAATTCGCCGGCAGAAGGTGCGGCCCAGTAAGTAGTCAGTTCAACGACCAGCAGTCCATCCAAAGGTTTGTTCATGTTGTTACCTCCAATAACTGAATTTTTGAATTACCAAGTTGTCCCAAGCACCGTTATGCAGAGTTTCTGTGCACTCTATCCAGCGGACTGTTCGCAAAATGTTGTAGGAGTCCTGAAACGTTGGCAAAATTCAATGATATATTCATTATAGAGAAACGGACTTTTGATGAATATGTCAAATGGACCGAAATATTTGTGAAAAAATCGACGATTTTCCGTGCAAAGTATCCTTAACAGAAATGGAGCACGCATGGTTAAATCAGAGTGTAAATCACTTAGTATAATTGAGGTGATATTGTAATGAGTCAGCGTAAGCGGTTTAACAACAATACCGGAATGGGGCAAGTGATTGACGCGTCAATTGCGGCATGTCCGGAACGAGAAGCCATCGTGTTTCATGATTGGCGCATCACATACGGTCAATTGGGCAGCTTAGTGTATCAAACAGCACATAAGCTGCGCGATTGGGGGTTGCGGCGGGGAGAGACTGCCGCTATTATCACCAGAAACTGTCCGGAATTTCTGATTTTGGAATTTGCCATGTACAAAATTGGTGTAATTCCCGTGAAAATCAATTGGCGGCTTCTTCCGGCGGAAATGTCTCATATGCTGGAGAAGAATCATGCGTCGTTTGCATTTTTCCGGGCGGAACGGCCCGAATGGGGGGCGCGGTTTCATGAACTGTGCGCCAATAAAACAACTGTGTTTGAACTAACAGGCAGCGGTCCGGAAGGCTCCCTTTTGAAGGCGATTCAGGATGCGCCCGATACGCCTGTAAATCAGACTTTTTCTGATAATGAGCCGGCATGTCACGTCCATACCAGCGGAACTACTGGTCATGCAAAATGTGCGGTGTATACCCATGGCGCCATGCTGGATGAAATAGAGAGTGTGGTAGATTTATATGGATACGAGGATGGGCAGCGGTGCCAATTTATTGCGCAGTTGTTCCATTCCGGCGGTATTGGTGCGTTGCTGTGTTTATGTACCAGGGGAACACTGATTTTAATGGAAGCATTTTCAGCAGAACTCTATATGGAGAGCTTGATTCGTGAGCAGGTCACGGCAATCAGCGTGGTACCCACTGTATTGAAATGGATTTTAGATGAAATGGATGTTCATCATTACGATTTACATACGCTGAAGGTAATTCGCTATTCCACATGTCCGATTCCTCCGGCACTGCTGCAAAGAGCGATGGAAAAACTGGACTGTGCGTTCTATCAGTCTTATGGCATGACGGAAATGGGCAGCATTGTTACAACACTCCAGCCGGAGGATCATCTGAAAGCCGGAGGGGCATATCTGACAACAGTGGGACGTCCGATCCCAGGGGCACAGGTAGCGATTATGGATCCAGATGGTCGTCTCTGCGAGGCAAAAAAGGTGGGCGAGATCTGTGTGAAGGGGCCGGGGTGTATGAAAGAATATCTGGGGCAGCCTGATTTGACCCAATCCCGTTTTACTGCCGGCTGGTATCACACAGGTGATATGGGATATCTTGACTGGGATGGCTATCTGACAATTTCCGGCCGTGCTGACGACTTAATTATCTCCGGCGGAGAAAATATCTATCCGGGAGAAATTGTTAATGTGCTCATGCAGCTGAATGATGACATTTCCGAGGCTGCGGTTTACGGTGTGCCGGATGAAATTTGGGGAGAGCATGTAAAAGCCAGCATAGTTCTGGTTCCGGGGAGCAGGATGACCACGCAGGAGATATGGGCATATTGCAAAGCCAATATGCCTCACTATCGGGTCCCCAAGGAAATTGAGATTTTGGAGGAATTGCCAAAAAACCCGACGGGGAAGGTTTTGCTTGGGGAGCTGAAGCACCGAAGAGCTCCGAAAGGAGCATGATTTTGGGAAGAATATGGGAAGCAGAAAAGAAATATCTTTGTGCGAAGATTCCAAAACTCGTCCTTTTGTGCAGCGCGATATTCAGCGAGAATAATGTTGAAGGGAAATATGAAAATTTGTTATAAATAAAACATCAGATAAAACTGCAGTACAAAATGATGCGTAAAATATGTGTTGAAGTATAAGGAGGAAACAGAATGAAAACAAAGTTAACTGAACTGCTGGGAATCAAGTATCCTATTGTACAAAGCGGTATGCAGTGGCTGGCAGTTCCGCAATTGGCATCTGCCGTATGTAATGCCGGTGGCATCGGTACGATCAATGTGACATGCTGGCCGACATTGGATGAATTTGCTGATGCACTGGATGAGATGAACAGCCTCACCAACAACAAGCCCTATATTGTTAACATTTCTTTGGCCCCGACACAGCGTCTGGATGCCGATGAGATTCGCAAGACCATCAAGCTCTGTGGGGAGAAGCATGTTGCGGCTATTGAAACCTCTGCGGAGGATCCCCGCGAGTTCATTCCCGATATTAAGGCTGCAGGTATGCGGCATTTCCATAAATGCCCGAACTATAAGGTTTCTTTGAGCATGGAAAAGAAAGGGCTGGATGGTGTCATCATTGCCGGATATGAAGTGGGGGGACATCCCTCTGCGGATGGCGTAGGCACATTTGTCATTGCTCGCCGCTGTGCGAAGGATATGAAGATCCCTGTAATTGCTGCCGGTGGCATTGCCGACGGTCAGGGTTTGGCGGCGGCGCTGGCGCTGGGCGCGTCCGGCGTTGCACTGGGCACTCGGATGGTCAATACTGTGGAATGCCCCATTCATCCCAACTATCAGCAGTGGGTGATCGACCATGGTGAAAAGGATACTGTTCTGGTGCAAAAGACCATTGGCAGCATGATGCGTGTGTCGAAAAATAATGCCGCGCTGCTGGCCAACGAAATTGAGGAGCGGGGCATTATGACCGGCGCAACGGCTGATAAGATCTTAAAGGAACAGATGCCGGTCATCACCGGGCAGAAAACCCGGCTGGGGTTCTTGAACGGGAATGTTGACAGTGCGATCTTCTGTGCCGGTATGGGCATGGGCTTGGTCAACGATGTTGTTTCTGTAAAAGCGCTGTTGGATCGGATGGTCAAGGAAGCGGAAGAAACCATCGATGCTTTGAAAGCAGCTTTTTAATATCTCTCCAAACATCTCCATAATAAATACTCTCCTAAATCCATAGCAATACTCTCCAAAACTTCCTTAGAACGAACGGCACACGTAAGTGTGTCGTTTGTTCTGCTTTGGAGGAAAATACTATGCCCTCCGGATATTCCGGAGGGCATAGATATAATACTGGTTATGTATCAAATTTACCCAAAGTGGAGAGGCATTCTGCCATCATAGAGTCGATGATATGTTTGCAGGAGGGGACATCGTCAATCAGACCGACGGTCTCACCTACACAGATGGTGCCGGTACCCTCCACATCGCCGTTTTCAAAGAACATCTTACAGGCGGTGACACCTGCCATGTCCTCACGGACATCTTCAAACACACAGTGTTCCTGCTCTTTGGCGTAAACGCGTTCGGCTACTTTGCTGCGGTACATCCGCGTAGTGTTGGTGAAGGACCGGAGCAAGAGAATGGTATCCATCTCTGTGGCATTTTTTGCCAGGTATTCTTTTACGCTGCTCATTACAGGGCATTCCTCAGACAGCAGGAAGCGGGTACCCAGATATACGGCGCCAGCGCCCAGCATCAGTGCTGCCGCCATCTGGCGGCCGGTACCGATACCGCCTGCGGCAATCACGGGAATATCCAATGCCTGAATGCAGGCAGGGGTAAGTACCATGGTGGTGATATCATTTTCTCCGGGATGTCCGGCGCATTCGCAGCCATCGGCAACCACCATATCAGCACCGATGGATTGCGCCTTTAATGCATGCTTTACCGTAGTGCACTTGTGGATGAGGATCATGCCTGCATCTTTAATGGCGGCAACCATATCCTCCTGGGGCGGCCGCCCTGCGGTTTCCATGACCTTTACCCCTTCTTCTTTGCATATCTGAATATACCCGTTATAATCAGGTACTACCAGTGAGGGCATCAGCGTTAGATTGACAGCAAAAGGTTTGCTGGTCAATTCTTTTACTTTTTGAATCTCGCTGCGCAGGTCCTCTTTGTTCTGAAATGTGGAAGAAGAAATAATGCCAAGGCCGCCGGCCTCAGAGACTGCCGCAACCAGGGGCGCCCGGGCGATCCATTGCATACAGCCCTGAATGATGGGATATTCAATCCCCAGTAATTCAGTTACCTTTGTTTTGATTTGCTTCTTCATACGGTTCCTCCCATATTCTAAAAATTTTGTCGGATAAGCGACGACTATACCAATAGAATAGCGGGAAATTCGTGTTTGGGTCAACATAGATAGTTCCAAAAAAGATATAACGGGAAAAGAGCGAAGTTGTATAGTTTATCTGCAATTTTTGCAGAGCTAATCCATAGTCGGTGCTGGAAGCATATAGCCTAAATGGTCTTTGTCTGATTCGCTGGTGATGAACTCCAATTTTCCGGCCATTTCCAAAATCTTAAATGAGACCATCAGCCACAGGCGTACATCAGGATCGTCTAAATTCAGTTTTAGGGCATCCTGAATTTTTTGCAGGCGATAGATGACACTGTTGCGGTGCATATGTACGATGTTGGCAGTAGAAGAAATGTTGCGTTCCGAACGGATATAGTGGTAAAGGATGGCGAGATTGTTGTTGCCGGTTTTATCTGTGAGGTTATTGAGGTAAGGGACACATGCGGACGTTAAGGGCATCGTTTTTCCGTATTGCCAGAGCATATCGTATATGGCATATTTCCCGTAGTGCAAAACCAATTTTTCCGGTGCAAACTTTGATCCGATATCCAAGGCATTCTTTGCTTGACGATAAGCGACTTTCAGCTTGGCAATATCTTGGAACAACAAGCTGATGCCGATATGGCCCTGATTGTTTTTGATGATATCTATCATCTCTCGCCAGTTATCCTGAAAGGTGAGCAACTCGGAAACACTGTAATTGTGCCAGTCGTGGAACAGAATTACAATGGAACTGTTATATTGAAATACACCATAATTTTTAACATTACACCAGACGCGAAGTTGAATTGCTAAATGTGTGGCCCGCGTATAAGCGTCATCATCAAAACTGATGTATCCCAAACGGAAGTCTCCATATTGCGGGATCCACAGCTCACGACAACGATCGTGGATGTATTCACTACTTACATCATCGGCGGCATGAATCAGGTCATCCAACATTTTTTGCCGTTTGGGCATGCTTCGGTCATAAAATTCATTTAGCTGGAAAAAAGTATCAATTTGTTCTGTGAGGCATTCAAACAGCCTCAAATCAATGGCTGTGGGCTCTCCTTCCAGAAAGTAACATCCTACAAAGGAATAGAACACGTTGTTGGTATAATAGGATTTCAGAATAACAGTGTTTCCGCATACGTTCGGCGGGATGGAAATGGCGGGTTTTAAATATTTCCCAGGATCAGTGAAATAGCCCTGTTTTGCCATCATCTGCAGAGAATCCTTGTCATAGTAGCCCTGAGAAAGTAATTTATCCAGATAGCTGTTCTGCGGCGCAGCCTGATGGGAGGAGGCGATGATATTGTAAGCTGAATCAGCGACCAAAATCAGACAATTTGGAAACATCTCTCTGGCAAGTGCCATCAGGACATCATAATTATTGTGGTTGTGCGCGGCTAATTGCAGGCGGTATTCATAATCGTTCATGAGCTGAAAGAGTTCAACCAGATGATTGATGATATCATTAATGGAATATTCGTCCGAAAATGTGATTGCGTTCAGAAACTGACTGTATTGCTCCAGACAGCTTACTTTTGCGGAAAAAACAAAAAAATGGTTTTTAAAATTCTTTTTAGACATTTTTCGCAAAGTTCGCGCATCACTGATGTATAAGACATCATCCCGCAATTCGTCTGCATGGCTGAGAGAAAGCATTTGAACTTTGGAGAAAAAAAATTCCCGCTCCTGTGCCAACATCATAGTCCCGCCAAATTGCTGTAAACTGTCGGCAATCAGATTTGCAGATAGCGTCATATTGTACGCCTCCCTTCGTTCTTTCCAATAAATTTGTATCGTTTTCCTCATCATTTTTGGCGTTATACTTTTTTGGTGTTGAGAAGCAAGAATTTGTTATTTTACCAAAAAATAGGCGCAAAAAACATAGGAAATTGTTACTTTTTTCGCTTTTTCTCCATAATACAATACTTTTCTCTTTTTTCTTACAGCAAACAATACGAATTTTTGGAGAAGAGAACAATTTAATTTTGTGCGCAGTGCCCATATATTTTTTGAAATGCTCCGTTTTTTGTTGATAAAAGTCACAAAAAATCTGTGAAAAGAATCAAGTGACTTTGTCAGTTTCGATGTAGACCGAAAAAAATGTAAAACTTATAATGAAAATATAAGTTAAATAATTAGCAATTACATTGTGATCTTCGGAAAACTGAGATACAAAAAGGAGTGTGTCAGATGATGAAAGAGCAACGGTTTCAAAAAAATACAGGTGTTGGACAGATTCTTGATGAGTCCTTTACTCGCTGCCCGGAAAGAGAAGCCATTATTTTTGGCGAATGGCGAATTACATACAGGGAGTTGGAATCGTTGATTTATCGGACTGCTCGGTATCTGCGGGGATTGGGCGTGAAAAAAGGGGATTGTGTAGCCATCATTTCCCGGAATTGCCCGGAATTCATCATTGCCGATTTAGCGATTATGAAGCTGGGCGCGATTTCTGTGAAATTCAATTGGCGTTTGTCTCCGGATGAAATGGTATATTTACTGGATCTCAATGATGTTGTATGTGCGTTTTATAAGGCAGAAAAACCAGAGTGGGGAGAAGAATTGATCTCTCACTATGGGGACAAGCTTCCTTTTATTTCTTTAGACGATGTAGAAGGAAGATCCTGTTTGTATACGCTGCTGGCAGATCAGCCGGATTTGCCGATTGAAGTGGAAGTGGCCCCGGATGATGTTGCCATTCATATGCATACCAGCGGAACGACAGGACGGCCGAAATGCGTCGTGTATTCCGTTCGGGGATACTTGGCGGAAATGGAGAGCATGCTGTCCTGCTTGGAATTCCCGGATGGGCAGATCTATCAATTCGTTTCTCAGCTTTTCCATTCTGCCAGTATCGGAGCCTATCTGGTATTGGCAACTGGAGGGAAATTGGTGCTCATGTCTCAATTCACTGTGGAAGAATATGTAGAGAGCCTGGTGCGGGAAAAGGTCAATGCAATTGGAGTGATCCCGATGGTGCTTCGGGGAATTTTGGATGAGGCCGAGGCAAAACAGTATCCGCTGGAAAACCTGCATGTGATCAATTATTCTACCTGTCCGATCTCTCCGGATTTGCTTGACCGGGCTATGCAGATGCTTGATTGCCGGTTTTACCAGTCTTATGGAATGACGGAAATGTCTAGTGTTGTCACAGCATTGCTGGCGGAGGATCATTTTACTGACAACGGCAGTCATCTTCGGTCTGTAGGCCGACCGATTCCGGGGGCTGCAGTAAAGACTGTTCGGGATGATGGCTCCCTGTGCGATCCCGGAGAAATTGGTGAGATTCTTGTCCGAGGCAATGGGAAGATGATTGAGTATTATAAAAATCCGGAAGGAACGCAACAAGTGTTTGACCATGGCTGGTACCGTACCAAGGACATGGGATATCTGGATGATAAAGGATATTTGTATATTTGTGGACGTAAGGATTCTCTAATCATTTCCGGGGGCGAAAATATTTATCCGGAAGAAGTTATCAATATCCTCTTGAAAATGCCGGAAATCACAGAGGCCGCAGTGTACGGAGTGCCGGACGAAAAATGGGGAGAGCGGGTCAAGGCAAGTGTGGTGCTTGCGCCCGGCGCAAAGGTAACGGCGGAAGAGATCGACACATTTTGCCGGCAATACAGTGCTTCTTACCGGCTGCCGAAAGAGATTGAATTCTTATCGGAGCTGCCGAAAAATACCACAGGCAAAGTTTTGATTGACCAGCTGAAGTATCGGGAACAGCAATAATACATACTGCGAAAGACCGGAGGGCGGCATATCTTGTGCCGCCCTCCGGTCTTTGAGGTAGATTTGGCTCTGTTCGCCCAATTCCGGCGCCCGTCTAAGAACCGTTTCTGCTTTGGAAAATTCCGCTGTTCCGAAGATACCGGGACAGCTTTCCGCCACACCGTGCATACTGCGCGGAAGGGGGAAGTCCCGAATCCATCCGCAGATATTAGCGTGAGGGTCGTTTAAAATATCTTCCACTGTGTAGGCTTTGATATTGGGAACGCCGAATTCGTCCAGCCGTACAGCGGCCTGATCAATGTTTTCCATAGAATTCAGCCAATGGTCAATCAAGCTGATAACCTCATCTTGATGCACACAGCGTTGATCGTTGGTCTGAAATCGTGGATCCTGTATCAGATCGGGACGTTCCATGGCTCTGCATAGTTTTTTCCATACGGATACATTGATAGCTGCGATGATAATGGCACTGTTCTGAGGGCTGCGGAAAATGCCATAAGGATACAGGTGCATATCGTCTTCCCAAACGGGTTTTTCCACATGGATCACAGTCGCGCCGTGATCCGCCAACATGACGGCACAGCTTGGTCCAGCGATGTTGTTGGTAATATCGATTACGGTCACTCCGGCCAGCATTTTTTCAAGATATGTCCCCCGTTCCTGTGGTTGGAACCTACATTGATTATCTATGTGGAATGTGGATAAAACAATGTTTATTCTGTATGAAATCCCCATAAAAAACGAGACAACTTTCGTATAGCGTGACCTGTCCTCTTGCTTTTGCGATTGTTATAATAAAAACACAGTAACCGATAAAATTGATATCGCAAGTTCGTATTATGAAAGGAGAAAAAACATGATCAAAACAAGATTGACAGAGTTGGTTGGGATCAAATATCCCATTATTCAAGCGGGCATGGGGCCCTATCCTGTTACGAGCCTATGTATCGCCGCGGCAAACGCCGGCTGCTTGGGGCTGTGCAGTACCTTTGCTACCACTTCCCGGGAAACGAATCCTATTGTTTTTGAGGACTTCTGCAATCAGGCGCATGCTGAGTATACCGATGACGACGTGACGATTTTCAAGAAAATGTTCACCCGTGTGTTTGAAGAGACCAAAGCGTCCGACGGCATCTTCGGTGCCAATGTGATGGTATCTGCGGAAGTGAAAGCCAACGCGGAGAAGGTCATGCAGGCCATTAAGGAACTGCGCGCCGCTGATCCGGAGATGAAGCGCCGCTTCAGAGTTCTGGTCACTACCGCCGGCGACCCCATGCCTTGGGCTGACTTCGTTAAGGAGCAGGGGATGATTTGGATGCATGTGTTCCCCGGTGTCCGTACTGCGGCTCGCTGCAAGAAGGCCGGTGTGAATGTCCTGATCGCTTCCGGCCACGAGGGCGGCATGCACACTGCATGGCAGCCTGTTCATTCCATGACGTTGCTGCCTGATATCATCGAACAATTCTCCGATGAAAATACTCTGGTGTGTGGCACGGGCGGCTTCTGCGATGGCAAATCTATTGCCGCAGCTTTCGCCATGGGGGCTGATGGGGTACAGATGGGAACCCGCTTCCTGGCCACCGAAGAGAGTGACTTCTGTGATATGTGGAAGCAGATGGTCGTGGACTGCAAGGACGGCGGCACGATCATTGCCCGCGGTTTCGTAGGCCCCGCGCGCTGGCTGCGTACTGACGTTTCTTTGGAGCACGCATATAACACAGCCAAGGACGCTCCGGGATTCTATGTGGGCGTTCCCGATGATTTCTCCACCATCCCCATGGACCTGCTCACCTTTGAGCGTCACGGCGTTGCCGCTACCTACAAGGGTGACGCGGAGCACGCGATGGCTGGCGCTGGCGAATGCGCGCAACGTATTCACGACCTGCCTAAGACCAAAGATATGGTAGAAAAAGTTATGGCTGATACCGAGGAGATCCTCCGTAGTGTTGCTGTCAAGTATCTTGCCTGAAATCTATATATAAAAAGGACCGACTTTTGTCGGTCCTTTTTATATATCCAGCCGTTTTAATACGCCGGGAGTGGTATACTTCCGAGCCAACTCAATATACCACAGTTTAGTTTTATCCCAGGTGGCGATATCCCGGTCCTCCAGTTCCCGCAGAATCTTGGCCGGTGCACCGCCGACTACAACACGGTCAGGTATGACCTGTGCCTGCTTGACTACGGCACCTTCCGCTACAATGGCATAGCTGCCAATGGTGGAATAGAGGCTGATGACTGCGCCCATACCAATGTTGGCATTGTCTGCAATACGGTTGGCGTGGACAATAGCGCCGTGTCCAATGGTCACCCGTTCCCCAATACAGCAGCCATTCGTCCCTCGTCCGCCGACATGGATGATAACCCCTTCTTCTATTGCGCTGCCGTTTCCGATTATAATGGGCATCCCATGAGAATCCGCTCGCAGGATGGCTCCTGGTCCGATATAGCAATCCTCACCGACGCGTACATCTCCGATAATAACGGCGGATTTGCTGATAAATGCGGAAGGAGCGATGACAGGCTTTAATCCATCAAATTCATAAATCATAGGATTTCCCTCCTATTCATATGCCCGATCAGCCAAAAATGGCATAACCGGGCGTGTGTATGTGTGTGATTTACTTTTTCATCAGGTAGTAAACGATATGAACATTGGCACAGTGGACTCCGTTGGCATCCATTACGGGGATGTCCATGGGATACTGACCCTTGCCGTGCTCTTCCACATAAGCGATGCGGTCCTTGGCTTGCTCGGCGGTCATGGAGATATCCACCACCAGGTCCGTGGTTGCGGGCTTCATGTAGTCCAGTGTGGCGCTTTTGATGATGGGGGTGTAAGCACCGGCATAGGTACATTTGAGCAGTGTGGCGCCGGTGGCCTCAGCCAGTACGAAGAAACTGCCGGCATACATCATGCCTACATGGTTCATGTGCATGCTGCCTGCGGGCAAGCGGGTGACCACATGGCGCGCCTCCACCGTTTCGGGGATGACGCCGGCCACATTCAGGTAATTGATCTTGCCGTGGGTCAAATCGGTTTTTGCCTGTGCGAAAAATTCTGCATTCATTTCTGCCATAGGTTGATTCCTCCTGTATTCTGATTTTACAGCTGTGTGTGTTCCGCTGCTTCTCGTTCTCTGGCTTTCTTTTCGCAGTGAGCGTAATAAGAATTGCCCAGAGCAACGAAGTCTTCTTTGGGAAGAATGTATTCATCCAGCTTTTTCCGCGTTTCCGGCAGAATGATGCCATAAGTGCCATAATCCCGTCCGGCTTCCACTGCATAACCGAGGTATTCCTCCACCCGTTCCTGGTGCATGGGGACGGGCATCATTTCTCCCTGACCGCAGAAAATGCTGGTGTAGTTTCTACGTCCGAGGATCAAATCGAATTGCGCTTCTACTGCATCGAAGTTCCCCTTACTGGTGAAAAATCCGCAAGTTGCAATCAGAATGTTCCTCTGATGAGATTGATCCACCCGTGTAGTATGCGTACCATATCCCCGTCCGTCATAACGTTCCTGCATCACAGGCCGTTTGCTGGGCATCAGCCTGTCCATAAACATTTTGAGTTGTGTGGGCAGGGAATAGAAGTAGAGGGGGAAACACCAGAGAATGATATCCGCATGCTGCCATTTTTCCATCGCTTCCGTCATGTCATCCTTCTGCACGCATCTTCCGGGGGTTTTCTTCCAACAGGTGTAGCAGCCAAGACAAGGGTGAATGTTCATTTTTTGAGGCGTCAGGACTTCAATGTCCAAATCAGAAGATACTTCCTGCCAGCCTTTCAGAAACGCTTTTGTAAGGCGGTAGGAATTACTGTTTTCCGTTCTGGGACTGCCGTTGATAACTAAAACCTTTTTCATGTTCAAGCTCCTTATTCCAATTTATTCACAGGTATAGATCCCTTTTCGCTTTTCGGCCATGGCAGTGGAGGCTTCTTTTTTGTCTTTTGTAGAAACTGTATAGATACCTTGAATTTCTTCCGCAATCAATCCCACGGCGTGGGGCGCATCCATAGCGATATTGATGCACTTTTTGCACATTTGCACCGCGATGGGAGGCTTTTCCGCAATTCTTCTCGCATAATTGAGAGTGGTTTCTTCCAATTTCTCTAAGGGAACGACGCGTTCCACCAGCCCGATACGATGGGCTTCCTGAACGTCAATATCCTCGCAGGTCAGAGCCAACAACTTGGTCATGCCGGGACCGATAAGCTTGGTCAGCCGTGTGGTGCCGCCTAAGTCGGTGCTGATACCTACGTCTACCTCACGCAGAGAAAACTTTGCGTTTTCCGCGGCGATGCGAAAATCGCAGGCAGCCACAAGCTCCATGGCAGTTCCCATACAGGCGCCCTGAATACCGACTGCCACGGGCAGATTGCATTCCTGCCAGAAGCGATATGCCCGCTGCCAATGAGATACACCATACAAACTGCGGCCAGGCATGCCGATCACGGTTTTCGCATAATTGAGATCAATGCCGGCGGAAAAATGTCTGCCATCAGCCAGCAAGGCGATGGCACGCAGATCTTTGTTGTTGACAATCTCTGTTTCTTGCAGTGCGATCATAGCCTCGTAAAATGGTGCGCTGATTGTGTTGAGCTGTTCCGGACGATTGAGCCGGACAATTCCCACAGCACCCTCTTTTTGAAAACTGAGGAATTCTTGATAACTCATTTGTTTCACCTCCGATTATAATTGTCAATGATAAAGGGCCTTACGGTATTGTTACGTCCTTTTTCTGGCGCGCAGCGCCTGAGTCAGCGCTGGAAGAATTTGAAACAGATCTCCAACAATCCCATAATCAGCTACATGGAAAATGGGCGCTTTGGGATCGGAATTGATGGCGATGATCGTATCAGAGGTACTCATACCAATCAGATGCTGAATGGCCCCTGAGATGCCACAAGCGATATATATTCTGGGACAGACCGTTTTCCCGGTTTGCCCTACTTGATGGACGGGAGAAATCCATCCGGCGTCTACCGCTGCCCGGGAGGCCCCTACACAGCCGCCGGTAAGGTCTGCTAATTCCTGAAGCAGAGAGAAATTTTCCGGATCTTTCATTCCACGCCCGCCGGAGATGATGATTTCAGCCTCGGTCAGATTAACGGTGGAATTAGTGAGAATCGGGATGATTTTTTCTACCGCTGTCAGGCTATGCTGCTCTTCGGGATAAAGACATTCATGCAAAATGGTGCATGTTCGTGACGGATCAGGGGATGGAATTCGAAAGACATTGGGACGCACGGTGCCCATTTGCGGCTTGGTGTTCGGGCAAATATTTGTGGCCATCAGATTCCCACCCAAAGCAGGACGGGTCCAGAGCACGATCCGTTTATCGTCTACATCAAGCTCTGTGCAGTCGGCGGTCAATCCGGTCTTTAGGCGGCAGGCCAGCCGGGGTGACAGATCCCGCCCGATATCTGTCGCACCGATCATGAAAACCTCCGGCCGATATTGGCGTACCAAGCGATATAAGACAGTAGTAAATGTGTCGGTATGATATTGCGCCAGATGCTCATCCTGGACGATCAGAAGCTCATCCGGACCGTAAGCCATTGCCTCGGTTGCCAGTGCTTCGGCATTTGGATCCAGAATCACTCCGACGAGTTTTTCTCCCAGCTGATCGGCAAGCCTGCGCCCCTGCCCCAATAGTTCCAGCCCGACAGGCCGCAGCTTGCTGTGAAGGACCTCCAAAAAGACCCAAACATTTTGATGTTTCATAACTTCACCTTGCTGTTAAAGAAATTTTTGCGGTGTCAAGAAGGGAGAAAAGGACTGATACGGCATCCGCCGGGATTGTGCCGTCAATAATATGGGTCTGTTTTTCATGCACGGGGATAAAGGTTTTTCGTACCTTTGTGGGAGAGCCGGACAGTCCGATGCAGGAAAAATCCAATCCGGGCAGATCATCTGCCGTGAAAGTGTCCGGTTCTGTCCGATTTGCCTGAAGCCGCCGCATGACATTCGGCAGTCTGGGTTCATTGATGGATTTTGTCACGGTGAGGACTGCGGGAAGCTGCGCCCGCAGACAAATGTGATCGTTGTCGCACTCTTGGACGACCTGAACCGTAGTATCCTCTATCGAAATCTCACAGGCGTATGTCAATTGCGGAAGATGTAAATGCTCAGCGATCATCGGCCCGACTTGGGCGGTATCTCCATCAATGGCCTGCTTGCCGCACAAAATCAAATCAAACGGCCCCAAAGCCTTGGCAGCCTGGGCCAACACATAACTGGTGGCGTAAGTATCCGCACCGCCGAAACGCCGGTCAGTGAGTAAAACCATACGGTCTGCGCCCAGTGCATAACATTCACGCAGTGCCTGTGTGGCCTGGAGTGGTCCCATTGTAATTGTGGTGACAGACCCGCCGTGCTGCTCACGAAGCCGAACAGCTGCCTCCAGTGCGTTTTTGTCAAAAGGATTGACGATGCTGGGCACACCGGTGCGCACCAGCGTATTGGTGCTGGGATCCATGTGGATCTCGGCAGTATCCGGAACCTGCTTTACACAAACGAGAATATTCATCAGGCACCGCCTCAGCTTAACAGCGTTTTGCCGATGATCTGGCGCTGAATTTGATTGGTTCCCTCGAAAATACTGTACAACCTCACATCCCGCAGCAATTTTTCTATGGGATATTCCCGACTATAGCCGTATCCGCCGTAGATTTGAAGGGCCATATTGACCACGTCGTAGCACATTTCCGATCCAAAGGCCTTCAGACAATTTCCAAGGGTTCCGATGGGAATTCCGGCATCGGTCATCTGCGCGCCGTAGATCGCCATTGCTCGGGCCGCTTGGACGCGCATTTCCATATCGGCAATCATAAATTGAATTCCTTGGAGCTTGGCGATAGGACCATCCTTGAATTTTCGCTGTTTGGCATATTCGATGGCGAGATCCAATGCATGCTGGGCTACACCGATAGCACCTGCTACACTGATCGGTCGTTTACCCGCCAGGAATTTCATAGACTGGGCAAACCCGTCACCCAGAACGCCGATGAGCCGGTCTTCGGGCACAAAGACGTTTTCCATGATAAAATCTGCTGTATCAGACAGACGCATACCCATTTTGTCCTCATGCTTGCCGACGCTTACGCCTGAATCGGTCTTTTCCACCAGAAACAGACTCATGCCGTGATAACCGGCATCCGGATCTGTCACAGCGAGTATCACGCAGGCGGAGCAGAGTGTTGCGTTGGTGATGAAGCATTTCGTGCCGTTAAGGATATAGCCGCCATCCACCTTTACCGCAGAGGTGCGGGTGCTGCCGACGTCAGAGCCGCTTTGAGGCTCGGTAATGGCCATGGAAATGCCCTCGCCCCGCAAAATGCGGTCACAGGCTGCACGTTTTTGAGCGTCTGTCCCATCTGCTAAGATGGCAGAAAGTCCGAATGCATAGCAGCTGTTTGAAATCAGAAAACCGGCATCATGCTTTGCCAATTCCTCACTGATACAGTATCGCGTTACGGCATCCAGCCCAAGACCGCCGTATTCCACAGGAACATCCTGGCCAAACAAGCCCATTTCTCCCCACTTTTCATGGAGCGGTATGGGAAATTCGCTTTTTTCGTCATATTCTCTAACGATTGGATCCAACTCACGTTCCGCAAATTCCCGGACCATTGCTACGATGTCTTTCTGATCCTGTGACATACCCAAGTAATACCCGTATTGGTTCACAAGAACACCTCCGTTTCTGAATGGCTGCTGTTTATTGCTAAGGATCGTTAAAACTCTGTTTTAATTTTAACGGAGATATCCTCGGCGGAACAAGGTCACATAGAACGAAATTTCCTTTTGTGATGGAGCCCGGATTGGGCAGAAATGACGGTTTCGGCGCTTTTGACAAAAAATAAAGGTAAATTGTCAATCATGACAGAGACAGACAACAGGCGAAATGATAAAATAATAACAAGTTTGAGGCGCTGCGGTGGCGTTGACCACGAGCATCTCGCAGACGCATGGATTACTATAACAAGGAGGAAAATCAATGAAAGAATTTGCTGGAAAAGTGGCTGGCATCACCGGCGCGGCTGACGGTATCGGCAAAGCATTTGCCTTGGACGCTGCAAAGCGGGGCATGAAGCTGGCTCTGATCGACATTGAGGGCCACAAGCTGGACGCGGTGAAAGAGGAGTGTGAAAAGCTGGGTTCTCCCAAAGTGGTAGCGATCACAGTAGATGTATCCGAGTACGAGCAGGTCCGCATGAGCGTTGCCCGCATCATGGCGGAATTCGGCCAGATCGATCTGTTCTTCAGCAACGCAGGTGTCGGCGGCGCCGGTACGCTGGTCAATATTCCGCCCCAGGATTGGGACTGGATCACCAGCGTGAACTTCCTGTCTATGGCCTATTATGTAACGGAAGTGCTGCCCATCATGGTGCGCCAAGGTACAGAGGCCCACTTCATGTTCACCATTTCCATTGGTGGTTTGCAGCCCGGTATGCGTCTCCAGTCTGCATACACGGCTTCCAAGCACGCGGCGATGAGTCTGGCCGAGAGCGTGAAGGATTACGCAGAGAACTATGCTCCTTTCATCGGCGTGACGGCGTTCTGCCCCGAGTATGTCAACACGGAGATTTGGGACAGCGAGCGCTGCCGTCCCGTGCGCTTCCAGAAGCCCTACGATCCGTTCTATGCTACATCCGACTTTGTGGATTATAAAAAGAACTTTGCCCAGCGGATCAAGACTCAGGGCTACAATCCCAGATTCGTCGGCCCCCGGCTGTTCCGCGCCATTGAGGACAATCAGCTGTATGTCCATCCCCACGTCCATACCCACAAAATCATCCGGGACCGCTTTGCCCGCATCGAGGCGGACCTGCGCAAGGATGAGGAGCTGGATGCTGAATTCAAACACCTGTATGGCTACGATGACTAAGTGATTGACCCCTTAAAGTAAAATTCCCCGGCCATCGAAACAGATGACCGGGGAATTGCTTTATGCGTCCTTACTGTGGGGTGTCATGCTGATATAGCGGTTTTTCAGATAGGAATCAATGTAAAACGAATATTGGAGCTTGAACAGTAATGTGTGGTCCGAAAAATCCAGGGAGAACAGATCCGTAATTTGCTGGATGCGGTAGTTTACCGTATTCCGATGGAGAAACATGAGGTCAGCGGTCATATTTTTGCTGTATCCGGTTTGGGCGTATACCTTCAAGGTCTCATAAAGCTCGGTATTTTTTTCCGCGTCATAGGCCTCCAGCTTGGGCAGGATCGGATGCAGGCAATGGGTCAGGACGCTTTTATCTTCCAGGCTGTCGATCAAAACATAAAAGGCATAGTCGGAGAAGAAAAAAATCCTGTGCTGCTCTGTGCTCCGCTTTGCAATGGAAAGTACCCGCAGAGCTTGCTGGTAATGACTGTACAGGTCGCTGGGTTTTTGAAATGCGTTGCTGATACCGACTAAGATTTTATTATCGGTGGCGAGTTTCTGCAGGCTTTGATAAATCTCCGGGGGGAGGTCCCCGGCTTCGTCGACCTCAAAAAATGAGATCAGCGCGCCGTCTTTCAGCAGCTTTGGAACATCCGGAAACACTGCGGATACTCTGGGGATGAGCGTATCCTGTAAATATTTGTTTCCCACAAAGTAGTTCGTTTGCAGAACAATCACCCGCATGTGCGGCGGGAAACTGATTTTTGCAGTGGCAATCCGGCGGGTGATCTCATCTTCAGAAGCGCCGTAGATTATATCTGTGAGGATGTTGTGGTACAAATTGAAATGCGCAGATGGGTAGCTTTTTCGGTTGATGAGCACGCTGAGCAGTTTTTTTGACAGCACATGCATGAATGTGTCGCTGAAGTGGGGAAACGCGTCGGAAGGACAGCCCATGAAGATATAACCGACGATCTCCATGTTGGTCATGACCCGGATGGCCTTGATATACATTTTCAAACGATCACAG
This sequence comes from uncultured Clostridia bacterium, assembly GCA_947644595.1. Lineage (GTDB taxonomy): Bacteria > Bacillota > Clostridia > Oscillospirales > Oscillospiraceae > HGM13010. Next base: position 175,686 of record CANSAE010000002.1, read on the forward strand.
TATAAAACAAAAGGCCTTGCATGAACTTCCAAATTGTGTTTGCTGCGATAGGAGAGAATGTATTCGATCAGGTAATCATCCAGATATCCCACCTGCACACTGTGCTGCCAATGGGGATGGTCCACCAGGAACGGCGTGGAATATGCCAATACCTTTCCGGAAATATCTATCGCCAGCATTTGACAATCAGAACGGTGGGAAAATTCCGAGAACACGGTGCCCAAGTCCTCATCAGATGCGAGCATGTACATTAAATCGGCATAGAGGTTCTGCTGCTCTTGGAACAGGGAAAGGATAAACACAATTGCCTCGTTGGACCGGTCATCAGGCACGATGACGTAGTTTATACCGCCATTATGGAGCCGGTCAATCACCGGCTGGGAGGGAGCCCCGGCGCAGAGCAGGCAAAGAGGAAGGGAAAGCTCCGGGGTGAGCTGTGTTTTGGCGTAGACACTGAGATGGTCTGCCGGCAGCTCCGCCGAAGGAGATTCAACAATGGTCACATCAGAAAGCTCACAGTCCAGGGGATATGCGGATACTGTCCCCGGATATCTTGCAATGAGAAGCTGAGACAGGGATGAAAATAGCATATGTATGACCTCCTAAGTAAGTGTAGAATCGGGCCTTGTACCAGCTTAGAGATGATCGGGCCATCGGTGCATTAACTCCGATTTTCGTTGGAGGAATAAAACCTGCTCCACCAGGAAATCCAGAGTGTTCAGCAGGAGCTTTTGATTGTCGGGCGTACAAGCCTGGAGCTTACCGATCAAATACTGCAATTCCTCATACGGAACGGGTGAGATCGTGGGAAACAACATGTTTGCAGAGATCCCAAGCCGTTCGATCAGCTGTGCCAGGGTTTCATAGGTTGCATTTTTTCGTCCTTTTTCGATATCCTGTATTGTTTTGACGGATAGACCGGCCTGATCAGCTAACTCCTGCTGGGTCAGGCGGCATTGCTTTCTCGCTGCACGGATACGGGCGCCCAGATATGTCAGCTTATCTTCCGGCATAATGATTCACCTCAAATCTATTCTATCGTACCGTTTTAGAAAATCATATCCCCTTAAAGCGCAGATTAAACCGGAACTAATCTGCGGATTTTATCAAATTCCGGTCAAAAGAAGAGACCGAGAGAGCAGGCTTGTGCAGAATGCATGGTTTTCGTTTGTTATTTTACACTGATGACATATGCGAACAGCGTCCTATCAGATAAAATATTAACAGAAAACCGCATTGTGAGAGTTCTCTTCCGCCGATTCTCAGCAAAGAATAACAGGAAACGAGGTAATGGTATGAAATATGAAAAGCTTTTTGAGCCCGGCAAAATCGGGCAGCTGGAGTTGCGTAACCGCGTAGTCATGACAGCCATGGGCGTCCATATGGGCGAGTGGAACGGCTGCGCTAACGAAGATGTGATTCGCTTTTACGAGGAGCGGGCAAAGGGCGGTGTTGGTCTGATCATCCCTGAGTTTACCTCCGTGGATGGGGAAAGCGGTCATTGTAGCGCCATCCAGTTGGGCATTTATGATCCCCGGCATATCAAGAGCTTTGAGCGTATCTGTGATGCAGTGCATTGCCACGGTGCAAAAATTTTTGTTCAGCTGCACCACGGCGGCCGCGAAGCGCCTCCTGCCTGCAACGGCGGAAGGCAGGCCATGGCCCCCAGCGTAGAGCTCAACGAGGTGGTAGGCCGCGAGACGATCCTGCCCCGCGAGATGACCGTGGAGGACATTGACCGTTTGGTGGAGTTACATATTCAGGCTGCGCTGAATGCCCAGGCTGCCGGCGCCGACGGCGTGGAAGTCCATGGCGCTCACGGATATCTTTTGCAGCAGTTCCTGAGCCCCTACACCAATAAGCGCACGGATGAGTACGGCGGCTCCGTGGAAAACCGCTGCCGTTTCATGGTCCGTATCCTCAAGGGGATTCGGGAAGTAGTGGAGCCAGGCTTCGTGGTGGGCGCCCGCATCAACGGCAATGATTTCGTGGAAGGCGGCAACGACCAGGATGCCTGCGTGGAAATTGCCAAGTACCTGGAGCCCTATGTGGATTACTTCAACGTGAGCTGCGGCGTATATGCCAGCGCGGCAACGATGATTGAGCCCTGCTATTCTCCGGAAGGCTGGAGAACGGAATTCATTAAGGCCATCAAGGACAACGTGAGTGTTCCCATCATCGCGGTGAACACCATCAAGCATCCCCAGGCGGCGGAAAAGCAGCTTCAGGACGGCGTCAGCGACTTCGTTGGAATGTCCCGTATGCACATTGCGGACCCTGAAGTGGTGAAGAAGACCAAGGCCGGCCGGGAAGACCTGATCCGCAAATGCCTTGGCTGCATGAACTGCAATAAGTCCGTTGTGGCGGGGAAGAACCTGCATTGTGCGCTGAATCCCGTTGCGGGCCGGGAAGTCCGCTTCGGCGACGATCAACTGGTGAAAAACGGCGACGGCCGAAAAGTCGCGGTCATCGGCGGCGGACCTGCGGGCATGCAGGCGGCGCTGTTGATGAAAAAACGCGGGTTTGAACCGGTCATTTTTGAAAAAAGCGGCGTCCTGGGCGGAAGCGCGATCCTGGCGTCCAAAGCGCCCTGCAAACACATGGCACAGGAGTTTGTGGATACCCAGATCGCCGAGATGAAAGAGTACGGCATTGAGGTCCGGTTGAACACAGCGGCAACGGTTGAGAATGTAAAAGCGCTGAACCCCTATTGCGTGATCATGGCCTGCGGCGGAAACCAGATCGTTCCAAAGATTCCCGGCGTTGACCGCGAAAATGTGTATTACATAGAAGACGTCCTGCAAAGCAAGGTGACCTTCAAAGACAAGAAGATCACAGTGGTCGGCGGCGGACACGTGGGCCTGGAAGTCGCGCACTTCCTCTGTGCGGATAACCAGGTGACCGTGGTCGAAATGCAAAAAGAAGCAGGAACTTCCATTTACCGCACGGCGAAGTATAAATTATTTTCTTTGCTGGAAGAGAGCGGCGTTAAGATCCTCACGGAGCACGCGATCGCCGGGGTGGAAGACGGCCAAGCCGTCCTGAAGAAAATGGACACTGGCGAGACGGTCCGCATTCCCGCGGAAATCGTCATTATGGCCCTGGGCAACCGCCCGGACCGGGAATATGAAGAAGCCTTCCTGTCGGCCTTCGAGAAGGTGGTCGTGATTGGTGACGCGACGAAAGCGGGAACCATGGCAGACGCGACCAAAGCGGCCTACGAAAAGTGCTTCTACCTGTAATCTGAAAATCTCCAGAAAATACTTCCTTTAATCTCTCCATAAATACCTCCGAACCCGCTGTTCACTCAAATGAACGGCGGGTTCACCTCGTTTTGCATTCCGTTTTTTGCAGCTTTGTCATTTATGAACAAAATCCGCGTGCATTTGGCATTTATGACATTGTGAAAAAAGTGGCGTTCAAGATACAATGTGGATGTGGTAAAGAGGATCCGTTCGTTTGGAAAATGTTTATTTGTCGTTAGAAAAGACAGTATCAGGGTGAAAACGACAAAAAATAAAAAGGAGAGAAGCGCATGAAAAACAACATTTTTGACTTGACCGGCCAAGTGGCGCTGGTTGCCGGAGCTTCTTCCGGTTTGGGCTTACAGTTTGCCAAAGCCATGGCCAACGCGGGCGCGGATGTGGCCATTGTGGCCCGGCGGGGAGCCAAATTGGAAGAGAACGCCAAAGCGATCGCGGCGGAGTACGGTGTGCGGGTATATCCCCATGTAATGGACCTGAAAGATTCCAAGTCCATCACGAAATGCGTGGAAGATGTGGTGGCGCATTTCGGCAAGATTGACATTCTGGTCAATTCCGGCGGCTGCGGCGGTTCGACGGACCCCGTGACGACCACGGATGAGCAGTGGACTCATGTGATTGACACCGACCTGAACGGACAGTTTTATCTGATCCGGGATGTGGCCCGGCTGTCCATGGTCCCCAACAACTACGGCCGCATCGTGAATGTTGCTTCCATCCACGGCTTTGTCTCCCGCAAGAACGTGTGGACGGCGGCTTATTGCGCGGCAAAGGGCGGCATTGTCAATCTGACCAAAGCCTTGGCAAATGACTTCGGAAAGTACGATATAACCGTCAACTGCATCGCTCCGGGATACTTCCCCTCGGAACTGACGGCGCCTTTTATCGATTCCGATGCCTTTGTGCAGCTTCATATTGACCGCTGCCCGAAAGAGCGCCACGGCAATACGGGAGAGATGGACGGTCTGTGCGTCTATTTTGCGTCACCCTGCTGCAGCTATACCACTGGGCAGACGGTATGTGTGGACGGCGGCTGGACCTGCAACTAATATATCAAAGATAGGAGAATGAGACATGAGTAATGCGAAAACTGTGAATCGTACCGGCGTATTGATTCGTGCCTTGATCATTTTGTTCATGGGCGGCGTTGTCAATTCCGCGGCGGTATTCGTTTCCCCCCTGGCGGCCCACTATGGCTGGACCGTGGAGTCGATTGCCGGCGTAGCGACCTTTATGGCGCTGATGCAAACCCCCGGCCATATCCTGAGCGGTTGGATGATGGGCAAGTTCGGCGGAAAAACGACGCTGATGGTCGGCTGTGTTCTGCTGGGCCTGGCGTTTTTCCTGTCCAGCTTCGTTCCAGCGGGCTCTCCCTGGATGCTGTATGTCACGTTCAGCGTGCTTCAGGGTCTGGGCGTTGGTTTTACATACACCGGCGGCACTTACTGTGCAACCGGCTGGTATCCCGACAAGCGCGGCTTGGCTTCCGGCCTGTGCATGGCGTTTAACGGCGGCGCGGCCACATTCCTGGCGCCCCTGATTGCCCGTTTGATTGTGGTTATGGGCATCAAGGTCACGCTGCTCGTTGTTGGCGTTGCCATCATTGTGATCGGCCTGACTGCGGCGGTCGGCCTGAAGGCCGCGCCTGTGGGCTATATCCCTGAGGGCTGGAGCGGTGAGGAAAACGCCGCTAAGATGGAGGCCACGCAGTTGGAGAGCCTCAAGCCCAACCAGGTATTCAAGACCCGTGCCTATTGGCATTTCTTCCTTGCAATGGGCTTTTTCCCCACGATGTACATCATTTGCTATCCCAGATTCTCCGTATTGATTCAGGATGCGGGCTTCTCTCTGAGCGCGGCAACGATCGGCGTTTCGATCTACTCGATAGCCAACGTAGGCGGCCGTCTGCTGATGGGCGCACTGATCGATAAGATCGGTTACCGCAAGGTATATCTTATCTGTGGCATTTCCTCTGTGGCGTCCTCCGTCTGCCTGATGTTTGCCAACAGCCTGCCCATGTTCTACATTGCTTATATCCTGCTGGGTATCGGCTTTGGCGCAACCAACTGCTGCCACCCCGTGGCGATGCAGGAGACCTTTGGTTCTCAGTATGCCGGCGGCGTATTCGGCGTGTGCATGCTGGGCTATATGCTGATCTGCACGTTCCTGTCTCCCCGGATCAGCTCCGCGTTGGTCGCTTCTACCGGCGATTACACGGCTTCCATGATTTATGCCATTGTCGGTTGCATCATCGCGGTAGCGATGTATACGACGATTCCGCTGCCTAAGAGACGCACGCTTGCGGAAGTGGAAGCGGAAGAGAACGCAAAATAAAGCTTCAATAGCGCCAGATAAGGTCATGTCCGGCCTATAAAGGCCGGACATGACCAAAATGCTGCAAGAAAGGGGATTTGTTATGGGGATTATCGGCTGTATATTGGGTTTTTTAGTCGTCATTTACCTGTGTTATAAAGACTGGTCAGTTTACCTGGCGACTTTCATAGGCGCCGCGATCGTCATCGCGTTCAATACGCTGCCGTTTATCGGTACGCTGTCCGGTTTGTTTGCCGACGGCATGTTTGTTGCGGTCAAGAGCTTCTTTTTCATGATTTTGTTTGGCTGCATCCAGTCTCAAATTTATGTGGAAAGTGGTGCAGCATTTTCGATTGCGGACACCATTATGCAAAAAATGCTCAAGCCCGGCGCCAGTAATACCAAGAAAAACGTGATTGCAATGTCTGTATTGCTGGCCATTGGCATTATTCTGAATCTTGGCGGTATCACGGCGAGCGTGGTTATCGTTTTGATGTACCCCATTGCACTGACGGTGTTTGAATACTGCGATATCCCAAAGCGATTTATTCTGGGTGTCCTGGGCGCTTGCTCCTATACCTTTACTCTCACCATGCCCGGGTCTCCCCAGGTGACAAATGTTGCGGCGATGACCAGCTTGGGGACGTCCTCCTGGGTCGCGCCGATTCCTGGATTGGTGGGCGCGGTGGTGGAAATTGCCGTCATCATTGTACTGCTCAACCGATTCATCAACAAAGCCCGGAAGGATGACGAGCACTTTGCGCTCCATCCGGAGGACCCACACTATGACCGGGAGTCTCCACGGCCCGGATTTTTCAAATCCCTGCTTCCGATGATCCTGGTGTTTGCGGCGTTCAATTTTCTGAATATCAACATCAATGTTTGTCTGATCGGCAGTATTTTGCTGTCCATCGTGTTGTTCTGGCCGCAGCTAAAAACCAGAAATATAAAGGGATTGCTGAACAAGGGGGCGAACGATTCTATCCATATGACCCTAACGGTGGCCGCGATTTGCGGGTTTGCCGGAACGGTGACCGGGACAGATGCGTTCCAAAGCATGTTGAATGCGATTACCAGTGTGGACATGCCGCCGCTGATTATCTGTGCGGTTGTGGTAGCGGTGATGTGTATGCTGACCGGCGGTTCCTCCACGGGCCAGCTGATTTCTCTGCCGCTCATCACGCCGAAGCTGATGTCTCTGGGCGTCAATGTGGGAGCGGTCCACCGTGTGGCGTGCTTTGCGGCGACAACATTGGATTCCATGCCCTATTCCGGCGCGATTTTGATGCTGCTGCCCATGTGCCACATGACCCTGAAGGAAATCTATAAGCCTCTGTTCCTTACTACAGTGATTGCGACGTTCTGCGGAACCGTGGCAGTGGTGCTGATGTGCATGCTGTTCCCGGGGCTTACTTGATTGACATACATCTATCTTCCATAGTAAAACTCTCCAAAAACTTCCTGAAAGAAAACCACGCAGACTTGTCTGCGTGGTTTTCTGCTGTCAGAGAGAGGATAAAACAACACAAGAGGCACCCGTAAGGGTGCCTCTTGCGGAAAAAGAAAGAAGGGAATTGCGGAAAGTGAGTCCCGGCGAAAGGGTCTCACTGGGTATCGTTTTTCAGCTGCTTGTTCCGGGAAATCAGCAGGCCGAGGCTCATGACGAAAGCCAAAACCAGCATGCCCAGCAGGCAGGCGAAGATGATTTTATAAGCTGCAGTGGGCTCGTATTTGTCCAGAATGGAGCCGAAGAAGGGATGCAGGGCCACATCCGGGAGATTGAAGCCGATCAGGGATGCCAGAGAAATGGCCATTCCGTTCACGCTTTGGTCTACGCCGACTTCATCGAAGGCGGAGAACTGTACGCCTTTCATGGATACGTTCACCAGCGCCAGAGCGAACATCAAAATCATGATAGGGATCAGGGCGCTGTTGCTGGCGGGCATGAGCATGAAGGCGATCATCAAGACGATGGCAACTACGGACGCAATCGTCAGAAATTTCAGCCGGCCGATTTTATCGCAGATCATACCGGCCACAGGTGCGCCGGCCAAACGGGTGCCGTAGTTTTTCAGGGTGGCAAGTCCGCCGGAGAACACAACGCTGACGCCCAGAACCGTGGAGAAGTAGGGAGTCAGATAGCTGCTGCCGCAATAGAAGCCGTAGATGCCGAAGACCATCAGGCTGAACAGCCACACCTTGGGCATTTTCAGCACGGACAAAATCTCTTTGGTGCTGGCCTTCTCGTTGGAGGCTGTGGCTTCGCTTTCTGCGGCGGCCACGGCACTGTCATCGGCCTTGTACAGGAACAGGACCATCAGGGTGGCCACCAAACTGGAGCAGGCGTAGAAAATATAAACAGCCTTCAAGCCGGCCACACTGCCGCCGGTCACCCGACCAAAGACCCACAAAGCGCCGAAGTTGAACACCATGCTGCCGATACCGTTGAAGCCCTCGAACAGTCCGTAATACTTGCCCTGCTCCTCCGGCGGTGCGGCCAGGCTGACGGCCTTGAACACCGGGGACCAAAAGGCCAGGAGGCTGGTGATGCCCATAAGGAAGAAGCACACCAGGGACATGGTATAATTCCGGATGACCAGCAGTGCCAGGAAGCTGACGATGGTGTGGCCGATGCCGGAGATGACCAGCAGCTTTTTGGGGTCGAATTTATCGGCCAGCCAGCCGCTGGGCAGCGTGCAGATGATGGAGGCGACGATGTAAATACTCAGCAGGAAGCCGATTTGTGTGTTGGTAAAGCCTGTGGCTTCCACGATGGCATCATAGAAAATGTATTTGATGTATGGCAGTAGGTACATGGAGGAATACAGAAAAGCACATGCAAGGATGCCCAATAGTTTTCGTGAATTTTTCATGGAATCGTTCCTCTCTTTATTTGATGTGGCTGGAGTCATCCGATGGCGCCGACTTGGCGCAGGGCTTCGATCTCTTCAGGGGAGTAGCCCAGGGTAGTAAAGACCTGATCTGTGTCCGTGCCGATGGGGCCGGTGGGACAATACGGCCTGCGGGCATAGGCACTGAAATGGACCGGGGGACAAGGCATCATGACCTTGAGGCCGTCGGCGTATTCCAATTCTTCTACATAGTGGTTTTCGATGGCCTGAGGATCTTTGGATACGTCGCAGGTGGATTGCATGACTTCGCAGGAAATATTGTTGGCGCTGAGCAATTCCCGCCATTGGGCGCTGGTTTTTGTGAGGAAGATTTGGTTGATCCGCTCCACCGCTTCCGGCAGCACGCCGCTTTCGTGCAGCGTGTCGATGTCGTCATAGCGGGGGTCATCCAGAATATCCTCCATACCCAGGAGCCCAGCGAATTTCTCTTTGTCCTTGTAGTATTCGTTGACGTAGATACCGATCCACTTGCCGTCGGCACAGCGATAATAGGTATCGAAGGGGTCGGGGGGATAAAGCGGGTTGGGGTTCATGTGCTTGCGGTCGAATTGCGTGGACACGATACCCACGGAGTTGCACCAGATGCCGCTTGCAAACAGTGAGGTCTCCACTTTGGTCCCGAGCCCGGTGCTGTTCCGGCCGATGATGGCCATGAGGATGCCGGATAAAAGCACAGAACTGGTAGCCATATCGCCGAAAGCATACGTAGGCACAAAGGGGAAGCTGCCTTCCACCTGCCAGTCCGCCATGGGACCGGAGCGCAGCCAGAAGGCGGTGCTGTCGAAGCCGGGATTCGCGGCCACGGGACCTTTGGGGCCAAAGCCGGAGAAGTGCGCGTAGATCAGAGAAGGGAACCGCTCTTTCAAGCTGTCATAATCCAGACCGCTGCGCTTGAGGGAGGCTTCCCGCACGTTGGTGATGAACACATCGGCCTCGCTGATGAGCTTGAGCAGGGCTTCCTTCCCTTCCGGTGTTTTGAAATTGATGGCGGTGAGCTTTTTGTTGCTGTTATGTACGGTGAACAAGGGATTTTTGTCATCCTCATAGGGGGTCATTTCGGTTTTGCCGGCCCGGCGCATCTCGTCGCCGTAGAGGGTTTCTACCTTGATGACGTCCGCACCGTAGGCACAGAGCATCCGGGAGGTGGTGGGAGCGGCCACAACGGTGGCCAACTCTACCACGGTGATCCCGGACAGGGGCAGATTTTTGATTTCGTTCATATACATCGCTCCTGTTGTATCAAAAGGTCAGGGTCTCAGGCCGTTTCGGATATCCCGGACTTCGTCGTAATTGCGGTTATAGTAATGGATGGCATTTTCCATGGAATATTTACGGACCAGATAATCGGAAGTATCGGACCAGTAACCGCTGTGTGGATTGATGATGAGATTGGGTCTGGGGGGATCCTCGATGAGGACACACTGGGTCAGGTCCGGGTCCTCGGATTCCAGCATATCAATGCCGGCACCGCGGATAATACCTTCATCCAGCGCCCATTTCAGCGCGGCTTCTTCCACCATCTCGCCCCGTCCTTCGTTGATGAAAATGGGCTTTTTCTTCATCTTGGCAAAAGTCTCTTTGTTGAACATGCCCTTGTTGTCTTTGGTCAGATTCATATGGACAGAGATCACGTCGCCTTCCGCCAGCGCGGTATCCAGGTCCACCAGCTCCACGCCCTGCTCCTTGGCGATTTCCGGCGGGAGGAAGGGGTCATAAGCGATGACCTTCATGCCCAGACCCTTGCCGGCGATACGGCCTACATGCTGGCCGATGCGGCCAAAGCCGATGATGGCCATGGTCTGGCCCTCCACCCGCTGCATCCCGGGATAAGCAAAGCAGTCCCAGACGTGCTTTTCCTGAATGTCCCGGTTGTAGTTCATGGTGTTGCGCTGAAGGCAGAGCATGGAAGCGATGGCGTTTTCCGCCGTCTCCTGGGTACAATAGTCCCGGATGGACACCACGCCCACGCCCTTTTCCGCGGCATATTCCAAATCGACTGCGTTGTAGCCGGTGGATTGGAAAGAGATCACGCGGCAGTGGTCCATGGCGTCGATCAGAGGCTTGTCAAATTCCACATAGCTGTTGATAATGATATCCGCATCTTTGATGTCTGCCAGAAACTTGGTGTTTGTAGAAGAATCCAGGGGCTCAGCGGGGTTGAACACCGCAACCAGATACTCCGCTTCCGGTGGAAGGAAGGTATAGTCCACTTCATGAGACTGGTCCATAGTAGAGGGAGTTTCTGTGAATACGACTTTCATAGAGGTCATTCCTTTCCTGTATAAGTAATTGATACTGTGTCAGTCCTCCGGTGCGCAAAAGCGGTCTGCACGGAGAATATCTTCCTTTGTAGGTTTGCCCAGAACGCTCATGAGCAGGAACACTACGCCTGAGGACAGCAAGCCGGGCCACAGGGCGTCAACGGCAAAGATGCCGCCCAGGCCGATCCCGTCTCCGATCAGCCAAATCAGTACGACCAAAAGAGAAACCAGCATACTGGTGAAAGAGGCCTTTGCGGTAGGTTTTTTCCAGAAGGCGCCCAAAACGGTGGGGAAGAACAGGCAGGAGGCCTGGAAGGTGAACGCCAGCAGTAAAAGCTGGATGACATTGTACTTCCACCAGGCCATTGCCGCGCCGATGATACCGGCCACGATGGACCCCGCCATACCCAAGAGCTTCAGCGTTCGGTCCGATGCCGCGGGATTGATGCGGTCTTTATAAATGTCGATGGAGATATTTGCCGCGCAGCCGTTGATGCTGACCACTGCTGTGGACATAATGGCCGCAAATACACCCACCAGTACCAAGCCTGAAATCCCGGTCGGGAAGTATTTGGATACCATCACGGCGAATGCGCTGCTGCCCGCGGGCAGAGATGGTTCCAGGACACGGGTGGCCATGCCGATGATGGTACCGCCCAGGGCAATGAACAAAATACTGAAGCCTGCCCACAAGGCCCCATTTCGTGATGTTTTTGCATTTTTTGCCGCAAAGCAGCGGGTGTAGCTGTCCATGCTGGTAAAAAATGAGAAAATAGAGCTGACCCCCAGGGCAATGATCGTGGGCCAGCCGGAGCGTCCCAGGTCAAACCATTCCTGCGGAAGCGTCTGTAACTGTTCCAGGCCGCCGACGGCATGGATGGACAAGGGAATGCCCAGGACTACGGTGCCCAAAAGAATCAGAATAAATTGCAGCCATGTGGTATAAGTGATGGCCATAAGGCCGCCGATGGCTGAGTAAGCCACGGTAATTACGGTGCTGACCAAAAAGCAGGTGGTCGTATTCCAGCCGGTAATGGTGGTGAGCATACTGCCCATGGCTACCAATTGGCTGGCCAAAAAGCCCAGATTTGCCAGAAAGCAGCAGATTAGCACGATCATTCCGGATCGGCTGTCATACCGGCTGGAAATGAGGGCCGGATAGGTGATATTTTGCAACTTTGTGCCAAGCCGCTTGACGAGTTTGGAAAAGATCAGGCCGAATATCACGCAGCCTCCCGAGAGGAACAGCACATACCAACCGCCGCTGATGCCCAGGTTATATGCATCGGTGGATGTCCCGATGATGGAGGAGCCGCCGATCCAAGAGGACATCCACATGGCGGCAAGGGAGAAGGTGCCCAGCTGCTTGCCTGCCACAAAGTAGTCTTCGCTGGTTTTGTTTTTCCGGTAACCGATGATACCGAGAACTGCCATCATTCCGAAGTAAAGCAGGATGATGACCGCGTCGATCATTCTGACGTTTCCCACAGGGTATCCCCCTTTCTATCTTCCTTTTCTGAGGGTCAGGGTCCCTCGGCTTATAGCTGCTTGCGGGCTTCTTCCACACCCCGGTCAAAGCATTGCGCGTTTTTGGGATTATTTTTCCCCTTTTTCGCAAAGAAATGATCAATGGCGCCGCGCATATAGGTCACGTCAAAGTCCGGGGAGGCGCAGGCCAGCGCGCCCAGCATCACGATGTTTGTGCCTTTTGGATTGTTCAGCTCATTTCCGATGTCCGTGGCCGGGACCATGACGACTTTGATATCGTCCCGGTAGGTGCGGTCTTTCCGGGCCAGACTGCTGTTGACCAGCAGGATGCCGCCGGGACGCAGCTGACTTTCAAACTTGTCGATGGCTGCGTCGTTGAGGGTATAGAGGATATCCAACTGGTGGCAATAGGGACTGGGAATCTCCTCGTCGCTGATTTTGATGTTGCAGTTGGCGGTGCCGCCGCGCATCTCGGAACCATAGGAGGGGTACCAGGTGACATTCTTCCCGTCCTCCATGCCGGCATCGGCCAGGATCATGCCGGCCACCAGAACGCCTTGACCGCCGAAGCCGGAACAAATGATTTCAGTCATGATTATTTGCCTCCTTTATCAACAAACTCGCCAAGCTGGAAGTACTTTTCCTGCTCCTTCATGAATTCCAGCGCCTCCTGGGGCGTCAGGTTCCAGTTGGTGGGGCAGGGACTGAGCACTTCCACCAGGCAGAAGCCCTCGTTGTTCATCTGCTTTTCCAGAGCCTTCTGGATCATTTTTCCGGTCTTGATGACCTGGGCGGGGCTCTCCACGGAGCCGCGGGCCAGGTAGGCAATATCCAGTTGGCTCAGGACCTTCATGGCATCGAAAATGTTGCCGTTTTTGGTGACGTCACGCCCATGGGGGGAGGAGGTGGTTTTCATGTTGGGCAGGGAAGTGGGGGACATTTGTCCGCCGGTCATGCCGAACACGCTGTTGTTGACTACCAGGGCCAGGATGTTCTCATTGCGCAGGGCGCAGTGGATGGTGCTCTCCATGCCGATGCTGTAGGCCGAGCCGTCGCCCGGGTGGGCGATAACGATGGCATCGGGCCGCACGCGTTTGGCGCCTGCCGCCGTGATGATGGGCCGGCCGTGGGCGGCACCGATGCTGTTGAATTGAAGCACGTTCTGGGCAAACTCGCCGCAGGCTACGTCCTCCACCATGATGATACGGTCCTCAATGCCAAGAGCCTGTGCGGCTTCTGCCACGAGGCGGGCGATGATGCCATGCCCGCAGCCGGGGCACCAGCCAATATGGGCGCTTGTATTGACACCGTTTGGTACACTGCATTTCATACTTTGTCCCTCCTCAATCCTGTTTCAGCATCTGCTGCACCTTTTCGAGGATGACTTCCTCCGAAGGCACATTGGCGAATTCACCGTAGCTCTCCACGGGATGCTTGTTCCCGGTGGCCAGAATCACGTCGTCGCACATCTGGCCCAGAATGCTCATTTCCACACACAAAAAGCCCTTGACCTGGCTGCCCAGCTGCTCAAAAGCCTTTTTGGGGAAGGGCCAGAGGGTGATGGGGCGAATCAGTCCCAGCTTGATGCCCTTTGCCCGGGCCTGCTTCACAGCGGCCTTGGAAACGCGGGAGCTGATGCCGTAGGCAACCAGAACGATTTCCGCGTCCTCGGTTTGTACGCTCTCCCAGCGCTGTTCGTTTTCCTCAATGGTGCGGTACTTGTCTTTCAGATAATCCATGTAGGTATCCGCGCCGATGGTGTAATATGTATTCCAGATGACCTTCTGCTCCTCGCCCTGCTTCCGGGGAGCAATTGCCCAGTCGTGGGAATTCATATCATATTCCCGCATCTCCGGGAGCTCCACGGGCTCCACCATCTGACCGATGGCGGCGTCGGAGCCCACCAGGACCGGATGACGGTATTTTTCTGCCAAATCAAAAGAGAGATATGCCAAATCGGCGTTTTCCTGGACGCTGGCGGGCGCCAGAACGATGGTACGGTAGTCACCGTGACCGCCGCCCCGGGTGAGCTGCCAGTAATCGCCCTGCCCCTGGAAAATATCGCCCAGGCCGGAGCCGATGCGCATGACGTCCGCGATGACGGCTGGGATGTCGTTGCCGCACAGATAAGAGATGCCCTCCTGCTTCAAAGAGAAGCCGGGCCCGGCGGAGGTGGTCAGCGCCCGTGCGCCGCAGCAGGCCGCGCCGAACAGCATGTTGATGCCCGCCACTTCCGATTCTGTCTGAACGAACTGTCCGCCCACTTCCTCCATGCGCCAGGACATGTATTCCAAAATCTCTGTTTGCGGCGTGATAGGATAACCGCTGAAAAACCGGCAACCGGCGCGGATACATGCTTCCGCAAAGGCTTCGTTGCCTTTCATCAATACTTTAGCCATAAAATCGTCCCTTCTTTCTTATAAGATCTCGATTACATAGTCCGGGCACATCCTGTAGCAGGAACCGCACTGGACACATTTTTCTTCATCGACCCGGACGGTCTCATAGCCCTTTTCTCCCAGTTCTCCCGATGGAGTCAGTGCTTTTGTGGGGCACACGCTGACACAGAGATGACATCCCTTGCAGCGCTCCAGACTGAGTACGATTTTTGACATAGAGTTTTCCCCCTTTTTCGATTCCGCAGTTTACGGATGTGATTTTATGTTCTTTTATTTAGAACGCCGTTTTGGATACGAAGGATAAAAAACAGTAGAGGTGATCCCTGCATATGTTCTAATATACAGAACGACATTCTACAAATATAGAAAAAGAACGTGCAACCATAAAAGATTGCACATTCAGTTTATCATATTTTCAACGCATCTACAATTAACAGGTAGTACAAATAATGCGGACTGTTTTTGACGGGTTTCACAAACTCTGCTGCATGAGGACCAAGTGGTTTTGTAATACCTCAATAAAATGCCTGATCTTTTCTTCCGTAAATCGCAGAGAAGGGCCGCTGACACTCATAGCGCCCACCAGCTGACCTTTTCGTGTGAGGATCGGCACGGCAACGCATTTCAGACCGATGGAGTTTTCCATGTTGTCAACAGAATAGCCTTGCATACGGATTTTTTGCAGCTCTGTACGCATTTGCTCCGGGTCCGTGATGGTATATTCCGTGAGTGCGGTCATGGGCTTAGACAGGAAATCTTCCACAAACTCCTCGGGCATATAAGCCAGCATGGCCTTTCCGCTGCCGGTGGCATTCATGGGGTCGGTACTGTTGCGCAGGGAAGAGGCCAGAAAGGAATTGCTGTCATTGGGGATGGCGGCATCCAGGTAATAGACCTCGTAACCATTGGGGATGGTCAGGTAGCAAATTTCGCCTGCTTCTTTGGCGATTTGCCGAATGTGGGGGGCAGCGATCTCCTGAAAGCTGTACCGTTGGGCCGCCGCCCGGCCCAGGCGCAGCGCGCCGATGCCAAGATAATATTTATTGGATTCTTCATCCTTCACGGCAAATTCCAAAGCGGTGAGAGTGCTTAGAATATCATACACATTGCTTTTGTACAGCCCGAGCTTTTCGCTGATCTCGGTGATTCCCAACGGTTGCTTTTCGATGAAGCAATTGAGTACCCGGATCGCCTTTTCCAGACTTTTGTTTTTGATTTTTCCCAGTTCTTCTGTCATGATCCCACATCCTGCTCTTGTCCGTCTGTAATACTATCTTAGCATATCTCTTCAAAAAATCAAGATGTTCCGGCAGCGATGAAGTGCTGTGAGAATCCTTGGAAAATCTCTGGACGGGGGACTGGGAACGTGTTATAATACTAATGATTATTGCTTTATAGGAAGTGCAGCGGTTATGAACTATGGCGTTTTGATTCCGGCGTTTCAGCCGGATGAGGGGCTTGTGGCCCTGTGTCGGACGCTGACAGAAAAAAATATCCCGATCATCGTGGTCAATGACGGCAGCACAGAGGGAACGGAGTATTTTCAACAGCTGCAGCAGGACGGCATCACGGTGCTGGGTTATGCCGAAAACCGGGGAAAGGGCTATGCGCTGAAGACTGGGATCAAGTATATGCAAAAAGCCGGATTTGAAGGCGCAGTCACTGCGGATGCCGACGGCCAGCACACAGTGGCGGATATATTGCGGATCGCAGGAAAAATGGAAGAATGCCCGGGCTGTCTTGTGCTGGGCGCGCGGGATGTGGAACAAATGATCCCCCGTTCAAAAGCGGGGAACCGTCTCACACGAACATTGTTCCGGATTTTGCACGGCATTGATTTGCAGGATACCCAAACGGGCTTACGGGGCATTCCATTGGATACACATACTGTGCCGATGTTGCTGAATTTGCCGGGGGACCGGTATGAGTATGAGATGGAAATGCTTCTGCGTTCCCAGGAACTGTTCCCTTCAGGCGTTATAGAGATACCGATTGAGACCATTTATATTGACGATAACGCATCGTCCCATTTCCGGCCGCTCAAGGACGGAATGAAGATATATTCTGTGCTGTTTGGGAACTTTCCAAAATATTTGTTGTCGTCAGTGTTGTCCTATGTGGTGGATTACTCTTTGTTCAGCGTATTGTATTATTGCGTGCTGAGGCAGACGGCACCATCCCAGGTGGCAGCGCGGCTGGTGAGTGCGGTGTTTAATTTCACCGTGAACAAATTTTACGTGTTCAAAGGTAGCGGGAAAAAGTACAATTTATTGAGTTACACAGTGCTGGCGGCAGCAGTGCTGGCAGTCAGTGCGGGCGCGTTGCACCTACTGGTGGACATCTGCGGGCTGCCTGCATTTGCAGTCAAGCTGCTAGTCGATGGGATATTGTATGTAATGAACTATTTTGTGCAGAAAAAGATCGCAGCGATGTGACTGCAGGAAAAAGTGCTTGACGAGTCCCCGGGGATGTGATATACTAACTAAGCTATAGACGTCGCGGGGTAGAGCAGGGGTAGCTCGTCGGGCTCATAACTCTTAGAGTCACCTGCCTTTTCCGCCGCTGATTTTAGCGCCAATTTCATACAATGCCGCGGGGTAGAGCAGGGGTAGCTCGTCGGGCTCATAACCCGGAGGTCGCAGGTTCAAATCCTGTCCCCGCAACCAGCAAAGCCTTGAAACACAACGGTTTCAGGGCTTTTTCTTTTCCCCGTTGCAATTTGCAACGGGTTTGCTCAAAGAGCCATATTTGCTTTGGGTAAAAAGTAGATTAAGTAAAATGAGACCCACACGTTTACACCCTCGAATTATGTTCCTTTCTGTCGATTTGCAACTACATATGCAACCGCAACAAAGTCTTGCTTATGCAGTTTGGCTTTTCGTCTGGCCGGTTGAGAAATCCGGTAAAGGAATGCCAGCAAATTTAGGCCGTTTCTTTGCTCCGCTTAACGGCTTTGCAACGGCTAATCGGTCAATGCTCACATAGTCAGACATTGTTTCGATGGCTGTCCGTTCGCTGTCAGCATTCCCGTGCATATATTTCTGTGTGGTGCTGATTGAAGCATGTCCCAGAATATCTTGTATGATATTCAACGGCGTATTTTCTTCAACCAGCCTTGTCGCAAAAGTGTGCCGCAAAGCATGTGGATTGACCTTCTTAATTTCACAGCGGGCAGAAACCGCTTTTAAGCGAATCTCAAAACTTTTCGGATCAATATGTGTTCCCTTTGTTGATGGAAACAATAGATTGTCCGGATTAGGCCAGCTGGAATTTGACAGTGTAAATAAGTGGCGGATCAGGAGTTCACACAATCCATCTGAAATATATATTTCACGATTGGATTTTTTTGTTTTAGGTGTGTTCTGCACAATAAGGTGAGTTTTTTTCTTCGGGTCGTAATTCAAAATACGAATATTGGGGTAGTCCGTGGAAATGGCACTGGTGGAAACACGAATCAGATTTTTGTTTACGGAAAGCGTCTGCTTTTCCAAATTCAAATCCGATATTTCCAGCGCAAGAAGCTCGCCAATGCGCATACCCGTAAACAAATCCGTGAGTATGGCAATACGCTGCGTTTCCCGCATTACTTCCTCCATGAATATCCGCATCTCTGATTGGCTCATGACGCGCATTTCTTTTGCGATAACTCCCGGCCGGGTGGTTCCGGCAGTGGGATTGGATTCCAAATTATACTTAGAAACAGCATAATCAAAAAAATCCTTTAGAACCATGTGATGGTTGCGAATTGTTTTTGGAGATAATCCACCCGGTCTTCCGTCTTTCCTTGCCCCAGTTAATTGTTTGCTCTGATAGTATTCCTGTATTTTATCCTGTGTTATTTGGTAAAGCGGCATTTCTCCAAAGAATGGTTCAAAATGATCCTGATACAGGTCCAGATAAGTTGCATAAGTTGAAGGCTTTCGAGCCGGAGGCGCTTTATAAAGATTAAGCCATTTCGGGAATGCTTCGCTGAATAGGGTTTCTGCTTCCGGGTAATGCCCCAACCGTAATCGATCTTCAGCAAGACGAATTTTTTCTTCCTCCTGCATTTTGACCTCTTGCTCTTGCCGTTTACGCGCTTCTAAAAAGGCGATCTTCTTTTGATTGCAGATCGTTTTGGTTCGTCCGGTAAAAGACTTACGCTCTAAGGTTCCATCTTCCTTACGGCCCAGCGTAATTTGATGTACCCATGTTTTATCAGCAAGTTGCCAATAGGTGCCTTCGCCATTTGATCTTTTCTTTGCCATAATAAACCTCCAAGTTTTTCATTGAAGATATGGCATCAGTAGTTTGCAACATGAGAGGAGTTCAGCCAAGTATAAAACGATTCTTTGGGTATTCTATATGAATGACCGACTTTAACAACGGGGAAACTGCGACTATGAATCAGGTTATACGCTGCATTTGTTCCTATGTTTAAGATATTTTTGATTTCTTTTACGGTTAAAGTCTCTTGCAAAGATGTTACTGTTTCTGAGCACATAATAATCCTCCTATGCTGCGTGCCAAGGTATGTTCAATTTTCAAGGTACATTGCTAACTCGCAGAACTATTGTATAATAGCTCTATGAACCTTTCAAGAGGTTTTCCCATACCAAAACACAATTATTTTTAAATCCTAACGCCGAAATTTCTTCCAATCTTGTTTTTCCGCACTATGACAACGCTACCTCCTCAAAAATATGAAGGATGCCCCAGCGGACTGCTGGGACATCCTTTTTTCATATTGGTATTATAGCACGTCAGAATATGTGATAACAATATCCTCCTATGTGAAATTTTTGTAGGTAATCGTGTGAGATTTGTGCGACATCATACCATAAAGACATCATTCAGCCTCTTTTTACAAAATCGTACATTTCACACAAATGTTTAACCGCACTATCTCTATTCTTGCGAATTGCCCAGATAGATGTGCATAAATCGTCCGATGCCATTTGTAGTGATTTCTTTTGAAAATAAACGGCTTGAACGACCTTCTGCTCCTGATCCGGCAGTAGCTTGAGATAGAATTCCAGCTTATCAACTTTCTGTTCCAATACAAGCAATCGTCCAGCAAGATCATCCATCAACTCAGTGTTCATCCGTGCCGCAGCTGCTTCATAGTTTGCAGCGATGTTATGCGTTTTATCGGACACTGTTCCAATAGAACGACCCTCACCAGGGCTTTGGGTGAAGGTCATGGCGTCTATTATCTCAGTAGAAGTTACCGTTGCTGGATGCTCCAGCTCATAGCGGAGCAATGCAATCCGCTGCTTATTCTCAGGATATTCCTCTAATAGATGAATCACTTTAGTTTTCGTTGTCTCAGACATATTGATTTCTCCTTGTTGTAGTAGTGTTGATTCGTGTTTTTGCCAGCTTTGGGCGGCGCACGAATCGACGGCAAACCATGGATAAATTCAAAATTTTTTGTTGCTAAACCAGCCTTTTTTAAGGTTTGCGGAGAATAATGATGTAATCTGTCAAAGTCTTTCGACAGCGTTCTAATGAACTTCCTACCATTCGATAGGGAATCCATTACAACGCTGTCGAAAAAAAATACCGCGCACAGGATACATCCTGTACACGGTTCTTTTGTAGGCGGAATATTACATCGTCGCCTCATTCGTTCAATGTGAGAGAACAACGGATTTACGGCCTCCCAGATGTGAAATGCTCTTTGTTAAGTTTATCACAATTTATCTCTGAATTCAACACTTTCCTTCAATAAATTGATAAAATACGATTTGCAATGCACAATTTCAGCAGTATTTTAACTGCCCATCTCCTTTTACAGAGATAGGCAGTTTTCTCATAGCGAAACTGAATCAATTACGCTGCCTTTTGAAATCGGATGGTATCGGCCCTCACTTGGAGTTCCTGAGATAATAGCTTCAATGTGGAGAAATCGTCATTCAAGCCGATGATCTCCCGCTGCAAAATCTCTTCAAAGCGGCGCTTCCGTGCTTCCAGGCCGTGAACCTTTGCTGCCCAGCGTTCCATGACGGCAGGGCTATTGCAACCGCTCTTAATGAAATAGTCGCACCGATCCTGATACTTTTCGATTTCCTTCTTGAGCGCCAGATAGACCTCTTCCGCCATTTTGCCACGCTGCTTCTCATCATCAATAATGTAAAAGCTGTTGACCATCAGCGGTGTGCCTTTTTGATTCTTTTCGCCCAGCCCGGTGATGAAATCCTCGAATGTATCTACCTGCCCCATGAATGTGTTGGGAACAAAGTACATATGTCCGTTGACGCTGAGCTTCACCGCTTCAATGCTCTGGAGGAAGCTGGTACAAATCGTTTCGATCTGCTTTCGGTTGGCGCACTCTTTGTATAGCTCAAAGAGTTCTTCTGCCTGCCGGCAGCAGCCATACACATCAATATCCGGGTCAAACACCATATTGTCGCAATAAATCATTTCCGTTGCTTTGTCAAATGTGATGTTTGCCAGCTTCTCGTATTGGTTCGTCTGACGGTTCAGCGTCTCCTTGACCAGTTCGCGGGAATACCCGCTTGCGGAACGCCGATTGTCCCGGCAGTAGACCATGTAAATGGTCGTTTCACCGCCGTGATTTACCACGATGCGCTGCCGGATATCTCCTGTTGCGGAGCGAAAGGCGTCTCCCGCGGAAACACGCTTGCCGACAGTGTAAGGGATGTTCATCTTCAAGCAAAGTTCTTCCAAATCGGCTTTCTTCACCAGCAGGTTCGCAAGAGAGAAGTACAAAAACTTCCCCAGCATTTTGCCTTCATCGCCGCTGCTTGTTCCGATAAAGTCATTGAAATTGATCGTATTACCCATTAAAAATCCTCCTGTCATGCTTCAGCCACACGGCTGAGCAGATAATCGTCCACACCTTTATAGGTGGGATTCCATGTGTATTTTGAATACCGAATGCCTCGGATCGTCTGCACTTCTTTCCGCATTTTCAAAACAGCGTTTCGTACTTGCGGATTGGTCATCTGGTCCATGTCCATGGCTTCTACGACCTCCGTGACGCCTAACGCGCGAATGGTGTCCGTCAAGCCGTTTAAAGCACTGACGCCGCCGATGCAGACAAATAAGGCGTCATTCGCCAGATAGCTGGCCACATCGCCTTTCAACGGACCTTCGGTTAAAAATGCCCGTTTGCTGGCAGTATTGCCTGTAACATGGACCCACGAATAACTGCGGGTGCCGTTCGGCATATCCCTGCTGGATAGCCAGCGGTACTTGCGGTTTGCTGCCGCTTCGCCGTCCAATCGGATTTTCAGTCCTTGTATCAGTCCTTCCTTGTTTCGGACAGGGATCAGAAAGCCATTCGGGCCGGAGAGTGTCCAGTCTCCGTAGTAGGTACGGAAGCCGGGAACACCCAACAGTTCATGCCCGGCTACCCGGAGCAAGGAGGCGAGCAACCGCCGCCCCTGCTCCGTTTCCGGCATACTTCGGTATTGGTTTTGCCGGATGCGTTCTTCAGATAGCCCACGCTCCAGCAGATTCTCCCGGTGCTTGTCCAGAAGCGTTAAATGCTCCAGCATATCGGTATAAACGGCGTGGCGCACCTCCAATGGAAGCGGCTGCCGTTCTGTGTTTTGGGGCGTTGGTTGTTTGGGAATGGGATATATCTTGCTGTCCTGTGCCAACGCCTGGTATGCTTCTTTGTTGCTGATACCCTTTACTCTTGCGTATAAGGTGACACTGTTGCCGCTTGCGCCGCAAAGATTACAGCGGTACACATCAAGCTGTGTGTTCAGATTCAGGTGGTATTTTCCCACTCCGTGATCGCCGCAGAAGGGGCAGCTTGCCTCAACCGCCTTACGCCGAAGCGTCCGGGAATCGAGGACAAGCCCGCACCGTCTGGCGGCTTCTACGATTGGGATTTTTTCATAGGCCATCGCCAAACGGTACACCTCCTGTCACGGCAAATCACCTGAAATCTGAATCATGCGGCGTCAGGAATTTTCGATTGCTGAACCCGCTGTGCCGGTTTTCCGGCCGGCTGCACCGATAAATCCGCGCCATGAACACATTTTGCCATAATGACCTGCCCGGTGGGCTGGACATTGGCCAAATCGTCTACGGACTCCATGTTATCAACAAACACGGGATAATTGCGGCCCGTCAGCCGTTTCATCAGTTCGGACACCTCCATGCCCGCGCGGATCTTCTCGGATAGAGAAAGGCGGTCATAGCTGCGTCCATCATAGGTAAACTTGAACGTGTCTTTCAGTTCGCCAGTGGTTTTCACCAGTTCAAACAAAGAGAATTTTACTTTGTTCATTTCCAGCTGGGACACCATCAGTTTTGCCCGTTCGCTCAGATAGACCTGCACATTACTGATTTGAACCGTCAATGCCTCAATCCGCGTCTGGCCTTCTTTGATTTGCGCGTCAAAGTCAATCTGCGATTGCTCGCTGATTTTTTGCTGCGCGGCCAACTCCGCCTTACACTGTTCCAGTTCTTTCCGGCATTCGCCCATACGGTCATATTCCGTCTGGCTCAGGTTGCCGTACTCCAAATCGGCAGTCAGGCTTTGGATCTCCGCACGCACCTGCTCCGCTTGTGCTGACGCTTGATGCTTCGGCTTCTGAAGTTCTTTCTCCAGCGCCGCAACTTCCTCAGACCATTTTTTCAAATCGTCGGAGCGGTATTGCTCAAAAGTTTCACGGCTCTTTTTCTCCAAGCCTAATAACTCCGCTAATTCGGCCCGCCGCTGCGTGCCCTGTTCCATGATTTCATCTACTACCGCTTTGATCGTTGCCCGGACTTCCTCAAGGTTCTGTTCCGTAACAGGCCGGTGGCAGGTCGGACAAGCCATGCCGGGGGCAAGATTTTTGTGCGCCTCTGTTTCTTTGCGGTATTGGGTCACCAGCGTGTTGATCTGCGCAGTCACATTCGCAATCTCTTCAGTGAATTTGGAGATGTACTGTTCCTGCTTCCGCAGCTTGATTTTTTCCTGCAAGGAGCGCAGTTCTTCCCGCTGTTCGTTGACCGCAGAACGGTCATCGCTGGCCAATTCGTCATACTGGCGGCTCAGCTCCGCTAAGCGTTCATCCATTTCCTCGGTGTCCAGATTGGCAAACCGTTTTTCCTCCAACGCTGCCAGTTCCCCAGATAAAGAGGCGTAGCGCGTCTCCAAATCCTGCAAGTTCTGTTTGCGCTCCCGTGCCTGCATAAAGGCCAGGTCTTTTTGCCCTTCCAAATAGACCGCATCCTTTTCCAGCGTCCGAATTTCTTCCCGCATCTTTTTTAAGCGGGCTTCCGGGGCACTCATATCAATACCATCCAAACCGGCGCGTACGGACTCGGAGAGTTCCGCCAGCACAGCTTCATGAGAGACTGTCGGCAGATGCCGTTCCAGCAGGTTTTTCCCGGAATCACCCAATTCCTCAATAAAGTACAGAGGATTGAAGATAGAGAGAAACACATCCCGGTCTCCGAACAGATCCGTCAAATCCACTTGGCGGATCTCCACACCATCATAGATGATATTCATGCGGTCTTTATACCGGGTACGGGTCAAGGTGTGTTCTGCCTGGGCTTCGTCCAGAAACCGCAGGCTGATGCACACATCCGGGTTGACCTCGTTGTAGAGCCGGTCAATGCCGCGCTTACCGAAAAAGGGCAGGCCGGTAATGGCAAAAGCAATCGCATCCGCGATGCTGGTTTTTCCCCGGCCGTTCCCGCCTGTGACGAATGTCATGGGACCGAACTCCAGTGTCGTTCGGTCTTTATAGGACTTAAAGCCCTCTATGGTCATGCCGGTGATTTGGAATTTTTGTATCTTGTTCAATCTGGCGCCTCCTTACGCTGCCCGTGTTTCCGGGACTACCGTATAGTCCTTTAAGACATAGAATAGAACGGTGTCTTTTTGCTGCTTTTCCAACTGAACATCCGCCAAACGTGCACCATCGGTTAAGTCCGGGTGTTCTCCGCGGATAAATGCGTCAATAGACTTTCCATCGGAGTTTTCCAGCTTCAGCCGTGTGTTTTTCCCGGAAACGCCTTTTTGGACATTCACAGAGATCACTTTGCATTCCGTCTTTTTCAATGACTCCGGCTCGGATTTGCCGGGCTTTGATGTGGGTTCCGGTGACGGTTTCGGTTGGGACTCTTTAGACGGAGGTGTAAGGTCAAGACGCTTGAGCATATCCAAGTACGCTTTATCCAACTTTGCCTGCTCCGTTTTCTTGATGTACCAGCTTTTGCCCCGCTTTTCGACATCAACGAAGACAGCATCCATGTTATACAGAACGCGCCCGATGCCCCACTGGACCGCGGCACGCTTCATGGAATCCGACAAACCGCCCTTGATGGGTTCAATATCGGAATCCTCGGCGCCGTCCCATTTGGTGACGAAACCGCGATCTTCAAAGTAAATTGAGATACCGCAGATTTGAGCGTCCTTTTTCCCCGTACCATGCCACGGTTTGTAATCGTTGTACCAATTCTCGGGGCCAATCACATTGTCTAAACGGTTTTGGATCGCCCGGTTTGTGACATACGGCACAGCGATTCCTCGCATTTCACCTTCATCTTCAAAAGTGTGTTGTAGCCGCCATTCCAGATCCTCCGGTGCAAAGGGTTCTGCCAATGCTTTTTGAATCTCTCTGGGGTCTGTTTGAACCATCCATTACCTCCATATCATAAAATCTTCCAAGGTTTGCCCATTTGGTACGAGGACATGCTCATAGTAGTATGCAGGGTCTTTATCCTTCAGATGTTCCATGAGTTGCTTATGGGATAAACCCAGTTTGTTGTTCTTTTGTTCAAACAAATCATCGTTATCCGGCAACCCGAGTAAATAGCGAGGAAAGTATTTAAGCCGTAATGGGTCTTTATATCTGGGCAATACAATATTCCCTGTGCATACGTTACCATCAGCATGAACATTGGAAAAAGGATAGCGGTACATGATCGTATCCGGTGTAGGGACTTCGTCCGCTACAACACCCAACGCGCACCCTATCACTTTTCCACTCACCAGCGTTCGGATACCAATGACTAACCGTGGAATTGGAAAGTTCAGATACTCCGTATTCCGGTAAGTAATATCAGCATACAGTTCCGGGTTCCACAGCACATAGTATTTTTCCAGCTTGTTCATAGATACCTGTAAGCAATGTTCCGGTAAAAATCCGCTGTCCGTTGTTGCCGCCGATGCATAACCTTGGTTTAACGCATAATACAAGTCGATTTCGGAAATCTCTTTTTTCGAGATAATCCCATCCGGGTTGTAACTTTCTACTGAAATAGATCCCCGTGTGGGAGATAATCTGATACAAATATCGTTCATCGCATTCTTGTTTTCTACCAAGTGCATTATGCTGCTTCCTTTCTGTATTCTTCAAGCTCAGCTTCTTGTTGCTTCGCGCAAATTAACTCACGGAGATGGTCGTTTTCTTTCCTAATATGAAGCAGCATATCCGTCAGGACGTGCAAGAGCTTTTGTGTATCGTAGATTTCTTCTGCAAATACAATTTTCAATTCCAGACTATACTGTGAAAAAACATATTCGCTTTTCCAAATGCAGTCATCTGCACATAACAAATAGAACCCAATAATATCTTCGAGCTTTTGACGATGTGCTTTCAGATTCATATGTTCCAGTTTGCTGAATTCCAAAGACAGCTTACAGAATTCCTCAAAAGCAGGATGACATATCACGAATACGTTAATTTCATCTTCTTCATATTCATACCAGGTATCTTCCCCGGTATCTTCGCTTTCATTTTGCGGTTCTTCATGGAGCGGCTCAATATACCAATGTCCACCTAATATGCCATCGAAGAAATCGAAAAACATAAAATACAAACTCTCCGAATCAAGCACAGAAATCTCTGCCGATATTTCCTCAAATTTTTGGGGTTCATAGTCATGTATATATTTCAAGATATATAGACAAGCCAAAACACTTTCTTCATATTCGTAATCATACATAACCAGTCACCTAAAAAAATATTTTCTGATCTGTGGCAATCGGAAGGACTCCTTGAATGCGGTGTTCTAAATTCTCAATCTGCCGCACCTTTTGACGATGATAAATGTTAATGATCGTCTCAGGCCGCACATCTCTGAATGTAAATGCGTCCCATTGAATACCTGATAGATAAACCGGTTCCTCACAGTTTAGCTTATTGAAAATCTCTGTTTGCAGGTATCCATTATAAGGTGTCTGTTCGACAAATGGCGAAACGCTTTCAGACGCGCGGACCACACGAGTAAACACGTCTTTGTTAAGCTGGCTCATAATAGCCTCCTTTTTAGTATTCTGATGGCCGTAAAATCGTCGTCGCTGACCGATCTGCTTCTGTGATAATCAAGAACATGGTTCCGTTAGAACTATGATAGGCAGAAATCAGTCGCTCTCCACGTTGGAGCGCCCGATCATTTTTCTGCTTATTCCTTTCCGATAAGTCGCCCCAGTCACAATGCAGATGCCGGAAGAGTGCGGTAAACATTTCATCTCGCGGAATCTCTGTAAGCACACCCGGCATTGCGGAGATACTCCCCGGGAAAAAATTTATTTTCATTGATTTCGCTCCTAAGCCAATGATTTGAAGCCATCCGGCATCAGAACATTGAATATCATTTTGTTGGTGATGGTTTCGGTGATTTCTGATCCAATGTGGCTGCCTTTGTAATTGAACTTTTCTTCCGTTTCGGTTCGCACGGCCTTGACAATACGGCCCTTGATGATATGCGGCGTGTCGCATTCGATCAGGCCGTTTATCATCCCGGAACCGCCGACCAGTCCGATTTGACCAATAGACAGCGGCAACGGTGGCCGTTTTGTGCCATCGTCCAGTTCGCTGTGTGCCAGCATTTGTGCAAAGCTACTGGAACGGCGCATTTGCCGCTCCAGTTCCTTTTGGTCAAATTTCTCACCGCGGAAGGTCTTAACCTCCGATGGCGTGCCTGGTATGGCATACCGGCTTTCCGGCAGTTCGCTCAACAACGGAATACTTTCCGGGGCAACGGCATAGTTTTCCAGCCATGCCGTACTCGGCGTAGACGCGTCCCTGTGCTTGCGAATCCCAAGGACTGCGATTTGCTTGAATTTCTGGAACTCATTGTCTGTAAAACGCCACACGGAGAGTTCCTCAAAATTGTCGCACAGGATACGGCAGATATCCGGGGTCAGCCGGTAATAGGGAATGACATAGACCAGCAGGCCGCCATACATCAGATTTGGAATACCTCCGGCCAAAAACTGCTTTTCATGTCTGGCCCGTCCATTCTCATTGATGACGGACAGATACGGCGGGTTCAGGAACAGCAGGTGAAATGCCTCACTACTGATATGGCTGTAAAAGAAACTGCCAAAGCCCACACGATGCAGTCTTGTTTGCGCTTCCTCTGCCCGGCTTTCGTCCAGTTCCACGCCATAGGTATAGCAGTTATTCCCCTGCGCGATTTGCCGGAGTGCTTTTCCGCATCCACAGCACGGGTCCAGCAGGTTGGTTGTAACACCTTCCGGGAATTGAATACCACGCAGAATCAGCGAGATGTTCTCCGGGTCAGTTGGGTAATATCCCATTTTTACCCGGTTCATCAGCCGACCGATTACTGCGGCATTGGCAGTTGCGTTGGTCGGAAACTGCTCCGCAAAACCGTACAGCAGGTCATACACCGGCTTATAGTTGTTGCTCATCAGGTCAAACCGGGATAGACCCGTGTATATTTGCCCTGCGGTTTTCGCCAGCTGATATAACTCTGCCTCCATTAAGCACAGCCGCACCTTTGAAAGCGTTTGCAATAAAAATGTACGGCTCTGCTGTAATTTCGTGTATGTATCCCGCGCCGTTTTCAAATCAGAGTTTTGATACTTGTGAATAATTGCCCGCTGAATCACCATTTCTTTGGCGTACCACTGGATCGTTTCCTGATGCTCAGTCAACTGCTCAATCGCATAATAGCGGTTTGCCGCCGCGTCAAGCTGCCCAGCCATAGCCCACAGTATCCTTTCGCACAGCGGATAAGGTATTCAACAATTCCTGATAAGACCAGGTCTCCAGTTCCCTGTGGGTGACATAGCGGTTATACCCGCCCTTATGGTCGTTCAGTGTGCGAATCGTGCGGTAGAGCAGCACATCTTTGCTGCCGCAAAACTGCGATAAGCCGATGTGGATACCGCTGTCTTCCCACAGGCCATAGAGATAGCACTCACCGGACACAGCGATCCCACCTGCGTTGGACATGACACGCACATCCCGCAGACCGAGGTCTTTCGCCAATGCTCGGAGGAATACCTTTCCTACATGGAGAAACGTCGCTTTGTTCCCGTTGGGGCCGCATTCACGGTCTCCATAAAGGGGCGAGAGTTCTTGTTCAAGCAGAGCGGCAAGCCGTCGCATATTGTTTTCTTGGGATTTCACTGACATAAAAATGCCTCCTATTCAAATTCAACATAGAAAAAGATTACGCGGCCGGGCGCAGGGCCTCATGGGTATTGAGATCCAGCACGGGCGCATTTTCAGTCGGAGTGCCGGGAATCAGCCGCAGCGTGTAGCCGGACGCTTTGCTCAGTTGGTACAGTCCTATGATACGGTTCAATTCCTCATCTACCGCAGGCTCCGCCGGAGTGGGTTCTTCCGCTTCTGCCGGTTCGTACTCCGCGTCCAGCGCATTAGCGCGGACAGGGGTGGCAAACAGCTTTGTCCAGAACGAGAGCAGCGCCGACGCTAAAAGAGTACGCAGCAACCCCCGTTTCCTGGGCTTGAGATTTACCACTTCATCGGCCTTGACTTCATCAATTTCGCTGATAGCCACAGTCAGCTTCCCGGTTTCCACATAAGCGGAGGAAAGGAAGCAGGATACTGCGGCGCTTTCCGATGCAAATACCTCCGGGGCCTGCACACGCTTCGCAACCAGGCGTTTGCAAAATACCGCCGTAGTTTCCAGATCGTTTACCCGAATACTGTCAGCCGATACTGTTCCGGCCGTGATAATGCCGTTGCCGCTGATGGTCTTAGCTTTGATGCCGCAAGCAACATTCAGATAGCCGTGTACCACCAGATGATCCGTGGTAATGGATTCATAGGACACCATTTCGCCTTTAGGAATGTAAACTGTTTTCATATTTCAAATCTCCTTATTTTTGTTTTGGTTCAGTACGCCTTCATGCGGCGCTGACATATTCCTTCAGTCGGGCCGGCATGACCAGAGCATGGTCACTGCGGTCTTCTGCCTCAATGATGATGGGAGAGTATCTGCCGCTGATGCTTACTTTCACCTGCGCTTCACTCTTAAACTGCTTCATCACGTCTTCCATGTAGCGGATATTGAAGCCAATAGGAATGGTGTTGCTGCCGCTGAATTTCAAAGTGGCGCTGCACTTTTGCGGCAATTTGTCCAGCGTAAGGACACCATCGCAGAGCCGTGCACAGGGGGCCACCTTTTTCGGGATAAAGCCCTTAATGTACGCCAGCGCGTTCAAGAATTCCTTTGGAGAAATAACAAAGCCTTCCTGATATTGTTTCGGAAGAACCAGTCCCAAATCAAACGGAGAATCGTCGCCTTGCCGTAGGCAAAGCGTTGTAAGTCCATCCGTGACCTGCACATAGCGGTCTCCGACTTGAAATGTGACTTCATCCTTGAACAGTTTCAAGTGTTCCAGATGCTCCGTAGAAATCAGAAACTTGCACGGAAATTCCGTCGTGGGGTCTACGTCCCATGCTACACGGTGATGATCCATCGCATAGATTTGATTCCCGGAAAACTGGATGCAGGTTCTGGCATTGTAAGTATCCGTGTCCGGTTTTACGTTCGCGTATTTGATCGTTTGAATACGGGCCAGCAGCTTTGGCGCGTTGACCGAAAAACTGCTGTTTGCTTCTACGGTCATAAATGATGGATAATCGTCTGCGGATTCCACCTCGAATGAACCGGTACGGGTGCTGTTAGATACTGCAAGATCGTTACGCCAGTACCCTTCATCGTTAGGAATCGTGAGTTCTATTGCCAGTTCGCCGTCGTAGTAGCGGCACGCTTTCAGCATTTCTACCGGTTTCATGAGCAGAAATTCGAAATCATCTCCGGAAGCCGGGAGTTCCGTTTTCGCCCATACCTTCATGTCGGTTGCTGTGAGAATACAGCTTCCGCCGCAAAAGCAAACCAGCACACTTTCCAGCATGGGAATTGCTGACTTACGCAGCACAGAATTGACACGGTTCAATGCCTGGGCAAATTCTTTGGCGTCTACAATGCTTTTCATGCTACCATCCTCCTATGATTCTGTTTTTCTAAAATCGTTTGCATCCGCACAGTCTTTGTTGAAAAATTCGTCTGACGGACGCGGTTTTCTCCGTGGGTCAGAATGTTGTAGACCATATTCACCACAGCGGTTGCCGCGGTGATATTGGCCGTGATGCTCTGCGGATCGGAAAGCGACGCCTCGGCGCAGCTCAGTTCTGATGGAAACTTATCGTCATCTTTGAGCATTTCGGGGTATACCTTACCGACAGGCTTGAATACAGTGCGTCCGTTTTTCCGCACACCGCATACAACTTGTCCGGTAAACTCACCGTTGCCGCTGTCGATGTAGATGAGATTCTCTGACTGGTAAAACGCCTGATGGCATAGCTGCCGGGTCTTGTTGTTGTCCACGCAGCCCAGCAGAATCACCATGCCATTTTCCGTTTCCGCTCCGGTTTCCCCTTTATATCTGTCCGGCTTAATAAGCGTCATTAGGCCATCTATACTTTCTATGAATGACGGTACATATTCAACTTCCAACCCAAACACGGACGCATACCGTTCCGCAAGGACACGGGCTTTGTTTTCGCCCAGGTCTGCCGGGGAAAAGTTCTGCCGGACAAGGTTCTTGGCTTCCACAATATCGCCGTCGCAGATGATGAAGCGCACAGGCCGATCCAATGCGTACAGCAGCCGGTAAAGGTGCGGCGCGGCATGGCCGCCTGTCCCTCCGGCACCAAGCTGTACGATTTTCACGGGAATATCCGTTGGATATTTCATAGCACTACCCTCTCAAAGAAACCGCGCACGGTTTTCTTTACTGTTTCGGCTGTGCCTGCTGGTTTACGGGTCACACGTTCCATCCAATGCGGTGGAAATTGTTCCCACAAATCTTCAATCACCAGCGAAGGATCAATCGGCACATGGGTACCACCGCAGAAAAAGCGGACTTGAATGTCTGGGAAGAATTTATCCAGCCGGCCTACGACCATATACAACCGGGTGCTCTTTTCATCCTGATCGTCTGTCGGAGAAAAGAACGCCTTCATACTGTTATGGCTGTGGATATCCGCATACAGGAGGTATCGCTCACTGTTATCGTAGGGACAGCCCCGAAGATCGGCAGTGATTTCGTCTTTAGAGACCTCCTGTTTGGGGACGTAAGCAAAAAACTGTTCCTTTTCCTTATCCCAGTAGATGTGCGCCATGGCTTCAAACTGTTCATCGTCGCCCATGAACGTGCGGAAAAAAGTAATGATTTGCCGCAACAATGACATGGGGATTTTCGGCAGAGCCGGGGTAAACCCGGCTCTGATTTCCTGAAAATCCATGACTTTGTGTTTGGGGGCGGTAAATTCGCCCGCGTCTGTTTTCCTCAGCTCGTAGATCTTCCCGTCATTGGATGGCAGCAGGCAAATAACTTTATCCGATTCCCGGGCCTCCTCCATGGTGTCAAAACAACCGCGATAAACGGCCTGCCCCTTTTTTTGGCCCGTCACCTTTGGTGTGACCAAACAATCAGGATTTTTGTCTTTTGCCTTTTTCAACGCATCAAGGAATTCCTTAGAACGCTCAATTTCTTTTTTTACATCAACAATGAGCGTGCCCTTCGGATCTCGAATATTCCGATGGATACCGCAATATTCAACGCACCAAGATACGTTTTTCCCATCTTCCAAGTCGGTAAAATCTTCATATTTGAGAAGCCGCAATTCTTCAAAAGTAATGCCGGGGCCGCTGATCGGCTCTTTCGCATTCTGATAGGAAAACACAGGCGGCTTTTCCAAAAGGCCGACCTGCGCGTTCTCCACCGTCTTCTGACCAAACGCTGCGGCAATGGGGTTTTCCGCTTCTGCTGTCGGCTCCGGTGCAGGCACCGGATCGGGCTGCTGCGATGTCGGTTCTTCCGGCTGTTCGGCCCCGGCGATAGGTGTCGGGGGTTCTTTCACTGTTTCCTGCGGCGCTTCCAGCTCCGCTGCTGCGGGGACTTCCGGCTGCACGGGTTCAGGCACCTCAAAAGGGTTTACATCTGTCGTTGCTGTACTTCCGCCAAAGATGGCGTTAATGTCCAGACCTTCCGTATCGGGTGCATCCGCAAAAGGCCATGCGCTGGTTTTTTCTTCACTCATTTTGGGTAGCTCCTTTCGTGTTTGGGGACAAAAAAAGACCGTAATCACCGGATAGGTCATTACAGTCTTTCTTGTCCATATTCGATTTTTTTCAGTTCAGATTTGTCCGGCGAAAGGCGCACTTCGCCCTCCTTTCGTTCCGTCCGCCCTAACTTACTCCGCCCTAACTTACTCCGCCCTGAATACGCTTCCAGCATAGCAGATACACGCGCGCTTGCATAGGCGCAGAATCTGCGCCCTTGACAATTCATCACGAAGTTATAAAGATGTATGTTGTAAAGGGTGAATGTGAGATTTCACCTAATACAACATAGCGGCTTGCTCGTTTGTGGTGAATGACGGTGCTATAGGAGGGGGTGATACCAACATCCGCACAACTTCGAGCGACAAATTGTCGCTCGAAGCATATCCGAGGGGCGGTGTCATGTTTTTTGAAATGGGACTGTCATGCCATTAGCCTGTTTTTTTCGATTTTGCCCATAATATACTTGGGAGAACGATGGTATTCGCTTGTCAGAAACGTGAACGACAATTTGGCGGTGACGTTGACAAGGAGGTGCCGGACACTTTGACCGCCAGCACGTTCCAAGATCAGAACGAAGAATTTTCGATGTGGTTCTGTGGTTTGCGTTGTTCTGCCTTCATCTTGCATTTTTGCAATTTTTCAGAGTAGCACAGACCAATCTTGCATTATCGCCATATTTTTTCGGTCTGGCACAATTTGACCGTATAATAGAGATAGGCGAACAAACCGGGCCGCTTAAAGAAGTTTTCAAAAAGTTTTTGAAAATGGTTCCGCTATACCCCCGGTTTTTCTCCTATTAGTGAAGGGATTGTTTGGACGCTGTGAAACCAAACGTCTTTTCACAAAACAATAACATAGGCATATCAGGCCAGCTTTCGGTTGCAAATGGCATTACGCAACCGGGGGCTGGTTTTTGTTTGCCTGGAACGTCCACCAACATCATACTACGGGTTGCGTCCTACCGCAAGAAAGGAAGGCCAATATCACTACAATTCAACCAGCAGAGGCAAAAACTGCCACCATTTACCGGCGTATCGGTTCCACCACCTACAAAGTCCGGGTGCATTTCAGCGGCACCGCCCAGGAGACGATCAATGACAAAATTCTGCGGCTAATTCAGCGTGAAGCCGTGACAAACGGTGCTGACTGTGGTACAATGGGGATACCACAAACGAGCCAGCCGCTTGAAGGGAGTTCGCTATGAACGAGAAGCGGCTGGAACAGGAGAAAATCACGGCATTATATGAGAGATTGTCCCATGACGATGAATTGATTGGGGACAGCAACTCGGTCGTGAATCAAAAGGCCATGTTGGAAAGCTACGCCGCTCAGCATGGTTTCACAAATTGCGTCCATTACACGGACGACGGATGGAGCGGGGCCAATTTTGAGCGGCCCAGTTGGAAACGGCTTGTGGCGGACATTGAGGCCGGAAAAGTGGGCTGCGTGATCGCCAAGGACATGAGCCGGGTCGGGAGAGACTACCTGCAAACAGGATTTTATACGGAAATCCTGTTTAGGGAGAAGGGTGTTCGGTTTATCGCTATTTCCAACGGTGTGGACAGTTTTGACCACAATTCGGGGGAATTTGCGCCCTTTTTGAACATCATGAATGAGTGGTACGTTCGGGACTGTAGCCGGAAACAGAAAGCGCAGTATCAGGTGCGTGGACGGTCCGGCAAGCCCGTCACCAACACGATTCCCTACGGGTTTAAGAAGGACCCGGAGGAAAAGCACCACTGGCTGGTGGACGAAGAAGCGGCAGATGTGGTGCGCCGTATTTTTCGGTTGAGCGTGGAGGGCAAAGGCCCTTTAACCATTGCCAAAATCCTGATGAATGACAAGGTGGAGCGCCCCTCCTACTACCTCGCCCAGCGGGGCCGGGGAACGTGCCAGAGCAAAACGGATATGTCCCGTCCCTATGACTGGACGAGCAATACCGTTGCGGATATGCTTGCCAAGCCGGAGTATATGGGGCATACCGTCAACTTCCGCGCCTACAAGCCCTCCTATAAGGACAAGAAGATGATAAAACGTCCCCCGGAGGAATGGCTGATTTTTGAAAACACCCATGAGGCCATTGTTGACCCGGAAACCTGGAAACTGGCCCAACGGTCACGGCAGACAGTACGCCGGACGGACACCACGGGCGAGGCCAATCCCCTGACGGGGCTGTTGTTCTGCGCCGAGTGCGGGGCCAGGATGTATAACCATCGAAGCAGAGGCAGGGCGCTGAAAGAGGGGTGGGAACCTGACCCTGACAGCGGCCTCTATCCCAGCGATAACTACAACTGCTCCACCTATATGCTGACCGCTAAACAGTCAGAGCAGAAGTGTTGCAGCCACTATATCTCCACGAAAGCGGTTCGGGCGTTGATATTGGATACCATTCGAACAGTCAGCGCCTATGCGATCTCCGATGAAAAGGGCTTTGTCGAGAAGATTCGCGCCGCCTCCCAGCTTCGGCAGGACAACGCCGCGAAGGAGTTGAAACGCAAGCTGAATCGGGACCGCAAACGGTCCGCAGAACTGGACGGGCTGATAAAGAAACTCTATGAATCCTTCGCCACGGGTAGCTTGACGGAGAAACGGTTCAAGCTGTTGTCAGATGGCTATGAGCGGGAGCAGGAGGAATTGGATGCCGCAATCGTGCGGGAGCAGACTGAGTTGGATGCGTTCAACGCGGACACGGACCGGGCCGATCAGTTCTTGGAGTTGGTCAAGCGGTACACTGATTTTTCTGTGCTGACCACGCCGATGATCTTTGAGTTCGTGGATAAGATCGTTGTCCACGCGCCGGACAGGTCCAGCGGTGAGCGGATGCAGGAGGTCGACATTTATCTGAAGTTCATCGGCAAATTTGACGTGCCTATCCCGGAGCCTACGCCGGAGGAGCTGGCCGAGCAGGAGGCGCTACGGCGGAAGCGGGAGAAGCAGAGAGAATACTCCCGGCGCTCCCGTGAAAAGAAGAAACGGGCGGAGGCCCAAAGTTGAATATGCTGTGCCAGAGGGCGGTTTGCGTCAAGCAGACCGCCCTTTTTGCGTCTCAATTTTCAATCCATGTGAAATCAGCGCAGAAAACGGCGTCAGAATTGCGCTTTTTCGTGAAAATACGCAACGCCGGACAGCGAACATGGTACGTTGTCCTCTGCTGGTTTTCACGGTTTCGTATGACTTTACGCTGAACGCTGAAATCCGATGTGCGCTCCTGTGACCTGGGCATTGTGAACAGCTTGCCCAGGCCGCTGGGAGCGTTTTCAAATTCTACGCCGGATGGCGAATACGATTATCGAAGGAGATACGATTATGAATATCAGGAACGAAATCAAAGCCTACATTGTCCGTGAGGGCTTCACCATGAGCGAGTTGGTGGAGAAACTGGCAGAGCAGTATGGATGGAGCCCCAGCGTCCCCAACCTCTCCGACAAGCTGCGCCGGGAATCCCTGCGCTACAAAGAGGCCGTGGAGCTGGCTGATGCGCTGGGCTATGACCTGATTTGGCAGAAGCGGAGGTAAGATGGCAAAGGAAAAGACCAGCGGGATTTATTTCAAAGTCACGGACGAGGAACGGGCGCTGATTGAGCAGAAGATGGTGCTGGCTGGTGTCCGCAACATGAGCGCCTATATTCGGAAAATGTGCATTGACGGCTACACTATCAATCTGCAAATCCCGGAGCTGACCGAGTGCGCCAAGCTCCTGCGCTACACCTCCAATAATGTGAATCAGATCGCCCGCCGGGTCAATTCCGGCGGTGGGGTCTACCCTGACGAAGCGGACGAGATCACCGCAAAGCTGGGGGCGGTCGAAGGACTGTTCGGGAACATTTTGGAACAGCTATCGAAAATCAATTAACGGTCTGGTGGTGGGCGAAGATTTTTCGCTCACCACCATTTTCCTTTGAGGGGAGGTTTTGACAATGGCAACAACACGACTGATGCCCCTGCACAGCGGCAAGGGCCGGACCGTGGCGGAGGCCCTGGGCCGGGTGACGGACTATGTAGAGAATCCAGAGAAAACCAACGGCGGCGATTTGGTCACGGCCTACCAATGTAACCCGTCTATCGCTGACCAGGAGTTCCTATTTTCCAAAAGGCAGTATGCCGTCATTACCGGCAGGGAACGGAAGGACAATGATGTGATCGCCTACCATCTGCGGCAGTCCTTCAAACCGGGAGAAATCACGCCGGAGTTGGCGAACAAGATCGGCTATGACCTCGCCATGTCGCTGACCAAAGGAAAACACGCTTTCATCGTCTGCACCCATGTGGACAAGCACCATATCCACTCGCATATCGTGTTTAACTCGACCGCCATAGACTGCACTCGGAAATTCCGAAACTTCTGGCGGTCCTCGTTCGCAATTCGCAAAATCTCAGATATGCTATGTTTGGAAAATGGGCTGTCGGTGATCGCAGAGCCGAAGCCCAGCCGGGGCAGCTACGGCACCTGGTTGGGCGAGGGCAAAGCGCCTACCGTCCGGGACCAGTTGGGGGGCTTGATCGATACCGCCCTCGGTCAAGGCTGCAAGGATTTTGACAGCTTCCTTGCTACCATGAAAACGGCGGGAGCGGAGGTCAAGCGGGGCAAGCACTTAGCGTTCAAAATCCCCAATGACAAACGGTTCATCCGCTGCGATTCTCTTGGTGACGATTACACCGAAGCGGCGATTATGGAGCGAATTTCCGGCAAGCGAATTGTCGCTCCCAAAGCAAGAGCGGCAGCATCCTCCAAGCCGAATATGCTCATTGATATTCAAGCCAGGATGCAGAAAATCAACTCTCCTGGGTATGAGCATTGGGCAAAGATTTTCAATCTCAAAGAGATGGCAAAGACCGTTATGTACTTGCAGGAGAACCATCTGACCGACTTGGGAGAATTGGAAAAAGCCTGTGATGCGGCGGCACAGAAATTCAACGATTTGGGCGATCAGATGAAAGCTGCTGAACAAAGAATGAAAGACGTTTCTGAACTTCAACGGCACATCGGAACGTACTCCAAGACCCGTGAAGTTTACGCCCAATATCGGAAACTGACAGGCAGGAAACAGGCCAAGTTTTATGAACAGCATACCAGCGAGATCGAAGGTTGTCAAGCGGCGAAGCGTTACTTCAATTCTCTCGGTTTGAAAAAGCTGCCGTCTATGCAATCGCTGAAACAGGAGTATGCTACCTTGCAGGCCAAGAAGAAAAAGTGGTATCCAGAGTACAAGCAGGCAAAGGCGAAAATGATTGAACTGCTCACCGCCAAAAACAACGTGGAGCGGATTTTAGGCGTGACGGAAAAAGAGAAAATTCGCGACCGCCAGCAGGAGGCGCGGTGATGATTTTTCTCTCCCTGCGGGTAACAGCAGACGCCGAAGGCGGCTTAAAAAACCGGGCGCACCAGCGCCCGGTTTTACAGGGGTTTGGGGGCGGTTAGCCCCCAACAAGCACGCGCCGGGTATATACCGGCGCATTGCTTGCCACTACCAGCATATAATTTACAGTATCAACAGGCGTAGATTCCCATCATTCCTCCAGAAGCTCAAAGCAAACTGTTTGAATAGTGCCTTTTCATATTGCAGTGCGCTCTTTCAATATGGAGTTAGATTTTCTTCCGAGCTACTGTGCGGGAACGTTTTTCCACGGTTCGGTATGATAGAACGAGACAGAAAGAGCTGCCGCTATAGACCAGCCTGCCGGCCAGGCACACCAGATTCCCGTTGCGCCCAAAATGGTTTTAGATAGGACAATTGCCAGTGCTACACGCAGGATTAAATCAGCAAATGTGGCAATCATGAATTTCCTCATCAGCCCAGACCCCCGAAGAACACCATCCGCAACGAGCTTTGCGGAAATAACAAAGTAGAATGGCGCGAGGATGCGAAGGAAAGCAACGCCGGTCTGTATCGCTGTATCCGTTGGCTGCTCCATAAACAAATACAGTACATAACGCCCACCGAAGAAATACAGAAGGAACAAAGGCAAACTTAAAATCCAAACCAGCTTAACACCGGCCCGGAAACCGCTCTTGATTCTCGGAAGTTTTCGGGCACCTAAATTCTGGGCGGTGTAGTTGGAGATGCCATTGCCCAAAGTGGTGAAGGATGTAATCACAAGGTTGTTCAGCTTGACTGCCGCAGAATATCCCGCCATGACTCCAGTGCCGAAGCCATTGATGACGCCTTGAATCACAATGTTGCCCACAGAAATGAAACTTTGCTGCAAAATGCTGGGGATGGCGATGACAGCTATTTTCCGCAGGATCTCAAAAGAAAACAGGCCGGCGTCTTCTGTTGAAGTCTCGATTTTTTTCAAGCGCAGGAATACCACGGCCACAGCTGATACGCAACTGATCCCCTGGCAGAGAAACGTAGCCCAGGCCACGCCGGAGACTCCCATTTTGAACGTGATGACAAAGAGAATATCCACCCCAATGTTCGCTGTGGACGAGACAGCCAGGAAGAGAAACGGCGTTCGGGAATCTCCCAGGGCAGAGAATACGCCGGTGGCTATATTATAGAAAAAGACAAAGGGCAGGCTCCAGATATAGATATCCAGATACAGCTTGGAATCCCCAAACACCTCCTCCGGCGTGCGGATAAGCCGGAGCAATTCTCCGCAGCCGACAGTGCCGGCGCACATCAGGATTGCGCAGAGAATCGCGCTGGCTATACAAGCTGTGGATACCGCTGTTTTCAGCTTGCCATACTCCTTTGCACCGAAGTATTGCGAGACAATAACCGAGCAGCCAATATTGCATCCGAAAGCGAAAGCGATAAAAATCAAAGTAACCTCATAGCTGTTGCCCACCGAGGCCAGCGCTGTCTCGCCGATAAATTTCCCCGCCACAAAGCTGTCTGCGATGTTATAGAGCTGCTGAAAGATGATGCTGCCAAACAAGGGCAGGCAAAAACGCCATAAAACGGATTCCGGCTTTCCGGACGTCAGGTCTTGATTCATACATATGTACCCCTTTGCTTCTGATTTAGGCGCATTGACTTCCCAAAGCACTTATAGTATAATCGCTTTGCATCCATGTGTAAAATATCATTTTTCCTTTATAACTATACGTCTATGATATGGTGATGTGTATGAATGCCAGCTACGATAATTACCGCGTTTTTTACTATGTAGCCAAATATCAGGGGTTTACACAGGCGGCGAATATTCTGAACAGCAATCAGCCCAACGTTACGCGTACCATTAAAAGTTTAGAAACAGCTCTGAACTGCAAGCTGTTTATCCGCTCCAATCATGGGGCGAGGCTGACTCCAGAGGGAGAAAAGCTTTACGCGCATATTTCGGCGGCGTTCGAGCATATCCAGGCCGGTGAGATGGAACTCGCGATGAGTCAAAGCCTGCAAAGCGGAGCTGTGACGATTGCTGCAAGTGAAATCGCGCTCCATTGCTGCCTCCTGCCTGCACTGAAAGCCTATCATAGCAGGTATCCGGGTGTCCGCATTCGGATTTCCAATCACTCTACCCCCCAAGCAATCAAGGTATTAAAGGAGGGGTTTGCGGATTTTGCAGTAGTGACCATGCCCCGGCACCTTCCCAAGACACTGCTCTGGCATCAGCTTATGGAGGTGCGGGAAGTCCTTGTGGCGGGGATGGCCTTTTCCTCATTGTGCGGTAAAGCATTGACATTGAAGGAACTGGCCAGCTATCCCTTGGTTGGTCTTGGCCCACATACCGCCACATTCGATTTTTACAGCCAACTCTTTTCTGATCAAGGACTGACCTTTCAGCCAGATATTGAGGCGGCTACCGCAGATCAAATCCTTCCTATGGTAAAGAGTGATTTGGGAATCGGTTTTGTACCGGAAGCTTTTTCTCAGGATGATATTTTGCGGGGAAATGTCCTTGCGCTTTCCTTGTGTATACCATTGCCCGAACGCCCAATCTGTCTTGTGAAACAGGATGGAGTACCATTAAGCATCGCCGCCAAAGAACTTGAGCGGATGGTCCGTGCGGTATAACTGGTACTGATGAAAGCATGACAAAACGTTCGTGCCGCTTTCGCCTTGGTTTCTATTTTTGCAGTGGAGTCATATGTAAAAGTAAACAGCCATCTCCAATCTTACATTCCCCCTTGACAACAGCTTTAGAAAGACGGACGGCTCCTAATGAGCAGAAATTTAAGAGAGTATTTTCAGTCAAGATAGCTCCCTAATTTCCCGCAGTTTCATTTTATTTTTTTGAGGTGTCACATTTTGACCTTAAAAATACTCTTATATAGTAGAAAGGGAGAATCTTTCCCCTGACAAATTCACGACATAGTATCTGCTGTGTCAGAAAGGAGGTGCTGTAAATGGAACTGACACCGGAAATACTGCGGGAAGCACTCCGTCGGTATGATGAGATCGAAATGAGCAAGGTGCCGAATGAGGAAGATATCCACTTTGAGTTTTCCCCGGAATTTGAGGAGAAAATGGAGCGGTTCATTGAAAAAGTGGAAAGGGGAGAACCGATAACAGTAGATGAAGAATAAGAGGGCAATTGCCCCGCTTATTCTTCTATTAGTCTACAATTTAGGCGCATTGACTTCACCATCAATATGTGCGTGTATCGGAACAGTGTCTAAATTATCCCATATTTTTTCCAGATTTAATACGCTAACTCGGATTTTCAAGTTACCATCAGAATAATACCCAGCGGCATAATTAGTCTGAAAATAAGTACAGTATTATAGTTATGCAAAAATGATACACAAAACCCTTGTCCACCATTAGGGATATCTGTTGCTTTATATTGAGTACCAGCTTTTTGATTGTTTAGCGCATTAAATAGGAAGGACAAGCTGGGTAATACCCCGCTTGTCCTTATTTTGGATATAATTGCTTTACCAAGTCATGGCAAGATATAAGCATTAGGAGAAGTATCGTTTGTGTAATAAAAATCACAAAAATATTCACTACAAGCGACTTTCCCTAATATGTCATTACCTCGGCGTAGAGTGTAACCATCTTTTAAATTTTTAGCTACTCCGCAAACAACGACGATATTCTTGTTAATACTTACATCAAGGTTGTTATAAGTAAATACGTTGATATCTTCAAGAATTGGTAAAAGTTGTTTTGTCCCGTAATATCCTTTTATAGGCAACTCTTCAAGCAAAATCCCGTAGATTGTACCTCTGTTTTCTTGCGGTAAACTATATAATACTGCCGCATATTTGTCTGACGTCGACATGGCCAAAATATCCACTTCATCAAAGTCACCATAGAAACCAGAAATATAAGACTGCAAAGAAGAATCATCGCTGATTCGGGCTGCATTATGACGGATATAAGCAACTCTAAATGCGATAAATAAGAAAAGGATTATACATAAAACTGCGAATAGTTTTGCGGCTCGAAGACAAAACTTGCTCATTTTATTCATTAACAATTTGCCCGTTAGTATATATGATTGCTTGAATCTTTCCGTATTGCTTTGCGGCTTGCTCTATTGAGATAGAAGCTCCTGCACCTGCCTTGAATTTGACTTGCATATCTACTACGTCTATGCTTGCCGATATGGTTAGCTTTACGGCCACTTTTGCTGTTGAATTTACATACAGACCCTGTGCTCTTACCGAATCGAATTTTGCTGTACCCAGAGGCGCAATATTAACGGTTATCGTACCCGTTCTTCCGTAATATGATCCATTTTGATCACGAACCTGTGCGGGGAAAGTGCATGAAATCATGTGCCCATCTGGTTCAGTTGCCGGTTCATCGATTCTCATTGGACCACTCCCGCTGGTGGGATAATATGTAACAGTTGCTGCGCGACTCTTAATTGTAGAACCAAAATTAATCCCAGAAGAGTTAAAAGCAGACCAGCTTAACCCCACCACTTCATTATCAGCACCGGTAATGAGCGGAGGGACATCCCATGTCCAAACATAACGAATCTGGTAAGCCGTGGTAGTATGCGTTCCAGACGAGAAGTATGTGGTCATTGACGCTTGTGCTGCGACTGCGATTTCACTGTTGGGAAGAATTTCTTCTCCATTGTAGGCTTTTAAAATTTGAATTCTTTCATCTGAATATCCATAGGCTCTCAAGACATCTTCTGGTAATTGAGATCTTTCGTATACGGCGGCTTCCAAATCGAAATCTTCATAGAGACTTGCTTGTTCGGAATCGTCAGTGTATGTCTCAACACCACTGTCTCTCAGAGTTTTCCACTCGAAATAGGCATCCAATTCATGTGTGACAGTTGGTTCTGAGGTGACAACGTTCGTATCAATAGATGCTGTTGTGTCTTCATCAATTGCTGCATCTGCATTGGTAGCCATAGCAGGAATGCTTAATGATGTGCAAATGATGCCTGCTAAAGCTAAACTTAAAAGTTTCTTTTTCATGATGTTACTCCTTTACTTTAGTTATTGGGTTGCTTTTCAAGGACACTGCCCGCTATCCTCAATGGTAGCGTAGGTCGTGCCGTTGATCGTCACATCGGCCGTCAGCTTGTAGGTGTATCCGCTGTTGACCCGCCAGGTATCGGAAAACTCGATGTACCCATAATCGGAGACATTCCAGGTGTGCAGGCAGGTTTTTCCATGGTACAGCTTAATGACAGCAGACACTTCCTGGTTCATGTTGCTGGCGTAGGCGGAAACCTCACAGGTCGCAGTGGTGCCATTGAACGAAAGGTCGATCATCATAGGCTGCACTCTTTCTTCGAGAGCAAACGCCGAGACCGACAGCAGCATGACCGCTACCAGAAGGATAGAAACAACTCTTTTCATGCAAATCACCTCCTTTCATTGTCCTTTAATAATAGTGACAAATGAAGGAGGTGGTTTGTGACACATTTTTTGAAATTTTTTATTTTTTCTCTGAAATGACATTTTCGACCAGTTTTATAAGAGTGGTCTCATCCTCCAT
This sequence comes from uncultured Clostridia bacterium, assembly GCA_947644595.1. Lineage (GTDB taxonomy): Bacteria > Bacillota > Clostridia > Oscillospirales > Oscillospiraceae > HGM13010. Next base: position 219,499 of record CANSAE010000002.1, read on the forward strand.
GGAAGTGATTGAGAGAAGATATTGTGTTTCCGAATCTTCCCAAACGATCATGTTTGAACTGTCAACAGGATTAGTGAGATATAAGTCTGCGGTTATACTGCCGATTTTTACTGTTTTGGTTGCTTTGGTATCGTTGGTCAAAAAGAAATCGGCATTAGAATCAACAGACCTTGCGGTATAACTCAATGTCAGTGTATATCCATCTTGATTTGTGTACATGACCGTGGAACTGCCGGCCATATCATTCCGATGATGGAAGCTGTACCCCTCCGGGAGCCAGTCCAATTCGTAGGACTGCTCCGAGGTCGTATCTGTATCACCGTCAAAATAGTAATGGAAAATGTTCTCATACTGCTCCCTGATCCATCCGAAGACAGCGGCGCGGGCATCCGTATCAATTGCCAGCCAGATACCGCTGCCTATCGCGATGGCAAGGATAATGCTTGCAACTTTCTGAAGGAACGAATGGTGGGGTGTTTTCTTTGGCTGCTGCATATCGCGAATCAGCAGGTCCATTTTCTGTTCAAACTCAGGTGAAAACTGGTAATCTGGTTCGGCATCAGCCAAATAAGATGCCAGGATTGCATTTCCCGCAACCTCAGCGGCGGCCTGCAGGCGTGTTTCAGAAGATGTCATTGATGCCCTCCATCTTGCAAATGCGTCGCAAAGCGTTTCTGGCGCGCTGCAACCGCTTCCTGACTAAAGCTTGAGAAATATCCAGTGCGTCCGCGATCTCCTTATTGGAGAAACCCAAGTCATATTTCAGCAGCAGTACCTCCCGGTAATCATGGGGCAGTTTCAATATGCAACGTGTAAAATCGCCGTCTTCATAGGCGTCAACAACGGCGTATTCCGCCAGGTCAAAAAGCGGCTCCGTAGGATGTAATCGTTTCGCACGATAAGCATTGATTGCTTTGTTCTCAATAATAGTGACAATATATTTGTCGCGTTTGTGACACTCCAGCGAAGAAATCAATTCAATTTTTTCTGCAATTTTGAGGAATGCCTCGTGAACGGCATCTTCGGAATCTTGTTTGCTATGTAGGATTCTATTTGCCCGGTTGAACATGGCAACCCTGTGTTTCTCATATAGTTGGACAAATAATTCCCGGTCTTCCGGCTCACTGATGAGCTGTAAGTAAATCAGCAACGTCCAACTCCCCTTTGCGGTTTTATCTGTCTGGAAGTATAGCGCATGTCATAGGAAAGCGCAAGTTTTCGTCTGCTGCTGGAAGGTCACAATTGTATTACGGAGCTTGATTTGCAAGATAATGGATATAATAATGGCCTGCTGAAAAATCGGCAGGCCAGATTTGTTTTCTTATGAGATGCTCAGGAATTAGGGATAAGACTCAACGAAGGAAACCGCGGAAGCAGTTTCCTGCCAAACGCCGTTGGAATTGTAGACATAGGCTGTGGCGACCGTCTGGTACTCGTAGCCTTCCGCAACATACCATGTCTTATCGTCCAACGATACGCTGAAAGTGCCGGAGTTCGTCCATGTTTTGATCGTCTTCCACTTCCCGTCAACCTTTTGCTGGAGCTCCATGGTCAGGTTGATTTTATCGGAACCCGAAGAAGATGTCGCACATGCATAAGATGTAGTTTTTCCCTTGGCATCAATACTCAAATCAATATCAAAGGTCACTAATCGGGTATAGCGCGGCTGAATCCCTTCATCTCCAATCTCCACGGCGAAAACCGCGGGGGCGGCTGCACTGACGATCATAATGACGGTCAGCAAAAATGCGAGCGTTCTTTTCATCATAATTCCTCCTAACATGTTTTTTGAAACATCGCTCTATATCAGTAGACAATCAAACGGAAGAAATGCAACAAAAAAAGAAAAAGATTTTTTGAAAAAGGATAAGCGGGGTGTTTCCCCGCTTATCCTTTTTCATGATTAAATTTCGGCTTTTATCCCTTTAGCGATTTCCATGAGAATCTCCTTGCCCACGTTATCAGAAACGACATCAATAAAGTTTAGGTGTTCTATGTCTATAAGTGTAATTTGGATACGGCCCTCCTTTTCAATTAAAACGCCATCATAGCTATTGATAGTGATGAGCTCACTGTTATCAGTATTTTCGGTATCTACATTATGGATTGCAGTTTCGTTTGTATGGATTACCTGAAGCGTAATGCTCGCATCTTGACCATTTTCATAGAATTTACGCTCCGAACGGCTGTCAGACATGCTGTTCGCCAGATAAAAGCCCTCCGGCATATACGAAATGGTATATCCGGCAATAGAATTCATGTCGTGGTCGCCTTGGGTCTTCCCATCTACATCCGCATAGGTAAGCCCGGTAGCAACATTAGAGGTCTCCTGCACAAAATTCAACGTTGCTAACCGCACTTGTGGAGACACTGCGTAGGCCACAGTAAACAGGGAAACAATAGCAAAAACCGGAACAGCAACTTTTTGAATCGCCCGGTAAACAGTGGCCGTTGCTTTGCGGCGCCTCTGCTTCGCAAACGCTTTATGAATCGTTTTCAAGCATTTTTTATCGAGATCTTCTGGAACTGCGGCACTGGGATCGTTTTTCAGCCGTTCATTTTCCCGGATGAGTTCTTCGCCTTCGATTTGGGTCACTCGCTCCATGAGCAAAGCGAACTTGGCGTTTTCGTAGTCTTCCCATAATTCTTCGTGTGTTTTCATATTGTAATTCCTTCCTCGTTTAATAACGCACGCGCACGGTTCCTTGCCCGTGTCAGCATCATTCGGATGCTGCTGGCTTCACAGTGCAGCTCTCGGCTTAATGCTTCGTCACTCAAAGAAAACTGATACTTTCCTCTTAACAAGAGTTGGTCCCTTTCCGGCAACCGGCTTAAAACATCATTTAGTTCGTCTGCTTCCAGAGCTGATAATACCGCATCTTCAACGGGCCGGTCATCACGATATTGTACGAAGTCATCGTCCCCAAATGCGGATAGATCCTCATCAACAAAATATTGTGATTTCAAAGCCTCCTTGCGGTAATAATTGTATGAGATGTTCCTGATTGTAGTAGCGATATAAGAAACCAGGCTGCTATGCTTCATGTGAAGCAACACAGGTAATTTGGGGATTAGCTTGGTAAAACATTCCTGTATGAATTCCTCTGCCAAATCAGGGGAATCGGTAAGTCTTTTTGTAGTTTTGAATATGAGCCGTTTGTATTCTTGGTATATGCAGAGTATCGCTTGTTCGTTGCCCTCTTGGGCAGAAACAAGCGGATTCTCTTTTTCTATCATATCATACACCCCACTTTTGTGTATAGACGCTTCTATATTAGAAGACCTGCAACACGGGGGTATTGCAACAATGAAAGTGTTCTAAGTATTCGGGCTATCCTCTGGAAGTTTCGCTATTCAGCTATTAACTACACGATTTAACGTTAAAAATATAAATAAATTTGATTTTTCTACTGTATTTATGTAATAGAGACGGCACAAACTATTTTATTCGTATAATTACATCATATCGTGCAAAGAAGGTGGCACAATGTCGCAAATTGGGGATATCTTGACGGAATTGAGAAAAGATAAAGGGCTGACGCAAAAGCAGCTTGCAGAAGAGTTCCGTGTGGCAAGTTCAACGATTTCAGCTTATGAATTAGGCACACGCCCTCCACCCGTAGACACTCTGATTCAGTATGCGAAAAAGTTTGATGTAACGGTAGATTATATTTTGGGCCTGACCCGTATTCAAGATAAGCTTTCCTCGTTTTCCGATGAATTTCTTCCGGGACGGACGTATGGAATGATGATTCGCGATATGAACAAATTGCTCCCCGGCCAGAAACAAGCCCTGGCGCTTATTGTCGAGAGTATGCGTTTTTATACGGAAGTGACCGGACAAACAGACGCAAATGGAGAGAGTAAAAAATGATACCACTCATAATACTTGCCATTGAAGATCCGGATGATCGGGAATTCATGGCAAAGCTTTACTTGAATTACCAAAGGCTTATGTTTTCGGTGGCTGTAAAAATCTTAAAGGACGAGTGGGCGGCCGAGGATATTGTACAAACTGCCGTTGAAAAATTGATTGACAAGATAGACGATTTACGGGAAAAGGATGAGATTCCACTTGTCAATTACATCTATGCAACCTGCCGGAACCTCTCCATTACATACAAGAAAAAAGCGGAGCGAATTTCCGGTTATGCCATTTCAGAAGACGACAATAGCGTTGATGCTGATGTATCACCTGAAGATTTGATTATCGAGAGAGAAACGATGGAACTCGTTGATATAGCATGGAAACTTGTTGATGAGCAGACAAGACAGGTGTTACGTTCAAAATTTGTTTTAGAGATGTCAGATGCCGAAATCGCCGCAGACCTTGGGATCAAACCAAACAGTGTACGGACATATGTGGGCCGTGCGAGAAATAAACTCAGAGATAAGATTCAAGAGCTGGAGAAATAACTTCTCCGGCTCTTGTTGCATTTTTCGTTCTGGTTTGTCTACTTAATTAGAAGGAAGTTTATGGAAGTTTTTCCCAGTTTAAGTAGAAAGAGGTGGTTTTATGGGCTAAGAAAGGAGACACAGCAACACTACTACAAAACGAAAAAATTCATAGAGAGGAGACATTTTAATGAAGGTTCGAAGTAAATTTTTCAGAGCAGTTGCTGTCTTGCTTACATTGGCAATGCTGCTCTCCTTGCTGCCGCTGCAAATTTTTGCGGTAGATCCCAGTACACTGGAAAAAGAAGCGATTTTTAAGAATATGGAACTTTATAGTGCTGTGAATCATCGTCCGATCTCACTGAGTTTCAGTGCCGATGTAACGGGTGATCCACCAGATAGTGAACCGAGAAACTATCTGTATACACCAATCACAGATAACCGCACTGGCATTGGTAACAATCCCTTAGAGTGGATGGTGTTCGCATACTCGATTCAGTACAGTCAGGATGTGGATCTGGAACTATACAAACTGGACGAGGGCGCAGCAACTTGGGAGAATCATAATCCGTCAACCACGGAGACCGTGTTGCTCCCATTCCGTGTAGAAGAAGACCCAGAGAACCCGGAGGAGGCTTTGAAACCCGAAGAGTTCTTGTCAGGACAATCTTTGGGTTATCTGAAGGTATATCCGTATACCGAAAACTACGAAGGTCCGGATGACGAGGGCTTCTATACCTACGTTCCTTATGATGACACAAGATATGCGGCGCTTGTGAACGCTGTGATGAATCCATTGGTAAATCCAATTGTTCCGTATGCAGCACTTCATAATTACCGTGCAGTAGGTTTTTATGGTCAGCCTTTGATCCGCGATGGGCAAGTCGTTTCTTTGGATGATGAATACATAGAAGATCAATCTATGACGGAAATAACCATGCCCACAAACGAACCAGAGGAACCGGTTATTACGGATATCCCGGAAACTGACGTAGCCACGGAGCCAGAAGACGGTGAGGCTGTAGAAGCTATTGAAGATACGGACGTGGCAGAAATCAATGAAATTGAAAACAATGAGGAACCCAATGTCGCCTTACTGGGCGTAGAGGAATCCAATGAAGATACGGCTGAATCCCCCATGGAAGAAATCTCGACAGAGCCGGAAGAGAATGAAGCCGAACCGACAGACTCTCCCGAACCAACCATCGAACCAGGAGTAGAAGAACCCTCAGACGAGCCAGAGGAAACACCTGTTCCAACAGAAGCGCCTGTTGACAAGGAACCCGCTTCTGCTGAAGAACCCGTGGATAAGCCTATGGTTTATGCCGATGCACCTGACATGGAAGGCATGATTCGTAATTTCTCCGTCTGGGGCGGTGAATTGATGGATGCCAGTGGAAATGATATCACACAACCGCTAGAAGATGGTTACTATGTCATTGTTCTGACTCCCAAAGATGAGCTGAACCAGAAGTACAACAGCTTCCTTTGCTTCCGGGTAAGCACGACTGATGACCCGGACGAACTGGCCGCACGGGAGTTTGGCGAACTGTTCTACGAATATCCTGCTGACCCTGTGAATCTGCTGAATGGCAGCTTTACTTGGAACTACACGGATATGTCCCTGTACGGCAAGTACGACCTGCCCTTCACTCGCTACTACGAGTCTAAAGACAGTGACGAGCATGGCTTTGGAATTGGCTGGAGCACAGACTACTCTTTAGAGCTGAAAGTGGATACGCTCTATGCCAAAGTAACACTACCTAAAGGTGAGAAGCTGTTCTTTAATTATGAATTTGATGGCACCTATCGCGCCAAGGCAGGTTCTGCGTTCACCTTTGAAAAACTGGGTGATGGATACCTGCTCAAACACAAAGACGGTACGAAATATTACTTCAACGCCGATGAGAAGCTGACCCGGATCAGCTACCTGGACGGCAACTTCTACAACATTGCCTACAACGGCGACCTGATCGCCAGCGTCACCAGTCCCACCGGCACGCTGACTATGGAGGGTGACGGCACCCATATCACCAGTGTATCCGACGGTAATGGCCGGAGCATCACGCTGACCTACAACGGCGATTACCTGTCCAGCGTCACCAACACGGACGGAGATAGCCTGCTCTATGACTACGATGCCAACGGCTATCTTGATGAGATCACGAACTTTAACGATGAGATTTACCTGACCAACACCTACGATGATACCGGCCGGGTCATCAGCCAGACCGTACAGGACGAGGGTACATTCACATTTACCTACGACGATGAGAACCGTACCAATACCTGCTCCGGCGAGAACGGCTATTACCTGTCCATCGTATACGACCACATGGGCCGCATCGTGGAGAGCACGAATAATGACGGCACCAAGAAGATTACCTACAACGACTTGAACCAGCGCACCGGCGAGACAGACCGTAAGGGGAACTGGACCTATTACGAACACGATGCAGCCGGGAATATCAGCAAGGTCACTTACCCGGACGGTCTGAGCGAGAGCTATGTCTACAATGCGGACAACCAGATCGTCAGCAAGACGGACCGCAACGGCCACACCGTATTCTATACCTACGACGGCAACAATAATCTCACAGGCGTGACCGACGCGAAAGGCAACGAGGTGTCTTACACCTACGATGCTGCCCGCAACATGACCGGGTACACCGACGCATTGGGCCAGACGGTGAGCTATACCTACGACAGCAAGGGCAACTGCACGTCCATGACAGATGAAAAGGGCAATACCACGACCTATGTGTATGATGCCCAAGGCCGCATGACCTCTGCCACCGATGCCATGGGCGCTACCACGAGCTACGAGTACACGGAAGCCGGAAAGCTGGTGAAGATCACGGATGCTCAGGGCAATGTCCAGACCTACACCGTGGACGGAAACGGCTTCAATACCAGCCAGAGCGATTGGATGGGCAACATCACGACCTATGCCTACGATACCCAGAACAATCTGACCGCCGTAACAGATCCGTTGGGGAACACCACCAGCTATACCTATGACGCGGCGGGCAACCTGACCGTTACCACCGACGCCAATGGCAACACCACCAGCTACACCTACGACGGCGAAGGCCGGGTCATTTCCATGACCAATGCCGCAGGAGGAACCACGACTTACAACTATGACGCCAACGGCAACCTCACCGGCATGACCGACGCGCTGGGCGGCACGGTCACCATGACCTACAACAGCGTCCAGCAGCAGACCGCCGTGACCGATGCCCGGGGCGGCACGACCAGCTATGTATACGACGGCGTGGGAAACACCACGAAAGTCACCGACGCGCTGGGTAAGAGCACATCTTATGTGTACGATGCCAACGGCAATCTTGTGAGTGTCACAGACCGCACCGGTGCCAAGACGGAGTACACCTATGACGCCAACAACCGCGTCACCAGCGTCAAGGATGGCAACGGTAATGTCACCACTTACACCTATGATGCCACGGGCAACGTGACCAAGACCACCAGCGCACTGGGCAATGAGAATGCCGCGACCTACGACAAGAACGGACGGCAGCTTTCCAGCAAGGACGCCATGGGCGCTGTGACCAAGTACACCTATGACAGCCTTGGCCGCGTAACTGCCATCCAGTTTGCGGACAGCACTACTGTGGCTTATACCTACGACGCCAACGGCAATGTGCTCACCTCCACCGACACACTGGGCGGCGTAACAGAGTACACCTACGACAACGCGGGCCGGATGCTCACCATGACCGATCCCATGGGCAATGTCACCAGCTACACCTATGACGCCATGGGCAATGTTCTGACCGTCACCGACCCCATGGGTCTGACGACTACCTACACTTATAATGCTCTGAATCAGGTCGCCAGCGTTACCGATCCAGGCAATCACACCACGGGCTATGCCTATAACGCCGCCGGGAACGTGACCGTCATCACCGACGCGCTGGGACATACCGTGAAGTTCGGCTACGACGCTGCCGGCCAGATGACCAGCATGACTGACGCCAACGGCGGTGTAACCAGATACGCTTACGACAAGCTGGGCCGCGTGGTGTCTGTCACCGATGCCAACGGCAATAAAACGACCTTTGCCTATGACAACGAAGGCCGCCAGACCAGCGAGACCGACGCCCTGGGCTACGCTTCCAGCAAGACCTTTGATAAGGTAGGCAACGTCCTGACCGAGACTGACAAGAACGGCAACACCTGGACGTATACCTACGATGCGGATTACCGCATGACCAGCAGCACCGACCCGCTGGGGAACACAACTACCTATACTTACGATGCCAACGGCAACGTTCTGTCCGAGACCTCTCCCATGGGCAGCACCACCAGCTACACCTACGACAACATGGGACAAGTCACCGGCACAACGGACGCACTGGGCCACACAGCGACGTTCTTGTACGATGATGCCGGACGTGTGGTGAGCGTGACCAACTGCGACGCCACCAACGTGGCGTACACTTACGATGCCAACGGCAACCTGCTCACCTCCACAGACGAACTGGGCAACACCGTGACTTACGCTTACGACGCGGACAACCGCATGACTTCCGTCACCGATGCCATGGGCGGCATTACAGCGTATACCTACGATGCCTGCGGGAACATCATCACGGAGACCAATGCCATGGGCGGCGTGACCAAGCGCAGCTACGATGCGGCGGGCAACCTGACCTCCGTTACCGACCCCATGGGCAACAAGACCCAGTACGCCTATGACGGAAACGGCAATGTGACTTCCATCACCGACGCCAACGGCGGCGTGATGACTGCCGAGTACGATGCCAACGGCAATATCGTGAAGATCACCGATGCCGAGGGCAACGAGACCACTTATACCTACGACGCGATGAACCAACTCATCAGCTACACGGACGCCGAGGGCTATACCAACAGTTTCGTGTACGATGGCAACGGCAACATCGTGTCCCGCACGGACGGCAACGGCAATACGACCACCTATGTTTATGACGGCCTGAACCGCGCCACCAGCATGACCAATGCGGAAGGTAACGTCAGCACGAACGAGTACGACGCCGATGGCCGTATGGTCAAAGCCGTGAACACCGAGGGCGCTGTCACCAGCTACACCTACGACAAGGTAGGCCGCCTGCTGTCCATGACCGATGCACTGGGACACAAGACCAGCTTTGAATACGATTCCATGGATCGTATCGTTAAAGTGACCGATGCCCTGGGCAACAGCACGACGTTTGAGTACGATGCCGTGGGCAATGTCACCAAGCAGACCAACGCCAAGGGCGTGGACACCACGTACACCTATGACGCCAACGGCAACAATCTCACCGTGACCGACGCGGCCGGAACCGTGACATATACCTACGACGCGCTCAACCGTGTGACCACCGTGACAGACCGCAAGGGTAATACGCAGAAATTCACCTATGACGGCTCCAGCCGCATCACCAGCGTGACGGACCGGAACGGGAACAAAACAGAGTACGCCTATGACGGCAACGGCAACATCATCAAGACCACCGATGCCATGGGTACCGAAGTCCTGTTTGAGTACGACCTCAACGACAATCTGGTGAAGATGACCCAGAACCGGGTGGACGAGTACCACGAGCAGTCCGAGACCATGGTCACCGTATACGAGTACGATGGCCGGAACCTCGTGACCAAGCAGGTCACACCCGCGGGCAACGCGGAGCTGTACGTCTACGACGGTAACGGCAACATGACCCAAAAGACCGACGCGGACGGCTATGTGACCAAGTACAGCTACTCCGCCCTTGATTTGGTCTCCAAAATCAACTATAATGGAACCAAAGAAGTCACCTACCAGTACAACAAGGAAGGCGAGCTTGTCCGCATGGATGACTGGCTGGGCGCCACGACTTTCGAGGTTGACTTGTTGGGCCAGCTGAAAAAGGTGACCGACCATAAGGGCGAGACGGTTTCCTATGAGTATGACGCAGTCGGCAACCAGACGAGCCTGACCTACCCGGACGAGACGGTTGTGAACAAGACCTACGATGAACTGGGCCAGCTCACCAAGGTTGTGGACGCGGAGAAGGAGAGCTACACCTATACCTATGACGATGCGGGCAACGTCACCAAGCTGACCTACCCCAACGGCTGGGTGGAGGACTATACCTACGACGCGGAAGGCAACCTGCTCAAGACCGTGGACACCGACCCGTTCCACAACAACAAGAAAGCCACAAAGTACGAGTACCAGTACGACGCCGAGGGCAATCTCACCAGCGAGTACAAGCGTGCCACCACGGCGCACGACAACCCGACCACTACGACCTACACCTACGACGCGCTCAACCGCATCGCGTCCGCCCATGAGCAGGGCATCGGGGTCAACAGCAAGCGGAACTACGAGTACGACAGCCTGGGCAACCTGATCCGCGTGGAGCAGGACGGGTGCGACGAGTACCTGTACAACGGCACGGAGCTGGATCAGTACAAGCAGTGCGGCGTGATCCCGAACTCCATCGGCACCAGCTACTGGGAGTACACCTACGACAAGCGCGGGAACCTGACCGGCAGCGACAAGTACACCCGGACCACGGAAGGCATGAAGTGGCAGAACGTGGCCAATTACGTCTACGACGAGACCAACCGCATGGTGGAGGGCCGGAACGAGCAGGGCGAGTACAGCCTGTACACCTACAACGGCCTTGGCGTGCGCGTGGGCCGCGAGCTGATCATGAAGGACAACACCCACGGCTATACGGACTTCCACAGCCAGACGCCCAGCGTCTCCACGGACATCGACAAGCCGGAAGTGGTGAAGGAAAGCTATGTGGTGGACTACACCACGGCCACCCGTGAGACCCTCACCATGCACGAAGAAGGCGGCTTTGACTACCGCTGGGTTCATGGCCTGGATCGGTTGAGCGTGAAGATCACCAGCGAGGGTACGAACTGGTGGGGCCAGAACGTGAAGCAGGACATCCTGAAGGACTACACCCATCAGGACCGCATGGGCAGCACCACCAACATGACCGACAAGTTTGGCCGTATCGTGGGCCGCGCGGACTACAACGAGTGGGGCGAGATCACCTACAAGGAAGCTCTGAGCATCACCAGCGCGTACCGGCGCATCTGGCCGGAGGCGAACTACACCGGCCACGACTGGGACGATGTGCTTGGTATGTACTACGCGAAAGCCCGGTTCTACGATCCGGCTGCGAAGCGGTTTGTCTCCATGGACCCGGTAAAGGGTAATGTCCTTGAGCCGTTGACCCTGGTCTCGTATATCTACTGCATCGACAACCCGCTGAAGTATGTTGACCCGTTGGGGCTGTCTGTTATGCCCATTGGTGGTCTCACACCTGTAAATAATTTAGGAACAGACAAAGTAGCTGAAGCAATTAAAAACTCATATAATACTTCTATTACAAGCGCAAAAGAAGCAATAAACTCTATAACAAAACATTTTACCGACGAAGACCGTGCTGGTCATGTCATGATGGGAATTGCCGTATCTATGGCAAAGGCCATGCTGGATAATGCGGAGTTGCCGATCCTATTTGTATTGGATCTTGTAAATTCTCTTACAAAATCGAAATTCACGATGGAGTACTATGAGAGATACATGAAGGGTTCGGATGCGCTTGTTGCAAAAATAGCCGAAAATGTAGTTTACGAAGACTCTTTCTACTTTGGCAAAATGCTTGGTGACATTGGCTTGATGGGGCTTGGAATCGGCGTTGGGCTAAAGGGCATCGTTGAAATTCTTTCTGGTTTGGGAATAGGATTCAGTGGCGGTGCTGGTGGCGCAGCGTTGGTAGCATCGGGTGCTGGTGCACCGGCAGGTGTTGGACTGATTGCGGGCTCCTTAACCGAAGCAGGTGTTCTTATTGCCGAAGGTGGTGTCAGTCTCAGTATCGGTTTGGCACTGGCTAAGACTGGTGCCAGTGAGTTTGGAAAAGATAAAGAGCAATTTGATTATTTCAAAAAGCAAAAATGTGAGGAAAAAACTTCAACATCAGCTGAGACAGCAGCTCAATTTGAAGAAAAAATTAGCCATTTGAGTGGCGGAGACCGCGTGGCAGCAATTTTAGAAAAAGCCTCACAAGTTGCAAAAGAAAAAGGTTTTAATAAGAATTATCAATTATCCAAAATAAACGGGAGAAATATCTACACTGACAACAAGACAGGCAGACACTATAGTGTAGATACTTTGCATGGTAGATTTGAATATTATGATAGTAGAGGAAGGCATTTAGGCGAATTGAACTTTGATTTTGTTCAAACCAAACCAGCAGATTCTTCCGGCGCACATAATATTAAAATAAGCTGATACGGAGGAAACCGCCTTGTGGAAGATCGTGTTGAGTCGTATATAAGAAAACTTTATTGTTGCGAGAATCACGATTCATTTTTGGAACAGTGTAAAAGCACACCGTATTATCTTAACGATTTGATACGGTTGACCGCATCACTTTGCTCTGAAAGTGAGATTTCCAATTTGGAAGATAATCCTTGCATCACGATAATGTATTCTTATCCTGATTTCATTGACGGAGCATTTCATGTCTACTTTAGAAGTATATTGAATATTAGCAAAGTTGCAGATGTGTTTTTTATCTATCATGAATTTGAAGTTGATAATAAAACGCCTAACCGTTTTACTCCGTCATTAGATGGCTTTGGTCAGATTCCCTATACTCACGCTCAATATGAACTCGAATGTTCTGTTGTGCAATTTCTGGAACAGCTTGGGTTATATGGTCTCAGGTTTGCAGAGTTAGATGAGGTTGTACCATTCTTATCAATGCCAATAAAGACTATTTTTGGGCCGCAAATGACAGTCCAAAATGCACTTTTTCGTGATTTGTATGGGTTTGCGGAAAGCGTTAATGCTTCTATGGCAGAAATGATGACCTGCCCCGTTTGCGGCGAGGAATTTCTCACCGAGGAATATGAAACCTTGGATAACGGAAATCCCGCGTGTCCGGCTTGCGTTCAGGAAGAACAGGAAAAAATGGACAAACAGAACCATTAAGATTTCCGTGCCTCCTATCATCCGCAATCAAGTCAAGTGAATAGGGGTTCCCCAGCACAGCAACAACCAAACACCCCCCGTGGCCGCCAGCCGCGGGTGGAGCCTACAAACCAGACTTATAAACTCCAAGGCGCACAGACCCATCTCTGTGCGCCTGCCACAAAACAACATAGCGTTCAGCAATACTCAGCTATCAAAAGAGGGGGGTGTTGCGTTGAAACACCGAGTATTACTGATTGACGATCAACCACCCCGCCCGGTGAAATTTCAAACAACACCCCCATCAGAATCTCCTTGCCCCATCTACCCGGAGGCGAACTACACCGGCCACGACTGGGATGATGTGCTGGGTATGTACTACGCCAAGGCCCGGTTCTACGACCCAGCTGCGAAGCGGTTTGTCTCCATGGACCCGGTAAAGGGCAACATTGTTTCTCCTGCCAGCCTTGTACCGTATATTTACTGTGCGGATAATCCTCTGAAGTACATTGACCCGACGGGCGAGTCTTGGTTCTCCAATTTCTTCGGAAAGAATGAGACCAAGCAAAACAACACGCCTTCTGTGCTCACCCCGCAAGAACAGGCTTTGCTGAACAGCGGCGATATGATGGCGTTCCAGTCTGTTACGGTGCAAAATAGGATTGAGAAAAACAAAGCTCCCACTGTAACGACACCTAAAACAACGCCTGCGGTGACAACACCTGTCACAGCGCCACCCATGAGCAAACCGATGCAAATCGCGATGAACGCGAATGACCCTTGGGCGATGTCGGCGATTGCCGCAGGCGAAAAATTCAGCGCCGCAAGTAAAACACCTCAAAAGAACAACTATACTCCCACGCCGCCCACACCTGCCCAACTGGATACAATGATGGACAATGCGCTGAAACGGGGCGATATAAACGCATTCCAAGGGCTATGGGCGCAGCAGAATCCGGAAGAAGCAAAGCAGGTACTGAAAACGAATGCGGCTATTACAGGACTGCTCTTGGTTCCCGGCGGTGCGGAGGCAGCACTGGTTGGTTTTGGCGTAAACAGCTATACCGCTTTGAGCCAGGAAGCGAAAGGAGAAACGGTCTCCGCTTCTGAATACATGAACGGCTGGGCAATTGATTCATGGATCGTTCGTGGAGGTAAAGCCCTGGTCGGAACAAGGTTTGAGTGGATTCTTCATGCAGGGGCGGCTGGCGGAGGTGCCTACGGAACCTATGTCGGTGGAAAAGGCTTCGTTGAATCTATGCGTGACCCGAACGCATCCTCCACAGAACGGTTGTCTTATGCTACGGATACGCTTGGATCGCTCTTTGCCTTCGGCTATGGCGCAAAAGGCTTGTACGGTGATGCTAAAGGCTACCACAATAAGCTGTTTTGCCCGGAAGCTACAAAGGGTACCGCTACTTCGAGTTTTGATAGTTCTACTACTTCACAAAAAACATCTGGAAGTACCAGTTCAACAAAGGTTCCAGATCCAGTAATGGACAAATTGGTAGATGGCACTACCATGACTACAAATGATGCTCTGGATTTAGCCACAGAGTTCCTTGGAAAAGGCTACAGCGAACCAGTTCCGGGGAGTGGGCGCTTTGTTTCGGCAGATGGCACACGAGTATTCAGAATGGGAGACAATGATATTCTTGGCAGACATGGTGGCGGTCCACATGTTAATTTTGAACTATTGGAACCTAACCCTTCAAAGCCAGGGAAAATGCGTGTAAAAACAGATATTCATATTTTCTTGGGAGACTAAAATGAAAAAAGAAATTGAGATTTTTCCTTATGATTCAAAAAAAGGAGTACAACTCAAATGGGAAACGGATTTCTGCATCTCTGTAAAGGTTGAGTATGAAGCAGTTACGATTTCTGCGGACAAAGGGGGGCTAATCTCTTTGGCGAGACATCTTCTGACATTAGCTCAGGATGAAGTCCCTCAAGGAGTGCATTTCCATCTGGATGAATACTCTGCACTTGAGGATGGTTCAATTGAGTTAATTGTTGAAAGAATGTAAAATGTGTTGCTATCTTCTTGTTAATTATGTCCAACCCTGCTCCTATCATAGCAAAGAACCCAATCAAAAGGGACTTCTCTAGTGTAGCAACAATCAAGTGGCCATCCATAGCAGCCAGCTATGGATGGCTGTTTGATAAAGATGCCCCATACTCCGCCCTTGATTTGGTCTCCAAAATCAACTATAATGGAACCAAAGAAGTCACCTGTGCGACGAGTACCTGTACAACGGCACGGAGCTGGATCAGTACAAGCAGTGCGGCGTGATCCCGAACTCCATCGGCACCAGCTACTGGGAGTACACCTACGACAAGCGCGGGAACCTGACCGGCAGCGACAAGTACACCCGGACCACGGAAGGCATGAAGTGGCAGAACGTGGCCAATTACGTCTACGACGAGACCAACCGCATGGTGGAGGGCCGGAACGAGCAGGGCGAGTACAGCCTGTACACCTACAACGGCCTTGGCGTGCGCGTGGGCCGCGAGCTGATCATGAAGGACAACACCCACGGCTATACGGACTTCCACAGCCAGACGCCCAGCGTCTCCACGGACATCGACAAGCCGGAAGTGGTGAAGGAAAGCTATGTGGTGGACTACACCACGGCCACCCGTGAGACCCTCACCATGCACGAAGAAGGCGGCTTTGACTACCGCTGGGTTCATGGCCTGGATCGGTTGAGCGTGAAGATCACCAGCGAGGGTACGAACTGGTGGGGCCAGAACGTGAAGCAGGACATCCTGAAGGACTACACCCATCAGGACCGCATGGGCAGCACCACCAACATGACCGACAAGTTTGGCCGTATCGTGGGCCGCGCGGACTACAACGAGTGGGGCGAGATCACCTACAAGGAAGCTCTGAGCATCACCAGCGCGTACCGGCGCATCTGGCCGGAGGCGAACTACACCGGCCACGACTGGGACGATGTGCTGGGTATGTACTACGCGAAAGCCCGGTTCTATGACCCGGCAGCGAAACGGTTCGTCTCCATGGATCCGGTGAAGGGCAATGTGACCGACCCGCTGTCCCTCGTGTCCTACCTCTACTGCGTGGATAACCCGCTGAAGTATGTTGATCCGCTGGGGTTGTCTCCGAAATCAGCCGCGGGAATAGGCACAGTTGTAGCTGGAAAGGCTGGGGTGAATAAACTTACTTCTCCCAGTGCGGCAGAGATAGCCCAGTCTGTTAAGAATCTGCAAAACGACATCGGCTTTGACATCAATAATCCGGGAGCGATGCAGGCAAAGTATTGGAGTGATGCTGTGAGCAATGGCCCGGGGACTGCCTCGGAAAATGTCAGAGCAGAACTTGGACGAATCGGCAATGAAATTGCCGAGGACCTAAAACCCGTCACTGACAAAATCGATGAAGTATTTGCGCCGTGGGGAGATATGCTGACCCAGCAAGTTCTGGCACAAACCAATAATCATGTGAATGATGAATTCTTTGAACCATTCAATGATTTCATGGATAAATATATGCCCGAAGAGCGTATGCAAAAGGCAGCAGATGTAATATTCATTGCGGCACCAACAGCCGTAGTTGCTTTTGTGGGTGGTCCTACGGCTGCGGTTATCTTGGGGGTTGGTTCTGTTGGTGTAACTGCTGTTGATGCGATTTCTGATGCATTTAGGGGAAACGAAACACCAGTGGGGTGGGATGTAGTCCACCAGATATCACGTAATACGTCAACTGGTGCAGCCGTTATAGCAGTAAATGGAATTCCTGTCGTTGGTCAGGTAGCTGATGTCCTCATAGCCAGCGATGCGTCATTCAATGCCGGTTTGCAGTGGATTGAAACATATGAGATCATGAACGATCCGAATGCAACGGACGGAGAGAAAATTGCTGCATGGATTGATTCTGTTGAATATACTGGATTTGCTGTTGGCGCATATGGTCTTTTGTTGCATAGCTTGGCTAAGAATGCTGGCTATCAGGAGCCTGTGGAGTGTACGGAGAATAGCGCTTTTGATACACCAGCGCAAGAGCATTCTGTCCAACCGGATGGCAGAAATCTTCCTGTTAAGGGAAAGCCGGGAACATCTATAGATTTGCTGAATCCAGATGGTACCGTTAAGCAAAGGCGTTTCTTCGATTCAGATGGAATGGCAAAATTAGATATCGATTATAATCATTCTGGTGCAGAGACACATGAATTTCCTCACATCCACAGATGGGATTGGGGCAAAGAACCTCCACGTCAACCATGGGAGAAGCCGTAACCACAAAGTAAGGAGTGAATTTAATGCATGATAGTTGTATCGTTTCCTATAAAATAGATTTTAAGAATCATTGTATTGAAATGATTATCTATGATGAACAGGAGGAACGAACATACAAATGTGAATGGTTCGATGTTTTGACCCATTCTTTTGACTGTATCTTAAAATTCAATCAAATCCTTGATATTTGTGTCTGTGGGATTGAAAACTTTTTTTCTGATAATGAGGAAGAAATTTTACGATTAAGAGATTATTGCTGGCCAATTAACTATCAAAACGTTGGAAGTCTAAAAGAGTATCTCATAAATAACGGATATAAATACATAAAACTGTATTCTTCATTGGGTTTAAATGGTTGGGTACTCTCAAAAGCATTCAACGTGACACGACAAACCTAATTACTACCTGCAAAACACCCGAAATTAGGTTGGAATCTTCCTTTTATCGGTGCTTATGGGAATACTAATGGAAGCACATAGGCGCAAATCAAATCGGACAGGCATAGTCACCAGCTATGCCTGTCCACCCGGGCAATCTCACCAGCGCGTACCGGCGCATCTGGCCGGAGGCGAACTACACCGGCCACGACTGGGACGATGTGCTGGGTATGTACTACGCGAAAGCCCGGTTCTATGACCCGGCAGCGAAACGGTTCGTCTCCATGGATCCGGTGAAGGGCAATGTGACCGACCCGCTGTCCCTCGTGTCCTACCTCTACTGCGTGGATAACCCGTTGCGGTATGTTGATCTGGATGGCGCCATTCCGCAGGAAATTAAAGATATTGTAATGGAGCAAGTCAACAATGCAGTTATTGACTTTTGTGAATCGGTTTTATATTCAACAAGCCATTTCCTTGATCCAGTCCGACAAGAAGATGTTGGATTAGGAATCCTTGCTGCACTTATAGAATCGGCTGGTGAGTCAGGTGCAATTATCTTGCAAAGCATTAGTAATTTTGGAGAAAAAATAACAGGTCATCTACCTACTACAACATTCTACAACCAGTATCTTCAAACTGCTGAGGAAGTTAATAAATTTTTTGCAAAGCAAGCCGAATATATTGATTCATACTATCTCGGGAAAGTAATAGGCAATATATTTGTAGCAGCTGCGGGTATAGGAATGACGTATGTGGGTATTCAGACACTATTTACCGGGGTCAGTGCCTCTGCGGGGAGTGTTTTGTCTGGTGTTGGTGTAGTGGCAACGCCAGCAGCTATCGCCGTGACTGCTGTGGGGGCATTAGAAGTTGGTTTAGGCCTTACGATTGCGACAGCTGCAATTGGAAATATAAATACTGACCACAATAGGTTTACTAATTTCGAGAAATTAGCTTGTGAAGGACGTAAAAATAGACCGGATAAAATTTCCCTATCAGATTCACAGGTGGGACAAAAATGGGGAAAGCATAAGTCAGATTATCCGAGTTTAAAATCGCACATTGAGTATCGAGAACGTGCGATAAATATTTTTAAAAATCCAGAAAAGGTTTATTTTAATTCTGCTGCAAATGAATACTATTACATAAGCGGAAAAGATCTTTTAAGACTAAAACCGGACGGAACATTTATTAGTTTATATCCGGGCAGTTCATCGATTGATTTTTCTGTGTCTACAATAATCAGAATACAATGAGGTTTAAGATGGGTGCAAATTTCGAAATAACAATCATTGGTAAGCAAGCAATTAGTATTTTATCCGCAATGAATATTTTTAGAGTCTTAGATAAAAATGCCGATATAGTTAGTATCCATGAATTTCCAGATTGGGCTTTTTCAGAAGATACTAGTAGTCCCATCAATCTAGACTGTGTTTGGAAATCTGTGTGTCAAGGGAAGAAAGTACAAATCAAAATTTTTAGTAGCGCCAAAAATGCTGGAGCTATTGCTTATCGTGAAGGAAGTTTTAATATACTTTCATTTTGGATTAGTACTGAGGATTTACCAGAATTAGACCATTTTTCTTTAACTCCAGAAAATTCTCAAATCATAAACCAATTGACGGAGATTGCATATCAAAGCTTAACTACCAATGATTTGTTGCTTGCAATGGGTTCTGAAATGTTTATTGAAATTTCAGACAATATAAATGAAATTATTGAGAAAAGTTATAATGTTATGAAATGGATTATATTATAATGAGCCCATAGGCATAAACATGAACTGTAGATTTCAAAAGCGCACAGACCAAACCCCTGTGCGCCTTACCCCAAAACCACATAGTGTTCAGCAATACGCAACTGATAACAGCAAGCACATAACCCAACTAAGTAGGACACCCCGGCACCATACGGTGCCGGGGTGCTTCTTTATGTCTTTCGCTTTTCAAGCTCTTTACAAATCGCTTCGTATCGTTCTTTTGCTTTTTCCCATACCGCGCCCTTTCTTATTGCCGTGCTGTTACAAGTTCTGTTACAATGTCCGCACCCAGCAGCTCGGATGTGCGGTAAATGTCCTGACAGAACCGTTCAAGACTGAACTCCATACCGGGATTATTCATGTCCAGCAGAATGCCGGTGATTGTGAATTTCCAGGCGGTCTGTTCTTTTTGAAGCTGTTTCAGGTATTCTTCAGGTAACTCACATTGTCCATCCGTGATGAAAACAATGTCTGCCTGTTCAAAAGATGCCTGCTCCATCAGCCGCAGAGCTTCCTGAAGCGGGGTCTCAAAATCTGTTCCGCCGTTCATAAAGATGTCGGCAGCTCGCATTCTGTCTGCTCCCGTCCACTCTCCCGGAAGGAATAAATCCGTTTGGAACTTATCCTTGCTTGAAAAATGGATCAGGGCAAATTTCCGATTCCCGTCTGCCGCAATATCCAGCAGGGTCATCGCAACGGCTTTGCCCCACGCGGCGGCGTCACCTTTCGTTGAATCGGATTCATCCAGACAGCAGATAATGTCGCCTGCGCCCTTGTAGATCGGTTCCCGGCGCTGGTATTGCTTGAGTTGCTTCCGCTGGTACTTTTGGAGAAACAACGGTATTGTCTCAGGCGTCGCCAGCAAAGCCATCTCAGATGAAATGGTGCGGGTCAGATTGTTGCCCAATTCCAACGCATAGGTTTCGCCCCGGCCATAGGCAAAGGCGTTCCGCTTGCTCTGGGCGAAGATCTCCCGAAAGCGGCCGAGATAATTTGCCACATGTTTCAGTGTGTCACTTTTTCGGACAAGCTCCAGCAATGCAGCATTATGTTCGCAGCATTCCATATTTCCGGGATCGTCGCCCCACGCCGCAATGATGCTTTGTACTTCTTCCGCCTTTGAGAACCCACGCCAGATCGACAGCATCCCGGTCCGTGCGACAAACGGTTCCTGCCGGAACTGTGGCGAAGTGAAAGCGGCTTGCAGGAGATTGTTCAGCGCTAATGCGGTAATAGAAAATACACGGCTTTTTCCTGTTTCACGGCAGATAGTGAATTTTGGCTTTTTTATACAGAGTATTGATCGCCGGGCATGGGATAGTCGGCTGTTTCCATCAGATAGGTAGTTACATTGCTGAGAAAAGTTTTTCCATGCTCTGAGGTTTTTGCAAATGCTTCGGAAGCATAGAACTGGTTGAGGCTTTCCATATCTTTGAACCAGAACTCAACCATACCATCAATGGGAAGCGCATCATACGGCGCATGCTTGCCGTCGATGATTCTGTCAATCACCAAATTTTGTGCATAGCCCAAGTATCCGGGGACTTTTTTCAGAAGTGAGGAATACGTTTCCCACCATTCCTGCTGAAATTTTTCGGAGGAAATCCCTTTGGCGCGGCTGAGCAAAGACATCCGCTTGATGAGTTTCTGCCCCTTGAATTCTTCGGGGACGCGCGTGTCAATCTTTTTTACAAATATGACAAGCTTGCAATCATCAACGAAGTTGGGCAAATCGTCGGCGCCTGCGCCGTTCAGGGAGGTGACGCCTTCTTCCATATCGTGAATATCATCAAAGATAAGCTCGGAATAAGCGTCGATCTCGAAGGGGCCGCGGGCGAGCTTATGGCGCTGCTCTCTGTCGATGACCAGATGTTGCTGGTAGTGCCGCATGTTTTTCATATGGCAGGCGATCGGACCGTGAACATTGAACCAGAAATCGCGGAACTCTTCGGTGGACATACTGGCTTTCTTCTTCAAAAGACCACATCTGCTGATCATAAATTAAGTCTCCTTTATGCTTATTAAAATATACGATAAGCGAATCAAAACCATGTGATATCACACAATATTAAATAGCATTACCTGCGTCAAAGCCCTCCCGGATGTTTTTATATCCGTTTTTGGTGCTGCTGGCATCGCCGACGACTACGACCTTACAGCCACAACCTTCTAGTTCTGCTTGAAGCGGGTTATTGCTGCGTACGCCCATGGCGTTAACGACCATGTCGATATGTTTGAACTCCACAGACTCTCCATATTCCTCAGCGAATACAGAATCTGTACCTACCTTGGTGAGCTTGGTGTGGGTGTGTACTTTAACATTATACTTCTTGAGATGCTCCAGCAAGCAGGCTCTGGGCTGTGCTACCGCGTCGGTGATGATATCCGGTGCCATCTCGATCATGGTCACGTCACAGCCTTGGACTGCCAGGAACACGGCGGTTTCCGCGCCAGTCATGCCGCCGCCGACCACTACTACATTCTTGCCGTACAAGGTGCGGCCCCGGAGGACCTCGACCGCGGTCTTGACATACTCCCGGTTCTCCAGACCCGGGATGGGCAGGAACATGGGATTGCTGCCGGTGGCCAGGATCACAGCGTCAGGCTTTTCTGCTTCTACGATGGCCTTGGTGAGGGGGGTATTCATCCGTACCTCAACGCCGTATCTGCGGATGATGTTCCGATAATTAACGATGAGGGAGGCATATTCGGATTTTCCCGGAGGTGCCATTGCCGCCAGCCACTGGCCGCCAATCTCGTCGGTGGCTTCAAAAATGGTGACTTTATGACCACGCTCCGCGGCACCGTAAGCGGCGGACAGGCCGGACACGCCGGCCCCGGCGATGAATACTTTTTTGGGATTTGTCACGGGGGAGAGGTCGTAGACGGTTTCCCGGCAGGTATGGGGATTGGCGATGCAGTTCACCGCATTGCCCACGGCGGTTTCGCCGGTGCAACCCTGATCGCAGCCGATGCAGTGGATAATGTCATCAATGCGCCCTTCCTTGGCTTTGTTGGGCAGCTCAGGGTCTGCAAGAGAGGCGCGGGCCATAACGATAAAATCGGCTTTGTTGTCCCGCAGCATCGCTTCGGACATGAAGATATCGTTATAACGGCCCACAGCCAATACGGGGATTTTCACCGCGGCCTTGATGGCGGCGGCGTTTTCCGCATAATGCATCACGGGAATGAAGCCCGGGGCGATGATGGTCTGCTTTGAGGTGAACATACCTTGTGTGCAATGGAGGGCATCTACGCCGGCCTCTTCCAGCATTTTTGCCATGACAATGGCTTCCGGGATTTCAATGCCGCCTTCCACATAATCACAAGTGTTAAAGCGGAATAAAACGGGAAAGTCCGGTCCCACGGCTTGTCTCACCGCAGCGATGACCTCCAATGCAAAGCGCATCCGGTTGTTCAGTGTGCCGCCGTATTCATCGGTCCGCTTATTGGAAAAGGTGGACATGAACTGATTGATGAGATAACCATGGGCGCCGTGGATTTCCACACAGTCGAAGCCACATTTCTTAGCGCGTGCGGCAGACTCACCAAAAGCTTTGACCAAGTCGTGAATCTCTTCCACAGTCAAAGCGCGGGGCACATAGGGCTCTGTGGGCTCCTTGATGGCGGAGGGGGCAACGGGATGAGTATCGTAGGCCTTAAGGGAACGTTGGCGCCCGGCATGATAGAGTTGCGCGCCCATGAGGCCGCCAGCCTCGTGGACCTGGCGCACGGTCTCGGTCCAAGCGGGGATCTGGTCGTCGTTCCACAAAGAGCCGACTACTGGATCACTGCCGGCGTCTTTTGTCACGCCCAAATCTTCGGTGAAGATCAGTCCCCATCCGCCCTTGACCTTTGCCACAAGATATGCATTTACGGTTTCATTGGGGGTGCCGTCATCATTACCCATGTGGGAAGACATCGCACTGACCACAAGCCTGTTTTTGATGTTGAGTGAGCCAATTTTACCGGGTTCAAATACTTTTTTAAGTTCCATGATTGCCTCCTGAATTTTGGTGTGCGGGGTAAATATGCGATTGATGCGTCTATTATCACTTACACAATCGAAGAATGTCAATTACCCACTTTTTTGTTCGTACTAACCAAAAAGTACGTAATTGCCATTTTTCTGACAAGCTCCTATAATATAGGCAAAAGGGGAGAAATTGCAGAAAAAGACGCAGTTTTTTATGCAATTTGGCAAAATTCGTAAAGGAGATATTGTTATGAAAAAAAGGTTTTTAACAGCGGTTCTGACTCTGGGATTTATGTTGACTTGTTTTGCGGGTTGTACAGTACAGACTGAAGGCCCGACTGATAATGGAAAAACATATAACTTAGTATATCAATGTGGCTTTAGTGCGGGGGGAGGACCTTATCAATATGCGTCTGACTTGTCCAAAACGATTGTGGATTGCTCCGGCGGACGGGTGACCATGGATTGTTTGGTGACGAACTCAGTAGTGCCGACCACGGACATGCTTCAGGCGGTGTCTAATGGTACGTTGGATTGCGCGCAGATGACGGCAACAAACTTTTCCGATGACAGTCTGGGAATCCTGAGTGCTCTGCCTTTGGGCATGACATTTGATGAATATATGGGTTGGTATATTGCCGGGGAAGGTGAGCAGATTTTAAATGAGGTCATCAGCGAAGTGGCAGACAATGTGGTTGCATTTCCTTGCGGTATCGTGGATTCTGAAATATTCCTGCATTCCACAAAGCCGGTCACTTGTCTGGATGATATGAAAGGGATGAAAATCCGCGGCGTTTCCGACTGGGCAAATATTGAGACGATACTTGGCGTATCTGTTGTATCCATGGATGGCGGCGAGTGTTATGAGGCATTGTCCCGCGGCACAATTGATGGCTGTGAGTATTCCAGCCCGGCGACAAACTGGGCTGCTGGGTTCCAGGAGGTGGCGCCTTATATGACGGTTCCAGGCATCCATCAGTCCAGTGCGGTGTATCTTTTGCTCATCAACAAGGACGTATGGAATGATATGGATGAACAGCTTCAAAACATTATCAAGACTTCCTGCCTGGCGATGATGGCGAAGAACTGGGCGGATGACCGCGTTGCGAACGCAGAAGCTTGGCTGAAGTTTGAAGAATTGGCAGCTGAGGGGAAGCTTACAATCAGCACGCTGCCGGAAGAGGACATTCAGAGGGTGAAAGAAATCGGCGCAGAATATTACAGCAAAAAATGTGAGAGCAATCCCTTATTTGCAAAGATTTATAATTCTCAACAAGCCTATATTCAGGCAACACAGAGCTGGAGCGCTGCGGTAGAAGCGGGCAAATAAGTTCATGTCATAGAAAAGGCAAAAGCAGAGGAGCTCTCTGCTTTTGCTTAAATATTTCACAAAGGGAGCGTTGACTGATGAATGAAGAAGGCGCTTTGACTCAAAGCACATCCACTTGGATGGATAAAATCGTCTGTGGGATTGAATTGATTTCGGAAGGTGCGGGGCGTTTTGCCTCATATTTGCTGGTGCCATTGTTATTAGTGTTTTTATATGAGATTATTGCCAGAAATGTATTTAATGCTCCGACGACTTGGGCCTATGGTACCTGTTATATCATTGGCGGCTGTGCAGCTGTTTTAAGCTTTGGCTATGCGATGAAAAATGGAGCGATGGTGCGGATCGATGCATTTTATGCGAAATTGCCGGCAAAAGCCAAGTGCATTTTAGACCTATGCCTGTTTGCGGTGCTGTTTTTCCCTCTGACAGTAAGCGGCACGATTGTCTGTGTTCGGGAAGCCATGACTTCTGTGGCGGCGATGGAGCTCATCAGCACCGGTTCCTGGCAGGCACCTATCTGGCCCACGAAGATTGTGATGGCAGTGAGCATGATGATTCTGACTTTGCAGGGCGTGGCGGAGGTGCTGAAGCTGATTCAAAGGCTGCAGGCGATGAAAAAGGAGGAACGCGTATGACCGTCAGCGGATTGACAGTTGCTGTTATTATGGGCGCGATGCTTTTATTTTTCATTTTTTCAGGATACTATCTGTTTGCTGCCCTGGGCGGCGTTGCGCTGATTTCCGGCTTAGTATTCTGGGGCCCTGGAGTGTTCCAGCTTACTTATTTCAGTCTTTTTAAATACTGCAAGGACTACGGACTTTTGGCGGTGCCCTTGTTTGTGTTGATGGGGCAATTGCTCAACCAATCCGGCGTGGCGGGACGCTTATTCGACAACCTGTCTCTGGCGCTTGGAAAACAGCGGGGCGGCATGGCGGTGGCGGCGACGATGATCGCCATTCTGTTTGCAGCAACCACAGGCATCGTGGGTGCGTCTGTCGTATCGATGGGACTGCTGTTCACTAAGCCCATGCTGGAAGCAAAATACAATAAATCCCTCACGGCTGGCGTCATCATTTCCGGAGGTACCCTCGGCATTTTGATCCCGCCCAGCATTATGCTGGTGTTTATGGGCAGCGCCGCGAATGTTTCCGTAGGCAAGTTGTTTTACGGCGCGATGGTTCCCGGTGTTTTGCTGGGTATTGCTTATATTGTTTATATTAAAGTCATTTCCATCGTGAAAAAGGATTACGCGCCGCCGATGCCGGAAGAGGTACTGGCGCAGCACACCAAAGGCGAGATTTTGAAAGGCTGCATTGTAAATGTCCTGCCGGTGGCATTGGTCATTTTCTCGGTTCTGGGCGCGATTTGGCTGGGCTGGTGCCCTGCGACGGAAGCGGCGGCATTGGGCGTTTTGGCATCTTTCTGCATTGCACTGTTTACCAATTCCATCAATAAGGAAGTCATTCAAAATACCCTGATAGAATCCATCAAACTTACGGGCATGGTCTATGCGGTGTCGGCCTTCGGCAATCTGTTTGTCACAGTCTTTATGCGGCTTGGCTGCAGTTCGGCGGTAACGAACCTGTTTGCCGCTTTGCCGTTAGGCAAGTGGGGCATATTTGCCCTGATGATGGGAGTGATTTTCCTACTGGGCTTCCTCATGGACTGGATTGCGGTGTGCATGATCACCATTCCCATTTTTATACCAATTGCCACAGCAGCGGGATTTGATGCCTGCTATTTCCTGAGCATGATGGCGCTCATCATGCAAACTGCGTTTCTCTCACCGCCGATGGCAGCATCGATTTTCTATTTCCAGGGTATCGCCAAGGATGATATCACCACGGCGGAGACAATACGGGGCGTGTGGCCGTTTATGGGGATCCAGATTGCGGTATTTATTTTGTGTACGGTCTTTCCGCAGATCGTCACTTGGTTGCCGAACCACTTGGTTGGCTGAACAAACAGGAAACATATGAAGCAAACGATTGCCGCGTTGATGGGAATTCTCCTTGGCATCGCAGCGGCATTTCTGCCGATTTCCGGCTTGGAACTTCCGGCTAAAATGGCCCTTGGCATTCTTTTGTGGGCAATTGTATGGTGGATATTTAAAATCTTGCCGGAATTTGTTACAGCCCTCATCATGGGTGTGCTGTTTATTTTGGTGTGCAAGATTCCGTCAAAGACGATGTTTGCGGCGTTTTCGGAATCCTCTGTATGGTTGCTACTGCCTTCCTTTGCATTAAGTTTGGGAATCAGCAAAAGCGGATTGCTGGAACGGATCTCCCTGTACATCATGAAGATTTTTCCCGGTAATTTCCCAGGCCAGGCCCTTGGCTTGATTGCTGTAGGCACTGTGATTGGACCGTTCATCCCCAACCTCAGCGCGAAATCCGCGATTTTGGCGCCGCTGTCAAAGGGCATCAGCGATTCTATGGGATACGAGCCCAACAGCAAAGCGGCGAGCGGCCTTTTTCTCGCCATGCTCACCGGCTTGCGCAGTGCCGGCCCGCTGTTTATCAGCGCGTCTGTGCTGGGATACACGTTTTTGGGCCTTTACCCAGAGGAGATTGCAAGTAGGTTTACCATGCTGCATTGGTTTATCGCGGCTTTGCCATGGTTTTTCCTGGTAAGCGTCGCCAATTTTGTGGCGCTGATGCTGTTTTACAAGCCAAAGGACCCGGAAACGCACGGTAAGGACGAGATTGACCGACAACTTGAAGCGCTTGGCCCGATGTCCGGCGCGGAACGGAGGATGCTGTCCATCGTGCTGGTCACCATGCTGCTGTGGACCACCGAGGAACTGCACGGGATTCCGGCGCATCTTGTGGCCATTGCCGCCATGTGCGTGATGCTGGGGCTTAAGATTATGAGTACCGATACATTTTACTCCGGAATGAACTGGGGACCTGTGATTTATGTAGGGGTCCTGTTTGGAATTGCACCGACATTTGAGACTTTGGGTATCAATGATTGGCTCGTGGGAATTTGCAGCCCCGTTTTTGACAATGTATCCTCTGTGCTGTGGCTGTTGGTTGTATGTGTGGGAATTATTACGGTTCTGCTACGGTTTGTCATAGCCTCGGAATTTGCGGCCGCGAATATTATGATGGTGTTTCTGATTCCGCTGTCCCTCAGTCTGGGAATCAATCCGTGGGTGATTGGTTTTACAGTTTATGCGGTGATTTGTCCGTGGTTTTTCATGTATCAAAATCCCGTTTATGTGGCGGCATATTACGCGCTGGACGGTGAAATGATCGAACAAAAAGAAGCGGCAAAATATTGCGCGGTTTATCTGTCGATCTGCTTGGCCGCAGTTGCCCTTATGGTGCCGATTTGGGTTCACACCGGCGTGTTTTATTTGTGAAATCGGAAAATGAAGCGCCTGATTGTTCAGGCGCTTTTCTTGTGTTTTGTGCAAAACGCAGGTACATGACTTGCCAGGGCAGTTCCCTTGCAATTATAAAGACTGCATGCTATAATATGATAAAAATATAAGATGTTGGGGGATTGTAATGGCGGAAAAACGACATGATTTGGCGACTTGCAGCTTGAATTTCGCTTTTACTGCAATCAGCGGAAAATGGAAGCCGTTTATTATCTGGTATCTCCACGACGCGCCCGACAACACCTGCCGCTATGGAGAATTAAAGCGAAGAGTACCTTGGGATATTTCCCATAAGATGTTTGCCCAACAGCTTCAGGAACTGGAGCGGGACGGTATCATCGTTCGTATGGAGTATGATGAAAAACCGCTACGGGTGGAGTACAGCCTATCGGAACGCGGAAAGCTTTTGGTGCCTGTGATTTTATATATGAGAGACTGGGGCGCTATGGCCAGCGACCGATTTACCGATACTGATTTACTGGACCGAACCCACGGAGTGAAAGACCATGATATTTTGCGGTACGGATATCAGTCTGAAGAGCTTGGAAAATCTGTTGAAATCGTTTTCAAATATTGAAAAAGTAAACAACGCCACTGCGAAATAGCAGTGGCGTTGTTTGTTTTGGAGAAAATGAGGAAGAAATTAAAATGCGTCCTTGTATAGGCAAGTGGGATTATACGGATAAAGGATGCCGTTTTTGGTAACGGTATCTACGCCGTCCAGGGCCTTCAAAAGCTGCTCAGTGGTCATGGTGACGCGGACTTCACCGTAGGCCAGAGCACCGGTAGCCCGGTCGCCGCGACAGCCCAGAGAGACGCCGATTTTTCCTTCTTTCAGGGTGCGCATCCAAGTATCCGCGCAGTTGGATTCACCGCTGAAGGGGAATTCCAAGCGCTCCCAATTGCTCTCCACATAGCCGGCCAGCAGATGGAATGCTGCCTGAGTGGGAAGCTGCAGGGCGATGACATCGGCTTCCGGGATATCGCAGTTGCACAGAGGTGCGCACACGATGCCCAGATAGGGTGTCTCGGGCAGGAACTGCATGTTGGAAGCGATGTGCTTTTTCGCGTCTTCCTGGTCATGATGCCAAGGCGTGGGCGCCTTATATAAAATCGCACCGTCCTTAAATTCCTGATTGACTTCCATGCAACCGTTGTTTATGGCGCAGTAATAACCGGAGAAATGATCCCGGGTCAGGGCAAAAGCGGCCTGGAAATGAGCGGCCATGCCGATGAGCTTGCAGGTGGAAGCCTTATTCTGGCAGTAGGTCAAATCGGGAATTGCGTCAAATTCCTCCTGCGTGGAGATGAACTTCATCACCACGGGGTGCTGTGTGGGCCGCAGGGTGAGCATGATACGGTCACTCAGCGTTTTCCATTGTTCGTTTGTATAGTTCATAGTATTCGCCTCACATCAAAAATACTTTGTACGCGTTGGCGCAGTCTTCGTACCGCTTTTTGATGCTGCCCTCTCCGCGAAGATAGGTTAGCGCCATTTCAGCGACGTACCAGCGCCCGTTGATTTTCACATATTTGTTGTCATAGTGTGCGCGGCCGACGAATTCACCGCCGTTCACGGCATCCCAGAGGTCATCCTCCAGTGCCCAGTGACCGATTGCGGTCGTCTCGCTGGTGATCTCCGTCCAGTGATGGTGCCCCTGGTGGCTGGAGGTGACCTGCTCGGTGAACTTGCCTTTCATGGTCTCCACCATACCGTCGCCGCCGTCATAGCGCCCACCGGTGGTTTTATTCATGAATACGAAATCGTTGATAAAGCAGGCGCGCAGACCGGACCAGTCTTTTTTATCGAGACAGTCCCAATAATCTGACTGAAGTCGCTCAATGGCACGGATATCTTCCTGGATCTGAATGCGCCGCTCAAGATCTTCCAGCGTTGCCATGCTGCTGCCCTCCTTACTTGGTGCCCCAGCCGCCGACGGCGAAGTAGACTTCGCCGGTGACATAGGAAGCATCGTCAGAAGCCAGAAAGCAGGCCACATTAGCGATTTCCATAGGATCACAGATTCTGGGGATGGACAGCTTCGGGGCCGTATAGGTCGGGAAACGCTCACGGGAGATCTCACCGTTCATGGGGGTATCCGTGGGGCCGGGGGCCACGCAGTTGCAGCGGATGCCGTATTCGGCCAGCTCCACGGAAGCGCCGCGGGTGAGGGCATAGACGGCGCCTTTACTGGCGGCATAGACCGTGGAGTTAGGGCAGGCGCAGCGGATATTGATGGAAGTCGTGTTCACGATGGAACCCTTGGTACCATGAGCAACAAAGGCAAGACCTGCCGCCTGGGTGCAGTTGAACATCCCTTTGAAGTTGGTGTTCATGATGGTGTCGGTCTCTTCTTCCGTAAATTCCAGGAAACTCTTCATCAGGTTTACGCCGGCATTGCCGAACATAATGTCAAAGCCGCCGAACGTGTCGTAAGCAGACTGGACCAGCGCATCCACATCGGTGCGGATGCCGACGTCACATGTTTGGCAATGACAGTTGTCCTTTCCGAGCTCAGCGACGATCTCCGGGAATAAATCATCATGCCGCGCACCGATAACGACTTTACCGCCGTCCCGGACGATCTGTCTGGCGATGGCGCGGCCAATGCCTGTCGTACCACCGGTGACAACGGCGACTTTCCCTTTAAATCTGTCTGAATAAGCCATAATCAATCCGTGTCCTTTCTTTTTGAATCAAGATGATTAAAGATTGCTTATACGTAATTTTGTGTAAGCTTACTTGGTGCCCCAGCCGCCGACGGCGAAGTAGACTTCACCGGTGACATAGGAAGCGTCGTCAGAAGCCAGGAAGCAGGCTACATTGGCGATCTCCATGGGGTCTGCCATTCTGGGAATGGACAGCTTGGGCGCGGTGTAGTTCGGGAAGCGGGACCGGGAAACTTCACCGTTCATGGGGGTATCTGTAGAGCCCGGAGCTACACAGTTGCAGCGGATGCCGTACTCAGCCAGTTCCACGGAAGCACCGCGGGTGAGGGCATAGATGGCGCCTTTACTGGCGGCATAGACTGTGGAGTTGGGGCAGGCACAGCGGAGATTGATGGAAGAAGTATTCACGATAGAACCCTTGGTTCCGTGTGCCACGAAAGCCAGGCCCGCCGCCTGGGTGCAGTTGAACATTCCTTTGAAGTTGGTGTTCATGATGGTGTCGGTCTCTTCCTCGGTAAACTCCAGGAAGTTCTTCATCAGGTTCACGCCGGCATTGCCGAACATGATGTCAAAGCCGCCGAGCATATCATAGGCGGCCTGGATCAGCGCGTCTACATCGGCACGGATGCGCACATCGCATTTTTGGCAGTGGCATTTGTCATTACCGAGTTCCGCAACGATCTCCGGGAACAAATCATCATGACGCGCGCCGATGACGACCTTACCGCCGTCCCGGACGATCTGCCTGGCGATGGCGCGGCCAATACCTGTCGTACCACCGGTGACAACGGCGACTTTCCCTTTAAATCTGTCTGGATAAGCCATGATCGATCTCTATCCTTTCTTATTTGGTCAGATTTCAATATGAATCGCTTGGGGGAACGATTCGTTCGTACATAGAGTACACTCTATAAAAAGTTTAAAGCAAATGCGGAAGAAAATCAATAGGGAAATCAATAATTTTTTCACAAATAAAAACATGTCGAATTGTGCGGGTTGATAAAAATTTTACATGCCTGTTTACAAAACGTTCATTTTATGTTATATAAAAAACAGAGTGCGCTCTACATCGCTGAGAGTGCACCAACAGCGGGTTTTCCTTGAATTTTATTTTTTCCGCGTGTATACTTAAAATAAAATACAATAAAACTTAAGTGGGAAGAAGATGAGTGGATGGAAACCAAGCTGACAATGCCCAGAAGTGTGCAGACTGAGAATACCAAGCAGAAAATTTACGAGGCAGCAGTTAATATCCTGAAAAAGAAAGGATACGCGTACCTTACGGTCAGTAATATCTGTTCAACTGCCGGGATTTCCAACGGTACATTTTTCTACCACTTCAAGACCAAGGATGAATTGCTGACTTTCTATACATATAAGGGATTTGCGGAGTTTCGCCAGAGTAATGGCTTTGACGCCAAAGTGGAAGAATTACCCTTTGATGGAAAGATCATCGCATTCTATTGCTGTTGGGCAGATTATATGGAAGAGATGGGGATTGACTTTTTTTCCAATTTTTATTCCACAAAGAACCATTCTCTGGACATTCGGCGCTGGAATCAGCGGGAACCGGTATATGTTTGGAACTATCCCGGCGAAGTGCTGCAACAAGCGCAGGATGAGGGGAAGATCAAGCCTCAGCTTTCTGTGCGCCATTGTGCGGAGGTTTTGGGAAGCTTAATTAAAGGTGTAGCCTTTGACTGGTGCCTTTGCGAGGGTGGATTTAATATGCGTGAGCGTATCCATGAGATCATGGAACCCTATCTAAACAGTATCCGCGCATAACACATTAAATATATAAGGAGTTTGATTAATCGTTTCGTTGAAACAGCTGCCCACATTCCGGTGATAAAAATAATGTGGGTACACTCTTACAGGAGATAGACCTCATAAAAACGCATTTGGGGGAATGCGGAGGTCCGATCCTGTTCACTGGCTGTTCGGTGGCTTGTATCAAATATAAAAAATACAAGTTTGGAGCGTATTCTATGGATGTATTGATTTTAGTTCTTGCCGTTGCGCTGATCAGCGTTTTCTGCTATAAGAACGTGCCTACCGTTGTAGGCGGTATCGTTTGCTCGCTGCTCCTGCTGGTCGTCTACAAGATGGACCTGTACACCGGCTTGCTGGATACCTACATGGGCGGACTTGTCGGCTTTATGAAACAGTGGTTCATCATGTTCACCTTGGGCGCTCTGTTTGGAAAGCTGTTAGACATGACTGGCGGTGCGGATGCCCTGGCCCGGTTCATTCTGGACAAAGTGGGTGCGAAAAACGTCTCTTTGGGCGTATTTTTGTTCACCACGATCGTATGTGCTGCGGGTGTTTCCAGCTTTGTGACACTGTTCATTGTTCTGCCCATCGGTATGAAGATGTGCCGCAGAGCGAACCTGAGCCGGTTATCTGTTGTTGCCGGATATACCTTGGGTCTGCAAATCGGTTTGGCTCTGCCCTATGTACCTGTTACCAATAACGTCTTGTGTGCCAGCTATTTTGGCACCGATGTCAGCGCCGGCGGCATGTTGGCCGTGATTATGAATGTTGTGACTGCTGTGATCGGCATGCTGTACATCAAATGGTATGAGAACCGTCTGGCCGGCAAAGGCTTGGGCTATGCACCTGCCTACGGCTCCGGCGCCCTGGAAGAGATGGAAAGTGAAACGAAAAAAGCGCCTCACTGGGGGCTGTCCGTCATTCCCATGCTCGTTCCTATCCTCGTGCTGAATATTTTCAAGGTCAAAATCGAAGTAGCTATGCTGTGCGGCGTCATTTCTGTCATCGTGTTACAGTTCAAGTATTTGCCCCGTCATTGGGAAGACAACCGCAAGATTATTTCCGATTCCATTAACATGAGCATGACGACCATCATTAACGCTGCTGCCATTGTTGGCTTGGGCGCTGTGATTCAGGCTTGCCCGGGATATATGGTTGTTGTGGATAAGATTTTGTCCTATGACGGAAACCCGCTGATGATCTCCATGATCGCCACCAACCTGATTGCCGGTATCGCGGGATCTTCCTCCGCCGGTCTGGTGCTGGGCGCGCCTGTTTTGCAGCAGGCCGCTACTTTGACCAATGCCGCAGCGTTCCACCGTACCACGGTGTTTGCATCTTTGGGTCTGGATTCTCTGCCCAACGCAGGCTTCCTGCAGACCGAGTGCACACTGGCAGGTGTGAAGTTCAAAGATGCTTACCTGCCGGTTATCTTTATGCTGTCCGTTGTTTTGACGCTGGCCCGTGGCTTTGCGTACATCGGAATATGCATTTTACTTGGTATCGCCTGACCGGGGCATTCAACAAGCAAATAAAAATGAACGGGCCGCACAGCTGTGCGGCCTGTTTTTGCATATCTGCCGTAACGAACCTTTTTGTGATTACTTACTAAAAGGTATGTTCTAACAAAAAAGTGCATACTTGCAATTGTACAGAAAAAGGCGATAATAAAACCACAAACAATCGGTTTCAATCAGCCAGAACCACACCCCAAACAATACCTCACAATACTTCCTTTTATCTCTCCTTAACCATTTCTGGCTGTTCATCAAGCTTAGCGCACCGATGATTGGAGCGTATTTGGCGAGCCCAACGGTTTCCGATATGAAATCGTTGGGCTCAAATGTCTGTGTGGGGACGATTGATCAAACAGTCTTTACAATGAGAAAATCTATTTTCCATAAAAATGAGGCATCCAGAGAGCTCATGATCTTCCCGGATGCCTCAATTTTTGGATTTATCGTTTAATTGCATTCTGCCGGATGAAACATTGTAAAGTAGCGCTGCAGTTCTTCCTGTACACGATTGGAAAAATCAAATGATCCGCCCTGCATGCACCAAGTATGGTTGCCTCTCATAATGAAGAACATAGATCCTGCCACGGCGACACTCAGTTCCTCCACACCCCCGTCTGCGAATAAGTACCTGCTACACACAAGTGCGCTGCTCTACGCACGCAGCGGCGCGGCCATGACCATTGCAGAAACGATGGTGGGCTGGTTCCATATTGATGTGCTGTCCCAGCAGAAAAAGCTGATATCCCAAAGCGGTTTGTGCTCGGCATACTGGCCAGCGGGATGTTTACCTTTGCACTGACAGAGCCCGGCAGATACCGGCGCGTTTTGTGCCCATAAGTCTCGGGTGGGCAATCTTTGCCCGGGAGGGAGAGTCCGCACGGAGCGCCTGCTGAGCATAGTCAAAAGCGGCCGGCTAGACGCAGACAAGCTGATTACACATACATTCCATGGTCTGGAAGCCATTGAATCCGCGTTTGACCTGATAGCCGCTAAGCCTGTGGACTTGATCAAGCCAATTGTTTATCTTTGAATTGGTTTCTATGCTTAAAATGGTATCATTCTCTCCACAATACTTCCGTTAAAACACAACAAGCATCTGGGTTACCAGATGCTTGTTGTGTTTCTCCTTTGCGATCACAAAAAGATGAACGTCAAAGACAGATGCCTGATCTGTATTCACCCTTCCAGACACCGCTGGATGGTGATTTCCATACTGCCGGAGAAGATTTTATTGATTTGCCGCATCAGGGTTTCCGCATCTGGTTTCATGCCGCTTTCAATCCACGTCATGACCAGCTCAACTACGCCGAGAGAATAGAATTTCAAAATGAATTCCCGATCCTCCGCAGCTACACGCTCATGTCCTGGCTGTTCATCAAAAATGCGCTCCATTAAGGGCAGAATCAGCTTTGTTACATGGACTTTCAAATAATTCACGTCATTTTGCACGGACCGGAAAATGTTCAAGATGATTGTGTGGTTATTTTGAAGATATTCCAGAACATTGCCCAGTCCTTTTTGCCAGGTATCAGCGGTTGTATTTCCTTCCAGCACCCGCTTGCCTTCGTCTATGAGAAGCCATTCCAGCAGATCGTAGACATCCTGAAAATGATAATAAAAAGTTTTACGGCTCACTTCTGCGTCATCCACCAACTGCTGAATGGTGATTTTATCCAAGGTTGTCAGCGTCAGCCGTTTTTTCAGCGCCGCCGCCAGCGCGCGTTTTGTGGTGTTGGCCATGATCTGCCCCCCATTTCTGAAACATAAGTCTACAAAATTTCTTTTTATTTGTCAATCATTCTGCCGAGGTGACAAACTTCCGTGTCTGTGTCGATTTGATACAATCGTTTGCCCGGTGTGCCAACTTTACACATTCCGGCCGTTTTGTCCGTTGTGAGACAAAGCGGCTTTGCTGTATCCTCATACTTGAACGAAGCAGAAAGGAAGTAGTGTTATGCGATGGATCCGTTCCATTAAAGTGAGTTTTATAGCAGTCTCAGTGGTGCTCATTGCTCTGGGCCTGTGGTTATTGATCTGTCCCGGTGTTTCCTCTGCCGCCATTTGCGTGGCGCTGGGGGCGGTATCGGTACTGTACGGCACCATCAAACTGCTGGGATACTTTTCCAACGATTTGTACCGTTTGGCATTTCAGTTTGATTTGGCGGTGGGCATTTTAAGTATCATTCTGGGAATGCTGCTTATCCTGCGGCCCGACGCGGTGCTGTCTTTTTTGCCGACGGTCATTGGCGTATTTATTCTGGTAGACAGTATCCTGAGATTCCAGACTTCCATTGACGCCAGGCATTTCGGCATGGACAAATGGTGGGCCATCCTGCTGATTTCCTGCGTGGGCGCAGCTTTGGGTGTGCTGTTGTTGTTCCGGCCGTTTGAAAGTGCGTTGGCTATGATCCGGCTCATCGGGCTGACCTTGATGATCGACGGCACGGAAAACTTAATGACCTGCCTGTATACCGTAAAGGTCCCCCGGAGGTCATGCGCGGACCGGACCGTGGTCGAAGCGGATTTTACGGAAGCGGCCGATGACTGATTTTAAAATGAGGTGAACTGAGTTGTTGGAAAACATATCCAACCGGCTCACCAGACATCCCAAACGGGTGCTGCTGGTGGCCGTAATTTTGCTGGTGCTGTGTATATTCGGTTCTGCCGCCACACGCATCAATTATGATATTTTGACGTATCTTCCTCCGGAGCTGGACTCCGCCCAGGGGGAGCAGCTGTTAGAGGACCCGTTTCAAATGGCGGCGACTACGATGCTGATCGTAGAGGATATGCCGCCGGAGTATACTGCGGATTTGTGCCGGAGCATCCGGGAGGTCCCCGGCGTGAACAGCGCGCTTTGGATTTCTGATGCGGCGGGCATTCAGATTCCCCGGGAATTTCTGCCGGAGGAACTGAGGGAGATGTTCTTTTCCGGGGATGCCACCATGATGATCGTCCAGTACGAAAATCCCGGTGCTTCGGAAGAGACCATGGCGGCCATCGACCAGGTACGGAGCCTGTGCAATGAAAAGTGTTTTCTGGCAGGATTTTCCGTGGTCATCAAGGATACCAAGGACCTGGTGGATGCGGAACTGCCGTTGTATGTGGGGCTTGCGGTGCTGCTGAGCCTGATCGTCATGGCGGTGACCATGGAATCCTGGCTGCTGCCCATCGCGTTTTTGCTGAGCATCGGAATGGCGATTTTGTATAACTTCGGTACCAATATTTTCTTGGGAGAGATCTCCTACATCACCAAAGCCATCGCCGCGGTGCTCCAATTGGGCGTGACCATGGATTATTCCATCTTCCTTTATCACCGTTACGGGGAGGAACGGCAGCATTACGAGGACAATCGGGATGCCATGGCTGTGGCCATCCAGGCAGCTTTCACATCCCTGTCCACCAGCTCGCTGACCACGGTGGCGGGTTTTGTGGCACTGTGCTTCATGCGGCTGCTTTTGGGCCGGGATATCGGCATTGTTATGGCAAAGGGCGTAGTGCTGGGAGTCGCGACGGTGATTTTTGTCCTGCCAGCCATCCTGTTGCTGCTGGACGGACCCATCCGCAGGCACACCCACCGCGTGTTCATGCCGGACCTGTCAAAAGCGAACCGCTTTGTCATCCGGCACCGCAAAGCGTTTTTTGCAGTGTTTCTGCTGACCTTCATTCCCGCTGTTTATGGGCAGAACCATGCGCAGGTCTACTACAAATTAGATGAGTCCCTGCCCCAGGATATGCCGTCCATCGTGGCGACCAATAAGCTGAAAGATGACTTCGGCATGGCGTCCAGTCACTTCATTGTCATGGGGGATGATCTGCCCCACTATGAAATGGCGGAAATGCTGAATGAAATGGAACAGATCCCCGGTATCGAATCCGTGGTGGCCTACGACAAGTTCATGACCGATACCATCCCGGAGTTTTTCCTGCCCCGGGAAGTGCTGGATATCTGCAAACGGGACGGAATGCAGATCGTCATGATCAACTCCGCCTATGAGACTGCCTCCGATGCAGTGGACGGACAGGTGGAAGCATTGAATCAGATTTTACACAGGTATGACCCGGAAGCAAAAATGACCGGTGAGGCGGTTTTAACGAAAGACCTGATCGATGTGACCGACATTGATTTTAAAGTGACCAATTATATTTCCATCGTGGCCATCTTTATCATCATTGCCATCACCTTCCGTTCCCTGTCCGTGCC
This sequence comes from uncultured Clostridia bacterium, assembly GCA_947644595.1. GTDB lineage: Bacteria > Bacillota > Clostridia > Oscillospirales > Oscillospiraceae > HGM13010. The sequence goes on from CANSAE010000002.1 coordinate 258,119, forward strand.
GCTGCTTTTGGTGGCGGCTATTGAACTGGCGATCTGCGTCAACCAGAGTGTTCCATACTTCGGCGGCGGCGTGGTACCGTTCATTGCACCTACGGTCATCGGCTGTGTGCAGCTGGGCGCCACAGTGGATTACGCTATTTTGATGACGACCCGGTTCCGGGAGGAACTGCAAAAAGGCGCGGACCGGGAAACTGCGATTCTCATCGCTGCCGGTGCCGCAGATTCCTCCATCATCACCAGCGCCTTGGTGATGTTCTGCGCCACCCTGGGAGTTGGCCTGATCTCGGAAATTGAGATCATCAGCAGCATTTGCATTATGCTGGCCCGAGGGGCCCTGATTTCAGCGGTGTGCATCCTGTTTTTGCTGCCGGCACTGCTCATGATATGTGAACCGGTCATCCACAAGACCAGCCTGCATTGGCGAGTGCCCAAGGCGCCCCGGCATTCAAAGCAGGAACAAACCGTTTGACGAAAAGGAGTGTGATCTCACATGAATCAATATCATTTTTCCGCAGTTCAGAGGTGTGCTTCATTTGGCTTGGCATTACTGCTGACTGTGGGCCTCGCGGCCCCGGCGATGGCGGCGGCGCCCGCTGCTGCCTGCGATGAGACCTATTATGCGACTCTGGACTATTATGGCGCATTGACGGACAGTAGTATTGTCAAAACCTACCGCACCTATGGCAGTACCGCCATCACGGACTATGGTTCCTATGATACAGTGACAAATCTCACTGACAGCCGTGTGCCAAAAATTGAAAACGGCAAAGTCACCTTTGATTTTGTCGGAGATGTGCCGGAGAAATTCTATTTTGAAGGCAAGACCGCCCAGCCCTATGACGAGTTCCCCTGGACTCTGGATGTATCCTACACGCTCAATGGCGTACCGGCAAAGGCGGAGGATTTGGCGGGCAAGAGCGGAGTGGTGGAGATTATCCTCACAGCCTTGCCTAATGAAAAGGCTTCCGAATACAACCGGAACAATTTGGTGCTCACTGCCATATCTGCTTTTAACGGCGATGATATTCTTTCTCTGGAAGCCCCCGGTGCTCAGGTGCAGATGTTGGGGAATCTCTACTGTGTGCTCAACGCGGTGTTGCCGGGGGAACGCCGGGAATGTGTCATTCGTGTGGGCACGGAGGAATTTTCCTATAGCGGCATGATGTTTCTGGCGGTGCCTGCCACGCTGGGACAATTGGATCAAATTACCGCTCTGCGGGAAGCGGAGGACGAACTGGGGGACTCTTACCGCACCATCGCGGACAATATGGATGTGATTCTGGGCAGTTTGGAAAACATGAACGGCAGTCTGAACACAGCCGCCAACGGCTTGGACCGGCTAAATCAGGGCCGGGAAGTGATTTCCGGCGGCAAGGAACAGGTCTATGAAAATTTGGATATCGCCTTGGATGCTGCCGGCCCCCTGACGGAAGTCATGAAGTCGGCGGGGGAACATCTGGAAACTGCGCGGAAAGCCTTGGCGGAGGGTACGGCGCTGCTCAATACCGTGGATGAGGATCTGGACCGTCTTTGGTCAGAGGCGGATTCCGCCCGTCGGAGTTTGATTCGTCTGCGAGATCAGGTCTCCGGAAACGGCAAAGACAGCCTCAAGGAAATCAGCAGGGACATGACTGTCCATCTGGAAGCACTGAACGCCATCAATACTTCCCTGAACGATCTGGAGGACCAACTGGCAGGGCTGGATACAGATCCCTCGGGGAAAACGATTTTGATTCAGGGCAAGACTGTCGCGGAAATCAAAACGCTGCTTTCCCAGGCCGAAACCCTGCACCAAAGCTATGAAGGGGTCTCCCAGCAGATGCCCGGCCTGAGCTTTCAGGATTTCACTGCCTATTATTTGATTTTCAAGGCCACAGGCGGTACAGACGAAGCCTTTCCCACCTTCCTGATGACACAGGCCCCGGGACTGGACCTGACCGACCCCACTTATCAGCAGGCAGTGGCCAATGCGGCGCAGCTGGCGGGCCTTTTGGAAACGTCCCGGCAGCCTGGATTTTCCGAACAGTTGACCCAGGCAGAAACCTTGCAGACACTGCTTGCCCGGTATGACATGACGTTGGAACAGATGAAAGACACTTTGAAGGACGCGTCCGGCATCCTGACGATTTTGTCGCCCCTGTGTCAGGACCTGGAGCATCTGATGAATACGCTGTCAGCCTCTGATGGTGTGCTGACGACTACGGGGGACCTGACCGATGTGGGGATCGGGCTGCTGACCGAACTGGACACCGCCGAACAGCGCCTGGATGAGATGATAGACCTGCTGAACCGATATTCGCCTAAGGCGCAAACCGCCCTGAAAGACGCGCAGACATTGGCAGACTCCGCATCTAACGGGCTTACTGCTCTGGTAGATGCTGCCCGGACCGGAGAGGGGCTGCTGAAAAGCAGCGGGCCGTCACTGGATGAGGGTACCCGGGAGACCTTGTCCGGGACTGCCGCGGCCCTGCGGAGCGCGTCGGCTGGCCTTGGACGAACGGCAAATATCCGGGGTGCTTTGCAGAACATTGACGGCGTCATTACAGGAGAGTGGGACCGCTTCACCGGAGAGGAGAACAACCTGCTGCTCATGGACCCTGCCGCGCCGGCCCAGTCCATCACAGATTCCCGGAATGAAGGGACCGCGAGCATCCAATATGTAATGCGGACCCAGGAAATTAAGGCAGTCCAGGAATCGCCGGCGGCGGAAAAAACGGACGTCAAACCGGATGCCGGCAGCTTCTGGGACCGGGTGAAGACCATGTTCCGGGACCTTTGGCACGGATTGACCGGAATTTTTTAAGACCTGCACGACAGATAAAGGAGGAACGACCATGTCATTACAGCATTTCAAAGACAACGTGACCCGCGCATTGGTGTCCAAGACCATCGACGGCGCGCTGCATTATGTGAATCAGGACCGGGAAAAGAATCTGACCAAGCTGGTGGATATCGCGGAAAAGCTCATGGGCGATCAGTTTGAGAAAGAAGTGTTTGCCGGCGCCCGGCACCTGATCGCCACCCCCGATGCCAAGTGGATGAAATTCGCAACAGACATCATGGATGAGTTGGACCCCCATGTGGTCAAGACCCATGTGCTGAATCTGGGCTATCAGGCCGGATTTTACGGCTTCGCCAAGACCAACGCCTTTGCTGAGGAGCATGGCTACCGTATCCCCTGGATCATTCTCATGGACCCCACCTCGGCCTGCAATAAACACTGCATTGGCTGCTGGTCCGCGGAGTACGGCCACAAGGTGAGCATGAGCTATGAGGATCTGGACAGCATCGTGACCCAAGGCGAGGAACTGGGCATTTACTTTTACATGATGACCGGCGGTGAGCCGCTGATGCGGAAGGATGACATTGTGAAGCTGGCAGAAAAGCATAACAAGTCCATGTTCTACGCCTTCACCAATGGTACCCTCATCGATGACGCTTTCTGTAAAGAAATGGTGCGCCTGGGCAATCTCTCTCTGGCACTAAGCATTGAGGGTTTTGAAGAGGAAAATGATTCCCGCCGGGGTGAAGGTTCTTTTGCCTCCACTGTCAAAGCCATGGAATTGCTGCAAAAATACCGCCTGCCCTGTGGCACTTCCATCTGCTATACATCGAAGAATTATCAGACCGTCACCAGCGATGAATTTTTGGATTTCCTGCTTTCCAAGGGAGTACGTTATTGCTGGTATTTCCACTACATGCCCGTGGGCAACGAAGCATCTACGGAATTGCTCTTGAATCCGGAACAGCGGGAATATATGTACCACCGCATCCGGGAGATTCGGGGCATGGAGGGCGGCAAGCCACTGTTTGTCATTGATTTTCAGAACGACGGTGAATTCGTGGGCGGCTGTATCGCCGGTGGCAAATTCTATTGTCACATCAACCCCAACGGGGATGTGGAGCCCTGTGTGTTCATCCACTATTCTGGGGCGAATATCCACGACATGTCTCTGCTGGACTGTCTGAACCAGCCGCTGTTCAAGCTCTATCAGCAGGGGCAGCCTTTCAATGAAAACCATCTGCGGCCCTGCGCCATGCTGGAAAATCCAGAAGCCCTGCCGAAGCTCGTAGCGGCAGCAGGGGCCGGGAGCACAGACCTGCAAAGCCCGGAGGACGTGTGCCATTTGTGTGACAAGTGCAGACCCTACGCCGAAGATTGGGCCCCCACCGCACAAAAGCTGATGGAGCAAAATCCCCAACAGCAGCCCGGCAAAAAAGGCCATCTTCCGGAATGAGGAGACTTCCCATATAAAAAAGCATTGAAACCAGTTGGTTTCAATGCTTTTTCTTTCGCGTCAGCCTTTATAAATATGACGATAAGCGTTTACCTGAAAGTAGGAAGCGCTGTTCTTACGCAAGTGCCTGATATACCGAATCCTCCACGGCTTCCAGCCATTCAGTAGAAGGCTCCTCGCCGGGGACCTCCACAGACAGATGACTGAACCAGCAGTGGGCTTTTGCGCCGTGCCAATGCTTCACGCCGGCGGGGATGGTGACTACATCGCTGGACTGTAAACTCCGGGGCGCCTGTCCTTGCTCCTGGTACCAGCCTTCTCCGTCGACGCAGAGAAGGATCTGCCCGCCGCCTTTTGCGGCATGATGGATGTGCCAATGATTCCGGCAGCCCGGCTCAAAGGTCACGTTGGCAATGAATACAGTTTTGTCCGGGTCTGTCAGCGGTTTAAGGTAGCTGTTGCCGGTGAAGTACTGCGCAAAGGCTGTGTTGGGGGCACCCTGCCCGAAAAAGCTGCCGTGCTGGGGCGACGCATCGGACTGCGCATAGACTTCCTTTGCCATGCGGAAAGCGGCCCAGGCATTGGGCCAGCCAGCATAAAAGGCGAGATGGGTCAGTAGCTCTGCAAGCTCTTCCCGGGAGACGCCGTTTTCTTTGGCGGACTGTAAATGGTACTGGAAAGACGAATCCACCAGCCCCTTGCTGACCAATGCGGTGATGGTGATCATGGACCGCAGCTTGAGGGACAGCGCATTCTCCCGGGCCCAAACTTCCCCGAACAGCACATCATCGTTCAATTCTGCGAATTTGGGTGCGAATTCCCCCAGACTGTCTCGCCCTGCCGTTTGTTTTACCATATTTATAGCCTCCGTACAATTTATAGTGATGGCGTCCCGCCGGTCTTGCGACACTAGTTCAAGCGCCATGAGCCTCATTGCTTATCAGTTACATTATAAATGTAGCATCTCAAAATATCAAATACTTATTGTTTTTACAACACCATGCTTGACAGGCATGGTAAACTGAGACCAAAAGGAGGAATGATTGATGGAACTGCGGTTGCTGCGCTATTTTCTTGCTGTGGCCCAGGAGGAAAGCATCTCTGCTGCGGCAGAATACCTGCATTTGACGCAACCTACCCTGTCCCGGCAGATGATCGCCTTGGAAGAAGAATTGGGGAAGCCGTTGTTTATCCGGGGGAAAAGACGTATTTCACTCACACAAGACGGAATGCGGCTGCGGAAACGGGCCAATGAAATATTGGAATTGGCGGACAAGACCCAGGCAGAATTCCGGAATACGGAAGAGACGGTAGCGGGAGATGTATATATCGGCGCCGGCGAGACCGATGCTATGCGGCTGATTGCCCGCACGTCGGGCATCCTGCAGCAGCAATATCCGGACCTTCGGTTTCATATTTTCAGCGGAGACCGGGTGGATGTGGTGGAGCACCTGGAAAAAGGTCTCATCGACTTTGCACTTTTGGTGGGAGAGGTGGATTCCAAAAAATATGACACGCTTCTTTTGCCGGTCCGGGATTCCTGGAGCGTTCTCATGCCCAAGGACCATCCTCTGGCGAAGCAGGAAGCGATCCGCCCGCAAGACCTGTGGGACCAGCCCCTGACTCTGTCCAGACAGATGCGGGACGGCTCTCCGCTGCTTAATTGGATGGGGAAACCCCTGTCTCAGCTTCATGTTGTAAGCACACATAATCTTATCTATAATGCGTCTCTTATGGTGGAAGAGGGATTCAGCCTGGCTGTCACGCTGGACAAACTCATCAATACCACAGGGGAGAGCCGCCTGTGCTATCGGCCTCTGGAACCGAGGCTGGAGGTAGAACTGCATCTGGTGTGGAAGAAACACCAGGTAATGTCCAAAGCGGTGGAAGCTTTTTTAAACCAATTTCAAAAGGATTTGCAGGTATCAGCAGACGAATAAAGACAGGGACAGACTTCGATTCTGTCCTTGTTTTTTGAACTGTGACATATCACAAAATCCGGAAAAATAGCGCATAACAAATGAGCAAATCAGCCAAAAATGGATAAAATTTTGCCACTTACCAGTTACAAACAGCGCCCATGGATTTACAAGGGTAAACTAACAATATTAGTTTGCTATCTTTCTGCGATAGATAGAGATAGAACAAGATGATTTTATTAAAAAGTGATAAAATGATTATGATTACGTTGGCGTATTATGAATTTTTTAGCGACTCTTAGGATGGAATCGTGACAGATCATCGTTATACTGGCCATAGGAGGGAAAACAGATATTGGAACAGGAACGATATTCTTTATATGTATCTGTGCTGGGGAAATTCTCCATCCGCCTGGGCGGAATGGAGACTGCGGATGTTTCCAACGGAGAATTGTCCGGAACTACGCCGCTGCGGCAACATAGCTTTCTCCAATACCTCTGTGTGTTTCACGACCGGGAAGTCAGTCAGGAGGAGCTCATTGATGCCGTCTGCGATGGGGATACCGGGACCGGGGACCCGGTAAACACGCTGAAAACCACCCTTTACCGTACCCGGCAGCTTCTGGAAACCTTGGGATTTCCGGATGGGAAACGTCTGCTGCGCTACCGCCGGGGCTACTATTCCTGGGCACCGGAACTGGATATCACATTGGATGCGGAAGTATTTGACGGACTTTACGATGAATTTTATGCCGCGGCGACCCCGGCGGAGGGGCTGGATGCCGGCCTGCGGGCGCTGAGGCTTTATCAGGGTGAATTCCTGTCCAACTCGGTCAACAGCCTGTGGACGGTGTCCCTGCGTACTTATTACCACGGAAAATACATGAAACTGGCCCGGGACACAGCGGAGATCCTCTATCAGCAGGGCCGGCTTGAAGAGGGTATTGAGCTGTGCCGCGCCACCACTACGGCGGACCCGTTTGATGAGGAAAACCAACTTTTAATGATGAAACTCCTCCAAGCTGCCGGCTTGACCCAAGCTGCCATCCAGCACTACGAAAAAATTCGGAGCCTGTTCATGGATCAGTTGGGCGTGACCCTTTCGGAGGAACTCTCCAACTTTTACCGAAAGCTGACCCGGAGCGATGAGCCCCGGGAGCTGGACCTGGGGAACATCCGGGACCAGCTTCTGGAAAATGACCCGGTAGACGGTGCATATTTCTGTGAGTATTCCGTGTTTCAAAATATGTACCGCTTCATTGCCCGGTCCACGGTCCGAACCGGACAAGCCATCCAACTGGCCATGACGGTGCTGTATGACCGAAACGGGGAACCTCTGCCCGCAAAACGCTGTACAGAGCCTATGGATGTACTGCACGACGCCATCCACCGTGCCCTGCGTACCGGTGATATTTTTACCCGGTACAGCCGGGACCAATATCTGGTGATGCTTCCGTCCTCCAGCTATGAAAATGCCGCCATGGCGCTGGAACGTGTGCTGGCGGCCTATGAGCGGACCCTGAGCGGGATGACCACCCAGGTGCAGTACAGCATTTTGCCGGTCCTTCCGCCCAAAGCAGCGGAGGCGGATTCCGGCGGCTTTGTGCTGAACCGAACGCCTGCGCAGGTATAAATTTTTGGTAAGTTTTTCAAACTGTTACGAAACTGTGACTTTTGGGGTGTACAATGAACGCAACAAAACGGATATTCCCGGCAGACCATCCCGGGATGACAGAAAGGAAGGATCATCCATGAGCATACAGGTAGGCTTTGTTCCCAGAGGGAGAAATGCCCTGACCATCCGGGTGACTTCCTATGATGATCACTGCTTGAAGGGCATCCTCAGCGGGGCCCAGCTGGAAGGCGACAAACCGTTCACCGGCGTCATTGACCTGCTGCTGCAAATTGAGGACCTGATGGACCGCACCAATACCCCGCAGCGAAATGAGGAGCCCCGCCGGTTTCCGACGGTCAGTCCCTTGTCCTCCGCCTCGGAGGCTTACCGCCAGGCAGGCGGAGAAAAGGCCAAGGCCATCGCGGTGTTTCAGCTGAACGTAATGTTTCGGCAGAACGCTACCTGGCAGGGGAGCCTGTTCTGGGTGGACGAAGGACAGGAAGCCCACTTCCGCAGTGTGCTGGAGTTGCTCCATCTGCTCAACAGCGTCCTGACCGCCGTAAAGGATGGGGAAGGATGATTCGCGATGACGGATAAGGAACTGAGCCGGCTGAAGCGGGTAGACCTTCTGGAACTGCTCATTGCCCAGGGCAAGGAAAACGACCGGCTCATAGCAGAGCTGGCCGAGGCCCGGGCAGAACTTGAGCAGCGGCGCATTATCCTGGAAAACGCCGGTTCCATTGCCGGCGCGGCACTGAAACTCAACGGTGTGTTTCGGGCCGCTCAGGCCGCCGCGGACCAGTATCTGGAAAGCATCCGGCTCATGGAAGAGGAAACTGCTGCCCGCTGTAAAGCCATGGAGGAAGAAACGGAAGCGAAATGCCGTGGGCTCCTGGCCGCGGCGCAGGAGGATGAACGGGCATATGAACAGGAAACCGAATAAAGTCCCCCTGGAAGCGCCCAGCGTGGAGCAGCTGGAAAAGCATCTCCGGCAGGAACGGTACAAGATCCGGTACCAATATGCCCTGCGCACCACGGTATATACCCTGCTTGCGGTAGCGGCCATCGCCATTCTGGTAGCGACGCTGTGGATGCCGGTGCTGCAAATCTACGGCAGCTCCATGACTCCCACCTTGTCAGAAGGGCAGATGGTGGTCTCGGTAAAAAGCAAGAATTTCCAACAGGGCGACATTATCGCTTTCTATTATAATAATAAGATCCTGGTCAAGCGGGTGATCGCCGGACCGGGAAGCTGGGTGGATATCGATGAAGATGGTACCGTCTATGTGGATCAGAAAGCATTGGATGAGCCATATCTCGTGGAACCGGCCTACGGCCAGTGCGATATCAAACTGCCGTATCAGGTGCCGGACAATCAGTATTTTGTCCTGGGCGATCATCGGGCTACCTCCGTGGATTCCCGCAGTACAACAGTAGGCTGCGTGTCCACAGAAAATGTAGTGGGCAGACTCCTTCTCAGAATCTGGCCCCTCAACCAAATTCAAACACTGCGCTGAATCAAACCATTCTGAAGGAAAGGGGATGAGACCATGAATCATAACATTACCGGCAAGCTGCTACGCCTGCTGTCCAGACGGGAACTGAAAAGCAATCTGGCCAGACTGGCCCGTGTGCTGAGCTGTATCGCGGTGTTCTGCATCACGTATATTCTGGTCGCTCCCGTCCTGACGGAAGAATGGCCCGCAGTGTGCGGCATGGAAGAGCATGTCCATGATGAAAGCTGCTATGAAGAGCAGCTCGTGGAGCCGGAGCCGGAGTCGGTATGCACCGAGTCCGAGGGCCACGTCCATACCACCGAGTGTTATGCGATGACCCAGGGTGACCTGATGTGCGGCGAAACAGGGACGGAAGAAGCGCCCCACGAACATACTGAGAATTGCTACGCTTGGAGCTACGAGTTGATCTGCACGGAACCGGAAGGCCACGTCCACACGGAGGCCTGCCGGGCCCCGGCAGGAGAACCCGCTGTTCAGCGGGTTCTTATCTGCACTTTGCTTGAGCATACCCATGAGGATGCCTGCTATCATGTCCCGGAGGAGAACCCCGCGCCGGAATATTTCTGCGGCTTCCTCACGGAGCATGAACATACAGAAGAATGCTGGTTCGAGTCCGGCGAACTGAAATGCACCGTGGCCGAGCACCTGCATACGGATGCCTGTCTGGCGGAGGCTGACGAGGCGGCCGATGGGGAAACAGCCGTTACTGTGCCGGTAGACGGTCAGTTTACTTACGAAAATGAAATGGTGTCCATCACCGTCACTGTCACGGGCGATGCAGTCATGCAGCAGCCTGAGGCTCTGGAAACAGAGGAAGAAACCGCTCCGGCGGAGCCCCCGGTTTTGGAGCTGGTGGTCACGGAAGAAGAGGACATATCCGCATATACCGAATACGAAGAGATTGCCGAAGAGAAAGGCGACGTGATGCTGCTCCAGGTCCTGAATTACGGCCTGACCCTGAACGGTGCGGAGCTGGACCTGAGCGATTGTGAAGTGACGGTGGAAGCCGTTCCCACGCAGCAGCTTCAGGAGATGATGGACGCCCCGCAGGACGTGGGACTGATGACGGTGGAGGAAACCGACGAGGTGGATGGGACCACGGAAGCTGATATGGAATACCGCTTCAACGCCTACACCGACCGCCGCGGTACCGTAGCCTACTCCGTTACCCAGGGCGCGAACGTGACTTTCTATGTGCAGTACTATGCCTGGATGAATCGCCTGGTGACTGAAAACGGTACTGGCACCGCGCTGGATATCATTGATACCGACAACGGCGGTCAAGGTACCGGCGGCAAGCTGCCTACAAACCCAGAAACACTTCCACAAAAAGTGGGAGATCCTGTGACTTATGATACTCCCAGCCGAAATGTTTATATCAACGCTGAAGGGCATCTGGAAACACAGAGGATTCTTACCGAGATTTACAAGCGCGGTGAGGCGGGTGCTTATGAACCCGACAAGCACTTGAGCAAGTTTGAATATTTCGATGCGCCGGGCCTTCAGTATTTCAACATGGTCAGCAATGTGCAGGACATTCAGTACAAAGTGAATGAGATATGGATTCAGAAGGGTAACCAAGGCGATCCCACCAGTGTCAATAGAGACGATTGGACTGTGGTTCCCTATGCGGAAGGCAGGACTCGGTTCACCAACCGGGCCGAAACGGCGGCAGCCAATCCGGATTACATTCTGATTGAATCAAACGATGTGATCCGCTTGATTTACGAACCCCAGGGGAAAAATGAGATTTTTCCAGCGGACTTCTACGACTATGATATCAGTGATGGAAAACACGCTGTGAATGCGATAAGCATGAAAGTCAGCGATAGTACGAATAACTACGGAATCAACAGCGGAGCGGACCAGGGAAAGCGGTTTGGTTTTGGCAATAAGAATGCAGGAACAACAACCGATTTGAAAGAGGCAAAACTAAACGACAAGTATTTTATCAACACAAGAAGCGCTATCGGAGCCTGGAATACGGGCTATACAAATTACAGTTTTGGTGGTTGTACATTTGGACTTGTCACTGGAATGAACAGTGCTGGTAATGATGTGGTTTTCAATCAGAACATTGTCGGCCCGAATCTCTTTGGCGTAAATCCGGATACGACTACGGGGAAAACGCACATCACAGAGATTGATGAAGTACAGTTCAATCGAGTGGGTGATACCTATACCCTGACTGCGGTTCCCGGCACAATGGCGCAGAACTTGGATTACTTCCAAATTGACAGCGGTATTTGGAACAACTCTTTCTGGCCCATGGATTCGGCGAACACTTGGGGAGCGGAAGGGCACGATATCAAGTTTGGTGATGGCACACAGACGTTCAATAATACTACGTCAAAACTGCCTGCCAGTGACGATGGAAAACTCCATAACGCCTATTTCGGCATGAATTTTGCAGTAGAGTTTGAACTGACTAAAAACTATATCGGTCCTTTGGAGTATTACTTCTTTGGTGATGACGATATGTGGGTTTTCCTCAGCGAGGTAGTAGATGATGGGACAGAGAATGGAACGATTACTAATTCTCGACAGGTCATTGACATCGGCGGTGTCCATCCCTCTGTTGGCCAGTATGTAAACCTCTGGGACTACGTCAACACTGATTCTTGGAGCGACAATGAGCGCAAGACCTACCGACTGACCTTCTTTTACACCGAACGCGGTGCCTCCGGCTCCACCTGCTGGATGCAATTCACCCTCCCCACCGTGGTGGGTGTGGACTTGGAGACCCAGATTCAGGACCTCATTAAGGAAGATACCGGTACTATCCGCATTGAAAAGCAGATGGGTGGTATTGAGAGCAATGAACCTTTTGTATTCGAATTGGGGTTAGCTGGCGCTGACAACTATAAGATTGAGTACTTGTATCGGAACGCTGACGGTACGATTACCAGCGGCGGAGAACAGGATCCGGATGCGGCCATCGGCAACAATGGCGTATTTACACTCCAGCCTGGTGAAATCATGGTCATCCACGGCCTGCCGAAGGATACGCAGTACACAATCACCGAGCGTAGAGAATCCAAAGAAGGCTATCACACGGAAATCCACACCGTAGTCGGCGACAGTGAAACCGAAAAGGTCGAGAAATTCGGTGGCGATGTATCAGCCATAACAACAGGAACTGTAACCCCCGGCGAATTAACCTCCGTGACCTTCATCAATATTGCCACCTACGAACTGCCCGCCACGGGCGGAACGGGAACGGTGCTGTGGTACTGCGCGGGCCTGAGCCTGCTGGCAGCGGCGCTGTATCTGCTTGGCAGAAGCCGGAAAAGGGGGAATGTCTGTGACTAACGCATTCCCCGCAGCGGCCTGAACCTGAAATCAAAAAGAAATAATACATAAAGGGAGAAACAATATGAAAACAATGAAAAAAATTGCAAGCCTGACGTTGGTGCTGCTCCTGGTCTTGAGCCTGGCAGTTCCCGCCCTTGCGGCAGGCGAGACTGGAAGCATTACCATTGAAGGCAAAGCCGGCTACGAGTATACTGTTTACAAACTCTTTGACCTGGAAAGCTACGGCAGTGCGGACAAAGTCGAGAATGCTCCCCACTCCTACACGATTGCTACTAACAGCCCTTGGTATACTTTCGTAACTACGGGCGCTGGTAAAGACTATGTTACCGTCACTGATGGTAACGCGGATAATCGCTCCGCTGGCTATGTGGAGTGGAAAGAAGGCGCTGACCCCGCAAAATTTGCGGAATTGGCTCTGGATTATGCGAAAGAGAATAAAATTGAAGGCGTGAGCCAGACTGCCGAAGGCGAGAAAAATGCTGATGCTACAGTTACCATTACAGGTCTTACACTTGGCTACTACCTTGTCGACTCCAGTATGGGCGCTCTGTGTGCGCTGAATACTACCAATCCCAATACCACCATCACGGAAAAGAATAATGTGCCCACCATTGAAAAGGAAGCCAAAGAGACGCCCAGCATTGGCGGAACGGTGCCTTACGAGGTCATCATCCATGCCCAGCCCGGTGCTGAAAGCTATGTGCTCCACGACCACATGACTGATAGCCTTGATTTCAACAATGACGTGAAAGCCTATGTCCGTACGGTTGCAGAGGGTGGTGTGACTACTGATACTGAGATTGCAAGCACGAATTACACCATCAAAACGGAAAACCTGACTGACGACTGCACCTTTGAAGTTGAGTTCAAACAGGACTACCTGGATACCATCACGACTGCCACTAACATCGTTTTGAAGTATTCTGCCACTATCAATGAGGAAGCGATTGTGATTCTCCCTAACAACGATGCGACGCTGAGCTACGGCGAAGGCAATGAAACGAACAGAACGGAAAAACCCGAAGCGCCTACGCCTGTTTACAGCTTCGATTTGGTCAAGACCACCAGCAAGAACGTCCTGCTGGCCGGCGCAGTGTTCCAGTTGAAAGACAGTAAAGACGAAGTGATTTCTCTGGTGCTTGTCGAGAATGATGTGGACGAAAATAACCAGCCGATTCCCGCTTACTACCGTCCTGCGGTTGCTGGAGAGACCGGCGTGACCAGCGTGACCACCAAGGCCGACAGTGTACTTACCTTCAAGGGCTTCGGCGAGGGCACTTATAAACTCCATGAAGTAACTGCTCCAGAAGGTTATAATTCCTTGAAAGAGGATGTGACAATTGTAATTAGCCAGGATAACTTGGCAGAAGTGAACCATGTTGAAGAAAGCGGCGAAGGTGATAATGCCGTTCCTGCGCATTACGAGTACATCTCCGGCGGCGTGCAGGTCATCAACTACACCGGCGCGGAACTGCCCAGCACCGGCGGTATCGGCACCACGCTGTTCTACATCGTCGGCGGCCTGCTGATCGTGGGTGCGGCGGTCCTGCTCATCACCAAAAAGCGCGTGAACGGCGAGCAGTGATTCCCATTTATACATCCCATCCGGGGGCGGCATAAAGCTGTCCCCGGATTGCCCCCAAGAAATGGCGGTGATCGTTTGAAAAAGAAAAAAATGACCACCGTTCCACTGGTCATCATCCTGATTTTAGGCGTGCTGATCGTTTTGTATCCCACCGTCAGCAACTACTACAATTCGTTCCACTCCTCCCGTGCCATTGCCAGCTATGCCGAAAGCGTAGCGGAGATGGATAATGACGCCTACGAAGCCCTTTGGAACGAGGCAGTGGAATATAACCGTTCCCTTGTGGGGAGGGATAATCCGTTTTATATGAATGAGCAGGAGATGGAGACCTATCGTTCTGTGCTGGACATATCCGGCACCGGCGTCATGGGCTATATCGACATCCCCAAGATCGACTGCGAACTGCCCATTTATCATACCACGGAGGAATCTGTTCTGCAGATCGCCGTGGGGCACCTGGAAGGTACCTCCCTCCCGGTTGGGGGAGAATCCAGCCACTGTGTCCTGTCGGGGCACCGAGGCCTGCCCAGCGCCAAGCTGTTCACCCATCTGGACCGTTTGGAAGAGGGAGATATCTTCCTGATGCAGATATTGGACGAGACCTTGACCTACGAGGTGGACCAGATTCGCATTGTCCTACCCAGCGAGGTGGATGATCTCTACATCGTGGAGGGACAGGACCTGTGTACCCTGGTTACCTGCACCCCATACGGCATCAATTCCCACCGGCTGTTGGTCCGGGGGCACCGTATTGCGAACCCTCTGGCTCTGACCATCCGCGTTACAGCGGATGCCATCCGGCTGGACCCGTTGCTGGTCGCGCCGGCAGCGGCGGTCCCCATTTTGCTGGTGCTGCTTTTGTGGCTGTTCACCGGCGGAAGCACGGCCCCGCGGAGAGCGCGTAAAGTATCGGGTAGTTCATCCCGTGCAAAGAAAGGCGGAAATAGCCTATGAAACGAACTTCAAAGACCATATGGCTGGCGGTCCTTCTGGCATGTGTCCTTACGCTGGGACCGCTGCCTCAGGCGGCTCGTGCCGCCGATGCCAACACCCTGACCATCGCTTATGCGCCGGAGGACGAGGCCATGGCGGGAGTGACCTTCCGCCTCTATCGGGTGGCGGATGTGTCCCGGGAGCGGGTCTCTGCGACCCCCGTGGCCCCCTATGACAGTTACAATGTGCTGAACGGCAGTGCGGACTGGCTGGCGAAAGCATCCACACTGGCGGGCTATATCTCCCGGGACGGCCTGGAAGCGGATGCCTCCGGTGTGACTGATGAAACGGGCCGCCTGACAGTCCCGGGACTTCCGGACGGTATGTACCTCATTCTGGGAGAATCTCAGACGCGGGACGGCTATACCTATATACCTACTCCCTTCCTGTTGTTCCTGCCCAATACTGCCGACGGACACACTTGGGAAGAGCATGTCTCCACCTATGTGAAATTCACCCGATATTCCAACAGCAGCCCGGACCCCACGGTCCGGCGCCATGTGCTGAAGGTCTGGGAGGATGACGGGCAGGAGGATGTCCGCCCGGATTCCGTCACCGTGGACCTGCTGAGGGATGGAGCCGTATATGATACAGTCACTCTCAGCGCAGAGAACAACTGGCGCCATGACTGGACCGGTCTGGAAGCCGGTGTCCGATGGCAGGTGGTGGAGCGCGAGACGCCGGGCTATACTGTTTCGGTGAACGAAAGCGGCATTACCTTTGTGGTGACCAATACCCGGCAGGATGAAACGGACATCACCGACCCGGATATCCCTCTGGACGAAAAACCTCCGGAGGACGACCTTACAGACATTGACGACCCGGACCTGCCCCTGGCAAACCTACCTCAAACAGGCCAGCTTTGGTGGCCGGTCCCGTTGCTGACGATAGCAGGCGTGCTGCTGCTGATTCTGGGTGCGGCCCGGCGCAGAAGGAGTGCCTGGGATGAAGAATAAAAAAGGCTGCTCTCTCATCCTGTGCGGACTGCTGCTGCTGGCGGCAGCCCTGGGATTGAGCGCCTATAATCTGTGGGACGAATACCGGGCGGCAGCCTCTGTGGAGTCGATTCTGGCCCAGCTTCCCGCACCGGAAGCTACGCCGCTGCCGGAGGGCATGACGCCGGACCACATTCTGGCCCCGGAGATGGAAATGCCTACCGTGGCGGTCCAGGAACTGGACTATATCGGCACGCTGACGGTCCCGGCCCTGTCTTTGGACCTGCCGGTGCTGAGCCAGTGGAGCTACCCGAATCTAAAGGTCTCCCCCTGCCGGTATGCGGGCTCCGCTTATGAGGACGGCTTTGTCCTCTGCGCCCACAATTACCGCCGGCATTTCGGTGGCCTGAAGGACCTGTCCATCGGCGACACAGTGCAGTTTACGGATGTAGACGGCAACACCTTTGACTATGTGGTGGCCGAGATCGGCCAGCTGGACCCGGACGATACCCGGGAGATGCTCTCCAAGGACTGGGCTCTGTCCCTGTTCACCTGTACCCTGGGCGGACAATTCCGCGTCACCGTTCGCTGTGACCGGGCAGAGGCTTCGTCAGATTTCGTTTGACGCAGGTGGAAAAACGGTGTAAAATGGGGCCAAAAGGAGAGGTTCTCATGAAGATATCGAAGGTTCCGTTGAAAATGACCGGCACTGTGCTGGGCACAGCGGCAGCGGCGGCCGGCGCCCTCATATTCGCTTTAGCCCCCGGAAAGTCAGATGCGGGGCAGAGGGGCCCGTTTTACGGCCGGTATTTTGCCCATCGCGGCCTGCATACCACTGACGGCAGCGCCCCGGAAAATTCTCTTACAGCCTTCCGCATGGCGGCCAATGTGGGATATGGTGTGGAACTGGATGTGCACCTCACCCGGGACGGGGAAGTGGCGGTGTTCCATGACCATGATCTGTTGCGAATGACCGGTTCGGCGGGAAGCATTGAGGACCGGACGTATGCCGAACTACGGGAATTGCGCTTGGCAGGCTCCGGAGAACAGATCCCCCTGCTCAGCGAGGTGCTGGAGATCCTCGGCGGCGTGGGTCCTGTGATTTTGGAACTCAAGCCCGGATCCCGGCTCAAAGAACTGTGCGCCAAGGTCGCGGAGGAGTTGGCGGAGTATCCTGGCGATGTATGTGTGGAATGCTTCGACCCCCGGGTGCTGTTTTGGTTCCGGCGGCACGCGCCGGAGTATCTGCGGGGGCAGCTGGCAATGCCCATGGGGCATTATGAGGGGGAAGTTTCCCGCCCTCTGGCCTTTCTGCTCAGCCATGGATTGCTGAACTTTCTGGGCCGGCCCCAGTTCATCGCCTACGAACTCGGGCCCAAACCACTGACCATCCGCTTGGCGGAAACGCTGGGAGCCATGCGGGTGTGCTGGACCAGCCGCAGTCTCCACGACAAAAAAGACAACGAGGCAGTGATTTTCGAACATTACCGCCCGGACCTGTACTTATAAGCAAAAAGAACTTCCCTTGCGGGAAGTTCTTTTTTAATTCCGGTTGTTCCTCGTTTTGCGCTATGTGTTCTGGGAAGGCTTTACGGAGAATGTCATTGTTTTCCTAGGATTCGTTTTGTTCATAGTAACCCATCCTTTTTGACTATATTGTACGATGAATCCCCGCAAAAAGCAAGAAACTTAGGCGCGTTAATTTTCCATCAGCGGTTCCAATTTGTCTCGGCCTATGCTACAATAGGAAACGCACAACTTTACAAACGAATTTGAAAGGGGTTTGCGTCATGAAAACAGATATTGAAATTGCCCAGGAGTCACAAATGTCTCCCATCGCGGAGATCGCGGCCAAAGCCGGTGTAGAGGAGACCTATCTGGAGCAGTACGGCCGGTACAAAGCCAAGATTGATTATGCGCTACTGCGGGAGAACAAATGTCCCAACGGCAAGCTGATTTTGGTCACCGCCATCACGCCCACGCCCGCCGGTGAGGGTAAAACCACCACCACCGTGGGCTTGGCGGACGGCCTGCGGAAAATCGGCAAGAACGCGGTTGTTGCCCTGCGGGAGCCTTCTCTGGGCCCGGTGTTCGGCGTCAAAGGCGGCGCCGCCGGCGGCGGATACGCCCAGGTAGTGCCCATGGAGGATATCAACCTCCACTTCACCGGCGATTTCCACGCCATCGGCGCAGCCAACAATCTCCTGGCTGCCATGTTGGACAACCATATTCAGCAGGGCAACGCCCTGGGCATCGATGTGAAAAAGATCACCTGGAAGCGCTGTGTGGATATGAATGACCGGCAGCTGCGCAATATTGTGGATGGTCTGGGCGGCCGGATGCAGGGCGTTCCTCGGGAGGATGGTTTCGATATCACCGTAGCCAGCGAGGTCATGGCGGTACTCTGCCTGTCGGACGATATTCCTGACCTGAAGCGCCGACTGGGCCGCATCATCGTGGCCTATACCTATGACGGCAAACCCGTAACAGCCCACGACCTGAAGGCAGAGGGCGCCATGGCGGCCCTGCTGAAGGACGCGCTCAAACCTAATCTGGTGCAGACCCTGGAGGGCACCCCCGCCTTTATCCACGGCGGCCCCTTTGCCAACATCGCTCATGGCTGCAATTCCGTTACTGCCACCCGTATGGCCCTTGCCCTGGGGGACTACGCCGTGACGGAAGCCGGCTTTGGCGCAGACCTGGGCGCGGAAAAATTCCTGGACATCAAGTGCCGCATGGCCGGACTGACCCCTGACGCAGTGGTGGTCGTTGCCACGGTCCGGGCACTGAAGCACCACGGCGGCGTGGCGAAAGCAGACCTGAACAGCGAGAATCTGGAAGCCCTGGAACGGGGTCTGCCCAATCTCCTGCGCCATGTGGACAATATCAAAAATGTATTCGGCCTGTCCTGCGTGGTGGCCATCAACGCCTTCCCCACGGACACAAAAGCGGAGCTGGACTTGGTGGAAGACAAGTGCCGGGAGCTGGGAGTCACCGTGGCGCTGAGCGAAGTCTGGGCCAAAGGCGGCGCGGGCGGCGTGGCTCTGGCGGAGGAAGTGGTGCGCCTGTGCGAGGCGGACAATCACTTCCGCTTCTCCTATGACGCAGAGGACCCCATTGAAAAGAAGCTGGAGGACATCGTCAAAAACGTCTACCGGGGCGACGGAGTCATCCTCACGCCGGCCG
Source organism: uncultured Clostridia bacterium (assembly GCA_947644595.1). Classification (GTDB taxonomy): domain Bacteria; phylum Bacillota; class Clostridia; order Oscillospirales; family Oscillospiraceae; genus HGM13010. The sequence goes on from CANSAE010000002.1 coordinate 277,422, forward strand.
CGAAAAAGCAAGCCCAGGAGCTGGCGGAGCTGGGTTTTGACAAGCTGCCCATCTGCATGGCCAAGACGCAGTACAGCTTTTCCGATGACCCGGCCCTGCTGGGCGCGCCGGAGGGCTTTACCGTTACAGTGCGAAACCTGAAGGTCTCCGCCGGCGCGGGCTTCATTGTGGCCCTCACAGGCGACATCATGACCATGCCGGGCCTGCCCAAGGTTCCGGCAGCGGAAAAGATCGACGTAGACGAAAACGGAAAAATCACGGGACTGTTTTAAATCGTTTGAACACTTCACAGAAGCGTTCAAACGAGGGGATTACACTGCGGGAACATGAGCGCAGTGAGAAGTATTTTTTCGGCAGCAAAAAACGGATTGTATGGATTCGCTATTGCGATGGCGAACTCTCGCGAGGTTTTTTGTTTGGATGGTGGCTTTATGGAACTATCACAATATCCCATTTCGGACTTTTTAACGGCGCTTGCCTCCAAAGAGGCCACCCCCGGCGGCGGCGGTGCGTCGGCGCTGGCGGCCGCTCTGGGCGCGGCGCTGGGCCACATGGTGGGCAATCTCACCGTGGGCAAGGAGAAGTATAAGGACGTAGAAGCGGACCTCTACTGTCTCATGAACGAAACGGCCCAGCTTCAAAAAGAACTCACCGCTCTCATCCAAAGGGATGCGGAAGCCTTTGCCCCTTTGGCGGAAGCCTACAAGTTGGACAAAAACGACCCGGAGCACGATACGGTCATGGAACAGTGCCTGCGCCGGGCGGCGGCGGTGCCTATGGAGGTGCTGCGCCTGTGCTGCCGGATGATTGAGCTCCACAGTGAATACGCCAAAAAGGGCAGCGTTATGGCGGTTTCCGATGCAGCCACCGGCGCGGTGCTGTGTTGGGCGGGGATGTACGGCGCGGCGGTCAACGTGGTGGTAAACACCCGCCTGATGAAGGACCGGGAGTATGCACGCCGCATGAATGCCGAGGCAGACAAGCTGATAAACAAATATTGGAAGCTGGCAGAACGTACCTATGAGGACGTTTACCGGCAATTGAAAAAGGAGAAGAAGCAGTGAGCACGATACTATTAGAGGGTGCACCTGTTGCCCAAGCGCTGTACGAGAGATCCGCGAAGATCAGTGCCGGCCTGCAGGCACAGGGCATCACCCCGGTGGTGGCCCTGGTGCGGGTGGGGGAGAACCCGGCGGATGTCTCCTATGAAAACAGCATCAAAAAGAACATGAGCAAGGGCGGTGTGTCCGCCGTGACTGCGGGCCTGGCGCAAAGCGCCTCCACGGAACAGGTGCTGGAGACCATCCACACGCTGAACGAGAGCCCCATCGTCCACGGCATCATGCTCTTTCGCCCCATGCCGGAGCAGATCGACGGCGAGACCATCCGTCACGCCATCCACCCTACCAAAGACGTGGACGGTATCACGGACATGAGCCTGGGCGGAGTGTTCACCGGCAGCGGCATCGGCTTTGCGCCGTGCACGGCCCAGGCGGTCATGGAGATGCTGGACTATTACGGCATCGATCTGCAGGGCCGGAGTGTAGCGGTGGTGGGCCGGAGCTTGGTCATTGGCCGCCCGGTATCCATGCTCCTGTTGGAAAAGAACGCCACAGTCACCCTGTGCCACAGCCGCACGCCGAAACTGGCGGAAGTAACAAAGCAGGCGGACATCGTGGTGCTGGCCACCGGCAGGGCCAAGGCCTACGGCCCGGAGTATTTTTCCCCCCATCAAACGGTGATTGATGTGGGCATCAATACCGACCCCGGCAGCGGCAAGCTCTGTGGTGATGTGGATTTCGGCGCGGTGGCGGCGAAGGTCAGCGCCATCACCCCTGTCCCCGGCGGATTGGGTGCGGTGACCACGGCGGTGCTGGTGCACCATGTGGTCCGGGCAGCAAAGAAAGCGGCGGAGCGTAGCTGATGGAATACGAGAAGATCGAAAAGGTCTATGACGGCCAATACCTGGACTACTACTTGGTGACCTATCGGGACCGGAGCGGCCATGAAAAGGTCTACGAAATGGTCTCCCGGGACAAAGAGATCGATACCCGGGAAAAGCTGTACGACCACTCCACCGACGCGGTGGTGATGATCGTCAACGACCCGGCGGACGAGCATGTGGTGCTGGTGCGGGAATTTCGGCTGGAGCTGGGCAAAACCATCTTCGGCTTCCCGGCGGGACTGATTGACCCCGGGGAGACCGCGGCAGAGTGCGCCGTGCGGGAACTGAAGGAGGAGACGGGGCTGGACATGGTGGAAGTCCGGGACGTTCTCAAAGGTGCGTTCAGTGCCGTGGGCATCTCCAACGAGACCACCTCCTGCGTCATCGGCACGGCCACGGGATCCTTCAGTCACGTGGACGAAGGCGGAGAAGAGATCGACGCGGCCTGGTATTCCAAAGAGGAAGTGCGGCAGCTCATCAAAACGGAACATTTTGGTTCCTGGGCCCAAGCCTATTGCTATATGTGGTCCAGAGAATGAAATAGGAATTTCCCCGCTTTTGGCGGGGAAATTTTTTGTCCATGCAGGAAGTCGCCGGAGAATCTGTCAAAAAGCTGTCCGAACCTGTCCCGCCGCGCATTCAAAATCCATCATGTGCAAGACGTGGTGGTAACGTTTTACAGTCCGGGAACCTGATTTTCCGACACTTTTGTAAAATGCAACAAAGTTAAATCGGGCTTGCAAAATTCCAAAATCTATCCATTGACAAATCCGGCGAGATTCCGTATAATGCCTATATCAGAGGGCAAAGGGGTCCCCAGTGAGGGAACCGTGCGCTCTGTTTTTTGTATCAAGACCGAAATTACATAGATTGAAGGAGTAGATGAACATGGCGAAGTACACAAAGGACGACATTTTACGCATCGTAAAAGACGAGGATGTAGAATTCATCCGCATGCAGTTCACGGACATTTTTGGTATGATGAAGAACGTGGCCATCACCAGTTCTCAGATCGAAAAAGCACTGAACAACCAGATCGCCATTGACGGCTCTTCCATTGAGGGCTTTACCCGTATCCATGAATCTGACCAATACCTGCATCCGGACCTGGATACCTTTGTGATTCTGCCCTGGCGCCCCCAGCACGGCAAAGTGGCCCGTTTTATCTGCGATGTGTATAACCCGGACGGTACTCCCTTCGTGGGTGACCCTCGCGGTATCTTGAAGCGTACCCTGAAGCGGGCGGAAGCGATGGGCTTTGACGCCTTCAATGTGGGGCCTGAGTGCGAATTCTTCCTGTTTGAAACTGACGAGGAAGGCCATCCCACCACCAAGACTGCCGATGAGGCCGGCTATTTTGACCTGGCGCCCCTGGACCATGGCTCCAACGTCCGCCGTGAGATTTGCCTGGCCTTGGAGCAGATGGGCTTTGAGATCGAAGCGTCCCACCACGAGGTAGCCGAAGGCCAGCACGAGATCGACTTTAAATATGCCGATGCTCTCACCGCCGCAGATAATATCATGACGTTCAAAATGGCGGTTAAGGTCTTTGCCCAGCAGCACGGTCTGCACGCAACTTTCATGCCCAAGCCCATTTTCGGCATCAACGGTAGCGGTATGCACGTGAACATGTCTCTGTTCAAAAACGGCAAGAACGTGTTTTACGATGAGAACGGCGAGAAAAAGCTGTCCGTTCAGGCCTATCAATTCATTGCCGGCCTGCTGGCCCATGTGCAGAACATCACCGCCGTCACCAATCCCCTGGTGAATTCCTACAAGCGCCTGGTGCCCGGTTACGAGGCCCCCTGCTATCTGGCATGGTCCGCCTCCAACCGCTCCGCGCTGATCCGTATCCCCGCTGCCCGGGGGCAGTCCACCCGCGTGGAGCTGCGCAACCCCGATCCCTCCTGCAATCCGTATTTGGCGCTGGCCCTGTGCCTGGCCGCCGGATTGGACGGCATTGAGAAGCAGATGCAGGTGCCCGGCGAAATTACGGAGGATATCTTTGCCATGGACCAAAAGACCCGGGAGAAAAACGGCATTGCGTCCCTTCCCGGCAGTCTGATCGAAGCGGTGGAGAACATGGAAAAGGACCCGCTGACGCTGGATGTTTTGGGCGACCATGCCTATACCCAGTACATTGCCGGCAAGCGTGCCGAATGGGATGCCTTCCGCATCAGCGTCAGCCAGTGGGAGATCGACCGGTACATGGTAAATTATTAAAATCAAGGCGCAGCGCGCCTTGATTTTAGGAGCTTGCACTGCGTTCGCGCGCCCTGTGGGCACACTCACTTCGTGAGAAGTATTTTTGGGGCGGCAAAGCTGCCCCAAAAATGGATTTGAAATTGCTCTCCCCCCATAGGGGGGAGGGTGCCCTCGAAGAGGGCGGGTGAGGGGTTCCCGGATTAGAACTTTTTCACAAAAAATCCCCGCAAAATTTTCCCTTTGCCCCGTTTCGTGCAAAATTGCACCCAATGGAGCCTAAGGGTGAGAGGAGCTGCATCCCTGTGTCCATCATCGTAGTGTTTGAAAGCGAAAAGGACCGGGAAGGCATTGCCTCCCTGCTGGAAAAGAACGGCCTTTCCGTCCGGTGCGCTTGCCGCACAGGGCAGGAGGCCATTCGGGTCTTGAAGAAAACCGGACGGGGCATCGTTGTCTGCGGCTACAAATTTCCGGACATGACTGCCCAGCATATGGCCCGCAGTCTGGAACGGGATGACGCAATGGTCCTCATGGTGGCAAAAGGCACTTTGCTGGACCTGCTGGAGGATGACAGTATCTTCCGGCTTTCCGCGCCCTTCCGCCCGTCGGAACTGGTAGGCGCGGTGCGGATGTTGGTGCAGCTTCAGCGGCGCCGGACCAGACCTTCCGCACAAACCCGCACAGAGGATGAAAAACAACGCATCAGCCGGGCGAAGGCCCTGCTGATGGAGCGAGAGCATTTTACCGAGGATCAGGCCCACCGCTATCTCCAGCGGCTGAGTATGGAAACGTCTCAGAAGCTGTCGGAGGCAGCGGGGCACATCCTCGCATCATATGAATCATAGGAAAAGGGGTGGCCCAATGGAGCACCGACAGACCCTGTACGATCCCCGCTTTGAGCACGATGCCTGCGGCATTGGCGCGGTGGTGAATCTGAAAGGGGAAAAAACCCACAAGACTGTGGACGATGCCCTGAGCATCGTGGAAAAATTAGAGCACCGGGCAGGCAAGGACGCCTCCGGAGAAACCGGCGATGGAGTCGGCATCATGTTACAGATCTCCCACTCTTTTTTCTCGGAGGCCTGTCAGGCGCAATCCATCGCGCTGGGCGGCGAACGGGAATACGGAGTGGGAATGTTTTTCTTCCCGCAAAATACCCTGCGCCGTAGCCGGTGCAAAAAGCTGTTTGAGACCATCGCGGAAAAAGAAGGCCTGGAATTTTTAGGCTGGAGGGATGTCCCCACCTGCCCGGAGGTCCTGGGAGACCGTGCCCGGAACTGTATGCCATACATCTGCCAGTGCTTTATCAAAAAGCCCGCGGCGGTAAATAAAGGCATTGATTTTGATCGGAAGCTGTACGTGGTGCGCCGGGAATTTGAGCAGTCGGTGCAGGACACCTATGTAGCCAGCCTGTCCAGCCGGACCATTGTCTATAAAGGCATGTTCCTGGTGGGTCAGCTGCGGCGGTTCTATCCGGACTTACAGGATGAGCGCTACCAGTCCGCCATGGCCATGGTCCATTCCCGCTTCTCCACCAATACGACCCCCAGCTGGGAGCGGGCGCATCCCAACCGCATCATCCTCCACAATGGCGAGATCAACACCATCCGGGGCAATATCGACCGTATGCTGGCCCGGGAGGAGACCATGTATTCTCCCCTGCTGGAAGAGGATATGGAAAAGGTCCTGCCTGTGGTGAACACCGCCGGGTCGGACTCCGCCATGCTGGATAACACGCTGGAGTTCCTCATGTACTCCGGCATGAGCCTGCCGAAAGCGGTGATGATGGCCATTCCAGAGCCTTGGCAGAAAAATCAGGATATGTCCCGAGCCAAGCGGGATATGTACCACTACTACGCCACCATGATGGAACCTTGGGATGGCCCTGCGGCGGTCCTGTTTTCCGACGGCGATTTGGTTGGCGCGGTGCTGGACCGCAACGGCCTGCGTCCTGCCCGGTATTACCTCACCGATGATGATACTCTGATTTTAGCGTCCGAAGTGGGCGTGCTGGATATTCCTGCGGAAAAAATCGTGCGGAAATCCCGACTGCAACCCGGCCGGATGCTTCTGGTGGATACCGTCCAGGGACGTTTGCTGGAGGATGACGAGATCAAAAACACCTTTGCCCGCAGCCATCCCTACGGGGAGTGGCTGGATCGGGAACTGGTACACCTGGATGATTTGGCACAGCCGCCCCAGCGGGTGCCGGAGCATACCCAGAGCCAGCGGGATAAATTGTATAAAGTATTCGGCTATACCTATGAGGATGTGCGCCAGCTGATTTTACCAATGGCCAAGACCGGTGTGGAGCCCACCAACGCCATGGGTGCGGACATTCCTCTGGCGGTGCTGAGCGAAAAGCACCAGCCGTTGTTTAACTACTTCAAACAGATGTTCGCCCAAGTGACGAACCCGCCCATCGACTCCATCCGGGAAGAGATCGTCACGGACACCACGGTGTACGTGGGCAGTGACGGCAACCTTTTGCAGGACAAGGCGGAAAACTGCCGGGTGCTGCAAATTGAAAACCCCATTTTGACCACTCAGGAGCTGCAAAAGATCAAGGCCCTGAATATGCCGGGCCTGAAGAGCCAGACCATCTCCCTGCTGTATTACAAGAACACCAGTCTGGACCGGGCCATGGACCGACTGTTTGTCGCGGTGGATAAGGCCTATCGCAACGGTGCGAACATCATCATTTTGTCGGACCGGGGCATTGACGAGAACCACACGGCCATCCCGTCCCTGCTGGCAGTGGCGGGCCTGGAACAGTATCTGGTCCGTACGAAAAAGCGCACGGCTGTTTCTATGATTCTGGAAAGCGCGGAGCCTCGGGCAGTGCACCACTTCGCCACCCTGCTGGGCTACGGTGCCCGGGCCATCAACCCCTATCTGGCCCAGGAATGCATCAGCGAAATGATTGAACTGAACATGCTGGATAAGGATCCCCACGCCGCCGTGGCGGATTACAACAGCGCGGTTTTGCACGGCGTGGTGAAGATCGCATCCAAGATGGGCATTTCCGCCATCCAATCCTACCAGTCGGCCCAGATCTTCGAGTGTATCGGCATCAACCGGTCGGTGATCCAGAAATACTTCACCAATACCACCAGCCGGGTGGGGGGCATCGGCCTGGACGAAATCGCGGAAGCGGTCATTGCCCGGCACGACAATGCCTTCGACCCCATGGGCCTGAACATCGATCTGACTACGGATTCCACGGGATTCCATAAACTCCGCACCGGCAAAGGCGCGGAGGATCATATGTACAACCCCAAAACCATCCTGACTCTGCAAAAGGCGGTGCAGGAGGGCAATTATGAGACCTTCAAGGAATACTCCGCCCTGGTGGACGGGGAGGACATCCCCCACACCCTCCGGGGCCTGCTGGCCTTCGATACCGGGCACCGGGATGCCATCCCCCTGGACGAGGTGGAGCCGGTCAGCGAGATCGTCAAGCGCTTCAAGACCGGCGCCATGTCCTACGGATCCATTTCCCAGGAGGCCCACGAGTGCATGGCGGAGGCCATGAACCGTTTGGGCGGCAAGTCCAACTCCGGCGAGGGCGGCGAGCGTCCTGAGCGTCTGGGCACAGACAAAAACTCCGCCATCAAGCAGGTGGCCTCCGGCCGCTTCGGCGTGACCAGCGAGTACCTGGTGTCCGCGGAAGAGATCCAAATCAAGATGGCCCAAGGCGCCAAGCCCGGCGAAGGCGGACATTTACCCGGCGGAAAGGTCTGGCCCTGGGTGGCCAAGACCCGGTATTCCACCCCGGGCGTGTCCCTGATTTCCCCGCCGCCTCACCATGATATCTACTCCATCGAGGATCTGGCTCAGCTGATTTACGACCTGAAAAACGCCAACCGGAATGCCCGCATCTCCGTGAAGCTGGTATCGGAAGCCGGCGTGGGCACCATCGCGGCGGGCGTAGCCAAGGCCGGGGCCCAGGTCATCCTGATTTCCGGGTACGACGGCGGCACTGGTGCCGCGCCCAACAACTCCATCTATAATGCCGGCCTGCCCTGGGAACTGGGTGTGGCGGAGACCCACCAGACCCTGCTGCAAAACGGCCTGCGCTCTCGGGTCCGGGTAGAGACGGACGGCAAACTGATGACCGGTCGGGACGTGGCCATCGCCTGTATGCTGGGGGCCGAGGAATTCGGCTTCGCCACCGCGCCGCTGATCGCCATGGGCTGCGCCATGATGCGTGTATGCAATCTGGACACCTGCCCCATGGGCATCGCGACCCAGAACCCCGAACTGCGCAAGCATTTCAAGGGCAAACCGGAGTACGTCATGAATTTCATGACCTATGTGGCCCAGGAAGTCCGGGAGATCATGGCGGCTTTGGGCATTCATACGATGGACGAACTGGTAGGCCGCACGGACCTGCTCAAGCCCCGGCCCAAGCAGATCACAAAGCGCGCCGAGATGGTGGATGTATCCGCCATTCTGGCCGCCACTCCCAATGAAAACTGCATTTTCAATGAAAAGGACATCTACAATTTCCACTTGGAACAGACGCCCGACATGAAGGTGCTAATGAAGATGCTGAACAAAAACGGGAAGCATAAAGTCAGCTACGCCATTTCCAGCACGGACCGTGCCTTCGGCACCAGCTTCGGTGCGGAACTGACCCGGCGCTTTGGCACCTCTCTGGAGGAGGATGCCTATATCGTCCAATGCACCGGCGGCGCGGGCCAATCCTTCGGCGCCTTCATTCCCAAGGGTCTGACCCTGGCGCTGGAAGGAGATTCCAACGACTACTTCGGCAAAGGCTTGTCCGGCGGCAAGCTCATTGTGTATCCGGACAAGAAAAGCCGCTTTGCCGCGGGGGAAAACATCATCATTGGCAACGTGGCCCTGTATGGTGCCACCTCCGGCCAGGCCTACATCAGCGGCATCGCCGGCGAACGCTTCTGCGTCCGCAATTCTGGTGCCACCGCGGTGGTAGAGGGCGTAGGCGACCACGGCTGCGAGTACATGACCGGCGGCAAGGCTGTCATTCTGGGCAAGACCGGGCGGAATTTTGCCGCGGGCATGTCCGGCGGCGTTGCCTATGTACTGGACGAGGAACACGATCTGTACCTGCGGGTCAATAAAGAATTGGTGTCCATCGAACAGGTCACGGAGGAGTACGATATCAACGATTTGCGAGCCATGATCGAGGCCCATGTAAATGCTACGAATTCCGCCAAGGGCAAGGAAATTTTAGGGGATTTCCAGCGCTATATCGGAGAGTTCAAAAAGATCGTACCCCGGGATTACAGCCAGATGCTGGAAGCCATCGCCGCACTGGAAGCCAAGGGTATGCCCAGAGCACAGGCGGAACTGGAAGCGTTCAAGAGAAAGGGGGCGTAAACAATGGGAAAGAAAACCGGATTTATGGAATATGACCGCGTTCCCCATGGGGAGCGCCCCATCGGTGAGCGGGTCAAGGACTTCAACGAATTCAATCTGGGCCTGTCTCCCAAGGAGCGGACCCGGCAGGGGGCCCGGTGCATGGACTGCGGCGTGCCCTTTTGTCAGGCGGGCATCGTGTTTGACGGCAAACGTATGGGCTGCCCCCTGTATAACCTGATTCCCGAATGGAACGACATGGTGTACCTGGGCAACCCGGAGCATGCTCTGTCCCGTCTGCTGAAAACGGCTCCGTTCCCGGAATTCACCGGCCGGGTGTGTCCCGCCCTGTGTGAGAACGGCTGTAACTGCCAGCACGTAGGCGGGAGTGTGGCCATCAAAGACAACGAACTGTATATCATCGAATACGCTTTTGAAAACGGCCTGATGCAGCCCCATCCGCCCCAGGCGCGGTCAGATAAGCGCATCGCAGTGGTGGGCAGCGGTCCGGCGGGGCTGTCCGCCGCGTATTTCCTGAACCACCGGGGCCACAGCGTCACGGTGTACGAGAGGGACAAACGTCCCGGCGGCCTGCTGCTGTACGGTATTCCCAATATGAAGCTGGATGAATCCGTAGTGGCCCGCCGCATTGCGCTGATGGAGACGGAGGGTGTGACCTTCAAGACTTCCGTGAATGTGGGCGTGGATGTGACCATGGAGCAGCTCACGGCGGAATACGACTATGTGATTTTGTGCTGCGGTGCCCAGGCGCCCCGGCCCGTGGAATTCCAGGGCGAGGCCCAAGGAGTGTATTATGCCCTGGACTACCTGAAGCCGGTGATCCAGACCCAGATCGGGGAGCGTAAGACCGCGCCCAGTGCCAAAGATAAAAATGTCGTTGTTATCGGAAACGGCAACACCGCCAGCGACTGCATTGCAACCGCGGTACGTCAAGGCTGCAGATCCGTGACCCAGATCATCCGCAAACCGAAGAGTGCCTATGGCCCGGAGATTGATTATGCCCATGCTGAGACCAACGAAGTTTTCGGTGAAGATATCCGCAGGTTCTCATCAAAGGTGAAGCAGATCATCCCCGATGAGCAAGGACAGCTGAAATCGGTTGTGCTCTCAACAGAAAGCGGAGAATCGACTATTCCGGCAGAAATGCTCCTGATTGCCTCTGGATTTTCCGGTACAGAGGAATACAATGCATCCTTAAAGGAACAAGGAACAGAGGGAAAAGTCATCGTGGCCGGCGACATGCGCATGGGTGCGACCTTAGTGGTACTGGCCCTGGCGGACGGTAAGGCCGCCGCGGCCCAGGCCGATGAGATGCTCATGGGCTACACCTCTCTGAAATGACGGAAGTTTCATAAAAACTTGCAAATTCTTTAGGCAAACCGCCTATTGACGAATTGCCGGCAAAAGCGTAAACTAAGCCCATCAAACGGCGAAGGGGCCGGAGTACATTGTTGTACTCCGGCCCCTTTCGCTTTTTTGGAGGGAACAGAGAATGGAACTGTCAGTATGGTATTTGGTAGGCGCGGTGCTTGTATTTTTCATGCAGGGCGGCTTTGCCATGGTAGAAACGGGCTTTACCCGGGCAAAAAATGCGGGCAACATCATCATGAAAAACCTGATGGATTTCTGCATCGGGACCGTGGTGTTCATGCTCCTGGGCTACGGCATCATGAATAGCGAGCACTACTTTTTCGGCCTGATCGGCCGGCCGGAGTATCAACTGTTCACGGACTTTTACGGCTTTGACTGGTCGAACTTCTTCTTCCAGCTGGTGTTCTGCGCCACAGCGGCCACCATCGTGTCCGGCGCCATGGCGGAGCGGACCAAGTTCCTGGCCTACTGCGTGTATTCCGGTGTTATCAGCGCGGTGGTGTATCCCATTGAGGCGGGTTGGGTCTGGAACGGCGCTGGCTGGCTGGCCGGACTGGGCTTCGTGGATTTCGCCGGGTCGGCGGTCATCCACATGGTCGGTGGCCTGACGGCGCTGGTGGGTGCCTGTCTGCTGGGGCCGCGTATCGGTAAGTATACTACGGACAAAGACGGTGCGGTGAAGTCCAACGCCATCCCCGGCCATTCCGTGACCTTGGGCGCACTTGGCTGCTTCATTTTGTGGTTTTGCTGGTACGGCTTCAACGGCGCGGCAGCAGGGGACAGTGCGGAGCTGGCCCGCATCCTGGGCAGCACAACCATTGCCCCGGCGGTGGCCACGGTGGCCTGCATGGTTTTCACCTGGGCAAAAAATGGCAAGCCGGATGTGTCCATGTGCCTGAACGCGTCGCTGGCGGGCCTGGTGGCCATCACGGCCCCCTGCGCCACGGTGAACGCTGTCGGCGCGGTGGTCATCGGCCTGGTGGCGGGCATTCTGGTGGATGTGGTGGTAGAAGCGGTGGACTTCAAACTGCACATTGACGACCCGGTTGGTGCGGTGGCGGTCCACGGTGCCAACGGCCTGTGGGGCGCGCTGGCAGAGGGGCTGTTCAATACCCAATCCGGTCTGTTCTACGGCGGCGGATTTGCCCACCTGGGGGTGCAGCTGCTGGGCATTGTGTGTATCGGGGCCTATACGGTGGCCGTGATGTTCCTGGTGTTCAAGCTCATTGACAAAACCATCGGTCTGCGGGTCAGTGCCGAGGAGGAGATCGAGGGTCTGGACATCACCGAGCACGGCATGGCCAGCGCCTACGCAGACTTCATGTCCACTGCGCCGCACCTGGGTCTGGAATCCGCCGGTCCGGTGCCGGTCACGGATCTGCGGGCCTTCCCCCTGGAAGCCGGCGGCACGTCCGGCACACGGAAGTATACGAAGGTCAGCATCCTGTGCTCCGAAGAGCGGTTCGGCACCTTGCGGGACACCATGTCGGCTATCGGAGTTACGGGCATGACGGTGACCAGCGTCATGGGCTGCGGCACGCAAAAGGGCAAGACCGGCCAGTACCGCGGCGTGGAAATGAGTATGAACCTGTTGCCGAAGATCCAGGTAGACATCGTGGTGTCCACAGTGGACCCGGCGCTGGTGGTGGCCGCGGCCCGCGCGGCGCTGTATACCGGCAATGTGGGCGACGGAAAGATTTTTATCTGCACCGTGGACGACGTGGTCCGCATCCGCACCGGCGAATCCGGCGTGGCAGCCCTGCAGATTCCGGAATAAAAAGAGGCAGGCCGTAAAGGCCTGCCTCTTTTTATGAACCATGTGAAAGCCTCGCAGAGCTCACGCCCAGGCGTAAAAAATAAAAAAGGAAACGGCAATTGCCGTTTCCTTTTTTAAGCGCCCAGATACGCCTTTTTCACCGCATCGTCGTTCAAAAGTTCCGCGCCGGTGCCGGTGGTGACGATTTTGCCCGTCTCCAGCACATAGCCCCGGTCTGCCACGGACAGGGCCATCTGCGCGTTCTGTTCCACCAGCAAAATCGTGGTGCCGGCCTTGTGCAGCTCCTTGATGATCTCAAAAATCTGTTCCACCAGCAGGGGCGCCAGACCCATGGACGGCTCATCCAGCATCAAAAGCTGAGGCTTGGACATGAGTGCCCGGCCCATGGCCAGCATCTGCTGCTCGCCGCCGGACAGGGTGCCGGCGATCTGCCTGCGGCGCTCTTCCAGCCGAGGGAAGCGCTTATATACGTCAGCGATGCCGGAATCCACTTCACTGCCGGGGCGGGTGAACGCGCCCATTTCCAGATTTTCCTCCACGGTCATCTGCAGAAAGACCCGGCGGCCTTCCGGCACATGGGCCAGCCCCTTGGCTACGATTTTATGAGGGGCTACATTGCCCAGATTCTCGCCCAAAAATTCCACGGACCCGGTCTTGGACCGCAGCAGGCCGGACACGGTCTGCAAAATGGTACTCTTGCCCGCGCCGTTGGCACCGATGAGGGTCACGACCTCTCCCTGGTGGACCTCGAAGGACACGCCCTTAATGGCGTGGATGCTGCCGTAATAGACGTTGATGTCGTTGACTTTCAGCATGGCTCAGGCCTCCTTTTTCTTGCCCAGGTAGGCTTCGATGACGGCCGGGTTGGCCTGGATTTCCTCGGCGGTGCCCTTGGCGATGACCTGACCGAAGTTCAACACGCAAATGCCCTCGCAAATGCTCATGACCAAACTCATATCGTGCTCAATGAGCAGTACGGCGATTTGGAACATGTCGCGGATCTTGACGATATTTTCCATCAGCTCTGCGGTTTCCGACGGATTCATGCCTGCGGCGGGCTCATCCAGCAGCAGCAGGCTGGGATTGGTGGCCAAGGCCCGGACGATCTCCAGCCGGCGCTGTGCGCCGTAGGGGAGGGAACCGGCTTTCATGGCGGCCATATCCTGCATGTCAAAAATGCTCAGCAGCTCCAACGCGCGTTCGTGGGCGACTTTTTCCTTCTTCCAGTACTTCGGAAGCCGGAAGATGCCGGAGAACGTGGAGTAGACTTCCTGATTATGCAGTCCGATCTTTACATTGTCCTCCACGGTGAGATTGGAGAACAGCCGGATATTCTGAAAGGTCCGGGCGATGCCCATGCGGTTGATTTGAATGGTGCTTTTCCCAGCAGTGTCGATGCCGTCCAGTAAAATCGTGCCCCGGGTGGGCTGGTACACCTTGGTCAGCAGATTAAACACCGTAGTCTTGCCGGCACCGTTGGGGCCGATAAGACCGGCAATTTCCGTGCGGCCGACGGTCAGGTTGAAATCGTCTACGGCCCGCAGGCCGCCGAAGTCGATGCCCAGGTGGTTGCACTCCAGAATGGGAGACTTGCCCACATCCCGATCGGGAATAATGGAATGGCTGGGGACGGGAACCATGTTCGGCTTTTCAAATTTCTTACTCATTGACCTCGTCTCCTTTCTTCCGGGGGATGACCCGGGAAAGCACAGCCTTCATCTTGGGACTGTTTGTAGCCAGCATGACCAGGATCAATACGATGGCGTACACCAGCATCCGCAGGTCCGCCACAGAGCGCAGGGCCTCTGGCAGCACATACAGCACAATGGCGGCGACGATAGAGCCCCAGATATTGCCCAGACCGCCCAGTACCACGAATACCAGCACCAGGATTGAGGTGTTGAAGTTAAATTTGGTGGCCTGCAAAGAGGAGTAATTCAGACCGTACAGCGCGCCCGCCGCACCCGCGAGGGTGGCGGAGGTGACAAAGGCGATGAGCTTGTACTTGGTGATGTTGATGCCCACGCTTTCCGCGGCGATGCGGTTGTCGCGAATGGCCATGACTGCCCGGCCGGTCCGGCTGTGAATGAGGTTGAGCACCACAAACAGGGTAATGAGGATCAGTACCACGCCGGCGGTAAAGGAGGCGATGGTATCGGTTCCGGTAGCGCCCTGGGCACCCTTGATGATGACATTTCCGCCGGGGAGCAGACCCAGGTCGTCCACGGTTTTCAGACCCTTGAAGTTGAAGATGATGTGCAGGCCCTCACTGTCATGGCCCACGATCAGGCAGTTGATGAGGTCCTTGATGATCTCGCCGAAGGCCAGGGTGACGATGGCCAGATAGTCGCCCCGGAGCCGCAGTACGGGTACGCCCACGATGACGCCCGCGATGCCCGCGCATACGGCGCCGGCCACCATAGCGATGGCCAGCCGCAGCGGTTCAAAGGGGATGGCCTCTGCCAGACTCATGGCAGCGATGACGCCGGAAAAAGCGCCCACGCTCATAAATCCCGCATGGCCCAGACTCAGCTCACCCAAAATACCCACAGTGAGGTTCAGGGACACAGCCATGACCACATAGCAGCATGCCGGGACCAGCAGACCTACCTGCTTGCGGCCCAAAGTTCCGTTGTTCATCAAAACGGTGATGACGATGAATGCGATGATGACGCCCAAATAGGTGGCGAAATCCACCTTGGTGCTTTTTTTCATGTTGTTTAGCTTGTTCATGTCCGCCACCTCAAACTTTCTCAGGCACATATTTGCCCAGCAGACCGGCCGGCCGTACCAGCAGCACGATGATCAGCACAGCGAACACGATGGAGTTGGAAAGCTGCGTGGAGAGGTAGGCCTTGGCCAGCGCCTCAATGATACCCAGCAGAATACCGCCCAGAAACGCGCCGGGGATGGACCCGATGCCGCCGAACACCGCGGCGGTGAAGGCCTTGATGCCGGGCATGGAGCCAGTGGTGGGCATCAGCGTGGGATAGGCGGAGCACATCAGCACGCCTGCCACCGCTGCCAGGGCGGAGCCGATGGCAAAGGTGGTGGAAATGGTGCGGTTGACGTTGATGCCCATGAGCTGGGCCGCGCCCTTATCCTCGGAGCAGGCCCGCATGGCCTTGCCCATCTTGGTTTTGCTGGTAAACAGGGTCAAAACCACCATGATCACAATGCACGCCGCCATAGTCAGCAGGGAGATATTGGAGACAGACAGTCCGCCAATGTTCTGGGTCCCCTCCACGATGGGGCTGAATACCTTCGGCGTAGCGCCCCAGATGAGCAGGGCGGAATTCTGCAAGAAGTAGGAAACGCCGATGGCCGTGATGAGGACTGCCAGACTGGTCGCTTCCCGCAGGGGCCGGTAGGCCAGACCCTCGATGACGACGCCCAGCGCAGTACATACTACCATTGCCAGGATCAGCGCCAGCCAGCCCGGGAAATTCAGGTAGCTCATGGCGCAAAAGGAGATATACCCGCCGATCATGATGACGTCGCCGTGGGCGAAGTTCAGCATTTTGGCGATGCCGTACACCATGGTGTAGCCAAGGGCGATAATGGCGTAAACGCTGCCCAGACTGATACCACTGATGAGATAGGAAAGGAATTCCATACGGTTGCACCTCTTTTTCTCTTGAATTGCTATGGGAAAATCACAAGGAAAACGACGTTTTCCCTCTGATTCCGCCACAGAAACCTGCCCATATAAAATGGGTAGGGCTGGAGGGAGAACTTCTCCCTCCAGCCAATATACTTCGTAGAATTCGCCATTGCAATGGCGAACCAATTTGAATCATCTTTTCAAATGAACGCTGATACGTTCATTTGGCTCACGCAGTGACGTACACGCCGTCCTTGATGACTACAGCGGTGGGCATCTTGGACACCTCGCCGGTGGAAGCCCAAGTCATATCCGTGCCGGTCAGGCCGGTGTAGGTCAGGGTGGGCATGACTTCAATCAGCTTTTCGCAGATTTCCTCGGCGGACATATCAGGATTGCAGCCGGCCTTCTCCAGAGCGTTGTACAGGATGTACACAGCGTCATAAGCGTCAGCGGCGAACTGGTTGGGCACTTCGCCGTAAGCGGCCTGGTACTTCTCAACGAAGCTCTTGGTCAGGTCGTCCTCCGCGTCGGCGGAGAAGGGGGTCAGCAGCATGACGCCCTCGGCAAGAGTGGTGTCGAAGCCAGTCATACCCAGAATGCCGTCCATACCGTCCACACCGAAGAAGGTGGGCTTGTAGCCCATGTCGTTGGCCTGCTTCAGGATCACGGAAGCGGGCTGATAGTAGATGGGCAGGAAGATGAGGTCTGCCTCGGCAGCCTGCGCGGCGTTGAGCTGCACGGAGAAGTCGGTGGCGGTATCAGCGGTGAAGGTGCCTTCGTAGACAATGTTCAGCTCTTCCTCAGCAGCCTTGGCCACAAAGGTGTCCCGGATGCCCTGGGAATAAGCGTCGTCATTGCGGTAGATCACGGCGATCTTGGCCTCGGGCATATTGGCGGCCATATAGGTGGCGGAGCCGGTGCCCTGGTTGGGGTCGGTAAAGCAGACCTGGAACATATTGTCCTTGCCGTCGATGACATCCACGGAAGAAGCGGAGGGCGTCAGGGTGAAGACGCGGTCCTTGTAGGTTTCCGCGGAAACAGCGATGCAGGCGCCGGTCGTTACGGTGCCCACCAGGCACTGCATGCCCCAGTCCACCAGGGTATTGTAGGCGTTGACGGAGGTCTCGCCGTCGGCCACGTCATCCTCAAAGTCCAGATTGATCTGAACGCCGCCCAGAGCGTTGATCTCTTCCACAGCGATGGTAGCGCCGTTCTTGACCGCGTTGCCGTAAATGGCGGCTTCGCCGGTCAGGGGGCCGATGCCGCCGAACTTGTAAGTGCCGGCAGACTCGGACTGCTGCTGGTCATTGTTGCTGTCGTCGGGCTGATCCTGCTTGTCATCCTTGGGACCGCAGGCCACGAGGGTGAACAGCATGCAGACAGCCAAAAGCAAACTGATCCATCTTTTCATAGTAATTATCCTCCTTATTAGAGCGAATTTCCTTTCCTATTTAAAAGGAAAATCTTGAATGTCATTGTACTCGCTTCTCTTTTATTTGTCAATTTAATTAAAAAGGAATCCAAATTTTATGGTTATTTGAACAAAAAGCCTGCGCCGATGACCCAAATCACTTGTGCGTTATGGATACGATTTAAAGGGGTGAAGTTTTCGGCAAAATCGAATAGATGTCGAAAAACTGCGTCCGTATGGTGGAAATCTACGTAAAATACGCAAGTAAAACGGGCAAACAAGAAAAAATGTTCCCAAAACCGCGTTTTGCGGTCATGAGAACATTCTTCAAGGAATTCGGATTTACCAATTAGCGGCATTGGGGTAGACATAAGCGGAAAGACTGTCGTCCTCCTGGAGCCCGCCGAGCTCAGTCTCCACGGGCTCAGCCTCCGGCTTTTCATCCAGCGTCACAGAGAGACTCAGCTCTTTCCCGCGGTATACCACGATCTCTACGGTATCGCCGGCGTGGAAGCCCCGCAGGGCGGTCTGAAGATTCTCCGCGGAATTGATATCGATACTGCCGATCTTACAGATCACATCACCGGCCTGGATGCCTGCGGCCTCCGCGGCGGAGCCCTCCTCCACATAGCTGACGTAAGCACCGGGAATGGTGTTGTAATACAGCGCCGCAGAGGCGGACATGGTCTTGGGCTGCACGCCCAGATAAGCCTTCCCGGCATCCTCATGGGCGATGAGGTCGTTGGCGATTTCCACGGCGTCATTGATGGGGATGGCGAAACCGAGCCCCTCCACGCCGGATTTGGAATACTTGGCGGTGACCACGCCGATGACCTCGCCTGCGTCATTATAGACCGGCCCGCCGGAGTTGCCGGAATTCACGGCGGCGTCGATTTGGAACATATTGATGGGGGCGATGGACTCACTGGTGGTAACTACCCGGTCCAAGGCGCTGACGGCGCCGTTGGTCATGGTGAACTCCAGCTCGCCCATGGGATTGCCCACGGCGTGGATGGCCTCGCCCACCCGGATGGCGTCGGAATTTCCGATTTGGGCGGCGGAGAGCCCCTCGGCCTGGATCTGGAGCACGGCGATGTCATTGTCCGGTCGGCTGCCCACGATGGAGGCAGTATAAGCCGTCCCGTCGTGGCGCATCACCGTCACCTCATAATCGTGAAGGTCCGCGGCCTCGATCACATGGTAGTTGGTCAGAATGTACCCGTCGGAGGAGAGCACGAACCCGGATCCCACCACCGCACTGGAAGACAGCATGCCCCAGAAGTTTTGCCGGGTGACCTCCGTGGTAATGCCCACTACCTGTTCGCAGGCCATGTCATACAGGTCCGGCAGGGGCAGCTCATTGTCCGGCTGGGCAGTGTATATTACAGTGCCGGTCTGCCTGGTGGGGGACGTATCCTCCGCCGCATCATGTTTGCTCTGCAAAGGCTGTTCCGTTTCCGCAGACTCTGTCTGACGGTTTTGCAGCAAAGCAACGGTGATGCCGCTGCCCACGGTGCCGCCTAAAACAGCGCAGGCCAAACACAGACAGACCGCCTTGGCCAGAAAGCCGGCCTGGGGGGGGTCGGACCTGGATTTTTTTTCCTTTCTCTCCCGCTCCTCTTTCTGGGGCGGGGTATAGCAGCGGGGCATCTGCGTGACATCCTGGGCAGATTCCACCCTGGCGTCCCGGTACAGCACCTCCCGGGATTCCGGGCGCACGTAACGGTAAGAGCCGTCCGGGATTTTCCCGTCGCGTTGGTCGTGATCCATCATGCAGCAGCCTCCAGTATCTTATCAACTGCCCCCATGATACCTGAAATATATGTCAAAACAGTGAACAAACCCAAAAAAATGTGCAAACATCAAAAAAAGCGGCAGAACAGGTTTCCCGGCTTCGGAGAATTCGCCATCGCAATGGCGAAAAAACTCTTCTCAGCACGCAAGTGTGCAAGCAACGCGCGTGCGCACAGTCGGGCTGCAGCCCCTTTTCAGAACGCACAGCTTTTTGAAAAAATAAAACAGTCCACGGACAAATTGCCCGGGGACTGTTTTACTTTAGCCTCGCCGGGTGAAGGCCGCGTCGGCCAGATCGCCGGAGGCCTCCTTGGCCCAGTCATACTGCGGCATCACATAGCCCGAGGAGGTGTAATCTCCACCCTGAGCCCGGGCGGATTCCATCACCGTGGCGGGGAAGATGCCGTGGTCGTTCAAAAACTCCACGGTCCGGGCAGCGTCGGTGGTAAGATAGAGGGTGAAGTAGGTGTGGTAATATGTCACACCGTCCTGAGTGGTCCAGTAAGTGTAGTTGCGGTGCGCGGCTTCCTCCCCCGACCCTTTCGGATAACGAAGTTCAAAGCGGATGCTGCAATCGTACTTGTAGTTGGCGTAGTCATCGTTTTCCACCACGTTGATGTATCCCAGAGTGCCGTCCTGGAGATCCGGAAGGACGCACTCATTGTAAAGCCGCGCCTGTTCCGCGGGGGTCAGGTCGTAAAAGTCGGTCCATTCCATGGTCTCCCCGCCGATGTAGGCAATGTAGCACTCGGTGATATTCCCGGCAGACACGGGGAAGTCCACCACATACCGGTCCTGGATGGCTTCCGGCGTATTCACGGCGGCCTCCAGCATCCACAGGTCAGACCCGTGGTCCAGATAGGCGTCTTCACCGGCGTCGATCCAGTATTCCCTGTGAAGATACTTCCCGTTTTTGAGCTGATAGCTGAGAGAAATATTCTGCCGGGAGGCATAGTCCCGCTCTGCCTGTTCGTGGAGGTCCTTGTGGTCCACGATGCTGCGGTGCAGCTGGGTCACAAGGTCAATGCTCTCAGGCGTTTCCAGCACCGCAGAAGGGGCGGTGCTGCAGGAAAGAGTGACGCTTTCCACCCGGTCGGTCTCTGGAATATTACGCTCATATCCGTACCAGTCGAACTCCGCGCCGCACAAAAACAGCACGAACAGCAAGCTCATGACGCCAACGCCCTTCCAGCCGTGGTTAAACACATGAATGGTCTTTTCCACCAGCATCTGGGCGATGAACCAGCCGATGACGCCGCCGATGACCATCAAAGCGCACAGGTACACCAGCCCGGTCACGCCGGAAGTGTTCAGATTGCTCAGGCTGTCCTTCACCAGACAGGCCAGACCCAGCGCCCCCGCCAGAGAGGCGCAGACCTTGAACACGGGCTTGAGAAATTCAATGGACACCATGTCCCCGGCGGTTTCCATCCGGCGTTTACGGTACAAAAGCAGTGCCAGCACGCCGAACACTACGCCTGCCAGGGCGTAGGCGCTCAGACCGCCCAGTCCTGTCAATTGGTAGGCCTCCACAGGCCCGTCGACCACCGCGCATTGGAGCCTGCTCACCAGCCACACCGGCGGGGAGAGCCAGTAGGCGTGCCCCACGGCCATGGCCCCGCCGTTGCCGAACTGCAGATTGCTCAGCAGATAAGTGCCCATGAACTCTACGGCCACCGCGGTGAAGTTGAAGATGAGATACACCGCCGGACCGGCGAAGATATTGCCGGTGAGCATACAGCAGAACACGGCAAATCCCAGAAACAGCACATTTTCCAGCACCAGAACCAGCAGAGATACCCCTATGGCATAGAAATTCACCACGCCGAAGGCGGCCTCCATGGCGAGACAGACCAGCACCACCGCCAGGTCCGCCAGCAGCAGCCCGGCCATGTCCGCCAGAATTACGGAGCAAAACAGGGTCTCCCGGCGAATGGGCAGGGAATTCATCATCCCCACATGGCGGGAATTGTACAGGTAGCTGAAGGAAATGGCAGCGATGACCCCGCACCCCAGCAGAGAGATCAGCAGAGGGAAGGTCTCTATGGAACCCAGCAGCCGCCCGCAGCCTGCGTAAGCGGTGGAATAGGAATCCGGCCAGCGGGCGTATTCCTGCAAAGCGTCGAGGAGGGGCAGGCAGACGGAAAACAGCAGCAGCCCGCAGTAGCCTACCCACATCAGCCAGTAGCGCTTCAGGAAGTTGCAGAAAATGGTGAGATTAAACAATGATGTTCTTGACTTCATAATCCACACCTCCCAGTTCGTAAATAAAAATTTCCTCCAGCGTCAGCGGCACCACGTCCATAAACAGCGGGCCCGCCCCGGACAGCAGCGCGGTGATATCCTCCTGCTGTCCCCGCAGAATGAGGGTGAGCAGGTGCCCCGTGGCGGTTTGATGCACGATCTCCAGTCCGCCGGGCAGCAACCCGCCGTCGGGCAGGGCGATGAGCACCTTGCAGATGTTCTCCTGCATATCGCTGAGGCTCCGCTCCAAAAGCAGCTTCCCGTGGTCCATGATGCCCACGTGGTCGCACACGTCCTCCAGCTCCCGGAGGTTGTGGGAGGATACCAGCACCGTGGTCCCGTTTTCTGCGATGTCCCCCATGATGATGCTCCACACCTGCCGGCGCATCACCGGGTCCAGCCCGTCCACAGGTTCGTCCAGAATCAGAATTTCCGGCCGCATGGCCATGCACAGCCAGAACGCCGCCTGCTTCTGCATCCCCTTGGAGAACCGCCGCATGGGGCGCTTCAGATCCAGGTCAAAGGCCTCTTTCAACGCGTCAAACCGCTCCCAGCTGAACTTGGGGTACACCCCGGCGTAAAATTTTGCCATATCCATGATGGTGGCGGTGTTGAAATAGAAAATATCGTCGGGGATATAGGCGATGCGGCTTTTCATGGCCGGATTTTCAAACACGGGCTGCCCGTCCACGGTGAGCGTCCCCTCGTCCTGGCGGTAAATTCCGGTCATATGCCGGATGATGGTGCTCTTGCCGGCACCGTTGGGGCCCACCAGTCCGTACACCGTGCCGGTGGGGACCGTCATGGTGAGCCGGTCCAGGGCGGTAAAATCTCCGAAGTGCTTCGTGAGCGTTTTCACTTCGATCATACTTGGTTTCCTCCTTTCTGAATCCGCCGGCCGAGCTCTTCCGGAGAATAGCCCATGAATTTCAGCTCTGCGGCGGCCTCGTCGAACTGCCGTAGCAGCAGCTCTATGCGGTTCTGGTCCACTCGCTGGTCCGGCGCAACGAAACTGCCCTTCCCGGCCATGGAGCAGATATAGCCCTCGGCCTCCAGCTCCCGGTAGGCCCGCTGCACGGTGTTGGGATTCACCGCCAGCTGGCTGGACAGATCCCGGACACTGGGCAGCCGTTCCTCCGGCCCCATGGCGCCGGTGAGAATGAGCCTGCGCAGTCCGGCTTTGATCTGTTCATAGATCGGCCGTGGGTCCCGGTAATTGATGGAGATCATAAGACCCCTCCTTATTGGTCAACTGTACCAATCATCTTAATACGGTTATAGAATACACCCTGATTGGAAAAATGTCAACAAAAAATAAGGCGGGTGTAAAACCCGCCTTATTTTTCCACATAGATCATCAGCGCCGCGATGTCCGCTGGGGAGACTCCGGAGATGCGGCTGGCCTGCCCGAAATTCTCCGGCCGGATCTGGTTCAGCTTCTGCCGGGCCTCCAGGCGCAGACCCGTGACCTGTGCATAGTCAATACCTGCCGGCAGCTTTTTTGCCTCCATCCGGGCGAACTCCTCCACCTGTTTCAGCTGCCGTTTGATATACCCCTCGTACTGCAGCGCGATGCCCACTTCCTGCACGATGGCTCGGTCCAGCACCGGGCGGTCCGGGTCGAATTCCGCCAGCGCATCATAGCTCACCTGGGGCCGCCGGATGAGGTCCGCCAGGGACACCCCGGATTTCACCGGGGACGTGCCCAGCTCCTCCAAAAACGCCGCCAGCCTGTCCGACGGGGCAATATGTGTGGTTTCCAGCCGCCGGATTTCCGCTTCCACGGCGATATACTTTTCCTCCACCGCGGCCAGACGCTCCGCACTCACCAGCCCAATCTCCTGTCCGATGGCGGCAAGCCTTTGGTCCGCATTGTCCTGCCGATGCAAGAGCCGGTACTCCGACCGGGAGGTCATCATGCGGTAGGGCTCGTTGGTGCCCTTGGTGACGAGGTCGTCAATCAGCGTGCCGATGTACCCGTCGCTCCGCCGCAGGATGAACGGTGCCTTCCCCAGAATCTTCCGCGCCGCGTTCACCCCGGCCACGAAGCCCTGCACCGCGGCTTCCTCGTACCCGGACGACCCGTTGAACTGCCCCGCGCCGTACAGGCCGGAAATTTTTTTCGTCTCCAGCGTAGCCAGCAGCTCTGTGGGGTCCACGCAGTCGTATTCGATGGCGTAGGCGCACCGGGTCATTTCTGCGTGGGTCAGCCCCGGAATGGTGTGGAGCATCTCCACCTGCACTTCCTCCGGCAGGGACGAGGAAAAGCCCTGGATGTACAGTTCCTGCGTGTTCAGACCCATGGGCTCCACAAACAGCTGGTGCCGCTCTTTGTCCGGAAAGGTCATAATTTTTGTCTCAATGGACGGGCAGTACCGCGGTCCCACGCCCTCGATGACCCCGGCGTAAATGGGGCTGCGGTCCAGATTGGCCCGGATAATTTCATGGGTTTTTTCATTGGTAAACGTCAAATAGCACACGGCGGAATTTTCCGGCGGCGTGACAGTCTCAAAGGAAAACGGCTCAATTTCCGCGTCCCCGGGCTGAAGCTCCATCTCGTCGAAATCCACCGTCAGGGCGTTCACCCGAGGGGGCGTCCCGGTCTTGAACCGGCGCATGGAAAGCCCCAGCCGGGTGCATACATCCGCCAGCGGCCCGGAAGCGGCCAGTCCGTCCGGTCCGGAATCCCGCAGTACCTCGCCCACGATGGTGCGCCCCCGGAGATAAGTCCCCGTGGCGATAATGGCAGCCTTGCAGCGATACGTCGCGCCTGTGTGGGTCACCACGCCGCGGACCTGCCCATCCTCCGCCAGAATGTCAACCACTTCCGCCTGCTTCACCCGCAGATTTGCCTGGGATTCCAGCGTCAGCTTCATGACTTCCTGATAGCGCCGCCGGTCGGCCTGGGCCCGCAGGGAATGCACGGCCGGGCCCTTGCCCAGATTCAGCATCCGGTACTGGATGCAGGCCTTGTCTGCGGCTTTGGCCATTTCGCCGCCCAGGGCGTCCAGTTCCCGGACCAGGTGTCCCTTTCCCGTACCGCCGATGGCGGGGTTGCAGGGCATGTTGCCCACCGCGTCCAGATTGACGGTGAAGCAGACCGTATCCATCCCCAGCCGCGCGGCGGCCAGGGCGGCCTCGATGCCCGCGTGCCCCGCGCCGATGACGGCAACATCGCATTGTCCGGCGTCATATCGTTTCATGGCGTATCACCTCGAAAATTCGTTAACACTTCATTTTACAATGCCAACGAAAAAAAAGCAATAAAAAAGCCTTCCCCCCACCGGGGGGAAGGTGGCGCACAGCGCCGGATGAGGGGTTCCGAAATGATACTTCTATCCGGGAACCCCTCGCTACGCATAAGTTCCGGCCGCCAAATCAAAGATTTGGGCCGTCACTTAACCCGCCCCTTCCGGGGCACCCTCAGCACAAGGCATAAGTTCCACCAACCGAAACAAGTTTCGGGGTGTCACTTATCCCCATAGGGGCGAGGGCTTGAAACGACGTTAGTGTAGGGACGAACCTTGTGCGCTGTGAGCGCGCAGCGCGAGGAAGTCCCCTTGGGGGATTCGCCCTATCGATATATTTTTGCCTTCAAACTGCCCACAAACCCGTCGTACTCCACCCGCAGGCTGTAGGTCCCGGCGTCTCCCGGCGTCAGAGACATCTCCAACCGCTTCGCTTTGCCGATGTCCTCCACCAGCACGCCGTCCGCGCTGTAGACCGCCGCGTGATAATCCCCGCCCCGCACCGTGGAAGTCAGGGACAGCCGCACCGTGTCGCCGCGTTCCAAATCGAAGGAAACTTCAGACGTCCCTGTCTCCGGGGCTGAGAACCGCCGGTCCATGGACGCCAGCGGCGTCCGCCGGGCAAGCAACCCCACGCCCAAAAGCAGCGACACAAGCAGGACGGCTGTGATACACTTTTTCATTCGCTCACCCCTCTGCGCCGGGAAGGAAAACTTCCGCCTTAAACAAATCGCCGTCCACGGTGAGCTCCAGCCTGCCGCCCATAAGGGCCGCCAGACTCTGGGCGATGGACAGGCCCAGTCCGCTGCCCTCGGTGTTCCGGGAACTGTCTCCCCGGACGAAGCGCTCCATCAGCTCATCAGCGCTGATGTTCAGCTTCTCCCGGGAGATATTTTTCACGGAGATGACCACCATGTCCTCCCGCCGCTCGGCGCTGATATACACCCGGGTCCCGGGCAGAGCATATTTGCAGGCGTTGCCCAGGAGATTATCCATGATGCGCCACAGGTACCGCCCGTCGCTCCGGGCGGGGAGGGCCTCCTCTGGCACCTGCATCACGGCGGTCAGCCCCGCCGTCACCAGCCGGGCGGCGTACTCTGCTTGGGCCTGCTCCAAAAACTCCGACACATTCACGGTCTCCAGAGTCACATGCAGGTTGCCCGTGGACGCCTTGGACGCCTCCACCAGGTCCTCCGTCAGCTTTTTCAGCCGGGCGGACTGCCGGTCCAGGACTTCCACGTACTCCCCGGCAGTGCCGGTGAGCCCTTCTTTTTTCAAAAGGTCCACATAATTGACGATGCTCGTCAGCGGCGTTTTCAAATCGTGGGACACGTTGGTGATGAGCTCCGTTTTCATCCGCTCGGACTTCAGCCGGTCGTCCACGGACAGGGAAAGCCCGTCGCCGATGCGGTTCAGGTCCTCGCCGTGAGCTTTGAAGTCAAAGCGCATTTTGGATGTGTCCACCCGGTAATTGAGGTCGCCGTCGGCGATATTTTTCGCCGCAGTCTGCAAATCCTTCATCACCACGCACAGCCGAATGATGACCAGGCACACGATGATATTCAGTGTAACGGACCAGAACCCGTTGGACCACAGCATTGCCTGGGCCAGGGCTATGAGTTCCAGACAAAACAGCGCCAGCGCCACGACTACACCCTTCCAAATCAGCGGCAGGGAGTCCACAGTCTCGCCGGACTTGCCGATGACTGCCCGGATGCCCCGTCCGATCCAGCGGAAAAACCGCTTCACGCCGCCCCAGAAGGCGCGCCAGCCCCGAACGATGAAGTTGAGCTTTTTCTCCGCGTCATCCGCCTTTTCCCGGACGATGACCTTATCTACCACCACGGTCCCGGCCTTTTTGCATCCCCGGCCGAACCAGGCGCAGATGCGGTAGATGACGGAATTTTTCCACCAGCCGCTGATTTTCATCCGGGCGCTCCAGCTCATGAGAATCAGCGTCCCTGCCCCGGCGCAGCTGCCGGCCAGAGACGCGGCCCACAGGGCCATGTCCTTATACCGGGCGATGTTCATCATGTATTTACCGCCGTAGCTCAGGATGAATTCCCGGGACAGGGAGGTATTCAGCAGCCCGGCAATGCCGAACACCACACAAATGGCCAGCGTCCCGTGCAGACACAAAGCCACGTCCCAGGGGATGCGGTCCACGGCCCGGAGCTTAATTTCGTCGGAATCCTTCCGGTGTCCCGCGGCAAACAGCAACCACAAAAGACCGATGAAGGCCAGCACGCCGCTGACCACGGCAAAGGGAACATAATTGTCCTGATGCCAAAGCAGGTCTTGCAGGGCGATCTGGGTCACGGTGTAAACGTCGTAAATGTCCTCCCGGATGGTGACATAGCCGTACAGAGTGTAGCTCTCGTCCACCTCGGTGTACCGTTGCACATCCCAGATCAGATATTCCTCCTCCGCCTCCGGCTTATTGCTCAACAGGACGTTCCCATCCTCATCCTGCAAAGAGAAGCGGAAATTTTTCGCCTCCGGAGCGAAATCCATCTGCCATTTCTGCAAAATGCGCCCGTAGTATTCCGCCTGGGGTGTCTCCTCATGGGCCTGCCATTCCCGAAACGCCGGCCAGTAGCCTGTCAGCACCTGCTCCATGTCCACGTGCATCATGTTGCCCAGCCACAGTTCCACCGTCTCAGCGGGTGTTTCCTCCCGGCTGGGGCCGGCGATGTCCCAGCACAGCAGCTCCAAAAACGTGTAAATGGCGCAGGTCATGGTCAAGATGACCACCAGCAGCCAAACCAGCAGCTTGCACCAAACGCTTCCCGCAGCCCGTCTCATCATTGTCCCACCTCGATTTTATAGCCGTGACCCCAGACCACCTTCAAATACCTCGGGTTGGCCGGGTCGATTTCCAATTTCTCCCGCAGGTGCCGGATGTGTACCGCCACGGTGTTCTCGCCGCCCATAGCCGCGCCCTTCCACACCGCCCGGTAAATTTCCTCCGAGGAAAACACCTTCCCGGCGTTTTCCATAAGATATTTCAAAATGCTGTATTCCAGCGGTGTCAGGGATACTTCCTCCCCGTCCAGGGTCACCAATTTGCTGTCGTCATCCAAAGAGATACCGCCCACCTGCAAATGACTGTTTTTCTGCTCGATGCCCCCCAGCAGAGTGTACCGCCGCAGATGGGACCGCACCCGGGCAATAAGCTCAACGGGCTTGAAGGGCTTGGTGATGTAGTCATCCGCGCCGATGTTCAATCCCAAAATCATGTCCGCATCCTCACTTTTGGCGGTGAGGAACAGCACGGGGATGTTGCTCTGCTCCCGGATCTTCGCCACGGCGGAGATGCCGTCCATTTCCGGCATCATGATATCCATGAGCACCAGATCCACCTTTTTCTCATCTAAAATATGCAGCGCCTCCAGTCCGGAAAATGCCTCCAAAACGTTGTATCCCTCCGCTGTCAGATAAATGCGCAGTGCGGAGACAATATCCTTCTCGTCGTCGCAAACCAAAATAGTATACATGCCTCTTCCCCCTTTACAAAGCTATCTTACCACAAAGGCGTTTAAGATAACAGAACCGAATCTGTTAAGAAATGATTAAAAACGAAAAACACCTCCGCCGAACCGGCGGAGGTGTGCGTTATCTCATATAATATAAAGCCGCAGCGCTGTCGGTCAAAATGGCGTCATAAGTGCCTTTCACCAGTCCGTCAAACAGCCGATCGCTGCCGATGGACAGGGACCGGACCTCTCCCACGGTGTTGGGCAGGGCACTGGCCTCCGAGGCGTTTTTGTATTTTTCTGCGTCGTTCATAGCCACGGACTTGTCCGCCAGCTTCCGCAAACTGCCCAGATGATTGCCTGCCAGCACCACGACTACCAGATCGCAGTCCATATAAGGGCCGACCACCCGGAATTTCGTCTCCTCGGCACCGAGCATCATGCCGCCCCAAACGCAGTCCACATTGCCGGAACTGAGCTCCACATAAGCCTGAGCCTCGTCCCCGATTTCCTGGAACCGCAGTTCCCAGCCTAAAAGCTGGCACACCTGCTGGGCTAGTTCCACGTCAAATCCGGCGTATTGATCGCCGCTTTTGTAGCTCATGGGGAAGTTGTCGATGTCCACGCCCATGATAAAGGTGCGGGCCTCCGGCGTTGCCAGACCGTCCAGAGCCCCCGGGTCCCCGGGGAAATAGGTGGGGTCATCGCCGAACCAGCGCACGGCGCTTTCGTGGATCTGCCCGCCGGCGGCCAGCACCTTCATAGCGGCTTCCACATAATCCGCCGCCGGATCCTCGTTCCGAAAGCCGATGCCGTAAGTCCCTTCCGCCAGAGTGGCGATTTTCGTATAAGCCCCGCCGGTGCGGTTGCCGCAGGCGCATAGTCCCATCAGCAGACACAAACACAGCAACAGCGCAAAAAAACGCATCTTTTTCACACACAGACGCCCTTTCCAACAAATTCGCCCCTATAGCATACCCGATTTGACAGGAAAAAGCAAGCCGAATCAAAGACTTCTCCCAAGGGCTTCGCGGAATTCGTGTCCTCGGATACGAAAAAATACCCGCCCTTTGGGCGGGTATTTTCTAAGCCATCATCATCTGCGCCCAGGTGATGCCGACGCCGACCACCAGGGCCGGCAGCATGTTCGCCACCCGGAACTTCGGGCCGAAGGCCAGGTTCACCCCCACGCAGAAAATTAGTGCCGCGCCCAAGAAAGACAGGTTGGCGATGATCTCCGGCGGCAAAGTCCCCTTGGCCAAAACTGCCGCCAAAACCGTCACACCGCCCTGCAAAATGCCCACGGGCAACGCGGAAAAAATCGCGCCTTTTCCGTAAGCCGAGGCGAATACAATGAGGATGACCCCGTCCATTACGGACTTTGTCAGCAGGGTGGAAGGGTCCCCCAAAAGCCCATCCTGAATGGCGCCCACAATGGCCATGGCGCCGACGCAGACCACCAGAGAAGCCGTCACAAAGCCTTCCACAAAGCGACTGTCCTCGCCCTTGGAAGCCCTGGCCTTGAGCCATTCACCCAGGCGTTCCAGCTTGCCGTCAAAGTCAAAAAACTCCCCGATGACCGTACCCGCGACCATGGATGCGATCATCACCAAACTGCCGCCGGCGGAAAGGGTCGTTCCCTCCACGGTGAACATCCCGGCCAGAGTGCCGGAGGCGCCGATGAACATGGTGCAAAGGCCCATAGCCTTTTGCAGCGCATCCTGATAATGCTGCTTCAGTCCGCCTTTCATCACCAGACCGATCAATCCGCCCACGATGATGGCGGCTATATTGACGATGGTCCCGATGCCCCGCATGGCGTTCCATCCCTTTCTTTCTTTAAATGCCTGAATAGTATAGCAGAATCCAGAAAAAATGCAAGTTTGTTTTTCAGTCCGAAATCGGACTCAGCATGCAAATTTCAGTCCGAAATCAGACTGAATCGCCGGTGCCGCCCGGCCTTCCGGTAAGCGAGCTGCAAAATGACCAGAATGACGGCGGACTGGACGGTGAACACCCCATAGGAGGATAGATAGCTGCCGAAGCGGTCGGCTGCCATGCCGGGGACGGGACTGAACACCAAAGCGCCGATGGAGTAGGCAGTCTGGAAGCGCTGGACCGTCCGGGCATGAGTTTCCGGGTCCGTCAAATCGCCGGCCCAGACGGGAAGGCCCACGGTGCAGACGCACATGCCGGTGCCCAGACAGGTCTGGGCAGCGTAAAGGGTCCAGGTCTTTCCGGAAGAAATACAGCACAGCACAAAGCCAAAAATCAGCGGGCACAAAAACAGATAGTTGGCCCGATATCCGCCGATACGGTCCGTGATGACGCCGTAAACACATTTGCCCAGGACCAGGACGAAGCCGATCAAACTCATGCCGAAGGCCACAACCATGCTGTCATAGCCCAGGCTGGAATACAGCACGGGAAGATGGTTGAAGCCCGGTCCGCCCACGGCCCCCACAAAGGCCATGGCCAGCAGCAGGGCGAGAAAATATCCATGGGGCAGGGCGGTGCCGGAAACGTTGGGGCAGTTGGTTTCCGGGGTTTTTCCGTAGGGCGCGAGGCCTGCGGCGGCGGGGGAATCCTTGCGGAAAATCAGCAGGACCAGCAGGCTGAGCGCTGCCATCATCCCGGCCTCCAGAAGAAAGGCCGCGGAGACGCCAGAGGCCTCTAAAATTTTCGTCAGCACCGGCGGCAGCACCACCATGGCAAGGCCGGAACCCGCCGTGCAGATGCCCATGGCTGTGCCCCGGCTGCCGGAGAACCAGGTGTCAATGGCGATGGTAGCCGCCACGATGCCCCCCAGAGAACAGCCGATGCCGCCTACTACGGCCCCCAGGCAAAACCCCGGAAAGCTCCGGGCCAGGCCGTACAGCACATAGCTGAGTACGCACGCCGCCATGGCGAGGATTGTGCCCCAGCGTAGGCCCAATGCTTTGTAATACCGCTCCACGAAAAACATGGAACCCAGGGAGGCCAAGCAGCGTATGGTATTGATGAGAGAACCCTGGGCATTGGTCAAGCCGTATTCCGATAGAATATAAGGCAGGTACACCGTGAGGGAGTTGACCACCATGCCTGTGGAAATGAACATCAAAAGCGTGGCGCCGGCGCACACCAGCCATGCCCGATGGAGCTTTGTCATGAAAACACGTCCTTTTGGAAATTCCACCAAAATATACCATATTCTTTTAGGGCTTACAAGAGGGCTTTTCCGGCGTCTTAATGAAATCTTAAAGGGCTGTGCCTTGTTTTTTCTCTTTTGCTTCACTATACTGGTTGACAAGACACAGGTTCTATGGCATACTATAGCTGTATCAAACGAATAGTACAACAATACGACAGGAGGCGCCGATATGAAGCTGGCATTGCAGCAGCCGAAAATCTATATTGTGGCCAGTCAGACGGGAACAGTGCCATCCCGGCTCATCAAGCGGGTGACGGGGGCGCGGTTCAACCATGTGTCCATCAGTCTGGATGAGCGGATGGATACCATGTACTCCTTCGCCCGGCGGCACCCCTACAATCCCGTTTGGGGCGGGTATGTGAAGGAGTGCCCCCTCACCGGGACTTTTGCCCGGTTCCCCCAGACCCAGGCCCAAATCGTCAGCGTGGATGTGACCCAGGAACAGTATGACGGGATTCGGCGGTACCTGGAGGGGATGTATGCCAGGAAAAATACATACCATTATAATTACGCCGGGGTACTTTTGGGTGCTCTGCGGATTCCGTTCCAACGGAAAAATCATTATTACTGCTCCGAATTTGTCCGGGATGTGCTGGTGAAGTTCGATGTCGTGCCGCCAAACCGGTTTGGCACGGTCATCCAGCCCCAGGAGCTGCTGGATGATATCCCTGGTGGTACAGTGGTTTATGATGGACGGCTGGCGGGATATCCCCGGCTGTCGCCCGTGGAGGAGCGCCCCGGATTCTTCAGAAGGCTGTTTGCTGCATGAGGGCCGGATGGCGCAGGAAATGCCGAATCAACGTGGACAATGTGCACGTTGGTTCGGTTTTTTTATGTCTGGACGGGGAAAGTGTGAAAAAAGGGATTCCTTTTTGCGTTGTTTGATGGTATAATACCCTGTCTGATTATACATACATGAGGTTGATGCTATGTGGATCGCAAGTGATTGGCAGGAATTTGAGGTGCTGGACTGCTCTGGCGGAGAGAAGCTGGAACGGTGGGGGGACTATTTCCTGGTACGCCCGGACCCCCAGGTCATTTGGAGTACGCCCCGGCACAATCCCAAGTGGAAAACCCGGGACGCGTCTTACAGCCGCAGTTCCTCCGGGGGCGGCGCGTGGAACAAAAACCGGCTGCCGGAACGGTGGACCGTGGGATACAAGGACCTGACCTTCAACATCAAACCCATGAATTTCAAGCACACGGGGCTGTTCCCTGAACAGGCTGCCAACTGGGACTGGGCTATGGAGAAAATACGGTCCGCGGGCCGGCCCGTCAGCGTGCTGAACCTGTTTGCGTACACCGGCGGAGCCACTGTGGCCTGTTTGAAGGCCGGGGCCAGCGTGTGCCATGTGGATGCGGCGAAGGGCATGGTGGCCTGGGCCAAGGAAAACGCCCAGAGCTCCGGCGTGCTGGACCGGCCCGTGCGCTGGATCGTGGACGACTGCGGGCAGTTTGTGGCCCGGGAGATCCGTCGGGGGCACAAATACGACGCCATCATCATGGACCCGCCCAGCTACGGCCGGGGGCCGGGGGGCGAGGTTTGGAAGTTGGAGGAGAATCTGTGGGGCTTCGTGGAGCTGTGCAGCCAGGTCTTGAGTGATACTCCGCTGTTCGTCATTATCAATTCCTACACTACGGGACTGTCCCCGTCGGTGTTGACCTATGTGTGCGAGAGCATTTTTACGAGAAAATTCGGCGGACGGTCCCACAGCGAGGAATTGGGGCTGCCGGTGAAGGACACGGGGCTGGTGCTGCCCTGCGGCGCGACCTGCAGATGGTCAACGGAACGCTGAAGCGTTCCGTTGAGGGGCTGCGGCCGACTGCGCGCACGCCTTTGGCGCACGCTTGCTGGCCGAGAAGTATTTTTTGCGTGGCGAAGCTACGCAAAAAATGAATTTGATTTTTTTCGCCATTGCGATGGCGAACTCTGCGAGGCTTTTATGATCGAAGTACAACATTTGACATATCAATATCCCGGGGCGGACGGTCCGGCCGTTGATGATTTGTCTTTGACCATCGGAAATGGGCAATTTGTGGCAATTCTGGGGCATAACGGGTCCGGAAAGTCCACGCTGGCCAAGCATTTCAACGGGATTTTGCGTCCCACCTCCGGCAAGGTGCTGGTGAACGGTCTGGATACGTCCGACCCCGCCAACGCGCTGGATATCCGGCGGGCGGTGGGCATGGTGTTCCAGAATCCGGACAATCAGCTGGTGGCCAATATCGTGGAGGATGATGTGGCCTTTGCCCCGGAAAATCTCGGCGTACCCAGCGGGGAAATCCGCCGCCGGGTGGATGAGGCGCTGCGGCTGGTGGGCATGTACGACTACCGGATGCACGCGCCCCATCTGCTCTCTGGCGGGCAGAAGCAGCGGGTGGCCATTGCCGGGGTCATCGCCATGCAGCCGGGGTGCATCGTGCTGGATGAGCCCACCGCCATGTTGGATCCGTTGGGCCGGCGGGAGGTCATTGACACGGTGACCCGTCTGTGCCGGGAACAGGGCATCACGGTGGTGCATATCACCCACCATATGGACGAGTGCATCGGCGCGGACCGGCTCATCGTCATGTCGGAGGGCCATATTGTGGCTGACGGGGCGCCGGCGGAGGTGTTTTCCCGGGTAGAGCAACTCAAGGCCGAGGGCCTGGCGGTGCCGGCCACCACGGAGCTGCTGTATCAACTGCGGCAGGCGGGTATGGACGTGCCCCTGGACGCGCTGAGCGTGGAGAACTGTGCAAAGACCATCGCGGACGCATTACGAGGATAAAGGAACGAGCACTATGCCGATTTTACGAATCCATGGGCTGACCCATCAGTACAGCGTGGGGACACCCTTTCAGAATACGGCCATTGAGGGCATCGATTTTTCTATCGAGCCCGGACAGTTCGTGGGGCTCATCGGGCACACGGGATCGGGGAAGTCTACCCTCATTCAGCATCTGAACGGGCTTTTGCGGCCCACAGCGGGGACCGTGTATTACGAGGGGGAGGATATTTTTGCCTCCAAGGCAGCCACTCGGGATGTAAAGTTCAGAGTGGGACTGGTGTTCCAGTACCCGGAGTACCAGTTGTTCGAAGAGACGGTGTATCAGGATATCGCCTTCGGACCGAAAAACCAGAAGCTGTCCGCCGAGGCGGTGGATGCCCGGGTGCGGGACGCGGCCCGGTTCGTGGGCGTGGAGGAAAACTGGTTTGAAAAATCCCCTCTGGACCTGTCCGGCGGGCAGAAGCGCCGGGTGGCCATCGCGGGGGTCATCGCCATGCGGCCGGGGGTGCTGGTGCTGGACGAGCCCACCGCCGGGTTGGACCCGGAGGCAAGGGAGAGCTTGTTTGCCAACATTGAGGCGTATCGGAAGGAGACCGGATCTACCGTGGTGCTGGTCACACACAGCATGGACGATATTGCCCGCATCGCGGACCGGCTTATCGTCATGAATGCCGGGCATATCGTTATGGACGGCACGCCGGAGGAGGTCTTTTCCCGGGCTGCGGAATTGGAGGCCATCGGCCTGACTGTCCCGGAGCCCACGAAAATCGCCATGGAATTGAAGCGCCTGGGCGTGCCCATCACCGATGCCATCTATACCACCGGGTATCTGCGGAAGGCAATTTTGAAGCTGGCGGAGGGAGGTGCGGCGGTATGCTGAAAGACATTACCCTCGGCCAGTATTTCCCCGGGGATTCCGTGGTGCACCGGCTGGACCCCCGGACCAAGTTGATTTGGGTCATTTTGTATATCGTAGCGCTGTTCCAGGCCACGGGGCCGGTGTCCTACGGGGTGATGGTCCTGGCCACGGCCGGCATCGTGGGGCTGTCCCATGTGCCGCCGAAGGCGCTGGTGAAGGGCCTGAAGCCCGTTATCATCATCATTGCCCTGACTGCGGTGCTGAACCTGTTTTATACCGACGGCACCCCTTTGGTGCAGGTGTGGAAGCTGACCGTCACTTACGAGGGCGTGGCCCGGTCCTGCTTTGTGGTCATCCGCATCGTGATGCTCATCTGTGGGACCTTCCTGCTGACCTACACCACTGCCCCCGTGGCCCTGACCGATGGGCTGGAACTGCTGCTGGGGCCGCTGAAAAAACTGAAAGTCCCGGTGCATGAGATGTCCATGATGATGTCCATGGCTTTGCGGTTCATCCCCACGCTCATTGAGGAGACGGACAAAATCATGTCCGCCCAGAAGGCAAGGGGCGCGGATTTTGAGAGCGGGAACCTCATCCAGCGGGCTAAGGCCCTGCTGCCGATTTTGGTGCCGCTGTTCGTGTCGGCCTTCCGCCGGGCGGATGAGCTGGCCATCGCCATGGAAAGCCGGTGCTACCACGGCGGCGAGGGGCGGACGCGGATGAAGCAGCTGCAGTTTGCCGGGCTGGATTACGGTGCCCTGGCGGCGGGCGTTTTGCTGGCGGCCGGGATGATCGCGCTGCGGGTGTTTGGCCTATGAGAAACATCGCGCTGCGTTTGATGTACGACGGCACGGCGTACCACGGCTGGCAGGTGCAGAAAACGGAAGTTACCGTGGCGGAAACGCTGGAGACTGCGCTATCCAAAATCTGCTGCGGGACGGTGAAGGTTGTGGGCTGCGGGCGGACGGACGCGGGCGTCCACGCCAACCGGTACTGCGCCAACTTCCGCACGGATGCGTCCGTCCCCGTGGACCGCATCCCTTTGGCGGTGAATACCAGGCTCCCGGCGGATATCGCCGTGGTGGATGCCTGCGAGGCACCCTGGGAATTCAACGCCATTCAGAGCTGTATTCAAAAGGAGTATATTTACAAAATCAAAAACGCCCGCATCCGGGACCCGTTTTTGCAAAACCGGGTGTGCTTTTACCCCTCGCCTCTGGATTTTGACCGCATGAAGCGCGCGGCTAATGCCTTCGTGGGGACCCACGATTTTAAGGCGGTGCGTTCTGTGGGGACCGAGACGAAAACCACCGTGCGGACGGTGCACTGGTGCGAGGTGGAGAAAGAGGGCGATCTTTATACCCTGCGGGTGTGCGCCGACGGGTTTTTGTACAACATGGTGCGGGCCATCGTGGGCACCTGCGTGTACGCGTCCCACGGGAAGCTGGAGCCGGAGGATATCCCGGGCCTGTTGGAACAGGGCGACCGACGCCTGACCGGGCCTACCATGCCCCCCCAGGGCTTGTACCTCAATCGTTTGTGGTATGAGGGAGAAGTGGGGGAAATGATGGAAAAGTAGTTTCCAAATCAAAGCCCAGCGCAGAGGGTTTGGAACCCGCCCCTGCGGAATTGAAATTTACCCCGGTGAGACGTTTCCGCAGAAATGTGTGCGGACTGCTTTATTTGTTCATATTTTTATGGTATAAGTATAAATTGCAAGAGGTGTGCCATGGCGCGGGAGCGAAAAGGAAAACGAAATAGGCGCGGTTTGGGTCTGATCCTGGGTCTGGTGGTGCTCCTTGGGAGCATCGGCGGACTGATGGTGTACCGCTCCGGTATTCTGAGTACTGCGCACGGTGCGGGGGAAATCATTTCCAAAACCGAGCCGTATACCTATGAGACCGGTACACAGCAGGTGTTCGCGGCCCTAAAGGGCGGTGTGGCGGTGGTGAATACTACGGGACTGCAGGTGCTGGATAAAAGCGGTGTGATGGTGTGCAGGAGCATTGTATCTATGACCACCCCGGCGGTGGCTTCCGGCGGGAAGCGGGCTGTGGCCTACGATGTGGGCGGCACGGTGCTGCGGGTGGGGGACACCAAGGGCAACGTTACGCTGCTGGACCAGGATGAAAAAATCATCTCCGTGTCTGTCAATGAGGCCGGGTACTTGGCGGTGGTCACGGAGGAGACGGGCTATAAAGGCCGGGTGACGGTATATAACGGCGATTTGGAGCCGGTGTACCGCTGGCATTCCGGGAGCAATTATGTGCTGAGCGCCTGCGTCAGCCCGGATTGCAGGACCATGGTGGCGCTGACGCTGGAGGAGACCGGCAGCGGGGCCCATGTGTTTTCCTTGGCCGGGGAAGAGGAATATGCCGGCTATTCCGCGCCGGGGACGCTGCTGTTCGACTGCGGGTTTCTGGGCAATGACCGGCTGTGTGCCGTGCATGACGGGGGATTGGTGTTTTTTTCTACGTCTGGGGCGGACGGCGGGAGCTGGTCCTTCGGCGGGCAGTACCTGACGGGGTACAGCTTTGATGGGGACGGCTTTGCGACGGTACTGCTGAGCCAGTATCAGACCGGCAGCGCCGGAACGGCGGCCACCGTTGGCTATGGCGGAAATGTGACGGGTCAGCTCAGTATGCAGGAGGCGGCCCAGGGTGTGTCCGTGCGGGACAAGCAGGTGATGATCCAGTATGGAGAGTCTTTGGCGCTGTATTCCCAGTCCCTGGAGGAGACCGACCGGGTGATGGGCGGTCAGGGCGCAAAGGGCGCTGTGCTGACGGATAAAAATAAGGGATATTTGCTGTACTCCGGCTATTGTGAGCCGGTAACATTCTAAAGAGAAACTGAGGGATTCGGATATGAGATGGGCAATCGACCTGGCTTTGCTGGCGATTTTGCTGCTTTGCGGCTGGAACGGATATCGAAAAGGGTTCATCATGGGAATCGGCGGACTGCTGAGTGTCGCGGTATCTCTGTATGCGGCGTGCCTGATCTCCGGCACCTTTTCCTATGAGGTGGTGCCGGTGGTGCGGCCGTTCGCTTCCGGTTTTGTGGAGCGGGTGATCTCCGGCGATGTGACGGAGCAGCTGGGGCTGATCTATCAGGAGGAGACCCCCGTGACGGAGCGGTACTCCATCAATGACGCGCTGTCCCAGGATCCGGAGGCGGCGGGGCGGTTTGCCGCGCTGACCTATAAGAGCATGGGGATTTACGATTCCACCGCGGAGGACATGGCCCAGGAGGCCGTGGATTATGCGGCGCTCCATGCGGTGGGCACTAAGGCCGCGATGGTGGAGGTGCTGTGCAGCCGGGCAGTGTATGTCGTGGGAGTCATTTTGTGCTTTTTCATTATTTTGATCGCCCTGACGGCCATTGGGAACATTCCCAACCTCTCCTTCCGTCTGCCCAATATGGAGGAAGTGGATGAGATCGGCGGTACCGTTCTGGGGATATTAAAAGGGATGCTGTTTTGTATGCTCCTGGCATGGGCGCTGAAATTCGCGGGATTGGTCATCGGGCAGGAAACCATGGAGTCTACTCTTCTGGGTAAATTCTTTATTAAAATTGGCTTTATTTCCCTGTTCATCGGGATATAAATAGAAGGATACTTTATTTCACATAAAGCAGGTGATTTGTTATGCAGCCACAACTGTGCTCCCGCTGCAAAAAGAATGCGGCGGTGGTATTCATTACCAAAATCGAAGGCTCTGAAACGAAAAATGAGGGGCTTTGTCTCAAATGCGCCCATGAACTGCACATCAAGCCCGTGGAGGACCTGATGCAGAAAATGGGCATCACCGATGATGAGCTGGAAGCCATCACCGATGAGATGGCCGACACACTGAGCAATCTGGAAAGTCTGTCGGACCTGATGGGCCCGTCCGCAGGAGACAGAGAGGATGAGGACGACGAGGAGCGGGAGGACGGAAAAACCACGACCTTCCCGTTTATGAGCCGTTTGTTCGGCGCGGCGGAGCCCGACAGTGAGCCGCCCGCAGCGCCGGAGCGTCCGGAAAAGGCCGGGGAGAAGCCCTCGGACCGGCGCAAGGACAAAAAGAAGGGCAAATTTTTGGACGGGTACTGCATCAATCTGACCCAGCGGGCCCGGGACGGCAAGATCGACAATATGATCGGCCGGCAGGAGGAACTGGAACGGGTAATCCAGATCCTGAACCGCCGGCAGAAGAATAACCCCTGTCTCATCGGCGAGCCCGGTGTGGGCAAGACGGCCATTGCCGAGGGGCTGGCTATGGCCATCGCCAAGGGGCAGGTGCCCTATAAGCTCCGGGAAAAGCAGGTGTATCTGGTGGATATGACCGCCCTGGTGGCGGGGACCCAGTTCCGCGGCCAGTTCGAGCAGCGGATGAAGGGACTCATCGATGAGGTGAAAAAGGCCGGGAACGTGATTTTGGTCATTGACGAGATCCATAACATCGTGGGCGCCGGCGATGCTGAAGGCAGTATGAACGCCGCTAATATCCTCAAGCCCGCTTTGAGCCGGGGGGAGATCCAGGTCATCGGTGCCACGACCTTTAAGGAATACCGCAAGTTTATCGAAAAGGACACCGCTTTGGAGCGGCGGTTCCAGCCCGTGACTGTGGCAGAGCCGTCCATTGACGACAGCGTGGAGATCCTGCTGGGCATCAAGGAGTATTACGAGGAGTTCCACCAGGTGGAGATTTCCGACGAGATGTGTACGCTGGCAGTGAAGCTGTCCGAGCGGTACATTACGGACCGGTTTTTGCCGGATAAGGCCATTGACCTCATTGACGAGGCTTGCTCCGATGTGAATTTGAAGGATATGGATCTGACCCGGCGGCTCCAGGTGGAAAAGGAGCTGGCGGATTACAATAAAGAGCAGGAGTTGCTGCTGGCAGATACGGAAAACGAGCACTACGAGCGTATGGCGGAGATTCGCAGCAAGACCATGCAATTGAACGATGAACTGACGGCGCTCAAGGCCAAAGGCCTGCCCAAGCTGACCCAGGACAATCTGGCCCGGGTCATCGAACTGTGGACGAAAATTCCCGCTGCCAGCATCAAGGAGGACGAATTTGCCCGTCTGGCAGGGCTCAATGACCGGCTGAAGGCCCACATCATCGGGCAGGACGAAGCGGTGGATACGGTCTGCGCCGCCATCAAGCGCAGCCGCGTGGGACTGCAGGCCAAGCGCAAGCCCGTGTCGTTCATTTTCGTGGGCGGCTCCGGCGTAGGCAAGACGGAGCTGGTCAAGCAGCTGGCCCTGGATATGTTCGATTCTCCGGAATCCCTCATCCGGCTGGATATGTCGGAATTCATGGAAAAATTCGCCGTGTCCCGCATCGTGGGCTCGCCCCCGGGCTATGTGGGCTATGACGAGGCCGGCCAGCTCACGGAGAAGATCCGCCGCCGGCCCTATTCCGTGGTGCTGTTTGACGAGATCGAAAAGGCCCACCCGGACGTGCTGAACATCCTTTTGCAGATTCTGGATGATGGCCGCATCACCGATGCCCAGGGGCGGACGGTGAACTTTGAAAACACGGTCATCATCATGACCACCAACGCCGGGAGCAACACCAAGAGCGGGTCTCTGGGCTTCGGCGCGTCTTTGACGGACATGAGCCGTGAAAAGGCCATGAAGGCGCTGAACGACTTCCTGCGCCCGGAGTTTATCAACCGCGTAGACGAAATTGTGCATTTCAATGCCCTGACCGAGGAAAACATGGCGGAGATTGCCAAGCTCATGCTCAAGGAGACCGAGGCGGCTATGGCGGAAAAGAATATCGTCTTCCATTACACCGAGGCCGTGCCCGCGTACCTGGTGAAGAAGGGATACAGCGTGACCTACGGCGCCCGGAACCTGCGGCGGCTCATCCAGAAGGAAATTGAAGACGAAGTGGCCCAGGCCATCATCGACCGGCGGGCCGACGGCGTAAAAGACGTGACTGTGGATGTGAAAAATGAGAAAATCACGGTGACGTGCAAATGAAAAAAGCGGTCATCATTGGATTGCTTGTGGTGTTTGCCCTGTGGGCGGTGTATTTCATCGGCATCGGGTTTACCACGGCCGGCGACGCCTGGGTGTCCGCAGTTGTGCTGGAGGACGGAAAGACACTGACGCTGTCCGCCGGGGTGGCGAGCTCCGCGGGCTTCATCCGGGACACGAAAGTGGAACTGGACGGGGATACCATGTACCTGTCCTTTTACCACGGTTTCGGTGGCATCAACGGTCGCATTGGCGTGAAAAATCCCATCACGGTGGAGTTGCCGGAAAACTGCACGACGGTGTATGCCAAGGGCATTTACGGCGCTGACGGGCCCGTGTGCATCGCGCAAAAAGGCGCTGACGGCCAATGGCAGGATTTGATCACCGGCATCAAGGTCGGAGAGCTTGTTTATTAATTGAGCAGGTGATATTATGAGGCTTGACCCCAACAAAACGGCCTTACTGGTCATCGATATGCAAGACGGCTTCCTGCACGAAGCGTCCCCCATGTGCATCCCTACGGCAAAGGGGACCGTCCCGGCCTGCGCGGCGGTGCAGGAAAAGGCGCGGGGATTGGGTATCGGGGTGTATTTTGTCATTCGCAAGTACGCCGCCGACGGGTCCGACGTGGAATTCACCCGGCACGATGTCTGGAAGCAGGGCGGCCGGCCGTGCAGCACGGAGAGCGGGCCCATCGGCTGGGCCATGCCCCCGGAATTTCAGGTGAAGCCCGGCGACACGGTGCTGGTGAAGCCCCGGTACTCCGCCTTTTTCCGGACGAATCTGGACGGCATCCTGCGCCGCCGGGGCATCGACACCGTGGTCGTCACCGGCACCACCACGCCAAACTGCATCCGCGCCACGGTATTTGACGCCATCTCCCTGGATTACAACACGGTGCTGCTGGAAGACTGCTGTTCCTCCGTGACGGAGGAAATCCAGCGGGTGAACATGGACTGCATGGCCCGCATCGGCGCGGTGGTGGCGGATTCCACGGCGTTTTTGAACGAAAGCATCGACCTGCCCGTCACCGTGGAACAGGTGCGGCGGGAAATCGAAAAGGAGTGCTGACTATGGGAACCATTGAAATCATTCAGGGCGACATCACCCGGCAGAAGGTGGACGCCATTGTGAACGCGGCCAACTGCTCTTTGCTTGGCGGCGGCGGCGTGGACGGCGCCATCCACCGGGCGGCCGGCCCGGAACTGCTGAAAGAATGCCGCACCCTGAACGGCTGCGAGACCGGCAAGGCGAAGATCACCAAGGGGTACAACCTGCTGGCCAAGCACGTCATCCACACCCCCGGACCCGTCTGGCACGGCGGCACCCGCAACGAGCCGGAACTGCTGGCCAGCTGCTACCGCTCCTGCCTGGAGCTGGCGTCGGAGCACGGCTGCAAGACCGTGGATTTCCCGTCCATCAGCACCGGCGTGTACCACTTCCCCTTGGAAAAAGCGTCGGTCATCGCCATTTCCACCATCAAGGCCTACCTGGCGGAGCATCCGGAAATCGAGCGGGTGCGCATGGTCTGCTTCGACGCCGGCACCAAGGCGTACTACGACAAGGTTCTGTCGGACTTGGGATGACCTCGTTCTGGAACCGCCCTGTGTGGTACGTCGCGCTTTTGCGGTGTGTGGTGGGCGGAATCGTGGGTACGGCAGTACTTTTGGTGGGATTTGCGGTGGTTTCCGCACTTGGCGAAGTGATTATGCGCTTTGCACCGCTGGACAACAACGGAGTTGAAGCGCAGCCGGACCCGTTCGAGGCGTTTTTGTCTATCCCATTTTTGCTGGTGTTCATTGTCGGCTGTATTTTGCTTGCTGTGCGGGGCGGAAAATGGTCGGCGGCCATTGTCTACCGCGGACAGGGCCGGGCGCGGTTCGTGCCTAAGTATGCGCTGACACTGCTGTTTGCATATTTGAGCATTGTGCTTTTGTCGGAAAGCGGTGTGATGGAACTGATTTATAATGGCTGGGTGAAGCTTTTGGCCTTGAATGACCGGGAGAAGGAGGGCTTTGTCGGCACGATGGTTATGTATTTTGTGGGATATTTGCCCACTTATGTCATTAGCTTGTACGTCTACCGCTGTGTGGAACTGGCGAGGAAAGCGCCCACGGAGGAATCATGAGAACACTCACGTACACCGTCCCGCCGGAACATCACGGCAGGACGGTGAAATTTTGCCTGAAGCACGGGCTTTCCCTGGCGGACGGGGCCATTTCCCGCATCCGCTGGCAGACGGTGGGGGTGACGGTGAACGGCGTGTCCGCGCCCATGACCGCCGCGGTCCGCGCCGGGGATGTGCTGGCGGTGCCCGTGGGGGATACCCGGCCCGGCGGGGCGTTTGCGCCGGTGGATTTGCCGCTGGAAATTCTGTTTGAAGATGAAGATTTACTCATCGTGAACAAGCCCGCGGGCCTTGCTGTCCACGGAAAAAGCGAGCGGGGCGACGCGACTCTGGGCTCCGTTCTGGCGGCGCGGTACGGGGCGGATACGGTGTTTCACCCCGTGAGCCGTCTGGACAAAGACACCAGCGGGACTATGGTTGTGGCGAAGAGCGGGTATATCCATGACCGGCTGCGGCGGATGTTGCATACCTTGGAATTTCAGCGGGAGTATCTGGCGGTCACCGTGGGGGTGCCGGACCCTGCCGCCGGGCGTATCAACGCCCCGTTGGGGAAGACCGGGGACGGCTGGAAGCGCGGCGTCGTCCTGGACGGACAGGCCGCCGTGACGGAGTACGAGACCATGCAAACCTGGGACGGCCTGGCCCTGCTGCGGGTCACGCCCCGCACCGGGCGGACGCACCAAATTCGTGTGCACATGGCATATTTGGGCTGTCCGCTGCTGGGGGACAGGCTCTACAGCGCCGAAGATGAGCGCATCGCGCGGCACGCACTGCACAGCGCGCGGCTGCGGCTGGTGCATCCCGTGACGGAGGAGCACGTCGACGTGTCGGCGGATTTGCCGGAGGATATGAAAAAGCTGATACCGTGAGGTATCAGCTTTTTTGGGGCGGGTTTAGAACCCGCCCCTACGCTTTCTGGTTTCGCAGAATTCGCCCTCGTAATGGCGAAAAAATTGAATCCATTTTTTGTGCGGCGGGCGCCCGAGCCGCAAAGCGGCAACAAAGTGCCCTTGGGGTACTTTGCAAAAAAATACTTCTCACACAGAGAGCGTGCCCGTAGGGTGCGCGAACGAAGTGCAGCTTTTTCGCTTGAAAGCATAGCCTTCAAGCGAGGACGTCAGCCCCAATACCCTAGGGTCGCGGCCATCACGGCCTTGATGGTGTGCATGCGGTTTTCCGCTTCATCGAACACGATGCTCTGGGGGCTTTCAAATACCTCGTCCGTGACCTCCATGGCGTCCCGGCCGAAGCGTTCGCCCATTTCCTTGCCCACTTTCGTACGGTG
Source organism: uncultured Clostridia bacterium (assembly GCA_947644595.1). Lineage (GTDB taxonomy): Bacteria > Bacillota > Clostridia > Oscillospirales > Oscillospiraceae > HGM13010. Next base: position 322,065 of record CANSAE010000002.1, read on the forward strand.
GTCGTGATAGGCGGGCAGGCAGTGCATGAACTGGCACTGGGGCCCGGCATTGTCCATCAGCGCCTTGTTCACCTGATAGGGGGCCAGGTCTTGGATGCGCTCTGCCCAGACCTCCACGGGCTCGCCCATGCTCACCCAGATATCCGTATAGATGACATCTGCGCCCTTCGTGGCGGCCATGGGGTCGGTCATCAGCCGGACGCTGCCGCCGCTTTCCTTGGCCAGGGCCTCGCAGGTCTTGACCAGCTCCGGGTCCGGAAAATAGGCCTTCGGCGCGCAGGCGGTGAAGTTGAGCCCCATTTTTGCGCAGCCCACCATCAGACTGTTGCCCATGTTGAACCGGGCATCGCCCATGTAGACGAAGTTGATGCCTTTCAACCTGCCGAAGTGCTCCCGGATGGTAAGAAAATCCGCCAGGATCTGGGTGGGGTGAAACTCGTCCGTCAGGCCGTTCCACACGGGCACGCCAGCGTACCGCGCCAGTTCCTCCGCGATGGATTGTCCGAAGCCCCGGTATTCAATGCCGTCGAACATCCGCCCCAGGACCCGGGCGGTGTCCGGGATGCTCTCCTTGGTGCCGATTTGGCTGCCGGAGGGGTCCAGGTATGTTGTGCCCATGCCAAGGTCGTGGGCGGCGACTTCGAAGGCGGAGCGGGTGCGGGTGCTGGTTTTTTCGAAGATGAGCGCCACGTTTTTGCCCCGGAGCCCGTCGTGCAAAATGCCCCGCTGTTTGTAATCCTTCAATTTTGCCGCCAAGTCCAAAAGCGCCCCGATCTCCTCGGGGGAGTGATCCAGCAGTTTTAAGAAATGCCGTCCGGTCAGATCCATAGGCTTGTCCTCCGTTTCATATGATTTGTTATGATAACACAACTTTCACCGATTCGCAACGAAAATGTAAACTTACTATGAAGTTGATTGACAAACGCACCGGTGATGATAAAATAAGAATAGTTTCTTGAGTTTGAAGGAAAGTGTTTTCATGAGAGAAAAGCTGGCAAAGTTTATGAGCGGACGATATGGGCCAGATGCCCTGTTCCGGTTTCAGGTCGGCGCGGCTTTGGTGCTGGAACTGCTGGCGATCCCTCTGCGCAGGCATGGGACCTTGTACAGCCTGATGAATTACGGTGCGTTTGTTCTGCTGGTGTGGGCGGTGTTCCGGGCGCTGTCCCGGAATGTGCAGAAACGGTATTTGGAGAATCTGCACTTTCAGGAGCTGTTCGGTAGGGCACGGCGACAGTCCCGGATGAACAAGGAAAAATTCAGCCAGCGGAAGGACTATAGGTTCTTCGTTTGCCCCACCTGCAAAACGAATCTCCGGGTGCCCAAGGGCAAGGGGGAAATTTATATCACCTGCGCCAAATGCGGCAACCGCTTCCGGGGAAAAACATAATAAATAAAACGCCGTCCCAAAGGGACGACGTTTTTTTATTTGAACAGCTTTTTCAGCCGGGTGCCCAGGGGGAGCCGGCTGTCTTTTTTCTTCTGTGCCGTCTGTGCTGCGGCTTCCGGCGTGGGGGACTGGGCGTATTTGCGGGTGTAGAGCAGGGTCTTGCGGTTTTTCTCCATGATCTTGGAGGTATAGGGACGGTCGCCGATGACCTCGGGATCGTAGGGGTAGAGCCAGCCCTCGGACTGGAACACTGTCTTGGCGGTGTAGACCTTGTCGCTGTGGCGGGTGTCCACCGTCTGACCGAGGAAGAGGTCCTCCGGGGAGAGGGCTTCCAGTTGGATGACGCCGGCGGCTAAGGCTGTTTGCAGCAGGGCCTTGCCCCTTTCCGTGCGGACCAGGACCGCGGTGCAGCCCTCCGGCCCGTAGCGGCCCTCCAGGCCCCAGGGGTCGCCGCAGACCAGGTCGGCGTTCACGTTCATCTGGTCGAAGCAGGCCAGGCACCGGTGGCACTCGTACACGGGTTTGATGCTGTGGCGGTAGGCGTTGGGCAGGGTGCGGGTCTCGCCACTTTGCCGGAGAGTGATCTCCCCGGGCCAGCCGCTGACGGTTTTATCCCGGAAACGGAAGGCCTCGGGCCGGTCAGCTCCGGCTTCGGCGCAGATGTCGTCGATCATATGGCCGCTGTTCTGCCCGGCGCAGATCAGGCCGATGGTGAATTCCGGCACCAGATCCGGCCGGAGGTCTTTGAGCAGGGTCAGGGCCTCGGACTGGCAGCCCAGGACCACGGCGGCCAGGCGCTCACCGTCCTTCAGAGCCGGGAGCATGGGGCACTGGGTGTAGCAGGACCCGGCGGCGGCCAGGAGATCCTCCCGGGTATGGACGATGCGGGCTTCTGAACGGCGGGAGGCGGGGGCAAAGCCGGCGACCAGGGCGCCGTCGGCCTGGTTGGTGTCCAGAATATGGCACAGCAGGGCCGTGACCAGACCGCCGGACTGGCCGGTTTGGCGCAGGGTCTCATCTGTGGCCCAGCCGGTGAAGGCGGACAGGAAGGGTCCGTGGAGCAGGTCCTCCGGCGCGTATTTTGTCGTATTTTCCGCCACGCTGGGGCAGACCTTGCGGCACAGGCCGCAGTCCACGCAGGCGTCACTGACCCGGGCGGTGAGGAAGCCGGCGGGGGTCTCCTCCAGCGTTACGGCGTCTTTGGGGCACACCAGGGCACAGGCGCCGCAGGCGGTGCAGATATGGTGTTCCGAAATGTTTGTGATGTTCATAAAACTTCTCCATACAAAACCTGACCGGCGGCAATGACCTTTTGCCGGACCAGGGGGATCTGTGCTTCAATGGATGCGCGGTTTTCCTCCCGGAGCTGCCAGAAGCGCTGGAACAGGGACACCAGCTTCTCGCTGTCGCAGGCGTCCTGACGGATGAGCCAGCTCGTTTGGCTGTACAGGCTCAAAAGCTCCTGGTATTTATAGTGCCAGCCCAGCACCAGCACCGGGGTGCCGCTGGACAGGGCCGCCACGCAGGTATGATATCGGCTGGCGACGATCACCTCACAGGCGGCGATCTCGTTTTTCAGTTGGGTGGAGGTGATGTGCTCTGCGTCTAAAATGGTGCTGGGGATGTTCTGCGCGGCCAGGGCGGACTGAAGCTCCCGGCACACGGCGACGTCGTTATCCGCCTTGGACGGGTCGTATTCGTTGGGGAGGAACAGGATATCCGCCCCCAGGGAATGGATCTGGCGGGCCAGGGCGGTGATGCACTCTATGTACCCCTCTGGGGAGGCCCACTGCTTTACGATCTGGTGGGACGCGGAGATGCCCACCCGAAATTTCCGGGGCTGGGGGGTATAGGGCATGAGATTGGCCGTGTCCGGGGAGAGGAGGACGGGCTTCCGGCTGCCGATGGCGTGGGTGAGGGCGATCTTGCTTTGCACTTCCCGGGCACACAGGACGTCGTACAGGTGCCGGGCGGCGAATTGGGCGGACTTTTTGTTATACTCCGTTTCCATGGGACCGAAGCTGGCGGTGTTTTTCACGACCCGCTTGCCCATTTTTCTGGCCAGAAAGAGGATGGGATGATACTTTTTCTTCCGGGCCACCATGGTGGGGTAACTGTAGGTCCGGCGCTCCAGATTATCGCAGAAGCAGATGCCGTAGAGGTCCGCCACCAGGTCGGCGGACTGCAGGTCCGCGATGAGTTCCAGATCGCTTTGGGTGCCTTTGCCGGTTTTCCAGGTCTTGAGCAGGGTGCGGTAGTCAGAGGAATTGGTTTTCGTGAGGAAGCCCAGGTCCGCTGTGGCCATGGCGGTGGGGACGGTGGACTGGTAGTTGATGAGCTCGGCTTCATCGCCGCAGAGAGTATGTAAAAGGGTTTCCATTCCGTGGAGAATGGAGGGACTGCCGAAGTTGTATTCCGCAGTCAGGCCGATGGTTACAAGTTTCATAGAGGGACCTCCCGATGGGTGCTTTTTTCCATTATAACGGAAAACTGGGAAAAAAGCCACCCCCATCAGTCTGTTTCCGGCATTGTTTTTTCACAAAACCGGACCGGAGGGCACAGGGCCCGGCGGATGCGGCGATTTCCCTTGACGTGTCTCCAAAATTCCCGTATAATCAAACCATACTTTCCGATATTTAGGAGGCAATCGCCATGGGCCAGCAAAAAGAGTTTACGTACAAAAACGCCGGCATCAACATCAACGATACCGACGCCATCAAAGAGAGCATGGGCGAGCTCATCAGGACCGATGATTCCCGGGTGCTCAACGGGCTGGGGCCCTTCGCGTCCCTGTATGATATCAGTTTCCCGGAAATCAAGGAACCGGTTTTGGTGCTGAAGGCCGAGGAGCCGGGATCTAAGCAGAAGCTGGCCGCGGAATATGGGTACACGGAATCCGTGTGCCACGATATGATCAACCATCTGGTGAACGATACTGTGGTCATGGGCGCTACGCCTCTGGCGGTGCTGGATGTGATCGTCACCGGCAGCGTGGACGGGGATACCCTGAAGCTGCTGGTGAAGGGGATGACCGACGCGTGCAAAGAAAATGAATGCGCCTTGGTGGGCGGCGAGACCTCCATTCAGCCCCAGGTGCTGGACGCGAACACTTATGTGCTCACATCCTCCATGGCGGGCATTGTGGAAAAAAGTCAGATTATCGACGGGTCCAAGATCCGGGTGGGGGACGCGGTGCTGGCGGTGGCGTCCAACGGACTGCACACCAATGGGTACACCCTGGTGCGGATGCTGATGGATTCCTATCCCGAAATCAAGGATACCGTCGTGTCTGACGGGGAGACCTTCCTGCAGCAGATCATGCGGCCCCATACGCCTTACTATAAGGCCATCAAGGGCCTTTTGGGTACTGGAATGATCCATGGCATGGCCCACATCACTGGCGGCGGTATTGAGGGGAACCTCTGCCGTATCATCCCCGAGGGAATGAAGGCGGAAATCGACCTGGGCAAGATCCGGATGCTTCCGCTGTTCAAGTTCATCCGGGAGAAGGGCAATGTGGCCGACGGGGAGATGATGAAGACCTTTAACTGCGGTGTGGGCTTCAACATCGTGGTGCCGCAGGAACACAAGCAGAAAGTCATGGACCATGTGAAACAGTGGTGCGACTGCTACGAGATCGGCGAGATCGTGGTCAGTGACGTGCCGGGCATCAAGCCCAGCCAGACGGCGAAGAACATTCGGTTCGTGGGCGAGTTGGAGAAATAAAAAAGGATCCCCCTGACGAAAGTCAGGGGGATATTTTGCTTTACAGGGTTTGTTTTTGCCTTGCGGCCCGGCGGGATTCCTGGTCAATGGTGTCAGCCATGTAATACTCCAGGGCCAGAAGGCTGTCGGAAAAGAAGATGTTTTCCGTGACCACATTTTCATCCTCTGGCAGGCCGGTGACCACGTTGGTAAAGTTCCAGATAGCCTTCACGCCGGCCAGAATCGCCCCTTGAGCGGCAGCCTTGGCCCGCTCCGGCGGGACGCACAGCACGGCTACGTCAATGGGGTGCGCTTTGCAGAAATTTCCCATTTCCATGGCATCATAGATGGGTACGCCGCTTTTGGTGGCGGTACCGATGAGTTTTTGCTCCACATCAAAGGCAGCGGCCAGATGGAACCCGCAGGTTTCAAAATCAAAATGGTCCAGCAGTGCGCGGCCGATGTTGCCCACGCCGAGAACAGCGACTTGGTATCCCCGGTCCATGCCCAAAATACCCGCAATTTCTTCCCGCAGGGTGGTCAGGTTATATCCGTAGCCCTGCTGGCCGAATTCGCCGAAGCAGCTGAAATCCTGGCGGATCTGGGAGGGCGTCAAGCTGAGCTGACGGCCCAGCTCGTTGGAAGAAATGCGTTCGATGCCCTGGGCTTGAAGCTCATCCAGCTTACGCAGATAGCGGGGCATGCGGCGGATGACGTTATTGGAGATTTTGATGTTTTTCATGGGTACACGTCCTCATCATAAATAGGCATTTTTTTTATTATACCAGCTTTTTGATGTTTTTTCAACATTGAATCCCGGAAAAAAATATGCTATCATGCAGAAAAAATCAGGAGGGGATGCGCAATGGAAACACCAACAGTGCTGCTGTACGGCTTTGACGCTCCGGCAGTAAAGCGGATGCGGCAGGTAGGCGGTAAGCTGGGGCTGCGGCTGCGCCGGGTGCTGCCGGAGGAGTATACGCAGCCTGTGGGGGCCTTTGCCGGACGGGGAAGGTTTTTGGAAATGCCCGGGCCGTCCGGCGGTCCTTTGGGCGAGATGCTGGTGTTTTGCCATGTGACGGAACGGCAGCTGGAGGGATTTCTTTCCGGTCTGGGGACGGTACGGGTGGGGCAGGACGCCCTGAAAGCTGTGCTTACCGACACCAACGCCCGGTGGACGGGGGAACGGCTGTATGAAGAACTGCGGAAAGAGCGGGCAGAGATCGACGGATGAAAAACACCCCCGGCCACCGGCCGGGGGTGTTGATGCTCAGGGATATTCAATGATGATTTCGTCCAGGCTGTTGAAATCATCGCCGGACATGACCCAGTAGTCATCTTCATCCAGAGTGACCTGAATGACCAGGGAGCGATCCTCCAGATAACCCATTTCCGGGAGCTTTTCCCGGCACAGGGAGATGACGGCATCGGCCCATTCCTTGTCATAGGCATTGTATTCGTCGTCCGACATGGCGGAGATATCTACATTGGCGTACTTCGTATAGAAGGGCTCCATGGCTTCGTCGAACGCTTCATCCACCAAAACGAAAATATCCAGCGGGGAGACCACGACCTTCACGGCGTAAGTAGATTCATCCAGCTTGCTGGCTTCTCCCACGGTGTACTTGGACCAGGCGTATATCTCTTTGTAGAGATCAATGATCTCCGCTTTGATCTCGTCGGTCATATTGGAGATATCAAAGTAGTAAGCGAACACTTCTGCCTCTACCTCCAGACCCTCCTCGTAGGTCTCCCGGGCGTCAGCCTCGGTGATATCCACCAGCTCCAGATATTCCGGATCGAATTTCCCCAGATAAATCTCGTCCAGATTGCCCTGGACAAGGGCGGTTGCGTCCTTCGCCGTTACACCGCCGCCGCAGGCGGTCAGCGTCAGGGCCATTACCAGAACAAGGCACAGAGCAATGCTGCGTTTCATGCGTTTCATAGTTCCATCTCCTAATATAATCATTCAAGCCAGCCAAAGCTGTTTGAAAGATTTTACCACAGATTCTGGGATTTGTGAAGTCTTAATTTCTGTTTCTGTGAAAAGAAAGGCACGGAGTAAGCGCCGCCAGCAGTGCGGTGCGATTCATCCGTAACACCGATTCAGAATTGAGAGAACGATTTGCAGTAATTTGAAAGCGGTTATCTATAACATTCAATAAAGAAACACCCCGACACCATATGGTGCCGGGGTGTCCTGCTTAGTTGGGTTATGTGCCTGCTGCTATCGGCAGCGTATTGCTGAACACTATGTTGTTTTAGGGGAAGAGACCAAACGCATAAATCTGTGTTGAATTTTTACCGCATTAATATATGAAGTTCCGTAAATGCACCGTGACCCTCCCGCGACACACGAAAACTTGCGCTTTCCTATGACATACGCTATACTTCCAGATAGAGAGAACCGTAAAGGAGGGTTGGACGTTGCTGATTTATCTACAGCTCATCAGTGAGCCGGAAAACCGGGAATTATTTGTCCAACTATATGAGAAACACAGGGTTGCCATGTACAACCGGGCAAATAGAATCCTACATAACAAACAAGATTCCGAAGATGCCGTTCACGAGGCTTTTCTCAAGATTGCGGAGAACATAGAAAAAATTTCATCGCTGGAGCGTCACAAACAGGATCGATACATCGTCACTATTACTGAGAACAAAGCAATTGACGCCTATCGAAAGAAGCGAGCCCATCCGACTGAACCATTATTCGATTTGGCAGAATACAGCGTTGTTGACGCATACAGTGACGGCGATATTGCACGGTGCATTTTGAAGCTGCCCCATGGTTACCGGGAAGTCTTGCTTTTGAAGTTCGACTTGGAACTCACCAACAAAGAAATCTCGGATGCGTTGAGTATTTCTCAGGCTTTGGTCAGAAAACGGTTGCAGCGCGCCAGAACTGAACTTCGGATGATCTGTAAAATGGAGGGACTCGATGATGCCACAATTTGACGAGCGCCTGCGGGCTGCCGCTAAAATCGCCGGTGATGCGATTATGGCGTCTTATGCCTCCGACGCCGAGCCGGATCACCAGTTCTCCCCGGAGTTTGGACAGAAAATGGAAGCGCTGATCCGGCAGACAGGACACAAACCTGGGCATCCCGTATTGCAGAAAGTGGCGAGTGTCATCCTCGCCATTGCCCTTGGTACCGGTGTTTGGCTTGCTGTTGATACCGATGCCCGTGCCGCTGTCCTTGGTTGGATTAGAGCGCAATATGAAAACATTTTCCACTATTATTTTGACGGCGAAGCGGATATTACAGCTGAATATAACTATGAATTGGGCTGGTTACCAGAAGGGTATAGCTTCGTCAGAAATCGTGACGCTGCGGACAGAGTCAATATCATATACGCGAATGAATCCGGCGATATTATCACTTTGTTCTATACCACCGATCTCAATGATACAAGTTTGGATGTTTTCGTGATGGACGACGCTGCAACAACCAAATGTGTAAAAATCGGGGATATAACCGCAGACCTATACATTACCAGCGCCGTTGATAGTTCCAACGCCATCGCTTGGGTTGATGCCGAAACAAACAGGCTATTTATCATCTCATCTATTGAGGATGAAAGCAATTTGATAAAATTGGCTGAAAATATAACTTTTACAAAAAAATAAAAAATTTTGTCACAAATCACCTCCTTTACTTCGTCACTATTATTAGAACGAAGAAAGGAGGTGATTTTCATGAAAAGAACTGTTGCGCTGCTTTTGGTAATCGTCCTTGTTCTGTCTACCGCAGTTTTTGCTGCTGAGACCCGCGCGCAGCCTGCCAGCTTATCTCTGTCTTTCAATGGTACAACGGCAACGTGTGACGTTTTCGCATCTGCCAGCAACATGAACCACTCGATTTCTGCCACGATCAAACTGTACCGGGGCAACACCTGTCTGCATACTTGGACTGTTTCTGATACCGGTTATCTGGACTTTTCCGAAACGTGGGCAGTCACCAGCGGTTACACCTACAAGCTGACCGCAGACCTGACGATCAACGGCACGACCTATCCGACAGTTTCAACTACCCGGACGTGCAACTGAAGAAACCCATAACAAAAACAAACGGTTATTTGAAAGGAGGAGATTTTACAATGAAAAAAAGTATCTTGAGTTTGGCACTTGTATTGGCTGTACTCGCGTCTATGACCGTTTTTGCTGTTAGAGAGGAGCCTGCAACAACAGAACCGGCTATGACCACCATAAACGAATATGAAATGTTACAGCAACTCGCGGCAAAACCAGCAGAACAATTGACTGAAGAAGGTTTTTCTGATTCTGAGATTATCGAAATTCAAAATTATAAAGAAAACTATTCTGAGCATATTTCAGCACTCCAGGAACTGGATGACGCAGTGTTTAGAAGCACATGGTTACTCTTCTGAGCAAATCGATGTTATTCGCAATTTCAGTGGAACAGAAGAAGAAATGCTTCGAGCTAGTGCAACTGTTAACCTATATTCGACAACTTCCATGTTTCGGACAGAATCTGATGGTAGCGGTGGCGTTTATTCAAAAGGGCGTCTGGTATTTGGCTGGGACTGGCATGGCATTCCAGACTTTAAATGGACTGACATAGTCGCATTTTCCTGGAATACCTGGAAGTTAGAGGGCAGTTCATGTTCCGTTGGATACTTTGACGTTTTGAGCGGGTTTGCATATAAAACACAAGATGCTACGTTGTATAAGGCAAGTTCTTTAGGCCTTGATGGCGCCGGCTTCAAATTCCCTATGGCTCTTGATAATAATAAATACTATGCAAAAAATGGTAGCGGCTATTTTGATCTCAAATCCGACGTACATAGCCTAAAAGATTTTTACTGTTATGGGGAATATGGACATAATCAAGTGTTTATAAACTCACCTACATTTTCTGTTGGTACGGGAGGAGCAGATCTTTCAATTACTTTTTCCGCTGGCACTGTTTGCGCCGATAGCACCTCAGTACAATATGAATGGTAACATGAAAAAGATTAGTCGTTCTGCAAGGGCAATAATTTGTCTGCTCGTAGCTATCCTTTGCTCTCAAGGTCTTTTTTTTCACGCTGTTATTGCTAAATTGAATCAAGCGAATCAAGTTCACTCAGAAGAAGTTAATGAAGTTCTTCAACGAGTCGATACATTAACTGCAAAAATAAATATGATACTTTATCCAGAAGAGATCAGCAACTGAAAAACAATAGAGAATAAGCGGGGCATTGCCCCGCTTATTCTTCATCCTCTGTGATCATTTCTCCTCTCTCTACTTTTTCAATGAGTCGTTCCATTTTCTCCTCAAATTCCGGGGAATACTCATAGTGTAAATCTTCCTCATTCGGCACCTTGCTCATTTCAATCTCGTCATACCGACGGAGTGCTTCCCGCAGTATTTCCGTCCAGTAAGGGAAAAGTTTCTTAAAAACAGCAAAAACCCCTTGAAACCGTTACGTTTCAAGGGGTCTCGATGGTGCGCGAGGCGGGACTTGAACCCGCACGCCCGGAGTGAGCACTAGAACCTGAATCTAGCGAGTCTGCCAATTCCACCACTCGCGCATATATGGGGCTTGGTGCCCAAGTATCATATCACTACATTCCCGAAATGTCAACTATATTTTTGCGATTTTCGAGGAAAAGTACAAATCGGCGGATACAGGGCCTTGCCAGCGAATGTTGGTGGTGGTATACTGTGAAAAAAGAGCGAGGGAGGAGTTCTGTATGAGCGAAGAAATCAATACATCATTATTAAAGGCCAACGCCAAGAAGTTTATCAAACAGGGCCGGCCCAAGCCGATGATGGTCGTGCTGGTGGCGGTGCTGATATCCATGCTCGTTTTTCTGCTGCAGGCGCTGGTCCAGTGTGGTGGCTTTTCCGGGCTGATGGCTCTGATCGAATACAGGCTCGGCAAAGAACTCACGCCTGGGCAGGCAACGCGCCTTTACATGGCCCTGATCAATCCCGGCGGCCGTGTTATTTCCATGCTGCTGAATGTGGTGGACTATATCGTTTCCGCGGGGCTGATTATGTATTACATGCAGCAGGTGCGCACCCGGAACGGCGGCTATGGCAGTCTGCTGGACTCATTTCCGCAGATCCTGCGCATCATCGGTTATGAGATCATCACCAGAATTATGGTGATGTTGTGGTCGCTGCTGTTTATCATTCCCGGTATCATTGCGGTGTACCGCTATTCCCAGGGCCTGTATATCCTGCTGGACCACCCGGAGTACGGCATCATGGACTGCATCAGCGAAAGCAAGCGTATGATGGACGGCAAAAAGGGGGATTTGTTCCTCCTGCAGCTGAGCTTTATCGGCTGGGGGATGCTGCTGGCCGCAGTGATGGTCGCGGCTACATTTTTAACCAGTCTGATTTTGACGATTTTTGAAGTGAGCAGTGTGGCGCTGGGAGGATTCCTGCTTTCCGTGATTCCCATTCTGCTGACGCTGCCGTTGTCAATATTTCTTGTGGCGTATCAGGGCTTTACGTTTTTCCAGTATTACGACGCCCTTCAGGGCCGCTATCACGACCCGGACCAGCCTCCGGCGGCGAAGGAACCGCCAGAGGAACCCAAGACAGAGGATTACCGCTGGTACTGACCGGACAGAAGCCGCAAGACGGCAGAGCATTTGCTCTGCCGTCTTTTTTTGTTTACCGCACCCGTTCCACTGGGAATAATACCCCGGTCTGCAAGGCTTGCGGCGGGACCTGATGAGGGTCGTTCAAATAGCGGTCCATGGCCGGGCCGCAGACCCGGTATTCCGGATGCTCCGCCAGCCAGGCGCACAGGGCGGCATAGGCCTGATGGAGCGCTTCGTAGGGGCCGTTGTGCTGCACGGCGGCACAGGTGAAGGCGGGCTTCACGGTGACATCGGGGCCATCCTGAGCCACGACCATCTGGGCTTCCACGTCTGCCTGCTCCGGATTGAAATCCGAGTCGTAGTAGAGCACCTGAATGGGACCCGTCTGCCGAAGGCACCGGGCGGCCGCTTCCCGCCGCAACTCATTGAACAGGTTGTGGAATTGGGCCACACCGATGGTTTTGCGGATGGAAAACACTTTTTGTTCCGGGTCCTCCAGTAAAATCACATGATAGTTGTCGTTCATAGGTTCTGTTCCCTCCATACGGAGGATGTCCTGTTCCAACTGGTGAAGCTGTACCTGCCGAACGGCGAGTTCTTGGCGCAGGACCGTGACCTGCTGCCGCAGGTGCTCCGTCAGCGCGGCGTCGTTTAGGGTCAGCAGCGTCTGGACCTGTGCCAGGGGAAAGCCGTAACCCTTCAGCCACTGGATGCGAACCAAATCTGCCAGCTGTTCCTGCCGGTAATAGCGGTAGCCGTTTTCGCCGATGCTCTCCGGGCAGAGCAGGCCCATAGTATCATAATACCGCAGCATCCGGGGCGATACATGGCTGAGCCGGGAAAAATCACCGATGGTAAGCATGACATCCCTCCTTGATTTGTTGTGGGAACCGGTTCCTGTATGCAGGATAAACCCTGACACCGTGTGAAGGTCAAGCACTTTTTTCATTTTTGCTTGACACGGAACGATATAAGGTTTAATATGATGTTATATAGTATTAAAAACCAGATAAACTTGTTTTGAAGTCATGGAGGTGCGCTGTGAAAGTCATTGATTTGATTGCTAAGACTGTCCGGGTGGTTACGGTGCCGGCCCTGACCAGCGGCTGCGCCATGACGCTTTTGTGGCTGTCGGATACGGTCATCTACCGTTCGGTATTGGACTACCTGATGGTCCTGCTGGGGCTGACGATGGTGCCGTTGCTGTCCTATGGGTTTACGGCGGCGGTGCCCAAACTCCGGGAGCAGGGCCGGGAGACTCAGCGGAAGTATGCCATGTATTTCAGTGCTGTGGGGTATCTGGCGGCGTTTGGATACGGCCTGTTTGCTCACGCCACGGGGCCATACCGGGTCATCACCGGGACTTACGTCATCTCCATCGTGCTGCTGCTGGTGCTCAATAAGGGCCTGCGCTTCAAGGCCAGCGGGCACGCGTGCTCCACCGCCGGGCCGCTGGTGGCCATGAGCTATTTCCTGGGCGGCTGGTACATCGTGGCGGGCGCGGCGGTGTGCGCCCTGGTGATTTGGGCGTCTATGGAGCAAAAGCAGCACCGCTTCTGGGAACTGATGACCGGCTCGGCGGTGTCGGGCGTGTCGTTTTTGTGTTTGGCGCTGCTGATTTAGTGCCGTATCCGGTCAAAGTAAAGGCACCCCGCGGCCGCAGCCAGCAAAACGGCGGCTTCGAGCAGATCCCAGAGTTTGAACGGCGCTGTTTCCAGCAGACGGCTCAAAACAAGATTCGCGGCGAGATCCAAAATGGCCGCCAGCACAAATGACCATCCCGCGGCCCGGTACGGCTGTTTCCCGCCCCGCCGCCAGACGGCGAACAATCCCCACAGAAAGGCAAGTCCCAGCAGCGCCATGGGGGCGCCGATGGGCAAAACAGGGCAGCCGCACAGCCGTTGAAGCGTATACAAATACGGTAAAATCAGCGCGCTCAGGGCAAAAAGTGCCCGGGCAATGCCCTTCCGTCCACACCGCAAAACGGGATAGCACAGGCACCAGGCCAGCACGATGGAGCAGATGGGGTACCAAGCCCAGGTCAGTCCACGGTCGATGGCGATGTTGCAAATGGCGCAGACGATTCCCCCGAGGAACAGCAGCGCAGTAAATCCCGCGGCGGCAAAGCGCTGCAAGCTGCGGCGTTTCTCGCCGGCGGCCCGTTTCGCATAGCCCATGGCGCTGGCCGCGACGGTTTCAGCATCGGGGGAAACGCAGGTGTTCCGCGCGCCGCTCAGCAGCTCCGCCACGCTGACACCCAGCGCCTCGGATAATGGGGACAGCAGGGAAATGTCTGGATAGCACAGACCCCGTTCCCACTTGCTCACGGCCTTGTCCGTGACATTTAATTGCGCCGCAAGTTCTTTTTGCGTCAGGCCTTTTTCTTTCCGCAACAGGGAAATGAAGGCTCCGATTTTCTCATGTTCCATAACCGACCTCCCATATCATCCCGATTATACCCTATGGGTCTGCGGCTTTCAAGCGACCAACGGTTGAATCCCACGGGGAAACCAAAAGTCGAGCGGGCTTGATGGCTCTGTTGCGCCGTCAAGCCCGTTTTTTTACTTTCGTGTACAATGCCCATATCCGGGTGAACAGGAAATATGCCACCAAAAATCCGCCTTCAATGCCCAGGGTGGCATGGAGGGCGCTTTCGCCGTAGGCGTAAAACTGCGCCATGTCCTGCTCCATCAGCCCGGCAATGGCGTAGTACAAGTAGCTGCCGGGGAGCAGGGGGATGACGCCGGTGATCATGAACACATTGGCCGGGGCCTTCACGATGCGGGACATGCACTCGGAATACAAACACACCGCTGCCGCGGCCACGGCACTGGCGGTGAAAACGCTGGCGTACAGTCCGTAAACTGCCAGATATACTGCCCAGGCCATGCCGCCGCCCAGAAAGGCCAGGGGCAACTTATCGGGTTTTGCCAGGAAATACAGGGCGAAGCCCACACAGCCCAGGGCGGAGGTGAGCACCTGCACCCATTCGGCGGGGGCGGGCAGGTCGGAATTCACCATCCCGCCGCCCAGGGCGACGGAGGCGATGTAGAACCCGAAGGTGATGAACAGGGTGACCATGATGGCTTCCACCATACGGCTCAGGCCGGTGAGATTGTCTTTGTGCAGAATATCCTTGACCGAATTGCACAGGGACAGACCGGGGATGAGCAACATAATGTCGCCGATCATGATTTTATCCGCGTGCTGCCCGAAGCCCAGACGCACAAACAAAATGGCCAGGCTGCCCTCTATGAACGAGGCGAAGAGGGTATAGACAAACAGATTATACTGCGTGCCCCGGAGAAAGCGGTCGATGCCGAAAAACAGCAGGGCGATGACCGATGCGGCGGCAGCGTCCCACACAGAGCCGCCAAAGAAGATGGTCAGCGGGAACACGGACAGCACATAGCCCAATGCGGTGAGCGGTCCGTTGGACTGATAAGCCACGATGTCCAGCAGACGGTCCCGAAGCTGGATGGCGGTGGGAAGCTCGGCACAGATCTGCCGGGAAAAGGCGTTCAATTCCTCCAGACGGCGTAGGTCTGTGCCGGAGGAGAGGATACGCCGGGTGCGGGTGAACTCCGTGCCGTCCGCCAAACGCACGGAGGCCAAAATGAAGGACTGGAGGGCGAATACATCCACCTCTACCACGCCGTAGGCGTACATGATGCGCTCCACGGTGTTTTCCACCCGGCTGACCTCCGCTCCGGCGGCCAGCAGATACTTCCCGACCTCCACCGCACCGGCCAAAAGGCCCTTATATTCAATGACTTCGCTTTGCTTCATACAGTTTCCTTACAGCAGCGGCGCGATGAGGCGCAAGATCGCGTAATAAACTTCATGGATCAGGGTTCTGGCCCGGGTGCGCTTTTCCACATCCGCCATGCGGATGCGCCCGGAGCGCATTTGGGTGTCCAGGAAATCGGCCTTGACCTGTTTCACGATGTTTCCGCCGAAAAACAGGCAGGCATTCTCAAAATGCAGGTACAGGCTGCGGTAATCCAGATTGATGGTACCTACCACCGTCAGGGCGTCGTCACAGACGCAGACCTTAGAGTGGAGGAAGCCGGGGGTGTACTCATAAATGTGTACGCCGGCGGCCAGCAGCTCCGGATAATAGGAGCGGGTCAGGTCCCAGACCATTTTTTTATCTGGAATGCCTGGCGTGATGATGCGTACATCCACACCGCGCTTGGCAGCCAGACACAAGGCGGTCTGGATCTCACTGTCAATGATAAGGTAGGGCGTCATGAAATATACATAGCGTTTGGCGTTGTTGATGATATTCAGATAGACATTCTCGCCTAAATATTCTTCATCCAGCGGTGTGTCGCCATAGGGCTGAACGGCGCCGTTGTCCTGGACGGAGACCGTAGGCCGGTACTGCTCCGGATCTTCATTGCCGCTGCGCACGGCGTTCCATTGCTCCAGAAACAGCAGGGTCAGGCCCCAAACACCGTCTCCGGTGAGTTTGATGACGTTGTCCTTCCAATGGCCGAAGCGCTCAATGACGTTGATATACTCGTCGGCGAAGTTGATGCCGCCGGTGAAGGCTACATTTCCGTCGATTACGGTGATCTTCCGGTGGTCCCGGTTATTCATTACTGTGGAGTAGAAGGGGATAAAGGGGTTGAAGGTCGCTGCCTGGAGGCCCATGCTCTCCAGCTTGCGCCAATAGCGGTATGGCACTTTGCCCACACTGCCCACATCGTCATAGAGCACCCGTACGTCCACGCCCTGCTTGGCCTTGCGCACGAGGATTTCCAAAATGGTGTCCCACATCTGACCGGGCTGGATAATGAAGTACTCCATGAAAATGAATTTTTCCGCCTTTTCCAGTTCCTCGATGAGAACGGCGAAGCCCTCTTCTCCGATGGGATAGTATTCCGATCGAGTGCCGGTATACAGGGGGAAGTCCTGGCGAACCAGATAGCGGCTTTGCCCGATGAGCTCAGGCTCTTTCAGTTGTTCCAGGGCCATTTGACTGTCTGGCAGGAGACGCACGAACCGGTCATGCTGCTGTGCAATGGTGCGGGCCAGCTTCCGCTTGGGACCCTTGCCGCCGGAAATCAAAAACAGCACGCCGCCCAAAATGGGGAACACCAGAATGGGGACGATCCACGCCAGCTTTACTTCCGGCTTGGAGCGGCCGTTGATGATGTAAATGACCACCAGCAGGCTCAGCAGGGTCAAAAAAATGTTGACGACCTTCGATGCGTCCCCCAGAGAATACAGGGAGTACAGCAGCCAGGCTACCTGCGCCAAGATGGCAATGCCGAAGATGAACAACCGGCCGAATATTCGATTGAGCAGCTTCTTGAGTTTCACTGCGTGCCAGCCTCCTTCCGGAAAATTGTTTATCACAAGGATACCATTTCTAAGGAGAAAATACAAGAGGACAAAACACACCCCACAAAAAACGAAAGCACTTGGCTTTGCCAGGCAATAAACACTTCTCGGCAAGGGAGTGTGCCCGCAGGGCGTGCGAGTCTGCCGCAAAAGGTAAAAAGAAGGCTTCCTTTTGGAAGCCTTCTTTTTAAGATTTTAATACATGCCCATGCCACCCATGTCGGGAGCGGGAGCCGCTGCCGGGGGTTCGGGAATGTTCGTCACCAGGGATTCGGTGGTCAGCGTCACGGATGCCACGGAAGCGGCGTTTTCAATGGCGCTGCGGCAGACCTTCGTCGGGTCCACGATGCCCATGGCGATCATGTCGCCGTACACATCGCCGGCGGCGTCGTAGCCGTAGTTGGAGGTGCGGCTGCGCTTGACCTTATCCAGCACCACAGCGCCTTCCACGCCGGCGTTGAACGCGATCTGGCAGATGGGGGCGGTGAGGGCCTTGGCCACGCACATGGCGCCGGTCTTCTCATCACCGGACAGGGTGGCGGCAATGGCCTCGGCGGCCTTGGCCGCGGTGACATAAGCGCTGCCGCCGCCGGCTACGATGCCTTCTTCCACAGCCGCGCGGGTGGCGTTCAGCGCGTCCTCGATGCGCAGGCGCTTTTCCTGCATTTCCGTCTCGGTGGCGGCGCCGACCTTGATGACGGCAACGCCGCCGGACAGCTTCGCCAGACGCTCCTGGAGCTTTTCCTTATCATACTCGGAGGTGGTGTTTTCCATCTCTGCCTTGATCTGCGCGGTGCGAGCCTGAATGTCCTTCTTGGTACCTTTGCCGTCCACAATGGTGGTGTTCTCCTTGGTAATCTTCACCTGACGGGCCTGACCCAGCTGGTCCACGGTGGCGGAGGTCAACTCCATGCCCAGGTCTTTGCTGATGACTTCGCCCTTGGTGAGAATGGCGATATCCTGGAGCATTTCCTTCCGGCGGTCACCGAAGCCGGGGGCCTTCACGCAGCAGACGTTCAATGTGCCGCGGAGTTTGTTCAGAATCAGGGTGGCCAGGGCCTCGCCGTCCACATCTTCGGCGATGATGACCAGCTTTTTCTTGGTCTTGAGCACCTGCTCCAGCAGGGGCAGGATGTCCTGAATGTTGGAGATGGTCTGGTCGGTGATGAGGATGTAAGCGTCGTCCATGACGGCTTCCATCTTCTCGGTGTCGGTGACCATGTAGGGGGTGATGAAGCCCCGGTCAAACTGCATGCCCTCGACTACTTCGGAATAGGTCTCAGCGGTGCGGGATTCCTCAATGGTGATGACACCGTTCTGACCGACTTTCTCCATGGCCTCGGAAATGAGCGCGCCGATGGTCTCATCGCCGGAGGAGATGGTGCCCACGCGGGTGATGTCCGCGGAGCCGTTCACCTTCTGGCTGTTCTTGCGGATGGCATCCACGGCGGCTTCAGTGGCCTTGGCGATGCCCTTGCGCATGACCATGGGGTTGGCGCCGGCGGCCAGGTTCTTCAGGCCTTCGTTGATCATGGCCTGGGCCAGGATGGTGGCGGAGGTGGTGCCGTCGCCGGCTACGTCGTTGGTCTTGGTGGACACTTCCTTGATGAGCTGGGCGCCCATGTTCTCAAAGGGGTCTTCCAACTCGATCTCTTTCGCGATGGTCACGCCGTCATTGGTGATGAGGGGCGCGCCGTACATCTTATCCAGTACCACGTTGCGGCCTTTGGGTCCCAGGGTGATTTTCACAGTATCTGCCAGCTGGTTGATACCGGATTCCAGCTTTTTCCGGGCCTCTTCCCCGTATACGATCTGCTTTGCCATAGTATAGAAACCTCCTGTTGGTTGAAATTGAATTTGAGCGGGCGGGTTTGGAACCCGCCTCTATGCGTTTCATTCGAGGGGTAGGGGCAGGCTCTAAACCTGCCCGCTGTGAATGTTACTTATCAGCGACAATTGCCAGAATGTCAGCCTGCTTGACGATGAGCAGCTCCTCGCCGTCCACTTTCACGTTGGTGCCGGAATACTTGCCGGTGATGACCTTCTGGCCCTTTTTCACCTCCATTTTGACGTCCTTGCCGTCAATAACGCCGCCGGGGCCGACTTCGATAACCTCAAAGATTTCGGGCTTTTCCTGGGCTGCGGAAGAGAGAATGAGACCGCTCTTGGTCTTCTCCTCGGCCTTGACCTGCTTCAGGACGACCCGGTCCGCCAAAGGTTTCAGTTTCATATTGATGCCTCCTATTGAAATAAAAGATTACAAAGTAAAAATACCTGCGGTTGGCACTCTTTATCTTTGAGTGCTAATCACAGGTATCATAATAGCGCATGTGTCTGGAATGGTCAAGAGGAAATTTCTAAAATTCACAACATTTTCATATTTTTTGCATTTCTAAGGACAAATTTCCGGTTTCCGAGCATAGAAACCGGAATTCAAACGGTGAGTTCGGTGTTTCTGCCTGTGAAATATCGCATATTGGCCGGATGAAGAAAGCGCAGTCCGCCGGGGAGAAGCTCGATTTTGGCATCATCGGTGGTCATGCCCTCGCCGTCCAGATTCACCACGAAGGGCTCCGCGCATTGGATGCGCAGGGCGGTGGTCTGCACATGGGTGATGTACTTGGACAACTCTTTATACCGCCCCTTGCCGTACTTCAGAAACAGCATGGGCAGCTGCGCCCGTTTCAGCCCCCGGACGATGAGCACATCCAAAACGCCGTCATCGGGCCGGGCCTCCGGCACGGGATTGAAGCTGCCGCCGTACCAGGTACCGTTGCACACGCACACGGCGGTCATCTCGCCTTGGAACACCTGGCCGTTTGCTGTAACGGTCAAATCATCCGTGACTTTCCGGCAGAAATTCACCAGGGCTGAGACAATATATGCGTTTTTTCCCTTGCCGATGACAGGGATTTTATCGTAGGTGTGCACATCCATGCCCACTCGGCTGTCCAGCCCTACGGAGGTGATATTCAGGGCGTAGCGGTCATTGACCCGGATGATATCCAGAGGGGAGACCTCCCCATCCACCAGGGCGGCGATATTTTTGAATTTGTCCTGCTCACTGCCGAACAGCTTCACGAAATCGTTGCCCGTACCGCAGGGGAAGCAGGCCATGGCCACGTTGGGCCGCCCGGCGCAGGCGCTGGCGCACTCATTGATGGTCCCGTCCCCGCCGCAGGCGTAGACCCGCAGGTCGTCACAGCCCGCGGCCTCCCGGGTGATTTTCTCCACCGCGTCCAAGGGGGATTTTGTAATGTAGATTTCATAGTCCCCGCCCACGCGCTCCATGGTCTGTTCAATGAGGGTGGTGACGAAGGTGGTGCGGTTCCCCCGCCGCGCCGCGGGATTGACGATGAATAGGTGCTTCATAAGTGTCACTCCTGTGCTTCAAGGTGGAAAAGAAGTCTTGCGGAATCTTCAAAGGCACTGTGCCGTGTGAGGGAATAGGATTTCCCGTTTCGATAAAGTCCGCCGCGGGCGGTTCCGATTACATCCTCAGAGCCGTCATCCATGGCAAAAGTGAAGCAGACTTCCGGCTCAACAAAGCACTTTCCGCAGCGGAAGGGGCTGTACCCCAGGTCCCGCACAAGGCCACAGGCCATTTCGATATGCTCCGGGTCGGTCAGAACGGCCGTCATGACTTTATCATCCGTGAAAGTGCCGTGCGCGTAGACTTCCACGGACACCACATGTTCCGGTTCAGGCGCGTCCATGAGCCACATACCGTACCAGCCCTTGCCCAGAAAAAATCCGCACAGGAACAGGCAAAACGGGAGCGCCACATGAAGAATCGTCCGTTTTTTCATCTTTATCATCGGTACATAAACAAATCGCACTTGATGGTGCCGTTATACAGCTTCCGCTTCTTCGTCGCTGTCTGTCCGAACGCCCGCTCGAATTCCGTGTGGGAGCTGAGCAAATACAACTCCCACCCGGACACCGCCCGGAACGCCTTGCCGAAGGCGGTATACAGCGCTTCCGCCTCCCGCTTTTCCATCAGCCGTTCCCCGTAGGGCGGGTTCGTCACGATGACGCCCCAGTCGGTGCTCCGGGAAAATTCCCGCGCGTCCGCCAGGTCAAATTCGATGCAGTCGTCCACCCCGGCCCGCCTGGCGTTCTCCCTTGCCATGGCCACGGCCCTGGGGGCGATGTCCGACGCGAAGATGCGGTAGTCCCCGGAAAACTCCCGTCCCCGGGCCTCATCCGCCGCCACCTGCCAGACGGACGGGTCCAGAAAGCCCCATTTCTGAGCGGCAAAAGGGCGGTTGATGCCCGGCGCGCGGTTCTTCGCTGCCAGCGCCGCTTCAATGGCGATGGTGCCGCTGCCGCAGAAAGGGTCGCAGAAGTCTCCACGTCCCCGGTACCCGGCAATATCCACCATGGCGGCGGCCAGGGTCTCCCGCAAAGGCGCGGCCACATGGGCGGGCCGGTAGCCCCGCTTGTAAAGGCCAACTCCTGTGGTGTCCAGATACAGCACGGCTTGGTCCTTCATGATGGCAAACTGGATTTGGTACACTGCTCCCTCCTCGGGCAGCCAGTTCACCTTGTACTTGGCACCCAGCCGGCCGGCCACGGCTTTTTTGATAATCTTCTGGCAGTCCGGCACGGAATGCAGGGCACTGTCCAGACTGTAGCCTTTTACCGGAAACGCGCCGTTTTTGGGGATGTAGTCCTCCCAAGGCAGGGCTTTTACGCCCTCAAACAGCTCGTCAAAGGTTCGGGCGGGAAAACGGCCGATCACCAGCAGTACCCGCTCGCCGAAGCGGCTGCGGATATTTGCCTTGGCCAGTCCCAGCGCATCCGTCTCAAAATAGACCCGCCCGTTTTCCGGAGCGACGGACCGCATATCCATGTGCCGCAGCTCGTTGCCCACCAGTCCTTCCAGCCCGAACAGGCAGGGGATGCAAAGTTCAAACTTCAAATCGGTTCCTCTCAATCATCATCACGGAAAAAATCTTCAAAGTAGTCTCTTGTCACGTCGCTCTTGCGGGGGGGTTCGCCGGGATGCTGCGCGCGGTATTCCTCCCGCCGGGCCTGGGCGAACATCCGGTCCCGCTGGGCCTGCTCCCGCATCTGCTGACGCTGGAGCTTGGCCTCCTGCAATTCCCGCTGGCGGCGGCGGTAGACCATACGGTAACGCACTACCAGCAGGACATACAGCAATGCGATGCCCAAAACAACGGCCACTGCGATCCGGACCCATGTGTTTTGCAGGGTGCTTTTAATAGTTGCGCCCATGGATTGCAGATAACTCAGGTCTACGGAACGGTTGGCTACCAGATTGGCGGTGCCGTAGGTCACGCCGTCCAGAGAAACGGAGATATTGCCCAGGACTTCCCCTTCGTTGATGGGGGCCTGGCAGCCGCCCTGCTCGTCATAGATGGTGACGGTTTTTTCCAGCTTGCTCAAGTCTGCGTCGTTGGGGAGCACAGCTGGAATGGCGGTCTGGGCCCGGAGGGCTACGCTGTCTGCATCGCTGCCAAGGCGCACGGGAATTTCCGTAATGAGCTCATTGGCGGCGATGACATCCTGTCGGGTGTAGTTATTGAAAACCCAGTCGTACAGGTGGATGGAGTCCGTGAAATTGGAAAAGTCCCGGAAACCATTGGGGTTTTCCGTGAGCACACCGCCCATGACCACACACAGCAGGTTGATGTTGTTTTTCTGGGCAGCGGATACCAGACAATAGCCGGCGGCGTTGGTATGTCCGGTTTTGATTCCGATGGCTGGTTCATAGTAAAAGCCCTTGTATACGGAATCCACGCTGATGAGGCCGTTGGTATTGGTCAGGTCCCGCACTTTGGAGCGGTTGGTAGCCTGAACGGTATACCGGGCGGTATCACTGATGGTAACGAAATCTTCGTATTCCATGGCCTTCGCGGCGATCCGGGCCATATC
This sequence comes from uncultured Clostridia bacterium, assembly GCA_947644595.1. GTDB lineage: Bacteria > Bacillota > Clostridia > Oscillospirales > Oscillospiraceae > HGM13010. Next base: position 344,978 of record CANSAE010000002.1, read on the forward strand.
CAGGGCGGTGGTGTAGTGATTTTCATCGGGCAGGCCGTGGGTATTGGCGAAATGTGTGCCGGTACAGCCCAGCTCGGCAGCCCGCTGGTTCATGCGGTCCACGAACGCACTGGTGCTGCCGCACAAATATATGGCCAGAATATTACATGCCTCGTTGGCGCTGACCACCATGGTGCAGTACAAAAGGTCCCGCAGGGATAAGGTCTCGCCTTCCACAATGCTGGCGGTGCTGCCCGCGTCATCCTGGTCGAAGTTGAAGCCGGGCTGGGCGGTGACCATATCGTCCATGGTGACTTCTCCGGCCTGGACCGCCTCAATGACCACCAGGGCGGTCATGATTTTCGTCAGGGAGGCAGGATAAACCTTGGTTTCCGCGTTTTGGCTGAAATAGACATACCCCGTTTCCCTGTCCATGAGATAGATGGCGGCGGACTTCACGGACGGGGCATCTTCCGCGGATGCCAAGGGCGTCATCAGGGCCACACAGAGGGACAATGCTGCCACAATGGAAAGAATTCTTGATTTTTTCATATGCAACTCCATGTTTTTATGGTACAATAATAAAGTCAGTCTTAGAAAGTGATTTTAATACAGTTTACATTATAAAGGCCGGCACGAGCAAAATCAACATGGAAATTGCCGAAAGACGGAGAAATCCGCTGAAAAACCGCGTGAAAGCATACAATGGGAGCACTGCATGAAAATTCTGGTGGTAGATGATGAAAAATCCCTGGTAAAGGGAATCAAGTTTAATTTGGAGAATGAAGGATATCAGGTGGAATGCTGCTATGACGGCGTAGCAGCTGTGGAGCAGGCCCGGACAGAGGCGTATGATCTGCTGATCCTGGATCTGATGATGCCGGAGATGGACGGGCTCACTGCCTGCCAGCAGATCAGGATGTTTTCCACGGTGCCGATCATTATTCTGACCGCCCGGGGAGAGGACGCAGATAAGCTGCTGGGCTTTGAGTCCGGGGCGGATGATTATCTGACCAAGCCGTTTAATATTTTGGAGCTGAAGGCCCGGGTACGGGCGCTGCTGCGCCGGTCCAGTGTTACAGCAGCGAAATCCGGCGAACAGGAGGGGGCGTCTCTCCTCACAAAGGGGCATATTACGCTGGATACCGCCAAGCGGGAGGCCCGAAAGGACGGTATTCCGGTGGAGCTGACTATGAAAGAATATGACCTCATGGAATTTTTCATGAAGCGCCCCGGGAAGGTGTTCAATCGGGAAACGCTGCTGGACCTGGTTTGGGATTATGATTATCAGGGGGATATCCGCACAGTGGATGTGCATATCCGCAGACTCCGGGAAAAGCTGGAAAAAAATCCGGCCCAGCCAGAATACATTTTGACAAAATGGGGAGTCGGGTACTATTTTGTGGATTGAGATTTACAATTGGTGTGTTAAGCAGGTTCGGCGCTTCAGGGCCGTGCCCCGTCCCCGGGGCACGGTACGGCTGCAGATCACGGCGGTGTTCTGCGCCTTTACCATTTTGCTGCTGACGGTTTTGAATACGTACCCCGTTACGTCTACCCGGGATGCGGTCATCCGGGATAAGGAGCAGTCCCTTACGGCTACGGCGGCGGTCATTTCCTCCGCTTTGGCGGGATTGGACAGTCTCAACAGCGAGAATGTGAATCAGGTCATGGAAATTTTGGATGTGTCCGGCGTGACCCGTATTTTCATTACCAATGAACGCTGTTCGGTGGTATACGATACCTGGGGAGAGATGGTGGGTTCTAATGTGGCGGGGGCCTATCCAGCTTTGGAAAACGCGATGACGGGGCAGATGGTGTTTACTTCGGAATATGCCCATAAGCAGGCGTTTTCCAGCGTGGCGGCTGTGCCGGTGATGGTGAGCGGCACCATCATTGGCAGTGTGTATCTGATGGAAGCGGATACGGAACAGGCGGATATGATCAGCGGTATTCAGGGCCGGCTGATGACCATGTCGGTGGTGCTGGCGCTGATCGCCATTGCGTTGTCCGCGGCGTTTGCCTCGGCACTGACGGTCCGGATCAAGCAGCTTCGGAAAGCGGTGCGGGTGGTACAGGCGGGAGACTATACCCACCATATTGAGACCCGGGGCAGCGATGAGCTGACTGATTTGGGAAAAGAATTTAACAATATGACCGACATTCTCCGCCGCACGGAGGAATCCCGCCGGCAGTTTGTTTCGGATGCGTCCCATGAACTGAAAACACCGGTGGCGTCCATTCGATTGCTGACGGACAGTATTTTGCAAAACGAAAATATAGACCGGGAAACAACGATGGAATTCGTGGGGGATATCGGCGAATCCGCAGCCCGGCTCCAGCGGTTGTCAGAAAAGCTGCTGGACTTGTCCCGGCTGGACAGCGGCGCGGTGCGGCAGGAGGTGCCGGTGGACTTGAGCCAGGCAGCCCGCAAAGCGGTGCGGATGCTGGCTCCGTTGGCGGCGGAAAAGGAAGTGGCGCTGACCCTGGATGCGCCGGAACCAGTGCATATTCTGGCGGGTGAGGACGATGTATCTCAGATTTTGTTCAATCTGGCGGAAAATGCGGTGAAGTACAATATACCCGGCGGCACGGTGACGCTCACGGTCCGAAAAGGAGCGCGCGCGATGCTGACTGTTGTGGATACGGGCATCGGCATCCCGGAGGAAGACCTGCCCCATATTTTTTCCCGGTTCTATCGGGTGGACAAGGCTCGCTCCCGGGAGGCCGGGGGCAGCGGTCTGGGGCTTTCCATCGTGCGGGACGCGGTGGATCTGTATGGCGGCAGCATTGAGGTGTGGCCGAACCATCCCCGGGGAACGGTGTTTGAAGTGATGTTCCCTGTCTGCGAAAGAGAGATATGATATGACTGTGATATGGAAGTTGCCGGTACCCAAGCGGGCGGCGCATGATATTTATGAAATCACTCCGACGTTTTTGCGGTCGCAAGGCATTCGCTTACTGCTTATGGACCTGGACAACACGCTGGCGCCTTATTCTGTGAATGAGGCATCCCCCGCACTGAAGGAATGGATCGCGTCCATGAAGGCGGTGGGAATAGAGCCCTTTTTGTTTTCCAATAATAAAGGGGATCGACCGGAGCTGTTTTCAAAACAGCTGGGCGTGGAATTTGTGAAGCTGGCACATAAACCCAAACAGGCGGTGCTGCGCCGGGTGCTGGCGGAAAAGGGGGCAGATCCGGATAGAACGGCCATCATCGGGGACCAGATCTATACGGATGTTCTTTGCGGGAGTCTCAGCGGACTGTATACCATTGTAGTACGGCCCATCTGCTTGCAAAATCCTCTTCATGCCCTGCGGTACGGGGCGGAGTTTCCATTTAGATTGCTATATAGGGTGAAACATCATGACAAATCTTGAAAAATTGCAGCAGGCCATTGCCGCGTCCGGGTTGGACGCCATGCTGCTCGTTGACCCGAAAAACCGGTTTTACGTCACGGGCTTTCAGAGTTCCGCCGGTGCGGTAGTGGTGACCCAGGACGACGCTTGGCTGTTCACGGATTCCCGATACATCGAGGCGGCGGAGCGTGCTGCTGGTGGGCGGTACCACGTGGGGCAGAATGACCGTTCTCATTCTCTGGGCGGCCTGGTAAAAGATGTTTTGCATACCCGGGACCTCACCAAACTGGGCGGCGAGGAGCATTCTCTCAGCCACGAGGACTATCTTTCCTATGAGAAAGCGGTGGGATTGTCCATCTTCCCGGCGCAGCAGCTCGTGATGGACCTGCGGGCAGCGAAAAGCGAGGCGGAAATCGAGACCATGCGCAAGGCGCAGGATATCACTGACGCCGCCTTTGCGGAAATCCTGAACTTCCTGCGCCCCGGCGTCACGGAACAGGCGGTGGCCGCCCGACTAATGTACGAGATGATGAAGCGCGGCGCTCAGTGTATGAGCTTTGACCCTATCGTAGTCACCGGTGCCCGGTCCAGTATGCCCCACGGCGTGCCAGGGGAAATGGTGCTCCGGGAAGGCGACTTTGTGACCATGGACTTCGGCTGCGTGTATGACGGCTATTGCTCGGATATGACCCGCACCGTGGCCATTCGCCGTACCACAGAGGAAATGGAGCGGGTATATGACACGGTGCTGAAGGCACAGCTGGCCGGCATCGCCGCGGCGCGGGCCGGGGTGCCCGGCAAAAACGTGGACCAAGCTGGCCGGGACGTCATCGAAAAAGCCGGGTACGGCACGTATTTCGGCCACGGCTTCGGGCACAGTCTGGGGTTGGACATCCACGAAAGCCCTAACGCCTCCCCGTCGGAAAACCGGGAAATGCCGGAAGGCTGTGTATGCTCGGCGGAACCGGGTATTTACCTGCCGGGCAGGTTCGGCGTGCGCATTGAGGATGTTATTGTGTTTGGGGCAGATGGGTGCGAGATTTTAACAAAATCGCCGAAAGAATTGATTATTGTGTAAAAAGGCTTGCAATACCGTGAAAATTCATGTAAAATAAACTGAATTATTTTTTGAATTACACAAACTACGTTTGGAGGATATGATTATGGCAACGATCACAGCAGGCGATTTCAGAAATGGTGTGACCTTTGAGATGGACGGGCAGGTTATGCAGGTCGTCGAGTTCCAGCACGTCAAGCCCGGCAAGGGCGCGGCCTTTGTCCGCACCAAGATGAAAAACGTCATCACCGGCGCCGTCACCGAAACATCTTTCAACCCCACCGCCAAGTTCGAGGCTGCTTCCGTGGACCGCAAGAACATGGAGTACAGCTACAGCGACGGCAACCTGTACTATTTCATGGACCCGGAGACCTTTGAACTGGAGCCCATCGACGAGAGCACCTTGGGCGATAACTTCAAGTTCGTTACTGAGAACATGGTGTGCACCGTGTCCTCGTACAAGGGCAAGGTCTTTTTAGTCGAGCCTCCCACCTTCGTGGAGCTGACCGTAACCGAGACGGACCCCGGCTTTGCCGGCAATACCGCCACCAACGCCACCAAGCCCGCCACGCTGGAGACCGGCGCGGAGATCAAGGTCCCCCTGTTTGTCAATCCCGGCGATAAGCTGCGCATCGATACCCGCACCGGCGAGTATCTGGAACGCGCGAAGTAATGGACTGAAAAAGAAAGCCGCCCCCATTTCGGGGCGGCTTTTTTGCGTCCGGGCAGAATACAGGATTTCGCCGGAAAGCATGTTTTATGAAACCTCTGCAAGTTTTTCTGCAAATCTTGTGCAGGTTTGAGATTGACAAAGAAACTCCAAATTGATAAAATATTAACAAATAACAGCGGAGACGCTGCTCACTATGGAGGGATCGTTATGCAATGTCCAAAATGCGGCGCAGACATGGTTGTGGATAACCATCGGAGATACCCCATTGAGATGTGCTATCAGTGTGGGTATATGGAGGGGCAGAATATTGAAATTGACAACTCCATGAAAATCACGGTGATTCAGTCCATCCATAAAATGAATGAAGATTCTCTCGCGTTGTTTCTGACCCAGTGCGATTTCAAAGGAGCCGCCGAGGAGGAGATCCGAAAGTGGCTGGACCAACCGTTGAAGCCTTTTGTACAACATTGAAGCAGAATAAAAGCCCCGCCGCAGGCGGGGCTTTTTGCTTTTGTTTATTCTGCGTCATCCGGAGCGTCGGCAATGCCGGCGGAGGCATCCGTTTTTTCAACGGTGATATCAATGTCAATCCCGCCTTTTTCCGCGTCATCCACAACCTTCTCAAAGTCGGCATCATCGAAGAATTCTTCGAACTCCACTTCAATATCCTCGAACTCGCTGCCCATCGATTCTTTCAGCTCGGCAATTTCTTCGTTGATATTTTCCAGAGTTTCCAGCGTGTCGGTGATGTCATCGCACAGGTCGGCGTATACGGACCCGGCGCTGTTTTTGTTCAGGTCATAATAGAGTTTGCCCAGAGACTGATAGCCATCCTGAAGTGCGGCCTCAGCCTTTTTCTTCTCCATGAGCAGCTTGGCGATTTCGTGGCCGGTCTTGGCGGTGTCTGCTGCAGCATCCGCCAAATCAAGCACTTTCTCCGCAACGAAATTGAAGGTGCTCAAAAGGGTGTTTCTGAAGTCGTCGAAATTGTTTTTTGCCATGTCATATTCCTCCTGATGTATTATTCTATGTCAGTTGCCGGGTCCGTACCCGGAGCTTTTTTCGTTTTGGCACGGCAGGCCAGTGCGATCAGAAGCACTGCCGCGGTGATGGCGGATAAAATCGCCAGCACCTGAGATACCCGCAGGCCTGTGGTGCCGATATACAGGCTGTCGGTGCGCAGGCCCTCGATCCAGGCCCGTCCCAGGCCGTACCAAAGGACGTAGAGCAGGAACACCTGCCCGTCAAAGGTGCGGGCGTGCCGCTTCGTCCAGACATGCAAGGCGATGAAGCCGGCGAGATTCCACAGGCTTTCGTACAGGAAGGTGGGATGTACGTAAAGGGTGCCCTGGGCGGTGGTGAGTCCCATGCGCAGGAAAGATGCGGTCTCACTGCCGAAGGCTTCACGGTTGAAGAAATTTCCCCACCGACCGCAAAGCTGTCCGATGAGCAGCCCGAAGCACCCCAAATCCAGAAAGGAGGGAATGCGGATGCGCTTGATTTTGCACACGGTCACTGCGGTGAGCACGCCGGCGATGATGCCGCCGTAGATGGCCAGGCCGCCGTTCCAAATCTGAATGAAGCGTTCCGGGTGACCGGCGAACTCACCGTAATTAAAGATGATGTAATATGCCCGGGCGCCGATGATACCGATGGGCAGTGCCCAGATGATGACATCGTAAACATGCTCCTCTTTCAGCCCGAAATCCTTGGCTCTGTGGGCGCAGTAGAGGACGGCCAGGGCAAAACCGACGGCGATGACCAATCCGTATAAGTGGATATCCAGACCGAACAGGGAAAAGGATTCCGGTGGGTCGATTTCGATGCCCAGGGACGGGAAGCTGATGATAGGCCGTTCCATATCTGCCTCACTTTCCGCCAGGGGCCACCACGGACATGGCCAGGCGCTCGGGGGTGAAATACGCAGCGATGAAGGCCTCGCACTCCTCTTTGGAGACGTCTGCTTCCGGGCGGTGGGAGTCCAGGGAATTATAGCCGTAAAAGCTGCTTTGTGCCAGGGAAATTGCCAGGTCATCCATCTCCTCAAGAGAGAAGATGAGGTTGCCCAGGGCGGCATTTTTTGCCCGCTGGAATTTTTTCTGATCCAGACCGTGCTTCCGTACTTCATCAGCGGCGGAAATGACCTGCTCCAATACTGCCTGAGGATTCACGCTTTCGCCGGCCAGACACAGGGTGCCGGCATTGGCGGCGTAATCGAAATCGTATTCAAAGCCGGACAGTAGATTTTTGGAATACAAGGTGGAATAGAACCGGGAGGCACGGCCGAACAGGGCGGCCATGGCCAGATTTCCTACGTGCTTTTGCCGCAAGTGCGCCGTGCCGGACAGTTCCGGCCGGACCTTGGCGCCAATCATGAACTGGGGCGCGGAGACCTCCATGGTAAGCTCTGTATAGTGTGCCTTGGGCAGCTCCGGCTCCGCTGCACCGTAGTCCACTACGGGCTTGGGGGCTTTTTCCGCTGGGAGCATCTGCCGGGCCATGGAAACAACTTCTTCCGGGTCCACGTTCCCTACCACGGAAAGAGCCATGTTGGACGGCGCGTAAAAGGCTTTATGGCAGTTGTATAAATCCTGAGTGGTGATTTTGGCGATGCTTTCCACCGTTCCTGCCACGGAGGAATTCACCGGGGAGTGATGGTACAGCGCCTGCATCAGGCGGATATAGACCTGGAAGCCGGGATTGTCTTCCACCATACCGATCTCCTGGCCGATGATGCCCCGTTCCTTTTCCACGCTCTCTTCGGTGAAATAAGGAATGGACACGAAGCTGAGGAGCTGCTCCAGATTTGCTTGGAACCGGTCGGTACATTCAAAATAATAGGCGGTAATGTCCGACGAAGTGAAAGCATTGGGCTGGGCTCCGGAGGCGGCCAAGATGTTCAGGGCGTTGCCGTCCTCGGTGTCGAACATTTTGTGCTCCAGATAGTGGGCGATGCCGGCGGGGGTCTCGATCCACTCGCCGCCCAGAGAAAACCGCTGGTCCGCTCCGCCGTAATCTGCGGCAAAGGCGGCAAAGCATTTTCGGAACTGCGGCCGGGGAACCACGCGGATGGTCAGGCCGTTGGGAAGGATCTCTTCATAGAGTGTTTCCTTCACGGCTTTGTATCGGGTCACATTCATGCCTCGTCCTCCTCGTCCTCACCATTGCCTTTAAGAAAATAAATGCCGTCGCACACCAGAGTGGATGCGGCCCGGACCACATCCTCCCGGGAGACCTGCTCCACAAGCTCGCTCATCTCCAGCGGGTCCCGGGTCTCGCCCCGGAGGTTCCGGCTGAGCCAGTAATGCTCTAAGTCGGTCTGGCTATCCACGGTGGAGCGCAGGGCGTCCGCAATGGAGCGCTTGGCGAACAGCAGCTCGTCATCGGTGAAGTCCCCGTTTTTCACGGCGATGAGCTGGGCGAATATCTCTTCCAGCGCGGCATCGTACTTATCAAAGTCGATGCCGGAATACACCAGCAGCAGACCCTTGCTCACATCCACCATGGAGGACGCGTAATAGCACAGGCTCAGCTTTTCCCGCACGTTCATAAACAGCTTCGATGTGACGCAGCCGCCGTACAGGGCGTTCATCACGTACAGTGCCGGGTAGTCCGGGGCCTCCATGACTTCTCCTAGCCGGAAGCCGATGGACAGCTTCCCCTGGGTCACGGCCAATTCCTCTTCAAACACCCGGGGAGGTTCCTCCACGGCATTCATGCGGATGTCCGTACCGATGTCAAAGTCGATCTCGCCCCGGGGCAGGTCCTTTAATTGCTCCATCAGCAGGGCTTTTACATGGTCGTAAGGATAACTGCCGCAGTAAAAGATCTCGATCGGGCTGGTTTCCAGAAGCGTAAGGTACCGGGCGGTCAGATCTTTAGCGGTGATGGCCTCGGTGGTCTCCTCGTCTCCCCGGCGGGACACGGAGAAATCCTCATAGCAGCACATCAGCTCAATGATGCGTTGGAGAGAATAGGACCGCTTGTCGTTGATACGGCTGCGAAGCTGGTCCAACTGTTGCTGCTTTTCGCTTTCCACATAGCGCCGGGTGAGCATGCCATTTTCCAGACAGGGGTCCAGCAGCACCTCGCAGGTCAGGCGGACAGTGTCATGGAACAGGCCCTCATAGTCCGGGACGTAGGGACCGTCCACAAAGTCTGCCATCAGGCCGATGCTCTGGATCTCGCCGATCTTGCGCACGGTGGGGGCGATGCCCACACCGTACAGCCGGTCCAGCTCTCCAGAAAGCTGTTCAATATCCGGCAGCCGCCGGGTCCCCCGGCGCAAAACGTGAGGGATAAGGGCGTTCATGGCCGCTGTCCCACGGCAAAGCTGGCTGAGCAGATTGATGCTCAGGCAGCCGGTTTTGAATTTATCCGTGGTGATACAGCTCAAAAATACGCCGGGCATGATTTCATTTCGGATCAAGGTCATAATACGTGGTCCTTTTTTCTTTCGTTTTGGGAACGATTCCCAATTATAGGCAGTATACCACACTTTTTCTCAATTGTTAATGAATTCTTTTTGAACAATTGAGAAAGTTGTGCCGGGGACATAGGGTTGGCCGTTTACGGTGGTGCCGTCTCTGCGCACCCGGATGTTCAACGCAGTGCCGTCTCCCTGGCAGAACACGGCGGAGTAGCCGTCCCAATCGGAAGGCAGATTCGGTGCGATGGTGAGGGCTCCGTTTTCCAGCCGCAGGCCCAGCAGCTCTTCGCTGAACACCCGGAAGTACCAGCCGGCGGAGCCGGTGTACCAGGTCCAGCCCGCCATTCCCATGGCGTTGGGGTTGGAATACACATCCGCCGGGATGACGAAGGGTTCCCCCTGGAAGGCGGCCAGATCCCGGCCCTCCGGCCACAGGGCCCGGAGAATGGCCCAGCCGTCGTCCGGTCGGTGTTCCCGGAAACAGGCCATGGCCAGCCAGATGGCACCGTGGGTATATTGCCCGCCGTTCTCCCGGAAGCCGGGGCCGTAGCCGGAGAGATAGCCGGCCCGGGTGTCCTCCGGCGGGAGGGGCGGGTCAAATAGCTTGACGATTCGATGTTCCCGGTCGAACAGACACATCAGGGCGTTGTCCAGGGCGGTTTTGCGGTGAGCCGGGTCCGCCCCGGGGCTCATGACCGCCCAGCTTTGGGCAATGGAGTCGATTTGACAGGCGGTGCTTTCCGCGCTGCCCAGGGGTGTGCCGTCATCGTAATAGCCCCGGCGGTACCAGCCGCCGTCCCAGCTTTGTTCCGCCGCCTTGCCGTAGCGCAGGGCATACTGTCGGTACTTTTCCCCGTCGGTACTGCCAAAACGGTCCAGCAGGGTGGCGAAGCGCTGGGCAGTGTGGGCGAAGAACCAGGTGAGCCAGACGCTCTCGCCCCTGCCGTCCTTGCCGACGGCGCCCATGCCGTCGTTCCAGTCGCCCCCCAGCATGAGGAGCAGGCCGTGTTCTCCCTCGCCCCGGGACAAGACCCGGTCCAGCGCCCGCCGGGAATGGTCCAGCACGCTGTCCGTCTCGGACGCGGTCAGGGCCAGCTCATAGCGGTCATGCTCCGTATCCGACAGGGGCGGGGAATCCAGATAGGGCACCTGCCGGCGGCACAGTTCCAGGTCCCCTGTTTTCTCCACGTATTCGCACAGCGCCCAAGGTAGCCACAGCAAATCGTCACTGCACCAGGAACGGATGCCCCGGCCCTCGGGCAGGTGCCACCAGTGCTGCACGTCGCCCTCCCGGTACTGCCGGGCGCAGCAGGCGGGAATTTGCTCCGCGGCGATGGAGGGGTCGATGAGAATGAGGTTCACCGCATCCTGCAATTGGTCCCGGAAGCCAAAGGCGCCGCCGCCCTGATACAGGCTGCTCCGGGCTAGAATGCGTCCGGCCACCGCCTGATAGGCAGTCCAGCCGTTCATGGCGGGATTCACACCTTCGTCTGGTGTTTGCACCATGAGCCGTCCGGCAATTTTCTGCCAGCGGTTCCGGGTCTGCTCCAGGGCGATGAAGGCGGCTTCCGGCTGGGTGAGGGGTAAAAGCGCGTCGGTCTCAGCGCAGCCGCACACCAGCACCGTGGTTTTGGCCATGGGCAGGTTCATGGAAAAGCAGGGAGAGATCCCTGCACCGGTGGCGTTGTCCCATTTGCCCAGGTCGGCACTGATTCGATCACAGGTAAAGCCTTGAAAAGGCGGATCGGAAACGGCACGGAACACGGTCTCCGGGAACACGGAGGCAGGATTCCGGGCGCACAGGGCCGCGCCGTCCTGCCACGTCTCCACCCCGGGGGCATCCCGGCGGGATTCGCCCAGTTGCAGGTCGGCCCGCCAGCGCAGAGCACCCTTGGAAAGTTCGCTTTGGATCAGGAACACCCGGGCGGCTGTGTCCGCGGGCACAAAGGCGGTGGTGGTGACGGTCCCGCCGGACAGGTGCTTTTCCCATCTGGCCCAACCGAAGCCGTAGGTCACGGTGCATTCCAAGCCGTCGTTAGCGGCGAACAAGCTTACCGGCAGGCCGTCAGTGGGCAGATATTCCAACGTTTCCGGACCTTTTACGGCGTAAGGGTCATTGTCCCATGGCGTGATGCGGTACAGGGCCGCGTTCTGGTACCAGAGATGACCGATACCCGCGTCGGCGGCACACCAGCTCAAGGCTCCGTCGGTGAGAATGTTTGACCAGGCTCTTGGCGGCAGGCTGTTTTGCACGGTGAAGCGGAAGGAATGATCGTCTGCATGAGTGTAAGTGGGGAGAGAAGTGCTGTTTTTTCTGGCGTCGGAAACAAAAGTGGGGGGCGGAACATCAAATGTTCGGGGTTTATCGGAGAAAGTAGAGGATAGGTCCGTTACCACAGCGGCGAACGGCAGGACCGCTGCGGCGGTTTCATCGCTGTCTGGGAGAAGGTGCACACCGCCACGGGCGTTCAGGGAACTGTCCAGACCCAATTCTGTCAGCGTGCTTTCCAAATACCGCATAGTGGGGTTAAGATAATCTCCGCCGCCGCAGGAAAGGACTAAATCGAACTTCACGCCGCACAGATTCAGCAGACCGTGGCAGCGAATGAGATCGGCCGCGGCCGTCTGCTGCGCTTTGTCCTGAATGCGGGCGAACAGGATGGGAAAGTCCCCGGAGATTCCATATTTCCATAAGTGTGCTCGGCTTCCGGGAAGCGTCCCCTGTACCGTGGGCCGGCGCAGGGCGCGCAGCAGTTCCATCGCCAGAGCGGATCCTTGGCTGGTCATGTGCAGCAGGACACCGGCAGATTCCGGTAATGCGGCCAGGTCGTCCTGCCCACCGATGAGCATCCGCCGGCTCCCGGCTACGGCGGCTTGTTCATTGACTGCGGTGCATAATGTGAATCGCAAGTCGAACATAGCGTCTTTCTGTAAAGAGAAGGGGATCCGGATGGTCAGGGTGGGGTCCGCCAAATCGCCCAAGGGTTCGTCCACGGCCATGGGGACCGAACAGCTCAGCGCCAGATGCAGGGCCGGCAGCTTGTTCCGTGCCGCCCGGGAGATGATAAGGGTATTGTTCTGGAGCTTTGCCCGCAGCCCAAGCCTGCAATAGGCCGGATGGGACTGCATGTCTGCCGTGAAGGCCAGCACCGGCTGGAATCGGTACAGGAGCGCTCCGTCAGGTATGGCATGCTTGGCGGTGAATTCAATGATGCGCACCTCGCCTCGTTCTACGGCGGAAACCGCAAAGGCCGTCTCTGCGGAGAAGGGATGGGTATCGCAGCGGTATACTGCTGCCCGGGAACTGAATTCCCAGGCGTAGGCGCAGGAGGCCTCCGGCCGGGGCAGGAGGGGAAATTCTGTTTTGCCGACGCACACGGTGAAGGGCGCATCTTCCCGGCGGTAGATGGTCACATCCTGGCTGGCTGCGTCCAGATGACCGGCTTCATCGGCAAGGAGGGTATAGCTGCCGTTGGATAGGACACAGCAGGCAGGGTCGGTCCAACAGATGTGTTGGTCCTCCATCTGCCATCCGGCAGGAAGCAGACGGGGCGGCTTTAAAGGCGTTTGAATGCTGCGCCGGCGCAGTACCGTTCCGCCGATGGGTACTTTTTCTTCCAGCAGGCATTGATGGGCCGCCATGGCGGGGTCCGCCAGAAAGCGGCGGATGTTGGCGTTTCCATGCAGAAGATTACCGATGGCGACCATGCTCATACCCAGATGGTGGGCCATATAGCACCGCACAGTCTCGCCGCTGGATGTGCGGCAGCGGGAGGGCGTAAAGTCCAGAGCCTCATAAAATCCATAGGTACCCAGCGGACTGAGGGACTGTATCTTCCGCAGGTTTTTTACTGCTGCCGCCGGGATGACCGGAAGGGTGAGGAAACTGCTGTAGGGAGAGATGACCAGGTCGTCGTCCATACCCCGCTTCAGGGCCAGGGCCGCGCAGCCGTGGGCCTTATAACGGTAATTGAGCGCAGTATCCAGCGCGAAGAACGCGGATTCGGAAATGCCCCAGGGGTGGCCCTTGGGTACCCGTCTGCGCTGGACGTAGACGCAGAATTTTGCCGTCTCATACAGCAGAGAATCCCGGCACAGGGGTAAAAACAATTCCGGCATCAGGTATTCGAACATGGAACCGGACCAGGATGCCATGCCCCGGTAGCCATCCTTGGCTACCAATGCCCGGGAGAGGTGCCGCCAGTGCTTTCGGGGCACATCTCCCTTGGCGATGGCGACGTATCCTGTGAGCCGGGCTTCACTGGACAGCAGGTCATACCAGCCCTGAGACAGCTTCCCGGAGGTCAGGTCCATGCCGATGGTAAACAGGTGCCGACTGGGGTCGTACAGGGGCGAAAAATCCATGTCCTCGAACAGACGCCGGGCACGGTCGGCCAGGTCCGGCCGGCCGTATTCCCCCATGCCGGAGGCAACCGTGATGAGGGAGGCGGCCAGATTTCCGCTGTCTACGGTGGAAACATAGGCGGGGGAGAGGGATTCCAGGGTCCGGGTGTCGTACCAGTTATATAAATGTCCGTTCCATTTGGGCATTTGTTCTAATGTGGTGAGAATGCGTTCAATGAACACCTCGCAGGAAACCGCATCGTCCAGACCCAGGTCCGCGGCCGTCAGCGCAGAAGTCATGGCCAGGCCGATATTGGTGGGGGAAGTGCGGTGGGCCGCGCCTCGCGGCGGCTGCTCCTGAACGTTGTCCGGGGGCAGGTAGTGATCTTCTTCTGTGCAGAAATCCGCGAAGTACTGCCAGATTTCTGCGGCGCGTTCCCGGAGATAGGCCCGGTCCGCTCCGGATAGGGGAGCCTCTTTGCGCTTTGGCTGGGCGAGCATAAAGGCGAACAGAGGAGATACCAGCCACAGGATGCCCACGGCTTTGCCGATGACTGCGCAGGGCAGTATCATCAGTGCCAGACCTGTGAGAATTGACGGCACAAGCCGCTGTAAATAGGATAGGAACCCGCCCTTTTTCCCGCCAGTCTGGGCAAAGGTCTCCCAACTGAGCAGGTCCCGTTTGGATATGGTCATACGCCAAAGTGCTTTGCAGATGGCGGAAAACGTCACCCAGGCTTCCCAGGGCAGGAGAATGAGTCGGGAGGCCGTGACGACCAGCGCGCCCTTGCCGCCGTGTAGGATGGCACTGTGATAGCGGACTTTCCGTTCCTGGTCTTTTCGCACGGAGGTCTCCGCCAGGGTGAGCAGAAACCGGGACAGCAGGGCAATGAAGGCTGCCCACGCTGCCACGATGGGGCCTGTTTGAGTCAGCAGAAATCCGCATAGCAGGCACAGAAAGGTGGCCGGCGCCACCAGAGAGCGGCGGAGGGAATCCAGCAGCTTAAACCGGTCGATGTCGCACAGGCTGCCGCCCCGCTCCCGGAAGGCCCATGCGATGTTCTGCCAGTCCCCCCGGGTCCAGCGTTCCAGACGCTTCATGTAGCTGATAGGGTTCCCAGGGAAGCCGTCGGTGAGCTCCACGTCCCAGAGGTACCCTCCGTGGAGGTAGGCGCCCTCCAGGGCGTCGTGGGACAAAATGCGGCCCTCCGGCAGATGTTTGGAGCATTCCGCCAGAATCTTCGTGTGGAGGATGCCTTTCCCGGCGAAGCCGCCCCGGTCGAACAGGTCCATGTATAATTCCCCGCAGCCGCCGGTATAGGGGTCAGTACCGCCCTGTCCGGCGAAGATACGGGCAAAATCTGTGGCTGTGGCGGAGGTCAGGTCCACGGAAATGCGGGGATGGATGAGCCCGTAACCGGAAGTGACCACGCCGGTTTTTTCGTCCAATACCGGCTGATTCAGAGGATGGAGCATGGCGCCCACCAATTCCCTGGCTGTGCCGGGGCATAAACGGGTGTCTGCGTCCAGGGTCAGAATGTAGGCCGCGTCCCGCAGCCGGGCCGTATCTCCGGACAGGGTGATGAGGCCGCCCTCTCCGGTCTCTATGAGATTGGCCAGGGCCAGAAGCGCGCCGCGTTTCCGTTCGTGACCGCACCAGCGTCCGTCCCGCTCGTTATAGGCCCGTTCCCGGTAGAACAGGTAAAACCCGCCGCCGTATTTGCGGTTGAGGCGGTCGATGGCCTCCTTTGCTGCCAGAAGATAGTTCTGGTCTTCCGGCAGTTCGGGCTTGTTGGCCTCTTTCAGGTCGGCCAGGATGCCAAACAGCAGGTTTTCCCCGCAGTCCCGGTTGGACAGGTAAAATTCTTCCAGATTTTTGGCTGCGTCCCGGCCAGCATCCTCCCCCGTGAGCAGGGCGGATACCACGCAGACCGTGGTGCCCTCCGGGGGAATGCCGTTCCGCAGTTCCATGCGGGGGATGTGCCGGGGCGAGACGGCTTTGGTCAGGAGGAAGTCGATGAGGTTTTTTACCAGCTCCGATACGGGGATGAGAAGCAGCAACGTTCCCAGGATGCTTTGTACATGGAAGCCCACCAGCAGGGAAATGAACAGGGTGGACAAAAGAAATACGGCCACATAAGCAGTCCCTCGGGTGGGCTCTGCTTTACGGCCCAAGGGCTTTTTGAACAGATAATATCCCACATGCCGGGCTGTGGGATTCTGCGCCCCCTCGGAGAGCTTTACCACCCGCCGGGCAATGCGGTATTCTTCCGTATTCTGCTCCTGGGCCAGCAGAGAAACCTTGCGGCGATAGGCGTCCCGGGTGGATTCGGCCATCAGTGGATAAACACCCGCCGGGTCCTGACGCAGGATCTGCTCCACGACGCTTTCCTGTTCCAGCATTCCGGAAAGGTCCAGCGTTCCCAGCAGACGCAGGGTAGTGAAGAGCTTCCCTGCGTATTCGCCCTCCGTTGGCGCTTGCTCCGTATATGCACTGGCAAGGGCATGGACCGCGGCGCCAATGAGTGCCGGAACGAACAGGCCAAGCTCTTCACGACTCAGGGGGCTCACCTGCTGGAATCCGTCCAGAAACAGGGCACAGCGTTCCTGTGATACCTGCCCGGCTCCGGCCCGCAGGAGCGTTGTTGCCAGAGAGAAGATGCGGAGGTCTTTTCCGGCGGTGTGCAGGCGCTTTCCGTGACGAAAAGCGTCTGCAGCGTCCTGTCCCTCCCGAACAGCCAGATACCAGTTGTCCAGCAGCCATTCCTGTGCCGGGTCTACCGGTTCTTCCTTTGATTTTTGGGCCAACGCGTGATGGGCGGCCCGCAGCCGGCGCAGGTCCTCCTGAATGGATTTGGCGGCGGCTTTACCGGAGGTGAGTCCATCTGCACGAATGGACCGGGCGGCGTTTTCTCCATAGGCGGCAAGACGCTCGTCCTCGATGAAAATGCCGTGCTGTGAATATTCCATGTCGTCCTTCGACCATCCTTATACAATGAGATGCTTGGTATTTTTCCCAATTTTTCCACTTATATTCCACGGAAAGACTATGAAGGAAAAACACTTGACACAGGGCCGCTGTGGTGCTATAATCACATAGCTGTAAAGGAAAATTGATTTACAGTCCGGAGGTGAGCCCGTGGCAGATGAGACTGTATACCGTACCATGCTGTTCGATTTTTACGGCGAGCTGCTCACGGACAAGCAGAAAGAATATTTTGACCTCCATTATAATGAGGACTACTCTCTCAGTGAGATCGCGGAGATGACAGGCATTTCCCGTCAGGGTGTTTGGGATATCATCAAACGGGCAGAGGAAACGCTGCGGAATACGGAAGAAAAAACCGGCCTTGTCCGCCGGTTCCGGGAAACCCGTACCGCTATCGGAGAGATTGAAACCGCGCTGGAAGCCCTGTGCGGACGGCTTTCCGGAGAGACAAAGGCGCTGGCGTTGGAATTGACGGAGAAGCTGGAACAACTCAAGGGGTAACAATACATGGCATTTGAAAGTTTATCAGAAAAGCTGTCCTCCGCGTTTAAAAAGCTCACCGGCAAGGGCCGGCTGAAGGAAACGGACGTCAAGGAAGCCATGCGGGAGGTCAAGCTCGCACTGCTGGAAGCGGACGTGAACTTCAAGGTCGTGAAGGACTTTGTGAAGAAGGTCACTGACCGGGCTGTGGGCATGGACATTCTGGAAAGCCTGAATCCCGCCCAGATGGTCATCAAGATCGTCAACGAAGAGCTCGTGGCCCTCATGGGCAGCGACGGGCAGAAGCTGAATATCGGCAGTAAGACCCCCAGCATCGTGATGCTTGTAGGCCTGCAGGGCGCAGGCAAGACCACCAATGGAGCGAAATTGGCGGGCTACATGAAGCGCCAGGGGAAAAACCCGTTGCTGGTGGCTTGCGACGTGTACCGCCCCGCCGCTATCAAGCAGCTGGAGACCGTGGGCAGTCAGCTGGGCATCCCCGTTTATCAGGAGGGCCAGGGCGACCCGGTACAAATCGCCAGAAACGGCATTGAATACGCCAAGCGCCACGGTCAGGACCTGGTGTTCCTGGATACCGCGGGACGGCTGCATATTGATGAGACCCTGATGGATGAACTGGTGCACATCCGGGACACGGTGGAGCCGGCGGAAATTCTGTTGGTGGTGGATGCCATGACCGGCCAGGACGCAGTGAACGCCGCTTCCGCTTTTGACGAGGCTTTGGGCGTCACCGGCGTGTTGCTCAGTAAGCTGGACGGCGACGCAAGAGGCGGCGCGGCACTGTCCATCCGGGCGGTGACGGGTAAGCCGATCAAATTTGCGGGCATGGGCGAAAAGCTGGACCAAATCGAGCCGTTCTATCCCGACCGTATGGCTGGGCGTATTTTGGGCATGGGCGATGTGCTGTCCCTGATCGAAAAGGCCGAGCAGGCCATGGACGAAAAAAAGGCCGAGCAGCTTGCCCAGCGGATGCTGGAAAACAAATTTACCCTGACCGATTATCTGGACCAGCTGGAGGCCATTCAGGGCATGGGTTCTTTGGCGGATATCGCTGCCATGATGCCCGGGATCGACGCCAAGGCACTGGAGAACGCGGACCCCAACGATTCCGTCATGCGCAGGACCAAGGCCATCATCCAGTCCATGACCCATCAGGAACGGGAAAATCCCGGCCTCCTGAATGCCAGCCGCAAGCGGCGCATCGCCTCGGGCGCGGGTGTGGCCGTGGTGGATGTGAACCGGGTGCTCAAGCAGTACGACACCATGCAGCAGATGATGAAGCAGATGAATGGTGCCGGCAAGCGTCAGATGAAAAAGCAAATGAAGAAGGCCAGAAAAAACGGCGGCGTCCAACCGGGAGTGCCTATGGTGCCCGGGAAAGGATCTCCGTTCGGGAAATTATTTAAATAATATCGGTAAAAAGGGAATCAAACTTCCTTTTTTATATATGAAAAACCGCAAAAAGAGAGGTGACACTATTATGGTTAAAATCAGACTGCGCAGAATGGGCGCGAAGAAGGCCCCCTTCTACCGTGTTGTTGTGGCGGATTCCCGTGACCCCCGTGATGGCCGGTTCATCGAAGAGATCGGTACCTACGATCCTCTGACGAATCCCGCCACCATCAAGATCGACATGGAGCGTGCCAAATACTGGATCAGCAACGGCGCCCAGCCTACCGACACTGTCAGAGGACTGCTGAAAAAGGCGGAGGCAGCCGAATAAGGAGTTAAACCGGCATGAAAGAACTGTTGACCTATATCGTGGAGAACCTCGTGGATCATCCCAACGAGGTCTCCGTGACCGAGCGCGAGTCCGGCAGCGAAACCGTGTTTGAAGTGCGGGTGGCTGACGGCGACATGGGCAAGGTCATCGGCCGGCAGGGGCGGATCGTCAAGCAGATCCGTATCCTTATGAAGGCCGTCGCCCAGAGAAAGGGCAAGAAAGTCTCGGTTGAGATTTTAGATTAAAAAAGCGCCCTTCGGGCGCTTTTTTAATCTAAGGGGATGCGCTGCGTTTGCGCACTCCGCGAGAAGTATTTCTTCAGCGGCGGAGCTGCCGAAAAAATCGATAAAAATTCTTTCGCGTCCGCGGACGCGAACTCTGCGAGGCATTATGGGAAAACAATTTTTGGAAGCAGGACAGATCGTGAATACCCACGGCATCCGGGGCGAGGTGCAGATCGTGCCATGGGCGGATGATGCTGCCTTCCTGCGAAAATTTAAAACGTTTTATATTGACAATAGACCCGTTCAGGTGGAACGGTCCAGCGTGCACAAAACGCGCCTGATCGTCAAATTCGAGGGGGTTGATGATATCAACGCCGCCATGCCGATGAAAACCAAAGTGATTTTCATCGACCGGGCGGATGCGAAGCTCCCAAAGGGCAGCTTTTTTATTCAGGATATCCTGGGGGCGAAGGTCGTGACCGAAGCGGGCGAGCCTGTGGGCACGCTGACGGACGTGATGGACATGCCCCAGGGACAAATTTACCAGGTGCAGGGGGAGACGGAACATCTCATCCCCGCAGTACCGGAATTTGTCAAGCATGTGGATGTGGACGGCGGGGTTATCACCGTTGCCCTCATTGAAGGGATGTGACCCATGCGCATTGATATTATGACGCTGTTTCCGGACAGCATGCGGGCCGTTTTGGGGGAAAGCATTATCGGCCGGGCGGCGAAAAAGGGCGTCATTGACATCCATTGCACCCAGATCCGGGACTACACGGACAACAAGCAGATGCAGGTGGACGACTATCCCTACGGCGGCGGATGGGGCTGCGTGATGATGGCCCAGCCCTTGAAGGCCTGTCTGGATGATGTGATGCAAAAGGCCGGGCCGCGGAACAGCCGGGTCATCTACATGTCCCCTCAGGGCAAGCCCTTTACCCAGGCGGAAGCCCGGCGGTTGGTGGCGGATTACGACCACCTGGTGCTGGTCTGCGGCCATTACGAGGGCATTGACGAGCGCTTTATCGAAGAATGCGTGGATGAAGAACTGAGCATCGGGGACTATGTGCTCACCGGCGGGGAACTTGCCGCCATGGTGGTCACGGACTGTGTGTGCCGCATGGTGCCGGGGGTTTTGAGTGACCCGGAGTGCTACACCGGAGAAAGCCACTGGAACGGGCTGCTGGAATACCCCCAATATACCCGTCCGGAAACATGGCAGGGGCGCACTGTGCCGGAAATCCTCCGGGGCGGAGACCATGCGAAGATCGAGCATTGGCGGCGGAAGCAGCAGTTGGAGCGGACCCGTCTCAAACGGCCGGACCTGTTTGCGCAGTTCCGGCCGGATGAAACTGACGAGGCACTATTGGCGGAGCTTGAAAAAGAGCGCTCCCGCATGAAATTGACAAAGCCCGTGACCTGCCGCGGGGCGGTACCGGAGGATCTGCCGGTGATCATGGAACTGTTGGCGGAGGCCCGAAAGCGGCTTGCCAAAGCGCGGGTAGACGTGTGGCAGGGGCCTTATCCCGGCGAAGAAACCTTCCGGGAGGACATTGCCCAGGGGAACTGTTACGTGCTTTTGTACGAGAACGAGATCGCCGGGGCCTTTTCCCTGGTGGGGCCGGGGGAAGTCTATCATGACGAGGATCTCACCGATGGTAAGTGGCATGGCGGTGCGCCTTATGTGGTTTTGCGCCGGAATATGGTAGGCGGAAAATTCGTCGGCTCCGGCATGGCGGATTATGAGATGCGCTTTGCAGAGGAAGTGGCAAAAAGCCGAGGCGCGGACTCTATCCGGCTGCTGACCCATAAGAAAAACCTGCCTATGAAGCAGTTACTGTCCCGTCACGGATACCGCTTTGCGGGAAATGTGGAAGTGGAGATTCAACCGGGAAGGATGGGCGCAAGGCAGGCCTTTGAAAAGGAATTGAAATGAACGTACAACAGTTATGTGACCCAGAGACCATTCGGGAACTCCTGGGAAAAAACGGCTTTCGCTTTTCCAAATCCATGGGACAAAATTTTCTGATCGATCCATCCGTTCCTCTGCGGATTGCCGAGGAAGCGGGCATCGCCGCGCATACCGGCGTGCTGGAGGTCGGTCCGGGCATCGGCTGCCTGACATCTTGCCTGGCGCCTTGGGCGGGTAAGGTCGTGTGCGTGGAACTGGACGAGGCGCTCAGGCCCATTTTGGCGGAAACGTTGTCTGAATACGGCAATGTGGAGGTCGTATACGGCGATGTACTCAAAACCGACCTCCCCGGGCTGGCGGAAGAAAAATTCCCCGGACTGCGTCCGGTGGTCTGCGCGAATTTGCCTTATAATATCACCTCTCCAGTCATCACGGCCTTTCTGGAAGCAGGATGCTTTGAGACCGTCACAGTCATGGTGCAAAAGGAAGTGGCCCGGCGCATGGCGGCCCGGCCCGGGACAGCGGATTATTCCGCATTTTCCGTGCTGGTTCAGTGGTACGCGAAGGCGCAGCTGCTGTTTGACGTACCGCCCCACTGCTTTATGCCGGCACCCAAGGTGACCAGTAGTGTGATCCGTTTGGAAAAGCAGAGCAGTCCGCCGGCGGAGGTGTTGGATGAGGCGCTGTTTTTCCGTACGGTGCGGGCCGCATTCGGCCAGCGCCGAAAGACTTTGGCAAATGCGCTGGCGGCTGGATTCGGGGAACTGACCAAGGAACAGATTGCTGCTGCAATTGATAGCTGCGGGTTTGATGCGCGCATCCGGGGAGAGGCGCTGTCAATCCCCGATTTTGCCGGATTGACAGATATGCTTGCAAAGTTTAAAGAAATGTGATACGCTATGTCTATTACGTAGGAAAGGTGAAAACCCATGGCAATTACAGAATCAGTGGCTGATTACTTGGAAGCGATCATGCTGCTGGAACAGCAAAAAACAAATGTCCGGGCGATTGATATTGCAAATTACTTTGGATATTCCCGCCCCACCGTGAGCCAAACGCTGAAGGCCTTTCGGACAAAAGGCTATGTGGAAGTCGGAGAAAACAGCTTTGTGGTCCTGACAGACACTGGCAGGCAAATCGCCCAGGCGACCTACGAGCGGCACGTACTGCTGACGAATGTGTTGCGGTCTATCGGCGTGAGCGAGGAAACGGCCAAGGCAGATGCGTGCAAACTGGAACATGATATCAGCGATGAGACGTTCCAGTGTCTGAAAAGATTTTATGAGAAACAAAAATAAGGAAGTATAAAAAAGCACTGTGTGAAAACACAGTGCTTTTTTATCGCATTTTGATTATACCCGGCAGGGCTTCCTTTTCTGCCGACCATAAGATGACCAGCGTACCGGTTTCCACGGAAATATGGGCAGGCGCATCGGTGAATTCATTGCTCACTCCGATGGGGAACCCGGCAGTCACGGTGGCGTCAGTCAGACTGTACAGCAGTCCCCGTTCATATACGCCAGTGGCCGGCGGCCCGAAGCAGAACACGGAAACCGTACCGGTCCCGGTGAGGGCCACGGAGCTGTTTCTGACTGCGGTAGCCACAGTGCCGTCGCCGTATAGAATGCCCGCTGCACCGTGTTCTGCCAGGAACAGTAGCGTCTGCAGATTGGCGATGGTATGGTCCAGCCGCCCGCCAATCGCGCCCACTAGTACGAAGTTCTGATATCCCCGCTCCATCCCCAGTCGGGCGGCCAGCATGGCGTCGGTATCGTCCTTCATCACCGGATGGCGCTCAATGGGCACGCCTTCCGGCACATATCCCAGGGAGTCAAAATCTCCTACCACCAGGTCCGGCACGACCCCCAGGGCAGCGGCCGCCTGATAGCCGCCGTCTGCGGCAATGACAAAATCGCCGGGAAGGGGACGGATGGACGCCTCCTCCCCATGCCATGCGCAGATGATATAGCAAATGCGCTCCATTATACCTTGCCGTGCTCCTTCAGGTAGGCCTCCAGGACTTCCGCGGCGATCTCTACCGTGCGGACACAGCGGACCTCTGGCTGTACCATTTGGGGCTTGATGTCTTTGCAGTCAGTGCTGGACAGCTTTTCTTTGATTTCCTCCACCAGACCGCCGCACAGGGGGCCGAAGCCCTCCGTGGCATGGGCGCCGCCTTCCCCTACGCTCAGAAGGCTCACGATGCTCAAAGCGCCGGCAACTGCGCCGCATAGAATTCCGCAGCCGCAGCCTCCGCCAAAGCCGGAGATCAGCTTGATGGCCTTTTCATCCAGGCCCAGCTTGTAAGCATCGTTGGCGGCCTTGACTATGGCCTCGGAGCAATTGGCGCCCTTTTCCAGATAATACATTTTTGCGATTTCAGCTAACATGATAATTTCTCCTTCAATGTTTTTTTCAGTATAAACGGAAAATTCCAGTTTTGCAATCATTTTTCTTGCATCCAAACAGGTAAAAACAAGCCCCGCACCCATGAGGGTGAGAGGCTCGTTTTGTATGGAGGATATCACGAAATGATTATTTGCATCTGCCGCAGGAGGCACAGGAGCCTCCGCAGCCTGCGGGCGCCATCTGTGCGGCCCAGAGCCGGGAGCGTTCATCATCGATTTCCGGAGCCTTCCGGAACAGCAGGTACAGCAGTACTGCCAGCAGTGCCCCGGCAACGACGGTCCAGACGCTGAACGTGGCTTCCCCGGTGACGAGACCGCCGAGTTGGAACACAATCATGGCGATGACATAGGCGAACAGGCACATATAGCCGATGGCTGCCGCCGTCCATTTGGGATTGTTCATCTCCCGCTTGATGGCGCCCATGGCCGCGAAGCAGGGAGCACATAGAAGGTTGAACACCATGAAGCTGTAAGCGGATACCGCACCGAAGTCTGCGGCTACCAGTGCCCAGATAGGGCTGGAATCTTCCATGAGGTCGATCTCCCCGGCGTACTGATAGAGCACACCGAAGGTGTTGACCACTTCTTCCTTGGCGATGAGTCCAGTGAAGGTGGCCACAGTGGCCTTCCAGGCCATGTCGCCCACCCAGCCCAGGGGGTAGAAGATCCACGCCACGGCATTGCCGACGGCGGCAAGCAGGGAGGCATTGTTGTCCTCCACGGCTTGAAGCGCGCCGTCCACGAAGCCGTAGCCCTGGAGGAACCAAAGGATAACGGAGGAGAGCAAAATCACCGTTCCGGCCCGCTTGATGAAGCTCCAACCCCGCTCCCAGGTGGCCCGGAACACGTTGCCCCAGGCGGGGACGTGGTAGGCGGGGAGCTCCATGACGAAGGGCGCGGGCTCTCCGGCGAAGGCCTTGAACTTCTTGAGCATTACGCCGCTGATGATCACCGCCCCGATGCCGATGAAAAACGCCGACACCGCCACCAGGGACGAACCGCCGAACACCGCGCCGGCAAACAGGCCGATGATGGGCATTTTTGCCCCGCAGGGGATGAACCCCGTGGTCATGATGGTCATTTTCCGGTCCCGGTCCTGCTCGATGGTTCGGCTGGCCATGATGCCCGGTACGCCGCAGCCCGTGGCCATCAGCATGGGGATGAAGCTTTTTCCGCTCAGCCCGAAGCGGCGGAAGATGCGGTCCATGATGAACGCCACTCGGGCCATATATCCCACGTCCTCCAGCAGCGCCAGCAGGAAGCTGAGCACCAGAAGCTGAGGCACAAAGCCCAGCACCGCGCCAACTCCTGCCACGACGCCGTCCTGAATGAGTCCGTACAGCCAGTTGCCTTCCGCCACGCCCAGGGTGTCCAGAAGTCCGGCAAACAGGTTCGGCACCCACTCGCCGAACAACACGTCATTGGCCCAGTCGGTGCCCATGGTGCCGATGGAAAACGGGAAGCTGCCCATGGCGATGGAGTAGATGAGGAACATCACACAAGCGAAAATGGGCAGACCCAGAATGCGGCCAGTCACGATGCGGTCGATTTTGTCCGATGCGGTCTCTCCGGTGTGTTTCCGCTTGTAGGCCGCGGCGCAGATGCCTGCGATGTAATCATAGCGTGCGCTGGTGATGATGGATTCCGCATCGTCATCCAGCTCCCGTTCGCAGGCTTCGATGTCCTGGGTGATGTGTGCCAGCTTGTCGGCGGGAAGGTTCAGTTCTTCCAGAATTTTCGGGTCCCGCTCGAAAATCTTCACCGCGTACCAGCGCTGCTGCTCAGCGGGCAGGTCGTGGAGTACGGCTTCTTCAATGTGCGCCAGCGTGTGCTCAACAGACCCGGAGAACACATGGGCCGGCTCGAATGTCTGCCCTGCTCGGGCGATGGAGACCGCCCGGTCCGCCGCTTCCCGGATGCCGTCGCCCTTCAGCGCGGAGATTTCCACGGCTTCGCAGCCCAAGGCCTTTTTCAGTTTGTCTAGACGGATGACGTCCCCGTTTTTCCGCACCAGATCCATCATGTTCACCGCCAGCACCACGGGGATGCCCAGCTCCAACAGCTGGGTGGTGAGATACAGATTCCGTTCCAGGTTCGTGCCGTCGATGATATTCAAAATCACGTCCGGCCGTTCGTGGGTCAGGTAATTACGGGTGACGACTTCTTCCAGCGTGTACGGTGACAGGGAATAGATACCCGGCAGGTCTGCGATGCGCACCTCCTGGTCCCATTTCAGCCTGCCTTCTTTTTTCTCCACGGTGACACCCGGCCAGTTGCCAACATATTGATTGGACCCGGTCAGGGCGTTGAACAGCGTGGTTTTCCCGCAGTTGGGATTGCCTGTCAGGGCGATGCGTACCTCGCTCATGCCACCACCTCCTCGACTTCGATGTTGTCCGCGTCCGCTTTTCGCAGCGTCAGCTCATAGCCCCGCACGGTGACCTCTACCGGGTCCCCCAATGGAGCCACTTTGCGGACATAGACTTCCACGCCTTTGGTGATGCCCATGTCCATGATGCGGCGCTTCACCGCGCCGTCTCCGCCCAGCCGCGCGACCCGAACGGTCTCGCCGGGCTTTGCCTGTTTCAGTGTTTTCATATCCCTTCTCCTTTCATATTATAATCTTCTGTGCCATCTCCCGGTTGAGCGCCACTCGTGCGTCCTTTACGCTGACGATGAGGTTGTCTCCTGTTTTGGAGATCACCCTCACCATGGTGCCTGGGAGGAAGCCCAGGGTCTCCAGAAACCGCCTGGTCTCTTCCTTCCCGCCCACGCGCTTGATATAAACTTCATCGCCTGCTCCGGCCAGAACCAAGGGCATTACGGTCACCTCCGATACAATATGTTAGCTGAAACTAATGATTAGATATTAGCCTAAACTAACTCGAAAGTCAAGGGGTGAGGGGACGATTTGTAAGTTATCACAAGCTGATAGAAATTAGAAGAGACTAACAACGGCAAAATCACCAAATTCACCCGCAAAAAATTTCCTTGTAATTTGGGGAAAATGATGCTACAATGTGCCCGAACAATTTAATAATGGGAGCATTCAATTTCTGATACAAGGAGAAATATCATGCAGAGTAAAATGCGGAATCTCATCCTTGCTGTTCTGACCGTTTCCATGCTGCTGTCCCTTGCGGCCTGCGGCGAAAAGAACCAACAGGACGGCGACCAAGAAGTGAACACTCCCCAAACCACGAGGGCCGACACCAATGAGATCAACGTCGGTATCCCTCAGGACTTGGAAGACAGTCTTGACCCCCATGTGACAACGGCGGCAGGAACCAGGGAAGTCCTTTTCAATGTGTTTGAAGGCTTAATGAAGGCCGATCCAGAAGGCAACATTATCCCCGCGGTCGCAGAGAAATGCGACGTTTCTGACGATGCGAAGGTCTATACCTTCACCCTGCGTGAAGGCGTGACGTTCCATAATGGTCAGACTGTGACGGTGGACGATGTTGTCTATTCTATTTCCCGTTGCGCGGGAATGCTGGATGACGGCATATATACTGCGGCTTCCACCCTGAAGGGGATCGTAAGCGTGGAAGCTCCCGATGACCGCACGGTGGTCATCACCCTGTCCGAGGGCAACACGGAATTTCTGGCCAGCCTGGTGACCACCTATGCGGCCATCATCCCGGCGGATTACACGGAGCAGGCCACCCAGCCCGTGGGCACTGGCCCGTTCAAGTTTGCCTCCCGGTCTCCCCAGGAAAATTTCGTCATCGAACGCTTTGACAGCTACTGGGGCACCCCCGCGAAGCTGGATAAGGTGACTTATCTCGTCACCGCCATGGATACGGCGGTCATGAGCATGAAAAGCGGCGTGATCGACGTGTTTGCCCACCTTACCGCCGACATGGCCAAGAGCGTGGAGGACCAGTTCACCATCGAGAAAGATACTGCCAAACTGGTGCAGGCGCTGTATCTGAACAATGCCGTGGAGCCCTTCAACGATGTGCGGGTCCGCCAAGCGCTGTGCTATGCGGTGGACGTGGACCAGATCATCGATCTGGTGGTGGACGGCAACGGCGTGCGGGTAGGCAGCAGCATGTTCCCCGCCTTTGGCAAGTATTTTGATGAAAGCCTGTCCACATACTATACCCACGATGTGGAAAAGGCTCAGGAACTGCTGACGGAAGCGGGATATCCCGATGGATTTTCCATGACCATCACGGTGCCCTCAAATTATCCCCAGCATGTGCAGACCGGCGAGGTCATTGCCGAGCAACTCAAGGCGGTGGGCATCATGGCCCAGATCGAGCAGGTGGACTGGAACCAGACCTGGCTGACGGAAGTGTACGCCAACCGGAACTTCCAGTCTACGGTGGTGGGCTTTGATACTTCCACCCTCACGGCCCGGGGCATGCTGGAACGTTGGACGTCCGATCACGGCAAGAACATGATCAACTTCAACAGCGCGGAGTACGACGAATTGTTCCGGCAGGCGATCGCCTGCACCGATGATGGGGAGCAAACAGCGCTGTACAAGCAGATGGAGCGTATCCTTACCGAGGAAGCGGCCAATGTGTACATCCAGGATATCTACAATATGGTGGCAGTGAATCCTGGTCTGGAAGGTTTGACATTCTACCCCATGTATGTGCTGGATGTGGCCACAATTTCCTGGAAAGAAGCGTAAGAACAAAGCGGGGCGCGGATGAGACGAGTGGTTGCCCGTTGAGGAGGTCTTGCCCCGCCTGGGCAAAACGGGAACATAAGAACAATAAACGAGGAAGCGAGGTGAACGCCGAATGAAATACTATTTGAGAAAGCTGGTTACTCTCATTATTACATTGTTCGTGGTATCTCTGCTGGCGTTCCTCGCGTTCCAAATCGTTCCCGGTGATGCGGCGGCCCGGATTTTGGGCACGGAAGCTACGCCGGAGAGCTTGGCCGCCCTGCGCCATCAGATGGGGCTGGACCGACCCATGCTGGTGCAGTATGGGGATTGGTTGAACCAGTTTCTGTTCGGGGATATGGGCAATTCCTACAGTTACACCATGTCCGTGAAGGCGCTTTTGGGACCGAAGCTGCCCATTACATTTACCCTCACTGCCATGGCATTTCTGATGATCGTCTGCATTTCCATCCCTCTGGGCGTTTGGCAGGGAAAGCACGCCGGGGAGGCGTCGGACGCGGTGACGGGTGCCGTGGGACAGGTGTTTATGTCAGTCCCGTCTTTTTTCCTGGGCATCGTATTCACCCTAGTGTTCGGTATCGGGCTGAAGCTGTTCACCCAGGGGCAGTTCATCCATTATGACCAGTCCGTTTCCGGTTTTTTTGGTTATCTGTTTTTCCCGGCCCTGGCCATTGCTCTTCCGAAATCTGCCATGGCGGCCAAGTTGCTGCGGGCGTCCGTCATCCGGGAACTGCAGCAGGACTATGTCCGCACTGCCCGGTCACGGGGGCGGAAGTTTTCTTCCGTTTTGCGGGTCCATGTGCTGCGGAATGCCCTCATTCCCGTGGTGACCTTTTTGGCGATGACGATTCCGGAAATCGTGGCAAACAGCATCATCGTGGAGCAGGTATTCACCATTCCCGGGATCGGACGGCTGCTGCTGTCCTCCATTTTGGCCAGTGATTACCCGGTGGTGCTGGCCATCGTGGTGATGTTGGCGTTTCTTGTGGTGCTGATGAATTTCCTGGCGGATGTGCTGTATCAGCGGATCGACCCGCGCATCAAGGTGAGGTGAGGGGATGAAAAGACGAAACTGGACGCTTCGCATCGGCGGATGCGTCGCTGCCGTGATGGTGGCCCTCATCCTGCTGGGAACTGTGTGGACCCCCTATGACCCCAACGCTCTTGCAGGGGCGGAGAAATCCATGGCGCCCTGTCTGGCCCATCTGTTCGGCACGGACAATTTCGGCCGTGACCTGTTCAGCCGGGTGCTGGAGGGAGGGCGGACGAGCCTGCTCATCGCCTTTTGCACTGTGGCTATCGGCGGGGTGTGCGGCACGGTCATCGGCAGTCTTACGGGCTATTTCGGCGGCCTGGTGGATGAGGTGCTGATGCGCTTCAACGACTCTGTGTCTGCGTTTCCCAATATCCTGCTGGCGCTGGTGTGCGTCAGTATTTTCGGTACGGGAAAGTATAAGATCATTTTGGTTTTGGGCGTACTGTTCATTCCCAGTTTTGCCCGCATCGTCCGTGGAGAATTCGCCCGGGAGCGCAGCCGGGACTATGTGGAAAACGCCCGCATCATGGGCGCGGGCCCCTTTCGGGTGATGTTCGCCCATATCCTGCCTAACGTGAAAACGGTGCTGTTGTCCTCTGTTGCCATCGGGTTTAATAACGCGGTGCTGGCGGAGGCGGGGATGAGCTTTCTCAGCATGGGCGTGCAGCCTCCGGATGCCAGTCTGGGGCGGATGCTGGCAGAGGCACAGGGGAGCCTGTTCACGATGCCTTGGTATGCCCTGAGCACCGGATGCTTCATGGTGCTGCTGATTTTAGGGTTTTCTTTGCTTGGACAGGGGCTTCAGGAACAGGAGAGGGAACTATGATCGAAGTGAAAAATCTCCGCGTGGCGTTCCCCGATAAGGCGGGAAAGCCGGAGCAGGCGGTGAAGGGCATCTCCTTTACCATCGGCGACGGTGAAATCTTGGGCATTGTGGGGGAGTCCGGTTCCGGCAAGACCCAGACGGCACTGGCCTTGGCGGGATTGTCGCCCAGAAAGGCCTCGGTGGAGGGAGAAATTTTGCTGGACGGCAGAGACCTGATGCCGTTATCCCGGGAGGAGATCCGGAATGTCCAGGGTAAAGACATCGCCATGGTCTTTCAGGAACCTATGACCTCGCTGGATCCCACCATGAGGGTGGG
This sequence comes from uncultured Clostridia bacterium, assembly GCA_947644595.1. Lineage (GTDB taxonomy): Bacteria > Bacillota > Clostridia > Oscillospirales > Oscillospiraceae > HGM13010. The sequence goes on from CANSAE010000002.1 coordinate 375,403, forward strand.
CCGGCAGGTGGAGGAGGTGCTGGAGATCCATACGAAGCTGGACAAAAACGCCCGGCAGGAACTGGCCCTGCAAGCCCTACGGGATGTGGAGCTGCGGGATGTGGAGACGGTGTACCGCAAATATCCCCATGAACTCTCCGGCGGCCAGCGCCAGCGGGCGATGATTGCCGGGGCCATCATCGGGGGGCCGAAGCTGCTCATCGCCGACGAGCCCACCACCGCACTGGATGTGACCATTCAGGCGGAGATATTGTATCTGTTGGGGAAGCTGAACCGGGAGAAGGGGATGTCTATCCTGTTCATTTCTCATGACTTGCGGGTCATCCGCCGGCTTTGCCACCGGACGCTGGTGATGCACGGCGGGCACATCGTGGAGCAGGGGGACGTGGGACAGGTGTTCCAGGACCCTCAGGATGATTACACAAAAACGCTCATTGCGTCGATCCCCACAAGGAGGTACTGACATGGCGGAGACACTGTTGGAAGTGCGGCATTTAAACGCGTTTTACCGGAACCGTGGTCGGCGGCAGCAGATCCTGCATGATGTGAGCTTTACCATCCATGAGGGAGAAGTGCTGGGCCTGGTGGGGGAATCCGGCTGCGGCAAAACCACCTTGTCCCGGGCTATTTTGGGCATCAACCGGGAGATCGACGGAGAGATTCTCCATCATGGGGGGCAGCCCCGTATGGTGTTTCAGGACCCGGCCTCGTCCCTGAACCCGGCGTGGACGGTAGGCAGGCTTTTGGAAGAACCCTTGCGAAATGCCGGCGTACCCAAACAGGAACGCCTGGCACGGGCCATTGAAATGCTGGACTTGGTGGGACTTGACTCCGCTTCCTATGAGCGCAGACCCGGCGGGCTTTCCGGCGGCCAGCGCCAGCGGGTGGGCATTGCGGCAGCCATCATCGGCCAGCCCAAGCTGGTTATTGCCGATGAGCCGGTGTCCGCGCTGGATGTGACCATTCAGGCGCAGATCCTGGACCTGTTTATGCGGCTGCGGAAGGAACTGGGGCTGAGTTATTTGTTTATTTCTCATGACATGGACGTGATTTGGCAGATCAGCGACACAGTGATGGTCATGGAGAACGGGAGGATCGTGGAAACCGGTCCCCGGGACGATGTGTTCCGGGACCCGCAACATCCTTATACGAAAAAGCTGCTGGACGCGGCACTGTAAACGGCCTTTGCGTATGCGGAGGCTGTTTTTTCGTTTTTACGGGAAAATAGTACCAATTCTGCCGGACTTGTCCTTGAAATTCCGGGGGGGATGGTGTACAATTTAAAGTTGTATCACTATAGCTCAACTTATGGAGAGATTGAGGAGACGCAAATGGAGAATATGAAACAGTCCATGCTGGAAAAAATCGAAAACCGGACCTTGCGCATCGGCGTAGTAGGTCTGGGATATGTGGGGTTGCCCCTGGCTGTGGAGAAGGCTAAGGCGGGATTTCCCACCATCGGCTTTGATGTGCAGCAGGAAAAGGTGGATATGGTAAATGCCGGGCACAACTATATCGGTGATGTGGTGGACTCGGAGCTGAAGGACTTGGTAGCAGCGGGGAAACTGTCTGCCACCTCGGATTATAGTTTCGTCAAGGAAGTGGATTTTGTAGCGATCTGCGTGCCCACGCCCCTGGACGACCATCAGCAGCCGGATGTGAGCTATATGCGAGATTCCGCCATTGAGGTAGCCAAGCACCTGCATAAGGGCACGGCTGTGGTGCTGGAATCTACCACCTATCCCGGTACGACTGAAGAACTGGTAAAGCCGATTTTGGAAGAGGGCTCCGGGCTTGTCTGCGGGGAGGATTTTTATTTGGGCTTCTCTCCTGAACGAGTGGATCCGGGCAACCTGATCTATAAAACGAAAAACACTCCCAAGGTCGTGGGCGCCATCGGCAAGGACGCCACGGAAGTCATCGCCAAGCTGTATGAGGCGGTACTGGAGGGCGAGGTATTCCAAGTGTCCAGCCCCGCCGTGGCGGAGATGGAAAAGATTTTAGAGAATACTTACCGCAACATCAATATCGGTCTGGTGAATGAGCTGGCGATTTTGTGCGACAAAATGGGCATTGATATCTGGGAGGTCATTGAGGCGGCAAAGACAAAACCCTTCGGATTCCAGGCCTTTTATCCCGGCCCCGGTTTGGGTGGACACTGCATCCCACTGGATCCCTATTACCTGAGTTGGAAGGCCCGGGAATATGAGTTCCATACCTCCATGATCGAAGCGTCTATGATGATTAATGACCGGATGCCCGAGTACTGTGTGGAGCGGGCGGGAAAGATTTTGAACCGGAAGAAGAAGGCCATGAACGGCGCGCAGGTGCTGCTGCTGGGTGTGAGCTATAAGCAGGATATCGACGATTACCGGGAAAGCCCTGCCTTCCGGGTGTGGGACCACCTGAAATATTCCGGGGCGAAGGTGTCGTACTACGACCCCTGGGTGCCGGAGTGTACCTATAAGGGCCGGAAATACCAGTCGATTCCGGTGCTGTCTCCCAATGTGGTGGCGGAGTATGACCTAGTCATCATCACCACAGGCCATACCAACGTAGATTATGAAATGGTGCAGAAACATGCCCAGGCGATCTTTGACACGAAAAACGTGATGAAGCATATTACCTCCCGCGATAATATTGAGGTACTGTGATTGAATATCCTGTTTATTACCAGATTATACCCCAGCGACTGCTATGACAATGGCCAGACCGGCATGGGACACTATCTGTGCCGGGAGTTTGTCAAGGCCGGACATGATGTGCGGGTCATCCATGAGGATATGCGCTACTGCAAGCGCTGGTCCGCCTTTGAACGCACGTTGCCGGACATCCGGCAGTTCAAACTGGATGCTGTGCCTGTATCGTTTATCAAACTCAACCGGCCGCTGCCGAAATACCGCTGGCTGCCCGGCGGAGAAGCGAAAAAAGCGGCAGAGTTTATTCTGGAAGAGACGAAAGGCTTTGCCCCGGATGTGGTGTTTGCCTTTTTCTGCTATGACCAGTGGAAAGTGATTGAGCGGCTGCGGCCCCGTTTCGCCTGCCCCATCGTGCCGATTTTCCATAACTGCGACGTGAAGTTCAGCGACAAGCAGGTGGGTAAGATTCTGGATGCGTCTCCCGTGGCGGGCGGCGTGTCCCGACGGATCTTGGACAAGCTGCGCCGCATCCGGCCCGATGCCCGTACCTTTATGTGCTACGGCGGCGCGCCTAATGATGTGAGCGGCTACTACGCCGGAGAAAAGCACAATGACGTGTTTTCCGTTGTCTACGCCGGGATGCTTATCCCCCTGAAAAATGTGGATATTACCCTCCAGTCGCTGGCGGCGCTGAAAGATACCTGCGAATTCCGGTTTGACATTTACGGCGAGGGCGAGGAAGAGCAAAATCTGAAACACCTGGCCCGGATTTTGGGCATCGTGGAGAGGGTGGTCTTTCACGGGAAAGTCCCCCGGGACGAGGTCCTTGCCGCCATGGGAAAGGCGGACTGCTTCGCCATGGTGTCCAGCCCGGAGACCTTCGGCCTGACCTATCTGGAGGCCATGGCCTGCGGGTGCTATACCATTGGCAGTAAAGGTGAGGGTATCGACGGCGTGCTGGTGGACGGCGAGAACGGCAAGCTGGTCACGCCGGGCAGCGTGGAAGAGTTGGCGGCGGCGCTGGAACTGTATTTCAAAGCACCGGACAAGGTGCGGGACATGCAGAAACGCGCCGTGGAGACTGCTGGCTCTTTGACGGAGGAAAAAGTGGCGGGTATGATGTTAAAAGACGCTTTGCAGTGAGATAAACAGCGTAGGGGCGGATTCTAACCCGCCCGGGAATACCATTGCACCCCCAAAAACGGGACGGTTTGGAACCGTCCCCTACCCATGAAAATTACATGTCTAAGGAACCGACCCTATGAAATTACTCATCGTATCCCCTTATTTTGCGCCTTCCTCTCTGGTGGGCGCCCAGCGCATGACCAGTCTGGCCCGGTATCTGGCGGACCAGGGGCATGAGGTCCATGTGGTGAGCCTGACGGCGGAGACCATGGAGCGCACGACGGATGCCTCCTGCCACTCCGCTCCGCCGGACGGTGTTGTGATGCATCCCTTTGACCTGCCGGTGGAAAAGGCGAATGTGTTTACTAACGAATCTGCCCGGGTGATGGCCTTCATGAAGGTATTGGAAGCACTGTTGAAGCAGGAGACTTTTGACGGCATTCTGATGACCTTGGGGCCGTTCTTCCCTCTGCACACCCTGCAAAAATTTTCCAGGGAATATGGCCTGCCCTATATCCTGGATTTCCGGGACTTGGGCAGTGTGGAGCGTATCCGGCATGACAGCCTGGGGTCCTATATCCGCACCAGTCTGACGGAGTTTTATACCCATCGGCTGGAGCGCAGCGCCGTGAAGGATGCGGCCTATGTGACTGTGGTCTGCCCCGGGGACGTGGCGCGGATGCAGAAGGCGTATAAAATTCCCGATGATAAGATCTGCTGTATCTTTAACGGCTTTGACGAGGAGCGGTTGCATGATATGATGCCCCAAAGCGCTGAGGAGGGTGTGTTCAAAATCGGCGTATTCGGGAAATTTATGATTTATAATCCCGCCCAAGGCCCTATGATTCTGAAGGCTGTGGATCGGCTGCGGAAAGAGGGAATCAATGCCAAAATCGTCCACGTGGGCGTGGGCAGGGAGGACGTGCTGGAGACAGTAAAGGCGCTGGGAGTGGCCCCTGAATGCTATGAGGGGCTGGGAATCCTGGATTATAAAGAAGGCGTGGAGATCATGAGCGGCTGTGATATGTTCGCCATGGACTACGTGCATCCCACGGGACTGGGCACAAAGATCTTTGATTACATCCACTTGAATAAGCCTACTTTGGTGGTGGCACCGGGAAATATCCATTTTGCAGATTTCGTGGGGCAGTTTGAACATTGTTTCCGGGCAGAGACCGGGGATGAGGTGTATGCTGCTTTTCGGAAGGTGATCGACGGCGGGCTCAAGACGCTGGATGACTCCGTAGAAGTGGATCGGTTTTCCCGCCGGCACCAGAACAAACATTTTGCGGAATTGCTGGAATGCCATTTTGCGCGGAAATGAGGGAACACCCTATGAAACTTGTCACCATTGTCGGAGCCAGACCGCAGTTTATCAAGGCCGCGTCTGGCTCCCGCGCGCTGAGAAGGGTCCATCAGGAAGTGCTGGTCCACACCGGGCAGCACCACGATGAGAATATGTCTGAGATATTTTTCCGGGAGATGGAAATCCCTGCTCCGGACTATAATTTGGGCATCTCCGGCGGTTCTCACGGAGAAATGACCGGAAAAATGCTCATGGATCTGGAAAAAGTCCTGCTGAAAGAGCAGCCGGACGGCGTGTTGCTGTACGGCGACACGAATTCCACCCTGGCCGGGGCGTTGGCGGCGGTGAAGCTGCACATCCCGGTCATCCATGTGGAGGCGGGCAACCGCCTGGGCACCATGGACAGTCCCGAGGAAGTGAACCGTATTTTGACGGACCACTGCTCCTCTCTACTGCTGTGCGCCACCCAGGATGCCAAGGACAAGCTGGCCTTGGAAAACCTGGGGGACAAGGCGCATGTGGTGGGGAATATCATGTATGATTCCTTCCTGCATTTCGCCAACCGTCCCTGGACAGCCCCGGAGGTCAAGGATTTTGACGGACGGCCGGTCGCCATGCCGGAAGAATTTTATTACATGACCTGCCACCGGCAGGAGAACACCTTTTCCGACGCGCCGCTGACGGAGATATTGTCCGCCATGGACAGTCTGGACGCGCCCACGGTCTACGCCGTGCACCCTCGGAACCGTGAGCGGGCCCGGCGGGTGGTGGAGGAAAACGGGTTTTCCAATATTATCCTGACCCAGCCGGTGAAGTATTCCGACTCTGTGCAGTTGGTGAGACGGGCGAAAAAGGTGGTCACCGATTCCGGCGGTTTGCAGTGCGAGGCGTTTTACGCCGGGGTGCAGTGCGTGCTGGTGATGGACTATGTGGTATGGCCGGAGACCATGGTGGCGAACCGCAATCAGCTGGCCAGGCCGCTGAAGTCCGATATTCTGGAGAAGCTGTCAAAGGAGCAGACCGTGGACCCCTCGTACCAGCCTTTTGGCGATGGCCACGCGGCGGAAAAAATTTGCGATCTGGTCACGGCATTTTTTGAAGGGAAATCAAAATGAAAAAATACAAAATCGCGGCGGTGCTGATGCTCATCCACGGCGGACTGATGGAGGTGGGCAGCGGGCTGCTCACGCTGTTCCCCGACGGGCTGGACGCGGAGACTTATTTTTCGTTCATCGTGCCGTATTTTAATGACCATCTGGCGCTGGCGATCATCATGGGCGTAGTCTACGGCACCGTGCGCGTCATCGGCGCGGTGGGCCTGCTGAAAAATCGGATGTGGGGGCTGGCACTGTCGGTCATCAACTGCGTGGTGACTATGGCGCTGATGATGTTTATGCTCCCCGCCGGTATCGTGGACGGGATTTTCGCCTGCACGGCGCTGGTGTTGATGCTGACGCAGTATTTCGGGGATAAGAAGATTGAGGGATAAATAGCCTTCCCCCCATTGGGGGGAAGGTGGCGCGGCAAAGCCGTGACGGATGAGGGGTTCCAAAATGATACCTCCGTCCGGGAACCCCTCACCCGCCCCCTTCGGGGCCACCCTCTCCCCATAGGGGAGAGGGCATTAGATAGGTAGGTGCATTGGAATGAAATTTGCGATTATCGGCTGTGGTGCGATCAGTAAGCAGCACATTGCCGCGGCGCTCAATACGGGGCTGGACGTCGTCGCGCTGTGCGACATCGTGGACACCGGCATCCCCGCGCTGCTGGACATGCTGCCCGAACCGCAGCGGGCGGCGGTGAAAATCTATAAAGATTACAAGGAGATGCTCCCGGAGCTGCGGCCCGATTTGGTGGCCATCGCCACGGGCAGCGGGGTCAAGACCCGCATTGCCCTGGACTGCATCGCCGCCGGGGCGAATCTCATCATTGAAAAGCCCATCGCCCTGTCCCTGGCCGATGCCGACGCCATCATCGACGCGGCCAAGGCCAAGGGCGTGAAGGTCTGCATCTGCCACCAGAACCGCCTGAATCCGGCAGTGCAGGCGGTGAAAGCCGCGGTGAACGCGGGGCGCTTCGGCCGGATGCTCCACGGCAGCGCTCGGGTCTACTGGAACCGGGACAAGGCCTATTACGACGCTGCCAAGTGGCGCGGCACATGGAAGTCCGACGGCGGCACGCTGATGAACCAGTGCATCCATAACATCGACATTCTCCGCTGGCTCATGGGTGGCGAGGTGGCGCAGGTGTTTGCCTACACCGACCGCCAGACCCATGATTACATTGAAGCCGAGGACATCGGCCTGGCCCTGGTGAAGTTCCAAAACGGTGCCTACGGCGTCATCGAGGGCACCGTGAACGTCTATCCCAGGAATCTGGAGGAGACCCTCACATTGCTGGGCGAGACGGGTACCGTCCGGGCCGGGGGCAAGTCTTTGAACGTCATTGAGGAATGGAAGTTTGCCGACGCCGACGACAGTGAGACGGTGAAAGCCCGCTTCGGGGAAAATCCCCCGCCCACCGTGGGACTGGGGCACACCCGGGTGTACCGGGACGTGATTGATGCCATTCAAAACGACCGCGCCCCGGCCATTTCCGCCGAAGACGGCCGGGCGGCCATCGAACTGATCCTGGCCATTTACCGATCCGCCGCCACGGGCAAACCCGTGGAATTGCCGCTGAAAGACGGCGCGACGGTGGACTATCAAGGGAGATTTGCGTAAATGAAACGGCTTGCGGTGCTCCTGCCGGCACTTTTGTTGGTGGTGAGCTGCGCGGCCTGCGGGCCGTCCCCACGGCCGGAAGTGTCCCCGAACCCCAGTCCGGAGCCGACGCTCACGTCGGAGCCATGGCCGGAGGATTGGCAGGCGGGCTACCACCGTATCCTTGCGGACTGGTCGGTGCTGGAAGTCTGCGGCAATCTGAGCTACCTGCCCCAGTATTTCGGCGACGCATATGGGTTTGATTCCTATTTCCTGTGCGATGTGGACAGCGACGGGACCCCGGAACTGTTTCTGGATTCCTCGACCATGGGCCTGACCGCGGTGTGCTGCTACGATGCCGGGCCGGTGGGCGTGTTCTATGACCGCTTCGACGTCAACAAACAGACCGGGGAACTGATCGTTGCCGGCCACTAGCACGGCGCCGGCGGCAGCGGGACGCTCTGGGACAACGAATGGCGGGCATGGAAGCTGTGCGGGACGGACTGGGAACTGAGCATGTCCATTGATTGTTTTGAGGGAACGGAAGAGAACCGCTATGACATTCACGACCCGGAGACCGGGGAAGACAAGCGCTTTATGGCGGCGAGCTCCCCGGAATACGACGCGCTGTACGACGTCCATGTGGTGCCGCGCATTCCGTTTTCCCAGTTTCAGTTGTACACGCTGGAGGATTTGAGCGGACTGGAAACGGTCCAGTAAGAGGGAAACCAATGAGCTTTTTTGTACACGACAGCAGTTATCTCGACGATGATGTGCTCATCGGCGAGGGGACCAAGATCTGGCATTTCTGCCACATTCAGTCCGGCGCCCGTGTTGGGAAACGGTGCAGTTTGGGGCAGAATGTGAATGTATCCAACCATGTGACTATCGGGGATGGCTGCAAAATTCAGAATAATGTGTCCCTTTACGAGGGCGTGGAGTTGGAGGACTTTGTATTCTGCGGGCCGAGCTGCGTGTTCACCAACGACCTGACCCCCCGGGCTAAATACCCCAAGGGCCCTGCCGGATACCGGCGGACCCTGGTGAAATGCGGCGCGTCTATCGGGGCCAACGCCACTGTGGTGTGTGGGCACACTATTGGCCGCTGGGCCATGATCGCCGCCGGCGCGGTGGTGGCCACCGATGTGCCGGACCACGCTCTGATGCTGGGCGTGCCCGCACGGCGGCGGGGCTGGGTGTGCGAGTGCGGCAGGATTTTGCCGGAGACACTGGTGTGCCCGGACTGCGGCAGGCGATATGAAGAGACGGAAAAGGGGCTGCGGGAACGTGGATAAATTTACGAAGTGCCATTTGGGGTTAGCGGGAACGCTGCTGCTGGGCATCGCGGTCATTGCGGTGGCGGGCATGAAGAAAAGTGGCTTGGCGGCGGTGCTGGCCTTTTTGGTGATGGGTTTGCTGGGCTCTGTGCTGGCGGCCCAGTATAAAATGGAAACCTACCGGGTGATTGGGGAGAAAAGTCCCGGGGCCTATGAGCGGATTTTGAAAGAGGGAGAGTTCCCGGTGGCGGGGCGGCCGCCTCTGCCCGGGGACGTGGAGGAATTGCTCCGGAAAAACCGCCGCTTTCAGCATCGGGCGGCCTGGCTGCCCATTTTAGAAATGGTGCTGTTTTTTGTAATGCAAATGATTTTGAAAGAGGCATAAAAGATGGAATTTCGGGACTTAAAACGTCAATATCAGGCGCTGAAGGGAAAAATTGACCCGGCAGTGGCGGAGGTCATGGCCTCCGCGGGCTTTATCGGCGGAGCAAAGGTCAAGGCGCTGGAGGAACGGCTGGCCCGGTATGTGGGGGTGAAGCACTGCGTCACCTGCGGCAACGGGACGGATGCCCTGGCGCTGATGCTCATGGCCTGGGGCGTCGGCCCCGGGGACGCGGTGTTCGTGCCGGACTTCACCTTCTTCGCCTCTGGCGAAGTGGTGCCCTTCGTGGGGGCCGTTCCGGTGTTTTATGATGTCTGCCCGGAGACCTTTAACGCTTCGGCGGAGAGTCTGGAACAGGCGATTCAGGCGGTCATCGTGGAGGGACAATACAAGCCGAAGGCGGTCGTTGCCGTGGACCTGTATGGTCTGCCGGCGGACTACGCGGCCATCGGAGCTGTAGCGGATAAGTACGGCTTAAAAGTGCTGGAAGACGCGGCCCAGGGTTTCGGCGGCTGCATCGGGCTTTCCCGGGCGGGGAGCTTCGGCGACGGGGCGTGTACGTCCTTTTTCCCGGCCAAGCCCCTGGGCTGCTACGGCGACGGCGGAGCGATGTTTACTGATGATGACGACACCGCGACGTTGCTGCGGTCTTTGTGCGTTCACGGCAAGGGAGGCGACAAATACGACAACGTGCGCATTGGCATGAACTCCCGGCTGGACGCCATCCAGGCGGCGGTGCTGGATGTGAAGCTCACCGCCTTTGAACGGGAGGAACTGGAGGCGGTGAATCGGGCGGCGAAGTGGTATGACGAGGCTCTGGCGGAGCTGCCGGTCATTACGCCTGCTGTCCCGGAGGACTTTTATTCCTCCTGGGCGCAGTACACCGTCCGGCTGGAAAGCCAAGAGGTGCGGGACGGGCTGCAAGCGGCGCTGAAGGCCAAGGGTATCCCCACCATGGTGTATTATCCCAAGGCCATGCACCGCCAGACGGCCTTTGCTGGCGCCCGGCAGTATGTGCCGTGTCCCAATACGAAGGGGCTGTGCGGCACGGTGCTGTCCTTGCCCATGCATCCGTATCTGGACCGGGAGACGGTGCAGACTGTGGCGGATGCGGTGCGGGCGTATTTTTTGTGAGACGTTCTGAAACAGAAAGGGAGGTGGCAGGCTCTGGAACTGTATAATCAGATGGTAGCAAGACGACGGCGCCGGGGCTTGCCGGAAGAACCCGAATGGATGGGCGTGCTGGCGCAGGTGCCCAAATGGGAATGGGCCGTGGGCGCTGTGATGCTGGCGGTGGTCATCGCATATTTTTCGGTATTCTGCGTCATCAATTTTCACGGCTTTGAGCGATTTTGCACCGGGGATATGTATGAGGATACATACATTGCCAAGCTGTTTTGGGAACAGAAAACCGTGTTCCCGGAAAATTGGGTGTTCGGTAATCAGTATTACGTCATTACCACGCCCGTGCTGGCGGCGTTGTTTTACGGGCTGGGATGCACGGTGAATACCGCCATGGCGGCGGCCACCACGGTGATGACGCTGCTGATTCTGGTGAGCTTTTACTGGATGGTCCGGCCTTTTGCCCGATGGCATGAGTGCCTGCTGGGCTGCGCGCTGATGCTGGCGGTGGTGTCGGGGCCGTATATCGTGGACGCCATTGAAGGACAGATATTTTACCTGATGTGCAGCTACTACGCGGCCTATCTGGTGACGCTGTTTGTGGTGTTTGGGGCGTATGTCCGGGGCATCAAGGGTTGTTCGTACCGGGCGTTTGTGCCCATGGCGGTACTTTCCGCGGTGCTGAGCTTCTTCACCGGGATGCAGAGTCTGCGGCAGACGGCCATCATGGTGCTGCCCATGGGAATTTATGAGCTCATGCGATGGGCGCCCCGGGTACCGGAGGTCATCGGCACTTTGCGGACCTTGTATACTTATCAGAATACCCGCCCGCTGAAAGCAGTCATGCTGCGTCGGTTGGCGCGGGAAAAGGGCACTATGCTGGCGCTGCTGATCTTCTTTGCCAATCTGCTGGGGTATGGCTTAGTGAAGCTCATGGATCCCCGAAATGTGACCATTTACGGGCAGGTCCGGGGACAAACTGCTCTGGAACAGCAGGAAAATTTACAGACCGCCGTGCGCGGACTGCAAAGCGTGACGGGCTTAAAATATTTGAATACGGATACTTGGAACGGCTTTGTGGGTGGGTTTTGTCTGTTTTTGCTGTGCTTGGTGCTGGTGGCGCTGGTGCTGCGGCACCGGGAACGGAGCAGGAGCGAGGGATTGTTTTTGTATCTGGACCTGTGTGTGCTGAGCCTGGCATCCGTGTTTGTCATCAGTGTGGTGACGGATGTGGCCCTACGATCCATCTACTTTTTTGTGTGGTATCCCTTGGCAGCCATTGCTGGGGTACTGGTGTTTCGGCTGATGCGCCGGTGGGGAAAGCCGGTTTTGGCCGGGGTGCTGACGGTGCTGATGGTGGTGAACCTGAACGTGAGCTACGGGGAGTGCGTGGAGGACGCATTGTCGAAGGAACTGCCTGTAGAGGCCCGGACAGCACAGTGGATCGTGGACCACGGGTATACGGTCATCTACGGGGAATGGAACTCCGTAACGAAGGTGGCGGCTTGGACCGACGGTGCAGCTACTGCGGGGGCCTGGGCCTGGAACGATAAGCTGTTCCGCCCGCTGGAATACATCAATCCGCTGGATATCTACACAGAAGATGATAACGCCCACGCCATCCATCTGCTGGTCCCGGAGAGTCTGGAGGTATCCCTGCTTCATGCGGAAATGCACGATGTGGAAATGCGTCCCAAGGCCCATTTCATCGGCCGGCCGGTCGATGATGGGGAAGTTCCGGAGTATCTGCTGTATACCAGTGCGCAGCAGCTGATGGAATTTACACCCCGGTATCGTCCGAATTACGAAAAGCATAAAGCCCTTTCATAAATAGGCTGCAAGGGATGTTTTTGCTTTTTTGATGCAGCAAAAACATAGTTCGTGTGCAAAAAAAGACGCTCTTTTTTAAGAGCGTCTTTTTTTTACGAAGTTTGCAGTTCCAGGGCCGCGTACAGGATGCGGGCCATTTGTGCCCGGGTCAGGCTGGCTTTCGGTGTGAGCTGGCCGCCCGAACCGCTGACGATTTGAAGCTGGATGAGGGTCGCCGCGGGGACACGGGCGTAGTCTGCCAGGTCGGCGGCGTCCGTAAAGGGCTCCAGAACGGTTTCTTCACCGTCGGTGAAGGAAACATTCAAAATGGGCAGGGCCCGGCAGATGAAGGCGAAGGACTGTTCCCGGGTGAGAGTACCGGAGGGGTCAAAGAGTCCGTTGCCCATGCCGGCGGCGATGCCCTGCGCCTGGGCCCAGGTCACGGCCGTGGTGTAGTAGGCATCGGCGGAAATGTCGGTAAAGATGTTTTCGCCGGTGGATTCAGGCCGGCCTGCGGCATTGTAGAGCATGAGCATGAAATCGCCCCGGCGGATGGTGTCATCCGGGGAAAATGTGGTCTCGCTGGTGCCGCTGACGATGCCCCGTTCCTGCAGGGCGGTGATATATGGTTCCGCCCAGATGCCGCGAATGTCCGAAAAGGCTACAGGCATTTTGACGGGAATGGCCACCCGCTGTCCGCCGCCCTCAATGATGACGCTGCCTGTCTGTCCGTATTTCTCCCCGGCGGTGAACAGGCCGGTTTCTGTGATGGTGCCCACCTCGCCTTCCACGGAATAAGTGAACGCGTCCCGGGTGGAGACCACGGAACGGCCGTATTGGTAGACCTGGGGCGTGAGCTGGAGCGTCTCGCCGGGCTCCAGGGTGATGGCGTTCAGGCTGTGGCCCTCCTCGTCTTTTACGGACAGGCCGGAGACTTCCGTGATGACATGGAGGGTACCGGTGCCGGAGGCACCGGTGGTAGGAGAGCGCAGAGTGATCTCATCCGCTGCGGCTTCTGCCGGGGCGCGGTAGGTGCCGTCCCGGAAGGTCCCATTCTGCGGTTTGATGGAGATGTCATTGGGGGCAGAAGCAGGATACAGCGCCGTATCCGTGGCCAGGGTACTGAGCTCCATGGAGGAACCGGCCAGGATCAGGGCGCCGTCCTGCTGCAGGTGGAGCATCGCCGGCCGGCCGGATTTTTCCGCCTCTGTCACAAGGAGCAGATAAGAGCCGCAGGAGCGCTCTTTTCCGTCGGAAGGAGAATTGACGACGGTGCAGCTCTCGCTGCCGGGAAGGCGGACGCCCATAACGCTGGACCCGCCGCCATCCAGATTCACGGCCCATTGGCAGCCCAGGGCCTGCAGCTCGTTGGCGATCATGGACAGAGAGACACCGCCTGAGTGGTTGGTCCGCCGGCCATCGATGACGTACAGCAGCAGGGTCCCGTCGGACTTGACGCCCAGAACCGTGCGGGGATTCACGCCGGCAATGTCCTTGTCCCAAGCAGCGGAATCCGTGACGATTCCGTTTGCGACCAGAATATCTCCGCAGCCGGTGACCTGTTGGGCACCGGCTAAGATGGGGTCATTGCAGACGGTTTGCAAAGTGACCTTATCTCCCACGGAAAACTTCTCAAAATTGGCCCGGTAGCCGCTGTCTGTATGGGCGGAGAGGATCAGCTCGCCCTCGCCGATGGACATGGCCTCGCTGCCTTCGGTGCATTCCGTGACTTCCAGCTCCACAGTGCCGGCGGCCGTCATGGTACCCTCCAGGATCTTGAAGCGCACATTCCAGCCTTCGCCGACGGTACGGGTGGAGACGGTGGAGAAGGCTTCACTGTAAAGCACCATCCCGCCGGTGGCAGTGCGGGTCTTATTGAAGTGGGCGAGGGATACGGACTGCCCGTTGTGGGCGGCGTCTGTGTCGCTGCCGTGGTTGGTGAGAGTGATGTCCACCTGGGGCTGGGCGATGATTTGGATCTTCCCGTCGGGCAGGAAAGCTACGGCGGGATTGCCCGCGGGGCTGGATTTATACACGCCGTTTTCCACCACCATGCCCAGGGGGACCTTGACACTGTTGAAATAGTCCGCATTCACGGCGGCCACCACATTGTATCCCTGACTCTCGGCGTAAGCAACGCAGGCGGAGAGGGTTAGGCCGCCATAAATGGTATCACAGGCCATGACCATGGGTGTGACCGCGCTGTTTGGGGCCAATTCCAGCGCAAAGCTTTCCTCTCTGCCGTAAGAGGGATTGGTATAGATGGTATTGGTAAAAGTGAGTCCCTGGGTGAGGAGGGACTTGTTCATATAGAGTTCAGTTCCCGCGCCGCTCTGGGCAGCGAGGGCCGGGAGCGTCAGGGAGCAGAGCATGGCAATAATCAACATCAGGGACAGTACGGTACGCTGTATGTATTTCATAAAGCTTCTCCAATCGTTGCGAGTTTTCTTGTGATGTCATTGCCTCTGCTCCGGAACGGAGCGAGGCAACGGTGAATTTGAATGTGCAATTATTGTACCACAAAATTATGAACATTTCTTCACGAAAATATTTCCTATTCATTTGTTCGGTTTTGCTTGATCCATTCCACCACGAAGTCAACAAAGCTTCGGGTGGCGGGACTGCTGCGGCTGGCGTTGGGAATGGCGATGCCGATGAGGCGGCTGGCTTTGGGCACCAACTCCAGCGTTACTACGTTTTCCGACCGGCGCTCCAGCAAAAGCTCCGGCATGATGCTCATGCCGAGGCCCTGCTCTACCATGGCGATGATGGCGTAGTCGTCTTTTGTGGTAAAGCGGATATTGGGATGGATGCCTGCGGCGTTCAGGACATTGCGGGCATCCATATCGGAGCTTTCCAGCAGACTGATGAAGTGTTCATTCTGCACTTGGGAGACGGGAAACCGGGGAAGGTTTGCCATGGGGTGGTTCTTGGGCAAAACAGCCAGCAGACGGTCTTGGACCAGAGGGATACATTCACAGTCTGTTTCTGCCGGCAGGGCCAGAAAGCCTACATCAATGCTTCCCTCGGCAAGCCAGCGGTTCACGTCGCCGTAGTCGCCGTTGTAGAGCTTGAAATCAATGCTGGGGTGAGCTTCGCTGAACTGCTTTAGTATTCCCGGGAGCCAGTGGACGGCCACGCTGGTGACGGTTCCGATGCGGATGGCGCCGGTATCCAGACCGCGGATGGAAGCAACCGTCTGGTGCAGCTGCTCACTGTAATTCAGGATGCCCCGGATGGGTGTGAGCACCTGGGTGCCGTTTTCCGTGAGCTGCACGCCGCCCCGGCCGCGCTGAAGGAGAGAAAAGCCAAAGGCTTCTTCCAGGTCATTCAGAATGTGGCTGACGGCCGATTGGGTACAGCCTAGCGCCTGGGCTGCCTTGGTGAGGCTGCCGAGTTCTACGACTTTGACGAAAGTTTCGTACTTTCTAATGTTCATGGGACCACTCCTGAAATGAGTTGTTTTCATGATATATATGAAATTATCTCATGTTTTTTGCGATCGCACAAGTGTTTTTTATTATTTGTTTTGAAAACATCGAATTTTGGGCACTTTTTTCAGCGGTTTCCATTGAAAAAAGGTTTGAATCCCGATAAAATCATTTCATTCTGCAAGAGAGAGGAAATCAAAATGAATGTGAGTCAATTGCTTGCCTTTTTGGTGTATTTTGTTGTGGTGCTGGGCATCGGGCTGTATTTCTTCCTGAAAAGCTCCGGCAACGGCGAGAAAGAATATTTTTTAGGTGGCCGCGCTATGGGTCCGTGGGTCACAGCCATGAGTGCCCAGGCTTCGGATATGTCCGGCTGGCTGCTGATGGGCTTCCCGGGCAGTATCTTCGCCTTTGGCTTGGGCCAGGTATGGATCGGTATCGGTCTGGGCATCGGCACGGCGGCCAACTGGATCCTGTGCGCCCGTCGGCTGCGCCGGTTTTCCCAGGCCTCCGGCGATTCCATTACCCTGCCCCAGTATCTGACCAACCGTTTTGCCTCTGAAAGCCCCGTGCTGAAGATCGTGTGCGCGGTGATCTTTCTCATCAGCTTTACGATTTATGTGGCCTCCGGCTTCGTGTCTGGCAAGACCGTGCTCTGCTCCCTGATCCCTTGGTTCGCGGACGGACACGAGAATCTGGCCCTGCTGATTTTCGCGGCCATTATTTTGGTATATACCTTCCTGGGCGGCTTCAAGGCTGTGTCCTGGACGGACTTTTTCCAGGCACTGATGATGCTGGTGGCACTGCTCACCGTGCCCATTGCCATGAATCTGTTCGGCAAGTTTGACAGTACATATGCCGGAGCTTACGCCGAGGGCATTACGGCTTTTGGCAGCAGTCCCTTCTCCGCGCCTGCTTCTGAAATTATCAGTGGTTTGGCCTGGGGCCTGGGATACTTCGGGATGCCCCATATCCTGGTGCGATTTATGGCCATTGAGAAGCCTTCCATGGTGAAAAAATCTGCCACCATTGCCATCGGCTGGGTTGTTTTGAGTCTGGGAGCGACCATCGCGTTTGCCATTCTCGGACGTACCTACCTGCTCAGCAACGGTGCGTCTCTGGCGGCGACCCTGCTGCCTGATGCCCGGGCGAGCATCTTTATCACCATCGTGCAGGACCTGTTCCCGGGCTTCATCGCCGGCCTGCTGCTGGCGGCCATTGTGGCTGCGGCTATGTCCACGGCGGATTCCCAGCTCCTGGTGGCATCTTCATCCTTTACTTCTGATATCTACAAGCCGCTCATCCGCAAAGGCCAGGCTTCGGACTCCGAGGTGGGTATGGTGGGGCGCATCGTGGTGGTGGTCATCTCCGTCATCGCCTACCTGATCGCTTCTTCCGGTACCCAGTGGGCCAGCGACATCATGGCCATGGTGGAAAATGCCTGGGGCCTGTTCGGCGCGGCCTTCGGCCCGGTCATCATCCTGTCTTTGTTCTGGAAGCGCTTTAATTTCCCCGGTGCAGTGGCGGGTATCGTTGGCGGCGCAGTGGTGGACATCGTTTGGCTGCTGTGGATCAAGAGTTCTACAGGAATCTTTGAGATACTGCCGGGTTTTGTGGCGGGCTTTTTGATTGCCGTAGTGGTGTCTCTTGTCACCAAGGCTCCCGGTGCAGAGGTGGAAGCTATCTTCGCCGTGGCAACGGACCCGAATATTGACGAATAAACCGACAAAAGTGTTTTCATACTCTAGTGCGGTAAAGGAATAGCCCCGGTCATGCAGTGACCGGGGCTGTTTTTGGTTATCCCAAAAAGTTTTTGAGCTGTCCATAGAGCACCACTAGCATGGTGATGGGAACAATGAAGCGATAGCACAGGTCCAGCACACGGCTGCGGCCCATGCGGCATTCATCAGTGATGAGAGTGGTCTTGTATTTGTAGCCGATGTATAGGCTCGTGAGCAGGGCACCCAGGGGCATCAGGAAGCCCTCGGAAATGAAACTGTAGGCATTGATGAAGCTCTCGTTCCAGCCTTTCAGGGCCAGGGAGGGGAACCATTGCTGCAGCAATCCCAGGGGTGTGGTGCCCGGTGTGCCGCCCATGGCGTCGAGAGCAACCGGGGTGGCCAATAGGAACACGAAAATCGTGCAAATGGCGATCACGCGTGTGCGCTTTGGCTCTTTGTGCTTATCAATGCGCCGGTCCACGCCAAAGGACACGCTGACCTCCAACAAGGATACAGAACTGGTGATGGCGGCGATGCACACTGTCAAAAAGAAAATGAAGCCCAAGAAGCAGCCGAAGCGTCCGCCGATATTGAAGAATACCTGATGCATGGTGACAAACAGCAGCTTCACGCCGGACATGTAGGCGTCCTCTCCCACAAAGGCGAAAGCCGCCGGGATGACCAGGCTGCCCGCCAGCAAGGCGATGATGGTATCCGCGCCGCAGATCAGCAGGGCATCCCGAGGGATGTTTTCATCCTTTTTCAGATAGGAGCCATAGGCTACCATGATGCCCATGGCCAGGGACAGGGAGAAGAACATCTGACCCGCTGCAGTGCTGAGAACGGAGAAAAAGTTTTCTTTCAGATAATCCCAGTCCGGGGTGAACATAAAGGCATAGCCCTGTTCTGCGCCAGGCTGCCGGCTGATATACACCACCAAAGCGATGAGCATGAAAAACAGCGCGGGCATGGCAATGGTGGAGAATTTCTCGATACCGCCGGACACGCCGCCCATGAGGATCGCGCCGGTGATGAGGGCAAACAGTGCCGTGAACAGAATTATAGACCAAGGGGCAGTGGTGAAGCTTTGGAAAAATGTTTCGCCATGGCCCAAAAAGCCCGTACCGCCGAAGGCTTCCACAAAAAAACCCAGGCAGTACCGCAGGCATAGTCCGCCCAGCACGCAGTAATAGGACACCACGATGGTGCCGGAGATGACGCCCATGTATCCCACCTCCGGGTGCCGGCTGTCCAGCTTTCGGAAAGCGCTCACCGCGCTGCGGCCGGTTTTGCGGCCGATGGCCATTTCCGCCATGAGCATGGCAAAGCCTACTGCTACTGTCAGAATGATGTAAATCAGTAAAAAGGCAAAACCGCCGTTGGCTCCCATTTTAAATGGAAAGCCCCATAGATTTCCCAAACCCACGGCGCTGCCGATGGCAGCCATGAGGAAGCCCAGGCTGCTGCCCCAGCTTCCTCGGTGATGATGCTTTTCCATATTGAATCCTCCAAATCCGTTTGTCCCATCTTATGCTGATTTTCCTTGCTTATTCCGTGGAACTGCTCTATGATAAGAGCAGTTCCCTTTTCAACAGAAAGACGATGTGATTGTACCAGAATATGGGAGGTTTTGCAATGGTTGAAATTAAAAATTTGTTGATTTATTTCCCTGCGGGTGAAAAATTTAAAGAAGAGTTGAGAGAAATTCTTCCGAAAACAAAAATTTTTCACTGCTCTGAAACTGATATTACCCCGGAAGCGGTTCGAGAGGCGGATGTGATCTTCGGCAATGTCCCCCATGGACTGCTGGAGGATGTTCCGAACTTGCAATGGCTGCATCTGGCCAGCGCCGGAACAGATGGATATCTGCCGTTGCTCCAGCGGGGCGTCCTGCTTACCAACGGGACCGGCGCGTATAACGATACAATCGCTGAGCATATGCTGGCACTGACCGGTGCATTGTGTATCCGCCTTCCGGCGTACGTTCGGCAGCAGGCGGAGCATGTATGGCAGCGGGCTGGCTGGTCAGGGTATATCATGGACTCCACTGTGGTCATTCTTGGGTGCGGAAACATCGGCTGTGCCTATGCCCGGCGGATGAAGGCCCTGGGGGCGCATACCATCGGAGTGCGCAGAAGTCCCGGCCCGGCGCCGGAGGGCGTGGATGAGGTTTACACCATGGAGGAATTGGATGCTGTTTTGCCCCGGGCGGATATTGTGACGATGGTCATGCCCGGTACTCCGGAAACGAAAGGGCTGATGGATGCTCGGCGCATTGGCTTGATGAAGGACGGGGCCTTGCTGCTCAATGTAGGCCGGGGCAATGCACTGGACCCAGACGCCCTGTATCATGGGCTTACGTCCGGAAAATTAGGCGGCGCCGCCATTGATGTGGCATACCGGGAGCCCCTGCCGGCGGATGACCGGCTGTGGGATGCGCCGAACCTGTTGATCACGCCTCATGTGGCTGGCGGCTGGAATTTGGATGCTGTGAGTGCCAATCCGTTTATGATCCGGCAGGTATGCAAGGTGTTTTCGGAGAATCTGACGCAATTTTTAGCGGATATGCCTATGCCCAATGCGGTAGACCCGGAAACGGGGTACACAAGATCCCGGAGATAATTCCATCATGACTTGCAATTTTCCAAGTAACTGGTATAATAAGCGGTGAATTATGTTTGGGGCGGCACCCCACAAAATCATGAGGAGGAATCCCGAAATGACGTATGAGATCGACATAGCCGGTCTAAAGCGAAATCTTCCCCTGTGCCCGTTGAACGATACGCTCTCCATTGGCGCTTTTGTGATGTTCGGGGATGTGGAATTGACGGTCCACTGTGCGGCCGAACTGCTGAAAATCGCACCGGACTATGATTATATGATCGCGCCGGAGGCGAAGGCCATTCCTTTGATTTATGAGATGGCCCGGCAGTCCGGGGCAGAAAAATATTTTGTTGCCCGAAAAAAGGCCAAAGCCTATATGCAGGGTGTTTTTGAAGTGGAGGTACAATCCATCACTACTGCCGGCAGCCAGACCCTGGTGCTGGACCAGATGGATGCAGAGTTTTTGAAAGGCAAGCGGGTGCTCATCATTGATGATGTCATCTCCACCGGAGAATCCCTGCGGGCAATGGAGGCCTTGTGCGAAAAAGCCGGCGCGGTTGTGACCGGGAAGATCGCTGTATTGGCGGAGGGGGATGCCTTCTATCGGGAAGATATTACCGTTTTGGCCCAATTGCCTCTGTTCAAGCCTGATGGCACACCTCTTCAAGGCTGATGCCGGACAGGGAAGTCTATATGCGTCGGGCATTGGGACTGGCAAAAGAAGCGGCGTGCGCGGGAGAAGTCCCTGTGGGCTGCGTGATCGCGGGACCGGATGGGGAAATCATCGGCCGTGGCCGGAACTTCCGGGAAGAGACCGGAGATGCCTCTGCCCACGCGGAACTGCTGGCCATCCGGGAAGCCTGCAGCGTGGTAGGGGACTGGCGCCTGGAAGGCTGCACCCTGTATGTGACGCTGGAACCCTGCCCCATGTGTGCCGGCGCGATCATCAACAGCCGTATTCCTACTGTGGTGTACGGTGCAAAGGATGCGTTGACTGGCTCCTGCGGCAGCGTACTGAATTTATTCGAGGAGCGGTACGGACACAAGCCTGCTATTTACGGCGGCGTACTGAAAGAGGAATGCGCTCGCGTGATGAGCGACTTTTTCCGGGAAATTCGGGAGAAATAAAACCGTCCACCCATTACGGGTGGACGGTTTTTTGCATCTGCTCATTCAGAGAATGTGGTGTTCCCGGTAAGGGGACATAGGTTTCTCCGGACAATTGGGGACAAAGGGACAGCAATAGTCCGGGAGAACGGATCAGGCAGACTTTGTCCCGCCGTTCCAGATGCTTGATGGCGTATTCCAAACGGGCGGCAGCGCTGCGAGTCTCTGCCTGCCAGAGCATTACCAGAGACACGGGCCTGTGACGGGCCGTATACTTTGCACCGCCTTTGAGGAGCCCCAGATGTTGACGCATCCGGCGGGATATGTCTGTGGTGAAGCCGGTATACAGAGTATCATCTGCGCAGCGGAGGGTATAGACATAATACATTATTGGATCACCGGCCCGTCCTGCGTGGTGCTTTCCGTCTGGGAGGCATCCTCAGGCGGCGGAACGTCAATGGGAGGGTCCTCGGGCTCGGTTTCCGGAGGGATGTTCAAATCAGGCTCCGGTGGGGTCTCCGGGTCTGTTTCCGGTGGGACCTCGCCGATTTCACCCTCTCCCTCAACGGGGACAGAACCCACGGGTTGTTCGTCCTCCTTGCCGGTACCGTTCCAATCTTCCTCAGAGATCCAGGCATTGGTGTTCACGCGCACCGCCTCTTTTCCGAACACAAAATTGTAATAGGCGGTGTTCAAAATGTCTGTAGAAATGGTCATCCGGTTTTTTACCAGCCGAATCATGTTGTCCAGATAGCCCGGCGAAACAGTGCTCTCGTCTACCAGCCAGGTGGCGGAATTGGTGTTGGCGTCGAACCATACCTTTTCCGTGAGGAAGCTCTGGTCCGCCAGAATGGCGATATGGGTACCGCCGGAGAATACGTCTGTGCCGGCCAGCAGACGGGAGTCGTAGTCAAATCCCCAGAGATTCAAAATGGTGGGCAGAACGTCCACATTGCAGCAGTATTCATCTACCACAATGGGTTCTTCCAGCCCGCCGACCCAAAAGATGAGGGTATCTTTATAGGACTCGAAGTAGTCCACATCATGCCCGATGAGGTCACCGTATTCCTGCGTAGTCAGACCATAGGGAAAGTGGTCCCCGGCCAGGACGATGGCGGTACGGTCCGCCACGCCGGCCTGTTCCAGCTGCTCCATGAGATAGGCCATGGCCTTCTCCAGTTCCAGATTGCAGGCCAGATAGCACTTTTCTGTCTGAGAATAGGGGAGGTCCTTCACAGCATCCCAGTTCCGGATGGCCATGGGATTGGCCAGGTCGTATTTATAGTGGCCGGAGAAGGTCATGTAATAGGCGTTGAATTGGCGCTGGCCGATGTAATCCGGAACGGACTGTTCCATCATCTCCAGGTCGGAGCTGGGCCAACCAGTGGTGAAGCTCATACCGGCCCCGGCGAACTTCATTTTATAGCCCATGTTGGGGTGAGACTCCTGTCGGCCGTAGTATTCGCCGGTGTTGTTGTGGTAGCCGTAGCTGATGACGTTTCTCTGTTCATGGAAGATATTCCCCAGGCACATGGGCAGATAGCTGTCCCGGGAAGCGTAGAAGCTGGAGGCGGTCTTACCACGGGTCTTATCGGGATACAAACCTTGGAGAAGGGTATATTCCCCGTCAGTGGTGGTGTTGGGGAAGGTATTGTAGTAATTGTTGAAAAGGATGCCCTCGTGGCTGAGTTTCCACAGCGTGGGAGTCAGTTCCCGGTCAATGGCGGCGGTGGAGAAGGATTCGGCGCACAGGACAATTAAATTGTAGTCTTTGAGCATTCCGGTATATTCGTTTTTCTGACTGCCGGAAAGGCGGCTGCAATAGTCGTTGATTTCCCGGATACGCTCATCCTCCGTCATGGCGGACAGCGCATCAAAATCAATATCCAGCACATTGTAGCCGTACTGGGTATTTTTGGGCTGCTCGTCCTCATCTGCTGTCAGGTAGCCGGTCCGGTCATTGTTCTGGAACATGTGCTGGAATTCCAGACGGAAGGTGGTCAAAAGGCCGAAGTTCTCCGTTGTTTGCTCAGTCGTGGCATCGTTTCCGTGATAATAACTGTAGGCGGTGTAGAAGCCGGTGCCGCCCAGACGCAGGGAAAGAAGTATGATGATATGCAGCGCCACTGCCACTGTGAGCACCCACAAGCGGGAAGCATTGCGGTTTTGCTCAAATAGTTCCCCGGCGAATTTCCGCAGCAGGCACAAAACAGGAATTGGCGCAAGGGTGAGGAGCAATATTGGGAGATGTTCCCGAATGGTGGCGAACATCTCTTTCCAGAAGTTGGTGATGGCATTGCCGCCCAGTGCGACCATGGACAGGGAATACATGCCGCCGAAAATGTAATAGTATATCATCTGGGACAAATACAACGCGCAGAGAAAGCAGAGGATGGCCGTCGTCACATTGGCGTTGGTCCGCCGGGACAACAAGGCCGTTGCTGCGGACAGCACACAGGCGATCACTGCCGAAAAGCCCAGAATATATAAAAACCGCCCAGTGAAGGTCCGGAAGATCACAATATGGAGCAATGTTTCCAGATAAATCAGACATACTAACCAGAACAGTATATGAAACAGGCTGAGGCACGGGATGCTCCGCGGGCTTGTGGATATAGGTTCGTGCAACGGGGACACCTCCTGAAAGGCTCGGTTCTATCAGACAGCAAAAACCGAAAAGGTCCTAAATTCAATGAATCATTATAGTAGCTTGCATATTTAAATACAACTAAAAAATTATGAATTTCTCATTAAATTTCTCCCAAACCGGAAAAAGCTTGAGAATCCGGCGATCCGGTGCTATAGTAAAAAGAGTTTTTGGGAAAGGAAATGCCCGATGGATGAGACAAAGAAAAAAACCGACAGAATCAAGGCGGGGACTGTAGTCAAGAGGTGCCTGCTGATGCTACTGGTGACGATATTGCTGCTGATATTTGCCCTGTACGGCGTGATGTTCGTATTGGCGAAGGGACCTTCGCCCCATGCCAGGGATTTGTTCGTGATGAGTGTGCGGGAGACCAGTGCGGTGGGCTTTTTGGCGAACCTGTTTTTTTCGGAGGAAGAAATCGCTGCCATTGAGGCGGGAAAAAATGCGCAGGCAGAGCTTGAGGACACGGATACGACCCTGATCCAGGTGGGAGACCGGACGGATGACTACGGACTGGCGGACGATGACGGCGACGGGATCATTCTGGAGCATGTCAGCGGTCCCGGCTATCTGGGCTATATGATGGTGGTGCTGGACCCCAGCCGTATGATGATGGGCACGCCCTCGTCCTTCGGCGGGAAGGGGCTCACCGTGGAGCAGATGGTGGAGACCTATGACTGCGTGGCCGGCGTGAATGGCGGAGGTTTCGACGACCCCGGCGGCCAGGGCGATGGGGGCATCCCCATCGGCATGACCATCGTGGACGGCAAGGTGCATTACGCCTCCGAGGGCATGAGCTATCCCTTTGTGGGGTTTGACAGCGGATATATCCTGCACACTGGGAACATGACGCCCCAGCAGGCTCGGGAAAAGGAAATTCAATTCGGCTGCAGCTTCGGCCCGGTGCTGGTGAGCAATGGGGAACCTCTGGATACCAGCACCCTGGCCTCCGGCGTGAATCCCCGCACGGCCATCGGCCAGCGAGCGGACGGCGCGGTTTTGCTGCTGGTCATCGAAGGCCGGCAGGCCCGGAGCCTGGGGGCTACCTATGCCGACCTTGCGGACGTGATGCTCCAATACGGCGCGGTGAACGCCTGCAATCTGGACGGCGGGTCCTCGTCCATGCTGTGGTTCGAGGACGGATATGTGAACAACTGTGCGTCGGTGATCGGCATCCGGCCCATCCCAACGGCGTTTCTGGTGCAGAAGGAGGGGCGGGCATGAAAAGTAAATTTGCAAAGGGCCTGCTCATCTATGTTCTGGTGATGTTGGTCATCATCTTTGCGGGCCTGTTTGTATTCTGGCGGTTTATTGCCGCCTATGAGCTGTCCCGCACCGACGGGGCGATGGACCGGTACATGGAAACGGCGCTGCCGGCGGAGCTGGAGCAGGCCATCACGGACTTCGTGGCAGGCCGAACGGACTTTGAGTCCGAGGAGGCCCAGACCCGGGCCCTCGGGGAACGGCTGTCCGCCGGGACGCTCACTTACCGCAAAGACCCGGAACGCTTTGCCGAGGAGGCCCCGATGTATCTCATCCGGCTGGACAAACAGGTGATCGGCACCGTGGAGCTGAAATCCGAGCCCGGCGGGCTGTTCAGCTTCGGGCTGTCCCGGTGGGATGTGCGGGACGCGGAGTTCGATTTGGGCGTGTTTGCGAAAACGTATACCGTGACCGCGCCGGAAGAGGCGGACATCACGGTGAACGGCGTGCGCCTCACCGAGGCGAACTGCGACATGGAACTGGGGCTGCCGGCGGTGCTGGAACCCTATGCCGGCGATTTGGGGCAGCAGCCCGGATGGGTGAATTACAGCTTTACGGCGGTAGCTCTGCCTGAAGTGCGGGTGGTCTCGGCGTCTGACGACTATTGGATGTCCCGGGATGAAGCTGCCGATGTGTTCACCGTGACGCTGCAGTGCGATTCGGAGCTGTCGGCGGAGCTGACGGCCTATGCGGAAGCCTTCGTCCGGGCCTACATCGCGTATACGTCCAACGCCGTGGACGGACCGGGTGTCGTGCAGCAGTATCTGGTGCCGGGAAGCAGCATGTACGAGCGGATGACCGCGTCCATGGACGGCATGAGCTGGGTCCACGGGGTGACGTCCACCATGTCGGAGCTGCAAATCGTGGGGTACGAGTACTACGGCAGCGCGGCAGTGCTGGAGGCAAACTATGTGCTGACCTCCAACGGTGTGGCGACGGACAACGACATGAAAATCATCCTGACCCTGACCGATTCCGGCTGGCGGGTGGCGAATATCGAACTGCTGTAAAAATTTTCTCGGTTTAAAGGAATAAAGTTGTTGACAAACCGGGGAAATGGGTGTATCTTATTTGCAAGCTTCCAAAAGGAGTCATCATTTATGAAGTTCGTCAATTTTGTGTACGCATACTTTACCTATTACTTTACGAAGAACAAAGTAATAGCGATTTGTGCTGCATAAAATACGGGCGTAATAACAAACATTCAAGAGCCGTACAGCATGATTCGCTGTGCGGCTTGATTTTTTCAGGAGGGAATACAAATGATCGTAGTTGTGAAGCACGGCGCATCCGAAAAGCAGATTGAAAACCTGACCAACTGGTTCAAGGCCAAGGGCGTGGAACCCGACGTATCCAAGGGCACCGATATGACCATCATCGGCCTGGTGGGCGATGTGAGCAAGATCGACACCGAGCTGGTGGAGGCTCTGGACATTGTCGATTCCGTGAAGCGGGTGTCCGAGCCGTTTAAGCAGGCCAACCGGAAGTTCCATCCCGACGATACCGTGGTCACCTTGAAAAACGGCACGAAAATCGGCGGCGGGAACTTTGTGTATATGGCGGGCCCCTGCTCCGTGGAATCCGAGGAGCAGATCATCTACTGCGCCCAGCGGGTCAAGGCGGCGGGCGCTCAGATTCTGCGGGGCGGCGCATTCAAGCCCCGGACATCCCCCTATTCCTTCCAGGGCATGGGCGAGGACGGTATCCGACTTTTGATGGAGGCAAAAAAGGAGACTGGTCTGCCCATCGTGACCGAGCTGATGGACATTAAGCACATCGACCTGTTCACCGATGTGGACATCATCCAGATCGGCGCGCGGAATATGCAGAACTTTGAGCTTTTGAAGGAAATCGGCCACTGCGACAAGCCCATTTTGCTCAAGCGCGGTCTGGCCAACACCATTCAGGAATGGCTGATGAGTGCCGAGTACATCATGGCCGGCGGGAATCACAATGTCATCCTTTGTGAGCGGGGCATCCGCACCTATGAGACCTACACTCGTAACACCCTTGATTTGTCTGCGGTCCCGGCGGTGCATGAGCTCAGCCACCTGCCTATCATCGTGGACCCCAGCCACGCCACGGGCCTGTCCCGTATGGTGCCCACTATGGCACTGGGTGCGGCGGCCGTAGGTGCGAACGGCCTGATGATTGAGGTGCATAACGACCCGCCGCGGGCCAAGTGCGACGGCGCCCAGTCCCTGACCCCCGACCAGTTCGATCAGGTGACGGCTTCCGTCGGCAAGGTGCTGGCGGCGCTGAGAGGGTGACGGCATGACAGTTGGAATTGTCGGACTCGGGCTCATGGGCGGCAGCTTTGCCAAGGCGTACAAGGAAGCCGGGTGCACTGTGCTGGCCCACAACCGCAGTCGGGATACCTTAGAATTAGCCATGATGAACGGTGTGGCGGACGGTGAACTGACAAAAAAGACCATCAGCCGGTGTGATTTGGTCATCATTGCCTTGTATCCCCGGGCGACCATTGATTATCTCAAGGAAATGGCTCCGCACATTGACAAGCGCACGCTGGTCATTGACACTTGCGGTACCAAGCGGGATGTGTGTCAGGCGTGCTTTCCCATCGCGCAGCAGTACGGCTTCACTTTCGTGGGCGGGCATCCCATGGCGGGCACCCAGTTTTCCGGGTACAAATACTCCCGGCCCACCATGTACAAGGGCGCGGCCATGATTTTGGTGCCGGAGACTTTTGACGACATCGCATTTTTTGATCGGGTGAAGGCTATGCTGGCCCCCTGCGGGTTCGGGCGGGTGACCATCACCACTGCCGAAAAGCACGATGCTATGATCGCCTTTTCCTCGCAAATGGCCCATGTGGTGTCCAATGCCTTTGTGAAGAGCCCCGTAGCTCGGGAGCACAAGGGCTATTCCGCTGGTAGCTACAAGGACATGACCCGCGTAGCTTGGCTCAATGAGACCATGTGGGCAGAGTTGTTTTTGGAAAATCAGGATTATCTGCTGGGTGAGCTGGATATTTTTATGGAGAACCTGGCCCAATACCGCCAGGCCCTGGCGGCGGGGGACCGGGACGGTCTGGAATCTCTGCTGCGGGAGGGCCGGCTCATCAAGGAAGAGGTGGACAATATTGATTATCGTTCCCGTTAAGGCATCGAAAGACTATGATATCGTCATCGGTCGGGGATTGCTGAAGAACGCCGGGGCCTATGTGCGCAGGGTGTGCGATTGTGAAACGGTGATGCTGGTGTGCGGTGATATCGTGGAAGGATTGTATGCCGATATGGTGCAGTCATCCTTGGAGGCCGCGGGATACCGGGTCTGCCGGTTCGTCTACCCTCACGGGGAACAGTCCAAAACGGCCCGGACCTACTTCGCGCTGCTGAATGCTCTGGCGGAGCATGGGCTCACCCGTGCCGACTGTATCGTGGCACTGGGCGGCGGAGTGACCGGCGATTTGGCGGGCTTTGCCGCGGCCACCTATCAGCGGGGCATTTCCTATGTGCAGATGCCCACCACGCTTTTGGCGGCGGTAGATTCTTCCGTGGGCGGTAAGACCGCCATTGACCTGCCGGCGGGGAAAAATCTGGCCGGGGCGTTCTATCAGCCTGAATTGGTATTATGTGATGCCGATGCCTTAAACACCCTGCCGGAAGAAGTGTTTCGCGATGGATGTGCGGAAGTCATCAAGTACGGGGTCATATGGGATGCGGATTTGTTTGAACGCTTAAAACAGCCCATCCGGACCCAAATCGAGGACATCATCGCCCGATGCGTGGCCATCAAGCGGGACGTGGTGGAGCAAGATGAGTTCGACACTGGGCTGCGGGGCATTTTGAATTTCGGCCACACCATCGGCCACGCCGTGGAGCAGTGCTCGGGCTTTCAGGTGTCCCACGGGTCGGCGGTCGCCGTCGGGATGGCGCTTATCACCAAGGCAGCCTGGATGGCAGGCATCTGCGAAAAGGACTGCGTGGACGCGGTGTACGGCATGCTGCGGCAGTATGGTCTGCCCACAGAAACAATATTTGCCCCGGACGCACTTTTGGACGCCATGCTCCGCGATAAAAAGCGGTCCGGGAGCAGCATCACGCTGGTGCTGCCGGAGGCCGTCGGCAGGTGCCGGCTGGAACAATTGCCGGTGGAGGACATGAAAGTCCTCCTGCGTCCGGCTTTGGAGGAACAGACATGGATGTGACCATCAATCCTGCGATATTGCGCGGCTTCATTACCCCGCCGCCGTCCAAGTCTCAGGCCCACCGGGCCATGCTTGCCATGATGCTCTCCGGCGGAGACGGGGAATTGCAAAACCTCTCCCGGTCGCAGGATATTGACGCGACCCAAAGATGTGCTGCTGCGCTCACCGCCAAGGGCGCGCCCTGTGACGGTCTGCCCATGCTGGACTGCGGAGAATCCGGGTCGACTTTGCGGTTTCTCATCCCTGTGGCCCTCGCTTTGCGGGGCGGCGGGCACTTCACCGGGCAGGGACGGCTCATGGAGCGGCCCCAAAAACCCTACTTTGACATTTTCGATGAAAAGGGAATTTTTTACGACCTGCAATATGGTGTGCTGACGGTCAGGGGAACACTCACCCCGGGCATTTATGCGTTGCCGGGGGACGTGTCCAGCCAGTTTGTCACCGGGTTGCTTTACGCTTTGCCGCTGCTGGCGGGAGATTCGGAGATCGTACTCACCTCCCCGCTGGAAAGCCGGGACTATGTGGCCATGACGCTGGATGTGCTCTCCAAGTTCGGCGTGCAGGTGGAAAACGAGAATTATGAACGCTTCCGGGTGCCGGGGAATCAGAAATTCCGGGCTGTGGACATGGCCATTGAGGCCGACTGGTCCCAGGCGGGCTTCTGGTACGCGGCGGCGTTTTTGGACAATGCCGTGGAGATCACGGGCATGGCCCCGGCTTCCTCCCAGGGCGACCGGGTGGTGGCGGAGCTATATTGGAAGCTGGCCAAGCCCGGGGATGTGGACATTGATGTGTCCGGCTGCCCGGACCTGGTGCCGCCGCTGGCCGTGATGGCCGCGGTGCGAACCGGCACCACCCGCATTGTGAACGCGGCGCGGCTGCGCATCAAGGAAAGCGACAGGCTTTCCGCTGTCACGCAGGTGCTGCGCGCCATGGGCGCGGATATCGCGGAGCTGCCCGACGGGTTGGTCATTACGGGGCAGACGGGATTGCGCGGCGGCGTGACCGTGGATAGCTTCAACGACCACCGCATCGCCATGATGGCAGCCATCGCTGCAACCCGGTGCTCCGTGCCGGTGACGATTCAAGGCGCGGAGTGCGTGCGGAAATCCTATCCCAGGTTCTGGGACGATTACAAGGCCCTCGGCGGGCAATTGGAGGTGCGGGAATGAACTATACCATTTTCGGAGAATCTCACGGACCGGCCATCGGTGTGGTGGTCACGGGTCTGCCTTCCGGCGTTGTTCTGGATATGGACGCTATCGCTGGAGAACTGGCCCGGCGGGCCCCGGGGCAGGACGCCACCTCCACTGCCCGGAAGGAAGCGGATGTGCCGGAAATTTTGTCCGGCGTATTTGAGGGAAAGACCACCGGGACCCCGTTGGCGGCCATCATCCGCAATACGGACACCCACAGCAGGGACTATTCTCAATTGAAAGACCTGCCCCGTCCGGGTCATGCGGATTTTTCCGGTTCGGTGCGGTATCAAGGCTGCAGCGACTACCGGGGCGGCGGGCATTTCTCCGGGCGGCTCACGGCATCTCTGGTGTTTGCCGGGGCAATCGCCAAGCAGATTCTGGCGCAAGAGGGCATCACGGTTATATCCCGTATTTCCTTGCTGGAAGGGATACAGGACCCCTCTCCCGAAGAAATCGATGACATCATACTGGCTGCCAAATCGGACGGCGATAGCGTGGGCGGGTGTGTTGCCTGCACCGTGTCCGGCATTCCCGCCGGGTTTGGTGCTCCGGATCTGGGTGAGAACGCGGAAGGGATGTTTGCCAAGCACTTGTTTGCCGTGCCGGCAGTGAAGGGCATTGCATTCGGTGCTGGCTTTGGGTTTGCTTCTATGCGGGGGAGTGAGGCCAATGATCCGTTTTACATGGACGGCGGCACAGTTAAAACCCGCACGAACCACGCCGGGGGCATCAACGGCGGCATTACCAACGGGATGCCTGTGGAATTTGAAGTCGTGATCCGCCCCACGCCATCCATTTCCAAACAACAGCAGACGGTCAGTCTGTCCCGAAAAACCAGCGAAATACTGACTGTCACCGGGCGGCACGACCCCTGCATTGTGAAACGGGCATTGCCAGTGATTGAGGCGGCTGCGGCTTTGGCGGTGTGTGAATTATTAAATATGTGAAAGAGGAGAACGGTATGGATATCAACGAATTACGCGGACAAATTGATGGTGTAGACCGTCAAATCATTGAGCTGTATACCCAACGGATGAAAATTTCCGAGGATATCGCGGCTTACAAGCAGTCCATCGGCAAGGCGATTTATGACCCGGAGCGGGAACGGAAAAAGCTGGTGGAAGTGGCATCTCAGGTCCCGGACGGACTGCGGACCGGGGCGCTGATGCTGTTTTCCACGCTGTTTGAGTTGAGCAGTACCCACCAGATGCAGATCATGAATAAGACTTCCGACCTGGCCCGGCGTATCACAGATGCGATCGAACATACCGCAAAGCAGTTTCCTCAGTTTCCCATCGTGGCGTGTCAGGGCGTGGAAGGGGCATATTCCCAAATCGCCTGCGAGAAACTGTTCAACACGCCCAATATCATGTATTTCAATAACTTTGAGGGTGTGTTCTCTGCCATTGAGAACGGGATGTGTGAGTATGGCATTTTGCCCATTGAAAACAGCACTGCCGGGTCCGTCAACCGCATTTACGATCTGATGGCACAGCACAATTGTTATGTGGTACGCTCTGCACGCCTGAAAATCGACCACAGTCTGCTGGCAAAGCCTGGCACGAAGCAGGGCGAGATCAAAGAGATATTCTCCCACGAGCAGGCCATCAACCAATGTGCGGGCTTCCTGAAAACCATGCCCCATGTGAAGGTAACCGTGGTGGAAAACACTGCCATTGCCGCCAAGATGGTGGCGGAATCGGACCGTTCTGATGTGGCGGCCCTGTCCAGCCATGCCTGTGCCAGCCTGTACGGGTTGGATTGCCTGGCTGCAAGTGTGCAGGATAAAGGGAATAACTTCACCCGGTTTATTTGTATTTCCAAGAATCTGGAAATTTATCCCGGCGCGGACCGCACCAGCATCATGTGCGTAGTGGCCCACCGGCCCGGTTCCCTGTATAAGGTGATGAGCCGTTTTTTTGCCTTGGGCATCAACCTGCAGAAACTGGAGAGCCGTCCGATTCCGGACCGGGACTTTGAATACATGATGTATTTCGATTTTGATACGCCGCTGTATTCTCCGGAATTCGTGCAAGTCATCAGCGAGTTGGAGGATATGTGTGAGGAATTCCGTTATTTCGGAAGTTATTCGGAGATCGTGTGATGGAACGGTACGGACTGTTGGGGGAGCATTTGGGCCACAGCTTTTCTCCCCAGATTCATAAAGCCATCGGCGGGTATGATTACAGCTTGTTTGAGGTAGAATCGGAACGTCTGGAGGATTTCCTGCGAAACGGAGACTTCAAGGCGATTAACGTGACCATTCCGTATAAAAAGGCGGTTATCCCTTATTGCGCTGCGCTATCCAGACAGGCGGCCGCCATTGGGAGCGTAAACACTATTGTGCGCCGTGGGGATGGGACGCTGTACGGCGATAATACGGATTATGATGGATTCCTTTATACGGTGCGCCAGTCCGGTGTAGAGGTTGCCGGGAAAAAGTGCGTGATTTTTGGGGATGGAGGCGTGGCTCCCACTGTGCGGACGGTGCTCCATGACATGAACGCCGGAGCGGTCGTCACGGTATCCCGAAAAGGGGAGGAGAACTTTTCCAATCTTTCCCGGCACTATGACGCGCAGATTTTGGTAAATGCCACACCTGTGGGGATGTATCCCCAAAATGGTGAAACCGTGGCGGAACTGGTTCCTTTTTTCCGGTTGGAGGCGGCGTTTGATTTGGTGTATAACCCCAGCGTTACGGAATTTCTGCGGCAGGCTGCGGCACATGGCGCTGTGGCAGTGAACGGGCTGGGAATGCTGGTGGCCCAGGCGAAACGGGCATCGGAAATTTTCCGGGATGTGACCGTTGATGACGCGGTTATAGAGCCCATCCGCCAAAGCATCACCCGGCAGGAGATGAACATTGCCCTCATCGGCATGGCCGGAAGCGGAAAGACGACCATCGGCACCGCATTGGCGGCAATGACCGGGCGGAGGTTTGTGGATTGCGACGACCTCATCCCTCAGTACGCGGGAAAATCCATTCAGGATATTTTTGCCCAAGATGGAGAAGCAGTATTTCGTGAAATTGAGACGGCAGTGCTGCGGGATGTATCCAAGGAAAGCGGAACCGTGATTGCCACCGGCGGTGGAGTGGTCACCCGGCCGGAAAATCTACCTCTACTGCGGCAAAACAGCGTGACGGTGCTGTTGCGCCGAACTGTTGAGGAACTGCCCAGTGAGGGACGCCCCATGTCTCAAAAGCACGGGGTTGCCGCTTTGTATGAGCAGCGCAGGCCGCTGTACGAAGCCTGGGGCGAATATGCCTTTGACTGCGTGGGCGTGGAAGAAACGGCCCGTGCCATTAAGGAGGCTTTGCACTTATGAAACTTCTGGTCATCAATGGACCGAATATCAACATGGTGGGTATTCGGGAACCGGCCATCTACGGTAGCAGGACTTACGGGGAAATGTGTCGTCTGATTGATAAGACTGGAGACCGCCTGGGAGTTGCTGTGGAGCGGTACCAATCAAATGTAGAGGGCGATATCGTGACCTGTATCCAGCAGGCTTATGGAAACGTGGACGGAATTGTTATCAATCCGGCGGCGTATACGCATACGTCAGTTGCGATTTTGGATGCGCTGAAGGCCGTGAATATTCCCGCTGTGGAAGTACATATCTCCGATGTGGATGCGAGAGAGCCTTTCCGACAGGTGTCCTACCCGGGAATATACTGTGAAAAGACCATCAAGGGTCATGGATTCCAGGGATATGTGGAAGCGATGGAATATCTGTACAATAAATATGGGAAATAAAAAGGAAGCGGCCGCTCGCCGCTTCCTTTTTATGGAGGCATTTATGAAAAACAGGGCACCGTAAGGTACCCTGTTTTTTATGATGCATGTGAAATTAAATCTCGCGGCCCAAAACAGCACCGTCCATAATGGCGGGGACGCCGTGGCCCAGCTGCTTGGCAGAGCCAATAGCGGTGCAGGGCACGCCCAGCTTCTCGCAGGCGGCGGCGATAGCGGAACCGTCGTTCTGCGCCATGCCGGTGGCGTACACGATTACGTCAGCGGGCAGATCAATGGTCTCGTCTTTAACGACTTCCATCTCTTTGGTCTGACGATTGCGGCGCTGGATGAAGGTATGTACAGTGGCCTTACCCGGAGCAATCGCTTCGGCAGTGGTGCTGCCCATGGTCTTGATGCCGTGAGGCTCATTGTGGATGGCGGTGTTGCCGGCGTTCCACAGACGGAAGCCCTGGGCACGGCCATAGGACGGCACGCCGCCTTTCAGCTTGGGCGCCCAGCCGGGGGTCTGATCGAAGGTGCCGAAGCCGGCCTTCTTATCCACGCCGGTAACGGAGGTAACACCGGGCTGTACAGCGGCGAACATGGCAGTCTCCATACCCACGCAGCCGCCGCCGATGACAACGACATTGCCCTTGAGCTGAACCTTGCCGGACAGAACATCAGTTGCGGAGACAGCGTTTTCAGCGCCGGGGATGGTGCAGGGAGCGTAGTGCGCGCCGATGGCGTTGACCACGTAGTCGGGCTTCTCAGCGGCAATGACGGCCTCGGTCACGGGGGTGTTCAGCTTGAACTCCACGCCGGCTTCCTTGGCCCAGCGAATCATCTGCTCCACGGCAGTGGCGAAAGCTTCCTTCATGGGAGCCTTGGAGGCCAGGTTGAAGTTGCCGCCCAGGGTATCAGTGGCTTCGCAGACAACGACTTTGTGGCCGCGCTCAGCCAGGACACGGGCGCATTCCAGACCGGCAACGCCGGCACCGGCGACCAGTACCTTCTTGGGGGCGGTGGTCTTGATCATGGGCATCTCGCCCTCGCGGCCGGCAGCGGGGTTCCGCATGCAGGAAACGTGAGGCAGGGTAGCGTCATTATAAGCTTGGTTGCAGCCTTCGTCACAGCCGATGCAGTAACGAATGTCGTTTACACGGCCTTCCTTGGTCTTTTTGACAATCTCAGGATCGGCGATGTGCGCATGGCCCCAGGCCACGAAGTCAGCGCCTTCCTCGACGGCGTGCAGCGCGGCATCGGGTGTGCCCATGCGGCCGACAGCAACCACGGGGCAGCCGACTTCCTTTTTGATGCGCAGAGCGCGGTCAAGGTTGAAGCCGCGGGGCTGGAACAGGTTCGGGCACTCCCACAATCCGATATCGGACTGGAAGTTGCCGCGGGAAACGTCGATGACGTCAACACCCTTCTCGTGGGCGAGCTTCAGGAACTCGATCATGTCTTCCAGAGTCAGACCGTCGAACTCCTTGGTCTGGCGGTTGTACAGCTCGTCATCGCCGGCGGAGACACGGATGAACAGGGGCATATCGTCGGGCATGTTCTTGCGGACCGCTTCAACAACAGCCAAGGGGAACTTGCGGCAGTTCTCAACAGAGCCGCCCCAACCGTCGTCACGGTGGTTGAAGTGGGGACTCAGGAACTGATGCAGGATGTAGTTATGTCCGTTGTGGATTTCGATGGCGTCAAAGCCCCAGTCCACAGCGCGCTTGGCAGCTTTGCCGAAACACTCAATGATGTAAGGGATCTCCTCGGTTTCCACCTTGGAGCCGGGGATACCGAACAGAGTGTCGGGACCCATTATGCGGTTGATGGAGGAATCATAGTGCGCGTTGGTCAGAGCCTCAGCGGGGTGATAGATCTGTACGCCGATTTTGCCGCCGGCGTCATGGACAGCCTTGGTCAGACGCTTGAAGCCTTCTTCGTACTCGTCGTCGCTCATATGCAACGCAAAACTCTGTCCGACGCCGGGGTAGACAGAGCAGCACTCAGTAAACACAAAGCCGCCGTTCTTGGCACGCTCAGTCAGATAATTGATGATACGGTCATTGACTTCGCCGTGCTCCTCGGCCATGATGGAGCCCATTGGGGTCATGATCATGCGGCTGGGGAATTCCAGTCCTCTGATCTTAATGGGAGCAAACAGTTTCTCGTAAGCCATAGGTAATTCTCTCCTTTTATTCTGGCATTCCGCCAGTGTTTTAATGTCATTATATCATGTTCAGATTGATAGTGGTATGTCAATTTACGGAATTGGAATGAGAATTTCCAAAGGTTTTTTTGTACAATTTTTCTATATGTTTCCGGAATCTGGAAAAGAGGATGCCGAGGCACCCTCTTTTTTCAAAATCGTCATTGAGCGAATAATTCCGTTGATAAATAGCGGTCTCCGGTGTCCGGGAGCAGGGTAACGATCGTTTTTCCTTTGTTTTCCGGGCGTTTTGCCAACTCCACCGCAGCCCAGAGTGCCGCACCGGAGGAGATTCCTGCCAGTATGCCCTCCAGACAGCCCAACGAGCGGCCCGCGGCAAAAGCATCCTCGCTTTTCACCGGGATGATTTCATCATAAATGGAGGGGTCCAGCGTCTCGGGAATGAAATTGGCGCCGATGCCCTGAAGCTTGTGACTGCCGGAAATACCCTGGCTCAGCAATGGGGAATCTGCCGGTTCCACAGCGATGATCCGGATATTCGGATTTTGCCGTTTGAGGTATCGACCGACGCCGGTGATGGTACCGCCAGTACCTACACCGGCCACGAAAAGGTCAACCGCTCCATCCGTATCCGCCCAAATTTCCGGACCTGTTGAGGCTTCATGAACGGCGGGATTGGCGGGGTTCACAAATTGACCGGGGATAAAGCTGTTCGGGCGCTCCTTTGCCAATTCCTCCGCCTTTTCGATGGCGCCGGACATGCCTTTTACGCCTTCTGTCAGGATGACTTCCGCGCCGTAAGCCGTCATCAGCTGCCGGCGTTCAACGCTCATGGTATCAGGCATAACGATTATTGTGCGGTATCCTCGCGCAGCAGCCACAGAGGCAAGACCGATACCAGTATTGCCAGAGGTCGGTTCAATGATGACGCTCCCGGGGTTCAGCAGCCCCCGGGCCTCCGCATCGTCGATCATCGCCTTGGCAACGCGGTCTTTCACACTCCCTGCAGGATTGAAATACTCCAATTTTGCCAGAATGCGGGCATTTAACGCGTATTTTTTTTCAATATGGGTTAACTCCAGCAAGGGAGTTCCTCCAATGAGCTGGTCTGCGGATGTATAGATATTCGACATATTCATTACCTGCCTTTATAGAGTCAACAAGGAAAGAATAGCACGGTTCTGGCGAACTGGCAAGGGATAAAAGGCATCAAAAAGCCCCCGGATTTCCGGGAGCCTTTTGGGTTTTACAGCCAGCCGCCTGAGACGTTCATCACATGGCTGGTAACATATTTTGACTCATCAGAGGCCAGGTACAGGGCCATATAGGCAATGTCGATGGGGTCGCCCAGACGCTTGATCATGCAGTTGGTGGTGTAGCGGGCCTGGGTCTCGGGGGTCAGATGCTGGGCCACTGCCTCGGTAGCGATGATGCCGGGGTTCAGCACGTTGACGCGGACATTGGCGTGGGCAACCTGACGGGCCATCTGCTTGGTCAGATGGTTGATGCCCTGCTTGGCAACGCCGTAACCCACCTGGGTCTTGTCGGGGCAGACAGCGGCCACCGAGCCGATGTTGATGATGGAGCCGGACTGCTGGGGGATCATGGCTTTGTTCAGGGCTTCCTGGCAGGCGTTGAACACGGTGGACAGGTCGCAGAGGATGGTCTTTTCAAACTCGTCCCAGGTGCAGCGCATGATGTCCAGGTCCTTGCGGGGGTTGGACTCGCCGAAGTTGTTGACCAGAACGTCCAGACGGCCTTCCTCCGCCAAGCACTCATTGATCATGCTTCTGTGGGTCTCGGGCTTGTGGGCCTCGAAATACACCAGCTTTGCTTTGCCGGGGCCCTTGGCGTTGGCGGCGTCCACCGCGGCCTTGCCGGTCTCCAGATTACGAACGGCATACCAAACAGTGGCGCCTTCCGATACGAACAGGTCTGCGATGGCACGGCCGATGCCGCGGGTGCAGGCGGTGACGAGGCAGATTTTTCCTTCCAAACGATTACCCATAATAAAACTCCTTTTAATACTTCCATTGAAACAAACGTTCCCACAGAATTGTTAGACATATTTTAATGGAGTTGGAAGAATTTGTCAAGAATTTACACTTTCATTTTTGGAAATCGACATATATTTGTCGAATATGCCAATAAGCGACCAGGGGAATATACGAATTCGGCAATCGGTCAACAAAGCTTCGTCAAACACGCTTCTAACTGGACATCCGTGGCTGGGACATTCCAGAACCGCAGCACCCCGTTGACCTCCAGGGCGGGGAGGTTGCGGATATTGGGGTCGGTGTGCATCATTTTGCACCCGGGGCAGTAGGCAAACAGGCACGCTTCCTCCAAATCCAGAGCTTTCCATGCGGTTTCG
Source organism: uncultured Clostridia bacterium (assembly GCA_947644595.1). Taxonomy (GTDB): domain Bacteria; phylum Bacillota; class Clostridia; order Oscillospirales; family Oscillospiraceae; genus HGM13010. The sequence continues at coordinate 414,189 of CANSAE010000002.1, forward strand.
TCGGTCACTTTCTCCAGGGAGTAAGTCAGCTTGAGTTTTTTCGCGGCGGCTTCGATTCGCTCCAGATAGTAGTCATTCCGGGCGCAGATGGAGCAATACAGCTTAATCGTAACCATGGGGGACCTCCTGAAAAATCGTCCCCCGATGGTACATCGGGGGACGGAGAATATTACTTTCTGTCAACGGGCAGGCCGGCGGCTTCCCGCTCTTTGATGGCATCCTTACGGCTGAGGTTCACGCGGCCCCGCTCGTCGATCTCACTGACCTTGACCCAGGTCCAGTCGCCGATGTTCAGCACGTCTTCCACCTTTTCGGTGCGCTTGAACTCCAGGTCCTTGATGTGGCACATGCCGTCCTTGCCGGGCACCAGCTCAATGAATGCGCCGATGGGAATGATGCGGACCACCTGGCCGTAGTACAGCTGACCGACCTCCGGCTCGAACACGATGTTCTCAATGGTCTGGCGGGCGGCGCGGCAGGCTTCGATGTCCTCGGAGGCGATATAAATCATGCCGTCGTCGTTGATGTCGATCTTGCAGCCGGTATCGGCGGTGATCTTCTGGATGACTTTGCCGCCGGAGCCGATGACCTCGCGGATCTTGTCGGGCTTGATCTGCATCTGGATCATCTTAGGCGCGGTCTTGGCCAGCTCCTTGCGGGGTTCAGGCAGGGCCTTGAGCATGACTTCGTCCAGGATTTGGAAGCGGGCTTCCCGGGTGATCTCAAAGGCCTTTTTCACGATTTCGTGCTTCAAGCCGTCGTTTTTCAGGTCCATCTGGATGGCGGTGATGCCTTCCTTGGTACCGGCAACCTTAAAGTCCATCTCGCCGTGGAAGTCTTCCACGCCCTGAATGTCGATGAAGGTGGTGAAGTCGTCGCCGTCCTGAATCAGGCCGCAGGAGATGCCGGCTACGGGGGCTTTCAAGGGCACACCGGCGTCCATCAGGGCCAGAGTGGTGCCGCAGATGGAGCCCTGAGAGGTGGAACCGTTGGAGCTCAGTATCTCGGAGACTACGCGGATGGAATAGGGGAACTCCTCCACGGGAGGAATGACGGCTTCCAGCGCCTTTTCCACCAGAGCGCCGTGGCCGTATTCCCGGCGGCCGGTGGAGCGCTGGGGCTTTGCCTCGCCGGTGGAGTAGCCGGGCATGTTGTAGTGGTGCATGAAACGCTTTTCTTCCTCTTCCCAAATGGTGTCCAGCTTCTGGCACATGGAAAGAGTGTTCAACGTGGCAATGGAGAGCACCTGGGTCTGGCCGCGGGTGAACAGCGCGGAGCCGTGGACCACAGGGATGACGCCCACCTCGCTGCCCAGGGCGCGGATCTCATTCATGGCGCGGCCGTCCACGCGCTTGCCTTTCAGCAGCCAGTTCTTGACGACCTTCTTTTGCATCTTGTACAAAATCTCGTCCATGAACTGCATCATGTCCGGGTGGGTCTCCTCGTACTTGGCCTGCATGGCGGTGATCCACTCGTTCACGCGGGCCTCGCGCACGTTCTTGTCGTCGGTGTCCATGCAGAATTCCATGCCGGACATCTCGTTTTCGCACAGCAGGCTGAACAGCTCCTCGTCAAAGGACGCGTGCTCGTAGGTGAACTTCTCCTTGCCGATGGTGCGCACCATCTCGTCGATGAGGTCCAGCACGGGCTGCAGGTGCTCATGGGCCTGTACGATTCCCTCGTACATCACCTCGTCGGGCACTTCCTTCGCCTCGGATTCGATCATGACGATCTTTTTGTGGGTGGCGGCGATGGTGGTGGTCATGCGGTTGGCCTCTTTTTCGTCATGAGTGGGGTTGAACAGGAACTTTTCCCCGTCCCAACCCAGCACGATGCCGGCGATGGGGCCGTTGAAGGGCACGTCGGAAATGCTCACGGCGGCAGAAGCGCCGATCATGGCAGCGATCTCCGGGGAGCAGTCCCGGTCGATGCTCAGCACCTCGCAGGCGATGACCACGTCATTGCGCAGGTCGCTGGGGAACAGGGGACGCATGGGGCGGTCAATCAGGCGGGAGGCCAGCACGGCGTTCAGGCTGGGCTTGCCTTCCCGGCGCATGAAGCTGCCGGGGATGCGGCCCACGGCGTAGAGCTTTTCATTGAAGTCCACGGCGAGGGGGAAGTAGTCGATGCCGTCCTTGGGGCGGGCGGAGGCGGTGCAGGTGACCAGCACGGTGGTCTCGCCGTACTTCACCAGTACGGATGCGTTGCACAACTCTGCCATTTTGCCCACTTCCATGGACAGGGGGCGGCCTTCGTACATGATCTCGAACTTTTTGTAGTTGGGGAATTCTTTGTGTTGAATGATCATTTTGTGACTCCTTTTCTTTGGTGCTTCGGAGCCGTCTGACATTTTGTACTTGAACCTGACGCCTTTTGGGCGTTACGTTCAAATACGAAAGGCCAAACAGCCCCGACGGATAAAAACGAGGGGACAATATTCAATTGTCCCCTCAAAATACCTTCATAAACCTCAGATTCGCACAGGGTGCGAGATGTGCTGCTTACTTGCGGATGCCCAGCTTGGCGATGCAGGCACGGTACCGCTCAATGTCCACCTTCATCAGGTAGTCCAGCAGCCGGCGGCGCTTACCGATCATCTTGTACAGACCCTGACGGCTGTGATTGTCGTTGGGGTTCTTCTTCAGATGCTCGGTGAGCTGGTTAATGCGCTCGGTCCAAATGGCGATCTGGACCTCAGGAGAACCGGTGTCGTTCTCATGGGTGCGGTTGGATTCGATGACCGCTGTTTTCTGTTCCTTTGTGATCATGGGGAACACTCCTTTCATTTTTTTTGGCCCGATGCCTCAGTACCGGGCGGAAAGGAACACCGACTCAGTCGGCTGTTTTCCCGGAACCGGGTGCATGGACGCAACATGGGAGATTTTACTATAGTTTTTCCCATTTGTCAATGAAATATTGGAAGCTGGTCCTGGAACTTTTTCCGATTTTCTACGTCTAATCAGTATAAAATGGTGAAGGAGAACCCCCAAATGAAACGAAACTTGCTTTGCTTATGTCTTGCTTTTTGCGTTTTGCTTTCGCTGGCGGCCTGCAGCGCCAAAAAAGACAGCGCGGCTAGCGATGACAATCTCAGCTACGACATGGTTGACGTCAACAGTTCGGGGGAAGTGGGCAACGAGTATGGCGGGTATTTCTCGACCTCGGAAGCCCAGGAAGCCCTGGACCTGCCGGAAAGCAACGGAACGGACGGACGAAAGATTATCCGCAGCGCGTCCGTGACCATGGAGACCACGGATTTCGACGGGGCCCTGACTGCGCTGGAGCAGCGGGTGACGGAATTCGGCGGTTGGATTGCGTCCTCGGAACTCCAGAGCAGCAGCCGTTATGACAGTGCCCGGTACGCTTGGTATACCCTGCGCATTCCATCGGAAAAGCTGGAAGCCTTCCTGTTCGACGCGGAGGAGTTCGGCACCGTGCTTTCCAGCAGCAGAGGTAGCAACGAAATTACCACGGAGTATTATGACACGGAAGCCCGGTTGAAATCCCTGCAGGTGCAGGAGGAGCGGCTGCTGGCCGTTTTGGAGAAAGCGGATACCCTGGATTCCATCATCCAATTGGAAAATGCCTTGAGCGACGTGCGTTATCAAATTGAATCCCTCACGGGCGCCTTGCGTCGGTACGACGATTTGGTGGACATGGCGACGGTGGAGCTGTCCCTGCGGGAAGTGACCTCCACGTCCCCAGTGTCCGGTACGCCCAAGACCCTGGGCGAGCGCGTTTCCCAGCAGTTTTCCGGCAGCCTGCGGAGCTTGGGCAGCTTCTTTGAAGGACTGGTGGTATTCGTCATCGGCAATCTCCCGGTGATTTTAGTGTGGGCCGTCATTTTAGGCGGCGGCGGATATGCCGGTTGGCGCATATACCGCAAGCGGAAAGAGCAACCCAACAACGAATAAAAAACAAGGAGCGTGTATACGCTCCTTGTTTTTTATGAGGAAACGACAATATCGCTGTTTTCCCGGATATCAAACGCCTCAAAATAGCGGTTTTCCATGGGGATCCACAGGGCCTGGAACATGTCCTTTTTCCGAGGGTCCCGTTCTGTGACCCGGCGAAGCTGTTCTTCCGGAGCCGTTTCGCAAAATACCCGCAGGTCATATGGATTGCCGAATTTCGGGTGCTGGGAATAGCTGCCCTCCACGATGATAAAGGGCTTTGCTTCCACCAGGCGGGTTCCTGTGTAGCGGTGGGCGTGCGCATCAAATACACGGTAAGCGAAAGGCGCCCCGCAGCGCAGATAGGGGAGGACCTCCTCCATAAACCGCTCGTAATATACATTTCCACCGGGTTCCCACAGACGTTCCGGTGTGCGGAAGCCCTGAGGAAGAAAGAAATCGTCCATATGGATGACGGCGGCATCCAGCCGCTGGACCATGCGCTCGGTCAAAGTGGTTTTCCCGGAACCTGCCATACCGTCAACGGCGATGACCGCCGGTGCCCGCCCTTCCCGCTGGAACTGTATGGCCTGGGCGATGATGTATATCAGGTCATTTTCAAAATACTGTGGAGCGATCGGGCACACCTCCTTTTGTTATGGCTGCTATTATATCAATTTTACGGCACAAAAACAAGGGGATTTCTGATATTAAAATAACGTTTATTGACGTTCCACGGCAGATATAGTACCATACCATTACGATGTAAAGAAGGGATAGGGTATGGCACTTACCATTGCGCTGTTTGAAAAAATCGGATCGCTGTCAGTGCTGATCATTCTGGGCTTTATTGCCGTGCGGTTCGGCATCATGAAGTTTGAGGACAGCAAGGTGCTGTCTGCCTGGGCGCTGTATTTTCTGACCCCCTGTGCGATGTTGGATGCGTTCCAGTATGAATTCACTGCGGAAAAACTCACGGGGATGGGCATCGCCCTGCTGGGAAGCCTGATTGTTGTAGCTGTGTTCGGTGTGCTGACGCAGCTTCTGAAAAAGTCCCTTCGATTGAGTCCAGTGGATACCACCTCTCTGGAATATCCCAATGCGGGAAATTTTATGCTTCCCCTGATTGCCAGCGCCATGGGCGGCGATTGGGTGATTTATTGCAGCAGCTGCTTTATGGTGATGAACGTGTTTATGTTTTCTCACGGAAAGGCAGTGCTCAGCGGCGAGAAAGGCATCCACATTGATATGTTTCTGAAAAATGTGGTGCTGTTGGCGATCATTGCCGGCTTTATCATGTTTGTGCTGAATGTGCAGATTCCCGGCCCTCTGGGGACCGCAGTATCCACTATGGGAGATATGATGGGACCTGCGTATATGTTCACCATCGGCATGATTATCGGCAACGCGGATTTGAAAGCCGTGTTCGGCAACAAGCGGGCATGGCTGATCTGTCTGGGCCGGCTGGTGGTGTATCCCTTGGTGGTGATGGTGGTGCTGCGGGTTTGCGGAGTGCTGAACATTCATCCCAACGCGTCCCGGATCATGCTGATTGTAGTTCTTACCGCGGGTGCGCCGGCTGCGGTGATGGTAACGCAGTTTTCCCAGCTTTACCGCTCAGTGGAGGAAACGGAATTTGCCAGCGTGGTGAATATCCTTTCTACAGTGCTGTGCCTTGGAACCATGCCCTGTATTGCATATTTGTATCAAAAATTGATTTTTTGAGGTGATATGATGAACGAACTCATAAAACAGCTTATGAATGCCATGATCGACTACGATTCAGGCGATCCCATGCGGATCCATCATTTTTTAAAGGTCCATGCGTTCGCGTCTGCCATAGGCCGGGAAGAGGGACTGGATCAGCGGACACAGTTCATCCTGGAAGCAGCTGCCCTGGTCCATGATATCGGCATTCATCTGGCGGAGGAGACCTACGGGGACTGTTCCGGCAAATATCAGGAGATGGTCGGACCGGGAGAGGCGGAGGAATTGATGAACAAACTCGGTTTTTCCCGGGATGTGGTCCAAAGGGTGAGTTATTTGGTGGGGCACCATCATACTTACGATCAGGTGGATGACCTTGATTACCGTATCCTTCTGGAAGCAGATTTCCTGGTTAATTTTTATGAGGACAGTGTATCCCCGGAGGGGCAAAAACTGGCCTATGAACATATTTTCCGTACAGAAACCGGCAGGCGTTATTGCAGAAGCATATATCCGGCGGCGGCGGTTGAATAAAAAAGAGCATCCTGACGGATGCTCTTTTTTATTCATTGTTGAGGGCGTCCAGAAAAATGTCTCCGTATCGGGCGGCCTTCACCTCGCCTACACCGGAAACCTGCAGGAATTCCAGCATGGTCCGGGGCTTTTTTCGGACCATATCCTGTAAGGTCGCGTTGGAAAACACGATATAGGCGGGGATATTTTCCTGCTGGGCAAGCTTGGAACGGACAGCCTTCAGCGTGCTCAACAGAGCGGTATCCCCTTCGCCGTCCGGCGCCGAAAGGCTGCCTGCCTGCGGTGGGGGCGTTTGAATTTTTCGTGAGAGAGTGACGGGGATACCCCGGTGCAGTACTTCATCTGCCTTTGCTGTGACCCGCAGCGTACGGTGTTCCGGTTCGGTAAAAAGATACCCCAATTCTGTCAGCCGGTCCAGATAATCTTGTACGGAAGCTCTGCTGTTACTGCGCAGCAAGCCGTAAGTGCTCAACGTATCCAGCCCCAGGGTATGTAATCGTTGACTCTTGCTGCCCCGAAGAACGTCGATGATGAGGCCGCTGCCTACAAAGTAACCCAACCGAGCTTTTACCCGAAGAATACAAGAGAAGATCATTTGTGCCTGGGTGGTCATATCCAAGGCTTCATATGCGCTTTGACAATTTCCGCAATTATTACAGGTGTCCGGGTGAGACTGACCGAAATAGTCCAGCAGATAGCTCCGCAGGCATCCGGTGGTTTTGCAATAACCGATCATTCGGTCCAGTCGGTGAAGGTCCCGGGCCCGAACGGCTGCCCTGGCTGCGCCGGAGAGACCGGCAGTGTCTCCGTTGCGGTCGATGAGATGTCTGGCGGTGACTACATCGCCGCCGGAATACAGCAGGATACAGTCTGCCGGCATTCCGTCCCGTCCGGCGCGACCTGCTTCCTGATAATAAGCCTCCAGACTTTTGGGCATGTTGTAGTGGATGACAAAGCTCACATTGGACTTATCAATGCCCATGCCGAAAGCATTTGTAGCAACCATTACGGACTTTCGGTCGAATTGAAACTCGTCCTGATTGGCCCGCCGTTCTTCATCTGAGAGACCGGCATGGTACCGAGTGGCGGGGATTCCTGCATGGTTGAGCATATCACAGAGCTGCTCCACTTTACTCCGGGTCGCGCAATATACGATCCCGCAGCGGTCCGAACGCTCCCGAACGAGGTTCAAAAGAGCGGCAGACTTATCTTTGTGGCTTTGGACTGAAAAATGAAGGTTGGGCCGGTCAAAACCGGTAACCAGAATATTTGGCTTTTCCAAACGCAGACAGCGGATGATATCCTCCCGCACCTCTTCGGTGGCAGTGGCGGTAAATGCGGCTACTACGGGCCGCTTTGGGAGAGCAGCCACAAAATCCGCGATCTTCAGATAGCTCGGCCGGAAATCCTGCCCCCATTGAGAGACGCAGTGGGCTTCATCCACCGCGACCAGGGAAACTTCCTGGGTCTGCATCAGCGCCAGGAATGCGTCATTGTCCAACCGTTCGGGAGCGATATACAGCAGCTTATATTCCCCTGCGCGCACACCGTCCCGGACCCATTGGAATTCCTGCAGATCCATAGAGCTGTTCCAATAAGCGGCTGAGATGCCTGCGTCATGAAGTGCGGATACCTGGTCTTTCATCAGGGAAATGAGGGGAGATATCACCAGCGTCAGTCCCGGCAGCAGTAATGCGGGTATTTGGTAGCACACAGACTTTCCGCCGCCGGTGGGCATGATCCCGAAACTGTCCTGCCTGGCCAAAATACTGTCGATGAGTTGTTCCTGTCCCTCGCGGAACAGGGTGTGACCGAAATATTGATGATTGACCGTGTATTTATCCATCTTGTGCTTCCCATATGAGGTAGTTTCAAAGCCAGTGTAGCACAATTTGGATAAAAGCACAAGAAAGGGCCGCTGTGATATTTCACAGATAAGCCCTATCTGCCGGAATTTTGGCAAGACAAATGACCCCGCAGAGATTTCAGCGGGGCTTTTGCCTTTGCGGAAGGACTATTTGGATTGTACGATGGAGGTCATCAGAGAAAGAAAATTTGCTCTTTGTTCATCCGTAAGCTGTACCCAAATATCAAGAAGGTCCTTTTGCTCTGGTGTTAAGGGCAAGCATTACAATTAGGTTACACAAGGTCAAACGGCCTGTGTAGCCTAATTTTTTTGCAAAGAAATAGGAGAACAACAGAACCGGGGGTGAGAAATATTGCGGAAATACAGATATTTGACATTCGCAGACCGAAAGCAGATTTCCGCGTGGTATCAGTTAAACGACCGGGCGGCGGACATAGCAGAACGGCTGGGAATGAGCGTGAAAACGATCTACCTTGAATTGAAGCGCGGGGAAGAAACGGACGAAAGCGGGGCCGTTATCCTTGACCGCAACCAGCGGCCCGCATACAACCCCGTTCTTGCCCAGCAGAGGTTACAAGCGAACTTCAAGCGGCGCGGGCGCGTCGCGGCGGAGGAAGCGACGGAAACGGCGGGAGCATAAGCCCGCGAAAATCAAACAGGAGGTTTTGACAGTGATAGAATTTGAACGAATCACGCAAAGCCCGGAAACGCTGGCGGCGTTCCTTGCGTCCTTGCCCTGCATTGAGGGGCCGTGGGACGTGGAATTTCAAAAGCGGTTTTGTAGCGGGTGCGCCCGTACAGATTGCGACAGCGGGGAGCCTTGCCCGCACGCGGCGGAGCGGAGCAACCCCGGCTGGTGGCTGAACCTTGAAACAGATGGCAACGGTTACGCGGAGAAATACGCGGTCATTGTGACATATAACAACGGAACCGCGACCGGGGCCGTCGTCGAAGCGGAATCCGCGGCGGGAGCATGGGGGAAGTTGCTTTCCTTGTTCAACCCTGAGCAGATCAGGGCGGTGGACATTTCGCAAATTTTGATCCCGGAGAGAGGGGGCGCGAAATGAATGTTGTTTCTTTCGGCGGCGGTACGAACAGTACCGCAATGATCGTCGGAATGTATCTGCATAAAATCCCGGTTGACCTGATCTTGTTTGCAGACCCCGGAGCGGAACAGCCGCACACTTACGAATATATCGAAGTGTTCGACAAATGGCTGGCAAAACACGGTTTGCCGGAAATCACGCCGGTTCATTGCGTGGACAAGGACGGAAACCGCCTGACCCTTGAACAAGAATGCTTGCGTTCTGGAACCTTGCCGTCGATTGCATACGGATTCAAGAAATGTTCCCTAAAGCACAAGATCGGCCCGCAAGAAAAATTCTGCAATAACCACCCGGCTTGCCGGGCGGAATGGGCCGCAGGGCGGCGGGTACATAAATTCATCGGGTACGACGCGGGCGAAACGCGGCGCGTCCAGCACGCGGCCCCAGCAGATGAAGCGAATAAAAAGTATGAAAATCATTATCCGCTTTATGAATGGGGCTGGAACCGGGCCGAATGCGTCCGCGTGATCGAGCGGGCCGGACTTCCGCGACCGGGGAAATCAAGCTGTTTTTTCTGCCCGTCAATGAAGAAAGCTGAAATTCTGGAACTTTGGGAGAAATACCCCGATTTGTTCCGGCGTGCGGTAGAACTTGAACACGGGGCCGCGCCGACGCTTCAAACGGTAAAGGGGCTGGGCCGTCGCTGGTCATGGGAAAGCTATATAGAAGAAATCATAGCACAAAAAGAATTTGAAGCCGCGCAAATAACCCTTGACGATCTTTTCCACGAATCTCCCGGCGGGTGTATTTGCGGTGCGCCTTGCGGGTGCTATGACGGATAGAAAGGAGCGGGACGCATGAAAAAGAAAGTCAAATTCCCGGACTGGACGCGGATGGTGGGACAGCTTATCACGCGCAACCGGGAGAATGACCCGCGGCCCATTTGGAGGGAATACGATCACGATCCGGCGGGCGATTCTCTTTCCCTACGGGTGACGCTGGAAATCGCCGGGGGTTCGACCCTCTTTGAAGATTTCGACAGCGAGGAAGCCCGCGCCGCGGCCTACTTGGAGCGGAGCCGCCGGGTAACGTATGTAAACGCGCTGGGGTTCGCTGAACAGTTGTGGCGGGCCGCGCCCGCCCGTCAATATGTTGTTCTGTTCAGGCCGGAAAACCCGAACGTCGGTCATGAAGCGATTTGCATTTATCAACGCTTGTCGCCATATCCGGCGACGGGAAAGGCGGTGCAATGATGGACAAGCCGAAATTTCTTTACATCGTGCAGAGTTCGAGCGGGCGCACGCTTCACGTTGGGGCCGCGTCCAGCAATCAGGCAAAGCGGGAATTTTGCCGGGAATACGGGATAAGCCCCAGCGACTATTGGTGCGGCCTGTCTGCCCTGACCGCCCGGCGGTTGAAGCCGGAAGAGGTCAAAGCATGGGAGGAACAGGCGGAAGCGAACCGCGACACCCTGATTTTTATTCAGGGAATGCTGGAGATCGGCGCGAAATCCCATGCGGAACGGGGGTGCGTTGTATGAGCGTTTGCCGCGGGTGCGGGCGTGCTATCGACTGGATAAAGACGACCGCCGGAAAGAATATGCCCGTTGACCCTGAACCCGTATTCGTGATCGAGGGGGACGGGCGCGACCGTTTCGTTACGGACGGCGGCGCGGTGATTGTGGGGCGGGTTGCCCGCCCGGAAGAGGAAAGCCGCGATCTTCCCGTCGCCTTTGTGCCGCATTGGAAAACTTGCCCGAATGCAGGGGATTTCCGGCGGAGCGGGAGGGGGTGAGAGCATGAAGCGTCAATTCTGCTTGCCTTGCTTTCTTGAACTGCAAAAGGCCGGAAAGCACAACATAAAGCGCGTGGGCGGCAGGAATCAGAAAATCACGTGCTGGCGGTGCAAACGCCGCCGCTATGGGACGGATTATGAAATTTCCAGAAAGGTGGGTGCGGGCCGTGACACGTGACGAACTGAAAGCGGCGTTCGATGAACAAAGCCCGGTCATTCATGGGGGCATTACATATCAGCGCATTTCCGCCCTGATTCGGCGCAGGGACCCCGACAAGCCGCGGGCATTCCTGCAAGCTGAACTAATGGACAGAACCGGGCGTTCGGTCACGATTGCCGACCCTGACAGAATCGAAAGGAGCGGAAGCAATGCCGAAATATGAGTTTGTCGCCGTGGACTTTGACGGGACACTTTGCGCCGACGCATTCCCGGAAGTGGGAGAGCCGAAAACCCTTGTCATTGACTATGTGAAGCGGCTGGCGGCGGAGGGGTCAAAGATCATTCTTTACACCAGCAGGGAGAACGGAACGCGGAAATTGCTTGACGAAGCGGTGGCATTCTGCAAGGCGCAGGAAATCCCCCTGTATGCGGTCAATGAGAATCCGGGCAACCCGCACGCCGCGAAAAACGGTTTGAAGCATTCCGACGGGCGGAAAGTGTTTGCCGATCTTTACATCGACGACAAGGCCGTGAACCCGCTTGCAATAGAACTTTTCAGCGCGGCGGAAATTATCGCCCCGGAATTACAGCGGGTTTCGGCGGTTATCGGGCCGAATTTAAGGCAGATTGCGGAAACGCTGACCCCGCATTTGTGGAGGGCCGCGGCGTATATGCGGGCGATTATGAGGGACGCAAGATGAAGCCGATCGCGATTGAACGCCACAGAGCGGGACAGGCCCGCAGGAAGCGGCAGGGGGTATATTTGCGCGAACGGGTGCGGCTGGCGGTCATTGCGAAATATGCGGCCCTGACCCTTGCTGGAATCATGCTTTTTAGAGCGGGTCAAGCCCGTGCCCTGACTGAACGCGGGTGCGCCGCGGTGGGCGGTGAGGGATTCACCCTATTACTCCCCGCCTTTTACTTCCTGATTTCGCGTGCTGTCCGCGACTTGATCGAGGACGCGCAGAACGAAAATTGCAAAAATAGGAGGACATAAGACCATGAAGCAACAACTTTCAACCCTGAAAGACGGCGCACGGTTCGTTTATGGCGGCGTGGAATGGGTCAAGCTTGAACATCTATACACTGAATCCGGCAAACTGGAAACGGTTGCCATTGCCGCCGAACCCGTATTTGAACGGGCTTTCGATGAAGAAAATTGCAACGATTGGCGCAAGTCGTCCTTGCGCCGGGAACTGAACGGGGCATTCCTTGACGCGCTGATTGCAGAGGGCGCAGACCCGGCGGCGTTCAAGGAGTTTGAAAGCGACCTGACCGCCGACGACGGTATGACGGACTACGGAACCGCGCGGGACAAGATCGCCCTGATTACGTGCGATCTTTACCGCGAACACCGGGCTTTGCTTCCGAAAATCGGGTGCTGGTGGTGGACGCTGACCCCGTGGACGTGCGACCCTGAATACTCGTACCTCGTCCGCTACGTCAATTCCTCCGGCGCGATGAACTGGAACTACGCGTACTACGGCTACAGGGGCGTTCGCCCGCTTTGTCATTTGGAATCTTCAATCTTTGTATCTGTTCCCGATGAAGAGGGAATGCAGATGAACAGGGGCGAAGCTATCGAGGAAGCCCGCGACGCGGTGCTGGACACGCTGAACGACTACCCCGCGGACCTTTGGGGCGACGCGCTGGGCGCGGCGGTTGCGTCCCTCTTCCAATCAAAGCAGGACGCGGCAGACATGGCAGAGGAAGAAAAAGCAAGTCGAGAGGTCAGCACGACCGAAACGGAACCGCCAGAGGGGATTTTTTAAGCCCGCCGCGGTAAAAACTGCATAAGAAAACCGCCCCGCGCGTTTTGAGAGAACGCGCGAAGCGGATTCCGCCGATGAAAATAAATCATCAATCAACCTATGGATAAAGTATAGCATAGATCGGCGGAAAAGTCAACAAAGAACGCCGTTTTTATGCGGCGTGGCGGGCTTGTAGTGGGTATTAAGATTCCGGCGAAAGCTTGTCCACGTCATACAGGAAGCAACGGGGAGATCAGCAGGGTTCGGCCCTTGCCCTTTGTTCTTTTCTTTTGTCTATATCTCTTCATACGCCGCCGAGGGTGATGGGGGGTTGCAAGGGGGGAAGAGGGAGGGGGCGTTGTGTGAACCCTCTTCCCCCCTTGCAAGGTTAGGTATAGCAGACAGCCGGAAACAGAACACGCCCGCTTCATTCATCGACAGAAAGAGGGTGAAGCACGGTGCGAAGTTTCATTCGTGAAAAGAAAATCTATTGCGGCAAGCAATATCGGGAGGTTGATATTTTTTCATACACCGACGCGCAATGCAGGGCAGTAAAACGCGGCACACGGTCAAAGAAGATCAAAGAATCGGAGCCGAAGCAAAAGAACCTGAACGACAAGAACGCCCGCCGCTATTTCATTCAGACCGCAAACTTGAATTTCGGGGATGACCCGGACGCGTTGCACGTGACGGCTACATATAGCGCGAAATATCTTCCAGCGACCATAGAGGAAGCCGAACGGGAAGTGACAAACTACTTGCGCCGGATTCAGTATCAGCGGAAGAAAGAGGGGTTGCCGCCCCTAAAGTATATGCTTGTCACGGCCTACACCACAAAGAAAAACAGCGAAAAGCCCGTTCGCATTCACCATCATATCATCATGAACGGCGGACTTGATCGGGACGCGGTGGAAGAGTTGTGGCGCAAGCGAAAGCGCAAGGGGCAGAAAAAGGGCGACCGAATCGGCTATTGCAACGCCGACCGTCTGCAAGCAAGCGACGACGGCATTGCCGCCCTTTGCAATTACCTTGTCAAACAGGCTGGCGGGAAAAAGCGGTGGACATCTTCACACAATTTGGAGCGGCCCACAAGCCGAACGAACGACGGCAAGTACAATCGGCGGCAGATTGAGAAATGGGCGCGGGAGCGTCCGGGCCGGGAGTTTTGGGAAAAGAAATACCCCGGCTGGACCCTGACAGACAGCGATTACGGGGTTCAGTACGAATATAACGATTACACAGGCTGGTCAATCTATCTGAAATTGCGAAAGAAAGAATAGAAAGGGGTGGTTATCATGGGAAAGCCTTACAGGGAATGCCCCCATTGCGGGGCGCATTTGGACGCGGGCGAACGGTGCGATTGCGGGGAACCTGAACAACAGGAACAGACCGCGGCGGAAGATCAACCGCGAATGCGGCTGATTGCCGTTTGTCGGGAAGTGGACAAGGACACGGGCAGAATCGCCGTTTACCCGCTCGACAAGGAAATTGACGGAATGACGGTAACGGCCTTGAAGATTCGGGCGACGATGAACCCGGAATTGCGGTATTTCACCCTTGTTTCTACCCGATGGGAACGGTTCGGGGCCGCGATCACGTCCATTTTGAAACGCCGGACGGTCACAGCCGCAGACGTGGACAGAATCGGCGGAATTGTAGAGTTGTGAGGGGGTGAAAACGTGCGCGTCGGATTGCATGACGCAGAACAGGAATATTTGAAGCACAAGACTTTCCCGAACTATGCCTTGATGAAGATTTCAGCATATCACAAGGCCCGCGGCGATTCAGTCGAATGGTGGTCCCCTGTTCTGACAAATACCTTTGACTTGATCTATTCAAGCAAAGTCTTTGACTTCACGCCGGAAAACCTGTACTTGCCGCCGTCTGCAATCCGCGGCGGGACAGGCTACCCGGATATTCCGATCAATCAGACCTTGCCGCCGGAAATAGACACGGCCTTTCCTGATTATAGCATATACCCCGAATGCGATTACGCTATTGGGTACATAACCCGCGGTTGCCCGAACCGTTGCCCGTGGTGCGTCGTTCCGGCGAAAGAGGGCGGCATAAAGCCTTACAGGACATGGGAACAGCTTGTGCGCCCTGACACGAACAAGCTTGTTCTAATGGACAACAATATTCTTGCTTGTGAATATGGGATTGCACAGCTTGAAAGCCTGATCGGGTCCGGCTATGCGATAGACCTAAATCAAGGCATGGACGCGCGGCTGGTAGATGAACGCATAGCGGGCATTCTTGCCCGGTTGAAGTGGATTCGCTTTATTCGGTTTTCGTGCGATCAGATACCGCAGATTGAAGCAATAGAGCGGGCCGCGGAACTGCTGGCACAGCATGGGAAGAAGCCGTATAACCTGTTTGTTTATCTGCTTGTGACAAAGGACATCGAAAACGCCGCATACCGCGTCGAGCGGCTAAAGCGGTTAAAGGGTATCAACCTTTACGCACAGGCGGAGCGGAACGACCGAAAAGGCATTGTTCCGAACGCATTACAAAAAGAGTTCTCCCAGCGGTTTGTATATGGGCGGTGCTACCTGAAAGAAAGCTGGGCCGAATACCTGACCCGGCATAAAGAAAAGAGGTTGCAACAATGCCTATAATTTGTGTTCCGCGCAGAGAGTACAAAGGGCCTGAATACTGGAAACGCCGAAAGGAGATTGCGGCAATGACGAATAAGAAACGCTTCAAGGAAATTTTCACGTCGCAGATTGACCGCCCCGGCGCGGCTGATCTGATAGCATGGCTTGAAAGCACAGACTTTTTCACAGCCCCGGCAAGCACAAAATATCACGGCGCATTCCCCGGCTGGCTTGTCGGTCACAGCCTGAACGTATATTACGAACTGATTACACGGCAGAACGTCGGAACCCCGGAAAGCCGGGCCGTTTGCGCCCTACTGCATGACATTTGCAAGGCGAACTATTACGAACCGCAGGACGGCGGCGGGTATCGGGTGAAAGACCGCTTCCCGTTCGGACACGGTGAAAAGTCGGTTTTCCTGATTTCGCGGTTTATGCGGCTGACCGATGAAGAAGCCCTTGCAATCCGCTGGCACATGGGAGCGTATGACGACGCGGTCCGCGGCGGAAGCCGGACACTTTCGGCGGCAATGGCGGTTTCCCCTCTTGTCTATGAACTTCACGCGGCGGACATGGGGGCGACACAGCAGGAACAGCGACAGGAAGCGGGGGCAGAAAGCGGCGGGGGCTTGATATGCGCCGTATGCGGAAAGCCCGTCGAGCGGGTCGAGCCGTGCGGGTACGAACGCTGGCACGGACAAGTTACTTGCGACGAATGTTGCGAAGAATGCTTTCGATCAGAGCCGTTCCCGTGCCGCGATCACGACGAACGAATGAAAGAGAAATCGGAGGGATAGCAAATGCAGATCGACAAGCGGCGTGCGGCCTTGCAGTATCAAAACAAGGTCAACAACGCGCAGGGGCATTTTTTCGAGGGG
The DNA here is from genome assembly GCA_947644595.1 of uncultured Clostridia bacterium. GTDB lineage: Bacteria > Bacillota > Clostridia > Oscillospirales > Oscillospiraceae > HGM13010. The sequence continues at coordinate 430,416 of CANSAE010000002.1, forward strand.
GCCATAAAAGCCGCGTGCGCCCTGTATTCGGAGCGGGAGCGGGCCGACGTGGACAAGACCCCCGAACCGTTCCGCGTCATGGAGAAAGGCCGCGACGGGATTTTCAAGGGGCGGTTCACAGCCCGCGCCCAGCCGGACTTTCAAGGAACCCTTGCGGGCGGGCAGTCAATCGTCTTTGAAGCGAAGTACACAACGACCGACCGCATGAAACGGGACGTTCTGACAAAGGAACAGCAGGACGCGCTGGAACGTCACGCCGCCCGCGGTGCGCTTGCCGCGGTATGCGCCGGAATCGGCGACAAGTTCTTTTTCGTGCCGTGGCAAATATGGCGGGACATGAAACAGCTTTACGGGCGAAAGTACGTGACAGCGGCAGACCTTGAGCCGTGGCGGGTGCGGTTCAATGGCGCGGTTCTCTTTCTTGACTATATCCACGAAAGGAGCGGGAACAATGCAAAAGCAGAAACAGCACAAGCGGAAATTAACGGTTTGTGTCACGCCGCAAACGGCGTTCAACCTTGAACGGCTTATGCAGATCAGCGGGCAGAAAACGCCGGGCCGGGTGGTTGACAAGCTGGTTCGGGAGAAAATGCTGGCGTTAAGGGGCCGCGGGGAGGAATAAGCCGTGTTTGACCTGAACCGCCTTTATAACTCTGATTGCATGGAAGCAATGAAAGAAATACCCGACAAATTCTTTCAGCTTGCTATATGTGACCCGCCTTATGGTATCGGGCATGACGGACAGCGCAAGCGGGTACATAACAACGTGAAGCACAACCGCAAGTTTCACGCCCGCAAGGGCTGGGACAGAGAAACGCCGCCGCCTGAATACTTCCGCGAACTGGAACGGGTTTCGGAAAATCAAATAATTTTCGGCGGGAATTACTTTGTCCCCATGCTGAACCGCGGGACAAAGGGCTGGGTGGTTTGGGACAAGGGCCAGCACGGGTTATCAATGAGCGATTGCGAACTTGCCTATTCGTCCTTTGACTGTCCGACACGGGTTGTTGTTATCAATCGGGCTGAACTGCAACGGGACGGGGACACCATACACCCGACACAAAAGCCCGTCCGCCTGTATGAATGGATATTGCGAAACTATGCCCGCCCCGGCGACAGAATCCTTGACACACACGCAGGGAGCGCGTCAAGCCTGATTGCGTGCTGGCGGCAGGGGTTCGAGTTCGTCGGCTTTGAGATTGACCGCGACTATTACAAGAAAGCGTCGGAGCGGTTAGCGGCTGAAATGGCGCAAATTCGCCTTTGGGACTATGACGCACAAACAAAGATCGAAACGGAGGAATCAACATGAGAGCGGGAGCAATTCTAATTGTCGTCTATTGGGCGATATTCACGGTGAAAAGGCACTTCACGCCGCGCCTGACAGCGGCTATAAAGGCGAACACGTATGACCTGAACAGGAATGACCCGGAAGCAAAGCGGGCCGCACAGCGCAAGCGTGGGCCGCTTACGGCGGCAAAATGGGCCTTGCGTGCAACGGGGTGGTTTGAAAATATCGTGATTGCCCTTGTTATGGCATGGCTTGTGTTCATCGTCGGCGCGGTGCTGACTGGAACCGTCGTCGTATTTGGGAAACCGCTGTAAAGGAGGTGGCGGCGGTGAAATATCAGGAATGCGCGAAATGCGGAAAGAAGATTGCAGAGGGTGAAACCGTCTGCCCGTGTTGTCTGAAAGAAACCGCGTCGGACGCGGCCCGTGAATTGTGGGATATTGCAAAGATTTTAGAAATCACAGCAGGAACCGACGCAAACATTCGGGAAGCGGCACAGGGTATCACAAGCATTGCTGAAAAGCTGGAAAGGGGGAAATAATCATGGAGTTTATCAGATTCATTCTTTCGGGATTCTGGACGTGGGCCGGTTTCCTGATTCTGCTTGTAGCGGTGGGAAACGCCGCCGCGGAGATCGTCAAGGGCATTTGCCCGCGCCGGAAAATCGACGCATACCGAATCGGGGAACGCTGGCACGTCCAGATCGAGGGCGCACGCCGCGGCGACGTTGCCGAAATGCTGAAAGCGGCGGGAGCGGCAGACGACACGGGGGTGGGCGTATGAATGCCGCGCTTTTCAGCAGTAAGAAGATGGACTATTGCACGCCGCAAGCCTTTTTCGACGCGCTGAACCGGGAATTTCATTTCACCCTTGACGCGGCGGCAACGGCAAAAAGCGCGAAATGCCCCACATACTACACGCCCGAAACCGACGGGCTGAAAAGCCCGTGGAAAGTTGCGGGGGGGGTGCTGTATTCTGCAACCCTCCATACGGGCGCGAAGTTGGCAAGTGGGTTCGCAAAGCCTATGAGGAAGCGCAGGGCGGCGCGACCGTCGTTTTGCTGATTCCGGCCCGGACGGACACAACATACTTTCACGACTACATATACGGGAAAGCTGAAATCAGGTTCATTCGCGGGCGGTTGCGCTTCACCGATGAAGAGGGCAACGCATACGCCCCCGCCCCGTTCCCGTCAATGGTGGTTGTCTACAATGGAGAAAAGGAGGTTCAGACGTGAAAGCCTACACGGTATATCAGCCCTACGCATACGCGACCGTTGCGGGGCTGAAACATTACGAAACCCGCCCGCGGCGGACAAGCATTCGGGGCCGCGTCGCGGTTCATGCCGGGAAAGCAGAATTGAAGCGTGCAACAATGGGGATTTCAGATAATGACTTTTGGGGCCTTATGCAAGCTGTCGGCAAGAAAACGGTATTGCCGCTGGGTGCAGTTGTCGGTACGGTTGAAATTGTCGATTGCGTCCCCGTGGAAGAGATCATGCACAAGCTGACCGAGCGGGAGCGGGTGCTGGGCGACTATTCGCCGGGGCGGTTCGCATGGGTGCTTCAAAACCCCGTTATGTTCGACAAGCCTATTCCGGCCCGCGGCAAGCAAGGCTGGTGGAATTGGGAGGGGGACGCGGAATGAAACTGAAAAAGGTTGTCGCCCTATGCAATAAAGCAAAGGGGTTCCGCCTGTTTGACAAGCTGGACAGCACGGGGGAAATCACGCAATGGCTGGGCGACGGATACGCGATATACCCTTTGATCGGGCTTCCCATACTGGACGAAGAAACCCTTTGCGCCGTGTTCGACATATCGGAGAAACAGCGGGAAAACATCGTTGTTCGGCGATCTGAAATGCCGGAAGCGGTCAACGTGGACGACACAGACCCGGCGGAGCGGGTTTTGCGCGACGACGACTTTTCGATCATCTACGGCGGCGCGGAACTGCAACCGCTAAAGACCCGAAACGGAATCACGTTCATTCAGAGGAAATACCTTGCCCCGTTGGAGGACGTGCTGGACATGGTACAACTATACGAGCGGGTCACGCCGGACGGTCAAAGCTATATTGCGGCAAAAGCGGGCCTTTTGCTTGCGGCGGTTATCTTCCCTTACAAAGTCGTGAATGAAAAGTTCGTAACGCGCCTTGAAGAAATGGCGCGGGAATGCCGCAAGGTGCTTGACGCGCCGCCGCCCGTCCGCCCATTGGAGCGGGACGACACGCAAGGGAACCTATTTGAAGCATAACAAGGACGGTGAAAATAAATGACTTATCAACCGAAAGTTGTTCGTTGCCGCTTGAAAATGGGCGGCAAGAGCATTGAAGAAATCCGGGCGCGATATACCGGGCAGGGCATGACATACCGGGATTTTGAGGACATACAACGGGCGAATGAACAGTTCGACGGGCTGGTGGTTCTGCTTTCCCTTTGGGATTGGGACAACTACGAAAGCTATCATTTGCATAATTGGGAGCCGACGGACGACGAACGCATGATGAAAGCAATCTACTATTCCGAACAGGTTCACCCGTACACCATTTACAAGAACGATTTTGAAAGGTTCCGGCTGGACTGGAAAGCGGGCAACTATGAGCCGCCCGGCGTGCTGAACTTTGACCCGGCGGACGTGGAGGAAATCGAAGTCATTTGCGAAGAGGTAAAGCGGCAGGAAGCCCCGCCGCCCTCTTCCCCGCCGCGGCACAGCAGGGGAAAGAAAAAGAGGAAAGGCAGGAAAAAGAAATGATTCAAGCGCAGTTTAACGCGTTTTGCCCCTTTGAGATCGGCGACAAACTCAAAGACACAACGGGGACGGTTCACACGATCACGGACATTGCTTGCGTTCACTACGTCCGCACGGGAAAGGTTGAATTTCGGTTTGAACTGGACCGTTCCGGGCAGTATGCGCCGATTGAGGTTAAAGACGCGCCGGAAGTGCGCTTTCGGCTGATTCAGCACTAACCCCGCCGCCCGGCGGGTCAAAAATAAAAACAGGAGGTTTGCACGGTGAAAATCATTTCAATTATCAACCTGAAAGGCGGCGTTGCAAAGACGCTGACCGCTGACAACATGGCGCACGTTCTGGCAGTCTACCACAAAAAGCGGGTTCTGCTTATCGACAATGACAAGCAGGGCAACACGTCAAAAATGTTCGGGGTTCATTCCTACGACGACAAGAGCATTTCGGACGTACTGACCGCGCGGCGGCTGGACATTCACGAAGCCATAAAGAAAACGCGGTTCGAGGGAATCGACGTATTGCCCGCTAATATGACGCTGATTCGCGCGAACCTTGAAGTCATGATGGACAGTACCCGCCCGCAACAAACGCGCTTGCGGGCCGCGCTGGACCCCATAGCGGGCGAATATGACTATTGCTTGATAGACAACGCCCCCGACATCAACATTTCGACCATCAACGCCCTTGTCGCGTCAGACGACGTGATTATTCCGATCAAAATTGACAAATACGCCTTTGACGGTTTGGCGGAACTAAAAGAGCAGATCGAGGACACGCGGGACGACCTGAACCCGCGCTTGCGGCTGGCGGGTTGCCTGATTACCTGTTTCCAGCGGACAGACGCGGACAAGCAGGGGGAAGAGTGGTTGCAAAGCCAGCCCGAATACCCGGTTTTCGACACGCACATTCGATATTCGGAGAAAGTGACGGAAAGCACCTTTGCAGAATCCCCCATTGCAGAATATAGCCGTCGGAGCGGGGCCGCAATGGACTATATAGCGTTTGTGCGGGAGTATTTAGAGCGCGGGAAGAAATAGCTTGTCCGATTCGGACAGAAAGGGGCGTACATCATGGCAAAATTTAACCTGAATCAGATTTTGAGTGAAGCGTCAAAGGCGGCGGCAAGCGGCGGGGAGCCTATCCCCCGCCCCGCTGAAAGCCGGATTGAAAGAATCAGCGTCTTTGACCTTGTGCCGTCGGAAGAAAACTTCTATTCAATGCGGGAGATCGACGAACTGAAAGCGGCAATCGAAATCGCCGGAAAAGTTCTGCAAAACCTTGTCGTCGTGCCGATGGACGGCGGGAAATATAAGGTCATAGCGGGACACAGGCGGCGGCTTGCGTCGATTGCCCTTGTAGAAGAGGGAAAGCCGCAATTCGAGTTTGTACCGTGCGACATTGAGCCGAACGAGGAAGCGGCGGAAGATCAGGAAGTGCGCGACGGCCTTATGCTGATTGTCACAAATTCACAGCGGGAGAAAACCGCATGGGACAAGATCGAAGAAGTGCGGTTCTTGCGGGAAGTGCTGGAGAAAGCACGCACAAAGCCCCGTTTCGTCGCCGTCCTGCAAAACATCGTTGCAACGGCGTTCGGCGGTGCAGAGGTTCAAGCAGACGGGACGCGGGACTTTATCGCAAAAGTGCTTCATACCAGCACAACACAGATCGGGAGGTATGACGCGATTATTCGGAACCTTTGCCCCGCATTCAAAGCGGAGTTGCAAGAGGACCGCATAAACATTTCGACGGCCTATGAACTTTCCGGCCTGAATCCGGCAGATCAGCAAGCGGCGTTTGAAGATTACAGGGCAAGCGGGGAAATCTCGATCAGAACCGCACGGGAGCGGAAGCAGGACACGCCGCCCGCGGTGGAAGTCAAGGAATCGCCCGCGCCCCCGATTGAATATCAGAAAGAGCCGCCAGCGTCCCCCGTAAGTGCGCCACAGCCCGCCGCACAGACCACGGAAACAAAGCGGCGGGAAGAAATGCCACCCACAACGGAAACGTCCGCAGAGGGCCGAACAGAGCCGCAGGAACAGCCGGAAACCGTCGAGCGGGATAAACTGCCCGTCCCCTCTTCCCCGCCGCTTATGAGCGCGGAGCGGGCAGACAATCAAGGAATGAGCGTTGACCGCGCCACCCTGCAATTAAAGAATCTGCTGGAATACTGCATGGGGAAAGGGGAATCTTTCGACCATTCGCGGGACTGGACGGCAGACGTTCACGCCCTTTATATAGCCCTTGAAGCTATGGAGGGCCGCGCCGATGAATAGCGAAAGGGAAATTCAAGGATATTTTGCCCGAATGACGCTGACGGACGATGAAGCACAGGCATTATATAACCTTGCGCGGGCATGGGCAGAAAGGGTTGCTTGCACCATAGAGGAAATCGCGGAAGAAATCGCATACATAATGCAGAAATCGGCGGAAACGCTGGTTGACCTTGCGGGGAAAATCCTTGAAGAGTTGGAAAAGGCGATTTCAGACATAGAAACGGAACCCCGCGCACGCCGCCGCAAAGCGGAGCGGGACGGGGCGCGGCGCATTGAACAGAGATACCGGGCGGAAATCAGGCGGTGTGAACGGGAAATGCCCTATCGCCGGATATACAAGCCGCCCTAAAAGCAGACACAGGAGGAAAAACAGACGATGAAGCGGGAAAAGGTTATTTCGGTTTTGCGGTTTTACCGTGACATTGAAAAATCAATCAAACTGAACGAGCGGGTTATAAAGAACCTTGAAGATCAGTATTACACGACGGTGGGCGCGGTAAATATGGACGGAATGCCCCGCGGAAGCGGCGGGGGTGAAAGCCCCGTCGAGCGGGCCGCGCTGAACATTCCCCGTTCGGTCACAAACACGATTGAAAGCTTGAATCGTGAAAACAGCAGGCTTGCAAAGATCAAGGCGGAAATTCTTTCGGAATTAAACCGCCTGACATACCATGAAAGGGCGGTTGTTTTGGGGTTCTACATAGACGGCCTACAATGGGAACAGATTTCGGCACGGGTCAATTATAGTCCCCGTCAATGCCGGAATATTCGGGACGACGCTTTGAATCGGCTTGCAAAGCTTTTTTCGCAGAACAAGGCGGTTTCGCGGTTCAATTTCCCGCAAAAATAAGATTGCCACCCATTGCCTGATTTATCTGCTATAATGGGTATCGTGATAAGTGAACACAACGAAACGGGCGGCGAAATCCTCCACGCCGCCCGCATGATAAAAAACGGACCATGTTTTGAACACGGCCCGTTTTTTATGCGCTTCCGCAAGGGTGCGCGGGGCGAAAAATGAAAAACAAACGAAAGGGGGCGCGGGCGCATGGCACGCGAAAGAAGCCCGGCGCGGGACGAAGCCCGCCGGGTGTGGCTGGAATCCGGCGGGACCATGACCGCCCGACAGGTTGCGGAGAGCGTCGGCACGACCCCCGCGCAGGTTCGCAAGTGGAAGAGCGCGGACGGGTGGCAAGCCGCCCTTGACGCGCAGAAACCGCCCCGGAAACGCGGCGGACAACCGGGCAACAAGAACGCCGCGGGAGCGGGTGCGCCCGCAGGGAACAGGAATGCAGAAACACACGGCGCATATACCACGGTTCGCCTTGACGATCTCCAGCCGGAACAGCGGGCATATATTGAGAGCCTAACGCTGGACACAGAAACAAATATGCTTGAAGAGTTGCGACAGCTTTTAGCAAAGGAAATCGACCTGCAAAACAAGATTGCCACGCTTGAAGCGGCGGAGCCTGACAGCCTGTATATAGACCGCGTGGTGGAAATGAGAACGCCGAAAGGTCAAGAGCGGTTGAAGCAACAGCGGGAAAATCTGGAAGCCCTGCAACGGGAAGAAGATTCCTTGCTTTGGGATATGGACGGCGGAGAGGGAGGAAAGCCGCCGACGCGCCAGCAGGAAAAGAAGCTGGAACGTCTGCAACGGGAGATTGCGGCCTTGCAGGACACCACAGGCGACAGGGCGCGGGAACTGGAAGAGAGCGCATATAACGTCACTATGCAGACGGTTATAAAAGCCAGCACGTTTGAACGAACGATGAAGCTTGAAGCAGAGTTGAACAAGATACACGGGCGCGTTATCAAACTGCTTGATTCAATCAAGGGATATGAACTGGAATGCCGCCGGGTGCGGCTTGAAGAACGCAAGTACAATCTTGCAAAGCAAAAATTATCCGGCGTATTCGAGATAAACCCGGAAACAGGCGAGATCGACGACGAAAGCGACGATCTTTCGGGCGATTTGGACGTGTGACCGCGGCCCGGCGGCGGGTCCTTTCGGCGGCTGACAAAGCTTGCGGGTTCGGCGACCCCAGCGCAGGGGCAGGGACAAAAAATTTTTGAACGCTTCCGCGGTTCGACGGGCGTTTTTAGGGGGAGGGGGGTCAAAAAAGAGGTTCGCGCAGATCGGGAGGGGTGAAAAAACTTGAAACTTTACGACGTGAAAGCGGTTGCCCGATTTATGGACGTGTCCGAACGGCGGGTGCGGCAGTTGCGCGACGAAAAAGTGATTGCAGAGGTTCGCCCCGGCCTGTACGACCTGATCGACACAAACCGCCGCTATATAAACTACCTACGAAAGCGGAACCCGGAAAGCGAAGAAGCGATAGACTACAACACCGAGCGGGCAAAACTGGTTCGGGCGAAGCGGAAAAACGAAGAATACGAATTGCAGTTGAAAGAAAACCGACTTCATGCGTCGGAGGACATAGAAGCCGTCATGAAAGATATGTTGGTGAACTTCAAAGCGCGGCTTATGGCTATCCCCGCGAAGCTGGCCCCGGTTCTTTGCAGGAAAACGGACAGGGCGGAAATATTCAAACTGCTAAAAGAGCATATCGACGAAGCATTGCAGGAACTTTCAGACTTCAACGCCGCATTTGGAGAGGGGGCAAAGGACGATGAAGCAAGCGACGGTTGATTTGTTTTGCCGGATTTTCGCGGTTCTTGCCCCGCCGCCGGACATGACAATTTCGGAATGGGCGGACGAATACCGCCGTCTTTCGTCTGAATCGTCGGCAGAGCCGGGCCGCTGGCGCACGTCAAAGGCCCCGTATCAGAAAGAAATCATGGACGCGATATGCGACGTAAGCATTCAAAAAGTTGTCGTCATGAGCGCGGCGCAGATCGGAAAGACGGACGGGTTCATTCTAAACCCGATAGGCTATTTCATGCACTACGACCCGTCGCCGATCATGGTATTGCAACCCACTATACAGATGGGCGAATCATTCAGCAAAGACCGTCTTTCCCCCATGTTGCGCGACACCCCCGTTTTGCGGGACAAGGTAAACGACAAGGCAAGAAACAGCGGAAACACGATCTTGCAAAAGATTTTCCCCGGCGGTCATGTAACGATCGTCGGGGCAAATTCCCCGTCGTCCCTTGCTTCCCGTCCAATTCGGATATTGCTTGCCGACGAAATCGACAGATACCCGGCGACGGCGGGCAATGAGGGCGACCCCCTTTTGCTTGCGGGGAAGCGGCTTACAACATTCTGGAACAAAAAAGAAGTTGACGTGTCAACGCCGACGATCAAGGGGCTTTCCAGAATTGAAGTTGAGTACGAACACAGCACGCAAGAGGAATGGAACGTGCCTTGCCCGGCGTGCGGTGCGCTGACCCCTCTTGAATGGGCGAACATCGTATTCGACGCGAACAACCTTGAAGAAATTTCGTGCGCGTGTCCAGAATGCGGCGTTGTGTCAAGTGAAACAGAGTGGAAAGAGCATTTCGGCGGCGGAAAGTTCGTCGCACGGTTCCCCGAACGGAAAGTGCGGGGCTTTCACCTGAACGCCCTTGCTTCAATGTTTGTCGAGTGGCGGGAGATCGTACAGAAATTCATTACCGCAAACGACGAAAAGAAGAAAGGGAATATTGAACTTCTCAAAGTCTGGACTAATACCGAAATGGGGCAGACTTGGGAAGAAGAGGGCGAACAGATCGAAACCGACGATCTTTACAAGCGGCGGGAAAAATATAATTGCGAAGTGCCGGAAGAAGTGCTGGTGCTGACCGCGGGCGTTGACGTGCAGGACGACCGTTTCGAGGTTGAAGTTGTCGGCTGGGGCGTTGACAAGGAAAGCTGGGGCATTCGGTATCAAGCGATATACGGCGACTTGAAATTAAAGCCTGTTTGGAATGAACTTGACGCTTTTCTTTCACAGACGTTCACGACGGCGGACGGGCGGCGGCTGAAAATAATTTGTACTTGCGTGGATTCCGGCGGTCACTTTACGAATCAGGTTTACCGTTTCTGCAAAGAGCGGACGGCCCGCCGTGTCTTTGCTATCAAAGGCAAAGGCGGCGCAGACGTGCCGTATTTCAATAGGCCGTCAACCGCAAACAGTGTAAAAACGCCCCTGTTCACAATTGGAGTTGACACGGGCAAGGCGATTTTATATCAGCGGCTGGCGGTGCAGGAAGAGGGGCCGAACTACTGCCATTTTCCAAAAGACAAAGACCGGGGATATACGCAAGAATATTTTCGGGGGCTGACCGCTGAAAAAATGGTTATGACCTACAAAAAAGGTAAAGCACAATACGTCTGGACCCTGAAAGACGGCGGGTACAAGCGAAATGAACCGCTGGACATTCGGAATTATGCGACCGTCGCGCTTGAAATTGCGAACCCGGTTTTGAAAAAGCCTGACCCGTCCGCGCCAGCGGCAACGCCGAAAAAGCGCGGCAGACGGTCAAGAACGAACGGAGGTATTCTATAAATGGCACAGGGAAAAACACGGCTTGAAATCGCGCGAAAACACCTTGACGCATGGTTAAACGCCGAATTGGAGGTTACGACCCACCAAAGTTACACGATAGGTTCGCGGAGCCTGACAAAAGCGAATCTTTCGGAGATCAGGAAAGAAATTGAATACTGGACGAACGAAGTTGCCCGGCTGGAGAACATCGAAAAGCGCGGCGGCAGGAACCGCATATACAGGGCAGTTCCGCGGGACCTATAAGAAAGGACGGTGAAACGCCTTGAACATCTTTGACAGAGCGGTTGCCGCCGTATTTCCGCAAACGGCGGTGAAACGTGCCGCGGCCCGCCGGAAACTTGAAATACTGGACAGCGGATATAGCAATTACGGCGCGTCGCATACCAAAAAAGGCATGATCGGCTGGACATACGGCGGCGGTTCAGCAAAAGAGGACATTCAAGAAAACCTTTCGACCCTCCGCCAGCGTTGCCGCGATCTTTACATGGGGGTTCCCCTTGCAACGGGCGCGTTGAAAACGTGTAGAACAAACGTCGTCGGTTCCGGCCTGAAACTGAAAAGTCAAGTTGATTATGAGGTTTTGGGAATGACAGAGGAAGCCGCGCGGGAACTTGAAAGCAAGATCGAACGGGAATTTGCTTTGTGGGCTGATTCCCCGGCGTGCGATTTGGAGCGGCTGGACAATTTCTATGAATTACAACAGCTTGCTTTCCTGAATTGGCTTATGAGCGGCGACGTTATAGCGACGCTTCCCATTACAACGCGGGTAAATATGCCCTATGACCTTAGAATCTGCCTGATTGAAGCGGACAGGTTAAGCAATCCAAACGGGACACTTGACCCGCACATTGTCGGCGGCGTTGAAACAAACGACGCGGGGGAAGTCGTCGCATACCATATCAGCAAACACCATCCCTTGTCATACGATATGACCGAAAGGGGCTGGACGCGGGTTGAAGCATGGGGCGAAAAGACGGGGCGGCGGAACGTGATTCACATAATGAACCGGGAACGGATAGGACAGCGACGCGGCGTGCCGTTCCTTGCCCCGGTCATTGAAGCGTTAAAACAGTTAGGCCGCTATACAGAGGCGGAACTTGTCGCCGCCGTGGTTTCTGGCCTGTTTGCTATCTTCATCGAAAAGGAATCAGCGTCCAGCGACGGCGGTTTCGGCGAAGTCGTTTCGTCGGAAGATCAGGTGGACGCGGGGGACGAAAATTCGATTGAACTTGCCCCCGGCCTGATTATGGACTTGAACGAGGGCGAAAAGGCCCACGACGTAAACCCCGGCAGACCGAACACAGCCTTTGACGGGTTCGTGGTTGCCATTTGCCGACAGATCGGCGCGGCCCTTGAAATCCCTTACGAACTGCTGGTAAAGAATTTCAACGCGTCGTATAGCGCGTCGCGGGGTGCGCTTTTGGAAGCATGGAAAATGTTCAAAATGTATCGGACATGGCTTGCGAATGACTTTTGCCAGCCGATTTATGAAGAATGGTTCGCGGAAGCCGTCGCAAAGGGAAGAATCCCCGCGCCCGGCTTTTTTAGTGACCCGATCAGGCGAAAGGCTTTCACAGGTGCGGAATGGAACGGCCCCGCGCAGGGGCTTTTGAATCCTGTTCAGGAAGTCACAGCGGCAGAAAAGCGGGTGCAAAACGGATTTTCTACCCGCGGGCGTGAAGCAATGGAAATGAACGGGTCCGATTACGACCGCAACATTGCACAGCTAAAACGTGAAGAAAAAGCATTAAGGGAGGTAAAACAAGATGGCGCAGGAACAGAAGAACCCGAAAGCCCCGGCACAGGGCAAGGGAAACAATAAGCGATTTTGGGATTTCCGGGCCGCGGCAGGTGAAAACGCCGCCCCGGAATTGATTTTATACGGCGACATTGCTTCCGAAACATGGTGGGGCGACGAAGTAACGCCCCTGCAATTCACAGAGGAATTGAACGCGCTGGGGAACGTCCCTGAAATCGTCGTGCGAATCAACAGCGGCGGCGGGGACGTGTTCGCCGCAAATGCCATTTATACCCGGCTGAAAGACAATGCGGCGAAAATCACGGTCAAGATCGACGGCTGGGCCGCTTCCGCGGCGACAATCGTTGCAATGGCGGGCGACGTGATCGAAATTCCGGGAAATGGCGTGTTCATGGTGCATGACCCGGCAATCGGCCTTTTAGGTTACTTCAACGAAGCAGACCTTGCGAAAGCGTCGGAAGAATTGAAAGTGATAAAACAAAGCATTATAAACGGTTATGCCCTGAAAACGGGCAAGGCCGCGGAAGAAATCGCCGCGATTATGGCGGCGGAAACATGGTTTGACGGGAAACAGGCGGTTGACGCGGGCTTTTGTGATCGGCTTATGTTTGAGGAAGCCGACACGACCGTTGAAAATGCCGCAAAGGTCATTGTAAACAGCGTTTCAATGAACCTTGAACAATTCCCGAATATGCCCGTTTCGTTGTTAAATCGCCTTGCGGCCCACACGCCGGGCGGTTTTTCAAATACAAAATCTAAAACAGAACCGAAAAGGAGCGATCAGAACATGGACGGAATCAAGGACATAAAGACGGTTGCTGACCTGAAAGCGGCATTCCCTGAACTGACAAGGCAGATCGAGGAAGCGGCAACCGCGGCGGAGCGTACACGGATTCAGGACATTGAGGAAGTGGCACTTCCCGGCTTTGAAGCTATCGTGAACGAAGCGAAGTTCACGAAGCCGACCGCGGCGGGCGACGTTGCGAAAGCAATTATCGCCGAACAGCGCAAGCAGGGCGGCAAGTACATTCAGGACCGCGCCGACGACGCGAAGAACAGCAACGCGGGCGACGTGGGAGCGGGCGCAGGAATCGAGGGAGCGGCGGACAAGGACGACGACAAAGAGGTTGACGCGGTTCTTGACAAGCTTTTCCCCGTGGCGAAATAAGGAGGAAAACACCATGTATGAAATCCAGAAAGACCAGACAAGCCCCGTGAATTTCTTTGCGGGCGACTTCCCCGTTGTAACGGAAGCTGGGGACGTGAAGAGCGGCGCAACCGTCCGCAAATATGCCCCTGTTATTAAGACCGCAGACGGAATCAGCGAAGCCACGGCAGATGGGTTGGCCGATTTGTACGGTATTGCCGCAGACGACAGCACCGACGGCGGCGTTGTGTGTTGTCTGACAGGCGAATTTTTCGCCGACGCGTTGCCGTTGCAAGACGGCGTAACCGTCGAAGCCCTGAAACCCGCTTTCCGCAAGCTGGGAATCTTTTTGAAGTGATAGGAGGAAAAGAAGATGGCTATTGAAAACAGCATTTACACCCCCCGCACAATGGGGAAGATCGTGGAGCGTATGCCCCCCGTGCATACGTTTTTCCGCGACACCTTTTTTAAGAACCGCCAGACTTTCGTGACAAAAAGCGTTGACGTGGATTTCAGGAAAGGAAACCGCGCCCTTGCCCCGTTCGTTCACCCGAAAATCGGCGGCAGGACGGTTCCGAACAATGGGTATCAGACAAAGAGCTATACCCCGCCCATGCTTGCCCCGAACAAGGTTACGACCGTTGACGATCTGCTGGAGCGGTCCGCAGGCGAGAATCCCTATAGCGGGAAAAAGCCCGCAGAACGAGCCATTGAAAAGCTGGCAAGGGATTTCCGCGAACTGGACGAAATGAACGTGCGCCGGGAAGAGTGGATGGCGGCGACCGCCCTTTTCACGGGGCAGATTCCCATTATCGGCGAGGGGCTGAACGAAGTTATCGACTTTGATTTCAGCAATACCGAAACCGTCGTAACCGACGCGCTGAAATGGTCCGCCGACACGTCCGACCCGCTGGCAGACATTGAGCGGTGGCACGAAACCGTGCAGAAAAACGGCTTTATCAACTGCAACGTCTGTATTATGGCGAAAGACGTTGCAAACGCGTTTGTCAAACACCCGAAAGTCAAGGACGTTTTGGACGTGCGGGCGTATGATCTGGCCGTTATCAAGCCCCGCCAGCTTCCGAACGGCGTAACCTACATCGGGACTGTTCACAAGCTGGGGCTGGATATTTACCAGTATAACGAATGGTTCCTTGACGACTGGACGGACCCCGCCGCGCCGCAGGATAAACCGCTGGTTCCCGACGGTGCGCTGGCCTTGCTTTCGACCGAAGCGGACTATTCCATTTACTACGGCGCAATTACCATGATTCCCGAAGAGGGCAAGGGCTTTGCGACCGTGGAGGGCGACAGAGTGCCGCAGACATGGGTGGAGCGTCGGCCTGACCGCCGTTTCCTGCAACTGAACAGCCGCCCGCTGACCGTGCCGCATGAAGTCAATAGCTGGTTCGTTGCAAAGGGCCTTGTATGAACTTCAAAGCGCAAGTCGAGCGGGATTTGACGGCGGTATTCCATAACAGCACCGAACACGCCGACGTGATCGAATTTTGGATTTCCGGGACCCGCTATAAAGGCCCTGTCATTATTGACGACGGCGGCGCACAGGACAGGAAAAAGCCGTCTACGGACCATGTAGACGGCTTGGTTCTTGTCGATCTTGTCATGTACGTTCCCCTTTCCCTGCTGAAACGAACCCCGAAAAAAGGTGAACCCGTGGAGATCGGCGACGACCTTTACACGATTACAAAGGTTCACCCGGAAGCCGGGGAAATTGTGCTTTACTTGGAGGGGTTGACGGAAGAATGATTGAGATCACGAACGAACAGATCGAGCGGGTCAATTTGCTTTTGGGCGATTTGCACGGTGCGCCGAACCGGGTTCTTTTCAATGTGATAAACCGTGCGCTGGGTACGGTGCGTTCGCAATCGGGAAAAGAAATCCGGCAGACGTACAACATCAAGCAAGGGGACATTACCGCGAATCAAAACATGAAGATGAAGCGGGCGACCGCGGGCGACTTGGTGGGTTCAATCGAGTTTGCCGGGACGGTCATTCCGCTAAAACGCTTTAAGGTTTCCCCGTCGGCCCCGGCACAAAAGACCGTTTCCGTTTCGGTGCTGAAAGCAGAGGGCGGAAAGCGGCTGGAACACGCTTTCGTCGCTGATTTGGGAAAGTACGGTGTGGGCGTATTTGAACGAATGACGCGGCGGCGCGATTCCTCCGAACAGCTTTTCGGGCCGTCAACCGCGCACATGATGGCAAACGAAAACGTGCTTGACAAGGTGGAGGAAGCGGCACAAGACACCATCGACAAGCGCGTTGAGCATGAAATAACCCGCATTCTGAACGGGTACGGGAGGTAGTATGACACCTTTGGATTTACTGGACGCAATGAAAGCGTTCGTCGAAAGGGAAACAAAAGACCTGATTTTGCCCGTTCGGGTAGACAGGAAGAGCGGAGAACACAAGGAACGCCCGCCGGAAGTCTATACAATGCGGTTGCCTGACAAGGACGCGGAAACAAAGCGGATTCCCTATGTTCTTTTGCAGTACATCAAGAGTAACGACACGCAAGAGCCGGGGGGACACCACGAATGCGTCTGCATGGTGCGAATCGTTGCCGCGACGTATTCGGAGGACGCGGAAGAGGGCGCACGGTGCGTTCTAAATCTGCTGACCCGAATTAAAATTGCTTTCATGCGCGACGGTATGATTGCAGATCGGTATATTTTGTGCCCGCCCCTTGAAACGATTGTTTACCCGGACAGCACGCGCCCGTATTACTTGGGCGAAATGATGACTAATTGGAGTATGCCAATTATAGAAAGCGAGGTTCAAAGGATATGACAATAGAGTTTAAGCCCAGCATGAAGAAAGACGAATTGCTGGAAATCGCCGTTTTGAACGGAATTGCCGCCGACGACAGCATGACAAGAGCGCAGATCATGGACGCGCTGAAAGCGGCGGGAGCGGCACAAACCGCAGAACAGCCCGAAAGCGGCCCGCAGAGCGACGCAGAGGACGGCGGAACGTCCGGGCAGGGTAACGACACCCCCGGCGGAGAAAACGCCGTACAGAGCGGCACAGAGGGCCAGCAGGACGCGCCCGGCGGCGGAGCGGGAGAGAACGAAAACGGCGGCGACGGGGCGGGCGACGGAGAGGCCCCCACAGACGGCCCGCAGAGCGGCACAGAGGACAGCGACGGAGCCGGGGAGGATAACAACACCACCCAGCCGGAAAAGCCCTTAGAGGGCAAGCAGGAAGCCCCGCAGGGGTATAACCTGTTTGTTTACGCTGGGCCGTCGCTTCCCCGCGGACGGCTGAAAGAAAATACCGTGTTCCGCGGGACGTTCGAGGACGTGAAAAATTACCTTTCCGACGCGCTGGAGGATTACCCGCAGATCGAAAAGCTGATTGTTCCGGCGGACAAGCTGGCGGCATTTTCCGTCAAGGTGAAAACCCCCGGAAATATCGCCCACAAGCATTACGGCGACATTGTTTCGGCAATGCGCGGAAATAAGGAGGTTTAACCATGCCTAACTATTATCACGGTGTATCGACAAGACAGGTTGACACGTCGCTTTCGACCCCTGTTACGGCTGATTGCGGCGTTGCTTTTGTGGTGGGAGCGGCCCCGGTTCATACCGTCGGCGGCCCCGTCAATGAGCCTGTCATGGTTCAGAATTACGCGGAAGCGGTTTCCGCTTTGGGGTATAGCGACGATTGGGAGAAATACCCGCTTTGCGAAATGATCTATTCGCAATTCAAGCTTTATAGCGTTTCCCCCGTCGTGTTCGTCAATATCCTTGACCCCGCAAAGCACAAAAAGGCGGTAGAGGAAAAGAACTATCCGATCAGCGACAGCAAGGTTCTTTTGCCCCTTGAAGCCCTGAAAGAAACCGTGCGCGTAAAGAACAACGGCGCGGCAGAGGGGCAAAGCCAATATTACGCCGCTGGGACAGATTACGACCTGTTCTATGAGGGCGAAAGCCTGATTCTTGAAGTGCTGGAGGACGGAGCGATTCCCGCAAGCACGGGCGAACTGACAATTTCGTTTGATGCGGTGGACCCCGCCGCGATTACGGAAAATGAAATCATCGGCGGCTTTGACACGAACACGAAAAAGAGTTCGGGCCTTGAACTGTACGATTCCATTTTCCCGAAATATGGGATTGTCGCCGATTTGGTGCTTTGCCCCGGCTGGTCCCATAAATCCACGGTTGCGGCGGTCATGGTTGCAAAGGCCGCGTCGATCAACGGCGTGTTCGAGGGGAAAGCCCTGATTGACGTTGACACAACGGAAGCGACCCACTATGCAGACGTTCCCGCGTGGAAGAAAGCGCAGAACATTAACAACAAAGGGCAGATTCTTTGCTGGCCTTTGGTAAAGCTTGGGGACCGCGTTTTTCACCTTTCCGTGCAGATGGCGGGCCGCATGGGGCAGACCGATTCAGACAACGGCGGTTGTCCGGCGGAAAGCCCGTCGAATAAGCTTTTGCAGATCGACAGCGCGGTTCTTGCCGACGGCACGGAAATTCTGCTTGACTTACAGAATGCAAACTACCTGAACAGCAACGGCATTGTTACCGCGTTGAACTTCATCGGCGGTTATGTGCTTTGGGGCAATGAAACCGCCTGTTATCCGGCTGATACCGACGTGAAGAATTATTTCACGTGCGTTTCCCGTATGTTCGGCTGGGTTGCAAATTCCTTGATTCTGACCTATTGGAGCAAGGTTGACAAGAAAATGACCCGGCGGCTGATCGACAGCATTGTTGATTCGGTCAACATTTGGCTGAACGGCCTTGTCAACGAAGAGAAGTTGCTGGGCGGGCGCGTCGAGTTCAGAGAGGACGAAAACAGCACGGTTGCGCTTATGGCGGGCAAGGCTGTTTTCCATATCTTCATGACCCCGCCCAGCCCCATGAAAGAATGCGAATTTGTGCTTGAATACGACGTGGACTATGTTTCCGCGGCGTTGACGGCGTAAGGAGGGGACAGCAATGAGAGCAGATATAGGCATTAACAGTTTTGCCGTATATGAGGACGCGACCGAATTTTACGGCATGGCGGAAGTAACGCTTCCCGAAGTTTCGCAGATTGCGGAAGAGGTCAAGGGCGCGGGTATTTCCGGCGCATTCAACGGCGCGTTCACAGGTCAAATTGAATCCATGACGCTGACGCTGAATTTCCGCACAGTGACCCCGTATGCAATCAAGCTGAACGAACCGCGTAACCACCAGCTTGATCTCCGCGCGTCCCAGCAGTATTGGGACAATGTAGCGGGAAAACACGTGCAACAGGCAGTAAAACACGTCCTGATGGTAACGCCGACGAAGTTTGCCCCCGGCAAGCTTGCCCCCGCCGCGTCCGCGGAAGCGTCCGGGGAGTATGCGGCAACCTATTTCGCCACGTACATCAACGGGGAAAAGGTCATGGAAATCGACATTCTGAATTTCATTTACTTTATCAACGGCGTTGACTACTTGGCAGAAGTACGAAAGGCGTTGGGCAAGTAAGCCCGGTAGGGATTTTCCCGCCGGGCTTTCCTATGCCCTTTTTCTGTATCTGAAAATATGAAATTTTGAATCGGAGGAAAAGACGATGAGCGACAAGGTAACAAATATAGCCGAAATCGGCGCAGAGCAGGCCACAGGAGCGGCGGAAGCCGCCACCCCTACATCTACCACGGAAGCGGCGGGAAAGGCCACAGGGGGCGACGTGGGCGTTTATACGCACAAGTTCAAGCGTCCCTTTGAGTACAGCGGCGCGACCTACACCGAATTGACGTTCAATTTCGAGCGGTTGACCGGGCGGGACATGGTGGCCATTGAAACCGAAATGCAGATGAACAACGAATATGCCCTTTCACCCGAAATTTCCCGCAACTTCCAGAGCAAGCTGGCGGCGCGGGCCGCGGGTATCGGAAGCGACGTGCTGGACGCTATGCCGTTGCCCGAATTTAACCGCATTACCAATGCGGCGCGGGATTTTTTACTGTCTACGGGCTATTAAAAAGCCCGGCCCGCTGGTGGCGGCGGGAATGTTACCGCCTTGCACGGGCGACGAACACGCCGATTCCGTTTTGGTTAGATATGACCCCGGCGGAAATTATGACGTGGATTCGTGACATAAACGCCGCCGCCGCGGAGGACAGAGAACGCGCAAAGAAAGAACAGGCGCAAAGGGGGTAGGAACCTTGACAACCTACACGCATAAGCCTATAATAGAGTTAAGAATATGTTAAAGATAAGAATATATCGCACCTTTAGCATATCAAAACTTCAAGGAGGTTTGTTGCGTATGGGGCTTTTCTCAAAACTGTTTTCCCAAAAACAGCCAGATTCACGCCAAACGCAGGAACAAAGAGCGACTCCGCCTAAAATGACACATTGGGCAGGCTTAGACGAAGAGGACGCATTTGAAGATCAGTACGGGGCGAAAATCGACCGTCTGCAAGAAAAAATCGATGACGCAACGTGGGTGGAAAGTGACAACCCCGCCGATCAGATCAAGGCGTATGAAAAAGCCCTTGAACTATGCGATCAACTGGAAGATTTTTGCGCTGAATGCGGCCCGTATGGAAGTACCTATTTTCTGAATCATTGCGCAGGCATAAAGCCGCGCATTGAAGCGGCATACAGGACCTACATGGAACGTGACTATCCACAGCAAAAAGCGGAATGGGACAAGGAACAGGCAAAGAAAAAGGCGTTTGCGGCAAAGAAGCGTAAGATTCTTAAATTCGCAAGTGAACATGACGGCGTAATGCGAAAAGAAATCTACGCCTTATTTGCTGAGGAAGAGCAAGCAGAGGTTCTAAAGGCCCTAAACGCGCTTATTCAGGACGGCAAAATGACAAAGCAGATGGACGGAAAACGTCTGTTATTCTATGGCGCAAAAAAATAAAACGGCCTAATCGTATGGGGCAACCAGCCGGGATTCCGGGTGGTTGCCTTTTTCATGCCATAAAAAGGGGGTGAAAATTTGGCGGGAAGAAAAGAATTTGAATTGCTTTTCAAACTGCAAGCTACGCTGGGAAGCGGGTTTAATTCTAGTTTTAACAGCGCAATGAACGCTTCAAGGCAGTTACAAGGAAATCTTTCCAAAATCAACACACTTTCCGGGAAGATCGAGGGATTCCAAAAGCAGAGCGCGGCCCTGCAAGCGAACAAGGACAAGCTGGCGCAACTGACAGAGGAACACGACCGTTTGCAACGCGAAATGAGCCAAACGGAACAACCGTCGGAAGCCTTGCGGCAGAAGATGGAGCGGAACGCCCGCCAGATTGAACAGACAACCGCCCGAATCGAGGAACAGGAAGCCCGGCTGGGACAGCTTGGAAGCGAACTAAGCGAAGCAGGAATAAATACCGACCGTTTAAGTCAAGAAAATGACAAGCTTGCTAAAAGCTACGAACGCATAAAAAAGAATCAGGAACACCTTGCGAACATAGCACAGGCACAGCAAAAGAACAATGAAGCCATAGCACAAACAAAATCGCGGTTGACCGGGACGCTTGGAGCATTTGCCGCCGTCGGTGCGGCGATTTACGCTGGGCCTGTTAAAAGTTCAATGGCGTTTGAAAAGCAGATGTCAAACGTCGGGACTTTGCTTGACGGTGACGTTGCGGGCAGAATCGCAGAGTTAAAGAAAAGTGTTATCAGTATTTCCAATATAACCGGGGCGGGAACCGATAACTTGACAGACGGTTTATATCAAGTTATATCCGCCTTTGGAGATACAGCAGAAAGCGCAAAACTGCTTGAAATTGCTTCAAAGGCCGCAACAGCAGGCGGAGCAACAACGACAGATTCAATTAACCTACTTTCCGCAGTAACAAAAGGCTATGGCGATATATCCGCAGAAGCACAGCAAAAAGCTGCCGATTTAGCATTTCAGACGGTTAAGTTGGGGCAAACGTCATTCCCGGAACTTGCGTCGTCGGTTGGCAAGGTTATTCCTCTTGCGGCTACATTAAGCCTAAAACAGGAAGATTTATTCGGGGCAATGGCAACGCTTACGGGCGTAACTGGAAGCACGGCAGAGGTCACAACACAGCTAAAGGCGACCATGCAGGGCTTTTTGTCGCCCTCTAAAGATATGACAGCGTCGCTGGAGAAGCTGGGATATGCGAACGGCAAGGCCCTTTTGGAAAGTAAGGGATTGCAAGGCGCACTTGACGCTTTAAGGCAAAGCGTGGGCGGTGATGAACTTGCGTTTGCAAAGCTATTCAGTTCTGTTGAAGCCCAAACAGCGGTGCTGGCCCTTGCCGGAGAACAAGCCGACAACTTCAAAAGCAAAACGGCGGAAATGTATAGCGCGTCGGGGGCGGCGGCAACAGCATTCGCAACCGCGACGGACAATGCAGAATCCAAAATGCAAAAAGCCAAAAATGCGATAGCTAATTTGGGAATTGTGCTGGGCGACACATTTTTACCATATGTAACAACAGCGGCGGAAAAACTGTCCGGGCTGGTCACGAAGTTTTCGGAATGGGCGCAGGAAAACCCGGAATTGCTGTCAACAATCGTTAAAGTTGCCGCCGCCCTTGCGGGCCTGAAAGTCGGTGCGCTTGCCGGGAAGCTTGGATTCTTGGAGATCAAAGGCGGCGTTCTTGCGGTTCAAGGCGCATTCACGAAGTTAAAAGCATTTGCCGGAGCGGGCGGAGGTATAAAAAGCCTGTTTTCGGGGTTAGGAGGTATCGGAGGAAAGCTTTTGCCCATTGTCGGCATAATCGGCGGCGTTGCCCTTGCAATCAAACTGATTTCCGGCAACCTTGAAGAAGTGCGCGGCTGGATTCAACAGACATTCGGCGACGGTGCGCTGGCCGTCTTTGATAAAGTGTGGGGCGTGATTCAGAACGTCGGCGCGGCAATCAAGGGCGTTTTCAGCGGTGAAAATATGGGGAATGCCCGCAATTTCTTTCAAGAGCATTTCGGCGACGCGGGCGTTGCCGTGTTCGATTCAATCATCGGCGTTGTGGAACAGCTAAAAGCAATTTTGCCGGGCTTGTTAGACCAGTTCGGACAGCTTGCAACTTCCCTGCTTCCCGTTATTGGGAGCCTGATTCAACAAATTGTACCTTTAATTGGGGAAATCATTGCAACGGTGCTTCCCGTACTGTTTGACCTTATCGCACAGTTATTGCCCGTCATAGGGCAGATTGTGGAAGCGATCTTGCCCGTGCTGATTCAGCTTGTCGAAACCCTTGTACCCATCATCATGCAGATTATAGAAGCGGTGCTTCCCATTCTGCAACAGCTACTTGAAGCACTAATGCCGATTATTCAGCAGATCATAGACGGGATTTTGCCCGTTGTGATCGACCTGATTATGATGGTGGTTTCGGCGGTTATGCCGCTGGTAGAAATGATTCTGCCATTACTGCAACAGTTACTTGAAGCCCTTATGCCTATTATTCAGATGGTGGCAGAGTTGTTCGGGAATCAGTTAGCGACAGCCGTTACAATGATTTCCGGCATTATAGACGGGCTGACACAGATTTTGAGCGGGCTAATTACCTTTATCACGGGAGTTTTTACAGGCAACTGGAAGCAAGCGTGGGAGGGTGTGAAAAGCATTTTCAGCGGTATATGGGAATCAATCAAGAGCATTTGCACAGGCGTTGTAAACGGAATTATCAATGTGATAAATACCGTGATCGGCGGGCTGAACAGGCTTAAAATTCCCGATTGGGTCCCCGGAATCGGCGGAAAAGGTATCAATATTCCCTTGATTCCCGCGCTGGCGAAAGGTTCAAGATTTACCCCCGACACATTCATTGCGGGTGAAGCCGGGGCAGAAC
Source organism: uncultured Clostridia bacterium (assembly GCA_947644595.1). GTDB lineage: Bacteria > Bacillota > Clostridia > Oscillospirales > Oscillospiraceae > HGM13010. The sequence continues at coordinate 453,853 of CANSAE010000002.1, forward strand.
TTATCACAAACGCCCGCGGGCGGACCGTGTTTACAGCGGCGCAGACCGGGCGAATCTTTGACAACATCAACGCGGCCCGCGAAGCGCAGGACGGAACGACGGTTGTTACTCTGCTTCCTCTACTGCAAGCCGCGCTTTCGGCGGCACGCGTCGGAGCGGGCGGCGTGTCGGCCCCGTCCGTGACAGCGGCAGAGCCGCGGGGCGCGGGTATCGTCATTCACAGTGCGCCCGTTTTCCACGTTGGAAGCGACGCACAGGCGGAGGACATAGAAGCAATATTGAACGAGCGGGACGAAAGACTTTTGAACGAGTTTGACGACCGCATGAAGCAACAGGAAGAGGACGAAAGGCGGCGGAACTATGACTAAATACACCACCATTGCCGGGGATATGTGGGACGGAATCGCCTACAAGACGCTGGGCGACGAAGCCTATACCGACAAGCTGATAAAAGCGAATCCACAGTTTCGCCGCCTTGTCATTTTCCCCGCAGGAATCACGCTTGATATTCCAGAGCCGGAAGCGCGGATTCCGGCAGAGTTGCCGCCGTGGAAAAGGGGGCGGACGCTATGAACGCAAGACGGGCAGAGGTCCGCTTGACCTTTGAGGGCGTGGACATTTCGGCGGACATTAACAAACACTTGCTTTCGCTGACCTATACGGACAACGAAGAGGATAAAACAGACGATTTGCAATTATCCCTTGACGACCGGGAGGGCGTGTGGCTGGGCGATTGGCTGAACGCCGACGCACAGCCCGCCCCGGCCCCGGCAAAGAAAGATAGTGAAAGCGGCGGCTGGAAGATCGGCGACGAAGTAACCGTAAGCGGCAGGCCGCAATATAGCAGTTACGGAAACGGCAACCCCGGCGCGACGCTTTCAAACTATCAGGGGAAAATAACACACCTGAACTTGAAAAGCGGTATTCCATACCCCATCCACGTCGATCAAAAGGGGTGGTTCGCCGAAAGTCAAGTAACAAAGACCGCGGCAAAGCAAGACACCATGACGCAGAGTGGCGGCGCAAAGGGCGCAGAGATTTCCGCTGTTATCATTCAAAAGAATTGGGAATCGGACGGGAAAGACCGGGTTCTTGATTGCGGCGTTTTTCAGGTTGACAGCGTGGACGGCAACGGCCCGCCCGCGAAAGTCACAATCAAGGCCGGGTCAATCCCCTATACTTCCACAATTCGGACACAGAAAAAGACAAAGGCGTGGGAGAAAATCAAGCTTTCGGGCATTGCAAACGAAATAGCCGCCGCAAACGGCTTGAAATGCCTGTTTGAATCGGATTTTGACCCGCTTTACAACCGCCGGGAGCAAGTGACAGAATCGGACATTGTATTTTTGCAAAGGCTTTGCAAAGCCGCGGGAATTTCCTTAAAAGTTACCGCGAAAATGATTGTTCTTTTCGACGCGGCGGCGTATGAGCAAAAAGACGCGGTGCGGACGATCAAGCGCGGCGACGGCGACTATTCAAAATATACATTCGGGACCAGCTTTCACGACACGGCTTACAGCAGTTGCCGGGTCAAGTATACGGACCCTACTTCAAAAACGACCTATGAAGCAACCTACAAGGCCCCTGACGCAGAAAAGGACGGAAGCGGACAGGTGCTGGAGGTAAACGAAAAGGTTTCAAGCAATGCGGAAGCCCTGACCCTTGCAAAAAAGCGGTTGCGCGAAAAAAATTCACAAGAGTTCAAAGCAAGCTTTAATCTTGCGGGCGACGCGCGGCTGGTGGCGGGGGTAACTGTCAAAGTTGAGGGGTTTGGAGCGTTCGACGGAAAGTACATCATCGAAACCGCGTCGCACACGATTTCGTCGAGCGGCTATAAAACTAATATCACATTGCGGCGCGTCTTGGAGGGTTACTAATGGGCGAACTAACCGCATTAAAGAATATTATTCGAGCGGGCTGGGTTTCGTCCGTGGATATTGCGGAACGGACCGCCCGCGTTACCTTTAAGGACAAGGGCGACACGTTCGTTTCCGGCCCGCTGAAAGTGCTTAAAAACCCGCCGTGGGTTCCCGAATATTACGCCCCGTATCGGACGGAGTACGAAAGCGGCGGGAGCGGCGACGCGGCCTTTCAAAGCCACAAGCACGACTTGATTATAAAGCCGTGGTTGCCGTCACCCGGCGATTTTGTGCTTTGTATCTACTTGCCAAACGGCGACGGCGACGGGTTCGTGATTGGGGGGATTTAAGAAATGGCCTTGATCGGGTGCTGGGGCGACATTACCTTTGCCGTTTCCAGAAATGAAGTAAAGACGTTTACGGGCCTGAAATGGGACAGCGGCGCGAAGTATTCGACCCATGACAGGCATTTGAAAGAGCCGCTTTTGGAGTACACAGGGCGGGAAGTGGAAAGCATGAGTTTTTCCATGTTCTTTTCCGTCTTTTTAGGCGTGAATCCCATTTCAGAGGTTGCAAAACTGCTTCAAGCAATGCGCCGGGGAGAAGTTCACCCGCTTATCATCGGGCCGAAAGCCTACGGCACAAACAAGTGGGTTATTACGAAAGTTTCGACTTCCCTTGACCGTTACGACAACCGCGGCAATCTGCTTGTTTCAAAAGTAAGCGTAACAATGAAATCATATTCCAGCAGATAAAGGGGTGAGAAAATGGCGTACATTGTGAAAGCCTACGACTTAACGAAAATCAATCTTGCGCCCGCAACACGGGAAGAAGAGATTTTGCAGAATGTAGCGGTCATTATCTCGACCCCGAAATTTTCCGTTCCTCTTGACAGGGGGCTGGGCATGGCACAACGGTTTCTTGACAAGCCGATTCAGACGGCCCAGCCTATCCTGATTTCAGAGGTTTTAGAAGCGGTGGAACAATACGAACCACGGGCGCAGATCGGCGACGTGACTTTTGAATTAGGGGAACGGCCCGGCGCGTTGATTCCAGTTGTGGAGGTGAACATAATTGACGACGAATAACCGGGGCTATCCCGAAATTTCCTTTGTAGACACGGACACGGCGACACTTGAAAACGCCCTGATTCAGTCTTACGAAGCATTCACGGGGCGGACGCTATACCCGGCAGACCCCGCGCGTCTGTTTATCCTTTGGGTGGCGGACATTATCATTCAAGAGCGGGTCAACATTGATTTTTCGGCAAAACAAAACGTGCCGCGGTATGCAGAGGGGGAATATTTAGATTCCCTTGCAGAGATATTCAAAGACGCTTACCGTTTGGAGCCGGAAAAGGCGAAAACGACGTTGCGGTTCACGCTTTCCATTCCGCTGGAGGTTGCGACAATCATTCCGGCGGGGACACGCGCAACGGTTGACGGGGAAATCATGTTTCAAACGCTGGAAACCCTGACAATCCTTGCGGGCGACACAAGCGGGGACGTTGCCGCGGAATGCCTGACCGCGGGGGAAATCGGAAACGGGTTCGTTCCGGGACAGATCAATCAGCTTGTAGACATCTTCCCGTATTTTGGAACCGTGCAAAATGTGTCCGAATCGGACGGCGGAGCGGACAAGGAAAGCGACGCGGCCTTTTATGACCGAATGCGGGAGAGCATGGAAACCTTTTCGACCGCAGGGCCGCTGGGGGCTTATGAGTATTTCGCAAAAACCGCGTCGGCCTTGATTGTGGACGTGAAAGCAACTTCCCCGGAACCGGGGGAAGTTGACGTGCGGGTTCTGCTTGCAGGGGGCGAATTGCCGGGAACGGAAATGCTGAAAACCGTTTCGGACATTCTGAACGCGGACAATGTGCGCCCCCTGACCGATCACGTTACCGTTGCGGCCCCTGAAACGGTTTCGTATGCTATCGACTTCACCTATTACACGCAAGAGGGCGGAGCGGTAAGCGCGGAAACGGTGGCGGCAAATATCGCCGCGGCGGTTCAGACGTTCCGCGAATGGCAGGGGGCAAGAATGGGGCGGGACGTGAATTATAAAAGCCTATGAAAATGCCGTAAACTGATAGGACAAAAACGCAGTAA
>CANSAE010000003.1 GCA_947644595.1 uncultured Clostridia bacterium
CGCCTGTGGCACCCACAGGTCCGGTGGGACCCGTAGGCCCGGCAGGGCCGGCTGCCCCGGTCGCACCCGTGGCACCCGTGGCGCCGGTTGCGCCTACAGGACCGGTAGGACCGACTGCGCCGGTGGCACCCATAGGCCCGGTGGGGCCGACTGCCCCGGTTGCACCTGTGGCGCCCATGGGCCCAGTGGGACCCATTGCGCCGGGAAATCCGGGAACACCCATGGGGCCCATTGGTCCCGTAGGCCCGGTGGGACCCATCCGCCCGACCGGGCCAGTAGGTCCGATGCCGCAGCCACAGCAGCAGCATCCGCCGTCATACGCATGGATGACGTTCATATCGTTGTTTCCGCAGTTTGACATCGAATTCCTCCAAATTCCTTGCGTGAATTACAGACGAAAAACAGGGCCCCGTGAAGGAAGTCCTTCACAAGACCCTGTGTATTGTATGCCGTTACAGCTTGGGAGGTTCAGGCCAATGCCGCCTTGAGAGCGTCCGCTTTGTCCAGCCTTTCCCAGGAAACCCCCAAGTCCTCCCGGCCCATATGCCCGTAGGCAGCCAAGGGCCGGTAAATGGGCTGCTTGAGTCCCAAATCCCGAATGATGGCGCTGGGACGCAGGTCAAAGACTTTCCGCACTGCATCGGCCAGAGCCTCGTCAGAGACCTTGCCGGTTCCGCTGGTATCCACCAGCACGCTCACCGGTTCCGCTACGCCGATGGCATAAGCAAGCTGTACCAGACACTTGTCCGCCAGGCCGGCGGCCACGATATTCTTGGCGATATACCGGGCGGCGTAAGCGGCGCTGCGGTCCACCTTGGTGGGGTCTTTGCCGGAGAAGGCGCCGCCGCCGTGGGGCGCGCTGCCGCCGTAGGTGTCTACGATGATTTTCCGCCCTGTCAGACCGGAATCCCCCTGGGGGCCGCCGATGACAAAACGTCCGGTGGGGTTGATGAAATATTTCGTCTCCCCGTCCAGCAGCTGCGCCGGAACGATGGGCTTCACCACATGCTCCAGCATATCCACCCGGATCTGCTCCAAAGTGGCCTCCGGGGCGTGCTGGGTAGAAATGACGATGGTGTCCACCCGGACGGGCTTGCCGCTGTCGTCATATTCCACGGTCACCTGGGTCTTGCCGTCGGGGCGGAGATAGTCTAAAGTGCCGTTTTTCCGCACATCGGCCAGCCGCTTGGCCAGCTTATGGGCCAGGGAGATCGCCAAGGGCATATACTCTGGAGTCTCGGTGCAGGCGTAGCCGAACATCATGCCCTGGTCTCCGGCGCCGTTGCCCAGGTCGCCGCCCTCTTTGGCCTCCAGGGAGTTGTCCACCCCCAAAGCGATGTCGATGGACTGTTCATCAATGCTGGTGAGCACGGCGCAGGTGTCGCAGTCGAAGCCGAATTTGGCTCTGTCGTAGCCGATCTCCTGAATGACCTCCCGGGCAATGCGGGGGATGTCCACATAGCAGGAAGTGGAGATCTCGCCCATGATGTGCACCAAGCCCGTGGTCACGGTGGTCTCACAGGCCACGCGGCCGTTGGGGTCCTTTTCCAGGATGGCGTCCAATACCGCATCGGAGATCTGGTCGCAGATCTTATCCGGATGCCCTTCCGTCACGGACTCAGATGTAAATAAACGTTTTGCCATATTATATCACCTCAAAATATTTTATTTCACCGATTGTTTCACGGAATGAGTATGCCCGCAGGGCGCGCAAATGAAGTGCAAAAAATAAAAGACTCGCCATCCGGCGGGTCTTTTTTAAACGTCCTTATCTTTCGATACGTACCGCCGGATTTGGCACCTTGCGTGAACACACAGGTTGCCGGGCTTCACAGGGCCGTTCCCTCCACCACTCTTGATAAGGCAATGATTCAATTTTCAGGCTGCCCCGTCTCCGGGACGACTCAATTATTATAGACGTCTTTTCCGTCCTTGTCAATGCAAAAAAGAAATTTGACGAAAAAAGATTTTTCGTTGCATCGAAACGTACAAAAAACACCCCTGTGCGGCCTACGGGTGAAAGGCCTGTTCACACCCCATGGGGGCGGGGCGTGATGCGCCTGTCGAACGCACAGGAGGGAAACACTATGCACATTCACGAAGAAACGTACCATTGGAACAGCCCGCTGAAGACCCGCGGGGCGACCCGGGCGGTGATTCTGCACCACGCCGCCGCAGATGGAGCGTCTGCCCAGGACATCCACCGCCAACACCAGAACAACGGCTGGTCGGGCATCGGCTATCACTACTATGTCCGCAAAACCGGGGAGGTGTTCCGAGGCCGCCCAGAACATGCGGTAGGCACCCATGCTGCCGGTCGCAACGGCGACACCATCGGCGTCTGCTTTGAGGGAAATTTCCAGCACGACACCATGCCGCCGGCCCAGTTTGCCGCCGGTGCGGCGCTTCTTGCGAATATCCTCACCCGCTGCCCGGGACTGCCGCTGCTGCGGCACCGGGATGTGTGCCAAACCGCCTGCCCGGGTCAACATTTTCCATTTGAAGCACTGAAGGAGGAAGCAGAAATGACACAGGAACGATTCAACGAAATGGCCGGCCGCTGGCTGGAATCATTGGGCAAGCTGCCCCCGTCGGATTGGAGCGCCGAGGCCCGGTCCTGGGCGGAGGCAGCGGGTCTGATTCAGGGGGACGGCGCGGGCAATTACCAGTACAAGCGCCCGCTGACCCGGGAGGAATACGTGGCCATGGAATACCGCAGACAGGAGGGCCGGGCATGAAGCAGAAATTGGCACAATTGCTCACGGTGAAATCCATCGTGACCCTTGCCCTGACGGCGGTGTTTGCCTATCTGAGCATCGCCGGCCGCGTCACGGGACAGGAATTTCTGACCGTCTTTTCCGTGGTCATCGCCTTTTATTTCGGCACCCAGTACCAGAAGAAGGCGGAGGAGAAACAATAAAAAAACCGCCCCTTTCGGGGCGGCAAAGTCGTCTTATCTAATAAAGCGCATACCTTGTCGGTTTTCGCTTGTATTTAATACCAGACACGATGCCCATAGCAGCGAACAGCGACACGATGGACGAACCGCCGTAGCTGATAAAGGGCAGTGTGATGCCGATGACCGGGGTGATGCCCATGCACATGCCGGTATTCTCAAAGGTCTGGAACAGGATGGTCCCGGCCACGCCAAAGCACACCAGCATACTCAGCGTGGTGCCGGAGCGCAGTCCTACCTGAATGCAGCGGATGGCGATAACGATCAGCAGCACGATGACCAGCACGCAGGCGATCATACCCATTTCTTCGCCGATGACGCCGAAAATGAAGTCTGTATGCTTGCCGGCCCGGGCGGATTGACTTTGCGGGCCGTTGCCCCAGCCCCTGCCGGTGATCTGGCCGGAGGCCAGGGAAATTTTACTGAGGTTTGCCTGCCAGTTGATGCCGGAATTGTCCGGGTCGATGCTGGGGACATAGGGCACCAGCAACCGGTTGCGCTGGTAATCGCTGAGCACATGGGTCCAGGCGAAGGGAATCACCGCAGCGATGACGGCACAGCCGATGACGAACCAGTACCATCTCAGCCCTGCAGCAAACAGCATTACAAGAAAGATGATAAAAAACACGGACGCGCTGCCCAGGTCACGGGAAGTGACCAGGATCAAGCCGAAAATGACCACGAAATGGACGGCTAACTGCGCAACGGAGGGAAACGCATTGAGATCCTGCTTGGTTTTCAGATAAGTGATGTGCTTGGCCATGACCACGATATAGGAGACCTTCACCACTTCCGTTGGCTGGATGCCAATGCCGAAGAAGCGCAGCCAGCCGTTGTTGCCGGAATCGCCAGACACACCGAAAGGCAGCAGTACCAGCAGAAATACGATGTTGAACACACACAGCATGACCCAGTTATCCGCCAGCGTGTCGATATCAATATAAGTGAACAGCACGAACAAGCCCAGTCCCACGAACAGGGACAGGATCTGTACATACACGTTTTTCAGCGTATCCAGAGACAGCGTGGCGCTTGCGATGACCACGATGCCAAAGACCGTACAGACCGTGCATAAGACCAGCAGCAGAACATCCGCCCGGGCAAAAAAGTCCCTGGCCAGGGACGATATTTTTTTCAAAAGCGACGCTCCTTTCACGAGCGGTTTTCAGACGTACATAAATAGTATAACACAACTTTGCTCTTTACGCAACGATGAAAACGTTGTATACTGTCAAAGAGTATCAAAACGAAGGAATGCGTATGAAACAAATCATCATCACAAGCTCTCCCCGGGAGACGGAGGCCGCCGGTGAGGCCTTGGGCCGCCGCATCCCGGACGGCACGGTGCTTGCCATGTACGGGGACCTGGGTGCGGGCAAGACCGCCCTGGTCCGGGGGCTGGCCCGGGGCATGGGCATCGACGCCCGGATCTCCAGCCCTACCTTCACCATCGTGAACGAATATCAGGGGGCACGGACACTCATCCATTTTGATATGTACCGTCTGCAAAGTGCCGAGGAACTGTTCGACATCGGCTGGGAGGATTACATTGCCCGGGGCGCCGTGTGCGCCGTGGAATGGAGCGAAAATGTGGAAGAGGCCTTTTTTGGGGATGAGTGGAAGCTCACCATCGAAAAACTGTCGGATACGGACCGGCGCATCACCATTGAGGAGGGAGAACCATGCTGACGTTGGCCTTTGAATCCAGCGCGAAAGCGGCCAGTGTCGCCTTGTGCGACGGGGGGACCCTCCTTGCCCAGGCCACCCAGACCTGCGGCCTGACCCACAGTGTCACACTGCTTCCCATGGCCCGAGACCTGCTGAAAAACAGCGGGCATACCCTGGAGGATGTGGACTTGTTCGCCGTGGCCCATGGTCCGGGGAGCTTCACGGGCATTCGCATCGGGGTGTCCACGGTCAAGGGCCTGGCCTGGGGCTGCGACAAGCCAGCCGTGGGCGTGTCCACTCTGGAGGCCATGGCGTACAACGGTCTTGCCTTCGGCGAGGGCGCGCTGCTGTGCTGCGTGATGGACGCCCGGCGGCAGCAGGTGTACAATGCCCTGTTCACGATAGAGAGCGGCACGTTAAAGCGCCTTTGCCCGGACCGGGCCATCGCACTGGAAGAACTGGCGGCGGAGCTCAAAACGGTGGAACAACCGCCCCATCTCATCGGAGACGGTGCGGCATTGACCATGGAACATTTTATCGCCGCGGGACTGACTGCTGTTCTGGCCCCGGAACCTCTGCGCACCCAAAGCGCCTATGGCGTGGCCCTGGCGGCCATGGAGCAGACCCCCGGCACGGCAGATGATGTGCTGCCGGTCTATTTGAGATTATCTCAAGCGGAACGGGAACGACAAGAACGAATGTCAAATTCAAATAAAGAAGAGGAGACCATGCCATGAGTACCGTACACGTATTTGAACATCCCCTGATCCAGCACAAGCTGTCCATCCTGCGGGACCAGACCACCGGCGTGAAGGAATTCCGGGAGCTGGTGGGGGAGACCGCCATGCTGATGTGCTTTGAGGCCACCCGGGACCTGCCCTTGGAGGCCGTGGAGGTGGAGACCCCCGTGGCGAAAGCCCAATGCAAGCGTCTGGCGGGGAAGAAGCTGGCCATCGTGCCCATTTTGCGGGCGGGCCTTGGTATGGTGGACGGTATGGTGGCCATGATCCCCAGCGCCAAGGTGGGGCACATCGGCCTGTACCGGGACCCGGAGACCCTGGAGCCGGTGAAGTATTATTTCAAGATGCCGCCCGACATCAGCGAGCGGGAGGTCATCATCGTGGACCCCATGCTGGCCACCGGCGGCAGCGCCATCGCGGCGGTGGACTTTTTAAAGGAAGTGGGCGTGAAGCATATCCGCTGCATGCACATCATTGCCGCGCCGGAGGGCGTGCAGGCCATGCAGAAGGCCCACCCGGACGTGGATATTTACGTGGCGGCGCTGGATGAGCGGCTCAACGACCACGGGTACATCGTCCCCGGCCTGGGAGATGCCGGCGACCGTATTTTCGGCACCAAGTGAGCCCATGACGGAACAGAAAAAGGAATTCAAGGTGGTCCGCACCCTGCGCCGCGCGGCGGCGCTGACCGTGGCGGCAGGCCTGCTTGCCGTGCTCTTTTTCGGGGCGGGATTTTTTGCCGGAGGCAAGCGCACGGAACATCCGCCGGCGCTGGACGCGGTGGTGGTGCAAAACCGCATGGAGCAGGTGAGCCAGCTGGCCACGGCGAAGTATTATTACACCAACATGGGCCAATTCGAGCAGCACGGCGAGTTTTACGGCGTGAAGCTGCCCTTTTCTACCAAGCGGTTCATCGTGTCCTATGACGGGAACATTCAGGCGGGCATCCGGCTAAGGGATGCGGCAGTTGAGATTTCCGAGACCCAATTGACTGTCACGCTGCCGGCGGCGGAAATTCTCTCCCACGAGATGGACGAGGACAGTCTGCAGGTTTTTGACGAGACCCGGAGCATCTTCAATCCCATCACCATTGAGGACTACAACGGATTTTTGGCGGACCAGAAGGATGCCATGGAGGCGAAGGCTATTGCCAACGGCCTGCTGGACGATGCCCGGACCAATGCTGGCGCGGTGCTGGAGCCTCTTTTGCGACCTCTGGCGGAGGCATATCAGTTGGAGCTCATCATTCAATAATAAAAACGGACGGCTCAGCCGTCCGTTTTTATATGTCCAGTTTTTTCCGCAGCTTGCCGGACAGTCCGTCCACTGCCCAGACCAGCAAAATCAAGCCCAGACAGATGGAAGATGCGGTGGACCAGTCGTATTGGTTCATGGCGAAGATGAGCGGCGCGCCGATGCCTCCGGCTCCCACCAGACCCAACACTGCCGCCTCCCGCAGGTTCACATCGAACCGGTACAGCACCGCCGAGGCCAGAATGGGGGCCAGCTGGGGCAGTACGGCGTGGCGCACCCGCAGCAGCGGGGGGACGCCCATGGAGGCCAAAGCGTGATAGGCCCGGAAGTCCAGGGCATCGATGGCCTCGAGGAAGCGTTTGCTCAAAAGCCCCACGCTGCATACCGCCAGCGTGAGTGCCCCGGTGAAAGCTCCCGGGCCGGTGGCCCGGATGAAAATCAGGCCGTAAATCAGAAAGGGCACGGAGCGCACGGCCATGATGACGACCCGGAACAGCCCAGCCACGGGCCGGGGCACCAGCCGTCCGGCGGACAAAAACGCCAGAGGCAGGGCCAGTACCGTCCCGGCACAGGTGCCTGCCAGTGCGATGGCCGCCGTTTCCAGCAAAAGCCAGCCCAGCCCGGCGGCGCTCAGGTCGAAGAAAAATCCCCAGTCCGGCCGAACAAAGTCAGACAGCAGGCTTCGCACCATTTGGGCGCTGGTATGGGAAACGTCCGGCGGGGCAGCGGTGACAGCGCAGACCGTGAACAACACGGCTCCGGTGAACAGCAGCCCGCGTTTTGCAAACGGGGGCAGGGACTGTTCCTCCCGGACCATACGGGTGAGCGCGCCGTTGACGGTCTCAATGACGCAGGTGACGGCGAACAGGGAGAGTAGGATCATGCCCACCTTGCCGTACTCCAGCCAGGACATTTTTTCGTTCAGCAGCAGGCCGATGCCCCCGGCTCCCACGTAGCCGAGAATGGCGCTGTGGCGCACGTTGGTTTCCAGCAGGTATAGCCCGTTTGAGAGGTAAGACGGCGCGATGGCGGGGACCACGGCCCGGAAATAGGCTGGCGCCGGGGCGGCCCCCATGGCCCGCAGGGCGCGATAGGCGGATAAGGGCGCAGCCTCGATGTCCTCGTAAGTGAGCCGGGTCATGATGGCGAAAGTGTATACCGTCAGGGCCACGGTGCCGGCGAAGGTGCCCAGACCGAACAAAAACGTGGCCATCAGGGCCAAAATCAGCGCCGGGAAGGACCGGGTGATTTGAATGATGGCCCGCAAAATATGCCGCAAAACGGCAGGAGCGTGGAAGCTTCCGGCGCACAAAGGTGCGGCCGGCAGGGCCAGTGCGGCCCCCAGCACCGTGCCCGTGACGGACATTTGGAACGTGGCCCACAGGGGCGCCGCCAGCTTGGGGAAAAACCCCCAGTCCGGCGGGAACATGGCCCCGGTCAGGTCCGTGAGGTGCCCCCGCCGGGCCCAAAGCAGCGCCGGGTCGCAGTCCGTGACCCACGCCGCGGCCAGCAGCAAAAGGAGCACCAGCGCCGCCCCGGCCAGCCGCTTTTTCCCGGCCCGGGTCATGGCTGAGCCTCCGGGCTGCCGTAAATGGCGGCCAGCACGGCGTCGGTCAGGGCGGCGGGCGGCCCGTCAAAGACCACCTGTCCACTGGCCAGGCCGATGATTCGGTCGGAAAAGATCTTAGAAAATTCTACGTTATGGCTGTTCATCAGCACTGTCAGCCCTCGGGTCTGCTGGATGTCCCGCAAAAGCGCCAGGATCTGCTGTCCGGTGACCGGGTCCAGGGACGCCACCGGCTCATCCGCCAGCAAAAGATCCGGCCGGCGCATCAAGGCCCGGGCGATGGACACCCGCTGCTTCTGCCCGCCGGACAGGGTCTTTACGGGCGCGTCCGTTTTGTCAGACAGGCCCACCCGATCCAGCAGGGCCGCGGCCTCGTCCCGGCGGTCTTTGCCGTAGGCGCCGCACACGGCAGGGAAAAAGGCCATGTCCGGCAGACAGGCGGTGAGCACATTCTGCCGGCAGCTCACGGTCTCCACCAGGGCGAAGTCCTGATAAACGGTGCCGATGCCCGCTTGCAGCCGGCGCTTTGCCCGCCCCCGGGCCGCGGTGAGGGACGCACCGGAGAGCAGCACCTCCCCGGCGTCCGGGGCGACTGCGCCGTTGATGACGCGCATGAGGGTGGTCTTGCCCGCGCCGGAGGGCCCGATAACGGACACGAACTCCCCGGCGTTCAGGGCAAACTCCACCCCGGACAGCGCCGCGACGGACCCGAAGGTTTTGTGTAGATTTTGGACGGAAAGGAGCATGGTGCACCTCGAATTTGTATAATGGAGTGAGTGATTTTATTGTCCAGAGGAGTCCAAATGCACGCATGTGCAACCCTTTTCTTTTTGATTGCCCAAAGAGAAAAGGGTTGCGGAGAAAAGAGAAATGCACTTAAGGGGGAGCGCTCTCTTAAGAACTCCCCACAGCCAAACTTTCACTCACACTACGTTCTTTTCAGCTTTTCGGCGGCATTACGTCCATTGGAGCTGTGAACGCACTTTGTGCCTTAGCCTTCCAGTGATTTCAAAAGTTGCTGCGCGGCGCGTTCGCCGTCGTAGTCGGAATCCTTGCCCCAAGTGTAGCCCACCTGGCTGAACACGCTGATGATCTCCCGGCCCTCGTCGGTCTCGGCCAGCTCGATGAACACCTCGCCCAAGGCCTGACGGAAGGCTTCGTCCGCCATAAGATCGGAGGCCTTGCTGTACGCGATCATATCGTTGTAAATACCGTCGGTCACACCGATGACGCCGGTCTGCTCCGCCATGGGTCCGGTGCCGCCGAAGTCCGATTCCCAGATGGGCGCGTTTTTGATGCGGATGTGACCATAGGATACCATCACGTCCACCTGTCCGGCCGCCAGCCGGGCTACGCTGGTGGTGTGGGAATCAGACTGAACCACGTGGTCCAGGTCGCTGATGCCCTTGCCGTAGCGGTCCCGGAGCCACAGACAGGGATAGATATAGCCCGACGCGGAGGTGGGGGACAGCACCGACCAGGTAGCGGCGTTCAGATCCTCCCAGGTAAGGGCCTCACCGCGGTCGACCTTGTCCTGCAGGGCCCGGCCGATCTCCGTGGGCCCGGCGAGGATGACGCAGCGGTAGTAGGTGCTCATGTCCCCGGTGTTTTCTTCAATGGTCCCGTCGTTCCAGCCGGCGGGGTCGGCGGAGTCCTTATTGATGGCGTACCGCAGGGCGGTGAGCAGAACATCGCAGTCATCGGAAAACAGCACATAGTTGCCGCCGGAGATGAAGCCGATGTCCGCGCTCCCGGCGCTGAGGGCCTGGCCCACGGCGGTGTAATTGGTGCCCACGGTCATGTCAATGTCCGCCACGTCGTAGCCCTTTTCCAAGAGCTTGTCATGGAGCAGCTGTTCCAGCGGCTCCGTGGACGCCGTGATGGTGTCCGCGTCGGCGTAGGGAGAGAAGGCGATTTTCAAACTGGGGACGGTAATGGGGCCGTCCGGCGCATTGGGGGTCTGCGCCGCCTGCTGTTTGCAGCCGGTGAACAGGGTGAGCATGAGTGTGAGCGCGAGGATGCTTGCGATTGTTTTTTTCATGGTGTTACCTCCAGATTCATTTTGCCTGGGCATCAAAAAAGGCATGTGCCGCAGCACATACCTTTCGTGACTTCCAAGCAGATGCTGACGTTCCTCCGGTCATGCCGGAGCGTGGGGCGGTCGGTCCTTTCTGGGACCCTCTCAGCCCGGAACACGGGCTCCCTCGCGATCTGGTTTCGTCATCCTTATGGGGCGCGGCGTTAGGGGGCTCACCCTCTCGCCGCATTTCGTAAACCGCTGTTTACTATAGCACATCCCGGCGGGATTTGCAAGAACCATTCAGTCCAGATTCCCGGTTTCGTACAAAATCGCCGTCAGGGGGATGAGCGGCGCGGTCTCGCACCGCAAAATGCGGGGTCCCATGGCGCACACGGCGAAGCCCGCTTCTCGGGCGGCCTCCGCTTCTTCAGGGGTGAAGCCCCCCTCCGGTCCGGTGATGACCGCGGCGCTTTGGACGGGCGCGACAGCCCGGATGGCGCTTTGCAGGGATACCCGGTCCCCAGTCTCGTACAAAAACAGCTTCAGTTGGGACTGTGCCGCTTCCCTGAGCATCCCTTTGTAGTCATCCAGGTACCCCACCCGGGGGATGATACCCCGGCCGGACTGCTTGGCGGCCTCCTCGGAGATTCGCTGGAGCCGGGCCAGCTTAGCGTCGGCGCTCTTTTTCGGGTCCAGCCGGACGATACACCGTTCGCTGTGGAAAAAGGTGATGTCGTGGGCGCCCAGTTCCGTGCATTTCTGCACCACGTAGTCCACCCGGTCGCCCTTGGCCAGGCCGGCGTAAATATGCACCGGCACAGTGGACTCGCTGGTGACGGGACGGACCTCCAGCACGTCGGCGTAGACGGTCTTGCCGTCGCTTTGAGTCAGAGTACAGAGCAACTCCGTGCCATTGCCGTCGCAGACGGTAAACGTCTCCCCCAAGCGCATCCGCAGTACCTTGATATGCTCTGCGTCCCGACCGGTGATGACCACCCTGGGGCTGGCGGGGTCGATATGTTCCATGAAAAATCTCGGCATGGCGAACCTCCTGAAAAAGGTGACGATTCTTTCAATTTTGCATAAGATGATGAGGGGGAATTGCATTGGAACAGGAATTATTGACAGCCCTGAACGGCTTTGATGCCGTGTGGCAGCGGGTGCTCTCCGGCAAAGAGGGCGGCCCCGGAGCCCCAGAGCAGGCTCCGGCGGAAGCGGGTCCGCTGGATATGGCCATGTCCCTTTGGGAGACCTACCGAACCTTTGCCCGGCAAGTCCGGGGAGAGGCGGGGGCGCGCTTTGCCGCTCTGGCGGAGGAGACCCGGTCACTGGTCCGGTCCCTGCAGACGGAGCATTTCCTGCGCACCGGGGACCTCTACAGCCCCGTGGGGGCGCAGACGCTGCCGGTGTTTGGCGTGCTCACTGGGATGCGTCGGGCCCATGAGGAAGAACAGCGCCTGGCCAGTCAGCTTCAGGATACAGCCCTGGCCGACCTTGCAGACCGCCACGCGGGCATCCTGCGGGACATGATTGCCGGACTGCTGGAGAAGTGAACGGACGGCCGCGCCGCGGCCGTTTGTTTGTATTGGACAAGCCTATTATACAGGATATACAGTGCCGGGACAAGCCCGGAAAAATTTTAAACTGTAACTTTTTGACATATTTCACAAGAAGCCGCGGGAGGGAAAAAGCCAAATTGACGGATTGGATAAGAAAAACCGAAAAAATTTGCCGGATTCTCCAGAAAAACGAAAAAATGAAAGACGGAAGGCGGGGGGTTGCAAAAAATGGGCTTGATTTTTCCAGGAAAAACCGCTATAATGGGCATGTTTTCTAATTGTATTTTGAGGAAATGAGACAACAAGGAGGATTCTAAAATGAAAAAGATCAGCAGGATTCTTGCAATCGTCCTGTGCATCGCCATGGCGCTGACCCTGTGCGCATGCGGTCCCAAGGAGGAGAACAAGGACAATACCGAGAACAAAGACAACAATGTTCAGACCCCTGCGACCCTGACCATGGGTACCGGCGGCGAGTCCGGCACCTATTACGCCTTCGGCGGCGTGCTGGCCAACTACCTGGGCGGCGAGACCAATGTGAAGATCAATGTGGTCTCCACCGGCGGCACCAAGGCCAACATCGTGGGCATTGACAACGGCGAGTTTGAGCTGGCCACCGTCCAGTCCGACGTGGCGACCTACGCCTTCGAGGGCTCCAACGGCTACGACGCCACCGATACCTTCCGGGTGCTGGGCGCTTTGTACGCCGAGACCGTGCAGATCGTCACCGTGAATCCCGAGATCAAGTCCGTGGCTGACCTGGCGGGCAAGAACGTCTGCGTGGGCGACGTGGGCTCCGGTACATACTACAACACCATCGACGTGCTGGCCGCTTACGGCATGACCATCGAGGACATCACCCCCGTGTACCAGTCCTTCGGTGATTCCACCGAAAGCCTGAAGGACGGCAAGATCGACGCCGCCTTCCTGTGTGCCGGCGCGCCCACCACCGCTGTGGTGGAGCTGGCCACCAGCAAGGATGTGTACCTCATCTCCATCGACGACGAGCACATGGAAAAGCTGCTGGCTGACTGCCCCTGGTATGCCGCGCTGACCATTCCCGCCGGCACCTACGAGGGCGTTGACGTGGATACCAACACCATCACCGTGAAGTGCACGCTGGTGTGCTCCTCCGACATGGATGACGACACCGCTTACACCATCGTGTCCACCATCTTCGACAATGCCGAAGCCATCGCCGCCCTGCACGGCAAGGGCGCGGAGCTGGATCTGACCTTCGCCACCGAGGGAATTGCCATCCCGTTCAACGCCGGCGCGGCCCGCTACTACGCGGAGCATGACATCACCGTGACAACTGCTGAGTGATACCGCAAGTTTGAGTTGACCGGAGTGCCGCTTTTCATAAGCGGCACTCCCTTGTCCTTTTTTGCAAGCGATATGAAAACGCTTTCGGTGAGAACGTTTTCACATCGTCTGCAAGCATTTTGAGGAAGGGAGTTATCGAAGTTGTTCGAGAAAAAGAAATTGCAGGAAGAGACCGTTCCAGCAGCGGACACGGACCATGAGTTCAATGCCGCGGATGTGGAAGCGGTCATGAAAAAGTATGACCGGGAATCCAACACCCGGGTTTGGGAAGGCTGGCAGAGAACGGTCGTGTCCGTGGTGATGGCGCTGTTTTCCCTGTTTGTCATCTACGTGACCCTGTTTGCCACCTGGCTGGACCTTCTGCGGTATCCGTCTTTTTTGGGCTGCATCCTGGTGATCGGCTACCTGATCTACCCGGCGAAA
Source organism: uncultured Clostridia bacterium (assembly GCA_947644595.1). Taxonomy (GTDB): domain Bacteria; phylum Bacillota; class Clostridia; order Oscillospirales; family Oscillospiraceae; genus HGM13010. Next base: position 13,514 of record CANSAE010000003.1, read on the forward strand.
AAAGAAATGCAGCAAGTCAACCACATGCCCTGGTATGACTGGGTGCTGCTGCTCATGGGTGCCGCGGCTTTTTTCTACATTGCCCTCAACGCCCAGGATATCACCATGCGGGTGGTGGGCTATAAGTCCCTGCACACCTATGAGCTGGTGCTGGGATTGATGGGCATTGTGTCCCTGGTGGAGCTTTGCCGCCGGAGCGTGGGCCTGCCGATTCTGTGCGTGGCCGGCGCCTTCGTGGCCTACGCCCTGTATTACTATCTGGGCGTGAAGGACTATGCCTTTATGGAAGGCGTGGGCCAGCTGGTGTACCGCCTGAGTTATACCACCACCGGTATTTTGTCCACGCCCATTCAGGTGTGCGCCAAGTTTATCGTGGTGTTCATCATCTTCGGCGCGTTTTTGGAGCGCACGGGCATTTCCGGGTTCTTCATCGACCTGGCCAACTGTGTGGCGGGCTCGTCCAGCGGCGGCCCGGCGAAGGTGGCGGTCATCTCTTCCGCTTTGTGCGGCATGGTGTCCGGCTCCTCTGTGGGCAACACCGTGACCACCGGCTCTGTGACCATCCCCATGATGAAAAAGACGGGCTACGCCCCGGAATTTGCCGGCGCTGTGGAAGCGGCGGCCTCCACCGGCGGGCAGATCATGCCCCCTATCATGGGCGCGGCGGCGTTTTTGATGGCGGAGTATGTGGATATGCCCTATTCTAAAATCATTGTGTGCGCCATTTTGCCGGCGGTGCTGTATTTCTCCGGCATTTTCCTGTCTGTACATCTGGAAGCGAAAAAACTGGGACTCAAGGGCATCCCCCGGGAAGAGCTGCCCCGGTTTACATACCTGATTCGCAGAATTTACCTGTTGCTGCCGCTGATCATTCTGGTGGCGCTGGTGTCCACCGGCGCGCGGACCATGGCCTGGGCGGCGGCCATCTCCATCGTGGCATCCGTCGTAGTGAGCCTGCCGGGCCTGCTGATGGACAGCCGGGAACAGACGGAAGAGGGCCCGGCAATGCACTTCCTGAAATCTCTGGGCGGCATGATCTACCATTCCCTGGCCAGCGGCGCGAAAAGCGCGGTCACCGTGGCGGTAGCCTGCGGCATGGCGGGCATCATCGCCGGCTGCATCACCATGACGGGGCTGGCCTCCCAGCTCATCACCGCCATCATCACCGTGTCCGGCGGCTATCAGCCCGTGGCATTGGTGCTGACCATGCTGTGCTGCATCGTGCTGGGCATGGGCGTGCCCACCACGGCGAACTACTGCATCATGGCGTCCACCTGCGCGCCCATCCTCACCCAGCTGGGTATTCCGGCGCTGGCGGCCCACTTCTTCGTGTTCTACTTCGGCATCGTGGCGGATATCACTCCGCCGGTGGCTCTGGCGGCCTACGCGGGCAGCGCCATTGCCAAGTCGGATCCGCTGAAAACCGGTGTGAATGCCACCAAGCTGGCCATCGCGGCCTTTATCATCCCGTATGTATTCGCTTTGAATCCGCAGATGCTGTTTATCAATGCCCAGCCGCTGGAAGTGGTGCAGATCATTATCACCGCGGCCCTGGGTATGCTGGGCGTGTGCATGGGGCTCATGGGCTATATGGGCAGTGTGCTGAAAATGCCCATGCGCCTGCTGGCCATTGCCGGCGGCCTGTGCATGATCATCCCCGGCGGATTAACGGACATCATCGGCCTGGCCCTTGTGGCGTTTGTGACTGTGGTGAGTTTCTGGGAGAAGATCCAGAACCGCCGCCAAACGGCCATGTAATCAAAAAATAGAAGCTCCCTCCGCACTGCGGAGGGAGCTTTTCGTTTACCCCAGGGCGGCTTGAACCAGGATGCCCAGATTGTCGGCGTAAATTTCCTCAAATTGAGTGATAGGCAGAGGATTTTCCCCCAATCCGGCCTCGATCGTGTAGCCCGGCCTGTCGTAATGCTGGATGAACCAGTCCTTATACCCGGCGTGACCCGAGGCGTACGGCGTTTCCTCCACGGCGTAGCCGGATTCGGCGGCAAAGCGATAGGCGAGCTGACGACTGCCCTTGGGTTCAAAATCCAGATATTTCCAGTAAATGACCTGACCTTGGGTGTGATAAGCGAGAATAAGCGCCGGGTCTACGGACAAAGTAAAATCATACATGGCCCGTGCCTCCGGTGCGGACAAGGGCGCCTCGCCCACGAAATCCCGGGGCGCGGGAGAGATATACCCCTGGGCGAATTTGAGTTCTTTTGCAAGCTCCCAGCCCGCGGGATATTGGAGATTCAGGTCCGTGCCGATGATATTGGCCTTCCAGCCAGAAGGGAAGGGAATATTCGGATAGGTTTTGGAAATTTTTTCCGCCCAGTCGTAAAAATTTCCGCTGTCCAGAAAGCCGGTGACCAGGTCGATACCGTCGGGATTTACCGCCGGAACGATGTACAAGGTGGTCTGCCGAAAGAGCTCCGCCGCGGATACGCGGCCGATGGAGGTTTCCCGGATATACGCCAGGGACAGCTCTTCGACAAAGCGCATGAGCACAGGTGTGGTGATCCACTCATTGGCGTGATGGCTGGCGTTGTAGAGGACTTTGCGGGGCCCGGTACCCAGCTTTATGTAGGGAATGGCGGTGCCCATGACGCTGCGGCCGACGATATTCACCTGCAAAAACGGGTACCGGGCGGACAGGCCCACGACGGATTTTTCCAGCACATCGCTGGTCCAGTCGATGCCGGTGGGCACCACGGGGAAGGATAAGGGCACGGTGACGGTGCCGCCGATTTGTAAATTGAAAGGGTCCAGCCCGGGATTGGCTGCCTCCACGGCGCGGATGGAACTGTGGTATTGTCGGGACAGGCTGTAAAGAGAGTCGCCTTTTTTTAATGTATGGGTCACAAAGCCTGTATACCAGGGCATGAGCGCCCGGGTGGTACGGGGACCCACAATGCCGTCGGGTGTGAGGAAATGGGCGGACTGGAAGTCCCGCACGGCTTCCCGGGTCTTGGCACCGAAAATGCCGTCGGTGACCACCGGGCCGAAGCCTGCCCGATTCAGGGCAAGCTGCAAAAATTGTACGTTCGGACCCCGGCTGCCGAATTTCATGATTTTCATGGAAAATTTTCCTCCCGGAAGTGTATTCATTCTATTCTATGCGCCGGCGATGACAAAGGGAATAGAGAGAATATCATCCTCCACTATTTTTTGATTTGCGAGCCATACTGATAGTGTGCGGATTTCGATCGAAAACATTGAATTCTGCAAAGAGGAAAGTGAAGGGAAATGTGGTAGAATGCGGAAAACATGGAAACAAGGCCTGCTGAGTACGGCGCTGGCGCTGCTGGTGCTGGGAACGGTGCAGGCAACGGCCTTTGCGAGAGAACTGGTCCCGGTGGGCCGCGCTGTGGGCATCGACGTGACCATCGACGGCGTGATGGTGGCAGGTGTGAGCGAGGTAGAGACCGCGGACGGCAGAATTTCCCCGGCAGGACAGGCGGGCGTCCTGCCGGGGGATTTCATCGTCAAGCTGGGGGCAGAGCCGGTGCACTGTCTGAAGGATTTTTCGGACATTGCCCAGACGCTGACGGAAGAACCGGTGGCACTGACCGTGGTCCGGCAGGAGAAACAGACGCAGCTGACGGTCTGTCCGGTGCTGAATGCCGAGGGAAAGTATCAGCTGGGACTGTGGCTGCGTGACGGGATCAAAGGCATCGGCACCGTCACCTATTATGACCCCGAGACCGGGGCATACGGTGCCCTGGGCCACGGCATCAACGACGTGGACAGCGGCAGTCTCCTTCCCCTGAGCGCGGGAGAAATTTATGATGCCTCCATCGTGGGGGTGGTAAAGGGCCAGCCGGGCACGCCGGGGGAGCTGACGGGCGTGTTTGAAGGCGGTAAGGTCTGCGGGCAGGTGGCGGGAAATACCGTATACGGCATTTTTGGGCAGTATGACGGTGTTCCCGACGGCTGCGGAGATGCGCTCTCCTGCGGAGAAATGGGGGAAGCGCAGCCCGGCAAAGCTACGATTTTGTCCACGGTGGACGGGACCTCCGTGCAGGAATTTGACATCCAAATCGACCGGGTGTTCCGGGAAAACGGCGAAGAACGCTTTTTGCTCTCCGTGACCGATGAGGCCCTGCTGGAAGCCACCGGCGGTATTGTCCAAGGCATGAGCGGCAGTCCGATCCTGCAAAACGGCAAGCTCATCGGTGCGGTGACCCATGTGCTCACCAACGACCCCACCAAGGGCTACGGCCTGTGCATCCAGTCCATGCTGGCTGCGGCGACGGATACCCTGGACGCACTGGACCCCGCGGCGTAACAACAAACAGACGAGGCCGTGAGGTCTCGTCTGTTTTCAAAATTATACGTTCATATCGTTTTGACGATGGCTTCCGCCAAAGTGTCTAAGTCGGCGGTCTGCGTGTCCTTAGGCGCGCAGAGGATGGACATGCCTTCTTCCAGCACGGTCAGGTCCTTGCAGGGAGCGAGGATATCCGCCATGGACTTTTTCGACATAGGCGCCCAGGAACCGCTTTCCATCAGGGCCACGGTGCGCTTTTGCAGATTGTGGTTCACCAGATCGTGCAAAAGATCCTCCATTTTCACAAAGCACTTGCCGTTGTACGTGGGGGAGGCGAACACCAGATGGCTGTAACGGAAGCAGGCGGCCACAATGTCTGCCGCCGGGGTGACGGACACGTCGTACACCGTGGTATTCACGCCCTTGTCCCGCAGACGGCAGGCCAGCACATCCGCGGCGTTGGCGGTGTTGCCGTACACGGACGCATAAGCGATGACCACACCGGGCTCCTCCGGCGTATAGCTGCTCCAGTGGTCATATTTTTCCAAAATCGACCCCAGGTCTTGCCGCCACACAAAACCGTGAAGGGGGCAGAGCATCTGAATGTCCAGACCGCCGGCCTTTTTCAGCAGCGACTGCACCTGCGGGCCATATTTGCCTACGATATTGGTGTAATACCGCCGGGCCTCATCCAGGTGGTCCCGGAAAAAGTCCACCTCGTCGGCAAACAGCGCGCCATTGAGGGCGCCGAAGGTACCAAAGGCGTCTGCGGTGAACAAAATTTTCGCGGTCTCGTCGTAGGTGACCATCACTTCCGGCCAGTGGACCATGGGCGCCATAACGAAGCGGAAGCGGTGCTTGCCGGTGGAGAATTCCGTGGTCTCGTCCACCACCAGCGTCCGGCTGAAATCTGTGCCGGGGAAGTAGTTTTTCAGCTGGGTGAGCACTTTATTGTTGGTGACCACCGTCGTTTCCGGGCGGCGCAGCAGCAGTTCGCCGATGGTGCCGGCGTGGTCCGGCTCCATATGCTGAATGATGAGATAATCCAGCGCCCGGCCGGCCAGAACATGGTCGATGTTTTCAAAAAATACCCGGCTCACGGCAGTGTCCACCGTGTCGAACAGGGCGGTCTTTTCATCCAGCAGCAGATAGCTGTTGTAAGACACGCCGTTGGGGATTTGATACACGCCCTCAAACAGCGCCAGCCGCCGGTCGTTCCCGCCGACCCAGGACAGGTCGTCAGTCACGTTTCTTGTGCAGTACATAGTTGGTTCCTCCTGTATATGATGAATCCCTCTTTCAAACTCAAAGTATACCACAACAGCAGGAAATGTAAAGATTGGAATTGCCGGAAAAGGATGTTATAATAAAAAAACAACGAGATGAGGAGACGCTATGAAAGAACTGGTCGTGGGCATCATGGCCCATGTGGATGCGGGAAAGACCACCTTGTCGGAGGCCCTGCTGTATCATACCGGCGCCATCCGGAAGCTGGGCCGGGTGGATCACCGGGACGCGTTTTTGGACACCCACAGTCTGGAACGGGAGCGGGGCATCACCATTTTTTCCAAGCAGGCCCGACTTACAACGGACACGCTGGCCCTGACACTTGTGGACACCCCCGGCCACGCGGATTTCGCTGCAGAGATGGAGCGGGTGCTTCCGGTGCTGGACTGCGCGATTCTGGTCATCAGCGGTACCGATGGGGTCCAGGCCCACACGGAGACGGTCTGGCGGCTGCTGGAGCGGTATGGGGTGCCCGTGTTTTTGTTTGTGAATAAAATGGACCTGCCCGGGGCGGACCGGGCCGCACTGCTGGCGGGACTGCAAAGGGACCTGTCGGAAAACTGCCTGGATTTCTCCTCCGGGGAGGACCTGACGGAGGCGCTGGCCATGTGCGACGAGGCCCTGCTGGAGCGGTACATGGAGACCGGCGCGGTCACGGACGGTGATATCCGCGGGCTGATTTCCGAGCGGAAGCTCTTTCCCTGCTGGTTTGGTGCGGCATTGAAGCTGGAGGGCACGGCGGAATTTCTGGAGGGGCTGGAGCGATATACGTCCGCTCCGGAATATCCGGCGGAATTCGGCGCCCGGGTGTACAAAATCGCCCGGGACGACCAGGGGAACCGCCTGACCTATCTGAAGCTCACCGGCGGCAGCTTGAAGGTGCGCGCGCCCATTGCGTATACGGACCGGAACGGAGAACGGGTGGAAGAAAAGGTCAGCCAGCTGCGGCTGTACTCCGGGGCGAAATTCGAGCCGGCGGAGGAGGTCCGTGCCGGTCAGGTCTGCGCCGTCCCCGGGCTGACGGGGACATATCCCGGACAGGGCCTGGGCGCCTGTCCCGACGCCGAGGCCCCGGTGCTCACGCCGGTGTTGTCCTACCGCATCGGCCTGCCGGCGGGCGTGGACGCCCGGGTGATGCTCCCCAGGCTCCGGGAACTGGAGGAGGAAGACCCCCTGCTGCACATCGTCTGGAACGAGGCCTTGCAGCAGATCCACGCCCAGCTCATGGGCGAGGTGCAAATTGAGGTGCTCAAGCGGCTCATCGCCGAGCGGTTCGACGTGGAGGTCACCGTGGACGAGGGGCGCATTTTGTACCGGGAGACCATCGCCGACACCGTGGAGGGCGTGGGCCATTTCGAGCCATTGCGCCACTACGCGGAGGTGCATTTGCTGCTGGAGCCTCTGGAGCGGGGCAGCGGACTGGTGTTCGATACCCGGTGCAGCGAGGACCTGCTGGACCGGAACTGGCAGCGGCTCATTTTGACGCATTTGATGGAAAAGCAGCACGTGGGCGTGCTCACCGGCGCGCCCATCACGGACATGAAGCTCACGCTGATCGCCGGCCGGGCCCACGCCAAGCACACCGAGGGCGGCGACTTCCGCCAGGCCACCTACCGGGCGGTGCGTCAGGGCCTGATGCAGGCAGAAAGTGTGCTGCTGGAGCCCATCTACAGCTTCAAGCTGGACCTGCCCGCCGACCAGCTGGGCCGGGCCATCAACGACATCCGGGCCATGTCCGGCACCTTCCAGACCCCCGACGACTACGGCGAGACCGTCACCTTGACGGGCACGGCCCCGGTGTCCCTCATGCGCAGCTACCAGACGGAGGTGGCAGCCTATACCCGTGGCCGTGGCCGGCTGCGGGTGGCCCTGGCGGGATATGCCCCCTGCCATGACGCCCAAAAAGTCGTGGCGGAGGCTGCCTACGACCCGGAGCGGGACCTGGAAAACACCCCGGACTCCGTGTTCTGCGCCCACGGCGCGGGAGTCACGGTGAAATGGAACCAGGTGCCGGAATACATGCACCTGGACAGCGGCCTGACCCGCCGGGAAATGGCGGACGCGCCACTGGAGCCCCGGATATACACCCGGAACCTGAACATCGACGACAAAGAGCTGGAAGCCATCATGGAGCGGGAGTTCGGCGCCATCAGGCGGCCTCAGTACCGCAGCGCGAAGCAGGAAATGCAGCTGGAGCGCATGGCGGCCCCCACGCCCCGGAAGGACTACGTCATCGTGGACGGATATAATATGATTTTCGCTTGGGACCTGCTGAAAGCTCTGGCGGAGCACGACCTGGATGCCGCCCGGCTGAAGCTCATTGACACGCTGGCCCAGTACCGGGCGTTCCGGGACTGCGAACTGGTGCTGGTATTCGACGCATACCGGGTGAAGGGCGGCACCGGCTCCCGGTTCGACCGCCACGGCGTCCACGTGGTGTTCACCAGGGAAAACGAGAGCGGTGACCTGTACATCGAGAAGCTGGCCAATTCCATCGGCCGGAACTACCGGGTAAAGGTGGCCACCTCCGACGCACTCATCCAATTGTCCGCCCTGCGGTCCGGCATTCTGCGCATTTCCGCCCGGGAATTCGGCATGGAGGTGCAGGGCGTTTTGGACCAAATCGGTGACGTTATCGAAAAAACCCTGCCGAAAGACAAAAATCTTCCGGGAAGGTAAAAAAACGCCCCCGTCCGCTTTTGGCGGATGGGGGCATATTTTGTGATTCGGTGACGAAAAATGACAAATACGAAATTGCTTGTATTTCGTTGCCCTGTGGGAGATTTTGTCAAAAAAGGCGGAACAAAGGTTCATCTTGTTGAAAAAAGGCGGATAATGTCGATGAAAAGTTTCCTTTTTTTACCAATTTGTTATTGAAATACGACAATTCGATGTGTACAATCATACATAGCGAAACGGCATTCAAGGCGTACATACATAAATGCTCGCCGTTAATCAAGATTTGGAGGAAGAAAGTTATGGAAACCAGAATACGCGTCCTGGTCGCCGATCCGGACGAAGGCTTCCGGGCAATCATGAAAGACGTGATTGCCGAAGAGGAGGACATGCTGCTTGTCGGCGAGACATCAGACGGGTTGGAGACCCTTGCGATGGTAGAGCAGTACAAGCCTGATATTGTAGTGATGGAACTGATGCTGACCAAGCTGGACGGGCTGGGCGTGCTGAGAAAGCTGCCGGAGCTGAATTTCGCCGGCGATGTGGTGGTCGCTTCCGCGTTCAACAACAATAATACCTACACGGATTGCTGCAACCTGGGAGCTGCCTATTTTATGCCCAAGCCCCTGGACCACATGTCCCTGCTGTACAAAATGCGGGAGATCCGGGCGAATAAAAGCCTTCGGATCGTGAGCGCTCCGGCGGCTCCTGCCCCCACGCTGGAAGCCATGGTCACGGACATCATCCATGAGATCGGCGTTCCGGCCCACATCAAGGGCTATCAGTATCTGCGGGAGGCCATTGTGCTGACGGTGAACGATATGGACATGCTCAGCGGCGTGACTAAGGTGCTGTATCCCGCAGTGGCGAAGAAGTTCAACACCACCTCCTCCCGGGTGGAGCGTGCCATCCGCCACGCCATAGAGGTGGCATGGGACCGGGGTGATGTGGAAGTGCTGCAAAAGTTTTTTGGCTACACCGTCTCGGGCATCAAAGGGAAGCCCACCAACAGCGAGTTTATCGCCATGATCGCCGACCGTCTGGTGCTCAGACGGCGGGCCATTCAGGGCGAGTGAAAAGGAAAAATTTGGAAGTATCCGCTCCCGGCCCCCAACGGGAGCGGATTTTTTAATGCCCTGATGGCATGAAACAGGCTGTTAGTGGGCATCCCTATATAGGGTAACCCTAAAAAGGGGAAATGTAATTTGTTAGAACCTTTGCTATAATGACATGGCAAAGGAGGGTTGACAGATGTACAGTCCAGAATTAGAGCCCCAAAAATTATGGGGCAATATGCACGTTATTGCGATTGTATTAGATTTACTGGATAATCTGGCGATGGAACAGGAATTTTCAGAACGCTTACATGAACTTTCTGAGCAAGCGTGGGAGTCCTTTCCGTGTTGTTTTACAATAGAGTATCCAGAGTAACCGTAGGGGCGGGTTCTAAACCCGCCTGTTCTTTCAGCCTTCCCCCCTGTGGGGGGAAGGTGGCACGGCGCAAGCCGTGACGGATGAGGGGTTCCCAAACAGAAGCATCATCCAAGAACCCCTCACCCGCCCCCTGCGGGGGCACCCTCCCCCCCCCATAGGGGGGAGGGCTTCCGCCCCTTGTGAATCCCCTGCAATGTCGGTCTACAGTCAACCTGAACAGGTGCCGAATCGACTGACTGTAGTTTGACTTCCCGGGGATTCCAAAGGGCGGTAGCCCTTTGGTCGTTTCAAGGGGTTCTGGGGGGAAAACGAAATCCCCCCAGCGCTTTTCTTTGGGATCGGAAACCCGTTTCTTTTCGCGCGAAAAGAAATGGGTTTGCATCTCCGCACCAAGATACGCAAAAATCTTAAAAAAGAACAAACTTTACAAAACAAAAAAACAGGCGCCCCGCAATTGCGGGGCGCCTGTTTTATCGTTTCCGACAGCCTCGGCCTTACTTCGTGCCGTAGCGCTTGTTGAACTTATCCACGCGGCCACTGGTATCCACCAGCTTCTGCTTGCCGGTGTAGAACGGGTGGCACTTGGCGCAGATCTCCACAGTGATGTCCTTCTTGGTGGAGCCAGTCTCATACACCGCACCGCAGGCGCAGCGGATGGTGGTGGGCTGATAATCGGGATGGATGCCTTCCTTCATGGTGATTCTCCTTTAACAAAGCTATCTTGAGTACATAAAATCATGTGGTTACAAGATGCAACAGGGATTGTATCATATAATTTCACGAATTGCAAGCCTTGTTTTTCAAAAAGTGACGGCAATTCCCGGCTGCAGGAAGTACAGCACGGTCTGTTCCACGGGCTTGCCCGTGATCTCCGTCAGCGCGTCAGCGTAGGCCTGCACCTGGCTGCGGTAGAATTCGCCCCGGGTCTGCACGGTCTCGGCGGTGACGCGGTCGGTTTTGTAGTCGATGACGGTCCATTTCCCGCCGTGCTCCGCGGCGCAGTCGATCACACCCTGTAATAGCAGCAGGTCGTCCCCGGTGCCGGGGAAATAGTCGCCCGCGGGCCGCAGCAGGGAGAACTTGAACTCCCGCAGCACATGGTCTGCCTCCCGCAGCCGCCGGCCCGGCGGTGACGCGAAAAATTTGAAGATCTGTCCCGTGTCCACGGCCTGTGCCTGCGCATTTGTGAGGAATCCCTGCCGCTCCAGACGGGCGATTTCCTCCCGCACCTGTTCCGGCGTTTCCGTCTGTATAAAATCAATGTGCTGAAACACCAGATGGGCCGCCGTGCCCCGCTGGGCGGCGGTGAGACGGTCGGGAGCGCCGGGGGAAAAGCGCCGGAAGCGCCGTCCCTCGCTGCCCATGAGACTGACGGCGTCGGCATCCGCCTCATCGCCCAGGTGCTTGAGCTCCGTGGCCGTCACCTTAGAGGGGATGTCCTGGGCGGCTTTGTGGGGATAGACGAAGCTCAGATTGTCCCGGATCTGCGCCAGCAGCCGGTTGTCAAAGGCCGGGGCAGTGCCGGGAAGGACCGTGGGTCTGTCGGCATCCGCCGCCGGGTCGGCGTATTCAAGGGTGAGATGGGTCTCACCGTCCGCCAAAGCCGCGGCGATGAGCCACTGCACCGGCGCGCCGGCGTTGGCCAGAATCTGCGGCGGCATGGGGGAAGTGACCAGGGGCGCCAGGTCGGCCACGGTCTTGTCTGGATCCTTCAAGGCAGCGGTGATGTATAGATATTCTCTGGCCCGGGTCATGGCCACATATAAAAGACGCATTTCCTCGGAGAGGGTCTCCCGATTCATTCGCCGGGCGATGGCCCGCCGGGGCATGGAGGGGAATTCGATGCCCCGGCGCAGGTCCGTGACCTTGGGGCCGAGACCCAGTTCCGGATGGACCAGTACGGTGTCCAGGGTATCGGACTTATTGAATTTCCGCGCGGTGTCGCACAAAAACACGATGGGAAATTCCAGGCCCTTGGATTTATGGATGCTCATGATGCGCACAGCATTTCCGGTCTCAGCGGCAGCCATGGCGGGCTCCTGCCCGGACTTGGCCTGCCGGTCCAGCCACTGGACAAAGTGCCGCAGTCCCTGATAGCCGGAGGCCTCAAACTGCGTGGCCAGATCGATCAGCGCCATGAGGTTCCGTCGACGCAGAGATCCGTCCTCCATGGCAGAGCTGACGGTGAGGATGGAAAATTCCCCGTAGATCCGCCACAAAAGCTCAGCCAGGGGCAGGTCCGGCGCGATCTGCCGCAGAACGGATAGCCGATCCAGAAAGTCCCGGCATTTGGTATCGCTCTCCGCCCGGAGACACAGTGCGTCGTAAAAGCCCGGCGTGCGGTTCCCGGCGCGAATACCCGCCAGGTCATCCGGCGTGAAGGACAGATAAGGAGAACGCAGCACGGCGATCAGGGGGACATCCTGACAGGGGTTGTCAATGACGGCCAAAAAGGACCGCATGAGGGAAATCTCCGGGCTGTCGTAGTACCCGCCGCCCTGTTCAGACTGTACCGGGATCCCCAAGGCCGCCAGGGCCTGACGGTACACAGGGGAGATGGCGTTGGCAGACCGCATCAGCAGCACAATGTCCCCATACCGGGCGGGCCTCTGGATGCCTCCCTCCGTGACGGGCAGGCCGGATTCCACGATTTGCCGGATGCGTCCGGCCACGAAAGCGGCTTCCGCCGCGTGGGAGTCCGGGGCCTCCTCGTCCTCCTCTGCCCGAGGAGAGCGCAGAAGGGTCAGGGAGGGCACGGGCCCGGTGCCGTCGTACTGTGCGCCGGGATTGAGCCGGGCATGCTCGTCGTAATCCAGTTCGCCCAATTCGGCGGACATGATGTTCTCAAACACGGCGTTGGCTCCGTCCAGCACTTCCCGCCGGGAACGGAAATTCTGCTGAAGCAAAATGCGCCGGGGCACGTCGTCCGGGGCGCCGTCGTAGTCGGCGTAGGAGAGGTATTTTTCCGTAAAGATGCCCGGGTCCGCCAGGCGGAAGCGGTAAATGGACTGCTTCACATCCCCCACGGTGAACAGGTTTACCCCATCCCGGGACACGCACCGGAAGATCAGCTCCTGTACCCGGTTCACGTCCTGGTACTCGTCCACCATGATCTCCGTGTACCGGCCGGAAATCTCCCGGGCCAGAGGCGTGGGGGCCCCGTTTTCCTCTGCCAGCAGCTGGGCGGCGAAGTGCTCCAGGTCCGCGTAGTCCACCAGCCCCCGGCGGCGCTTGTCCGCGGCGTAGGCCCGGTCGAAGTCCAAAGTCAAGGACAGCAGTGCGTCCATGGCGGGGGCGGTTTTGCGCAGGTCGGACAGTACCTTCTCTGAGGGTTCGGAAAATTCTGATTTAAATCTGGCGCAGGCCTTTTTGCACGCATCCCGCCGGGCCTTGAGAGCCTCCACTACATCGGCATCCGCCGGATTGCGCAGGCTGCCCAGTCGGGGGAAGGGGATGTCGGCGTACGCCGCGGCACTGTCCCAGCCCCGGTTTGCCGCCAAGACGAATTCCCGCAGGCCGTCGCCGGTCTCCGCGATGCTGCCGGCGTATTTTTCCCCGATGTAGCCGTATTCCGGCCGGGCCATCAGGGCCAGCAGGTCATCCATGGAACCGGCCCAATAGGAAGCGTCCCGGGCGGCCTCCGCCAGCAGATACCGGCCCCAGGGGGTATCCCCGGCGTCAGTGATGTCCGCGGCGTACAGTGCGGCGCGCTGGGACTCCGCCCAGCGTCCCGGGTCGGGATGACATTGCATTTTCTCGTGGAGTTTCAAGATCAAAGCCTCCAGCCGGGCGTCATCCCGGCCGGCGCCCACGGTGTCCACCAGCAGACGGAAGTTGCCGTCTGCGGCGATGTGCTCGTAAGCGGCCTCCAGGGTGCGGGTGAGGGCGGACTGCTTCATAGCGGCGGCCCGGATCTCGTCGGCCACCTGGAAATCCGGGCTCAGCCCCAAAGCCATGGCGTTTTGCCGCAGCAGGTCCATGCAGAAACTGTGGATGGTGCCGATCTGGGCTCGGCCCAGAAGGGCGTACTGCCGGCGCAGGGCGGGATCGTCGGGCTGCCGGGCCATGGCCTGGGTGAGCTCCTCCATGATGCGGGCCCGTAGTTCCCCGGCGGCAGCACGGGTGTAGGTGATGATGAGGAAGCTGTCGATGGGTTTAGGTGCCGGACCGGTGAGCCAGCCCATGAGCCGCTGCGTGAGCACCCGGGTCTTGCCGGACCCGGCGGCGGCGGAGACGAGAATGGCGCTGCCCCGGGTCTCAATGGCCTGCCGTTGTTGTCTGGTAGGTGAAAATTCAGCCACGGGCCAGCACTCCTTTCAGTTGGTTCCATACCCGGTCGGCGGGCAGTGCGGGGAGATAGCGCCGGCAGTCGCCGTGCTTGCCCTCCTGGAAATAACAGGCTTCGTAATAATCGCAGTACAAGCAGGCGTTCTGCTGCTGGCTTTTATAGTAAGGGTCGGCGGCGATGCTCCCGGCCCGGAGCTGTTCTGCAAGCTCCCTCAGGGTGTCCCGGATGTGCCGGGAGAGCATCCCCAGCTGTTCGGCGCTGGCCAAGGCCTCCGGGGCAGAGCTGCCCCGCTTTTTGGCGGTCACGGGGATGTATTGGTAGTCCTCTCCTTCCTCCATGGCGGCGATGACCTCCGCATCGTCCAAAATCAGGCCGGACCGCAGATGGACCTTAGCCTTTTTCTGCGCGATCTCCTCGTCGGACAGGTCCGACGTGCTGACCACCGCCTTGTCAAAGGCCGGCACATACAGCACCCCGGCGGGGACCACCTCCCGGCCGTACAGCCTCTCGCCGCAGGCCTCCAAGGCAAACAGGTACAGCAGCATCTGCAAGCCCATGCCGTGCCACACGTCGGACAGGGAAAATTCCTTTTTCCCGGTCTTGTAGTCCACTACCCGCAGATACAGCTTGTCCTCGTGGACCCAGCCGTCCACCCGGTCGGCCACGCCGGTGAGGATGAGAGCGTCCTCGCCGCCGCCAAGTTCCATGGGCGGGATGCGGGGATCCCGGCCGAAGTCCAGCTCGAAGCTCAAGGGCTCGAACCGGGATCTCCGCAGCTCTCCGGCCATATCGTCCACCACCGCCCGGACGTCCCTGGTCAGCCGGCGGAACAGATATATAAACCGGGGGCTTTTCTCCCGGAAATCATTGAGAAACTCAGACACATACTGCCCGATGGCCTCATCAGTGAGCCGGTGGAGCGCCTCTTCAGACACTTTCCGGAAGCCTCCCTGGGCCATGGCGCCGGCGGCGACCCGTTCCAGCACATAGTGCATGAAGGTGCCCATCTCCGGCGGCGCGAAAGCGGCCGGCTGCCGGGGCTTGGCTCCCAGGCCGTATTGGAGGAAATAGGCGAAGCGGCAGGAGGCGAATTTGTCGATGCGGGAGGCGGACAGGCGCAGGTCGTTCCCATACAGAGCCTGTACTGCCCGCCGGGAAAGCTTCCCCCGGGACTGCACAGCGGCCTCCCGGAGCCGCCGGAGAATGTCGCCCCCGGTCTGGGCGAAGTAAACCGCCGCGGCCTGGGCCGCGGTTCCACCGCCGGATTGGAGGGAAAAGGCGGCCAGCTCGAGGGCACTGTCCCGGGCCTGACATTTGCACAGGGCGGCGTCGATGGGCACGATGGGCAGGTCGAACAGCAGCCGCGCCCGGTTCATGACGATGGAGGGCTGTTCCTCTCCTGTCCGGGGATAGGAGAGGGTGAGACTGTCCTTAGGCAGGGTGAGACAGTGGTAGATTAAACTGAACTCCCGCCAGAGCTCCGCCTCCCCGCAGGTGCCGAAGTCCAGGCCGATTTCCAGCAGCCTGGCCCGGTCGTCGGAGGAGAACACCCCCGGTGCGTCCTCCTGCCGGGGAAGGTTGGAATCGGAAGCCCCCAGCACGATGAGGTGCCGGATATTCCGCCGGCGCATCCGGTCCATTTCCCCGGCGGCTACCCGGTCCACGGAAATGGGGATGGTGCCCACATCATATTGAGAGAGCATCAGAGCAAAGAGCTTGGAGAAGGTTTCGGTGTCCATGGCGGTGTCCCCCAGCAGCCCGTCAAACTGTTCCATGGCGGACAGGGTAATGTCCCACAGCTTTTCACATTCCGCGGCCTGCTGGGGATAGCCTGCGTCCTCCAGCGCGGCGGCCCGGGCCTCCAGTCCTTCGGACACGGCCAGGGCGTCCAGCAGGGAGACCAGGGCCGCGATATGGCCGTGACAGGTCTCCGCGGCCTTTTCCGCTTCCGCCAGCGCCATGAGGGGCCCGGCGGCCCGGCGGCGCAGGGCGTTGATGTCTGCCAGGGCGGCGTTGTCCTCCTCGGTATAGCGGTCCGCATAACCGCCGGGATGGAGCTTCCAGTCGGCATCCCGGGTCCAGGCGGTGCCCCGGAGGTTCCACAGCAGCACGTAATTTTCCAGCCGGTCGCATTCCGCCGGGGCGAGCCCTGCCAGGCCGGTGCGCAGGTAAGAGAACACGTCGTCCGCGTCCCAGCCCCCGGTGATGACCTCATAGGCCGCGGCGATGAGGGCCGGCAGGGGCTTTTCCGGCAGGCGGCTTTTCTTCGTGAGATACAGGGGCACGCCGTATTTCCGGAAGGTGCTGTCCAGCAGGGCCTCGTATTGGTCAAAGCCCCGGACGGCGATGGAAATATCCCGCCAGCGGCAGCCGGTCCGGCGCACCAGGGCGAGACAGGCGGCGGCCGCCAGCTCACATTCCTCGGCGATGGATTCCCCGGAGAACAGCCGCAGCCGTCCGGCGCTGTCCATGGGGTCCCGGCGGACGTAGGAGAACAGATGGTCCCCATAGAAGGTCAGGGGCGCGTCCGGGGTCTCGGAAACGCGGTGGACGGTCTCCCAGGGGATGCCCCGGTCTTCTGCCTCCCGCCCCAGCAGGCGACAGGTGGCCAGAGGAATGGCGAACACCTCATTCCGGGGCTGTCCGGGGTCGCAGGTGAGACACACGGTGAGGCCGCAGCCCGCGTCCATCAGCGCTGTAAGGACCGCAAGCTGCTGCCGGGTGAAGTCGGTGAAGCCGTCGATGAAAATATGGGTATCGGAAAGCCCCGCGTCCCCGACGCGCTCTGCCAGCCGGGTGAGCCGGTCCGTGGGGTCGGCGTGACCGCCAGACACGATGGCGTCATACAATTCCAAAATCAGCGCCAGGTCGTGGAGCTTGTCTGCCAAAACACCGTCGCAGCGGCCGGAGGCTTCCAACAGCTGTTCTGAGGAGATGCAGGCGGTTTTCAGTTCCGTCACAGCTTCCAGAAGCTGGGTTTGCAGGGTCACCCGCTTCCGGGCCGCGCCGTACATCCGCAGTTCCGGGAACAGCTTGGACAGGGTCAAGGAGATGCACAGCAGCCGCCCGCCTTTGTCCAGCAGAGGCTGTTCGCCGCTGCCCAAAAGCTGGTCCACCCGCCGAGCCAGCCCCGTGAAGCTCATGACCTCGGCGTACAGGGACAGCGCCGGCCCGCAGGCTGCGCACAGCTCCCGCTCCGCCTCATGGCTGTATTGTTCCGGTACGATGAGCAGGCTCCGCTCTCGGGTGTCCACCCGCTGGCGGATGGCGTCCATGACCGATGCGGTTTTTCCCGTCCCGGCCTTGCCGGTGATGATGGTGAGCATAGGGTGCCTCCTGTCGGTTTCTGTAATATCTCAGTATAACAAAAAACGCCTGATTCTGCAAGGAATCAGGCGTTATATTAAAATTTGAACAGATTCAACCCCACATCTTTGTTGAACTCCCGCTCTACCGTGCCGGGCACCGCGGTGACCACCATTTCGCAGGTAGCGCTGACGTGAGCCTCATTGAGATGTCCGCCCACTACAAGGCCTTTCTCGTCTCCGGCGCTCATGTGCAGGTGGGCGTAAAACGCACCTTCTTTTGTGGTGACGGTCCCGGTCAGGGATACGATCTCATAGGTCCCGGTGAAGTGGTTGGCGTGGTATTGCTTCTCCCCGGTGTAGAACACCCCCACGGTGAAGTCATCCACCGCGCCCAGGGCCTGCACCGTGGCCAGCTTGATGTGCTCCTGTTCGCACAGGGCCTGAAGCTGCGCCAAAATCTCCTCTCCCTTGTCGATGCGCAGGAAATAAATGTTGTCAAAGCGTTTGTATACCATAATGATGCTCCTTTCCGTTTTCAGCATGCACCGCCGCCCACCTCCTTTTTGTCCGGGCAGCGATTCGCTGAAGCATACGCCGGCTACCGAAAAAGCCCGCCAGCGTATGCCGGCAGGCTTGTTTCGGGTAAATTCAATTACGCATTATGCGCGGGTGACCTTGCCGCTGCGCAGGCAGCGGGTGCAGACGTACACATGCTTGGGCGTACCGTCCACAATGGCCTTGACGCGCTTCACATTGGGCTTCCACATCCGGTTGGACCGTCTGTGAGAGTGGGAGACTTGGATGCCAAAAGAAACACCCTTGTCGCAAAACTGACATTTTGCCATACTGAAGCACCTCCTTGGATTTTCTCTGTTGAAAACAGCCTATTTATGATAGCAGAATCGTAACAAAATTGCAAGAACTTTTTTCCATCCGAAAAAATAATATGCCCGGATGGGTGGATAGCCATTGCCAAACGGGGAAAAATTAGGTAAAATAAAGTATTCAGAATACGGAGAGGAGAAGGGCAATGAGTCAGTACAGCGTTCCCCTGAAAACCATCGCGGAAGAACTGGAGATGGAGGTCCTCCACAAGTCCAGTAACTACGAGGAAAAGCGCGTGACCAAAACGGATGTGAACCGTCCCGCCCTGCAATTGGCGGGCTTTTATAACTACTTCGATCCTCACCGCCTCCAATGTATCGGCCGGGTGGAAAGTACTTTCCTGGAGACCATGACGGAGGACCAGCGCCGGCTGTGCTTCCGGGAATTCATGAAGCACGATATTGACGGCCTCATCATCTGCCACGACTGCGTGCCCTTCCCGGAGTGTATGGAAATGGCGGAAGAATACGACCGGGACATTTTCCTGGTCCAGGAGGATACCTCCAAATTCATGGCGGACCTGATTGACACCCTCACGGGCTACCTGGCCCCCCGGCAGACCATCCACGGCGTTTTGGTAGAGGTCTACGGCGACGGCGTGCTCATCACCGGGGATTCCGGTGCGGGCAAGAGCGAAACGGCCCTGGCCTTGGTGAAAAACGGTCACCGCCTGGTGGCGGACGACGCGGTGGAAATTAAACGGCTTTCCCGAAAAAGACTGGTCGGCAGCGCGCCGGAGCTCATAAGATATTATATGGAGCTGCGGGGCATCGGCATCATCAATGCCAAGGAGGTCTACGGCTGGAGCTCCGTCAAGCCGGAAGCGGACCTGGACCTGATCGTGAAGCTGGAATTCTGGGACGAGAACAAATTCTATGACCGCCTGGGCATTGACACGGAGTACGAGGAGATCATGGGTGTGAAGATCCCCTGCATCACGATTCCCGTGCGCCCGGGCCGGAACCTGGCGGTCATCATTGAGCTGGCGACATTGAACAACCGTCAGAAGAAGATGGGCAACAACGCCGCCCAGACCTTAGAGGACGCTATGGGGCAGATGTTTGGAGGGTAATATGAACGACGCTTTGCTTGCAAACGAACTGAACACCCGATTCCCGGGCCTGGATGTCCGGGAACACGAGCCCATGTCCCGGCACACGACCTTCCGCATCGGCGGCCGGGTATCGGTATTCTGCCGGCCAGGCAGCGTGGAGGAAGCGGCGGCGCTGTGCGCCTTTCTCCGGGACCGGGGCGTGCGCCCGTTTGTGATGGGCCGGGGCAGCAACCTGCTGTTCACGGATGAGGACTTGTCCGGCGTGGTCATCCAAGTGGCGGAAAATCTCAGCAACTTGGAGCGGACCGGGGAATGTACCCTGTATGCCCAGGCGGGCGCGACCCTGGTGGCTCTGTCCCAATCCGCCCAGCGGGAGGGACTGTCCGGCTTGGAATTCGCCGGAGGCATCCCCGGGGCAGTGGGCGGCGGCGTGACCATGAACGCCGGGGCCTACGGCGGCGAGATGAAGGACGCTGTCACCCGGGTGGACTACCTGGACGAGGCCCTTCAATTGCGGTCAGCTTCCAACCGGGACTGCGCCTTTTCCTATCGCCGCAGCGCCTTTTCCGATGGCGGGAAGCTGATTTTAGGCGCGGAACTGACCCTGACCCCGGCGGACCCCGCCGCCGTCAAGTCCCGCATGGACGCGTTGAAAGAAAAGCGGGTAAACAGCCAGCCGCTGAACTACCCCAGCGCAGGCAGCACATTTAAGCGTCCCGCTGGAGCCTTTGCCGCACAGATGATCGACGAGGCGGGCCTGAAAGGGCGCAGGGTGGGCGGGGCCCAGGTGTCGGAAAAGCACGCGGGCTTTGTCATCAACCGGGGCGGTGCCACCTGCGCGGATGTGCTGGCGCTGATGGAAATCATTCAAAATGAAGTCGAGCACTGCACCGGCATCCGCCTGGAACCGGAAGTGAAGGTCATAAGAGAATTAGGACTTTAATTTGCAGGGGGCGCCGCCTTCGGCGGCCCGTGCAGTTTAAGAGAAAGAAATGGAGTGCGTGAGGACGTGGAATTTATCATCATCTCCGGCCTGTCCGGCGCGGGCAAGAGCCGGGCGGCCGCGGCGCTGGAAGATATGGGCGTGTACTGTGTGGACAACATGCCTGTGGAGTTGTTGCCCCAGCTGGCGGAGATTTTCCTGAACATGCAGGAGAAATACCAGCGGGTAGCGCTGGTGACGGACATCCGAGCCTGGGGCGGGGCGAATGAACTGTTGTTCGCCCTGGACGAGCTGCGCAGCCAGGGCATTGTGTTCCGCATTTTGTTTTTGTACGCGGATATGCCCACCCTCATCAAGCGCTATAAGGAGACCCGCCGCCGCCATCCGCTGGAAACGGATACGGTGTCCCTGGAAGCGGCCATCCGCCGGGAGACGCACATTCTCGAGCCCATCCGGATGCAGGCCCAGGACGTCATCAACACCTCGGGCCTGACCATCGGGCAGCTCAAGGAGAAGATCGGAGACATTTTCAACATGGAAGTGACCCGGCACATCACCGTAAACGTGATTTCCTTCGGCTTTAAATACGGGGTCCCCATCGAGTCGGACCTGGTGTTCGACGTGCGCTTTTTGCCCAACCCCTATTATGAGGAGGACCTGCGCCATAAAACGGGCCTGGATGACCCGGTGTTCGATTATGTGTTCCGCTCGGGCAAGGCGGCGGAATTTCTGGAAAAGCTGCTGGACCTGCTGCTGTTCACCCTGCCTATGTATGAAAAGGAGGGCAAATATTCCCTCACCGTGGCCATCGGCTGCACCGGCGGTCACCACCGCAGCGTGTCCATTGCCCGGGCCCTGGCGGAGCAATTGAAGCAGCGAGACATCCCGGTACGCATTGAGCACCGCAACATCGACGGCGATACGAAAGTAAGATAATTCGATAGAACCCGCCCCGCGGATTCTATCGAACTGCCCCCATCTATATCCACCCCAATTTTGAACCGGAAGGTGATCGCATGTCCTTTTCCTCCGACGTAAAAACCGAATTATGCGCCGTTCCCGTCAGGGAGCGCCACTGCGCCGCAGCGGAGTGTTACGGGGCGCTGCTGTATTGCAACACCTTTACCCAGCGGGAGGTGAAGTTCGTCACCACCAGCCGGGAATTTTCCCAGCGCCTTGTAAAGCTGTTCCGCAAAGCCTTTTCCATGAACTTTGACCGGGTGTCCGACGGTGAGGCGGGGACAAAAAGCATCCTCGCCGTCACAAGTCCGGACAAGCTACGCTGTATTTTCGAAGCCTTCGGCGCCGATGTAGAGACCGCCGTGACCCACCACATCAACCTGGGTGTACTGGAAGGGGACTGCTGTAAAGTGAGCTTTCTTCGGGGGGCGTTTCTGGCGGGGGGCAGCGTCACCGCGCCGGACAAGCGCTTCCATTTGGAACTGGTGACGGGCCATTATAATGTGAGCCGGGAGTGCTACAGCCTCCTGCTGGAACTGGGCTTTTCTCCCCGGGAGAGCAGCCGGAACGGCAACAATATGATTTATTTCAAACAGGCGGACACCATTTCCGACCTGCTGACCACTCTGGGCGCCTCCACGGCGGGCATGGAAGTCATTGCGGCGAAGATCGAAAAATCCATGAGCAACACAGTCAACCGTAAGCTCAACTGCGACTTTGCCAACGCGGACAAGGTGGTGGCTGCCGCCCAGGAGCAGTTGAACGCCATCAAAAAAGTAGATAAGGTTCTGGGCCTGACGGAACTGGCCGAGACCTTGCAGCAGGCGGCCTTCCTGCGCATTGCCAACCCGGAAGCGAGCCTGGCAGACCTGGCCTTGCTGTCCGACCCACCCGTGACCAAAAGCTGCTTGAATCATCGATTGAAAAAACTGATGACCATGGCGAAAACATTATAGCAAACCACACCGAGGTGATTTCCGTGAAAGAATACATATTCCACAGCCGCCTGTCCGTTTGGGAAATCGAAAGAAGGCTGCGGCAAGCCCAGCGTGACCCGCTGGAAGCCGGATTGACAGAAGTGAACGTAACATCAGAATGTGGCTTCTACTTACGGCTTTGCGGGAGTGCCCATGCGGAAGTCGGTTCGCGTAACGGGATCCGCGCGGTTGCAGACACTGTCTTTTATGGCACCGTCGGCCAAATCGAGACCGGGAGCCGCATCACCGGATATTTTTCAACCTCGAAGCAAAACAAGCGTTCTACGCAAATTCCCCTGCTGGTCATCGGCGCTCTTTACGCGTGGTTCATGTTACATAACCGTGGGACGGCGGACCTGTGGTTTTTCGTCTCTCTTTTGCCGATCCTGGTTTTATACGTTGTATTTTATCTCAGCGACAACCTGATTTTGAATAAAGACCAGAAAAAACGCATCATCGCGTTCATCGAAGAGCGCTTATTGCACCCATAGCAAAACTGACTGTACTAAGACTTCCGAGGAATTCCAAAGGGCGGTAGCTCTTTGGTCGTTTCAAGGGGGTCTGGGGGGAAAACGAAATCCCCCCAGCGCTTTTCTTTGGGATCGGAAACCCGTTTCTTTTCGCGCGAAAAGAAATGGGTTTGCAAAAACATATTCATTCTCACGAGGTACACACCATGTCATTCACCCATTTACACATTCACAGCGAATATTCCCTTCTGGACGGCGCGTGCCGCATTCCGGAGCTGGTGGCCCGGGCCAAGGAACTGGGCCAGACTGCCCTGGCCGTCACGGACCACGGGGTGATGTACGGCGCAGTGGCGTTTTTCAAGGAGTGCCAAGCTCAGGGCGTCAAGCCCATCATCGGCTGCGAGGTATATGTTGCCCCCCGGAATATGACGGACCGGGTCTACGGCGTGGACAACGCCTACACACACCTGATTTTGCTGTGCAAAAACGAGATAGGCTACCGCAATTTGTGCCACATCGTGAGCATGGCCTTCACCGAAGGCTTTTACATCAAGCCCCGCACAGATTGGGCCGCCGTCGAAGCCCACGCCGAGGGCCTCATCTGCCTGTCCGGCTGCCTACAGGGCGACATCCCCCAAAAACTCATCCACGACCAATACGACGCAGCCAAGGAAAAAGCCCTGCGACTGCAAACAGTGTTCGGCTCGGGGAATTTTTATCTGGAACTTCAGGACCACGGCATCGAAAACGAGAGGATAGCCGCCCGGGGCCTGCTGCGCATCCATGAGGAAACGGGCATCCCCATCGTGGCCACCAATGACGCCCATTACGTGCAGAAAGAGGACTGGTACTATCAGGACGTACTGCTGTGTATCCAGACGGGTAAGTCTGTGAACGATGCCGACCGCATGCGCATGGGCACCCGGGAGCTGTACCTGAAATCCGAGGCGGAGATGGCGGTGCTGTTCCCGGACTGGCCGGAGGCCATTGAGAACACCCAGAAAATCGCGGACGCCTGCAATTTTGAATTTGAATTCGGCCACTACCATCTGCCGGAATTTCCCCTGCCCGAAGGGGAGAGGGATTCCCTTGCCTACCTCACCAAGCTGTGCGAACGGGGCTTTGCCCGGCGGTACGGGGAGAACCCGGAAGCCCGAAAGCAGCTTGATTATGAATTAGGTGTCATCACGGACATGGGCTTTGTGGACTACTTCCTGATTGTCCAGGACTACGTAAACTTCGCGAAATCCGCGGGTATCCCCGTGGGCCCCGGACGCGGCAGCGCGGCGGGCAGCGTAGTGTCCTACTGTCTGGGCATCACGGATGTGGACCCTATGAAATACAGCCTGTATTTCGAGCGCTTTTTGAACCCGGAGCGGGTGTCCATGCCGGATATTGATATGGACTTCTGTGTCAACCGCCGGGGCGAGGTCATGGAGTACATCCGCCGGAAGTACAACGATGACCATGTGGCCCAAATCGTCACCTTCGGTACTCTGGCAGCGAAAGCGGCCATCAAGGACACGGGCCGGGCCCTTTCCATCAGCTACACGGAAACGGACGCGGTGTCCAAGACCATTCCTTGGGCGCCGAATATCACCATCGACGAGGCCATGCAGGTGTCCAAGCAGCTGCGGGAGATGTACAACGGCGACGAGACCCTGAAAAACCTCATCGATACGGCCCGGAAGCTGGAAGGAATGCCCCGCCACGCCTCCACCCACGCCGCCGGCGTGGTCATCACGGGAAAACCCGTATACGAATACGTCCCCCTGGCGAAAAACGATGATATCACCGTCTGCCAGTACCCCATGACCACCCTGGAAGAGCTGGGACTTTTGAAAATGGATATCCTGGGCCTGCGGAACCTGACGATTTTGGACGATGCGGTGAAGCTGGTGCAGAAAACGGATCCGGACTTTTCCATCGAGACTGTCCCGGAGGACGACAAAGCCACCTATGATATGCTCTCCGCCGGCAAGACCTCCGGCGTGTTCCAGCTGGAATCCGCGGGCATGACGGGGGTGTGCACGGGCCTGCGTCCTAAGAGCATTGAGGATATCTGCGCCATCATCGCCCTGTACCGCCCCGGCCCCATGGATTCTATCCCCCGTTTTTTGCAGTGCAGCGCCCACCCGGAGCAGGTGGAGTACCTGCACCCCAGCCTGCGCTCCATTCTGGACGTGACCTACGGCTGCATCGTTTACCAGGAGCAGGTCATTCAAATCTTCCAGCAGCTGGCGGGCTTTTCCCTGGGCCAGGCGGACCTGATTCGCCGGGCCATGAGCAAGAAAAAGGAAAAAGAGATTAAAAAAGAGCGGGAAGCCTTCCTCCACGGCGACCCGGCCCGGAACATCGCGGGCTGTGTGGCCAATGGCGTGCCGGAACACATTGCCAACGCCATCTACGACCAGATTCTGGATTTTGCCAGCTACGCGTTCAATAAGGCTCACTCTGTGTCCTACGCCATCGTGGCCTACCGAACGGCGTATATGAAATGCCACTACCCGCAGCAGTATATGGCGGCGCTTTTGACCTCCGTGCTGGATAACGCCACCAAGGTGGCGGAGTACATCGCCGACTGTAAGGAAATGAACATCCGCCTGCTGTCTCCGGACGTAAACAGCTCCAACGCGGACTTCACCGTGGACGGCAAAGACATCCGCTTCGGCCTGGTGGCCATCAAAGGCATCGGCTGGGGCCTCATTGAGCAGCTCACGGCGGAGCGGGAGAAAAACGGTCCCTTCCGCAGCCTGGAGGACTTCTGCGCCCGGATGAGCGGCCGGGATCTGAACAAGCGTGCGGTGGAAAATCTCATCCGTGCCGGTGCCTTTGACAGCATGGGGCATAAGCGCAAGCAGCTGCTCATGATGTGCGGCAAAGTGCTGGATGACATACAGTCCGCCAGCCGTAGCAATATCGACGGGCAGATGGACCTGTTCGGCGGCTTCGGCGGGGAGAACGCGGCCCCGGTGATGGAAAAATACGCCCTGCCGGAGGTGGAGGAATTCACCCGCCAGGAGCTCATGGCCATGGAGCGGGAGACCACGGGCCTGTACTTGTCCGGCCACCCCATGGACGAGTACCGGGAGCAGACCCGGAAAGCCGGGGCAATGCCCATCGGCAGCATCGTCAGCGACTTCCAAAATGAGGGAGGCCCCCGGCGGTATGCCGACGGACAGGCTGTCACCATCGCCGGCGTGGTGGCCTCCAGCCGTACCCGCACCACAAAGAAAAACACCCTCATGTCCTACATCAATCTGGAGGACGACACCGGTTCCATTGAGCTGATGGCCTTCCAGCGGGCACTGGACGCTGGCGGCGGCTACATCAAGGACAACGCCCCTCTCATCATCCGGGGCAAGATTTCCGTCCGGGACGAAAAAGATCCCCAGATCATGGTGGACGAGATCCACCCCATCACCGATGCCGTGCCGACGGAACCACCGAAGCCAGCCCGGGAACAGAAGGCCCGGCGGTTGGACGTGCTGAATCTTACCAGCACCGACACTGCCACCCGCAGACGACTGGAACTGTTAGTCAATATGTTTCCGGGGGATGACAAGATCGTGTTGAATTTCCCGGACGTGCAAAAACGCTTAAAAGGCCAATGCCTGATTCATCCTGCACTGGTGGAAGAATTACAAGAGCTCTTCGGGGAGGAAAACGTGGTGGTGCGTTGACGGATTTGACAATTCCCCACCCCCGTGCTATACTACTTACCAATTTATTGAAATTCCCGGCTTCGCAGAATTCACGGCGAAGGCCGTGAATAGAATATAATCTGTTTTCTGCGCGGCTCCGCCGTGCAAAAAAACACTTCTCGGCCAGCAAGCGTGCGCCAACGGCGTGCGCGCAGTCGGCCGCAAAACTTTGGCAGAAAACGCATCGCGTTTTCGCCAGTATCTTAAAGGAGCGTGTTATTTCCTCATGGAGGATGGCAGTCGATTATCATGGATCATCATATTGGTGCTGTTTTTGTTCGCCGCGTACTTTGCGGTGGCGGAAACAGCCTTTGCGTCCGTGAGTAAAGTGAAGATCAAAGCGGCAGTGGAACGGGGCGACCGAAAAGCAGAGAAGGCCATGGGTATTCTGGAGAATTTCGACCGCACGGTGACCACGGTCTTGATCGGTACGAACATTGTGCATCTGGTCATTGCGTCTATGGTGACGGTGCTGGTCCAGCGTAAATGGGGCATGGCCGCGGTCACGGCGGGCACCCTGGTCACCACCATCGCAGTGTTTTTCATTGGAGAAATGCTCCCCAAAAGCATCGCGAAACGGTACAGCGAGCGGTTGGCACTGGCCACCGCCGGATCGCTGGGCTTTTTCATACGCATTTTTTCTCCCATTTCCTTTGTCCTGACGAAGATCGGCCAGGGGCTGGCGTCCCTGTCCGGCAAAGAGGAGGAAGTCTCCGTCACGGAGGAGGAACTGTACGACATCATCGAGGACATGACCGACGGCGGCGCCCTGAACGAGGCCCAGGGAGAGCTCATCAGCTCCGCCTTGGAGTTCGGGGACATCACCGTGGACAGCATCCTCACGGCCCGGGTGGATATGGAAGCCATCGACGTGAAGTCCACGCCGGAGGAGATCGTGCAGTACCTGAAAGACCACCGCCACAGCCGGTACCCGGTGTATGAGGGGACCACGGACCACATCATTGGCACCCTGCAATTGCGGAAATACCTGAAGACCTACCGGAAAAACAGGAACCCCGACCTACGCAGCCTGCTGGATGAACCCTTTTTCATCCATTACAGCATGAGCGTGGCAGGCCTGGTGGAGGATATCAGCGCCAAGAAGTTGTCCATGGCCATCGTGCTGGACGATTTCGGTGGCACCCGAGGCATCGTTACCGTGGAGGATGTGCTGGAAGAACTGGTGGGCGAGATTTGGGACGAGGAAGACATCGTCATCGAGGAATTTATTGACCGGGGCCAGGGTCGGTATCTGGCCAGCGCAGACATGACTGTGGGAGAGATTTTCCAACGTATGGACTACGAGCCGGAAAAAGAGGACGAGGAACTGGAATACAAGCGCGCCAGCGAATGGGCCTTCGAGCAGTTCCGGCACGTGCCCGGCGTAGGCGAGACATTTACATACGAGGCACTCACCGTCCGGGTCACGCGGATGCGGCAGAACCGCATCGTGCAGCTGGCGCTGACGGCACCGGAAGGGGGTGCGGACGTATGATTTCTCCCGCCTATTACGTAGCCATCGTGGTACTGGTGGCCCTGTCGGCCTTCTTTTCCGCGTCGGAAATGAGTTTTTCCTCGGTGAACCGCCTGCGCTTGGAAAACATGTCGGAGGACGGCGTGCGGGGCGCGAAAACCGCCCTGTACATCGTGGACCGGTTTGACGACGCCCTGTCCGCCATCCTCATCGGCAACAACCTGGTGAACATTGCCATGTCCTCTCTGAGCACCGTCATGGCGATCCTCATCGCCGGGGAGGAGTGGACCTGGGCAGCCACGGCCATCACCACGGTGCTGGTCATCATCTTCGGCGAAACGGCGCCCAAGATCGTGGCAAAGAAAAACGCCAACCGTCTGGTACTGATCTTCTGCGCCCCCATCCGGGGCCTGACGGTGATTTTAAAGCCCGTCATCTGGATTATTGTGGGCACCATCAATCTGCTCATGAAGCTCTTTCCCAAAGAGCCCGCCGCCATGGATGAGGACGAAGCCCATCAGGAGCTGCAGTCCATCATTGAAATGGCGGAGGATGAAAAAGTCCTGGACGAGGACCGGTCCGAGCTGGTCCAGGCGGCTCTGGAATTTGCGGACATCAAGGTCAGCGAGATCATGACCGCCCGGGTGGATATCGAGGCCATCGACATTGATGACGACTGGGAGGAGACTCTGGAATTCATTGAGACTGTGCCCTACTCCCGCCTACCGGTGTATGAAGACAGTATCGATACCGTCGTCGGCGTGCTGTACCTGAATAAGTTTTACCGCAATCTGGTGGATGAGGAGCGGTTGGACCTCCGTCCTCTGCTCAGCGCCCCGGTGTATTTGTACAAAACCACCAAACTGCCGGATGCCCTGAACCAGCTCCGGGCGGCCAAGCAGCACCTGGCCGTGGTGACCGACGAATACGGCGGTACCCTGGGCGTGGTGACCATTGAGGACATTCTGGAGCAGCTTGTGGGCGAAATTTGGGACGAGACGGACATTGTGGAAAAGGACGAAGTCGTGGAACGCGCCGCCGGCGTATACGAGCTGGACGGAGACATGCAGATGTCCGATTTCATTGAGCTTATGGACTGGCACGAAGATGACCTGGATGCGGAAAGCAGCACCGTAGGGGGCTGGACCACGGAGATGTACGGGGCCTTCCCCAAGGAAGGGGACGGCTTCACGTTCCTGAATGCGGAGCTGAAAGTTCTGGAGATGGATGGCCGCCGGGTGAGCCGCGTCATGGTGCAAAAGACGGAAAAATAAAGAACTGCATAAAAAACTGCCTGTGTTTTACGCACGGGCGGTTCTTTTTTAGAATATTTGTCAATTTTTTATCAAAAAAGTATTGACAAATCCGCCACGGAGTGATATTATTTTAACAAAGATAGCCGCTGGCACTGCCAAGACGTCAGACAGGGCAGCGACCGTTCAGACGGACCTCCACCGGGGGCCGATATCAGAAGGGAGAATTTATTATGCGTAAACTTGATACCATTCAGAAAGAACATCTGCTGAACCATGCGTTTGCAACTGACAACCCCGACAGGAGCGGCGCCAATCACTTCTATACGGTGATGGACTCCAAGGATAAGGTCATCATGGGCTACATCCGCTTCCAACAGGGCGCCCGGGGCGGTGTGGACCTGCCCAACGGCCTGCGGGACGACGACCTGCTGGAAATCGTCCGTGACCGTATGAAGGGCTTTCAGTCCGGCCCGTTCCCCTGCGATGAGAACCAGGAAGTCATCGAGCATCTGGAAGCGGCCCTGGAGGCGCTGAAAAAGCGCACCAACAGCCGTTTCGAGCGCGGCGTCCTGGGCAAAGACGTGAAGTAAACAGGAGACAAAAACGCCCCCGTCAATTGACGGGGGCGTTTTCCTGGAAATGGGGGCAGGCTGTTGTAAAGGGCCCTCGGGCTTTTAAGCGGGGCTTCTTGCAGTGCCCGCAGTTGAGCCAGCTATACCGTTTTCCGAATTTTCGATAATGCTGAATGAAAAACTTGCAGTCCGCGCAGGTCTTGTTCTCTGAGATTTGAATCACCCCTATAGTGCTCAAAATGAGCACTTATTTACAGGTTGATTATAGTGTACAATTTGTGCACTGTCAAGAAAAATATACGGAGGTGCCCTATGTTTTGCGAACGATTGAATGCGGCGAGAAAAATGCGTGGAATTACGGCACAGCAGATGGCGGATTATCTATCAATCAATTTGCGTTCTTATCGTAACTATGAAAGTGGTGACCGAGAACCGTCGCTCGATATGTTGGTGAAGATTTCGGAGAAATTAGAAGTGAGCACAGATTATCTTCTGGGCAGAACAGACGAAGTGTAGGGGCGGGTTTCAAACCCGCCCGTTTTTTATAAAAAACACCCCGACCACCCAAAAATTTCTGTTTGTTATCCCTCTCACACACCGGCTATTTTTCTAACATATTGCACAAAAAAATAACGATATACGTTAAATTTCAAATTAAATTGCATAATTGAAAAAGTGTGTTATAGTAGAACTACCAAAAGAAAACAGCATCCCCGAAAACGAAGAAAGGCAGGTCATCAAACATGGGATTTTTAACCGGTAAAACAGTCATCATCACCGGCGGCGGCCGCGCGGTCCTCAGCGACGGGCGCTGCGGCTCCATTGGATACGGCATCGCCACCGCGTATGCCAAGGAGGGCGCCAATCTGGTGCTCACCGGCCGGAACATGGACAAATTGGAAGCCGCCAAGGAAGAGCTGGAGCGGCTCTACGGCGTGGAGGTCCTCCCCCTGCAGGCGGATGTGGCCGCGGGCCAGAACAATGAAGAGCTCATCACCGCCACGGTCATGAAAGCTGTGGAGAAATTCGGCGGCATCCAGGTCCTTATCAATAACGCCCAGGCCTCCGCCTCCGGCGTGCCTTTGGTGGACCACACCACGGACCAGTTCGACCTGGCGCTGTATTCCGGCCTGTACGCCGCGTTCTACTACATGAAGGCCTGCTACCCCTACCTGGCCATCAGCAAGGGCACCGTCATCAACTTCGCCTCCGGCGCGGGCCTGTTCGGCAACTACGGCCAGTGCGCCTATGCCGCCGCCAAGGAGGGCATCCGCGGCCTGAGCCGCGTGGCGGCCACAGAATGGGGCAAGGACGGCATCAACGTCAACGTCATCTGCCCCCTGGCATGGACGGCCCAACTGGAAAATTTCCAGCGGGACTTCCCTGAAGCCTTCGCCGCAAACGTAAAAATGCCCCCCGCCGGGCACTACGCCGATACCGAGCTGGAAATCGGCCGCGTCTGCGTGCAGCTCGCACACCAGGATTTCAAATACATGAACGGCGAGACCCTGACCTTAGAGGGCGGCATGGGCCTGCGGCCCTGACCCGGACGGTCTGTTTTCCGCCAGCGTGCGTTGTCGTTGGTCGCCGGACACAAAGTCCGCCTCCCGCCTCCGCCTTCTCTGACGAAAAACATCCGCGCCCGGTGTCCTCGCGCACTGCGCCCCCTACCGCTCGCACAGCCCTCTTCATTTGTGTAAAAATAGTATATAAATTCGAGAAAGGAAGTAACATTATGACCTCTATGCGGAAACTTGATACCATTCAGAAAGAGCACATGCTCAATCACGCTTACGCCACCGATACGCCCGATAAGTCCGGCGCCTGCCACTTCTATACGGTTATGGACTCCGATGATAAGCTCATCATGGGCTACATCCGCTTCCAGCAGGGAGTACGGGAGGGCAACCTGCCCGTCGGCCTGCGGGATGACGACCTGCTGGAGATTGTGCGGGACCGTCTGAAGGGCTTCCAGAAGGGTCCCTTCCCCTGCGAGGAGAACGAGAAAGCCCTGAAGTGCATCGAAGAAGCCCTGGGCTACTTAAAGACCCGCACCGACAGCCGCTTTGACCGCGGTGTCCTGGGCAAGGAAGTCAAGTAACCCATCCCCGAAAAAAGGAAGCCCCCGGCTATGCCGGGGGCTTTTTTGATTTGGGCCAGTCATACCGCGGCCCGCAGCGCTTCCAGAATTTCCTGCTTCACCTGCGTGGGATACCCATCCACCGTAGCCGTCAGTTCTTTTGTCACGCCGTCCACACAGCCCAGATCCACGATGGTCTCCAGATATTCCATCACAGCCTCATAGTCCGGCAGCAGCCGCTGCCCGGAAAACCGTTCCAAATAGGCGCACAGGCCATAGGCCCCCCAGTTGGACACCGTAGCCAGCACCAGATGCTCCGCCGTGGTGATACAGGGGACCAGTTCCAGCCGTTCCGCGATGACCGTTGCGAGATTTCCCATGCCGATCTCATTGCCGCCGTCGCCCACGCCGATGGTGGGGATGCCCCGGGCGGCCCCCAGGCGAAACAGCAGGTCCACCCGGGCGGTGTGGTCCGCAATGGACACGCCCCGCATGTTGGCGTAGTCTCCGTGGGTATTTTCTCCGCAGCGCTCAATGGAAATGAGCAGCGTGGGTCTGTACTCGTCCAGCATGGCACGATAGTGTTCCTGTCCGCTACAGACCTCGGGGCAGAGGGTGGTCAGTCCCGCGCAGGTGAAAAAAGACCGGCAGTGCTCGTCCGTTACGATAACCGGGGTAAAGCCCAGAGCCTCCAATGCGTGTGCCAGAAACACCGTACCCGGAGGCCCGTCGGTCTCCCCAGTGCCGCAGCCGGCGATATAAAATCCCGTGGTGAGCAGCACATTGCCTCTGGGGGCGTCATAGATGCACTGCGCAGCGGCCTGGCAGAAATTCTCCTCGGAGAATTCCCGGAGAATGTCCATCCCCCGCTGCCCGTGGCGCAGAATGATATCTTCAATGGTCATAGTATGGTCTCTCTTTATCTGATAATTTCCTGGACTGGCGCCACCGCAATGCCTGCGGCTTCCAGACCGGTCCGGATTTTTTGTACAAATGCCAGGGCCTTGGGGCTGTCTCCGTGGACACACACAGAATCCGCGCGGATGGGGATATCCTGCCCGGTGTCAGCGGTGACGAGGCCCTCCTTTGCCATACGGATGACCCGGGCTACAGCCAGGTCCTCATCCTCGATCATGGCGCCCGGGGTCCCCCGTGGGACGAGAGAGGCATCCTCCCGGTACCCCCGGTCGGCAAACACCTCGCTGGCGGCCCTCAGCCCGCAGGCTTCGGCGGCGGACAGCAGTTTACTGCCGGACAGGCCCAGCAAAATCAGGTCCCTGTCCACCTCGTAGATGCCTTCGCAGATGGCCATGGCCAGGGCTTCGTCCTTCCCGGCCATGTTGTACAGCGCCCCGTGGGGCTTCACATGCTGCATGGCCACGCCGCTGGCGGTGCAGAAGGCCAGCAGGGCCCCGATTTGGTACTGCACCATGGCCTTCACCTCTTTGGGCGGCACGGCCATGTTCCGCCGCCCGAAGCCTTGGAGGTCCGGATATCCCGGATGGGCCCCCACGGCAACCCCGGCAGCCTTCGCCAGGGCAACGGTCTTTGCCATCACCGCCGGGTCCGAGGCGTGGAAGCCGCAGGCCACATTGGCGGAGCTGATATGGGGCAGGATGTCCTCATCCAGCCCGATGACATACGCCCCGAAGCTCTCACCCAGGTCGCAGTTCAAGTCGATTTTTTTCATAAAATCCTCCTTCTTTGAAAGGTTGACTGAAGGTCAACCTTTCAAAGAAACGTTTTTCACGTCCGTGATCAGCATATGCCCAGGCGCGTGGGTGATCACAAACGGCGGTTTGGAGGCCATAACGGCGCTTTGGGGCGTGACCCCGCAGGCCCAGAATACCGGGACTTCCCCGGGATAAATATCCACCGGGTCGCCGAAATCCGTCCTGGAAAGGTCCTCAATGCCGATGGCCTTCGGGTCCCCGATATGCACCGGCGCGCCGTGAACACTGGGGATGGCGGCAGTGACCGTCACGGCTTTCACCACCTGGTCATAGGGGATGGGCCGCATGGAAACCACCATATTTCCGTGGAACACGCCTGCGGGCTCGCAGGGGAGGTTGGTGATGTACATGGGAACGTTGCGGCCCATGGTGTTGTGCCGCATCTCGATGCCCGCCTCAATGAGCTCGGACTCAAAGGAGAAGCTGCACCCGATGAGAAAACTCACCAGATCGTCCCGCCATAGGTGGGACACGTCGGTGTATTCCCCGGTCATCACGCCGTTTTCGTATACCCGGTATTTGGGAATATCCCGGGCGATATCCGCCCCGGGAGCGATTTTTTTCAGTTCCCGGCTGCCCACATCGCTGACTTCCAGAATAGGGCAGGGCTTGGGATTGCGCTGGGCAAACAGCAGGAAATCGTAAGCCAGGTTTTTGGGCAGCACCACCAGATTGGCCTGGGCGAAGCCCGGGCACATCCCGGAAGTGGGGGTGGTGATTTTTCCCCGTCGAATCAATTCCCGCACCTGAGCAGGAGTCAGATTGGTCATATCGGTCATCATGGTTCCTCGTTTCACCATTTGTTGGGACAAAACCCGGTTTTCCGGGCGAGTTTCTTCAAATATTTCTGATGCTGCTGATACAGCCGGTTGGCTTCCTCCACGGTCACGAACCGGAACCGGACTTCCGTCCCCGGCAGACTTTGTGCCAGCTTTGGAATGTCCGATGAGACAACGGTGCCGATTTTGGCATACCCTCCAGTGGTCTGCCGGTCCGCCAGCATGATGATGGGGGTGCCGGATGCCGGGATCTGCACGCTGCCCAAAGCGATGGCGTCGGAAATGATGTCCACACCGGCTTTCGCTTCAACAGGTTTGCCGGACAGCCGGGCGCCCATGCGGTCCGATTCCGGGAGGAGGGTATAGGCCTCCGTTTCAAACTCCCGCAGCCCCTGTTCTGTGAAAAAATGGGCCTGAGGTCCCGGCACTACCCGGAGGAAAATGCTCCGGGACGCGCCGTCCGGAGCCGGTCCGATTTCGGACTGAGAGGGCAGATGCTTTTTATAGTGATTGTCCAGAAAGCGCCCGGTGACGTATAGGGGCAGGTCGTCTCCCGCTGCCAGCTTCCGTCCGGAAAACCCGCCGATGCCGCACTTCAAATTCGTGGACCGGCTGTCCATCACCACGGGCACATCAATGCCGCCGGCCACGGCGAGGTAGGTATATTTTCCGTTTTTCGCCGGACCCAGAACCAGTTTGTCGCCGGCCTTGGCCTCGTGGGCTTCATAGGAGGGGATGGGCTTGCCGTTCAAGGTGGGGCTCATGTCCGCCCCGGTGACGGCAAACCAGGTTTTCCGGTCGAATACCGCCGTGACGCCCAGAAAGGTCATTTCCAGACAGGCCAGGTCCGGCGGGTTGTTCACCAGGATATTGGCGGTATACAAAGCGTCGGCATCCATGGGACCGGAGACGGAAAAACCTGCCGCCTGATGGCCGAAACGGCCCGCGTCCTGCACGGTGGTGAGGATGCCGGGGTTGAGAATGAAAAGTCCCACAGCTCAGTCCTCCTTTACCACACGGTGCGCGTAGGTCCCGGCTTTGATTTCTGCCTCCAGGGCCCGGTATTCCTCCGGGGTGACGGGCACGAAGCGGATATATTCTCCGGCCTGGTATAAAATTGCCGGGTCCCGGTCCGGGTCATAGGGGCGCAGGGGCGTTCTGCCGATGAGCTGCCAGCCGCCGGGGGAATCCAGTGGGTAGATCCCGGTCTGCTCTCCGCCGATGCCTACGCTGCCCGCGGGAATTTTCGTCCGGGGCGTTTCCAGCCGGGGAGTGAATAGGCGTTCGTCCATGCCGCCCAGATAGGAAAATCCCGGCAGGAAACCCAGCATATAGATGAGATAATCCCGGCCGGTGTGATGGTGGATGACTTCCTGCTCGGAAAGCCCCGCGTGCCGCGCTACAAAGGGCAGGTCTTTGCCGAATTCCCCGCCGTAGCACACGGGGATGATATGGATGGTTTTCGCGGCCGCCGCGCCGTCGTCCTCATGGGGCAAAAGCCGGTGAAGTTGTTTCACCAGCTTTTGATACCCGATGACCCGGGGATTGTATTGTACCGACAGGGTGCAGAAGGTGGGGATGAGCTCGCCCACGCCCTTGACCCGGGCCTGCCGGAGATTCTCCGCGAAGCGGGCAATGCGGCGGCTGGTGGCTTCGTTGATGGTCCCGCCGAACTGGACCACCACCGTGCTGTCCCCGGCGGGGTAGAATTGGATGGAGTCCACGGATGGAACCTCCTTGTGTGTCTGAAATATGGGGGGTGAACTAAACGGGTGGGTTTGGGGCCCGACCCTACGGAGTTGAGATGAGTTCCGGCGGGAAGTCGGATAGCCGACAGAGGGATCAGAGTTTATCGATGCCCATGTAGTCGCAGAATTCCTGAATGACTTCCACTTGAATTTTTGCCACCAATTCCGGGGCTTTGCGGCCCACGGGCTGGCCGGCGAAGGTGTCCGCGAAAGAGCAGAAGTTGGAGGAACTGGTGACAATGACTTCATCGGCATCCCGTAGCTCAGTCAGGGTGAAGGGCGTTTCATCCACGGGGATGTTCAGCTTTTTGCAGGCCTTGATGAGATGGTTCTTCGCGATGCCGGGGAGGATATAATGGTCATTGGGATGGGTCTTGAGGACGCCGTTTTTCAGGATGGAGCAGTTGGAATGGGCGCACTCCGTGACCACCTCGCCCCGGTGGAACACGCTCTCGTCGCAGCCTTCGGCTTCCGCCTTCTGGGCTGCCAGAACGCTGGGGAGCAGGTTCAGGGTCTTGATGTTGCAGTACAGGTACCGCTGGTCCTCCATCTCCGTGAGCTTCATGGGCTTGGAGAAGTCCCGGAACACTTTCGGCGTGACGGTGATCCACAGGTTTGCTTTCACATCCACAGGGAAGGCGTGGTTCCGGGGAGCGGTGCCACGGGTGACCTGCCAGTAAACAAAGTCGTATTGGTTGGTGGATCGGGACACCACGTCGTTCAGGATGTCCTTCATCTCCTGCTTGGTGTAGGGGATTTGGATGCCTACCAGGCCGGCGGAGTTATACAGCCGGTCAATATGCTCATCCAGCAGGTAAATAGTGCCGCCGCAGGCTGCAGTGGCATCATATACGCCGTCGCCGAAGTAGCACACGCGGTCGTTCATGGGGATCATCATTTCCTCGGGCGTGCTGATCTGCCCGTTGTAGTACGCGATTCTTTCCATTGTATCGTTCCTTCTTCCATTGAATTTCCGCGCCGGACCGGAAAAAATGCCATGACTCCGGTGACACCGTTGTCATGGCATATCTTGCAAATAATATTACCTCGGTCTTCATCGCCGCTTTACAGATTCTAATATAATTTAAAATCTGTGTCAACGGTTTGAAAAATAACGAGAAATTCTTTTGCAATGGAAAGCGGAGAAGAAAAAATTTTTCATCTCCCGGGGGAATCCGGCACGGAAAATGAAAGTTTTTGCCGGACAAGTTGCAAAAATCAGCTGCCCATGGATTTGGACTTCAGCGGGTACTGCCCGGCCTTTACGGTTTTGAGGACAAAGTGGGTATGGGTGCCGGAGACACCCTCAATGCTCTTGATCTCCCGGTGGACGGCTTCCAGCTCATCGGAGGAGGTGCAGGTGATGTGGAGCAGGAAATCGAAGTTCCCGGTGAAATAGTAGCAGTCCGCAATGTTGGGGTGGTTCACGATGGCCTCACAGAACAGGTCATAATACTTGGGATGCTCCAGGCTTACTTCCATGAATGCCGTTACGTCAAAGCCCAGCTTTTTGCTGTCTACCTTGACTTCATATCCCTGGATGATGCCGGATTCCTCCATTTGGCGGATGCGGTTCATCACTGAGGAGACGGACAGATGCACGTCCTTGCTGATGTTGGACGCGGTTTCCCGGGCGTTTTGCTTCAGAATCTTCAAAATGGCGTAATCGATCTGGTCCATTTTACACCTCCGTGGACTTGGCCGGACGGGGGTCCGGCAGACTTGCCAAGATATTAACACGATTGATTCGAAATGTAAAGATTTTTCGTAAATTTCAGCGTTTTACCGAAAGATTATTGGCTGTTCCGAAAATTATGCGGAATGTGCTGGGGAAAACAAAAAGGTCGGTCGTTTTGCCTAACAAGACGGCTTTTGTCCCAGGAAAGCGGGAAAATGAGGAAAAAATGGCTTGATTTCGGGATTTTTTATGGAAAAACACTTACATTTTGAAAAAGAATATGCTATAATGGATATATTCATAACAAAGGTATACGGAAGTGGTCCCGGGCATTGAAATGGAGGAAGTATGTATCAGATCGGTGAGAAAATCATATATGGGGGCAACGGCGTGTGCGTGATCGATGAGATCAAGGTCATCGAAACGCCCCATACCGGGGAAGCGCAGCAATATTATGTGATCCGCCCCATGTTTCAGGATTGCAAGATTTCCGTGCCGGTGGATACAACGGTCTTTATGCGGCCCGTGATCTCTCAGGCGGAGGCGGAGGATCTGGTGGATTCTATTCCGCGGGTGGAGGTGGAGCCGTATTATAACTCTGCTCTGCGGCAGCTGCAGGAGTATTACGACGCCAAAATCAACACCCACCGGTGCGAGGATCTGTTGGAGCTGACCATGTCTCTGCACCGGAAGAAGCTGCGGATGCTGGAACAGAAGCGGAAGTTCGGCGCCATCGATGAGCGCTATATGAAGCGGGCGGAGGAGCTTTTGTTCGGGGAACTCGCCGCTGCGCTGGAAATCCAGCGGGACGAGGTGCGGCAGTACATTGAGGACCGCCTGGCCGCGAAGGTTTGAACGCAAAAACAGAGGACGCCGCGAAGGCACCCTCCGGGAAATCGAGGTCATTACGGCAAAAATAACAGCTTTGCAAAGCGGAATAATTCCAATCATTTTTTCGTAGCCTCATTACGCAAAAAACACTGCTCGCGTAAGGCTGTGCCCGCAGGGCGCACGAGTGAAGTGCAATCCCTAAAACAAACGCCCCCGGCTTTGCCGGGGGCGTTTGTTTTATTTTTTAGATGCTCTCAAACAGGTCGTAGGAATAATCCTTGACTTTGTCACGGCCGTTGTTGTAGTCGTCAAAGTACCGGGGGGTGAGCATGAAGGTGTTGTCGCCGGCGACGATGCGCTTGACGATGACCCACTTTCCGTCCCGCTTCTCCCAGGTGTCCAGGTCGCGGCAGCGGGCCTCCACGGTGAAGCTGGCTTCTCCGGCTTTGTTTTTGTATTTGCAGCCGGCGTACATATAGGTCTCGCTCACAGCCTTCTTTCCGTCAGCGCTGAGCTTGATGAGGATGTTGGTCATCATGTGATGGGTGGAGACCATGGTGCGGTGCATATCCAGCATCATGTCGATGAAGCCGCGGCCGGTGCCCTTGTAGGTGGGGCCGTAATCCACCTCTGCGTCCGGCGCGAATACCGTATAGCCCAAGTCGTTGTCGATACGGTCCAGCGCGCGGCAATAGTTGTAGATTTGGTCACGGATGGCTTCTTTTTCCACCAATACTTCCAATTCTGTCATAGCGAAACTCTCCTTTTTTGTGTATTTTACTTTGTCACTATTATAGCAAGCGCGGTTCATGAACACAAGGCGCGGAATGACTAAAAACTGCCGGAAACTTTTGGAAGAAAAAGCAAAAGCCCCGCCCGGAAAGGGTGGGGCTTTTGGTCAGAGGGTCTCGGCGAATTCCAGGGCGGCGTCGATATTGGGGCGGAAAAAGGTCTCGCCCACCTCGTCGATGAAGCCGGCTTTCCGAAACACGTTCATGGGCTGCTCGTTCACGTGGGAAAAGACTACCTGAATGTCGTGCCGGCAACACTCTTCCCATAGTTTGCGCAGGCTGTTCATGGCGGTAGTGTCCACGGCGGGCACGCCCCGCATCCGCAGGACCAGCACCCGTTTCTCCGGGTCCGTGTGCTCCATGTGGGGGATCTTATCTGCCATACCGAAGAACATGGGACCGGTGATCTCGTAGACCATCACGTGGGCGGGCACAGGTTTGAAACGGCCCTCCGGGTCGTTGGTGATCTCCACATATTCCCATTCGTGGATGTCTGCCACCTCGCTCATGCGCTTCATGAACAGCAGGCAGGCCAGCACCAGGCCGATGACGATGGCCACCACCAGGTCAAAGATGACCGTCAGGGCAAAGGTGAGCACCAGCACGGCGGAATCACTCTTGGGTGCGTGCTTCAGCACATCTGCGAAGCTGCGCCAGCCGCACATGTTATAGGCCACGATGAACAAAATCGCCGCGATGCAGGGCATGGGGATGAGGGCCGCATAGGGCATGAGCAGGACCAAAATCAGCAGCAGGACCACGGCGTGGACCATACCGGCCACGGGGCTGCGGCCGCCGTTTTTGATGTTGGCCGCGGTGCGGGCGATGGCCCCTGTGGCGGGGATGCCGCCGAACAGGGCGGAGGCCGTGTTGCCCAAGCCCTGGGCCACCAGCTCCATGTTGGAGTTGTGCCGGCCGCCCACCATTTCGTCCGCGACCACCGCCGACAGCAGGGATTCCACCGCCGCCAGGATGGCAATGGTGAAGGCGTCGGGCAGGACGGTCTGCACCATGGCGAAGCTGAATTGCGGCATATGGAAGCTGGGGGGAGCGCTGGAAATGGTGTACAGGTCCCCGATAGTGTTCACGGGGAGGTCCGCCAGTTTTACCAGGGCGGCGGTGACGATGACAGCCACCAGGGAGGGGGGGATTTTTGCCAGCTTCTTGGGCCAGAACGCCAAAATCGCCAGGGCCAGCAGTCCCACCCCCAGGGCGCAGGGGTTGAAGGTGCCCATGCAATGGGCCACTTCTTTCACCTTTTCCATGGTCTCCACCGGGGCGTTTTGGAAGGTCAGGCCCAAAAAGTCCTTGAGCTGGCCGATGACGATGGTCACGGCGATGCCGGCGGTGAAGCCCGTGGTGATGGTGTAGGGGATGAATTTGATCATGCTGCCCATGTGCAAAAGGCCCATCAAAATCAGCATGACGCCCGCCAGGACCGTGGCCACGGCCAGGCCGTCCATGCCGTTTTTCGCCACGATACCGGCGACAATGGAGGCGAAGGCTGCCGTGGGCCCGGCGATTTGGACTTTACTGCCACCGAAAAAGGAAATGATGAATCCGGCGACGATGGCGGTGTACAGGCCCTGCTCCGGGCCGACTCCCGAGGCCAGGGCCAGCGCGATGGACAACGGCAGGGCGATGATGGCCACGATGACGCCGGCCACCACGTCCTTGCCCAGCTGGGCGGCGGAATAGGTTTTCAGGGATTTGAATAATTGGGGCTGCAGGTCTTTCATAAGGTGTACTTCCTTCTCTGTTTCTTTACTGTTATCATACTGCGGGGAGATGGGAGGCGCAACGCCGCATTTTCCCGGTTTTTGCGCGGGAATCCGGCGCAATTTACAGCATTGTGACGGGATCGCACGATATTCGGCGCATTCCTTGCGGAAATGAACGGTGTATATTATAATGGGACAAATAGGGGAGGTGGCGAGATGACGGGAGAACGTAAGTGGTTTTCCGTTCTTTTGGTTTTGCTTTTGATGTTGGCGGTGCTGAGTTTTTCCATCGCAGTGCCGCTGGTTTGCCGGCCGTTTTACTATGCCCACATCGGGGCCCTGGACCTGCCGGGGCAGACGGGGTTCAGCTATGGGGAAATTAAGGACGCCTTTGATGGGGTGATGGATTTCTGCCTGATGGACAAGCCCTTTCAGACCGGGGTGCTGCGCTGGTCGGAGGAGGGAAGGACCCACTTTGCCGACTGCGCAGTGCTGTTCCGGCTGGATTTTACTGTGCTGGGTGGGTCGTTGGCGGCTTTGCTGGTCTGCGCCCTGCTGGCCCGGAAAGGGCTGCGTCCGGCGGCGCTGGGCGGGAGGAGTCCGCTGTTTTGGGCGGGAAGCGTGCTGGCGGTGGGGTTCGTGGTCATCGCCGGGCTGGCGGCCCTGGATTTTGACAGGGCGTACATCATCTTCCATACCCTGTTTTTCCCGGGGAAGGAGAACTGGCTGTTCAATCCCGCCCGGGACCAGACCATTCTCATCATGCCTCAGGTGTTTTTCCGCAACTGCGCCCTGCTCATCGTGGGGGTGCTGTTTTTCCTGTGCGGGGTGCTGATCTGGGCGGGGAGAAAACGCCGGCCCCAGACTTGACAAATCCTGCCGGTGTGCTACAATGAAGTTGCACCGCATACAATCAAACACAGGGGTGCTGGGAGCGGTCCCGGCTGAGAGGAGAGGTCCTATGTCCTTTCCGACCCTAACACCTGATCCGGGTAATGCCGGCGTAGGAAGTGACGGAGTACGACAAGCCTACCGCAGTACCGGATGTACTGCGGTAGTTTTTATTTGGGAGGGGTTTTGATGAAAACCGATACCCGCCGGATGGTGGAAAGCGCCCTGCTGCTCACCATTGGCACTGTGTTGAGCGTCCTGTCGTTTCAGGGCGTGTGGGCCCTGGGGGGGAGCATCACGTTTTGTTCCATGCTGCCCCTGGTGGTCCTGTCCTGGCGCTGGGGCTGGAAGTGGGGGACGCTGTGTGGGCTTGTATTCGGTATATTGCAGATGTGTTTGGGCTATGCCAACGTGCAGTATGCTACCAGCGTAGGCATGGCGGCGGCCATCATTTTGCTGGATTATGTGCTGGCTTTTTCCGTCATCGGACTGGCCGGGCTGTTCCGGGGCAGGCTGAAACAGGAGCGCGCGGGCATCATCGTGAGCATCGCGGTGACGTTTTTCCTGCGGTTTTTGTGCCACTTTCTGTCCGGCGTGCTGATTTGGGAGGCGCTGTGGCCTAATGAGCTGGGCTGGGCAGCGCCGGTGTGGTCCGCCGCGTACAACGGCAGCTTTATGGTGCCGGAACTGCTCATTACAGGCGTGGCGGCGTTTGTGAGCTGGAGGCCGCTGGAGCGGTATTATTTGGGAAAGGATATCAAAGAATAAGAAAAACCGGGCCGAAAGGTCCGGTTTTTTTAATTTTTCGGCCAAAAATACGAATTTCGTGAAAGCGGGTGGGTTTGGAACCCGCCCCTACGGCGATGAAATCAGGCGCCGAACGGATCAGCACCCCTATTTTCACATCTCCTGTTGAAAAATCACGGAAAGAGGAATACAATGTGGAGAGAACGGAAGGGCGGTGAGACGATGACGCGGGTAAACAGCGATTTTTCCCAGGGGAGCGTGCGGTCCAATATTCTGCGGCTGGCTCTGCCCTTGACCCTGGCGCAGCTCATCAATCTGCTGTACAACATCGTGGATCGCATTTTCATCGGGCATATCCCCGGTGGGGCCACGGACCCCTTTACCGGTATGGGCATCACCTTGCCCATCATCACCATTCTCATCGCCTTTGCCAATCTGTTCGGCGCCGGCGGCGCGCCGCTGTTTTCCATGGCCCGGGGCGCCGGGGAGACCGACCGGGCCGGACGTATTCTGGGGAATGTGTTCACCATGCTCATGGGCTCCGGCGTGGTGCTGATGGTGGTGATTTATCTGGTGAAAACACCACTGCTGTACCTCTTCGGGGCCAGTTCCGAGACCTTTCCTTACGCTGATGCGTATTTGTCTGTTTATCTGCTGGGCACCCTGTTCGTCATGGTCAGCCTGGGGCTGAACGGGTTCATCAACGCCCAGGGCTTTGCCGTGACCGGGATGCTGACGGTGTCCATCGGCGCGGTGCTGAATCTGATTTTGGACCCGGTGTTCATTTTTGTGTTCCATCTGGGGGTCCGTGGGGCGGCCATCGCCACGGTGATTTCCCAGGGAGTGTCGGCAGTCTGGGTGCTGCGGTTTTTGACTGGGAAACAGGCCATTATCCCGCTGGTGAAAGAAAATCTCAAGGTGCAGTGGAAGCTGGTGGCGGATATCTGCAAGCTGGGACTGGCGGGGTTCATCATGGCCGTGACCAACAGCAGTGTGCAAATCGTGTGCAACTCGACTTTGCAGGCCTGGGGCGGGGACTTGTACGTGGCCGTTATGACGGCGCTGAACTCCGTGCGGGAGATCCTCATGATGCCCATGCAGGGGTTGTCCAGCGGG
Source organism: uncultured Clostridia bacterium (assembly GCA_947644595.1). GTDB lineage: Bacteria > Bacillota > Clostridia > Oscillospirales > Oscillospiraceae > HGM13010. Next base: position 57,187 of record CANSAE010000003.1, read on the forward strand.
GCCCAGCCGGTGATGAGCTTCAATTACGGGGCGAAGCAGTACGGTCGGGTGAAGCAGGCCATCCGGTACACCGCTGTGGTGTGCGTGGTGTATTCCTTCGCTGCCTGGGCGGTGCTGCTGGCGTTCCCCCGGTTTTTCATCCATCTGTTCAACAGCGACCCCGCCCTGCTGGCCGAGGGCGTGCCGGCGATGCACATCTATTTTTTCGGCATCTTCCTCATGGCCCTGCAAATGGCCGGGCAGTCAGCGTTCACGGCTCTGGGCCGCAGCAAGCATGCCATTTTCTTCTCCTTGCTGCGAAAAGCCATCATCGTCATTCCACTGACGCTGTGGCTGCCCTCGGTGGCGGGGCTGGGGACCGACGGCGTGTTTCTGGCAGAGCCGATCTCCAATCTCATCGGCGGCGTGGCCTGCTTCACCACCATGGTGTTCACGGTGCGCAGGATGCTCAGGGAAGGATAAAGAATACCCGGAGGTGTACCCTCCGGGATTTTTTATTCTACGATTTCTTTGATGAACGCCACAGGCGCCGGGGCTTCCCGGCCGATGGTGAAGCAGCGGAGGAGTTCCGCTTCCGCCGCGTCGGCATGGGTCTCATCAGACGCGTGGATGACGGCCAGCACGTCCCCGGGGGTTACTTTGTCCCCCACGCGCTTTTGCAGTACCGCGCCCACGGACAGATCCACGTCGCTTTCCTTGGTGGTCCGTCCGCCGCCTAATTTCAGGCAGACCATACCGATGCCCAGGGCGTCTACCGCCCGGATATAGCCGCCCTCCGGGGCACGCAGCTGGCGCACCACCGGGGCGGAGGGGAGCAGGGACACGTCCTCTACGGACTGGGGGTCGCCCCCTTGGGCGGCGACGAATTCTTTCAGCTTGGCGAGGGCCGCACCGTTTTCGACGGTGCCCAGCAGCATGGAGCGGGCCGCGTCCACGGTCTCTGCCATGCCCGCCGCCTTCAGTACGCAGCCGCCAAGGGTCAGGCACAGCTCCAGCAAATCGCCGGCGCTCTCGCCCTTCAGGGTGGCAATGGCCTCCTTCACCTCCAGGGCGTTGCCCACGGCATTGCCCAGGGGCTGGTCCATGTCCGTCACCACGGCGATGGTTCGCTTTCCGGACAGCTTGCCGATCTCCACCATCTCGGCGGCCAGCTCATGGGCGTCCGCCGGAGTCTTCATGAAGCTGCCCTTGCCGCACTTTACGTCCAGCACGATCACGTCCGCCCCTGCGGCCAGCTTTTTGCTCATGATGCTGCTGACGATCAGGGGGATGCTGTTCACTGTACCGGTCACGTCCCGCAGGGCGTACAGCTTTTTATCCGCCGGGTCGAGGTCTGCCGTCTGCCCGGCGATGACCATGCCCACCTTGGCCACGTTTTCCATGAACCGCTCATGGGGAATACCGGTCTGGAAGCCCGGGAAGCTCTCCAGCTTATCCAATGTGCCGCCGGTGTGCCCCAGGCCCCGGCCGGACATTTTCGCCATCTTCACCCCCAGGGATGCCAGCATGGGCACCAGCACCAGGCTGGTGGTATCCCCCACGCCACCGGTGGAGTGCTTATCCGCCTTCACGCCGGGGATGCCGGACAGGTCCAGGGTGTCCCCGGAATCCCGCATGGCCATGGTGAGATGGAGGGTCTCCTCCCGGTCCAGCCCCCGGAAGAACACCGCCATGAGAAACGCGGACACCTGATAGTCCGGGATGTCCCCGGCGGTATAGCCGTCCACGATGAATTTGATCTCCCCGGCGGTGAGCTTACCGCCGTCCCGTTTTTTGGTGATGAGTTCGCTCATTAGCATCGCAACTACCCCTTTCCGAAGAAAAAAGATAGTCCAATTTTACCACATTCTTTCGGGAATTTCCACTGTTATTTGGCAAAAATGATGTATTCTTTCCCGTCGATCCACCGGACGGTGCTTTCCGCGCCCCGGGGGGTGTGGACGCCTTCCGCCGGCAGGGCGATGAGGTTGCGTTTTCCGTCAAAGGCTGTTAAGGTGCCGTCGGAGCAGGAATACCAGAGAATGTCATCTTCCGGCATCTGGGGAATCACCGGGGGCTGGATGCAGGTCTCCGGGCAGTCCGGTTCCGTGGGCACCGGAGACACGGGCGGCTTCGGCTGGGGTTCCGGTGCGGGCTCCGGGCACTCCGGTTGTTCCGGGCACTCCGGCGGCTGGGGCAAAGGGCAGCTCAGCTCCGGGCAGGGGGTGCATACGTCCGGACCCGGGGCTTCCATCCCCGCGTATTCAATGGGGTCCGGAAAGCCGCACATGGCGGACTTGCTCAGCCGGCGGGTCAGGGTGGCGCAGCCGTTTCCGTCGGGGACCATCACGCCCAGATAGCCGCTTTTGCCGCCGCCGAATACGCACAGGCGGATCACTTCTCCGCTGCACTCCGACACGGCCCGGAACACGGTGTACATCCCCTCCTGACACACTTGCAGGGTGCCGGTCTCCCGGCCGTAAATGCGAATGGGATAGGTTTCCATTTTGATTCCTCCAAAAATCGACAAATAAAAAAGGCTTCTTCTCATGTTTATGAGAGGAAGCCTGTATTTATGTATGATTTTTTTCAGCCGATGGTGTACGTCCCGCGGACCAGGACGGTCACGGAATTGGAAGCTTTGAAGCCGCTGCCGTTGGCAGGAGACATGTACAGGTGGTTCTGGGTCATGGAACCGTTTGCGTTGACTACGCTGCCGGAAGTCACATCCAGCATCCCGGAAGCCCCCACCGCCGCGGCGGAGCCGGAACGAAACAGCACTTCACACCCGGCATTGCAGCTCATGGTTTTTCCGGATTCTACAGATACAGTCTTGAACGCCCCCGTCAGCTCCGATTCAAACTGCTGTTCCAACTGCGTCATGGCGGCTGTTACGGCGTTGTTGAACTCCGATTCCATGGTGGGCTGCAGAGTTTTGGTCAGATAGCTCATGGTGATGAGTGGGTCGGACTGGCTGCCGTAGTTGGACGCGGCGTAAGCCCCTACTGCGGTGAACACCAGGGCGACAACGGTCAATACGGCCAGAAGCTGCAATTTTTTCTTCATATGTACCTCTTTCTCACCTCCCGGGGAAACCCGGGAGGTGTTTATGCTTTGCAATTCCAATCATTTTTCCCCGGCTCTGCCGGGTCAAAAATACTTCTCACGCAGCGTCCGTGCGCGCAAAGAGTGTGCGGGAATCGGAGCGTGACTCTCAAATGAACGCACCTGCGTTCAAACGAAATTTTATAGTCCGAAGCTGATGGAAATTGCGTTATCCACTTTCGTCATGGTGTCGCCGTCCAGCCGCCCCATCTTTTCTTTCAGCCGGGACTTATCAATGGTGCGGATCTGCTCCAGCAAAATCACGCTGTCCCGGGTGAGCCCCACGCTGGGGCCCGACAGCTCAATATGGGTCGGCAGCTTTGCCTTCCCGGTCTGGGACGTGATCGCCGCGGCAATCACCGTGGGACTGTGCTTGTTCCCGGTATCGTTCTGCACGATCAGTACCGGGCGCATGCCGCCCTGCTCACTGCCCACTACGGGGCTGAGGTCGGCGTAATAGATCTCTCCTCGTTTCACTATGCTCAATGTAACCATCTCCGATGAAGGGCCGCCCTTACATAATATGTTGCGCAGTTGTATTCTCTCCACAGGCGGGAGAGTTTATACATATTTTTCTTTCATCGGAAATTTCTTGTCACATGGGGCCTGTCCCGTCAGTCGAGATAGACCCGGGGCACCCGGGGAGAAACGGCGGTGAGCAGCTCGTACGAGATGGTCCCGGCCTGCCGGGCCAGCACGTCGATGCTCTGGGCGTCGCCGAAGATCTCCACCTCGTCGCCTACCTGAACATCGGGGAGGTCCGTCACATCCACCATGCACATGTCCATACAGATACGGCCGCACTGTTTGGCCTTTTTGCCGCCGATGGTCACTTCCAGCCTGTTGGACAGTGCCCGATGCAGGCCATCCGCATACCCGATGGGAAGCACGGCGAAAATCCGCGGCCTGTCGCAGGTATAGGTGCGGCCGTAGCTGATGGTATCGCCGACGGCATGGCCGGTGAGTTCTGCCACCCGGGTCATCAGACGCATTACCGGGCGCAGGGAAAGGGCACCGTGCTCCGCCGCCGGGTAGATGCCGTACTGCACGATGCCGGGGCGGACCATGTCCAGATAGGTCTGGGGATAGTTTACCATAGCCCCGGAGTTGGTGCAATGGCGAATTGTAAATTTTTTGCCGGAACGTTCTTCCAGCATGTCGATGCTTCGGGTAAAGTGGTCGAATTGGATGCCGGTAAATCCGTTGCCCGGCTCATCGGATACGCAGAAATGGGTGAACACGCCCTGGGGATCCAAGTGGGGCAGCTGCATGGCCTTTGCGGCCTCGGCCAGATTGGAAAAGCCCGTGCGGCCCATGCCGGTCTCCAGCTTGATATGGACCGGCAGGGTCAGGCCTGTGCCGGACAGTTCCGCTTCCAGGGCCTCGGCCAGACGAATGCTGCCTACCGCCTGGGCCACGCTGCCCAGTTCGGCGATGTTTTTTGCCAGGAAGGCCGGGGAGGGACCGAGGATGAGAATTTCCGCCGTAATGCCCGCCTGACGAAGCTGCACGGCCTCGTCAAAGCAGGCCACGGCCAGATTTTGTACGCCCAGGGCTTCCAGCCGCCGGGAGACCTCCACCGCGCCGTGGCCGTAGGCGTTGGCCTTCACCACGCCCAGGTACCGGCAGCCCGCCGGGAGCTGCGCTTGCATATTGCGTACGTTATGTTCCAGATTCCCCAGGCGAATTTCCGCCCAGGTTCGTTTCTTCTGTGTTTCCATTGTTTGAACCTTCTGTCGTAAAATTTTCAATGGTACAGGTGACCTTCACCGCGCCGTTTTCCGCCAGCTCCATGGCCGCGGGCCGGTCGTTTTCATCGAACCAGACCGTGACGGTCACGGTGTCGTCACGGATGAGCTTCACCGCCAGGCCGCCGTTTTCCGTCCAGGTGCTGGACAGATAGCCGTCGGAGAGGGTCTCCATCCCCAGGGCCGCCGCGTTGATGGGCAAAATGCCGCAGTTGGTCAGGTCCCCTGTGGAGAGCATCACGCCGTCGTAGACCACGTCGGATCCCGTGCCCGTCATGTGGGCGGTCACGCCGGAAATGAGGTCCGGGGACAGTACCGTCATGGTCCAGTCTTCCCCCTGATGCAGGCAGTGCAGGGTGAATTCCTCCACCCGCTGGGGAAAGTTTGCTGTGACCGCGGCGGTAAAGGACACCGTCTCCGCTTGGGCGATGGGGCCGCGGATGTCTTCAAAGTGCTCCTGCTGCGTCCGACCGCCGCAGCCGGCCAGGAGGACGCAGGTCATCATCAGTGCGGAAATCAGAATCTTCCGCTTCAATGTGGTTTACCTTCCTGTCATGGATTTTGTCACTGCCGGGAGGGCACGGATCATGTCTGTGGGGGTCATGCCGTATTCTCCCAGTTCTTTTGCGCACAGGTCTCCCGCCGCGGCATGAACGCATGTCCCGGTGAGGACGGCCTCGTGCAGCGGGAGCTGCCCCAGCATGGCGCCGAGGACCCCCGCCAGCACATCCCCGCTGCCGCCCTTGGACATGCCGGGATTTCCGGCGGCCAGAATGTGGGCATCCCCCTCCGGGAAGGCGATGACCGTGCGGTGGCCCTTCAGGACCAGGGTGCAGCCGTGGGCCGATACGAAGTGCCGGGCATCCGCTGCCCGGTCGTCGGTCAGCACGCCGCCCATGCGGGTGAATTCCCCGGCATGGGGGGTGAGGATGAGGGGCGCTTTCGTCCGTTTCAGGATGTCCATGTCCCGGCTGAGGGGGAACAGGGCGTCTGCGTCCGCCACCGTGGGGACGGTGACGGCCTCCAGCACGTCCCGGGCCAATTGCAGCCGCGCCCGGTCCCGGCCCATGCCCGGGCCGATGACGCAAACATCGCACCAGGCCAGCTTTTCTGCTGTGTCCCGGAAGGTGTCTGCCGGGAAGGGCATGGCCACATCCTGTTTCACAGCCAGAATGGGCCAGACCGCCTCCGGCACGCCCACGGACACCAGACCCGCGCCGGACCGCACTGCCGCGTGGGCACACATGCTCACCGCACCGGTATAGCCCACTGCGCCGCCGAGAATCAGCACCTTGCCGTAATCGCCCTTATGGCTGTCCCGGGGCCGGACGGGCAGGGACCGGTCCTCCGGCAGGAGCACCGAGGTGTCCGGGTGGGAGAGCCACGTTTCCGGGATGCCGTATGGGTCGTTCATGCCGTATCCTCCTGTCTTGTGTTATATGTATGATAGCGGCGGGGAAAAAATCAGTCAAGTTTCGCCGGGAATGACAAAATCCTCGGACTTGAAATTGCTGTAATACCGCCCATGGGTGGCGGTGAAGCGCAGCATACAGTAGTCCGGGTAGTCCTCCCCGTCGAGATAGGCGACAAAGTAATTGCCGGCTTTATTCTATCAGCTTGCCGATGGGTTTCTCCGCATCTTTCATATGGGTCTCCTTTCACCGCTGTATTCTACCAGCCCGATGCGCCGGAGTCTTTCGCATTCTTTGACCGCGTCCTGATATTTTCCGGAAAAAATTCTTACATTTTTCTGACGGGTCTGCACACATTATACTCACTTTTCCCTTGCAATTCAACGATAAGTGTGATATAACCTCATATATAAATGTGAGGAACGGGAAAATAGCGGTCTTTGCTTTTTCAGAGAATGGCGGTCATCGGCTGAAAGCCGCCTGAAAGCGACCCGCTTGGTTCGCCCGGGAGCGGCCCGTGAGAACGGGACGGCTGCCCGCCGTTATCGGGGTAAAAGTGCGGCGCAGATGCGCCGAATATGGGTGGTACCGCGGAAGCATGGCTTTCGTCCCTTGTGGGACGGGGGCTTTTTCTTTTTTGTCCGCGGCGTTCGGAGGTGTTGTGATGAAACTGAAGAATTTGGTGCCGGCCGTGCTGTGCCTGGCACTGCTGGTCGGCTGCCATCAAACGGAGGAGCTGCCGCCGACCCCGGAGCCCACCTCCGTGGTCACGCCGACACCCACGCCCACGCCGGAGCCTACGCCGACCCCACTGCCGACCCCGACCCCACCGGGTCCGGTGCCGGAGGTGCCGAACACGAAGCTCCCCATTTTGATGTATCACGACGTGGTGGAAGACGGGGAGGCTTACGGCAGCTGGACTGTGACGGAAAGCCGCTTCCGGGAGGACATGCAATGGCTGGCGGATAACGGCTACACCGCTGTGTCCGCAGACGAACTGGCTGCCGGGAATCCTCTGCCAGAGCGGGCGGTGCTCATCACCTTTGACGACGGCTACCGCAGCAATTACGAGCTGGCGTTCCCTATTTTGGTCGAATACCGGATGAAGGCGGTGATTTCTCTCATCGGGCACTATCTGGATGACGGGAACGAATGGTTCCTCACCTGGGACATGTGCCGGGAGATGCAGGAGAGCGGTTTTATCGAATTCGGCTCCCACACCTATGCCCAGCACCCGGCGGAAACCTGCATCCGGCGCAAGGACGGCGAGACTCAACTTCAGTACGGCGCCCGGGTGTTCGCCGATGTGCAAAAGAGCATCGATCGGATGGAAACGGAACTGGGGGTCCCGGTGATTTTCCTGGCCTATCCCAACGGCCGGTACGATGAGTGGTCAGACGATTTTATGGCGGAGCATTTCCGGGTCACTGTGTCCACGGATTTCGGCACGGCAGATATCACCGGCGGGCTGTATAAGCTGCCCCGGTTCAATATCAACATGGACAGCCCGCCGGCCAAATTCCTGCCCGCCCTGACCGGTGCGGAGAACGCGGTGGGCTGAATGTAAATTTGATTCCAGACAAAAGGAGTTTATCGTATGAAAGAACAGTTGGCAAATATTCGACAGCAGGCTGTCGCCGCCTTTGAGAGCGCGGAGGACCCGGCCGCCCTGGAAGAACTCCGGGTGAAGTATCTGGGCAAAAAGGGTGAGCTCACTGCCGTTTTGAAGCAGATGGGCAAGCTCCCCGCGGAAGAGCGGCCCGTGATGGGGCAGCTGGCCAATGATGTGCGGGCGGCGCTGGAGCAGGCCATTGAGACTGCCTCCGAAAAGCTGCAGGAGGCCGCGCTGGCCCATCGGCTGAATGCTGAGGCTCTGGATGTGACCATCCCCGGCAAGACCCCGGCGGTGGGGCACCGGCACCCCATGTACATCGCCCTGGATGAGATCAAGGACATTTTTGTAGGTATGGGCTTTACCGTGCTGGACGGTCCCGAGGTGGAGCTGGCGGAACTGAACTTTGACCGCCTGAACGCCGAGGAGGGCCACCCCTCCCGGGACTGGTCGGACACCTTTTATTTTGATGAGGACAGCCGGGTGATGCTCCGCAGCCAGACCTCCCCCATGCAGGTGCGGGCCATGGATACCATGGACCTGCCCATCCGCATCATCGCCCCGGGGCGGGTGTACCGCAAGGACGAGGTGGACGCCACCCATTCCCCCATGTTCCATCAGGTGGAAGGCATGGTCATCGACAAAGGCGTGACCATGGGCGATTTGAAGGGTACGCTGAATCTGCTGATGGAGCAATTGTTCGGCGAAGGGACCGTGACCCGGTTCCGGCCCCATCATTTTCCGTTTACCGAGCCGTCCTGCGAGATGGATGTGCAGTGCCACAAGTGCGGCGGCGCGGGCTGTCCCACCTGCAAGGGCGAGGGCTGGATCGAGGTGCTGGGCGCCGGGATGGTGCATCCCAACGTGCTGCGGATGGCCGGCATCGACCCAGAGGTATATTCCGGCTGGGCCTTCGGCATGGGCTTGGAGCGTCTGGCCATGCGCCGGTTCAAAATTGCCGACCTGCGGCTGATTTTTGAAAATGATATACGGTTCTTGGAACAGTTTTAAATCGCGAGCGTTTCCGCGGAAACGCTGATTCCCGGCCGAAGGCCGGGCGCGATAGACAGGGGAACCGGGGATCCCCTGTCTACCCCTCCCGCTCTCCGAGGGGGTTATGAAGAAAAAGGAGTTTTTAATATGAATCTATCCAGAAAATGGCTCAGCGAGTTCGTCGCCGTTGATGCCAATGACAAAGACTTTGCCGAGGCGATGACCTTGTCCGGCTCCAAGGTGGAGGTAACTTCCGACCTGGGCGCGGAGATACAAAACGTGGTGGTGGGCAAGGTGCTCGCCATGAAGCGCCATGAAAATTCCGACCATATGTGGGTATGTCAGGTGGACGCGGGGCAAAGTGCGCCCATTCAAATCGTCACCGGGGCGCAGAATGTAAAAGAAGGCGACCTCGTCCCTGTGGCCCTGGACGGCTCGGTGCTGCCTGGCGGTAAAGAAATTCATGCCGGCAAGCTCCGGGGGGAGGATTCCAACGGGATGCTGTGTTCCTTCGCGGAACTGGGATTGGAGCAGCGGGACTTCCCCTCTGCCTATGAAAACGGCATCTGGATCTTGTCTGACGACCCGGAACTGATCGGGCTCACCGTCGGCGAGGACATCCGCAGAGCTGTAGGACTGGACGACCATGTGGTGGAATTTGAGATCACCCCCAACCGTCCGGACTGCCTGAGCGTCATCGGCCTGGCCCGGGAAGCGGCAGCCACCTTCGGTGCGGAGCTGCGGCTGCATACTCCCGAGGTGAAAGGCACCGGCAAGGGTGCTCTGACAGAGCTTTTACAGGTCTCTACTCCGGACCCGGAGCTGTGCCCTCGGTACACCGCCCGCATGGTGCGGAACGTGAAAATTGCCCCCTCTCCCAAGTGGATGCGGGAGCGCCTGCGGGCCATGGGTGTGCGTCCCATCAACAATATCGTGGATATCACCAACTATGTGATGCTGGAATACGGCCAGCCCATGCACGCCTTTGATTACCGCTATGTGAAGGGCGGGCACATCATTGTCCGCCGGGCAAAGGACGGCGAGGAACTCACCACTCTGGACGGCAATGTGCGTAAGCTGAACGCCAATATGCTGGTCATTGCCGACGCGCACCGGGCCGTGGGTCTGGCGGGCATCATGGGCGGAGAGAACAGCGAAATCGTCGACGACACCGTGGACGTGGTGTTTGAGTCCGCCAACTTTGACGGCACCACCATCCGCAAGACAGCCCTGGCTCTGGGGATGCGCACGGAGGCCTCCGCCAAGTTTGAAAAGGGGTTGGACGTGATGAACACCCTGCCCGCCGTGGACCGGGCCTGCGAACTGGTGGAGATGCTGGGCGCCGGCGAAGTGCTCCCCGGCGTCACCGATATTCAAAACCATATTCCCGCCCCCACGGTTTTGAAGCTGGAACCCGCAAAAATCAATGCTCTGCTGGGCACGGACGTGTCTAAGGACGAGATGGTGCGCATCCTCACCAAGCTGGATTTCGCTGTGGACGGCGATGCCGTCACGGTTCCCTCCTGGCGGGGAGATGTGAAGGAAATGGCGGATCTGGCGGAGGAAGTTGCCCGCTTCCACGGGTACAACAACATCCCCGTCACCCTTATGCGGGGCCAGACCACGCTGGGGGGCTATTCTCCGGAGGAAAAGCTGGAACAGCGTCTGGGCGGGATGTGCCGTACCATGGGCTGTGATGAGATCATCACTTATTCCTTCATCAGCCCGACCTATTACGATAAGATCCGCTGGGAGAAGAACGATCCCCGGCGCAATTCCTTTAAAATTCTGAACCCCCTGGGGGAGGACACGTCCATCATGCGCACCACCACACTGCCCTCTATGCTGGAGATTTTGACCCGGAACTATAATTTCCGGAACAAATCCGCGCGCTTATACGAGATCGGCCGCATCTACCTCCCCGGCGGGGAAGACGGTCTGGCCGTGGAGAGCAAGGTGCTGTCCATGGGTGCTTACGGGGAAGATATGGACTTCTTCACCATGAAAGGTTGCATCGAAGTCATTTTGAAGGACCTGCGGGCGGAGAACGTGCGCTTCGAGGCGGAAAGCGGCAATCCCTCTTATCATCCCGGCCGCTGCGCCAGCGTCTGGGCGGGCAGCGACTGTCTGGGCGTATTCGGGCAGATGCATCCGCTGGTGGCCCGGAACTACGGCGTGGACACGGAGCTGTACTGCGCGGAACTGTTCTTTGATGGGCTGATGCGAGCCAAGGGCGCGGACCCGGAATATCAGCCGCTGCCGAAGTTCCCCAGCGTCACCCGGGATATCGCTGTTGTGTGCGATGAGGCCGTCACCGTGGGTGGGTTGGAAGCCGCCATCCGCAAGGGAGCTAAAGGCCTGCTGAAGGAGGTCAGTCTGTTCGATATTTACCGGGGCAAGGGCGTGCCCGAGGGGAAAAAGTCCGTGGCCTTTAATCTGGTGCTCCGGGCAGATGAGCGCTCCCTCACCGGAGAGGAAGCGGACGAGGATGTACAGAGCATTCTGGAAACGCTGAAAGCTGACTGCGGCGCGGTACTGCGGTAAATGATCAAAAAAGGAACAGTCAAGTACTGTTCCTTTTGCGTTTCTCCCGTCCTGAGAACAAATTCTCGCATCATGGGGTGGTATTTCGGGTAAATTCTCGGTATGATAAAAGCGAAGGAGGCGGTTATATGACAGAACTGGAATTCGCCGACCGGCTGCGAAAATATCGAAAAGCAAAGCAGATGACCCAACAGGAATTGGCGGAGCGGCTGGGAGTATCGGACAAGTCCGTATCCCGGTGGGAAAACGGGAGTTATCCGGACGTGGCTATGCTGGGGCCGCTGGCGAGGGAACTGGGCGTCACGGTGGACGACCTGCTGGGCACTGTGCCGCCCCTGCAGAAGCTGGAACGCTCCGATTTGCAAAACTGGCTGTCTTACGCTTTTGCCATCGGCGGCGGCATCCTGTTTTTCCTGTTGGAGCTGTTTTTGCCCATCCTGCTGTGCTACGCGGCCTATCTGGGCCTGATGGCCTACGGTGTGTATTTGCAGAAAAACTACACTTTCCACAGCAAGTGGTTCCATATCGGCAATCTGGTGATGAATTTCTTTATCAACTTGGAAATCGCCGGCAGCATCGTGGGCTTCCTGATGATTTTAGACGGCTGGCCCGCATCCATCAGCATGGACGCGGCAGAGAAAATAATGTTCGATTTAATGAACGGCGGTGAACTCCGTCTCCCCGGCTGCGACATGGCAATCTTCTTGATTTCCGTGGCCCGTCTGCTCCTCGCCCTGGCGCTCACAGCCCTTGCCGCCTACTGCATCCGCCGCTGGTGGCAAGGGGAGGCGATACCGTTAAAAATCAGTTTTACGCCGAAAAATCTGAGCATCGCAAAACTGGTGCCGATGATTTTTCCGCCCATTCTGGCCGGATATTGGCTGTGCTTTTCTGTGGATACCGCCGTATTTCCCATTTGGGTCTATCAGAAACAGGATCTGGTGTTTCTGGCGCTGTGGCTACTGTCGGCGGCCGTCACCGTGGCGGTGCTGCTGCTCAGCCGCCGGCGCTGGACGCTTCTTCCCGCGGGCGTGATGCTGCTGTACACGCTGTCATTCCCCCGCTTATGCGCATCGGTGCGGTCCATCGGGCTCAAAACCGGCAATCTTTACACAGAAGCAAATCTCAACCCTGAACACTATCCTCCTTTTTTGCAGGCGGACGAAACGGTTCTGGTGCTGGCAGCGGTGATCTGTGTGGGGTACATCCTGTTTTGCTGCATAAAACTTTGGAATTCCCCACCAAAAGCGGAAAAACCGGGCGATGATACTCCAATGTGACACATTTGTAATGGAACGGTAATATTGCGCCTCTTTACACGGACAAGTTTTTGAGATAATATAATATGTGTAAACAAACTTTTGTAAGGAGGCGATACCGGTGGAAGATGTAACCAGAAAATTCACCGCATTGGACAGTAAGACAGAAATCAAAGAGATTCTTTCTTCGGTATATGATTCCCTGTTGGTCAAGGGTTATAACCCCATCAACCAGCTTGTGGGATATATCATCTCCGAGGACCCGACCTATATCACCAATTATAATAACGCCCGGGCGCTGATTTGCCGGGTGGACCGGGACGAGCTTTTGCAGGAGCTGCTGGTAAGTTATCTCGAAAAGTAAGGACAGGCGTCGGGAAGGCGCCTGTTTTTATTTTACAAAAATCGTATAATTTTCTTGACAAACGCAAATTATACGGTATAATATTCCTTGCTTATAGCGGATTAGTGTAAAGGTAGCACACCGGACTCTGACTCCGTTCGTGAGGGTTCGAATCCTTCATCCGCTGCCACGTCGGAATGGACTTCACTCCGACAAAAAAGACATCGCCTTTGGCGGTGTCTTTTTCTTTCTTCGTTCCGTCATTCCTCCTTTCCAAATCGAACCCGCTTCGCTGGGCTTCGATTTGGGGAGGCTTTGTTGCTACGGCAAGGATTGGATTTGGAAAGTTTAGCTACGGCTTGCGGTTTGATGCCGGCTGTGATAAAATCGGGGCGACCGAAAAGGAGGAACTGCCATGGATGACGTATTGGTATTTCAGGACCGGGAGGCCTTCAGATTATGGCTTTTTGAAAATTGCAGTTCAAGCGCCGGGGTGTGGCTGGTATTCGGCAAGGCCGGGGGACCGAAAACCGTCAAGGCGGGGGAAGCTCTGGAAGAGGCCCTCTGCTTTGGCTGGATCGACGGGCAGATGCAGCGCATTGATGATCAAACGTACAAAAAATATTTTTCCCCGTGCCGGGCGCACAGCAAGTGGTCGGAGAAAAACAAGGCATTGGCCGAACGTCTGGAAGCACAGGGACGCATGACCGACTTCGGCAGAAAGAAAATCGAAGAAGCCCAGAAAAACGGGCAGTGGGACGCGCCGAGGCCCGCCGCGGTCACGGAGGAACAAATCGCAGAGCTTTCCGCGGTGCTGAAGGGCTGCGAGCCCGCGTGGAGCAATTTTCAGGCCATGTCCCCATCGGTGCAAAAAACGTACACACGGGCGTATTTCGACACCAAAACAGCCGCGGGCCGGGAAAAGCGGCTGGCCTGGATGGTGGATCGGCTCAATCAAAATCTGAAGCCCATGTAATCTCCCGCGCGGCAAAACGGCGAGGATATTTTTTCTCGTTGCACTTCAGAGGGGAATATGATATAATGCGGCTGTTTGCGGAGAGTGATGGAACTTTTCCCGCTGTGGGCCGTCTAATCAGATGACAGCCAAGCAAAAACATAGGAGAATGTAAGTATGAAAAAACCAATTATTTTTGTTTTGACCCTGGCAATGGTCCTGACCTTTGCCGCGTGCGGTCCCAAAGAGCCTGCACCGACCCCGACCCCGACGCCGGAAGCAACTCCCACGCCGACGCCCGCACCGACCCCGACCCCGACGCCGGAAGCAACTCCCACGCCGGAAGCAACTGCTACACCCGCACCGCAGCCGACGCCGGACGGCACGGTGAAGCCTGAGCCTACGCCGGATGCCGGAGAGGCCAACACGGCCAAAACGCCTGAGGAATTGAACACCCTGCTGACCGCCATTCTGGAAGGCTGCGATGAGGTGAATTCCGGCACCATGGCAGAACTGCCCAAAGACAATGATACCTATCGGTACAACCTGTACATTGATTATGTGGAGGGCTACGAGTGCGTGACCTATGCCCCCATGATGAGTTCCACGGCCTATTTTGTGGCGCTGGTGAGCGTGCCGGCGGATGTGGACGCGGAAGCGTTGGCTGCTGCCATTGAGTCCGGCGCGGACCCCAATAAGTGGATCTGCGTGTCCGCTGACCAGGTAGATGCCGTGGCCAACGGGAATGTGATTTTGTTCTATATGGTGGATTCCGCGACCTATCCTGTGACCGCGGAGACGCTGACGAACAATTTCCTGGCACAAACGATTTAAAGCAGGAAGTCCCGGTTATGATTGACCGGGACTTTTCTTTTCAGGTGATTTTATGCTGTTTTCCAGTATTACATTTTTATACCGTTTCCTGCCCTGCGTTCTGCTGGTGTATGCCATTGCGCCGAAACGGTGGAAAAACATGGTGCTGCTGGTATCCAGTCTGGTGTTCTACTTCTGGGGCGAGCGGCAGTATACCCTGCTGCTGTTGTTTTCCAGCGTGTCGGATTACCTCCACGGGCTGTACATCGAGGCCCACCGGGGACAAAAAAGCGCCAGGGCCGCGCTGGTGAGCGCCGTGGTCATCAATCTTTTGATGTTGGGCGTGTTCAAGTATCTGGACTTTTTCCTGGGCACGGTGAACGGTCTGCTGGGTACCCATCTGCCCCTGCCGGGGCTGAAACTGCCTATCGGCATCAGCTTTTTTACTTTCCAGACCATGAGTTACTCCATCGACGTGTACCGGGGGGAGGCCAGGGCAGAAAAGAATCTGCTGAGCTTCGCCACCTATGTGTGCCTGTTCCCCCAGCTGGTGGCGGGGCCCATCGTGCGGTATACGGATGTGGCCGGGGAACTGTCCGGGCGGTCGGTCACGGTGGACCGCTTTGCCCTGGGGGCCAGGCGCTTTGCCGTGGGCCTGGGAAAAAAGGTGCTGCTGGCAAACCTGTTGGGGGAGTTGTGCGCCGCGTATGCCGGGGCGGAGAGCAAAACGGTGCTGTTCGCCTGGGGCAATGCTTTGGCCTGGATGCTTCAGGTGTACTACGACTTCTCCGGCTACAGCGACATGGCCATCGGCCTGGGGCATATGCTGGGCTTTACCTTCCCGGAAAACTTCGATTACCCCTTCTGCGCCCGGACTGTCACGGAGTTTTGGCGGCGGTGGCACATGACCCTGTCCGGCTGGTTCCGGGACTATGTGTACATCCCCCTGGGCGGCAGCCGGGTGTCCACGGCTAAGTGGGTGCGCAACGTGATGACGGTGTGGCTGCTCACGGGGCTGTGGCACGGCGCGGCGTGGAACTTCGTCGCCTGGGGTGTGCTGTACGGCCTGGTGCTGATTTTGGAGAAAAAACGTTTGGCCCCGTATCTGGAACGGCTGGGGGCGCTGGCCCATGTGTACCTGCTGGCGGTGTCGCTGGTGCTGTTCACGGTGTTCGGGGACAACAGCCTGCAAAATCTGGCGGTGATGTTCGGCGGCGGGGCACTGCTGGACGGGAACACCCTATATTACCTCAAAAGCTATGCCCCGGTGTTGCTGATTTCCGTCCTGGGGGCCGTTCCGCTGGTCCGGGACTTGGCCCGGCGGATAGAGCACACCCGGGCGGCTGCGGTGCTGGAACCCATCCTCACGGCGGGATTGCTGCTGCTGTCCACGGCCTATCTCATCGACGGGTCATTCAATCCCTTCCTTTATTTCCGATTCTAAGGAGGACGCTATGAAGCTGAAATCCATCCTCAGTGCCGGCGTGTTCGGCCTGACGCTGTTCGGGCTAGCGGCCGCCGGTCTGTGCCTGCCGGACCGGGACAGTTCCGACGCGGAGCGCCGGAAGCTGGCCCAACGGCCGGCCTTCACCGGTGAGGCCTTGCTGTCGGGAACATATGCCGATGACTTGGAGACCTATCTGCTGGACCAGTTTCCCCTGCGGGACGGCTTCCGGGCGATGAAAGCCTGGTGGCAGTTGGGCGTATACCGGCAAAAGGACAACAATGGCATTTATATCGTGGACGGCAGCGTGTGCAAGCTGGACAAGGCCCTGCTGCCGGCCCAGGTCCGGGCCATGCTCGACAAAACCAATCATGTCTACGATAGCTATCTGCAGGGCATGAACGTCCATTTTGCCGTCATTCCGGATAAAAACTACTTTGCTGCCGCGGCCAACGGTTATCCCGCCATGGACTACGGAGAAATGGACCGTCTGCTGGCCGGCGGACTGAACGACGCAATTCGGTATCACGGCATGGCGCCCTTTGAGGAATTGACCCTGGACGACTACTACCGCACGGACCTGCACTGGCGGCAGGAACGGCTGGAGAGCGTGGTGGACCGGCTGGCCGAGACCATGGACTTCACGCCGCCGGATTGGAGCGGCTTTGCGCGGACCGAGTACAGCCCGTTTTACGGCGCGTACTGCGGCCAGGCCGCCCTGAATGTGGGCCATGACACTCTGGTGACCCTGGAAAATGACGCCACGGACGTGTCCGTTGTCACCGGGGCGGAATTTGCGGGGGAGAAAGCAGTGTACGATGCTGCTGACCGGGACCATCCCGACTTGTACGACCTGTATCTGGGGGGCGCCCAGGCCATCCTCACTGTGGAAAATCCCAATGGGACCACGGGCAGGGAGCTCATTTTGTTCCGGGATTCCTTCGGGTCCTCCCTGGCGCCCCTGCTGCTGGACAGCTACGATAAGATCACCCTCATCGACCTGCGCTATGTGGCGGCGGATTATGTGGGGCAGTTCGTGGAATTCTCGGATCAGGACGTGCTGTTTTTGTACAATGCGGGATTGGTCAACGCGGGAATGCTGTTAAAATGATCAAGAAAGAAAAATGAAAATAACAATCCAAACCGTCACGCACCACGGCAGGGACCTCACTGTGATCTCCGGCGAAGGGAAGCGCATCACCGATGTTTCCCCCGCCATCGGCTTGGCCGGCGTATGATTGACAGCCGGGGCAGGATTTGATACACTTTTCCATGAGGTGAACTGCCATGTCCAATACAAAAAAACTCACCATGTCGGCGGTATGTCTGGCG
Source organism: uncultured Clostridia bacterium (assembly GCA_947644595.1). Lineage (GTDB taxonomy): Bacteria > Bacillota > Clostridia > Oscillospirales > Oscillospiraceae > HGM13010. The sequence goes on from CANSAE010000003.1 coordinate 74,726, forward strand.
CTGGGACTGCTACTGCCTTTTGTGACGGGGCAGGTCCCCCAGGTGGGCAATATGCTTTGCCCCATGCACCTGCCGGTGTTTTTGTGCGCGTTTTTGTGCGGCCCGGTATGGGGCGCCGGCGTGGGGGTTCTCACGCCTCTGCTGCGCAGCTTCCTGTTCCATGCTCCGCCTATCCCCCTGGCCCTGGCCATGGCGCCGGAGCTGCTGACCTACGGCCTGACGGCGGGGCTGCTCTACGTCAAAGGTCCGCGGTCCGTGGGCCGGGTGTATCTGGCCTTGGGTACCGCCATGGTCACAGGGCGCTTGGTCTGGGGCGCGGCGCGGTATCTTCTGGCAGGCCTGGGCGGCTCGGAGTTTTCCTTTGCCATGTTCCTGTCCGGCGCGCTGCTGACGGCCTGGCCGGGGATTTTGCTCCAGCTCATTGCCGTTCCGCCCCTTGTCCGGGCGATGGAAAAAACAAAATTGGCCGCAACATAAAAACCAGGCAGGTCGTGAGACCTGCCTGGTTTTTGTTTACGCGCCGATTAGTTCCCGGGCCATGGAAATCAGTTCCTCCAACTCCGTCAGAGTATCCATGGAATTGATGTTGTACAACATTCCATCCTGCACCCAGGATACCCACCGCTGTTGGACCTCGCTGGGAGCATCCAAACCGTCATCATAGCTGAACATCAGCGTGCCCGCGGCCTCGGCCTCCAGCTCCGCCGGGGTCTTTTCGTAATCCAGCGGCACCACCAGATAATCCCGCTCCAGCGCGTACAAGGTCACGCCCCCGCAGTCCACGGCCGTGCCCGAAAATGCGTCGTTGATGCCCGGGAGCAGGGGACTGATGTCCACATCCACTGCCGCACTGCCCCGGGTATACCGCACTTCTACAGACTGGTAGCTGTATACCGTGGGGTCCTCGTTCCCACGGGCCTCGACGCCATCCAGAGACGCAGCGGCAAAGGCAAAGCCGTTGGAATACGCTTCCAGGAATTTCGCGTTTGCGCCGATGCCCTCTACTTCCCCATGTTCCAATACCTCCACCACGGCGGCGGGGTCTTTCAGAGCGCGGCTGTTTTTGCTGTCGGTCCGGATGAACCCCAGATTGTTCGCGGCGGCCACGCCGATGCTCAGTACCAGCACCGCGGCTGCGGCCAACGCGCCGATGCGCTTGACACGATATGCTTTTTTCATAGTCATTTCCTCCTGCTCCGGCAATGCGGACAGGACAGACCGGACCCGCGTGTGAAACGGTTCCGGGGACGCTTCCAGCGCCCGCTGCCAATCATACTGTTTCATAATTCCCTCCGTCGTCAGAATCAATGAGCCCTGCACGCAGCAGACTCCGCGCCTTGCTCAGCCGGCTTTTCACGGTCCCCGCCGGCACCCGGGTCAGCTGGGCGGTCTCCTGCACGGAATAGCCCTCGATATAATAGAGAACTACCGCGGTACGCAGCTTCCGGGGCAGGCGTAAAATGCCCTCCCGCAGGTCCGCATCCACCGGCCCGCCGTCCGCCGCGGCCAACTCGCCGCAATCCTCCAGTGCCATGGTATCCGGCCGTTTTTTCGCCAGCCGATTGCACTCGTTGATGAGGATGCGGGTCAGCCAGGTCTTGAAATACTCCGGCTGCCGCAGGGTGCTTTGCCGTTCCCAGGCTCGCAGGATGGTTTCCTGCACCGCGTCCTCGCAGTCTGCGTTGTTGATGAGAATGGTCTTTGCCACGCGGTAAAGGCTGTTTTCCGCGTTCAAAACGCGGCAGGTGAAGTCTGCTTTGTCCATCACATTGTCGGTGATCCTTTCATCAATTTGGAAAACGCCAGCGCTGTTGTTTTCTGTCTGTTAGACCCATTCGGCAGGTAAACGGTTCATTTCGGAGAGAAAAAAGTGCGGGCGGGCTGTCTGGCCCGCCCGATTTTTATTTACTTACGCTTCAAGACCTTCTCCACGGCGGCCTTGACCCCCGCGGCATCGATGCCGTACTTTGCCAGCAGTTCGGAATACTTGCCGGACTCGGTGAAAGTATCCTGCACACCTACGAATTCCGTGGGCGCTCCGATGCCGGCGTGGGCCAGCACCTCCGCCACTGCGCTGCCGAGGCCGCCGTAAATATTGTGTTCCTCGGCGGTGACGATGGCCCCGGTTTCCCGGGCGCAGCGCTCAATGAGTGCTGTATCGATGGGCTTGATGGAATACATATCCACCACCCGGACGGAAATGCCGTTTTTCGCCAGTTCCTCCGCGGCCTCCATGGCCTTGTGCACCAGCAGGCCGCAGGCGATGACGGTCACATCCGTGCCGTCCCGCACCACGGCGCCCTTGCCCAGCTCAAACTGCGTCCCGGCGGGATACAGGTCGGGATATACATCCCGGCTCAGGCGCAGATATACAGGACCGTCGTTGTCCACCGCCCACTTTGTGGCCCAGCGGGTGCTGGTCTCATCGCTGGGCACGAGGATACGCATATTGGGCAAAGACCGCATGTTGGCGATGTCCTCCAAAGCGTGGTGGGACGCGCCGTCCAGCGCGTCGGACATGCCGCAGTACGCTCCGCCGAATTTCACGTTCAGATTCCCATAGCACACCTGCCCCCGGGCGGCGATGAGCCCCAGGGTGGTCAAAAACACGGTAAAGGTATTCACAAAGGGGATTTTCCCAACGGATGCCAGCCCCGCCGCGGTGCTGACCATATTGCTCTCCGCGATGCCCATATTGAAAAAACGGTCCGGGTGCTTTTCCGCAAACAGCTTGGATTTGGTGGATCCGGATAAATCCGCGTCCAGCACCACGATATCGGGGTTGCTATCCCCCAGCTCCGCCAGCACGGAGCCGTACACTTCACGCAGCTGTTTTGCCATTATTTCGCACCTCCCAGTTCCTCCAACGCTTTGGCGAAGCTCTCATCGTCGATGGCCTTGCCGTGCCAGGCGCTCTTGCCCTCCATAAAAGACACGCCTTTGCCCTTGACCGTGTGGGCCACAATGACCGTGGGCACGCCCTTGGTCTGCTCGGCAGTATCCAGCGCTGCGTCTAGGGCCATGAGGTCGTGACCGTCGCACTCAATGACGTTCCAGCCGAAGGCCCGCCACTTGGCGGCCAGGTCCCGCAGGGGCATGACCTCGTCCGTGGTGCCGTCCAGCTGTACTTTGTTGTAGTCTACAATGGCGCACAAATTGTCCAGCGCGAACTTGGGGGCGGACATGGCGGCCTCCCATACGGCGCCCTCGTTGGTCTCGCCGTCACCCAGCACCGCATACACCCGGGCGCCGGACCCGTTCAGCTTCAGACCCAGTGCCATGCCTTGGGCGGCGGCCAGACCCAGACCCAGGGGCCCCGCGGGCATCTCCACGCCGGGGGTGTGTCTGGCGGGATGGCCCTGCAATTCGCTGTTGGTTTTGCGCAGAGAGGCCATGGCATCCTGGGGCAGGTAGCCTTTTTCAATGAGGTTCCGGTACAGCATCGGGGCCGCGTGCCCCTTACTGAGTACCAGGCGGTCCCGGTTTGGGTCGTCGGCCTTGTTTGCGTCGATGTGCATCCGTTCCTGATACAGCAGTGTCAGAATCTCGCACACGGACAAACTTCCCCCGGGATGCCCGGACTGCACCCCGTGGATGGCCGTGAGCACGTCTGCCCGGAACACCCTGCACAGCTCTTTGAGCCGGGCTTCTCTTTCCTTACTTAATGACATGTGTGCGCCTCCATCAGTTTTAAAATCATCTATTAAAATATAACACCTGTTCTGTAAAGTCAAACATTTCTTTCTGTATTGACACTTGTTAAGACATTGACTATTAAAATTACGGAAAACCCATTGCAAGGAAGGGATTTCAGTGGTAAAATCGGGAAAAATACTCCAAACGGGGAGGACTGTTTTATGAGCGAGAAACTGAATATGACTATGCTCTGCGATTTTTACGAACTGACTATGGGCAACGGCTATTTCCAAAGCGGAATGAAAGACAAGGTCACATACTTCGATGTGTTTTTCCGCAAGGTGCCCGATGACGGCGGCTACGCCATCATGGCCGGGCTGGAGCAGGCCATCGACTATATCAACGACCTGCATTTTTCTCCGGAGGACATCGCGTATCTCCGGGGCCGGGGCATCTTTTCTGAGGATTTTCTGGCCTATCTGGCGGACTTCCGCTTTACCGGCGATGTGTGGGCCGTCCCGGAGGGTACGCCCATCTTCCCCGGAGAGCCCATCATGGTGGTGCGTGCCCCGGCCATCCAGGCCCAGCTGCTGGAGACCTTTTTGCTGCTGACCATCAACCATCAAAGCCTCATCGCCACCAAGTCCAACCGCATCTGCCGGGCAGCGGAGGGCCGGGCGGTGCTGGAATTCGGCTCCCGCCGTGCCCAGGGGGCGGACGCGGCCATCCTCGGCGCACGGGCGGCCTACATCGGCGGCTGCGCCGGCACGGCCTGCACCATTTCCGACGAACTGTACGGCGTGCCGGCGGGCGGCACCATGGCCCATGCCTGGGTCCAGATGTTCAACAGCGAATATGACGCGTTCAAGGCCTATTGCGAGACTTACCCCACCAACGCCACGCTGCTGGTGGATACCTACGATACCCTGAAGCAGGGCATCCCCAACGCCATCCGAGCGTTTAACGAAGTGCTCAAGCACCAAGGCATCACGAAATGCGGCATCCGTCTGGATTCCGGCGACATCGCTTACCTCACCAAAAAAGCGCGTAAGATGCTGGACGACGCGGGCTGGACAGACTGCAAAATCACCGTGTCCAATTCCCTGGACGAGTACCTGATCCGGGACCTTTTGCACCAGGGCGCGCAGATCGATACCTTCGGCGTGGGCGAGCGGCTCATCACGTCCAAGAGTGAGCCGGTGTTCGGCGGTGTGTACAAACTCTGCGCCGTGGAAACGGACGACGGAGAGATCATCCCTAAAATCAAAATCAGCGAGAATGTCGCCAAAATCACCAACCCCGGTTTCAAGCATGTCTACCGCTTTTATGAAAAGGAGACCGGCAAGGCCCATGCGGATTACATCTGCCTCCACGACGAGGTCGTGGACGACACGCAGGACCTCACCATCCGGGACCCCAACGCCACCTGGAAGGAGCTGACGCTCAAGGGCGGCACTTTCGTGGCCAAAGAGTTGCTGGTGCCCATTTTCGTGGGGGGCAAACAGGTGTACCAAAGCCCCACCCTGCCGGAGATCAAGAACTACTGCACCCGGCAGATGGATACCCTCTGGCCGGAGGTCACCCGGTTCGACAATCCCCATAATTACTATGTGGACCTGTCCGATACGCTTCTGGCTCTGCGGAACCGAATGCTCACGGAAAAGCGCGCCAAAGCTTGAGGTGGCGCCATGAATGCCGAATCACGCAGAAGCGCCATTTTGTCCCGCCTGGCGGCATCGGACGCGCCCATGAGCGCCACGGCGCTGGCGGGGGAATTCTCGGTCAGCCGACAGATCATCGTGGGAGATATCGCCCTGCTGCGGGCGGCGGGAGAGACCATTTCCGCCACGCCCCGGGGATATGTGCTCCAAAAAGAGTGGGCGGGCCTTGTGAAGGCCGTGGCCGTGGTCCACACCCAAGGCCAGACGGAGGAGGAACTGTACATCATGGTGGACAACGGCTGTACTGTGCTGGACGTGGTGGTGGAGCACCCCATCTACGGACAGATGACCGGACAATTGCAGCTGTCCTCCCGGTACGATGTGTCCCAGTTCATAGAACGGCTGAGAAACGAGGGAGGGGAGCCTTTGTCTGCGCTGACGGGGGGGATCCACCTGCACACCCTCCAATGCCCGGACGAGGGGGCCTACGAGCGCACCCGCGCCGGCCTGCGCGCCGCGGGAATGCTCCTGGAAACGGATTGAAGCGGAGAACAAGAGCGGTCAGATAAAAAAGGCAACCTTAACGGTTGCCTTTTTTCATTCATATCGCTTCGCCGCGGCGTACATCGGCAGGAACAATCCGCCCAGAAACAACGCCAGCAGCACCCACCGCCCAGCGGCATTCCACATCGACGGCCAGGTCCAGCCCATCACCAGGTCCGTAAGCGGCGTGCCCACCGTGGCGGCAACGCTCCAAATCCGCATGGCCCGCAGGATATGGGGCCAGTTGCTGTTGTTGATGGCTACCCCGGGCAGATTCATGCGGAACGGCCCGTCGCTGTACGCGTTGATGCGGTTTTCATCGTAATATCCGGGGATGCGCGCCGGGGCGATCAGCCAGAAATACACTCCGAAGCCCAGGGCCATCAGGGAGAAAAACAGCGCGCCCCCGGTCAGAACATCCAGCAGGTCGCCCCGCCCGAAATACGCCACCGACTCCAGCAGCAAAGTCATTGCCGCGGCCAGCAGCACGAAAAACCGTTTTCCCCGCCCGGCCTGCTCCCGTTCCGGACGGTCATCAGACAGCGCCAGGGTCTTTTTCAGCAGTTCCTCCACCTGCCCGGCGGGCAAACTGGCTTCCCCCAGACGCTGGCCCTCCAGCAATTCCGTCACCGTCACATCCAGACACTCCGCCAAGGGCACCAGCAGGGAAATATCCGGCAGGCTCTGTCCCCGTTCCCATTTGCTCACCGCTTTGTCGGACACGAACAGGCGGTTTGCCAGATCCTTTTGGGTATAGCCCTTTTCCCTGCGCCGGGTGGAGAGGAAGACCCCAAATTGTTCTTTGTCGAGTTCAAACGCCATTTGTCAGCGCCTCCTTTCGTCCCCATGCTAACTCAGCCGGCAGCACGGCGCAACCGACGGCCAGTGGAATGACTCAACCGACGGTAGAGTTGCAAAAAAGCGGCGGTTCACCGGGCGGCGATGACCTCGATCTCGCAGAGAACGCCTTTGGGCAGAGCCTTCACCGCCACACAGGAGCGGGCGGGCTTGCCGGTGAAATAGGAGCCATACACGGCGTTGAAGGCAGCGAAATCTGCCATGTCCGCCAAAAAGCAGGTGGTCTTCACCACATGGGTAAAGTCCAGCCCTGCGGCGGACAGAATGCCGCCCACATTCTCGCAGGCCTGCTTCGCCTGTTCCTCGATGCTGGTCCCTACTACTTCCCCGGTCGCCGGGGACAGGGGCACCTGCCCGGAGGCGAACAGAAAGCCGTTTGCCTCAATGGCCTGGGAATAGGGTCCGATGGCGCCGGGCGCCTTGTCTGTGCTGATGATGTTCATAGTGTTTACCTCTCAATCCAATATTTCATACCCAGCTTGGGAGAGTACATCCCGGACTTCCTGCACATGTTCCACGTTCCGGGTCTCCAGTACCATGGAGACTACGCAGCTGTTGATCTCCGAGGACTTGGCCTCCCGCTTGTGTTCCACGCTCATGATATTCGCCCCGGTGCTGCCCACGGCCTGCAGCAGCGCGGTGAGGTGCCCCGGCTGGTCGATGACCTTGGTGGTCAGCTCCGTGATGCGGCCGCTTTTGGTCAGGCCCTTGGTGATGACCCGGGACAAAATACTCACGTCGATGTTTCCGCCGGACACCACGCACACAGTCTTTTTATTCCCCACATCCACCTTGCCGAACATCACGGCGGCCACAGGGGTAGCGCCGGCGCCCTCGGCCACGGTCTTTTGGGTCTCCATCAGCGTCAGAATGGCGGAGGCGATCTCACTGTCGGTGACTGTGACGATCTCATCCACGTATTTTTGACAGCAGTCAAAGGTGAGGGTCCCGGGCTTTTTCACGGCGATGCCGTCGGCGATGGTGGCGACCTTGGCCAGTTCCTCGATCTTACCGTCGCGGATGGAATTGTACATCCCCGGCGCGCCAGCGGCCTGGACGCCGATGACTTTGCACTTGGGCTTGATCTGCTTGACCACAAAGGCGATGCCGGAAATCAGTCCGCCCCCGCCGATAGGCACCACGATCTGCTCCACCTCGGGCAGCTGGCTCAAAATCTCCAGAGCGATGGTGCCCTGGCCGGCGATAACGTAGGGGTCGTTGAAGGGATGAGCGAAGGTGTAGCCCTGTTCGTTCATCAGGCGCTCCGCTTCCCGGGCGGCATCGTCATATACGCCGTCCACCAGCACGACCTCCGCACCGTAATTTTTCGTGGCCTCCACCTTGGCCAAAGGCGCACCGGCGGGCATACAGATGACGGACTTCACCCCCATTTTGGAGGCAGACAGGGCCACGCCCTGGGCGTGATTTCCGGCGGAACAGGCGATGACGCCACGGGCCTTTTCCTCCGGAGAAAGGTTGTACAGCTTGTTGTACGCCCCTCGGAGCTTGAATGAACCCGTGAGCTGTAAATTTTCCGCCTTGATGAATACGTTTTCCCCGATGCCAGGGGCGGGGGTCAGGGGGGTGATCCGGGCGAGCCAGGTGAGGGCCCGCTGGGCCTCGTAGACCATTGCAAGTGTGAGCATAATTTCATTCCTCCGTTTCATACAAAGGATACCCAAAATCATAAGAAAGCACCCAAAAGGGTGCTTTCATTTTGAAGATAAAAGCCCTCCGCAGGAGTTTGTGCCCGCAGGCACGAATCAAATTGAGTCATGCTCTCCGGCGCATGTACGGCGGAGGACATATTTTGCTCGGAGCGAGTGTCGAATCGTCCACCCTGCGGATGACCAAGGCACAGAGCGCAGCGAACTCCATTCAAAAAAGCGGCTTTGCCGCTTTTTGGTCTTTTACATCTGGAATGTCTTGATGTAATTGTCGATGCAGGTCTTGATGACCTCCACGGCGGCTTCCCGGTTTTTCACCTCGTCCACCACGGTCTCCTTGCCTTCCAGGTTCTTATACACCTGGAAGAAATGCTTGATTTCCTCAAACATATGGTGGGGCAGCTCGAAAATATCTTTGACGATGTTGTAATTGGGGTCGGTGAAGGGCACGCAGATGATTTTTTCATCGTTCTTGCCGCCGTCCAGCATGGTGATGACGCCCAGGGGGTAGCATTGCACCAGGGTCATGGGAGCGATCTCCTCAGAGCAGATGACCAAGGCATCCAAAGGGTCGCCATCGTCGCCGTAGGTCCGGGGGATGAAGCCATAGTTGGCGGGATAGTGGGTAGACGTATACAAAATGCGGTCCAGCCGCAGCATACCGGTCTCCTTATCCAACTCATATTTCTGTTTGCTGCCCTTACTGATTTCGATGACGACTTCAAAATCCTCGGGCTTTATTCTGGACGGCTTGATATCGTGCCAAATATTCATGCTCATAGCGATACTCCTCTTTCTATAGGTTTCCATGGGGATATTATCGTCTCAAACCTTGCCGGTGTCAAGCAGAAAAAGCACGGGAAGAAAAAGTTTTGCAAATTCGGAACCTTTGGGCTAAAATGGAAGAAAAAAGGAGGGTCATTATGAGACGGAAAGACCGGGAAGTTACCGACTTCCAAACCATGACGGATATCATGTCCCGGTGCCAGGTGTGCCGCCTGGCGATGAACGACGGGGAGATGCCGTATATCGTTCCGGTGAACTTCGGCATGGAGGTCCGGGACGGGGCCGTGCTCCTGTATTTCCACGGGGCGAAGGCGGGCAGGAAATATGACCTGCTCCGGGCGGCGCCCAAGGTCAGCTTTGAAATGGACTGCAAGACGGTGCTGTGCTCCGACCGGGCGGCGGGGAACTGCACCATGGCGTATGAAAGCGTTATCGGCTGGGGGGATGTGGTCTTTCTGGAGGGGGAAGAAAAGGTCCATGCTCTGGACGTGCTCACCGCCCACTATCACCCGGAAGGGTTCGATTACGACAAAACGATCATTCCCGCCACCGCGGTGTGTCAGCTGACCGTTCGGTCCATGACGGGAAAAATCCGTCCCAGAGCGTAATTTTTGGGCAGGTCCGACAGGTGACGATTGACTTTTCCTTAAAATGTTGTATAATTTAGGCAAGAGGACTCCGATTTGCCATATAAGGAGGTATCGTTATGTTCGTGAAAGATAAAATGACGCCCAATCCCGTGACCGTGACGCCGGATGTGAGCATTTCCACAGCCTTCGGCATCATGAAGGAGCAGTCCTTCCGGCGGCTGCCGGTGGTCCAGGGCGGCAAGCTCGTGGGCATCGTAACGGAAAAGGAGCTGCAGCAGGTATCCCCCTCCAAAGCCACGGCCCTGAGCGTGTTTGAGCTGAACTATCTGCTGGAGAAAACCACCATCAAAGATGCCATGAGTCGGGACCCCATCACCGTGCAGGACGATGACCTGATTGAAAAGGCGGCGCTTTTGATGCGCACCAACAAGGTCGGTGCCCTGCCGGTGATGCACGGGGACCGCTTGGTGGGCGTGATCACCGAGTCGGATATTTTCGATGCGTTTATCGACACCATGGGCTTCCGCAATCCCGGCGTGCGCCTGGATCTGCGGCTGGAAAACCGGGCGGGCAGCGTCGCCTCGGTCATCAACGCCATCAGCCAGGCCGGCGGGAACATCACCCATCTGACCATGCACGGCGACGGCGAGCTCATCGTCCGCATCTCCGAGGAAAACTCCGAGACCGTTGTGAAGGCCCTGACAGACGGGGGATATTTGAAATAATTAGAAATAAAAAACCACCCCAGGATATCCTGGGGTGGTTTTTTATACTTATATTGTGCCCCGCACGCACAGTTCGAAGAAATACTCATAAAACGGTGTGAGGAACTCGAAAGCGTCCTTGACCTCTTCCGCCAGGGCCGGGGTGAACGCCCGCTCATCCCAAGGGCGGTAACAGCTCAGGCTCAGCCCCTTGCGGTTGTACCACCGGTCCAGCGGGGGAGGCGGGCTGCCTTTCGGCCGTTTGTACTCCGGGGAGTCGATGGAAAATTCCGGCCGGGTGTCCAGCAAGCGGGCAAGCTTTTTCATGGTCTGGGGCTTGGTATCCAGCTGCTGCCGGAAATATTCCATCACCTTGGGTTTGCCCAGATAGATGCCCATGCCGTAGGCATAGGTCTCCGGACCGATCTCAAACCAGAAGCCCGGCCAAGCCTGCCAGCTGTCCCCGTCCTGTTCCCGCACGAAGGAGAACCACAAATGATCCTTGTACGGTCCTTTCCCGTGGAGCCGCCGGGCGTCCCGGTAGATGCGGGCCACCCGGAGTTTCAGCCCGGAATCCGGGCACCGGTCCTGGTAGTCCGCGAACACCTCCTGCGCCAGTGCCTTCATGGGCGTTTGCACGTGATTCAGGTAGTCCTGCTTATGTTCCGCGAACCATGTTCGGTCATTGTTCATGCGGATGCCCCAGAGAAAATCCTGGGTCTCCGCCGTAAATCCAGTAAACACGCTGTGTACTCCTGTTCCTTAAGAAATCTTGATACCTTGTATTTTGCAATTCCGCTGGCCCACGACAAGGTAATCATTATACACTGCCGGGGAAGCTTCCACCTTGCCGCCCAGGTCCAGGGAGGCGAGTTCCTCGCCGGTCTTGCCGTCCAGGATGTACAGATATCCGCCGAAGGTGGTATACGCTATATAGCATTTCCCGTTTGCATCGTAGAAATCCACCGGGGAGGACCAGCTGTACATCTTTGTGGGGAATTCCCAGAGCTTCTCACCGGTCTTTTTATCCAGCGCCGCCAGGATGCCCGCGGAGACGTTGGGGGTTTTGGCCACGGGCACGAAGATGCGATCGGCACAGTCGCCCTTGCCCACGGCGATGGTGCCCTGCACGCCGCCGGACACGCCGGACTCCGTGCAGCAGGTATAGTCTGTCTGCCACACGATCTCCCCGGTGACGGCGTCGATTTTCCATACCGGGATGGTAGCCTGGGTCCAGCTCCGCCAGCCCTCATGGAAGGAGGTGCTGATATATACATACGGGTGCCCGTCCTCCACGTCCAGCACCGGGGTGCAGTTGGTATCATCCAGCACATCCTGTACCCATACCAGTTCCAGGGTGTTCAGGTCCAGACACATGAGCTGCCCGCCGTTGTCCGCCATGACGATGTACCCGTTCCAGACCACAGGGCTGTCCTCCATGCCCAGCCAGTATTGGCTGCCGTTCCGGGTGGACTTATAGCGCCATTTCACCACTTCATCCGGGTCCACGGACACAGTGCCCGCGTCAGGATCGTACTTGGAATTCAAATGAATGAGGTACAAAATGCCGTTTTCGCCGGGATGGATGAGGGTATCGGTCTCCGCATCAATGAGGGGGGAGGCATCAAACATGCTCCAGTCCCGCAGGGCAAAGCGGTCGCCGTTGCCGTAGGTGTACAGCACCTCGCCGTCGATGAGGCTCACCACGAAGGCCCGGGAGGTACCGCGGCCGCTGTGGTACCCGGACCCCAGATACAGCAGGGGATAGCCCCGGGGGTCCAGGGCGGGGGTGCCTTTGAAGGTATAGCCGATGTTCAGCGGGTCCCGGGTCTTTTCTCCGGAATCCAGGTCGATGAAGTACACGTACCCGTCCATGCAGGCGTAAATGACCTCTTTCAGTCCTGGGGTATTCTTGGCCCAGTCATAGAGGTTCATGTTCTGCTGGGTTTCCACGTCCCACTCCACGATAAGGGGTTGGCCGGTCCAGCCGGAGCCGGTCCAGGTATTCCCGTCCGGCGCGGTGAGGGTGCCGGTGTTTACCGACCAATCGGCCGCCAGCGTTTTGTTGGTCATGGTAGTAATGCCGTAGGCCGCGCCGCTGCGGTAGTTGTCCCCCCGGAAGCCGATGATGCCCTGAATCTCCGTATACGCCTCCCCGGCGCCGAAAGAGATTTCCCGGGTGGGGGTGTAGGTCTCCACCCGCTCGCCGTCCACCTCCACGGCGGTCTCCACGATGAGGTTGCTGGGGTGGGTCTCCTCGGTAGCTACAGCTTCCAGCTCCGCCGGGATGACCCAAGGCGGGAGCGTGGGTTCCGGGGTAGGCGTGGGGGTCTGGACCGGAGCCAGCGGGTCCGTGACGCTTTGGTCCGGCCCTTGGGCCTGGGCGGTATGCAGCAAGATAGACTTGGTGACGAACACCGTCAGCAGGGCGACCAGCCCCACCAGGAGCAACAGTTCCAGCACAAAAATCAAAGGACCTCCACTTTTTTGAATATTTTCCGATGTTTGGTTCATTTTATTCTCCACTTTTCCCTAAAATTATCTCTTTAAATGGAATGATTCCTCCACTGCTCAATCGGTGTGGTGAACATGGTCGTTGATGTGGTCCTGGCAGTAGCAGTGATAGCCGCTGCACCGGGAGCAGTAGCGGAACTCCAAATCGGGGAAGTCCGCATCCGTCCGGCTGCAGACTTCGCATTTACGGCTGTACGGTTTTTCCCGGTTCTCCCGGTTGATGCGCCGGGCCTCCCGCTGGAAATCCACCACATTCTTCTGCCGCTGGACACGGCCCACGCCCACCAGCGCAAACAACCATTGACCGCAGAAGATAAAGTAGTTGACCACCGCCACCACAGGCAGCAGGTTCGACGGGAAGATGCCGGTAAAGACATCATAGGCAAACATCAGCGCATCGGCGATGGCCAGCCACCATGCCTTCAGCGGAATGATGCCGAACAACAAAAAGGTGCTGTCGGGATACAGCGTGGCATAGGCCAGAAACAGGGAAAGGTTGATATAATGAGACGTTGTTCCTGTGGAAATGAGCGTATTATACCAAACCGCGCCGGAGCCGTTTCTCACCACCAGCCACACGATGAGCTGATACACCACCGTCAGAACCACGCCGGTGAGATAATAGATGGAGAATTTCCCGGTGCCCCAGGTCTGCTCCAGCCCGTTGCCGATGGCGTAGTACATCAAAAGCCACAGGGCAAAGGTGAAACGGAAGCTTTCCGGGATGAATAAAAAGGACACCAGGCGCCAGATCTGGCCCTGGAAAATCAGTTCCGGCGAAAATTGCAGCAGGCCCAGCAGGGTCCTGGTGGTATCCATCTGTGCCAGCAGCCACACTGCCAGATTGCCGATGACGATGATGGTCATCAGCCTGGGGATGCCGAATCCGGGATGCCGCAGACAAAATAGGTTGATTTTATCATTCAACGTTCTCACTTTAAAACCTCCCAGAGGATAATCAATTTCCATTGTATCATAAAACTTCCCGGATTACACTATTTTTTTCCTGCCGGTCCGCACAAAAAAGACAAAATTTAAATTTTTTGTCATTTCCAGTAATTTTATACTTTCGTTTTTCCAATAAGTATGGTATATTTAGTCTGTATCTTTATGTAATCGAGGAAATCGCGTGAAAAACGAAGAAATAAAAGAAGAACGGCAGGATATCATCGAGGGCCGCAATGCCGTCACAGAAGCCCTCCGGGCCGGCCGCGCCATCGATAAAATTTACCTTGCCAAGGGAGACACAGATAAAGCTCTGGGGCACATCGCGTCTACGGCCCGGTCCGCCGGCACCGTGGTGGTGGAAACGGACCGGCACAAGCTGGACCAAATGAGCTTCACCGGTGCCCACCAGGGGGTCATTGCCGTGTGCGCCGTGCGGGCGTATGTGAGCATTGATGACATTCTGCAAATCGCAAAGGACCGGGAGGAACCGCCCTTTGTGATCATCTGCGATGAGATCAGCGACCCCCATAATTTTGGGGCCATCATCCGCACCGCGGAGTGTGCCGGGGCCCACGGGGTCATCATCCCCAAGCGCCGCAGCGCCGGGATGACTGCCGTTGTGGGCAAGGCCAGCGCCGGGGCGGTGGAGCATATGGCCGTGGCCCGGGTGCCCAACATCACCGCTGCCATCAAGGAACTGAAAGCTTCCGGCCTGTGGATTTACGGCACTGCAGCGGATGGCACCAATGAATTGTGGAGCACGGACTTTTCCGGCCCCATCGGCCTGGTCATCGGTTCCGAGGGCGATGGGATGAGCCGTCTTGTGGCAGAAAGCTGTGATTTCACGGTGCGCATTCCCATGCGGGGAAACGTGTCGTCCCTGAACGCCTCGGCGGCGGCATCGGTATTGATGTACGAAGTGCTGCGGCAGAAACTGAAGTAAAAAAACCGTAAGGATTGGAATCTATGGATATTATCGAAGGTCTGGACCTGTCCGATGCCGCGACGGATGGAATGGGATTCTCGCTGGACGACATTTTGGCGGAATTCAAAACGACCATTCCGGAAAAGCCGGCGCCGGAGCCCCCAGAGGTGCGGTCGCCTGCCCGGCCGGTGGAACCGGAGACAACCGAATATGATGACTTGGATGATGATGTGATCGTAGCCGCGGAAGTATCCAGCGTCCCGCCCCGGCGGGCGGAACCCGCGCCGGAACCGGAGCGTCGGTCTGTGTCTGCACCGGAGGAGACCGTACGGGAGTATCGCCCCCGCCGGCTCCGGGCGGAACCCGTCCGGGAGGAAGAGGACGATGTGAGGGTGTATGAGGCGCCCCGGCGGGGGCCCATGCGGATGAAGGACGCGGATCCTCCCGCGCGGAATGCCACATCCCGGTTCCGGGCGGTGGAGGAACCGCCCCGGGAGGAACGGCGCCCCAGGCGCAAGCCGCACCGTTTGGCGGAAGAACCGGTGACGGAGCAGTATTCCGATACCGAGACCGTGCGGGAGTATGCGGCGGCCCGTCCGCGGGAGGAATCCTTTACTCCCCCGGTGCAGGAGGTCCCGTCCCAGGCCCAGCAGGAGGAAGCCTTTTATTCCCGCTTGCGGGATTTCAACGCGGACTTTGGCCTGGACTTCGGGGATGAGGAGCCCGTGGAACAGCCCCGAAAGCCCCGGAAGCAGCGCCGTGAGAGCGGCGCGGCCGCCGTGGCTGCCCCGGTGCTGGACCTGTTGTCCTCCGTCAAAGGAAGCGGCGGCCGCCATCGGGCCGCGGAGGCCTATGAAGAGGCCGACCTGGGCCCCCAGGTCAGCGCCGCCCGGGCCACCCGGTATTACGGCAGCCGCATCAATGTGTACCGTTCCCGGCTGCATATCGCAGCGGTCCTGTGCGTCATTTTGGGTTGGCTGTCTTTAGGTCTGCCTGTGGCCGGGTCCCTGAAAAACGCGGCAGTCTGCGCCGCCATGTGCCTGATTTTGCAGCTGACCATCATGCTGCTGGGGTTGGATATCTTTGTGGCAGGCCTGCGCAATCTCCTGCGGGGCCGGCCGGACGCGCAAAGCCTGGTGTCCGTGTCCTGCCTGGCGTCTGTTGTAGATGCCTGCGTGGTGATCTATACCCACGGCAACGGAGAATACCTGCCGTTTTGTGTGATCTCCGGTGTGTCCATGTGCTTTGCCATCTACGGCGCCATGCTTTATTGCCGGGGCCAGCGCTATAATTTCCGGGTACTGACCCTGGTGCGCAAGCCCAACAGCGTGTCCATAGAGCCGGGCCTGAGCGAAAATGCGCCCACCGCCCTGCGGACCAATGAGGCCCCGGAGGAATACATACACTACAGTGAGGAAGAGGACGCGGGGGAAACGGTGTACGGCATCGTGGCGCCGCTGCTTCTGGCCGCCGCCCCGGTGCTGAGCCTGGCGGCTGTGGTCGTAACGAAGAACTACACCCTGTTTTTCCATGTACTGGCGGCATTGGCCGGCGCGGCGGCATCGTTCTCGTCGTTGATTGCCTTTCCGCTGCCGTTCTGCCTGGTGCAGCAGGAACTGTTCCGGTCCGGCACTGCCCTCGGCGGTTGGTCCGGCATCCGGGATATCGGCACCGCCGGGTCGGTGGTCATCACAGATAAGGATCTGTTCCCGTCGGAGACGATCTCTATTGAGAGCGTGCGCATTTTAGAGGGTGTGGACCCGCAGACGGCCATTTCTTATGTGTCCAGCCTGATCTCTGCCTCCGGCAGCTGCCTGGCCCCGGTGTTCACGGAACTGGTGCGCAAGAACAACTGTGTGCTCCAGGGCGTGGGCGAGTTCCGCTGCCACGAGGCCGGCGGCCTCACCGCCATGATCGATGGGGCGGAGGTCCTGGTGGGCAGCTCCACCTTCATGAAGCTCATGGGCATCCACCTGCCGCAAAAGCTTTCGTCCAAGAATTCCGTGTTCCTGGCCATCAACAGCCGGCTGGTGGGTATCATCACCGTGAGCTATAAGCCGGTGGTATCTGTCCAGCGGGGTCTGGCAGCCCTGCTCCAGAGCCGGAGTGAAACGATTTTCGCTTCCCGGGACTTCAACATCACTCCGCTTTTGGTGAGCCAAAAGTTCAAAATGCCCACGGACCGACTGAGCTTCCCCACTTACGCGGAGCGCTACCGCATCACGGACCCCCAGGGGGAATGGAACGGCCCGAAAGCGGCGGTCATCAAGCGCAAAACCCTCCAGCCTTTCTCGGACTTGGTAACGAAGGCACGCAAGCTCTATTCGTCGGTGTGCCTGTCTATTGGCTTTTCTGTGTTGTCGTCTTTTGCCGGAGTGATTTTGATGTTCTTCCTGTGCGCCACATCTGCCTTCACCTCCGCCACCCCGGGGAATCTGCTGTTTTTCATGTTGTTATGGTTAGTTCCCACAGTAGTGTTCTCTCTCGGAATGACAAAGTAAAATAAAAGGCTTCCAGTTACACTGGAAGCCTTTTATTTTAGCAATTGCGGCAGACTCGCGCGCCCTGCGGGCACACTCCCTTGCCGAGAAGTATTTTTTGCTTGGCGGAGCTAAGCAAAAAACGGATTTGATTATTTCGTGTCCGCGGACACGAATTCTGCGAAGCGCCGCGCGATGAACATTTCCGCCAAAATCCCGGCCTACATTTAATCGCAAATCACATCTTGATAACTGTTTCCCAATCGTGTATAATGAACAAAGATGTTTGAAATTAAAGTATCAATTTGTTCAAATATACATTGAGAAAGGAACCAACCAACATGAGCTATGCAACAAACAGCATTCGCAACATCTGCCTCATCGGCCACGCAGGCAGCGGCAAATCCGCTCTGACCGAGAGCCTGCTTTTTATGACGGGCGCTCTGGACCGCATGGGCAAAAGTGCCGACGGCAATACCGTTTGTGACTATGATCCCGAGGAGACCCGCCGGCAGATCTCCATTTCCGCCGCAGTGGCTCCCATCGACTATAAAGGCTGCCGGATCAACATTCTGGATACCCCGGGCAGCGTGGACTTCTCCGGCGCGGTGATGGAAGCTCTCCGCGCTGCGGATGCCGCCGTCATCGTCTGCTCCGCTAAGGATGGCATCACCGCCGGTCTGGAGCGGGCCTGGAAATACTGCGAGGAACGTAATATGCCCCGCTTTCTATACATTTCCAAGCTGGACGAGGAAAACAGTGACTACAACGCCACCTTCGAGAACTTGCGGGAAAAATACGGCAACAAGATCGCCCCGCTGGTGGTCCCCATCTGGGATGCCAATAAGAAGGTCACCGGCATCATCGATGTGCTCAATAAACGCGCTTACGAGATGCAGAACCTCAAGCGCGTGGAAATCGAAGTCCCGGAAGGCAAGGACGCCGTCATCGCCGAGTTTAACGACGCGCTGAAAGAATCCGTGGCCGAGACCAGCGAGGAATTCATGGACAAATTCTTCGGCGGGGAGGACTTCACCTACGCCGAGATGATCAAGGGTCTGCGTCAGGGTGTGCGGGAGCTGAGCCTGTTCCCGGTGCTGTGCGGCTCCGGCATCAACTGCCTGGGCTCCCTGATGCTCATGGACAACATCGTTGACCTGTTCCCAGACCCCACCGAGGGCAACTATCACAAGGCCACCAAGGCCGATGGCGAGACCGAGGAATTCGTTGTCTCTCCAGGCGGCGTACCTTCCGCGTTCGTGTTTAAGACGGTCTCCGACCAGTACGGCAAATATTCTTTCATCAAGGTCCTGTCCGGCGCCATCACGTCCGACACGCCCTTGGTGAATGCCCGCACCGGTGAAACAGAAAAGCTGGGCCGGCTGTACAGCTTCTGTGGCAAGAAGAGCACCGAGGTCAAGGAACTGGCCTGCGGCGATATCGGCGCCATCGGCAAGATGGATAAGGTCAAAACCGGCGATACCCTGTGCGACGCCCGCAAGGTCGTGTCCCTGAAGGGCATCCCGTACCCCAATCCCTGCTACTCCATGGCCATCGCCCCCAAAACCAAGGGCCAGGAAGATAAGGTCGCCGCCGGCCTGAACAAGCTCAACGAGGAAGACCCGTCCTTTACCTTCGTGAATAACGCCGAGACCCACCAGATGGTCATTTCCGGCGTGGGCGACATCCAGGTGGATGTGCTGCAAAGCAAGCTGAAATCCCGTTTCAGCGTGGAAACGGAGTTGTCTCCTGCCAAGGTGGCGTACCGTGAGAAGATCAAGGCGAAGGTGGAGGCCCACGGCCGCCACAAGAAGCAATCCGGCGGCTCCGGCCAGTTCGGCGATGTGTGGATTCGTTTCGAGCCCCAGGATGAGCAGGATGAGCTGATCTTTGCCGAGGAAGTGTTCGGCGGCAGCGTGCCGAAAAACTTCTTCCCCTCCGTGGAAAAAGGTCTGCGCAACGCGGTGCAGAAGGGCGTTTTGGCGGGCTACCCGGTGGTAGGCCTGAAGGCCACGTTGTACGACGGCTCTTACCACCCTGTGGACTCCAACGATATGGCCTTCCAGCAGGCGGCGCGCCTGGCGTACCAGGAGGGCATCCCCAACGCGAAGCCCACGATTCTGGAGCCCATCGGCCTTTTGAAGGTCACGATTCCCGACGCGAATCTGGGCGACATCATGTCGGACATTTCCTCCAAGCGCCGGGGCACGGTGCTGGGCATGAACGCCGAGGACGGGATGCAGACCGTGGAGGCGGAAGTCCCCATGGCGGAGATGAGCAGCTACACCATCGACCTGCGGTCCATGACCCAGGCGAGAGGGTACTTTACGCTGGAATTCGTGCGCTACGAGGAAGCGCCCCAGAACGTCCAGCAGAAGGTCATTGCCGACGCAAAGGCAAACGAGGATTAAACATGCACCCCCCGTCAATCGACGGGGGGGTTTTCTTGGAATCGGGGGCAGGCTTTTGTGGCCGGGCCCCGGGATTTCAGCATCGGTTCTGTGCAGTGTCCGCAGTTGACCCAGGTGTACCGCTTTCCGGATTTTCGATAGTGCTGAATGAAAAATTTGCAGTCCTTGCAGGTTTTGTTTTCTGACATATAAATCACCTCGAAATTATTATGACACAATATGTGTCAAAAGTCAATAACACATTTTGTGTCATGTATAATAAAAACGGTGATTTTATGGTAATAAAGCGATTAAAAGATTTACGGGAAGACAGAGACCTGAAGCAGCAGCAAGTTGCGGATTACTTGGGGATTACGAGAAGCGCTTACAGCAATTATGAAAATGGGATTCGCGAAATCCCCCTGGCCGTTCTGATGAAGGCTGCGGATTTTTATCAGGTCAGTGTGGATTATCTGCTGGGCAGAACGGATGAACCGTAATGAAGCATTTCCCGGGCGACCGCAAGGGTCGCACCTACAAAGTAGAAATTTTGCATTTCTTTACCAAATCGAAGCCCAGCGAAGCGGGTTGGATTTGGAAAGGAAAAATCACGGAATGTACGAACATTCGCGCTCGCGCGGATGCGAGGGAATGAAGTGCATTTTGACGCCGGAAAGCTTTCCATTGGGTTGATACGGATGATGCCGCCTGGCCGAGGCGGCGGCCCGGTTTCCCCTTCGCATGCTAAGCAGTTACGGCGAAAAGCCCCACCGGGTGAAAGGTACCTTTCATAAGTAGGTTACATGGGGGTGATTTTTGCATGTTTCGATGTAAGGGGAATGAAAAGGCGTGCAAAAAAGCGTTAGAGTTTGCATTTTTGCAAAACTTTTGTGCAGTAGAACAACCCTCTTTCTTTTGACGGCAAAAGAAAAAGCCTTGCGGGGAAAAGAAAACTGCTGGGGCCCTCCGGTGGCCCCAGACCCCTCGGCAGAAGGGCTCCCGCCCCTTGGATCCCCTGGGAAGTCCCAGTGCTGGCAATCAAGTGGTGGGCCGGGGGAGTTGGAACAACGCCGTAGGGGTCGCCCAGGGGGGGCGACTCCTACGGCGTTGAGATAAATTCCGGCGGTTGGAATCGTTTCTCCCATTTGACATTTCCGCGCTTTTGGGGTACACTACATACATTGATAACTTTCAGGAGGGATACCATGGAACGTGAACCCAATTCCCGCGAAGCCTCCGGCCCGTCCTTCTGGGGCCTGGGCATCTATGTCTGCCTTGCCGCGGTCATCATATCCCTGCTGTTTGCCTCCTGCAAGGGCGGCCCGATTTACGACCCCGTGACCCCGGACCCCACGCCCACACCGCTCATCCAGCCCAATCTGGATTTGAACAACGGACAATGAAGGGAAAAACGCACCGGCTGTTTTCAGCCGGTGCGTTTCTTTTATTTTCCGCCCTTGAGGGCTTTCATCCGCAGACTGTGATCCAAGATCCGCTTCCGCAGCCGCAGATTCTTCGGCGTAACTTCCAGCAGCTCGTCGTCCGCCAGGAATTCCAGGCACTGTTCCAAAGACATATTTTTGGGGCTCACCAATCGCAATGCCTCGTCGCTGCCGGCGGCACGCATATTGGTCAGCTGCTTGCGCTTGCACACGTTCACGCTCATGTCCTCGGCCTTGGGGTTGTAGCCCACGATCATGCCCGCGTACACCGGCACGCCCGGCCCGATGAACAGCACGCCCCGTTCCTGGGCGTTGAACAGGCCGTAGGTAACACTCTCGCCGGTCTCAAAGGCCACCAAAGAGCCGGTGGACCGCCGGGCGATGTCGCCCTTGAAAGGCTCATACCGCTCAAATACGCTGGCCAGGATGCCCTCGCCCTTGGTGTCGGTTAAAAACTCATTCCGGTAGCCGAACAGGCCCCGGGAGGGCACCAAAAATGTGGCCTTGGTGCGGCTGCCCACAGGCATCATCTCCACGAATTCGCCGTGGCGCTTACCCAGCTTTTCAATCACCGCGCCGATGTAGTCCGACGGGACGTCCACCACCACCCGCTCCACGGGCTCGCACTTTTTGCCGTCGATGGTCTCAAACAGCACCCGGGGAGGCGAAACCTGGAATTCATAGCCTTCCCGGCGCATAGTCTCAATTAAGATGGAAAGATGCATTTCGCCCCGCCCGGCCACGATGAAGGCGTCCATGGAGTCCAGGTCGTCAGACACCCGCAGGGACACATCCTTGAGCGTTTCCCGGTACAGCCGGTCCCGCAGCTGGCGGGAGGTGACGAACTTGCCTTCCTTGCCTGCGAAGGGGGAATCGTTCACGGCGAAGGTCATTTCCATGGTGGGCGCGGAGATCTTCACAAACTCGATGGGTTCCACGGCTCTGGGGGCGCAGATGGTGTCCCCGATGGTGATGTCCCCGATGCCGCTCATGGCGATGATGTTCCCGGCGGAGGCCTCCGTCACGGGTACCCGGGCCAGGCCCTCGTACTCATACATGGACACGGCCTTGGCCTTTTTCGCCGGCGCGTCCGGGTCGTGATAGTTACACACGGCAATTTCCTGATTCTGCTTGATAACGCCCCGCTCGATGCGCCCAATGGCGATGCGTCCCACGAACTCGTTGTAGTCCACAGAGCTCACCAGCATCTGGAACGGGGACTCCACGTCGATGACGGGGGAGGGAATGTAGTCCAGAATCGTGTCGAACAGCGGCTGCAGATCTGTGCCCGGTACCTCGGGAGAATACGACGCGGTGCCCTGCCGTCCGGAGCAGAAGAGCATGGGGGAGTCCAACTGCTCGTCTGTGGCGTCCAGGTCCATCAAAAGCTCCAGCACCTCGTCCACGACTTCGTGAATGCGCTGGTCGGGCCGGTCGATTTTATTCAGCACCACGATGACCCGGTGCCCCAGCTCCAGTGCCTTGGACAGCACGAACCGGGTCTGGGGCATGGGCCCCTCGGCGGCGTCTACCAGCAAAATGACACCGTTGACCATCTTCAAAACGCGTTCCACCTCGCCGCCGAAGTCGGCGTGGCCCGGGGTGTCCACGATGTTGATTTTGGTCCCCTTATAGCGTACCGCGGTGTTCTTCGCCAGAATGGTGATACCCCGCTCCCGTTCCAGGTCGCCGGAGTCCATGACCCGTTCCACGACCTCCTGGTTTTCGTGGTACACGCCTGACTGCTTCAACATTTCGTCCACCAGCGTGGTCTTGCCGTGGTCGACGTGTGCGATGATGGCAATGTTCCGTAAATTTTCCATTGTTCAATAACCTCTTTCTTTATGCAAGACCACGCGGAGCCCCGCGCGGCGGGGCGCGCCGTATGGCACGTAAATCAAATGTATCGTTCTTTTGGTAAAAAATCTTCTCGAACCGCAATATTATACGCTACCCGGCGGTAAATTGCAATGAGAAATTGCATTGTTTGTGAAAATGGTGTATACTGTATCCAATCATCAGACTTGGAGGTCCTTTCCATGAAGGTATTACTCATCAACTGCAGCCCCCACGAGCACGGCACCACATCCGCCGCTTTAGAAGCGGTGGCAGAGCCCCTTCGGGCCGAAGGCGTCGAGACGGAACGCTTCTGGCCGGGGGCGGAGCCGCTCCAGCCCTGCACGGGCTGCGGAGCCTGCGGAAAACTGGGCAGATGTGTCCATGACGATGCGGTGAACGCGGCAGTTGAAAAAATGAAGCACTGCGACGGCATGGTTGTAGGCACGCCGGTGCACTACGCCGGAATGTCCGGCATCGCGGCGAACCTGCTGAGCCGGATGTTCTTTTCCGGCGGCCGTCACCTGCGCTTCAAGCCCGCCGCCGGTGTCGCGGTCTGCCGCCGGGCCGGGGCAACGAATGCCTTTGACGGCCTGAACAAATTCTTCACCTATGCCCATATGCCGGTGGTCCCGTCCCAATACTGGAACATCGTGTTCGGCCGGACGGCAGAGGAAGCCCGGCGGGATGCGGAGGGGATGCAGACCATGCGCACACTGGCCTGCAACATGGCCTGGATGCTCAAGTGTATTGAAGCCGGCCGGGAGCGGGGGATTGTCCCTCCGGTGCCGGAAAAAATCATCCGCACGAATTTTATCCGCTGAAGTCCTGCAAATCCCGATTTCCGGTCCGCGGCCGTTCCGAACAGAGGAACGGCCGCGGACTTGCGTTTTTGTCAAATATCATGTCAAAACTTTTGTAATACTGTACAAACTTCAGAGCATTTTTTGTTCAATTTTGAAATTTGAAGGGGGATTTGATTCATTTTTCCTTGCTTGTCATGGAAAATGTTGTTATACTGATTTTTATAATGGAGTGATATATGCATATATCCAAAAAAAGGAGGTGAAGCAATGGCAGAAAAGACGGAAGAACTGTTGGCGGAACTGGAAGTTGAAACGGTGTTTCGCATTGGCGGCATCGGCATTTCAGAATCCGTGGTGGTTTCCTGGGTCCTCATGGCAGCGCTGATGCTCCTGGTGTTTATTTTTACCCGGAACCTGAAAGTCCACAACATTTCCAAACGCCAGGCGGCGCTGGAGACCTTCGTGAACTTCATCCAGAACCTGACTTCGGGCTTCGTTGGGAAGGAAGGCGGCAGCTTTGTGCCCTATCTGAGCACGGTGCTGATTTTCATTGGCTTTGCCAATATTGCCGGCGTGTTCGGCTTCAAGCCCCCCACGAAGGACGTGAACGTCACAGCGTCTCTGGCCATCATGAGCATCATTCTCATCGAGGCGGCATCCATCCGGCGGAAAGGGCCGGTGGGCTTTTTGAAGAGCTTTGCCCATCCCACCCCGGTGATGGTGCCCATCAACCTCATGGAACTGGTGACCCGTCCACTGTCCCTGTGCATGCGTCTGTTCGGCAATGTGCTGGGCGCGTTTGTCATTATGAAGCTGGTGGAGATTTTGCTGTTCCCCTTGGGCTTGCCCCCCATTTTCGGGCTGTACTTTGACTTCTTTGACGGCTTTATCCAAGCCTATATTTTTGTGTTTTTGACCGGACAATTTATCCGTGAGGCAGTTGAAATCCATTAAATAAGAGAGGTACTACTTATGAATGTTGCAATTCTTGCGATCGGCGCGGCCATCGCTGTATTTACGGGCGTCGGCGCGGCCTTGGGCATCGGCATTGCCACGAAGAGCGCTGTGGACGCTGTGGCCCGCCAGCCGGAGGCGGACGGTTCCATTACGAAGCTGCTGATGCTGGGCGCGGCCCTGGCGGAAGGCACCGCCATCTTTGGCTTCGTCGTGGCGATTTTGATCATCCTGTTCCTGGCGTAAGGTCGTGTTACCATGCTGAAATTTGACGTAATTAGTTTACTGTGTACCGCAGGAAACCTTCTGCTGCTGTATTTTTTAATGAAAAAATTTCTGTTCGATAAGGTCAATGCCATCTTTGAACAGCGCCAGCAGATGATTGACGAGGACTACGCGGCGGCCGAGGCCGCCAAAACCCAGGCGGAAGCAGATCGGGCGGACTATGTCCAGAAGATGGAAGCCGCCCGGGAGGAAGCGGACCGCATCGTCAAGGACGGCCGGGCGGAAGCCCATGCGGAGTATAACCGCATCATTGCCGGGGCCCAGGTCCAGGCCCAAAAGGAGATTGCCAGGGCCCAGGTCGCCATCGATAAGCAGCGGGAGGATACCATGCGTTCCATCAAAACCGAGGTGGGACAGCTTGTGGCCCTTGCCGCGGGCAAAATCATGGAGGAGGACGTATCCGACGAAGTGGGCGAGCGCCTCTATGAGGAAATGATGGCACAGGCAGGTGAGGGGAAATGAGGGATTATGCCGCCCTTCTGCCGGAGGACAAGCATGCCATCCGGGAAACGGTGCAGCTCATCAAACGCCACCCCGGCCTGCTCACGGAACTGGAGAATCTGGACGCCGGCCGGGAGATCAAATATCATCTCATCGACCAGACAGTGCCGGAACTCCTGCGCCCCCTGTGTAAGGTCCTGTCCGATAATAACGACATTGCCCTGCTCCCGGACCTGCTGGGCTATGCCCTGGGCAAGCCCCTGGATCCGGAGGTCCCCACGGCAGAGATCTTATACGCCAAAGCCCCCACGGACGAACAGCGCCGTGGGCTCAAGCGCTTTGTCAAGCAGCAGCTGGACGCAGAGCATGTGCGCATCATCTATCAAAAAGAGCCGTCGATTTTGGGCGGATTCATCGTCCGTGTGGCGGGCCGGGAGCTGGACTACAGCCTTCGGGGCCGCTTAGGGGCAATTGAACGGACCGTGACCGAACCCACCGGAGAATTTGAATCTCCCGGCCAGCTCATCGGCCTGCTACGTTCGGAAATTGAACAAACGATCTTTCAGGATGGCTGGCGGGAGATCGGCATGGTCCGGCAGGTGGGAGACGGCATCGCCCATATCCGCGGCATCGAGCACGCGGAATACGGCGAGATCGTCGTGTTCGACACCGGCGTGCGCGGCATGGTCCAGGATATCCGGACCGACAGCATCGGTGTCATCCTCTTCGGCCGGGACCAGGACGTATCCCAGGGGACCCGCGTGGTCCGCACGGGTAAACGCGCCGGCGTCCCCGTGGGAGAGGGCTTTTTGGGCCGGGTGGTGGACGCTCTGGGCGCCCCCATCGACGGCTTTGGGGACATTCGCAGCGAGGGGTACCGCCCGGTGGAGAGCCCCGCGCCCTCCATCATTGAACGGCAGTCCGTGTCCCAACCCATGGCAACGGGCATTCTGGCCATCGACGCCATGTTCCCCGTGGGCCGGGGTCAGCGGGAACTCATCATCGGGGACCGCCAGACCGGCAAGACCGCCATCGCGGTGGAAGCCATTTTGAACCAGCGCGGGGGGGACGTAGTCTGCGTCTATGTGGCCATCGGCCAGAAAAATTCCGGCGTCGCCCAAACGGTGCGGACACTGAAGGACCACGGCGCCATGGATTACACCATCGTCATGTCTGCCCCAGCGTCGGACCCGGCGTCTCTGCAGTTCATCGCACCCTTCGCAGCCACGGCCATGGCGGAGTATTTCATGAGAAAGGGCCGGGACGTGCTGGTCATCTACGACGATTTGAGCAAGCACGCCGTGGCGTACCGGGCGTTGTCTTTGCTGCTGGAGCGTTCCCCGGGCCGGGAGGCCTATCCGGGGGATGTGTTCTATCTCCACTCCCGCCTGCTGGAGCGTTCCGCCCGGCTGGCCGCCGGCGGGTCCATCACGGCCCTGCCCATTATCGAGACCTTATCCGGCAACGTGTCGGCTTACATTCCAACCAACGTCATCTCCATCACCGACGGCCAGATTTTCCTGGAAAGCTCCGCCTTTGCGGCGGGCCAGCGTCCGGCCATCAACGTGGGCCTATCCGTGTCCCGCGTGGGCGGCGCGGCACAGACCAAGGCGCTGAAAGCCGCCACCGGATCCCTGCGGGTGGACCTGGCTCAGTACCGGGAGATGGAGGTATTCACCCAATTTTCCTCGGACCTGGACGAGACCACCGCCGCCCAGCTGACCTACGGCCGGGGGCTGATGGAGCTGTTAAAACAGCCGCTGCACCGTCCGTTGTCCATGGCGGAGCAGGTGATGAGCCTGGTCATCGCCATCGCCCGGACCTTCACGGACCTGCCGGTTTCGGAGGTCAAGCCCTTCCAGGAAGGCTTTTTGGCCTATATGAAGGATACCAAGCCCCAGGTGGAGGCGCGCATCACGGAGACGGGC
Organism: uncultured Clostridia bacterium; assembly: GCA_947644595.1. GTDB lineage: Bacteria > Bacillota > Clostridia > Oscillospirales > Oscillospiraceae > HGM13010. The sequence goes on from CANSAE010000003.1 coordinate 102,120, forward strand.
CAGCTCACCGATGCTGACCGGGAGGAAATTCTGGGAGCCTGTAAAGCGTATAAGGAGCGCGGCCTATGGCGAGCCTGAACGACCTGAAAAACCGCATGAAAAGTGTGCGGGATACCCGCAAGATCACCAACGCCATGTACCTGATCTCCTCGGCGAAGATGCGCAAATCCCGCCGGGAAATGGAGGCCTCCCGCCCCCATTTCTACGCCTCCCAAGCCGTCATCGGCGATGTGCTGCGCAATCTCCCGGAGATCGTGCACCCCTATATCGGCGATACCATGGAGACGCCCCGCCCGGGAAAACGGGCTTACCTGGTGGTCACCGGGGATAAGGGATTGGCCGGTGCCTATAACCATAATATCCTGAAACTCATGAGCAAGCTGGACCAGGACCCGGAGGAAAGCATTATCTATACCGTGGGAGAAGTGGGACTCCATAACGCTCAGGCCATGGGCTATCCCGTGGACCTCTCTATGCACTATCCCGCCCAGGACCCGAACATTTCCCGGGCCCGGGACTTGTCTTCCCGCTTGGTGGAGCGCTACCTGGCGGGGGAACTGTCCGAGCTCATTTTGGTGTATACCAGCCTGCATAAAACCGTCACGGAGGCGGTGTACCGCCGGCTGTTGCCCCTGTACCGGAAGGATTTCACGCAGTTCATGCCCCCGGACGACCACCGGCCTCCGGTGTACCTCCCGTCTCCTCAGGCGGTGCTGGATACCGTGGTGCCCAATTACCTCACGGGCATTTTGCTGGATGTTTTGCTGGAAGCCTACTGCGCGGAGCTGGAAGCCCGGATGATGGCCATGCAGTCTGCCACGGATAATGCCGATGACATGCTGGAGCAGCTGTCATTACAGGCCAACCGCGCCCGGCAGGAAGCCATTACCCAGGAGATCACGGAGATCGCCTCCGGCGCCCGGGCACAGAAAAAAATCAATTGATGGGCATCAATTGAAAAGCTGCGCTGCAAAATTGCGGCCTACGGGCACAATTTTCCCGCGAGAAGTATTTTTTCGCATCTGCGGATGCGAATTCTGCGAAGCCAATTCTCAAATTGGAGGAGCGAAGAGCATATGCAAGGTAAAATTGTACAAGTCCTGGGGTCTGTCGTGGACGTAGCCTTCCCCGCGGGGGAGCTGCCCCGCATCCGGGACGCATTATATACCACAGCCGACGGCCGGCAGGTGGTCATGGAGGTCTCCCAGCATTTGGGAGATTCCGTGGTCCGCTGCATCCTGCTGTCCCCGCCGGAGGGGCTGTCCCGGGATTTGAAGGTGGAGGTCCCCGGGGGCGGGGTCACGGTCCCGGTGGGCCGGCAGGTACTGGGCCGCTTGTTCGGCGTGGTGGGCCAGACCATCGATGACGGGGAAGCAGTCTCCGGCGAGCGCTGGCCTATCCATCGGGAGCCCCCCAGCTTTGCTGACCAGAGCCCCATGGTGGAGATGCTGGAAACGGGCATCAAAGTCATCGACCTGCTGGCGCCTTACGCCAAGGGCGGCAAAATCGGCCTGTTCGGCGGCGCCGGCGTGGGCAAAACGGTGCTGATTCAGGAACTCATTCACGCCGTGGCCGCAGAGCACGACGGCTATTCCATTTTCACTGGCGTGGGCGAACGCTCCCGGGAGGGCAACGACCTCTATATGGAAATGACGGAATCCGGTGTCATTAACCACACCGCCCTGGTGTTCGGCCAGATGAACGAGCCCCCCGGGGCCCGTATGCGGGTGGCGGAAACGGGATTGACCATGGCGGAGTATTTCCGGGACGTGGAGCACCAGGACGTGCTGCTGTTCATTGACAACATCTTCCGCTTTGTCCAGGCGGGCAGCGAGGTATCGGCCCTGCTGGGCCGGATGCCCTCCGCCGTGGGCTACCAGCCCACCCTGGCCACGGACATCGGCGAATTGCAGGAGCGCATCGCCTCCACGAAAAACGGCTCCATCACCTCCGTGCAGGCGGTGTACGTCCCGGCGGATGACCTGACGGACCCCGCCCCTGCCACGACCTTTGCCCATCTGGATGCCACCACGGTGTTGTCCCGTTCCATCGCGGAGCAGGGCATCTACCCGGCGGTGGACCCTCTGGAATCCACCTCCCGCATCCTGGAAGCGGACATCGTGGGTCAGGAGCACTACGACGTGGCCCGCCAGGTCCAGGCCGTGTTGCAAAAGTATAAGGAGTTGCAGGACATCATCGCCATTCTGGGCATGGAGGAGCTGGCAGAGGAGGACCGCCTGCTGATTTACCGTGCCCGCAAACTCCAGCGCTTTTTGTCCCAGCCCTTCCATGTGGCGGAGAAATTCACCGGCGTGCCCGGGGTATACGTCCCCGTGGAGGAGACGGTCCGGGGGTTCAAGGCAATTTTGTCCGGCGCCTGCGACGATTGGCCGGAGCTGGCGTTTTTCAACGTCGGCACCCTGGATGACGCCAAGGTCAAAGCCCAGGCTCTGCGGAAGGAAGCGGGGGTCTGACCATGGCGGCCACCTATCACCTGAAGGTCCTGTCCGCTTACGGTACCTTTTACGACGACTTGTGCGTCCAGACCATCCTGCCCTGTGAGGACGGCACCCGGGGCATTTTAGCCCGGCACGAGGACTGCGTCATTTCCGTGGTCCCCGGCCCTCTGCGCATCAGGCGCCCGGATGAGACAGAGCTGCTGGCCGTCATCACCGGGGGCTATGCCGCCATCGACAACGGTACGCTGACGCTCATTGTGGATACCGCCGAGCGCCCGGAGGACATCGACGAGCGCCGCGCCCGGGAATCCATGGAACGGGCGGCGGAAGCCATGAAGCGGCAGCAGAGTAAAGTGGAATACGAGCAGAGCAAAGCCAGCCTGGCCCGCGCCATGGCCCGGCTGAAAGTGAAAAATATGTAAAGTGACCCCCGGTTTCCGAAAGGAAACCGGGGGATGTTTTGTTTTTACGCTTCGTCGTGGTCCAGCAAATCCTGATAGCTGACGCCCAATACCTTTGCGATGGTTTTCAATTCAATGTCAGTGACGAACCGATCGCCGGATTCGATTCGCTGTATTACATATTTATCTACATCTAAACCCTCAACTTGTAGCATAGCCGCAAATTTAATTTGCGAAGGTTTTTGCGGTAGTTTTAAACGATATTCCTTTATTTTTTCTCCGCAAATATTGTGGCTTCCGTCTTTTGCTTTATTTTTGTACATTTTTTCTCCTTTTTGGTGAATACTACTTGCCATTTCATTTAGTATATGCTATACTGCAATAAAATGTGGTGATTAGTTTTCACCATGAGTGAATTATAGGAGAAAAATATGGAAAGCATCATTGATGAATTGTATTGTGGGGACCTCTCCTCGGCACTCCTGTTCCGATGGACAAGCGAGCACAAACGTGATTCCGCGAAGTACACAAAAGCCGCGGACCGTTTTCGGGAGGAGCTGGACGACGGGCAGGTAAATACTTATAACGCTTTGGAACAGCAAATGCTGACCCTCACCTGTCATGAAACGAGGGAGTATTTTCGTATGGGCTTTTGCATGGGCGCCCGCATCATGATGGAGGTCATGCAGCTCGAGGAGCGGTGAAGCATATCCGCATATCCCGCAGGTCAGCACGGCCCGGCGTTTCCGGGATAAACTGTACCCAAGCCTACGTCTACAATTGAATAACGCCTACGCAGCAGGAAGCGTCGGGAGCACCGTGCTGATCTGCGGGATATGCGGAGTTCGTAGGGGCCGGGTCCCCCGGCCTGCGATGTCCCCCATTTCCATACAAAAAATTTGTGAAACTGCCGAATTTTCCCGGATTCTTCATTGCAAATTTTGCCAAAACGTGCTATTGTGGAACCAGCAAAATTGCACACAATAACAAAAGAAAGGTGGAACCAATCATGCACAAGAGCAAAAAATTCCTCTCACTGCTGCTGGCGCTGGTCATGGTCTGCTCCCTGACCGTGCCTGTCCTGGCGGACGAGGAAACGGCCGCCGTGCCCTATACCATCCCCGCGGATGTGTCCGGCAAGCTGGTGGTCATCCACACCAACGACACCCACGGTCATGACGTGGCCGTGGAGGGCGAGACCGTGGGCACCGCCGGCGTGGCCGCACTGAAAAAAGATTTCGAGGCCGCCGGTGCCAGCGTTCTGCTGGTCTCCGCGGGCGACTTCAGCCAGGGCACCACTCTGGTGAGTCTGGACAAGGGCGCGTCCGCCGTTGCCTTCATGAACGCCGCCGGCTATGACGTGGCCGCCCCCGGCAACCACGAGTTCGACTACAAAATGGACGCCCTGAAGGCCAACGTGGCTGCGGCGAACTTCCCCGTTCTGGCGGCGAACATCGTGTACACCAGCACGAAAAAGCCTGTCTTCGGCGATCATGTCACCTTTGACACCGCCATCGGCAAGGTGGGCGTGTTCGGTCTGGACACCCCCGAGACCATGACCAAGGCACATCCCGACAACGTCAAGGGCCTGACCTTCTACCAGGGCGACGAGCTGGTCAAGTGCGCCCAGGCCCAGGTGGATGCCCTGAAAAAGGACGGCTGCGTGTACATCATCGCCCTGTCCCACCTGGGCGTGGACCCCGAGTCTGAGCCTAACCGCTCTACAGACGTGTTCGCCAAGGTCAACGGCGTGGACCTGGTCATTGACGGCCACTCCCACACGGAAATGGGCGAATACACCAATAACGCGTACATCCACTCCACCGGCGAGTACCTGAACAACGTGGGTGTGGTCATCACCGACGGCAAGGACGAGTCCGGCGCGCTGATTTCCGCCGCCTCCTGGACCAAGGTGGACGAGGAAGTCGCCAAAATCGTCAACGCCCGGAACGAAGCGGTCCAGGCCGAGCTGAACAAGACCTTCGCCAAGACCGAAGTGCTCCTCAACGGCGAGCGCGCCCCTGGCAACCGCACGGAAGAGACCAACCTGGGCGACTTTGCCGCCGATGCCATTTTGTGGTCCGCCCGGCAGGCCGTGGGCGAGGATAAGGTGGACGTGGCCATCACCAACGGCGGCGGCATCCGCGCCAGCATCGAGGTGGGGGACATCACCATGAACACCATGAAGACCGTCTTCCCCTTCGGCAATGAGGTCGCCACCATCGAAGTCACCGGCGCGGAGCTGCTGGAAGCCCTCGAAGCCGCCACCTGCTCCACTCCCACCGCCATCGGCGCATTCCCCCAGGTCGCGGGCATGAGCTTCACCATCGACACCACCGTGGAGTACGTCAACGGTGACGCCTACCCCGATTCCACCTACTTCGCCCCCGCCAACCCCGGCGCCCGCATCAAGGACGTGACCGTGAACGGCAAGGCCCTGGACCTGAACGCCAAGTATGTGGTCGCCACCAATGACTTCACCGCCGCCGGCGGCGATACCTACGGCGTGTTTATCGGCAAGAGCGTGTACAAGACCGGCGTCGCTTTGGAGGACGCTCTGGTGAACTACACCCGGGACGTGCTGAACAACGTCATCACCGCGGAGAAGTACGGCGAACCCGCCGGCCGCATCACCGTGAAGCTGCCCGAGCAGCCCGCCGAGCCCGTGATTCCCGAGCAGCCCGCCGCCTCCGGCACCTACGTGGTCATCGCCGGCGACACCTTGGCGAAGATCGCTCTGGCCCACTACGGCGACGCCTACGCCTGGGAGCAGATCTTCAAGGCCAACACCAACGTGGTGAAGGACCCCAACGTCATCTTCCCCGGCCAGGTATTGACCATCCCCGGCAAGTAAGAATACAAATAAAAAAACAGCCTTGGAATTTCCAAGGCTGTTTTTTTATGTCACAGCATACTCGCCACGCCCAAGCCGATTGCCGTCACGATGACCCCGGCGATGAGCACGCCGAGGAACACCGCCGGGAAGGACTGCCGCAGCCGGATGTCCATCAGCGCTGCCACCAGTGCCCCGGTCCAGGCCCCGGTCCCCGGCAATGGGATGGCTACCAGAATCGTCAGCCCCACCAGGGCGTACTTCCGTACCAGTTCGGATTTCCGTTCCGCCCGCTGGATGATCCAGTCCACCCGGTCCCCCAGCCATTTCGACCGCTGCCGCAGCCAGAAGAAAATCTGCCGGATGAAGATCATGATGAACGGCACAGGGACCATATTCCCGATGACTGCCGCCAGATAGGTCAGCCAGGGATTGAGCCCGTTGGCCAGCCCGTAAGGAATGGCTCCCCGCAGTTCCACCACCGGCGTCATGGCCATGAGCAGTGTATGAATAAAAATATCTATCATAAAACTTCGTAGAATTCGTGCTCACAGGCACGGATAAAATCAAATCATTTTTAAGGCAGCTTCACCGCCCTAAAAATACTTCTCTCGTAAGGAGTGTGCCCGCAGGGCGCGCGAGTGGAGCGCATCCCCTAAAATGAAGGCGCAACGCGCCTTCATTTTAATATGCAACTCCCCAGAATACCATCTTATCCGCCGGCTTACCGCAGCAGGCGCACACATCCCCCAGCTTTTCCTGGGCAAAGGGGATGCACCGGGAAGTCATCCCGGCCTTTTCCTTCATATCCAGCTCGCACTGCAAATCGCCGCACCACATGGTCTTGATGAACCCGCCCTTTTCCTCCTGTACGGCCTTGGCCTCTTCCAGAGAGAACGCGGGGAAGATGTTGCTGTCCAGATTCTTCTTCGCCCTGTCGAACAGCCCCTGCTGCACATCGTCCAGCAGCGCCGGCACGGCGGATGCCAGCGCGTCCAGCGCCACGGTGACTTTCTCCCCGTTGTCCCGGCGCACGCATACGCACTGCCCGTTTTCGATATCCCTCGGCCCCAACTCCAGCCGCACGGGCACGCCCTTCATTTCCCACTGGGCGCACTTCCAGCCCATGGAATTGTCGGAATCGTCCATCTTCGCCCGGATGCCGGCGTTCCGCAGAGCGTCGAGCGCTTCAGCGGCCTTGTCCAGCACACCGGGCTTATGCTGGGCCACGGGGACAACGATGACCTGAATGGGCGCCACTTTCGGCGGCAACACCAGTCCGCTGTTGTCGCCGTGGGTCATGATGAGCCCGCCGATCGTCCGGGTGGACATGCCCCAGCTGGTCTGATGGGGGTGATGCAGCTGATTGTCGCTGCCGGTGAACGTGATGTCGAAGGCTTTCGCAAACCCGTCGCCGAAGTAGTGGCTGGTGCCGGACTGCAGCGCCTTTTTATCGTGCATCATGCACTCCACGGTGTAGGTCTCTTCCGCACCGTTGAATTTTTCCTTGTCGGTTTTCTGGCCCCGGACCACGGGCATGGCCAGGAAGCTTTCCAGAAAATCAGCGTAGACGTTCAGCATCCGCTGAGTTTCCTCCCGGGCCTCCTCAGCGGTGGCGTGCATGGTGTGCCCCTCCTGCCAGAGGAACTCCCGGTGCCGCAGGAAGGGGCGGGAGGTCTTTTCCCAGCGCAGCACACTGCACCACTGGTTGTACAGCATGGGCAGGTCCCGGTGGGAGTGGATGATGTTTTTATAATGCTCACAAAACAGGGTCTCAGACGTGGGCCGGATGCAGTACCGCTCCTCCAATTCCTCGCTGCCGCCCATGGTGACCCAGGCGCACTCCGGGGCGAAGCCCTCCACATGGTCTTTTTCCTTTTGCAGCAGGGACTCGGGGATCAGCATGGGCAGATAGACGTTCTCATGCCCGGTCTCTTTGAACCGTTTGTCCAATTCGTTTTGAATATTCTCCCAAATGGCATAGCCGTAGGGACGGTAAATGAACATGCCCTTGATAGAGGAATAGTCGATGAGCTCCGCCTTTTTGCACACGTCGGTGTACCACTGGGCGAAGTCTACCTCCATATCGGTGATCTGTTCCACTTTTTTGTCATTGGCCATGGTGATTTCTCCTTATTTCTTCCGTTCGATCCGGTTTTTATCAGCGGTACCATTTTATAAGTGTTGCCCTCCAATGTCAAGCACAACCGGGGAATCTTACATATAATGTAAGGAACCTCTGGATAGGAAGTGAAGCAATGAGTATCTCCGGAACCTTTTATTTCCGGCCCATGGAGGGGGAACTGGTGTCGGCGGACTACGCGCCCGCCGGGCAGGAGCAGTCCATTGTCTGCGGTCGGCTGACCGACGGGGAAGGCGTGCCCGTTCCGGACGCGGCGGTGCTGCTGTTCGCAGATGACATGGAGGCGCCGGTCCTGCTGGCCCGCACGGTCACGGACAAGGAAGGCCACTTCATCTTCGGCCCTCTGGAAAGCGGACAGCTGTATCTGGTGAAGGTGTTCAAAAACGACCTCCGGGAACGCCGCCTGGAACTGCGCACGGTATAACTGAAAAAACACCCTCCGCAAATCGCGGAGGGTGTTTCCCGTATTACAGGCTGAAGGTAAAAAAGCTGTCCAAAAATCCCACGATGGCATCCCGGGCCGCGGTAAACAGCGCGCCCACGCTGCCCCCCAGCATAATGCCCACGGCGAGGCTCAGGGCCCCCAGAATGAGCAGACAGGCTATCACGATGAGAAAGACTTTATTTGCGGTTTTCATAGGCTGCCCTCCTGCGTATAACCGTATTCCCGGCCGAAGCGGACGAGGAACTGCGGGAATCCGACGGCGGCGGTGCGCATGAACCAAACGCCCAGCCAGACGATCCCGGCGGCGGCGGTGACGGCCAGGATCCCCAGCCCCAAAATCACCAGCAGGTTCCCCAGTCCCGGGAACCCGGCCGCGCCGAAAAAGGTAAAGATATAAATGCCGAAGGCCATTGCCGCCAACGCGATGGCGAAAATGAGCACCGTGACCGCCACGAGAATGAGGGTCGCCGGAACGCCCAGTACCACACAGGCGATGATATACAGCACCAGGATGGCAGGCCTGGGCCTGGGCCGTCCGGAGCCGCTGCCCACAGCCACAGCGGTCTGGGCCTGCGTAGCGGCGGTGAAGATCTCAGAAAAAATTTCCTCTTCCCCGGCGGGCAGCTTCCTCCCCGGGGCCGATGGTTGTTCCTGCGCCGGCGGGGCAGCTTCTGGGGCGGACTCTTTTGCCGGAGACACTTCTCCCGCGGCCTCGTCCGAACTGATTTCTGCCACCTGCACTTCCAGTTCCGCTTCCGGTTCGGGCGCCGATGCAGCCTCCGGTTCTTCCGGCGTGCTGTCCTCCGCCGGGGCCTGTTCTGCTTCCGGGGCTTGTCCTTCCGCCATAGGCTCCGGCTCTGCCGGGGCCTGTTCCGCGTCCGGCGCATCCTCCGAAGGTTCCCCGACTTCCGCTTCCGGTTCCCCGACTTCCGCTTCCGGCTCCACTTCGGCTTCCGGCTCCACTTCGGCTTCCACCAGGATCTCCGGCGCTTCTTCCGGTGCGAGTCCCGGCTCTGCCGGCGCTTTCTTCGGGACATCTGCCTGCTCCTCCGCAGGCGCAGGGGCCGCATCCTCTGCCGCTTCCGGCGCATCCGCTTCGGGGTTCGGCGCATTGGGGTCCGACGGCTCGTACCCCCGGGACAAAGTCACCGCCAGCTTCATGGGGGAGCCCAGCTCATCCATGAGGGCCTCAGGATTTTCGCTGCGTTCCAGCAGCGCGGTATATTTTTTCACAGCCGCGTCCCTGTCCCAGGGTGCCATATAATACAGCAGCTGGGTCAGCTCCGCGATATAAGCGTGTCTGTTCAAATGCAACGCTCCTTTGTGCGTTCTTACATAACAGTATAATACATTTCAGTTCTCCGGTCAAGTCAAGATGCCTTTGCTCTTGCCCGGAGCGGCCGGATATGGTACAATCGGCAAAAACGAGGGAGGTGGGGCTGTGCACTATGTCCGGGCTAAGGGAATTTTGTCCGCCGGCAACGGCATGAACCTGTATCGGGGCTGTACCCACGGCTGCATCTACTGCGATTCCCGGAGCGACTGTTACGGCATGATTTGAGGACGCAGCGGCCAAGGAAAATGCCATAGAGCTGCTGGAACGGACCCTGAAAGGGAAGCGCGGGAAATGTATGCTGGGCATGGGTTCCATGACGGACCCGTACCTGCCTCTGGAAGAAACGCTGGGCCACACCCGCAAGGCGCTGGTGCTGGCGAAGCGGTACGGCTTCGGCGTCACGCTGCTGACGAAATCCGCCCGGGTGCTGCGGGACCTGGACCTGTTCCAAGCCATCCATGCCCAAAGCAAATGGGTCGTGCAAATGACCCTGACTACCTATGACGATGCCCTGTGCCGAACACTGGAACCCAACGTCAGCCCCACCGGCGAGCGGGTGGCGGCTCTGAAGCGTCTGCACGCCGCGGGCATCCCCACGGCGGTCTGGCTGTTGCCGATCCTGCCGTTTCTCAACGACACCCCGGAAAATATCCGGGGCATCCGCCACGGCAAGCGCATCGTGGTGAACCGGCAGCTGTGCGTGGCCAACGCCTTTGAGAAGCTCCTCCACGACCGCGCCCCCGGGTCCACCGGGCGGTCCGGGACTTTCTACAACACCCACGGCTATCCCCTGTCCCGAAAGCTTACCACATCCCTCCGGGCGGACGTCGTGTATCTGCTCATGAAGCCGCTGGAATGGCTGTTTCTGCTCACCCTCTACACCTTTGACTGCGGCCCAGAGCCCCGCATCGCCCTGCAATACACCGGCCGATAAAAAAGACACCCCGGAGGGTGTCTTTTTTCATATTCTCAGATCTATGGCGTCGCTCAAACGCATTTGGGTGTACAAAATCACGTGGTCGCCCTCCAGCAGCACCAGGTCGCCCCGGGGGATGAGCATGGTGCCGTTGCGCTTGACCATGACGATGATGGTCCGCCGGGAGATGTCCAGCTCCTGGATCTGCAGCCCGTTCCAGGGATTGTGCTTTTTCAGCACCAGCTCTTTCAGGTCGATGTGCCGGTCATCCTTCAGGGATTCCGCGCCCAAAATCAGCGTATCGTTGTTTTTCAGCACCACGTCACCCCGGGGCACGATGGTCTCCTGCCCCCGGCGGATGACCGCCACGATGACCCCGTGGGGCAGGCCCAGGTCCATGATGGCCTTGCCGGTCCAGTCGTCCCGCTTGTTGAGCTGCACCTTGATAAAGTGGATGTCTTCCTCCCGGGCGTACTCGTCAATGCGCTTGAGCCGGGAGTACTGGTCCACGAAGCCGGCGCTGATGATACCGGTGGGGATGGCCACCATGCCCACGCCCAAAAAGGTAATGAAAATGCTGAACACCTTACCCAAAGTCGTGATAGGGTAAATGTCCCCGTAGCCGATGGTCAGCAGGGTGGACACGGACCACCAGATGCCGGAAAAAGCATTGGAAAACACCTCCGGCTGGGCCTCGTGCTCCAAGGAGTACATGCACAAACTGGACGCCACCATGAGCACCAGAATGATGAATACCGAGGACAGTAACTGCTGTTTTTTGCTGCTGATGACCTCGCCGATGACGTTCAAGGAATCGTAGTAGGCGTTCACCCGGAACAGCCGGAAAATGCGCACCACCCGGAACATCCGGAAGGCCACCGCCCCCGCCGGGAAAAAGATGGGCAGATAGTACGGCAGAAAGGACAGCAGGTCCACGATGCCGGTAAAGGACGCGGCGTATTTCCACACCGCCCGGGCCTCGGACAGGTTGGGCCGCAGGAATTTCGCTGTCCACAGCCGCAGCACATAGTCCACGGCGAAAAACGCCACTGTCACGGTCTCGACGCCCAGCAGGAGCGGACCGTATTCCAGCTCCATATAATCAAACGTATAGGCCAAAGTGGCCCCCAGATTGATGAGGATGACCAGGGCGCCCAGCAGGTCATAGCCCCGGCTGACCGGGTCCTGGGACGCGCCTACCTCGATGATCTCAAACAGCCGCCGCCGGCGCTGCTGCCAAATCCGGTTTTTCCCGGACTGTGTTTGCTGTTTCATTTGACCCTCCGTGACGGAATTCTGACTGCCGCCATTATACCCAACGCCGGACAAAATGTCGATGTATTTTTCCGCGGTTTCTGCCGGTGTGCAAAAAATAAGTTGCACGCTGTTCTTGACTTGAGTCCGATTTCGGACTATAATAGCAGCTGTTCAGTCCGAAATCGGACTGAGAAAACGTGCATAAGTCCGATTTCGGACTGAGGGAGGGACCGCAATGGAACTTGACGGCGAAGCTATGATGCAGGAATATAACCATATCTATAAACTGGTCAATGAGGCCTATCATTTTGTGGCGAAGCGCCTGGGCCTGACAGACAGCGTTTTTGATATTTTATATGCGATCTATGTATTGGGGGAGGGCTGCACTCAAAAGGACATCTGCGGATATTCCGGGAGCAGCAAGCAAACCATCCAATCCTCCATGCGAAAACTGGAACGGCAGGGCTTTCTGCGGATGGAACGCGGCGGCGGCAAGGGTCTGCGCATCTTTGCCACACCGGAGGGAAAGGCGCTGATCGAGGAAAAGATCGTCCCGGTAGTGGAGGCGGAAAAACGCGCCCTGCTGGACCATGTGGATACGATGATGTGGGGCCTGGCGGTGGATGTTCTGCGGGCCAATGCCGTCCATCTCCGGGAGGAGTTTGAAAAAATCTGATGCGGCAAATATTTTGAGGTACTTTATGCGAATTCAATTATCCGATCATTTTACTTATTCCAAGCTGTTACGCTTTGTATATCCGTCCATCATGATGATGATCTTCACTTCCATTTACAGCGTAGTGGACGGTTTATTTGTTTCCAATTACGTGGGCAAAACGCCGTTTGCGGCACTGAATCTCGTTTGGCCGTTTATTATGCTGCTGGCGGCCATCGGCTTTATGCTGGGCACCGGCGGCGGAGCCATCGTGGCCAAAACGCTGGGAGAGGGCGACCGGGAAAAAGCCAACGAATATTTTTCCCTGCTCATTTATGTGACGCTGACGGTATCTGTGGTGCTGATGATCGTCGGGCTGGTGTGGATGCCGGACATCGCGGTGTTTTTGGGCGCTACGGAGGAGATGCTGGAGCACTGCGTGATCTATGGGCGGGTGACTGTTGCGGCCCTGCCGGCGTTTATGCTGCAAAACACCTTTCAGAGCTTTTTCCCCACGGCGGAAAAACCCAAGCTGGGGCTCATTATCACCGCTGCCGCGGGTGTGACCAACATGGTGCTGGACTATGTGTTCGTGGCGGTATTTCGCTGGGGACTGGCCGGCGCAGCCCTGGCCACGGGGATGTGCCAAGTGGTGGGCGGCGTGGTGCCGGTGATCTACTTTTTCAGTCGGAATTCCAGCCTGCTGCGCCTGGGCAGGACCCGGTTTTACAGTCGCGTTCTGCTGAAGGCCTGCACCAACGGCTCCTCGGAGCTGATGACCAATGTGTGCAACTCCGTGGTGAACATTTTGTATAACTTTCAGCTCATGCGGCTCATCGGGGAGGACGGTGTGTCCGCCTTCGGTATTATTATGTATGTGATGTTTATCTTTGCTGCCGCGTTTCTTGGGTATTCCATCGGTATGGCCCCCATTGTTGGGTACCACTACGGAGCGGACAACCGGGAGGAACTGAAGAGCCTGCGGAAAAAGAGCCTGCGTCTCATCGTGGGAGCAGGCGCGGTGCTGGTGGTGCTGGCGGAGGTACTGGCCCTGCCTCTGGCCCGGATGTTCGTGGGGTATGACCCGGAATTGACGGCGCTGACCTGCCACGCTTTCCGGTTGTTTTCTCTATCCTATCTGTTTATGGGGGTCAATATCTTCGGCTCTGCGTTTTTCACGGCGCTTTCCAACGGCGCGATATCCGCGGGTATCTCGTTTTTGCGGACCCTGGTGTTCCAGGTGGCGGCTGTGCTGATTTTGCCGGTGTTTTTCGATGTGGAGGGCGTTTGGATGTCCGTCATCGTGGCGGAGGTGCTGGCTTTGGGCGTGACCGCGGCGTGTTTGGCGAAAAATCGGAAGAGATACGGGTATTAGAGAGTAGGGACGGGTTCTAAATCAATGCTGAAAAATAACCCGGGACGGTTCCCCCGTCCCGGGTTATTTCCACAGATGCACCACGCCGGTGTCGTTCAGGCGTTGGAGGACCACCGCGGCGATGGGAAGGATGAGCATCCCGGCGAAGCCTGCCAATTTCCAGCCGACGTAGATGCAGATCAGGGATACCACCGGATGCAGGCCCAGCTGGTCGTCCATGAGCTTGGCCTGGATGGCGTTGCGCACGGCGGAGATCGCGGCATAGCCAATGAGCAGTTCCATGCCTTGGACGGTGCTGCCGATGATGAGGCTGTACACCGCCCAGGGGAGCAGCACCGTGCCCGCGCCCAGCACCGGCAGGGCGTCTACCAGGGCCACGACTACGGCCAACAGGAAGGGGCGGTTCAGCCCCATGAGCAGAAACAGGACCCACAATTCCACAAAGGTGATGCCTACCAACATGATCTGGACCTTGAGGTAGCCGCCGCAGGCGCTGCGCAGTCCCGACCAGGCGTGGCGGGCTTTTTTGCGCAGTTTCGGGGGAAGCTGCCGCTGGATGAAGTCCATGATGTCCCGGTAGGACGCGGAAAAGAAATAGACCCCGATGGCGGCGGTGGCCGTGAACAGCAGCAGGTCTGGGGAACGTTTTGCCACGCCGGCCAGCATGCTCAGCAGCTTTTCCGACAGAAAGGCCGGAACGGCGTACAGCTCCCCCGCCACGGCTTCCAAGGCGATGGTGAGCTGCTCCACGACGCTGTCCGGCGCCTTGCGGACGATACTGATGAGGCGGGTCTGCAGGTCTGTCAGGGCGGCGGAGAGGGCTTCCAGAAATTCCGGGGCGCGTTTGGCCAGTGAGGCCAGGGCAGCCATGCTGTTGCTCACCGTGAGGGACAGGAGGATGCCCAGAAGGAGCAGGAGCAAAACGGTGACGACTCCGGCGGCCAGCCCCCGGGGTACGCCCCGTTTGCACAGGCTGCCCACCGCCGGTTCTATGGCGGCCGCCACGGCGAAGGCGATGAGGAACGGTCCGGCCAGGGGCAGCAGGTACGGCAGCCCGATCAGAAGCGCGGCTCCGGCGAGAACGGCGGAGATAAGGGTGATGACGGCTTTCATGGCACCTCCTTTTCAGCGAAAAACATGGAAAACGTAAAAATGTACTTGCGTCGCGGACATTTGTGTGGTATAAGTAGTATATTCAACGACAGTTGACCGCGAAAGAAAGACCCGGAGGGAATCAGATGACAGACAAAACGGAACCTAAGTTTTATCTGGTGCGGGGAGATGTGCTGCCGGATGTGTTTTTGAAGGTGGTGGGCGCCCGGGAACTGCTGAATACCGGTGAGGTCCGGACTGTGTCCGATGCGGTGGAGCGCATGGGCATCAGCCGCAGCGCTTTTTATAAATACAAAGACGCGGTGCTCCCCTTTCGGGATATGACCCAGGGCAGGATCTTTACCTTCAATACGTTTTTGCGGGATGAGATGGGAATACTATCTGCGGTCCTTGCTATTTTTGCCGAAGTGGGGGCAAATATTCTGACCATCAACCAGAATATCCCATCCAGCGGCGTGGCCCTGGTGACCATCGCGGCCCGGCTGGACCATGCGGCGGAGACGCCGGATGAACTGCTGGTGCGGCTGAAGGAGACGAAGGGCGTGGTGTCGGCGGAACTGCTGGCGGGCTGAAGCATGTCATTGAACGCCTTTGGCGTTCAATGAGAAATTGCGCTGCGCTCTGCGCCGGGCTTGCCCGACGCTCGCTCCGCGAGAAGTATTTTTTGCCCGGCAAAGCTGGGCAAAAAATGGATTTGATTTTTTTGCGGCGTTCGCCGCAAATTCTGCGAAGCTGATAGGAGATTGAGAGATATGACGAAGGTAGCCATTTTGGGCATTGGGACCGTGGGGAGCGGGACCGCCGATATTTTTGAGGATAACGCGGAAAGCATCTGCAGAAATGTGGGGGAGGATGTGCAGGTGAAGTACATCCTGTGCCGGCGGATGCGGCCGGAAAGCCGGTTCGCTCCCCGCATCGTGCTGGATTTTGACGTGATTGAGAACGACCCGGAAGTGAAGGTCGTGGCGGAGTGTATGGGAGGCATCCATCCGGCCTATGACTATGTGGTACGGGCCATTAGGGCCGGCAAGCACGTGGTCAGCTCCAACAAGCAGTTGGTGGCGGAGTGCGGGTTGGAACTCACCCATCTGGCCCGGGAACACGGCGTGGCCTTTTTGTTTGAGGGCAGCGTGGGCGGCGGTATCCCCGTGCTGCGGCCCATCACCCGGTGTCTGGCCGCCAACACCATTGACAGTGTGTACGGTATTTTGAACGGTACGACCAATTATATTCTCACGGAAATGATACAATGCGGGAAGAGCTTTGACCAGGCGCTGAAAGAGGCCCAGGAAAAAGGCTACGCCGAAGCCGACCCTACCGCTGACGTGGAGGGAATCGATGCCTGCCGGAAAATTTGTATTTTGGCGGATATGTGCTTCGGGTACAACATCGACCCTGCCCAGGTGCGGACCCAGGGTATCACGAAAATTTCCTCTGTGGATGTGGACTACGCCCGGCGCATGGGCTACCGCATCAAGCTGCTGGGGCGAACGGTGAAGCTCCCTGACGGGCGGGTGACAGCCTATGTGGCGCCCCATTTCGTGGATAAGGAAAACCCCATTGTGAATGTGGACGGGGTTTTGAATGGTATCGTTATCCACGGCAACGCCGTGGGGAACACGGTGTATTCCGGGCCGGGGGCCGGCGCATCAGAGACCGGCAGCGCTGTGGCGGCGGATATTCTGGACTGCCTGACGGGGCCCATGGCCCGGCAGCCCATTTGGGAGGCTCAGCCAGAAGGGTATTTTATGGATGCGGACGAGCTTGAATGCCGGTGGTTCGTGCGGACGAAGGCTGGGCTGGCGGAAATTGGCGAAGCCTTCGGTGATGTGCGGTTCGTGTCCATCCCCGGGGGCGACCGGGCGGAATACGCGTTTTCCACGGAGAAAATGTCCCGGAGGCGGCTGGGGGAGGTCAGCGGCGGAATGGAGCTGCTGGCGGCGTACCGGATCTTGGACGAATGAGGATCACGATCGCACCTGCGGGCGCGGCCTATCCCGGCCTATAGCCGGGGCGCGATTTCAAGAGGAGGCGTTGCCCCCTCCTGAGACCTCCTCCAGTCTCCGACGGGGGATTTAGGGAATACAATGATGAAGGGCCGGTTGTTATTAATCAGGCCCGCAAAGCCGGCGATGTCCGTCGGCAAAATAAAACGGAAACAGGGCGCGGGGCGCCCTTTTGGAGGAATATCAATTATGCTGATCGTGCAGAAATTCGGCGGCAGTTCTGTCGCCGACGCGGAAAAGATCCGGCGGGTCGCCGGTATCATCGCAGATACTTACGAGGAGGGCAACGACGTGGTGGTAGTGCTGTCCGCCCAGGGCGATACCACCGACGATTTGCTGGAAAAGGCCGCGGAGCTCAATGACCGGCCGTCTAAGCGGGAGCTGGATATGCTGCTGGCTACAGGGGAACAGCAGTCCATCGCCCTGATGGCCATGTGTCTGGAAAAAATGCGCTATCCGGTGGTGTCCCTCACCGGTTGGCAGGTGGGCATGGAGACTACCTCCGACCATGGGACCGCCCGCATCATGCGGGTCAAAACGGAACGCATCCTGCGGGAACTGGATAAGCGGCGCATCGTCATCGTGGCGGGCTTCCAGGGTCTGACCAAGGGCAACGACGTGACCACGTTGGGCCGGGGCGGCAGCGACACCACTGCTGTGGCCATCGCCGCGGCGCTCCACGCGGATAAATGCCAGATCTATACCGATGTGGAGGGCGTGTACACCGCCGATCCGCGGAAGGTGCCCGACGCCAGGAAATTGGATGAGATCACCTACGACGAGATGCTGGAACTGGCATCTCTGGGCGCGCAGGTGCTGCATAACCGATCCGTGGAGCTGGCCAAGCGCTACGGCATTGTGCTGGAGGTGCTGTCCAGCTATGTGAGAAAACCCGGTACAAAAGTCAAGGAGGTCGCAAGGAAAGTGGAAGAAAACAAAATCAGCGGAATCGCAAAGGATACCAATGTGGCGCGGGTCGCCGTGGTAGGCGTGCCGGACGCGCCGGGCGTGGCCTTCCGGGTGTTCAATGAGATGGCGAAGAAGAAAATCAACGTGGACGTGATTTTGCAGTCCTACGGGAAAAATAACACCAACGATATCAGCTTTACCGTGCCTCTGGACGATGCGGACGCCGCCGAACAGGCGCTCAACGACGCGAAGGGGGCCATCGGCTTCGACCATGTGAGTCTGGATAAGACCGTGGCCAAGGTGAGTATTATCGGCGCGGGCATGATGAGCGCTTCCGGTGTGGCGGCCCTGATGTTCGAGGCCCTGTCCGACGCGGAGATCAACATCCATATGATCTCTACCAGTGAGATCAAGGTATCCGTCCTCATTGATGAGGAAATGGCTGATCTGGCCGTGAAGGCTATCCACAGCAAGTTCTTCGGATAAGAAAAAGACCACCCGGGGGTGGTCTTTTTCTTATGGCGCTTGTTCCGGGGCCCGGGACGTTTCATCGGGCGTATAGGCGATGATGTCCAGAATGTCACAATTTAAAATCATGCACAAGCGGTCTATGGTATATGTGGAAATGGGCTGGCCGTCTTTCAGATTTTTTATCGTTGAGCTGCTGATGCCCTTATTGCGCAGTGTGTAAGTCGTTTCGCTCTTTTCTTTCATGGTGTTCCACAGCGGAGTGTAATGAATCACTTTTTATACAGCCCCCTTTACAAAATCCATTATGGAAGATATAATAATTATAGAATATGTCTTTATCTGGACATATATTTTGACAAGGGGGGATATCGTATGAATTTCGGAGAAGATTTCTTTTTCCGTCATGATCACGCGCTCAGGATTATGGATGAGCTGTTCAGCCGCGGAGAGCGTCCCAAAACACCTGAGGAACTGGCGCGCCAGGCCAAAGAAGATGAGGCAATCCTGGAGCAGATCCACGCCTGGCGGGATTATTGCAGGGAGACGATCAGTCAGGAAAAGGTGGATAAGTATACGAAAATCGCGAAAGATGCGTATTTCCTGGCAAAAAAAATGCACTACAACGTATCAGTCTCCGATACGGATAATTTTTCCGCGGATATTACGTTTCAGGTCGATGCCATTCGTTTTTTGAAGCATATCAATACAGAGGAGAAAGAGATATTTTTGCGGCTGATCTCAGAATCGGATATTTTTTTGATGGAGCCGGACGGCGATATGCTGAATATTTGCTTTACGTTTAATTTGAGCGATGCACTGAATGTATAAAAAGACCACCCGGAAGGGTGGTCTTTTTATTTAGGCTCACTCCAAATCTCGAAAGAATTCATCAAAGGTCTTGACCCGATAAATCTTTTTCATCGCTGAAAGAACGCTGATCCGCACGCTGTATCGGCCTTGTTCCATCTTGGACAGAATGTCCACCGTGACGGGAAGTCCCATGACCTCAAGCTGGGCAGAGGCTTGGTCTTGTGTGAGGCCTGCACCTTTCCGCAGACGTTTCAGATTTTTACCAATCGAAATATCTTGCTTGAGATTACTTGACATACTGACCTCCAATAGCAGGATAAATCCTGCTATTGATTTTAACCAAATTTTTGTGTTAAAATCGGATATATACATCCGATTTTTGGGAAGGTGCCAGGTTATGGAAAAAATCAGTAGAGAAGGATATCAGTTTTTGGAACGATTTGAGCAATTGTCTGAGTCTATGCAAAAAGCAGCGCTCATTTTTATGGAGAACATGGATGCGATCTGGGAGATCTGCGACGCGTCTGTGCTTACGCTGGAAGAACGGAACCGGCTGCAAAACATTGCCAATGAGCAGGATGATCCCTTGCTGCTGCTTATGGTGGCGTTGGAGTCACAGTTGAACGGATAAATATCAGCGCCCCGGCACTGCCGGGGCGCTTGGCTTTTTTATTGGGCATCTTCAAAATCTTCCGGGAGGAAGGTCATCAGGTCGTCTTTGGTGGGGGCCTCCATAGCGGCTACCCGGTCAGATTGACGCATAACCATGTCCTCAAACAGATTCCGTACTGCCCGGCCGTTGCCGAAGTTTTCGTCCCTGGTCTCGTACAGGTGGTGGAACAGTGCCTTCGCTTTCTCTTCCGATTCCTGGGAGAGGGTATAGCCGTTCTTCTGGCACTGGTTTTGGAAAATGGTATAGAGCTGCTCGCCCGTGTAATCGGGAAAGTAGAAATACTTGTTGAAGCGGGATTCCAGACCCGGGTTGGAGGTCAGGAATGTTTCCATCGGGCCGTCGTATCCGGCGACGATAACGACCAGGTCATCCCGGTGGTCCTCCATGGCCTTTAAAATCGTGTCGATGGCCTCCCGGCCGAAGTCGTTTTCCCCTCCCATGGCCAGGGAATAGGCCTCGTCGATGAATAGTACGCCTCCCAGGGCGTTTTGGATGGTTTCCCGGGTTTTCAAAGCGGTTTGCCCCACATAGCCCGCCACCAGGCCGGAGCGGTCTACCTCCACCAGCTGGCCCTTGCTCAAAACACCGATGCCGGCGTACAACTGTGCCAGCAGGCGGGCCACAGTGGTCTTGCCCGTGCCGGGGTTGCCCATGAACACCAGGTGCAATGACATGGGGGTTACGGGGAGCCCGTTTTCCTGACGGAGCTTGCGGACCTTGATGAGGTTGATGAGGCTGTTTACGTCCTTTTTCACCTCGTCCAGGCCTACCAGGTCGTTGAGTTCTGCCAGAAGTTCCTCGGTGGTCTTTTGGGGCGGCTGGGCCTCCGGCGGGGCGTCCTGCTTGGGCGCGCTCGTCCCAGGTTGGGCGGGGTGCTTGTCCTTGAAGGACGGTTCCCCGCTGGTGACGTAATCCGCCGCGTTCAAGGCGGGCTTGCCGGCCTTGACCCTGCTGGAATCGCAGATAGCTGTCAGCCGGGTGGTGCAGTCTGTGATATAGGCCGCCTCGTCAAAGGTCACATCGTCATCCACAGCGGCGAGATACAGCAGGATGTTCGTCATCATGCGGATGAACACCCGGGAGGTGTCCGTTTTCCGCTTGGCATCTGCTTCCGCCAGGTCCCAGAAGAAAATCGGGGGCATGAAATCGCCCACCTTGCAGACCTCTTCCGTGAGCTGCCATAAAAGCCATTTGGGGGAAGTGCCGCCCTTGGAGAAAAGGACGTTGTAAGCGTCCACATGGTTTTGCGTGATGCCTCCGGACCGGCTCCACATGGACAGGGCACAGCCGCGGACAAAGCCATCCAGCTGGGGGGCAAGGCCCCGGCCCGCGGTTTTATAGAAGGCCTCGGTATTGGCGAGATAGATTTTGTGCAGCTCTTCCGGCGAGCGTTTCCAGTTTGTGGGCATATCCCATTCCCCCAATTCGATTTCTATGGAGCATTATAGAACAATTCCGGCCGGGATACAATATGAAAATATTTTGTTTCCGTCTGTGTTGAAAAATTTGGGGAATGTGGTATACTAATTTAGTTATATGTATTGTATTAAATTATTTTCACATACAGGAGGCCATATCATGGCAAAGAAACAATTCAAGGCCGAGTCCAAGCGGCTTTTGGACCTGATGATCAATTCCATCTACACCCATAAGGAAATCTTCCTGCGGGAGATTATTTCCAACGCGTCCGATGCCATCGACAAGCTGTGCTATCTGTCCCTGACTGACGACAAGGTGCCGTATTCCAAGGACGATTACCAAATCAAGATTTTCGTGGACCCCGAAGCCCGGACCATCACCGTGCGGGACAACGGCATCGGCATGAATGCCGAGGATATGGAAAAAAATCTGGGCGTCATCGCCCAGTCCGGGTCGCTGAAGTTCAAGTCCGACAAAGAGGACCTGGCGGAAAACGACACGAATATCATCGGCCAGTTCGGCGTGGGCTTTTACTCCGCGTTCATGGTGGCGGACAAGGTCACCGTGCGGTCTTTGAAGTACGGCGAGACCGAGGGCAGCCAGTGGGAGTCCGCGGGGACGGACGGCTACAACGTCAAGCCCTGCCCGGAGAAAACGGAAGTGGGTACGGAAGTCATCATGCACATCAAGCCCGACGCCGACGGAGAAAAATACTCCGAGTTTATGGACAAGTTCGTTATCCGGGACCTGGTGCAGAAATATTCCGATTACATCCGCTGGCCCATCGCCATGGATGTGGAGGACTATCAGTTCGTGGAGTCCGAGGAAAAGGACGACCAGGGCCGGCCCAAGTATGAATACAAGTGCGAACAGCAGGAAGTGGTCATGAATACCATGGTCCCCATTTGGGAGCGGAGCAAGAGCGAGGTTTCCGATGAGGAGTGCATGGAATACTACAAGAAGATGTTCTATGACCCCGACCTGCCCATCGCGGTCATCCGGGTGAATGCGGAAGGTCTGGTAAATTACCGGGCCATGCTGTTCGTTCCCAGCCGGCCGTCCCAGGATTTTTACAGCCGGGATTTCAAGCCCGGGCTGCGGCTGTATTCCAATGGCGTGATGATCATGGAATACTGCGCGGATATTTTGCCCGATTGCTTCCGGTTCGTCCGGGGCATCGTGGACAGCCCGGATCTGAGCTTGAACATCTCCCGGGAGGTTTTGCAGCACGACCGGCAGTTGAAGGTCATCTCCACCAACCTGACGAAAAAAGTCAAGAGCGAGCTGAAAAAGCTCATGGAGTCCGACCGGAAGAAGTACGAGGAATTTTACGGGGCCTTCGGGCATCAGCTCAAGTATTCCACGGTGTCTGCGGTGATGGATATGCGGGAAATGGTGCGGGACCTGATTTTGTTCCGGACCGGGCCGGACCGGATGTGCAGTCTGCAGGAGTACGTGGACAATATGCCGGACGCTCAGGAGCGCATCTATTACGCCTGCGCGGACAACCTGAAAATGGCCATGTCCATGCCCCAGACCGAGCGGGTGAAGCAAAAAGGGTACGAGGTGTTTTACCTCACCGACCCCATGGACGAGTTTGTGATCCAGGCGCTGGAATCTCAGGACGGGAAGTTCTTCCAGAATGTGAGCAAGGGTGATCTGGGCCTGAGCTCCGAGGAGGAGAAGCAGGAGACCGAGGAGAAGCAGGAGGCTGAAAAGGACCTGCTGGCCTTCGTGAAGGAAACGCTGGACGGTCAGGCGGCGGATGTGCGGCTGTCCAATGCCCTGGTGTCTCACGCGGTGTGTTTGACCACGGAGGGGCAGATCACGCTGGAAATGGAGCGGTACTTCCGCAGCATCCCCGGGGATGACGGCACCATCCGGGCCCAGCGGGTACTGGAGCTCAACGCCGGGCACCCTGCCTTTGCCAAGCTGAGGTCCGCTTTTGAGACGGACCGGGAACGCTGCGGCGAGATGGCCAAAGTCCTGTACGGTATGGCCTGCATGATCGCGGGGATGCCCGTGGATGACCCGGCGGAGTTTTCGGATATCGTCTGCGATTTGCTATAAATCAACTGCGAGGCTTTTATGGAAGATAAAACATTAGGCATCTACATTCATATCCCGTTTTGCGCCAGCAAGTGCGGGTACTGCGACTTTTATTCCTGCGCCGGGGCGGACAAGATGATGGGGAAGTATCAGGAAGCGCTGTTGGCCCATATCAAGGAGAGCCTGCCCCAGATCCAGCGGTATTACATCGACTCCGTGTACTTCGGCGGCGGGACCCCCAGTTATTACGGGGCCAAGTACCTGTGCGAGGTCGTTGAGCTGCTGAAATCCAGCGGGAAGCTGCTGCGGGAAGCGGAGATCACCGTGGAAATGAATCCGGACAGTATGCGGCTGGGGGAACTCAAGCAGCTGCGCCGGGCGGGAGCCAACCGCATTTCCATGGGCGTGCAGTCTGCCAATGATGAAATTCTGCGCACCATCGGAAGGCGGCACACATACGGCCAAGCCGTGAAAGCATATATGTTTGCAAGGCAGGCCGGTTTTGAGAACGTCAGCGTGGATTTGATTTACGGGCTGCCCGGGCAGACAAAAGAGGATTGGGCGGATACCCTGTCCAAGGTCATCGGCTGGAACCCGGAGCACATCTCCTGCTATGGGCTGAAGCTGGAAGAGGGGACTGCCATGTATGAGGTATACCACGATACGCCGGCCATCCCCGACGACGATATGCAGGCGGACCTGTATATCTATGCCAGCGAATTGCTGGAACGGTACGGCTACCGGCGGTACGAGATCTCCAACTTCTGTCATAAGGGCTATGAGTCCCGGCACAATCTGAAGTACTGGAAATTACAAGACTACATGGGCTTCGGCCCCGGGGCCCACTCTTGTGTGGAAAACCTGCGGTACAGCTATGTGCGGGACCTGCAGAAGTATATCACCGGGGTGCTCACAGGACGGCCTGTTCTGGCCGAGCGGGAGGAAATTTCCGGTATTGAACGGGCTTATGAGTATCTGATGCTGGGGATGCGGACCGCGTCCGGAATTTCGGAAAAGGAGTACAGCCGGCAGCTGCGGTCCGACTTTGCGCCGCTGCTTTCTAAACTGGAGCTGTTCCGGGACAAAGGCTGGGTGGAAAACAACGGCAGCCGGTGGGCGTTTACCACCTCCGGATTTCTGCTCTCTAATCTGCTGATTGGAGAGCTTTTGGAGGTGCAGGCGCAGCAAAATGCCATGGGTATCCCCTATTTGCAGCAGGTGCTGGATTCCATGGATAGGGAAGAGCTGCCCATGGGGGAAGAGGAATCCTTCCTGCGGGAAGTTATGGGAAATGCGTGAGGGACGATCAAATAGTATGAAACAAAGAAGAAAGCAGGAAACCGGACAGTTTCCGGCTGTGCCGGCGGCAGTTCCGCCGAGAAAATCCCGGAAGGGGCTCATTGCCGGGGGTGTCATCGGGGGTATTTTGCTGCTGGCGGCGGCGCTGTTCGGCGTGGCGGTGGTGTGCGTGGGAAACGTGGAGACCGTGTATCCCAACGTGTCCATTGGCGGCGTGCCCCTGGGGGGACAGTATTATGACGAGGCGGTTATTTCCATGGACCTGGCCGGGTGGCACAAGATCGAGGCCCCGGCGGTGACCGTGGATATCCCCGGCGGGGGGTTTTCCGTAAGTTATGCCCAGGCGGGCATGGTATGCGACGGGGAGACCGCCGCGCAGATCGCTTATGATTACGGACGGTCCGGGAACGCGGTTTCCAGTACGCTGACCTATCTGCGGTGCCTGGTCTCCGGCAAGGACCTGACGGAAGAAGTGTTCGGCCCAGTGGACGAGGACCTTATTGAGGGTATCGTACAGGTGGGGGTCGCCGAGGCCCAGGCCAATCTGCTGGACGATGTGGAAATCGACGTGGAGGCCGGGACCGTGACGGTCATCAAGGGCGCCAGCTACATCCATTTGGATGCCGGCGAGGTGTTTGAACTGGTCATCAGGGCCATCAAGGGCGCGGAGTTCGGGACCGTCACCTACGAGCCGGAGACGGTGTCCGAGACCGAGCTGGATGTGCCCCAGCTCCGGGAACAGATCTGCGCGGAGAAAAAGGATGCTTACTATGACAAGGGGACCGACTCCATCATTCCGGAGGTGGTGGGTATCGATTTCCAGCCCGGGGACGCGAAAAGCGCCTGGGACACGGCTCAGCTCGGCGCGCCGGTGACGATCCCGGTGACAGTGGATATGCCGGAAGTGACGAAGGAATCCCTGGAGGCCCTGCTGTTCAGTACGGTGCTGGCGGAAAAGGGGACCAGTCTTGCCGGGAGCAGCTCCAACCGTATCAACAATGTGGAAAAGGCCGCGGCCGCGCTCAACGGTATTGTGCTCATGCCCGGGGAGCAGTTGTCCTATAACGAGGCCCTGGGACAGCGCACCAAGGAAAACGGCTATCTGGCCGCCGGGGCGTATGCCAACGGGGCTGTGGTGCAGGAAATCGGCGGCGGTATCTGCCAGGTGTCGTCCACCTTATATTACTGCACCCTTCAGGCCAACCTGCAAATCGATAAGCGGACCTGTCACTACTTCCCGGTGGGCTATCTGCCCCCCGGCTTTGACGCCACGGTGAGCTGGACAAATCCCGACTTCAAGTTCACCAACGACCGGGAATATCCCATCCGCATCACCGCGTGGGTGGAAGATGGGCAGGTGTTCGTGAAAATCGAGGGTACCGACGACGGGACCTATGTGGAATTGAAAAATTCCTCCTGGCTCATGTATACCAACGACGAGTTCCCCGAGGTGGCCACGGGCTATAAGGCCCAGGCGTACCGGTGGGTATATGACAGTAAGACTGGGGAACTCATCGAGAAAAAAAGCGAGGGCGTGAGTACGTACAATTACCATGCGGAGGATATCAAGTATCCTGAGCCGGAGCCCTCTCCCGAGCCGACCCCGGAGCCTACGACGGACCCGGTGTTCGACCCCTGGGCGCCCACGCCCACCCCGGACCCCACCGTGCCCCCGGACCCGGCGGCCACGCCGTCGCCGGAACCGACACCGGAACCCACGCCGGAGACCGGCACGGAAACTGACGATACCACCCCGTAAAGAGAAAGAGATGCAAGGAGTTTGACCATGGAACACAAAGGAAGCTTTTATATCACCACCCCCATTTACTACCCCTCGGATAAACTGCACATCGGGCACACCTACTGCACCGTGGCCACGGATGCGTTCGCCCGGTATAAGCGGTTGTGCGGCTACGATGTGATGTTTTTGACTGGCACCGACGAGCACGGGCAGAAAATCGAGACCAAGGCCAGGGAAGCCGGCATCACTCCCAAAGAGTTCGTGGACCGCATCGTGGAAGGCGAGCGGGGGGTGAAGGACCTGTGGAAGCTGATGAACATCTCCAACGACCGCTTCATCCGCACTACGGACGATTATCACGTTTCTGCCGTGCAGCGGATTTTTAAGAAGATGTACGACAACGGGGACATCTACAAGGGAAAGTACGTGGGGAAATACTGCACCCCCTGCGAGAGCTTTTGGACCGAGACCCAGCTGGTGGACGGCAAGTGCCCCGACTGCGGCCGGGAGGTGGTGGACGCGGAGGAGGAGGCCTATTTCTTCCGCCTGTCCAAGTACGCCGACCGGGTACAGGACTTGCTGGAAAACACTGATTTCCTGGAGCCTCGCAGCCGGGTGAACGAGATGGTCAACAACTTCATCAAGCCCGGATTGGAGGACCTTTGCGTGTCCCGCACCAGCTTTTCCTGGGGTATCCCTGTGGACTTTGACCCGGGTCATGTGGTCTATGTCTGGGTGGACGCGCTGACGAACTATATCACCGCCCTGGGCTATGAAAACGACCGCTACGACGAGTATGGCGAGTACTGGCCCGGCGTGAACATCGTGGGCAAGGAAATTGTACGCTTCCATTCCATCATCTGGCCCGCCATGCTCATGAGTTTGGGCGAGCCCCTGCCGAAAAAGGTGTTTGGCCACGGCTGGCTGTTGTTGGATGGCGGCAAGATGAGCAAGAGCAAGGGCAATGTGGTGGACCCGTATATCCTGGCGGAGATGTTTGGCGTGGACGCCCTGCGCTTCTTCCTGCTGCGGACGTTCCCCTTTGGGTCGGACGGAAACTTCTCCAATGAGCTGCTGATCCAGACCATCAACACGGACCTGGCCAACGATCTGGGCAATCTGGTCAGCCGCACCACCGCCATGGTGGAGAAATACTTCAGCGGCGCGCTGCCGGAAGGATGTAAGTCCTGCGCCGTGCCGACGGAAGCGGACGGGGAACTGCTTTCCATGGCCTCCGCCCTGCGGGGCAAGTACGAGGCGGAGATGGACGCTTACGCCCCCCACAAGGCGCTGGAAGAGGTGTTCAAGGTCATTCAGCGGGCCAACAAGTATATCGACGAAAATGCCCCCTGGGCCTTGGCAAAGGATATGGACGCCAACGGTCCGCGGCTGGCCCATGTGCTGTACAACCTGCTGGAGGCCACCCGCATCTGCGGGATTTTGCTGACCCCCTTCATGCCTGAGAGCATGGACAAGCTGTTTACGCAAATCGGCGCCTGCGAAGCCTGTCGGACCTGGGACAGCGCCGCTGTTTGGGACAGCCGGAGCGAGACTTCACCGGTGACCAAGGGCGACAGCCTCTTCCCCCGCATCGACCTGGACAAGGCGCTGGAGGAACTGGACGCGGCCCAGGAAGCCGCCCGGAAGGCCGGCCTGCCGGACATCGAGCTGGAGCCGCAACTTACCGAGAAGGTGGATTTCGACACCTTCTGCAAGTCCGACTTCCGCGTGGTGAAGGTCAAGGCCTGCGAAGCGGTGAAGAAAAGCGAGAAACTGCTGAAGTTCACCCTGGACGACGGCACCGGTACAGACCGGCAGATCTTGTCCGGCATCCACAAGTGGTACGAACCGGAGGACCTCATCGGCAAAACGCTGGTGGCCATCGTGAATCTGCCGCCCCGCAAGATGATGGGTCAGGAAAGTAACGGCATGATCATTTCCGCCGTCCACACGGAAAAGGGCGAGGAGGTTTTGCACCTGCTGATGGTGGATGACAGCATCCCCGCCGGCGCAAAGCTGTGCTGAATGTAAAAATCCCGGAGCCGAAAAGCTCCGGGATTTTTTGATAGGGTCAGTCCTCTTCGAAAATAATCGTACCGTGGGCCGCTTCCCATGCGGCTACATGATGAATGATGAGCTGCTCAATCTCTTTATTTGCCGAACGTCCGTTGTATTCTGCAATATATTTTAGTTTTTTCATCAGCTCTTTCGGGACCCGCAGTCCGTACTGCGGGTTTTTGTAGGTCCCTGCCGGCATAATACCCCTCCAATTGTTGTCAAATTGGTATTATTATAGCACCTAACTTTGTCAATTTCCTATATTGACAACTAATAGTTACCTATTATAAAATATAGCCACCATAATGACAACTATGTGGAGGCGGTTATATGAGAGACAGTGGGTTTTGGGAGAATATTTTTGTGGTTGCGCTCATACTGGATTTGCTGGATGGGCTTGCGCTTGATGCAGTGGAGGGACTGCGCGAACAGCTGCGCCGCATTTCTTATGAACTGTGGGAGCAGCTCCCGCAGCGATTCGTTATAGAGTTTCATGACGAATAAAAAACCACCCCAAATCGGGGTGGTTTTTGTTTGCCGTGATTGGGTTTTCGCCGTAGGGGCGGGTTCCAAACCCGCCCGATTTTTCAGAACCGTTCTCTTTTGCGAAAAAGAGAACGGTTCCGAACCTCCAAGAGAAATCGCTGGGGTGTTCCGTTTCGCCCCAGACCCCCCAACGGCACAAAGGGCTCCCGCCCTTTGGAATCCCATGGAAGTCGCAGTACGGTCAAATGCAGGGGCGCCGCGCTATTTTCGGTTCGTCACCGTGATTTGCAGGCCCTCCATCACGTCCAGGGCCTTTTCGTTCATGGCCGGGTCGGCGCAGGCGGTGCAGGATGCGTCTACGATGATCTCTGCTTCCGGCAGAGCTGTTTTCAAAAGCACCGCGTTGGTCAGTACACAGATGTTGGATACCAGTCCCACCAGCTCTATCTGCTCAAATTGCTCTTCCTCGGCGATTTCCATGAGCTCAATCGAACCGAAGGTGGGCTTTTCGATGACCAGATCCCGGGCACCGCAGGCTTCGGCGGTGAGGCCGTAGACCTCCCAGCCTTCGGTGTCCCGGATACAGTGGGGGATGGGCAGCTTGCGCCCCTCCTGGGTTTTGGCGTAGGTTTTGCCGTGGGTGTCCTGAGTGTAGATGACCGCCGCATCCTTTTCCTTGTGGTAGGCCGCGACCTTTTTCGCGATGGCCGCGTCGAGCAGTTCCGCACCGGGAAAGCCCAGTGCGCCGTTGATGAAGTCTTTTTGATAGTCCACCACGACCAAGAGTTTTTTCATGTGCGGTTCTCCTTTCCCCATCCGGCGAACCACCGGAAGGTCATGGGCCACAAAATGCCCGCGAACAAAATGACGATGCCGTACCGCACGCCGTGGGCGATGAGACTGCCGCCGAATAGGGCCAGCAGTGGGGCTTTCAGTACGGCTTTCAGCGCCAGCGTCAGGGCCAGACCCACGGCGACTTTTACCATCTGGGCGGGAAGAGGCGCTTTTGTCGGCCATTGCAGTTTGGTGCGGTCCAGATGGAACACGATCAGCAGGCCCAGGGAGCAGAACACCATCATATACCCGTTTTTCAGGCCTTCCTCGTAGTTGGACAGGTCCAAATCGGCGGGGAAGTGATAGGTCCGCACGAAGGCCACGAACAGGGCCGCACCCAGCACGAACAGGGCATACAGGCTGTACAGCGGCGTGGGGTTTTCCTCCATTTTGTCAAACAGGGGGTACAGCACCAGCACCAAAATGATGCCCAGCACGAAGGACACCCCTACGTCCAGCGGTGTGTGCACACCCAGATACATCCGGGAAATTGCCGTCAGGCAGATGCCGAGGATCAGCAGGGCCTGCAGCCACCGTCGCTTCGTGTACCGCGCCGGCGCGCCCAGGGCGGCGAAGACGTTCTGCGTGTGGCCGCTGGGGAAGGAATAGCCCGTGGCCGCCGCCCGGGCGGACTCCACGATGGTGAAGCTCGGATCCTTCACCCAGGGCCGGGGGATGCGGAACCAGAGTTTCAAAAACTGGTTGACGATGATGCCCGCGAAGCCCACGGTCATCATGTAGTACCCCTCTTTTTTGTCCACGCACCAAAACACGATGATGGCCGCGGCCAGGAATACCGTCTCTCCGCCCAGCTCCGTAATGAGTTGCATCACGGTGTTGAGAAACGGGGTGCGGATGCTCTCAAAGAAATACAACAGGTCCATTTAAGTCCCTCCTTGTTTGAACTCGCTGACGAAAGTGCCGCCTAAAAGCAGAATTGCGCCCAGCACTTGCGGTCCGCTGAGAGGCTGATGCAGAAACAGGGCCGACAGCAAAATCGCCACGATGGGGTCAATGTAGCTCATGACGGCGGTGGTCTGGGCGGGCAGGCCGTTCACGGCGGCGAAAAACAGGGTAAAGGCCAGCCCGGTGTGGACCGCGCCCAGCACGATGAGCAGGGGCAGCGCCCCGGCGGTGACGCCCGTAAACTGCCCGGTGAGAAACACATAGGGCGTGATGACTATGGCGGCCACGCCCAGCTGGATCAGGGTGGTCTCCATGGGAGAAAGGCCGGAGAGCTTTTTGTTCATGAGCATCACGGAGCAGTAGAACACCGCGGCCAGCAGCCCCATGACCACGCCCCGGAGACTTCCCCCCGCGGCAGAGCCGGAGACCAGTGCCGCGCCGATCACGGCGATGACGATGCAGGCGGCCTTCCGCTTTGTCATTGGCTCTTTGAGCACCACGGGGGACAGCAGCATCAAAAACACCGGCGCCATGTAATAGCACAAAGACGCCACGGCCACGGTGGTGTGGCGGTAGGCCTCGAACAGGCAGGTCCAGTTGCTGGCCAGCGCCGCGCCGGAGCACAGCAGAAGGGGCAGATTGCGGCGCACGGCGGCCTTGCCCGGCGTCCGGCGGGTGAAGAGCATCATGCCGCCCACGAACAAGGCGCCGATGATGGCCCGGAACATGACGATGGCGGCGGAGGGCACGCCGGGCAGGTACTGCACGAAAATGCCCAGGGTACCGAAGGCAGCACAGGACAGGGCCATGGAAAGCCGCAGGGCGTCCTGGGATGTGTCTACTTTCATTCCGTGCCCTCCAAGGGCATAGGTGTGCCGGCCAGACGGCGGAGGTTCCGCCACAGGACAAAGGCGATGCCCAGCGTCAGCACTACGGTGACGGCCAGGCCCCCTTCCAGCCCGAAGTCCCCGCCGTTGATGAGGGCACCGGAGGGGTCGGACACGGAAACCAGCAGGGATACGCCGAAGTCCCCGCCGGAAACCAGGATGCCGAACACGTTGCCCTGGGCGAAGTTCCACATGGAGTGGAAGGCGGCGATACCCCAGATGTTCCCCCGCCAGAGGAAGTACAGGGAGGCGAACACCCCGTAGAGGAACAGGTTCACCAGCGCCAAAGGCGCGATGCCGTTGTTGAGCAGGTGCAGGGCCATAAAGCACAGGGAGTTGCACAGGATGCCGGCCAGAACGGAGTTTTTCCGGGCCACGTTCAGCATGAAGCAGCCCCGGCACAGCAGTTCTTCCGACATGCCCTGAAACAGAAAGCCCACGAAGATCAGCAGCCAGGGGCCGAGAGCGAAGCTGTCGGACAGCCCTGTCACGGTGAGGGTCCCGGTGACGGCGGCGAAGCCCACGCCTAAGGCGAAGACCGCCAGCCCCGCCAACAGGCCCAGGCCGTATTCTTTTGCAAAGGGCCCGGCGAAGCCGGTGACGGACAAGGGGCGCTTGAACGCGAAGCGCAGGCACAGCAGGGTCACGCCGATCATGCCCAGGGTGGAAAACAGGGAGACTGCGATCAAGAAAACTTGTGTACTTCCGGTCCCCGGCGTCAAAAGAAACTTGTCGGTATTCCAATAGTACAATTTATCGATTTGTGTATATACCACGCCAATGACATCCGACATGGCAAGTTGGCCAATAAAAGTTATCAGCAGGACGGGGATAAATTTCAAAATTTCCGGCAAAACGCCGTTGCCCCGGCCGTCGGCCCGGAGGGCGTCCAGCTGGTTATAGGCGACGAAAAAACGGTCAAATTGTTTGAGCATCGTGCACCTCACATTTCAATGTCGAAGGCTTCAATGCCTTTCACGGCATCGGCTTTGGAATCTCCGTGCTTCACGAACAGCATGGTCACGAACGATAGGGCCACAAACAGCGCAGCGTAGGGGAACAGGGAGGAGTAGCTCACGCGGTTCATCAGCGTGCCAGCCACCACGGGGGTGAAGGTCTGGGCCGCCATGGAAAACGTGTAGTAATACCCGGTGAATTTCCCAGTGTCCGCCTGGTCGCACATCTCCACCACCATGGGCAGGGAGTTGACGTTGATGAAGGCCCAAGCTACGCCTACCAGGACGAAGATGACGTACAGCACCGGAGTGAAGTGATCGTAAAGCTGCGTCAGCAGAAAGCCCGCGAAAAAAGATCCGGCCAGCAGCACGCATCCGCCGAGGATACATTTTTTCCGCCCGATCTTGGACGCCAGCAGCCCCGCGGGGAGATAGCTGACAATGGCCCCGGCGGTGGCGATGGTCAGGCACAAAGACGCCGTACCCAAGGCCATGCCCCAGACATTGGCGGCGTAGGTGGTGAACCAGGTCTCCACCGCATTGTAGCCGATGAACCACAATGACACGGAGACCAGCAAAAAGCCCAGGGAGCGCTTGACATCTCTTGGAAGCGCGCGGCCGCCGCCGTCCGTTTCGGCGGTGAGATCATCCTCGGGGTGGGCGGATTCGTACTCCCGGACCTCGTCGGTGAGCTTGTTTTCGTTTACCGTCAGCTTCACCACGGCGACGCTCACCAGCATGATGCCGCCCACCACGGCGAACAGCAGCCGGTAGCTCACATGGGAAAGGCCCGCGGTTTTGTCCGCGGAGTACAGCGCCGAGGCGCACAGCAGGTACACGATGCCGCCCAGAGCGCCCATGAGGTTGATGACCGCGTTGCCCTTGCTGCGCAGAGGCTTGGGAGTGCAGTCCGGCATCAGAGCCACGGCGGGGGAGCGGTAGGTGCCCATGGCCACCAGCAGCAGGCCCAGCACTATGATGAACGCTGCTTTCCCTCCGGGGGAGGGCGCGGAGAAATAGGCGTCGTCAAATATAGGCAGGAGGTTCATCAGCACCACCGCCGCCACAGTGCCCCAGAGCACAAAGGGCAGCCGCCGGCCGGAGCGGAACCGGCTTTTGTCCGACAGCGTGCCGAAAAAGGGCAGCAGGAACAGGGCCAGCACGTTGTCCGTCGCCATGATGGCCCCGGACCAGGTCTCGTTCATGTGGAAAGTGTTGGTCAAAATCAGGGGGATGACGCTGTTGTACATCTGCCAGAAGGCGCAGATGGAGAAAAACGCGAAGCCGATGCACACGGTGCGTTTATAGTTTAATTTCATGGATGCCACCTCTTTGCTCCATTGTAGTCGAGTTGCCGCCGGATTGCAAGGGAAAGGCGGGATTTCTTGGGAACTTTTCCTGGGACTGATTGACAGGGAAGTGGGAATATGGTATAATACTACGGATTAAAACGGAGGATGCCTTGATGGAATATATACTTCAAAATGCGAAGGTCTGGGAAAATGGGAAATTCAAGGACAAGTCTTTCCTTTTTTCCGCTCCCACGGGAGACGGCCGGCGTGTTTTTCCTGATGAATATGTGATTTTTCCCGGTTTCTGTGATGTGCATGTACATTTCAGAGAACCGGGTTTTTCGTATAAGGAGACCATCGCCTCCGGCTGCCGCAGCGCTGCCCGGGGCGGGTACACGGATGTGTGCGCCATGCCGAATCTGAATCCCGTGCCGGATACGCCGGAGCATCTGGCGGAAGAGCTGGCCATCATTCAACGAGATGCGTCCATCGGCGTGCATCCCTACGGGGCCATCACGTTGGGGGAACAGGGCCATACCCTCGTGGACATGCCAGCACTGGCGACGGAGGTGTGCGCCTTTTCCGATGACGGGCGGGGCGTGCAGTCCGACGCGATGATGCGTCAGGCGATGGTACAGGCGAAGGGCCTGAATAAAATCATTGCCGCCCACTGCGAGGTCAACGAGCTTTTGCGGGGCGGATACATTCACGGCGGCGCATATGCCAGGGCCCACGGGCACCGGGGCATCTGTTCGGAAAGCGAGTGGCGGCAAATCGAGCGGGACATTGCCTTGGCAAAAGAGACCGGGTGTGCCTATCATGTGTGCCACATCTCCACGAAGGAAAGCGTGGAACGCATCCGCCAGGCGAAGGCCGACGGGGTGGACATTACCTGCGAGACCGGGCCGCATTATCTGGTGTTCTGCGACGAGGATTTGCAGGAGGACGGGCGGTTCAAAATGAATCCCCCCCTGCGGTCAAAGGAGGATCGGGAAGCGCTCATCGAGGGCATCGCGGACGGGACCATCGACATGATTTCCACGGACCACGCTCCCCACAGCGCGGAGGAAAAGTCCCGGGGGCTGGAAAAAAGCGCCATGGGCGTGGTGGGGCTCGAAACGGCCTTTGCCGCGGTGTACACCCATCTGGTGAAGCCGGGAGTCATCTCGATGGAGAAAGCGGTGGAGCTGTTCTCCGTCAATGCCCGGCGGCGCTTTGGACTGCCGGCGGGAAATGATTTTACCGTCTGGGACCTGAACGCCGAATACACCGTGAACCCGGCGGAGTTTTTGTCACAGGGGCGCGCGACGCCCTTTGCCGGGACAAAGCTGTTTGGTCGGTGCGTGATGACCGTGCATGACAGGAATGTGGTCTATCTGGACGAGGAGGGGCTGGCATGAAAAAAACCACCCTCATGATTTATAAAAACAACCCCATCATCGGGGGCGTATATAAATTGTATCTCACCGGAGACGTATCCGCCATTCACTGCCCGGGACAGTTTGTGGAACTGTCGGTGCCGGGGCAGTTCCTCCGGCGGCCTTTTTCTGTATGCGATTGGGATCGGGACGGCGTGACGGTGGTGTACCGTACCGTCGGACAGGGCACCCGGCGGCTGGCCGCCATGATGCCCGGCGAGGGCATCGACGCGCTGGTGGGCTTGGGCAACGGGTTCGACACGTCGCTGTCCGGCGAAAAGCCGCTGCTCATTGCCGGAGGGTCCGGGGTGCCCATGATGCTGTGCCTGGCAAAGCAGCTGCTGGCGGAGGGCAAGACCGTCACGGCGGTACTGGGCTACCGCACGGCGTCGGACATTTTTCTGGCGGACGATATCCGGTATCTCGGCGTGGATGTGCATCTGACCACGGAGGACGGCTCTGCCGGAGTGCGGGGCACGGTGACGGACGCCATGGAGGATTTGGACTATACCTATTTCTATACCTGCGGGCCGGAAGCCATGTTCCGGGCGGTGAACGGCGTGGCCAACACCTCCGGGCAGTTCAGTCTGGAAGCCCGCATGGGCTGCGGCTACGGGGCCTGCATGGGGTGCACGATTGAGACGGTGAAGGGACCGAAACGGGTGTGCAAGGACGGTCCGGTGTTTACAAGGGAGGAATTACTGTGGTAAATACGAAACTCTCTCTTTGCGGCATTGCGCTGGACAACCCCGTTATCCCCGCCAGCGGGACCTTTGGCTACGGGCACGAGTTTGCCGAATACTACGATATCAACATTCTGGGCAGCCTGTCCACCAAAGGGGCGACCCGGGAGGCGCGGTTCGGGAATCCCACTCCTCGCATCGCCGAGTGCGCCGCCGGGATGCTCAATTCCGTGGGCCTGCAAAATCCCGGGGTGGATGCGGTGATCGCCGAGGAACTGCCGAGACTGGCCCGGGTGTTTCATAAGCCGGTGCTGGCCAATGTGTGCGGCTTTTCCGTGGAGGAGTACGCCGAAAACGCCGCGAAGCTGGACAAGCAGCCCCAGGTGGGCTGGCTGGAAATCAACATTTCCTGCCCGAACGTCCATTGCGGCGGCATGAGCTTCGGCACCGACCCCAGGCTGGCGGCGGAGGTCACCCGGGCGGTGAAGGTCGTGACCACGAAGCCCGTTATGATGAAGCTGACTCCCAATGTGACGGACATTGTGTCCGTTGCCCGAGCCTGTGAGGACGCGGGGGCGGATGGAGTCGCTCTCATCAATACGCTCATGGGGATGTCCATTGACCTGCGTAGTAAACGCCCGGTGCTGGCCAACGTTACCGGAGGCGTGTCCGGCCCGGCGGTGAAGCCTGTGGCACTGCGGATGGTGTACCAGGTGTACGAGGCGGTGTCTATCCCCATTCTGGGCATGGGCGGCGTGCAAAGCGCGGAGGACGTGCTGGAATTCCTGCTGTCCGGAGCGACGGCGGTGGAGGTGGGCGCTGCCAACGTGGCCGACCCCTTCGCCTGCAAGAATATCATTGAGACCCTGCCGGCCGCCATGGCGCGGTACGGCATCACAGATTTGAAGGACATCATAGGAGGAGCGCATCATGGGTAAGGACGTTATCATCGCCTGCGATTTCGCGGACGGCAAGACCTGTTTGGAGTTTCTGGGCAAATTCACGGAGGAAAAGCCCTTTGTGAAGATCGGTATGGAGCTGTTTTACGCCGAAGGTCCCGCCATCGTGCGGGCGTTGAAATCCCGGGGGCACAAGGTGTTTTTGGACCTGAAGCTGCATGACATCCCCAATACTGTGAAAAAGTCCATGGCGGTGCTGGCGGATCTGGGGGCGGATATCATCAATCTCCACGCCGCCGGGACCCGGGCCATGATGGAAGCGGCGCTGGAGGGTCTCACGAGGCCCGACGGCACCCGGCCCCTGCTCATTGCCGTGACCCAGCTGACCAGTACGAGCCAGGAACGGATGCGGGATGAATTGCTGATTGACAGGCCGCTGGATGAGGTGGTGCTTGTCTACGCGCAAAACGCCAAGGCCGCCGGGCTGGACGGCGTGGTTTGCGCCGCGCCGGAGGCGGGGAAGATCCATGCGCACTGCGGCAAGGCGTTTCTCACCGTCACCCCGGGTATCCGCTTTGCCGACGGGGACAAGGGCGACCAGGTGCGGGTCATGACCCCGGCGGATGCAAAAGCTGTCGGTTCGGACTACATCGTGGTGGGCCGGCCCATCACCGGGGCGGACGACCCGGTAGCGGCGTATCGAAGATGCGTGAATGAGTTTGTAGGTTAAAAATCCGCCCCTACAGTGTTGCAACGAGAGTGGGAGGCTGGAAAGAAGTTGACGTTGGTATGCAGATATCCTGCTTTGTGAATGGCTGGGAGCAGGAGCGTATATACTTGCATCTGGACCCGGAGACCGGCGAAATCACACGGGAAGTGTATACCCGGGGCGTCAATACGGAATTTTCCCTGTCCATACGTTTAGTGGAATTGATTTCTCAAGGAGGATTATAATATGGAACTGCAAAGACAAATTGCGGAGGACCTGCTGAAAATCAAGGCGGTGTTTTTCCGGCCGGACGAGCCGTTCACCTGGGCCAGCGGCATTAAAAGCCCGGTGTACTGCGACAACCGTCTGACGCTCACGGACGTGGCCGTGCGCACGGATGTGGAAAACGGTCTGGCGGCGCTCATCCGGGAGCGCTATCCGGAGGCGGAAGTGCTCATGGGCACGTCCACCGCGGGCATTGCCCACGCCGCCATCACCGGGCACCTTTTGGGTCTGCCCATGGGCTATGTGCGCGGCGGGGCCAAGGACCACGGGCGGAAGAATCAGATCGAGGGCAGATTGGAGCCGGGACAGAAAGTTGTGGTGGTGGAAGATCTCATCTCCACGGGCGGAAGCGTCATTGAAGTGGTGAATGTGCTGCGGGAATTCGGCGCGAATGTTCTCGGAGTGGTGAGCATCTTTACTTACGGTATGAAAAAGGGCCTCAAACGCCTGGCGGACGCTGATGTGAAAAACATCAGCCTGACGAACTTTGACGTCATTGCCAATGTCGCGGCGGAGACAGGATACATCGCCCCCTCGGACGTGGCGCGGCTGCTGCAATTTCGGGACGACCCGGATGATGAGAGCTGGATGGGGGCGAAGGCATGAGGTCCCTTATCAACATTCTGGACCTGTCCCCGGCGGAACTGGATGGACTCATCGCCATTGCCAATGACATTATCGCCAATCCCGCGAAGTACAGCGAGAGCTGCCGGGGAAAAAAGCTGGCGACCCTGTTTTTTGAGCCCAGCACCCGCACCCGGCTGAGCTTTGAAGCGGCGATGTATGAGCTGGGCGGCAACGTGCTCACGGTGGCGGGGGCGGATTCATCCTCGGCGGCCAAGGGCGAGAGCATCGCGGACACGGCCAAGACCGTGAGCTGCTACGCGGATATTATTGCCATGCGCCACCCCAAGGAGGGCGCGCCCCTGGTGGCGTCCATGAACGCCAGCATCCCGGTCATCAATGCCGGGGATGGCGGACACAACCACCCCACCCAGACCCTGGCCGACCTGCTGACCATCCAGCGGGAAAAGGGGCGGCTGTCGGATATGACCATCGGATTGTGCGGCGATCTGAAATTCGGGCGTACGGTGCATTCCCTCATCGAGGCCATGGCCCGGTACCAGGGCATACGCTTCGTGCTCATCTCCCCGGAGGAGCTGAAGCTGCCCAGCTATGTGAAGCAGGGCGTGCTGAAGGACCAGGGCATCTCCTACGAGCAGACCACGGACCTGGAAGCCGCCATGCCCGGGCTGGATATCCTCTACATGACCCGGGTGCAGCGGGAGCGGTTTTTCAATGAGGAAGATTACCTGCGGCTGAAAGACAGCTATATCCTCACTCCGGAAAAGCTGAAAAACGCGAAAGCGGACTTGGCCATCATGCACCCGCTACCCCGTGTGAACGAAATCAGCGTGGCCATCGACGACGACCCCCGGGCCTGCTATTTCAAGCAGGTATTGAACGGGAAATACATGCGCATGGCGCTTATCCTGCGGCTGTTGGAGGTACTGTAATGCATATTGATTCCATTCAAAACGGCATCGTCATCGACCACATCACCGCCGGGCGGGGCATGGAGATTTACAAGCTTTTGCATCTGGACCGGCTGGACTGCTCGGTGGCCATCATCAAGAACGTGTCCAGCCGCAAGATGGGGAAAAAGGACATCATCAAGGTGGACGCGGACATCAACATCGACACCAATGTGCTGGGCTATGTGGACCCCAACGTGACGGTGGATATCATCCGCGGCGGGCACCTGGTGGAAAAACGGCGGGTGGGGCTGCCCACCCGGCTGACCAACGTGCTGCTGTGCAAAAATCCCCGGTGCATCACCACCACGGAGCAGGAGCTGCCTCATGTATTTTTGCTCACGGACCCGGAGCACCGGGTGTACCGGTGCATGTACTGCGAGTCGAAGGCGAAATAAAAGAAGACCCGCCATGGCAAGCAGCCATGGCGGGGTTTTATTCATCCGGTTCCAAAATATGTTCCATGCCGGTGCTGAGGATGGTCTCGATATGTCCGTCGATCAGGCGGTAAAAAATGCTTTTCCCGGCCCGGCGGCCGGCTACCACGCCCATCTGCTTTAAAAACCGCAGTTGGTGGGATGTGGCGGACTGGCTGATGCCCACGCCGTCGGCAATATCCCCCACGCATTTTTCCCCGTCCATGAGATGGTAGAGCACCTTGACCCGGGTGCAGTCGGAAAAGACAGTATAAAAATCCGCCAGCTTCTGCAATAGTTCGTCTCTGGGCTGTTCCATAGGGCACCGCCTTCTTTCGTACTGTTTTTATTGTATCAGCCGCGCCGCCGGTTTGCAAGGGATTTATTTCCGCACGCCCTCAATGTGCAGGTACCGGACCCGATCGAATTCGTAGCTGGACAGGGGCCGCCACAGGGCGTCGTAGGTGTGGGCAGCAACATAGATTTCTCCCCGGCGGACGCCCAGGACCACGGGGCTGTGGTAAAAATGGCCGTCCTCCCGGCCCAACTGCACAATGTCTCCGGGCTGGACCTCCTCCGGCATGACCAAACGGGCGAAGGGGCCCGCGCCGCCGTTGGTGACCAAAAAGCGGTAGAGGTATTCCACCCCCGTCCAGGAGGCTGTGCGCCGGGCGGCGTCGATGTAGTACCAGCCGGTGACCGGGGTCCAGTTCATGACTCCCGCCCCGGCGTAAATACACTGGGAGGCGAAGTTTGTGCAGTCCCCGCCGATGTTCTCAAAGTCGTAATACCGGGGATTCCGGCTCAGGGCCCAGCGCTCGGCGTAGGCCACGGCTTTGGCCCGGTCGTAAGTCAGAATTTCCATAAAAACCACTCCTTTGCACCATACTATGCAAGGGAGTGGTTTTTGTGTCACTTGCCGTGATTCTGATACAAAATGCGGATGGAATTCAAAATGCAGAGAATAGATACGCCCGTATCGGCAAACACCGCGGTCCACATATTGGCGTGGTTCAGCAGGCCCAGGGCCATAATGGCGAATTTGATGATCAGGGCGATGGCGACGTTTTCCCGGGCGATGCGGTTGGTGGCTCTGGCAATGGAGATGGCGGCGGGGACTGCCGCTACCTCGCCAGTCATGAACACCACGTCTGCCGCCTCGATGGCCGCGTCCGCTCCGGTGCCCATGGCGGCCCCCACATCCGCCCCGGCCAGCACCGGCGCGTCGTTGATGCCGTCGCCCACGAACATCACGCTGCCGCGGCGGGCGCGGATGTCCCCCAGGACTTCAAACTTCTGTTCCGGCAGGAGCTTGGCGTGGACTTCGTCGATGCCCACCCGGCCGGCCACGGCATCAGCGCTCTCTTTTCCGTCGCCGGTGAGCATGGCGGTGGCCACGCCCATGGCGCGCAGGGCCGTGACGGCAGTCTGCGCATCGGGCTTTACCCGGTCGTCAATGATGATAACGCCGAGGTATGTGCCGTTTTGGGCCAGGAGCACTTCGGTGCCGGTCTGGGCGGGGGCGGCGGAGAGGTCCACGCCGTGGGCCTCCATCAACCGCCGGTTGCCGCAGAGAACGTCCTTGCCGTCCAGCCGGGCGATGATGCCCGCGCCGGCCTGTTCTTCCGTCCAGGAAAGGGTGGGGAGGGGGAGATCCCAGGCGTCTGCGGCGGAAACGATGCTTTGGGCGATGGGGTGGGTGGAATTCTGTTCACAGGCTGCTGCCAGGACCAGCAGCTCTCCTTCGGACAGGCTGCCGGCGGGTATGCACTGCTGTACCGCAAAGTTGCCCTGGGTGATGGTGCCCGTCTTATCCATGGCCACGGCCTTGATTTTGCACAGGGCTTCCAGCGCTGCGCCGCCTTTGAACAAAATGCCGGACCTGGACCCGTTGCCGATGCCGCAGAAGAAAGCCAGAGGTACGCTGAGCACTAGGGCGCAGGGACAGGAGATGACCAGAAAGGTCAGGGCTGTATACACCCAGTGGCTCCAATCGCCGCTGAAAAACAGCGGGGGAACCACCGCGGTCAGAAGCGCCAGGGCGCACACCGCCGGGGTGTAGTATTTGCAGAACCGGGTGATGAAGCGGTCGATTTGGGGCTTGGAGGCCGCGGCGTTTTCCACCGCGTCCAAAATGCGGGTGACCATGGATTCCTCCAGCGGTTTTTCCACCCGCAGCTTTAGTACGCCGCTTTGGTTCACGCAGCCGGAGACGGCGGTGCTGCCGGGAACGACCCGCACCGGCACCGGTTCGCCGGTGATGGCGGAGGTATCCAGGTAGCTCTCGCCTTCGATAACGGTGCCGTCCAGGGGGACGCGGTCCCCGGGGCGGACCAGAAGAAGGTCACCCACCTGGGCATCTTCTGCCGGGAGCGTTTCCACGTCTTCGCCCCGCAGGCGGTGCACTACCTCCGGACGCAGGTCCACGGCGTCCATGATTTGATTCCGGCTGCGCTCTGTGGCAATTTGCTCGAACAGTTCGCCGACGCGGTAAAAAAGCATGACGCCCACGGCTTCCGGGTATTCGCCCACGAAAAACGCGCCGATGGTGGCCACGGACATCAGGAAGTTCTCGTCAAAAATCTGCCCACGGAGGATGTTCTTTACCGCTTCCCAGACCACTTCCCCGCCGCAGGCAACATAGGCACACAGCATGATGGTCAGATACAGGCTGCTGCCGATGACTGCATAGTGATGCATCAGC
This sequence comes from uncultured Clostridia bacterium, assembly GCA_947644595.1. Lineage (GTDB taxonomy): Bacteria > Bacillota > Clostridia > Oscillospirales > Oscillospiraceae > HGM13010. Next base: position 144,498 of record CANSAE010000003.1, read on the forward strand.
ACGCCGGCGATGAGTGCCACCGCCGTGACGGCGATGAGTGAGATGGACCGGATACGGTTTTTCTTTTCCTCCTGGTCCGACTGTCGGCCGGCGGCCGGGCGCCGGTAGGGCACTACCTGTACCTCCGGCTCCAGGGAATGAACGATCTCTACCAGTTTGGGCAGCAGTGCGTCCTGATGCGCTGCCGCTACCCGGAGCTGTTTGGTGGCGAAGGTCACACCGGCGTATTCTACCTCCGGCAAAGCGGCAATTTTTCCTTCGATTTTCGCCGCGCAGTTGGGGCAGTCCAGATTTTCCAAAATGTAGACCCGCTGTTCTGCCTTGGTTTTGGGCGCCGGCCGGGGCGCTTCGCGGTCGTGTTCGTGTTCATGGTCGTGGCCATGATCGTGTTCGTGATGCTCATGGTGCTCATGTCCGCAGGTACACGCGGCCTCGTGCGCATGCTCATGGCTGTGGTCATGTCCGCAGCCGCATTCCTCGTGATGATGGTGCTCATGCTCCATTGCGATCCCTCCTTATATCACAAACATATGCACATACGTTCATATTTGACGACATTATATAACCACATTTCCCTCCTGTTGTCAAGAGGGAAATGTGGTTTTTATGAAATGTTCAATCCTGGGTGCGGTAATCGTCCATCATGGTGGAAAACAGCTCCTTGGTGGAGGGCGGAGTGTAGCTAATGGCGTTGGCGCCGGCCTCCACAGTGGCTTTAATGGTTTCTCCCGTGGGGCCGCCGGTGCCGATGATGGGGACATGGGGATACCGCTCCCGGATGGCCCGGATGACCTCCGGGGTGCGCTCTGCGGCGGAAACGTTCAAAATCGTGGCCCCGGCCGCCAAGCGGGCGCCGATGTCGGTATGCTCGTTGAGCACCGTTACCACGATGGGGATATCCACCACTTGATAAATGCGGGCGATGTCCTCGTTGCTCATGGGGGCGTTCACCACCACGGCCATGGCTCCCTGGGCCTCCACGTTCCAGGCCAGCATGGCCGTGCGGGCCCCCTGGGTGGTGCCGCCGCCCACGCCGCAGAACACTGGGATGGACGCGGACTGGATGATGGCGTCAGAAATGGTCTGTTGGGGGGTGAAGGGATATACCGCCAGCACTGCGTCCGCGTCACAGTTGCGGATGATGGCAATGTCGGTGGTGAATATTAGTGTCTTGATACGCCGGCCGTTGATGACGATGCCGCTGGCGGCCAGGGCTTCTTTCGGCACTTCCACGATATGCCCCCGCAGGCGGCTGACGATTTGCGGACGGTTGTCCACGGTAGTCATATACATGGGCGATACTCCTTCTGTGTAATCTCATATTAAAATCAGTGTACCAAAGGAATATGGACAGATTGTGACGAATTTTGAAACGATTTGACGACGTGCTTTCCAAGGTTTGGATTTTGTGCTATACTGTACCCAAAGAAATCATTGCGAGGTGTTCCTTGTCCAGTAAGAAGCTATTGATCGAAAAACTGTGGGAAGCCGTGGGATCGGTGCTGCCCATTGCCGGGATTGTGGCGGCGGTGTGTTTTTTCGTGGTGCCGGTGACCACGGATCTGATGCTGTCGTTTTTCATCGGCACGTCCCTGCTCATTTTGGGCATGGCGCTGTTCACCTTTGGGTCGGAGAAGTCCATGACCCTCATTGGTACTTACATCGGTTCCCGGATGACGAAGTCCCGGAAACTGTGGCTGATTTTGGGGGTCAGTTTCCTGCTGGGTGTGGCCATCACCATCGCCGAGCCGGATTTGCAGGTTTTGGCGGCCAATGTGCCCCACTTTGACGGCACGGTGCTGCTTGTCACTGTGGCGGTGGGCGTGGGCCTGTTTTTGATGATCTGCATGCTCCGTATTTTGTTCGGCGTACAGCTGCGCTGGCTTCTGCTGGGGTTTTACGCCCTGGTATTTTTGCTGGCGGCACTATCGGACCGGGATTTCCTCAGCGTAGCTTTCGATTCCGGCGGCGTGACCACCGGGCCCATGACGGTGCCGTTCATCATGGCCATGGGCGTGGGCGTGGCCGCTATCCGCAGCGATGAAAAGGCGGAGGAAGACAGCTTCGGTCTGGTGGCCCTGTGTTCCGTCGGCCCGGTGCTGGCGGTGATGGCCCTGGGGTTTGTGTACAACGGCGGCGGGTCCGCCGCATACGCCGGGGAGCAGATCACCAACTATCTGAACACTGTGGAGCTCACTGGGGGTTATCTCTCCGCCTTGCCGGAGTATATGAAGGAAATGGCGCTGGCACTGGCGCCCATCGCCGTGTTTTTCCTGGCGTTCCAGGTGCTGTCTCTGAAATTACATAAGCTGCCTTTTGTACGCATCCTCATCGGACTGTGTTATACCTACGCCGGACTGGTGCTGTTCCTTACGGGGGTGAATGTGGGCTTTTCGCCCTTGGGCACAGTGCTGGGCCGGGAACTGGTGTCCGGCGGGATGGATGTTCTGCTGGTGCCCATGGGCGTGCTGATGGGCTGGTTCATCATCCGGGCGGAGCCGGCGGTGCACACGCTGAACCACCAGGTGGAAGATGTGAGTGCCGGGGCGGTATCCGGGAAGGCGATGGGGATCAGTCTGTCCATCGCCATCGCCGCGGCCAATGGGCTTGCTATGGTCCGGGTGCTCACGGGGCTTTCCATTCTGTATTTTCTGGTACCGGGCTATCTCATTGCCCTGGCTCTGTCCTTTTTCGTGCCGCCCATGTTCACGGCCATCGCCTTTGATGCTGGCGGCGTGGCTTCCGGGCCCATGACGGCAACCTTTATGCTGCCCCTGGCCATGGGTGCTTGTCAGGCATTGGGGGGCAACGTGCTGACGGACGCCTTCGGATTGGTGGCGCTGGTGGCGCTGATGCCGCTCATCACCGTGCAGGCCGTGGGCGTGGTGTATATGGTCCGCAGCCGGCGGGCGGAGACATCAGACGTGGCCGAATTCTTCGGCGATGATGAAATCATTGAACTGTGGGAGGTCGCATAACATGGAACTCTATTTTGTGATCTCCATTGTGGACCGGGGCCGGCGGGAGGACATGGTGTCCGTGCTGGAGGCCAACCGGGCCCAGCTGATACTGTCTCTGCTGGGCAGGGGCACGGCTATGAAAGAGCATTTGCTGCTGTACGGTCTGGAAGCCACGGAAAAGGCGGTCATCTGCACCGTGGCCGGGGGCGAACAGACCCGGCAGATCATCAAAAGCGCCAAGCGGCGCTTGTTTATCGACATTCCGGGCAACGGCATCCTGATGGCCGTCCCGGTGAAAAGCGTGGGAGGAGGACGCACCTTGGCGTATTTGACAGACAACACCGTTCCGGACGGCGGGGTGCCGGAACTGAAATTTGACTATGAACTCATTGTGGTGGTGCTCAACGAGGGGCGCACGGATATGGTGATGAACGCGGCCCGAAGAGCAGGGGCTGGCGGCGGCACGGTCCTCCACGCGAAAGGCACCGGGGCCAAGCGGGGCGACAAGTTTTTCGGTGTGTCCCTGGCGGATGAGAAGGAAATGATTTTCATCGTCTCCAAGTCGGAGGAGAAGGCCGCTATCATGAGAGCCATCGCCGACGACACCGGGCCGGGCACCCCGGCGGGGGCCATCTGCTTTTCCCTGCCCATCTCCGCCGTGGCGGGCCTGCGGGTACTGGAGGATTGACCATGGCGCTGACGCTGCGGGAGGGCTGTCATTTTCCGGATGAGGTGGGAACGCTGTTTTATGAGTACACCCAACTGCTCATAGACCATGACCCCGCCTTCCGGGACTATCTGACCCTCCAGAACTACGACGGGGAACTGGCCCATCTGGAGCAAAAATACGGCTGCCCGGAGGGACGGCTGTATCTGGCGGATTGGGACGGCGCTTTGGCGGGGTGCATCGCCCTGCGGCGGCTGGATGATACCCGGTGCGAGATGAAGCGGCTGTACGTGCGCCCTGGATTCCGGGGGCGGCACATTGCCCAGGCCCTGGTGGAGCAAATCCTGCGGGACGCCCGGAAGATTGGGTATTCCGCCGTGCTGCTGGATACGCTGCCCTTTCTGGACAGTGCCCTGCGCCTGTACCGCAGGCTGGGCTTTTACGACATTCCCTGCTACAACGACAGCCCCATGGAGACCTCCATCTATCTGCGAAAGGACCTGTAAAAAAGCGTTCCGGCAATTGCCGGAACGCTTTTTATACATCTTCCAATGTGGTGAGATTCTGCACCCATTTTCCACTTTTCACCATGCCGAAGCCCAGACAGCATTTCAGCATTTCCGGACACTGGCACAGGAAAAACAGCGGCAGGATGGGCAGGACTGTATACCGGGACAGGCCCCAAGCCAAGGGGATGTTTACCACCCAGGTGAACACGCTGTCAAACAGCAGGGTGATGAGAGTCTTTCCGCCGCACCGCAGGGTGAAATAGCTACCGTGGCTGAAGGTGACCAGGGGCAGGAACAGGCCCATGATGATGAGCATCCGCGCCGCCAGGGACCGGACCTCCGCCGTGGTGTTGTACAATTGCGGGAACAGGGAAGAACACAGAGCTAATGTCCCGCCGAACACCGCCGCCACGGCCGTGGCGAAGGCAATGAGCTTCCAGGCATAGTCCCGGGCCTTTTCCAGTTCCCCGGCTCCCAGTTTCTGCCCCACGATGATGCCCACGGACGTGCCCAGGGCAAAGGCCGCGATGGTGAACAGCTGCCACACCGTTTGGCAAATCTGATAGGCTGCCACCACGGACAGGCCCCGGGTGGAGTAGCACTGGGCCATGAAGGTCATGCCCGCGGACCAGGCCAGCTCGTTGAACAGCAGGGGCAGACCCTTGCGGGTGATGCGTCCGGCCAGGGGACCGGGGATGTACAGGCTGCGCCATGCGCCTTTGATAAAGGGGAAGCGCCGGGCGTGTTTGCCGGTAAAGACGATGAGAATACAGCATTCCACCACCCGGGACATCAGTGTGGCGATGGCCGCGCCCCGGACCCCCAGCATGGGAAAGCCCAGCTTGCCGAAAATCAGCAGGTAGTTGAAGCACAGGTTCACCAAAATGGCGGCGACGCTGGCTGCCATGGGCACGACCGTCTGCCCGCACTCCCGGAGGGTACTGCCGTAAGACTGGGTGAGGACGAAGGGGAACATCGTGAACATCATGATGCGCAGGTACGCCAAGGATTCCTGGCGGCACAGGGCAATATCACCCACGTTGTCCTCATAGAGAAACAACTCAATGAGCCGTTCTCCGGCGAAGCTGAACAGGCAGAAGGCGGCGACGGATAATGCTGCGGTCACGATGAGCTTATACCGGAAGGTATAGCGCACACCGTCGTGGTCGCCCTTGCCGAAAAACTGGGCGGTGAAGATGCCCGCCCCAGACACGCCGCCGAACACCGACAGTTGGAACACGAACAGAAGCTGGTTGGCGATGGAAACGCCGGTCATGCTCTCGGTTTGCAGCCGCCCCACCATCAGGTTATCCAGGAGGTTGACGAAGCTGGTGATGCCGTTTTGGATCATCAGCGGCAGGGCGATCATCAGCGCCATTTTATAAAATTCTTTTGTTCCGATGAGCTTTCTCATAAACTGACCTCACATAGACATATAAAAAACAGTATAGCAGAAGGCAGAGGAGATCGCAACGGTCATAACAGGGCCAGCAGGTCCCGGACGGCGGGGATAGGACGGTTCCGGGGATAAATGATGCTGGTGCGGGCGGGAACATTGAGGTTTTTGATGGGGATGAAAGACAGCCCGGGGAGTCCGAAATCCGCCAGGCCCCGGGGCATGACCGATACCGCCATATTCAGACCCACGATGGTAGCCATGCTGTAAAAACCGTTGGCATACAGCCGTCTGTTGTTTTCCAGTCCCAGGTGATAGTACATATCGTTGATGCTTTCCGCAGAAGAATGGTGATTGGGCTGGGAGTTCATCACCAGAGGGATGCCGACCAGATCCTTGGGGTCGATCTCGTTTTTCTTGGCCAAAGGATGCCGGGAGCTGATCATCAGGACACAGGGGTCCTCCAGAAAAATACGGTAGGACATCCAATCCGGTCGCTTGACCCCTACCCAGGAAACCACAGCCACATCCAGCTTTCCCTCTCCCATTTGCTCAATGATGGTCTGGCTGGCACCGTCCTCAAATTCAATCACCCGCTGGGGGTACCGGCCCCTATACCGTCGGAGAAGCCATGAAATGGCCGACAGCTCGTATTCACTGGCATATCCCAGGCGCAGGGTGTTGGGCTCTCCCTCGGCGATGCGCTGTCCCATGGTCACGGCGCTTTGATATTCCCGCATTAGTTGGCCGCACTGACGGTAAAACGCCTTACCCGCGGGGGTGAGGGTCACGCCCCGGTTGGCCCGCACAAACAGAGAAAATCCCAGTTCCTGCTCCAACTGTTTGATTTGCTGGCTCACGGCGGTTTGGGAAATGCAGTGCTCTTCTGCCGCTTTGGTGAAGTTTAAATGTTTGGCAGCGGATAAAAATACTGGCAGCCTTTGGATACTCATGTCGATCCCCTCCGTATATAAACCTAAATATATTATAGCAATAATCTTTTCTTATGGCAAGGCATAAAAATTGTATTGGACAAATTGGAGCAGGAATGTTATTCTGTTGACATATAGAAAAAATATATAATTTTTACCGGTTTCTTTCTTTGCAAAAGGTAAATTGTGCACGAAAAAAGGGAGAAAGAATCAGCAATGTAACCAAAACGGCTCAACCGTTTCAAAAATTAAGGAGGTATTATTATGAGATTCGAAGGAAAAGTTGCGATCGTAACAGGCGCCAGTTCCGGTATTGGCCGGGCTACCGCTAAAATGATGGCTCGTGATGGCGCAAAGGTCGTGGCGGCTGCCCGCCGTCTGGAACGTCTGGAAGCTCTGCGGGATGAAGTGAAGGAAGCTGGCTATCCCGGCTGCATCCTGCCGGTGCAGACCGATGTGCGCGATCCCAAGCAGATTGATAATATGTTTGACGTGGCACTGAAAGAGTTCGGTCATGTGGACATTCTCGTAAATAACGCCGGTATGCTGGACGGACAGCTGCCCATCCATGAGACGAGCCAGGAAATTTACGATATGCTGTATGAGACCAACCAGCGCGCGGTCTACCTGGGCTGCCAGCGGGCTATCAAGATTTTCCTGGAGCAGGGCACGCCTGCCAATATCGTGAACGTGGCATCCGCGGCGTCTCTGCGCGGTCTGAAGGGCGGCACCATGTACGTCATGACCAAGCACGCCGTGCTGGGTATTACCCGCAACATTTCTGCTTCCTTCTTTGAAAGAGGCATTCGCTGCAACTGCATTGAGCCCGCCAATATCCGTTCCGAAATCAATAAGGTCCCCCGGGATCTGGGCATCGGCATTCTGGATTGGCAGATGCGCGCCGGCAATGCAGCTCCTCTGCACACCATCACAAAGCCCGGCGAAAAGAAGCCGATTTTGGGTACGCCCGAGGATTGCGCTGAGCTGATTTGCTTCCTGGCGGATGATGTGGCTGCTCGTTACCTTTCCGGTGCTGAAGTGAAAATTGATGCGGGCTTCCTGAATATGTAATAGAAGCAGAGATGCTTACGGAAAATTTCTGAATAGAAAGGAATTTGTACTATGTCTAAAGTCCATACCGATTATTACGGCACTCATATGAAATTTACGGAATACCCCAAGTTCGGTGTTCTGTCTGGTGTAAAAGTCGTGATGACGGGCATCAACATTGCCGGCCCTTACGTCGGCAGCCTGATGAGTGAAATGGGCGCTCAGGCGCTGCAGATCGAGCATCCCCTGCAGCCCTGCTCCACCCGCGGCAACTACGGCTATTCCCAGGAGCATCGCAATGGCTTCTCTTTGGCCGTTGATACGCACTCTGCCCGCGGCATAGAAGTGTTCAAAAAGGTTCTGGAATGGGCAGATATCTGGATTGAGTCCGGCCGCCCCGGCACTTACGCCAGAATGGGCCTGAGCGATGAGTTTATTTGGGAAAACATCAATAAGAAGCTGTCCATCGTCCACGTTTCCGGCTACGGCCAGTACGGTCCGGACAAAAACAAGGCGGCTTATGACGTGTCCGGCCAGGCCATGGGCGGCTACATGTACCTCAACGGCACCAGCCCCACGTCCGCGCCTTTGAAGGTCAATCCCTACCTGTCTGACTACGCCACGGCCCTGAACGCTACCATCTGCGCCCTGTCCCTGCTGCATCACGCCACCATCACCGGCGAGGGCGACAGCGTGGATATCTCCCAGTATGAGACCATGTTCAAGCTGCTGGGCGGCTATCCGGCCGACTGGTTCAACCGCAGCTATCCCGGCCCCGGCGAGCCCGTGCGCTGGCGTACCGGCAACGTCAGTGACCAGGCAGCGGCCTTCTCCTTCTATGACTGCAAGGACGGCGGCACCATCTTCATCGGCTGTGTCGGCCCCGGCAACGTCAAGCGCGGCTTCCCGCTGTTCGGCCTGCCCCTGCCCGGCACCACCGATCCTGACATTTATGATAACTTCGGCGGCTGCCTGATCACCCTGCCTGTGGGCCAGCGCATCGAGGCTGCTATCAAGAAGTTCTGCATGGAGCGCACTGTGGATGAGGTCGAGGCCGAGCTGAACGCTGCCGGCATCCCCAACCAGAAGGCCTTCGGTCCTGAGGACATTCTGAAAAATGAGCAGTACGCCGCCCGTGAGGATATCATCACTTGGACCGACAGCGTCTACGGTGAGATGAAGGGCTACGGTGTGATGAATAAGTTCAAGAAAAACCCTGCCAAGGTCGTGGCATCCGCTCCGACGCTGGGCGAGCACAACATCGAAGTGTTCAAGGCGCTGGGCTTTGATGATAAGTTCATCGACGAGATGTACGAAGCCGGCGAGTTCGGCGGCATGGATCCCAAGGAGACCGCAGAGCGTTGGAGACTGAAGGAGTGGCAGTTCTTCTGGCGTCCCGACCAGGCGGAAAAACTGGGTCTGTAAGCATAAAATACGAAGCATATAAGATGAAATCAGCGGGTCTCGGTGGGAATTCCCGCCGAGACCGCGATTACATTTGGTGACCGAAAGGACCGATCACATGTCAAAATTTGCGACCGATTATTACGGTACCCACATGAAATTTGATGAATATCCCGCCTTTGGCGTATTGGCAGGGGTAAAGGTGCTGGCGACCGGCGTAAATATCGCGGGGCCGTATGCGGGAAGCATTATGTCGGAAATGGGTGCGAAGGTCCTGCAGGTGGAGCATCCGAAAATCCCCTGTAATCAGCGGGGGTGCTACGGCTATTCTCAGGACCATCGAAACGGTTTTTCCATGGCGCTGGATACCCACAGCGAACGTGGAATGGAAGTGCTGAAAAAGCTCCTTGCCTGGGCGGATATCTGGATTGAGTCCGGCCGCCCCGGTACTTATGATAAGTTGGGCCTTTCGGATGATTTTGTCTGGGACAATCTCAACCCCAGGCTGTCCATTGTCCATGTGTCCGGGTACGGGCAGTACGGTCCGGATAAGGACAAGGCGGCCTACGACGTGTCCGGTCAGGCCATGAGCGGCTATATGTACCTCAACGGCGCCAGCCCCACCTCGCCGCCACTGAAGGTGAACCCCTATCTGTCGGATTACGCCACGGCCATGAATGCCTGCATCTGCGCGCTGGCGCTGCTGGTCCACGCCCGGGAGACCGGGGAGGGGGACAGCGTGGACATCTCTCAGTATGAGACCATGTTCCGGCTTCTCAGCAGCTATCCCATTGAGTGGTTCAATGTGGGCTTCCCGGCGGACGGAGAACCGGTGCCCTGGCGCACGGGAAACGCCAGCAATCAGGCTGCGGGATTCTCGTTTTATGACTGCAAGGACGGCACGATTTTCATCGGCTGTGTGGGCGCGGGAAACGTGAAGCGGGGATACCCTCTGTTCGGCCTGCCCCTGCCGGGCACGACGGACCCGGAAATTTACGAGAATTTCAGCAGCTGCATGGTGACGCTTCCCCTGGGTCAGCGCATTGAAAAGGCGATATCCGATTTCTGTGCGGATAAGACCGTGTCAGAAGTGGAGGCGCTGCTCAATGAACGGGGCATCCCCAACCAGCGGGCCTACGGCCCCGGAGATATCCTGAAAGACCCCCACTATAAGGCCCGGGAGGACATTGTGACATGGACTGACAGTGTGCTTGGAGAGGTCATCGGCATCGGCATCATGAACAAGTTCAAGCGGAATCCCGCGAAAATCGTGGCTTCAGCGCCCACATTTGGAGAGCATAATGTGGAAGTATTGCGGGCGCTGGGTATCCCAGAGGAGACCATTGACGCCATGTACGAAGCCGGCGAATTTGACGGCATGGATGCCCGGGAAACGGCCATCCGCTGGCGGATGAAAGAGTGGGGCTTTTTCTGGAACGAAAAGCAATCAACCATGTTGGATCTATAAATCAAACATAAAAAAGGAAGATTTCAGGAGGTAAGAACAATGGCAAAATTTACACCCGGTACTTACGAAGGTAAGGCCTACGGTAACGGTTACGACAGCAAGCCCAGCAGCGTGGTCGTATCCGTCACCCTGTCCGAGGACCGCATCGAAGATGTGACCATCAAATCCCACGGCGAGATTAAGGGCGTGGGCTGGGGGCTGAAAACGTCTCCCGTGGAGACCATCCCTGCGGCCATCGTAAAGCATCAGTCTCTGGGCGTGCCCCCGGTCATCGGCGCAGAGAAAACCTCCAATGCCATCATCAAGGCGGCAACCAAGGCCATCGCCGCTTCCGGCGCGGATACGGCGGCTCTGAGCACCCCCATTCCCCGTGAGAAGCACAGCGACGAAGAACGTACCGTGGACTTTTTGGTCGTCGGCGGCGGCGCAGGCGGTCTGGCGGCCGGCGTGCAGGCCCGTCAGGGCGGCGCGGACGTGCTGATTGTGGAAGCGGCCGGCGTCACCGGCGGCTCTGCGGCCCGTTCCGGCGGCAAGGTCATGGCGCCTGGCACCAAATGGCAGCATGCAGTGGGCATCTATGACAGCCCCGATATCCTGTTTGATTACATGATGTCTCAGGGCAAGGGCATGATGGACCCCAAGAAGATTCGCTTCTTTGTGGACCGCGCTTATGAGAACCTGCTGTGGCTGGAAAGCTGCGGCTGGAAGTGCCAGGACGTGGAGCCCATCCATGAGAGCATCGTTCCCTGGCGCGTGTACAACAGCGAAGGCGGTTCCTACATGTCCGCCGGCCAGGGCGGCCACATCACCTACGCCATGCACAGCACCTATGAGAAGCTGGGCGGCGAGATCGTGTTTGAGTGCGCACTGGATCATCTGCTGGTGGAAAACGGCACCGTCAAGGGCGCAGTCTTTAACTATGCCGGTGGCGGCACGCTGACCGTTCACGCCAATAACGTCCTGCTGGCCACCGGCGGCTTCGCGGCCAACCGGGAGAAGCTGGAGGGCCTGTATCCCCAGATGAAGGGCTACTTCACCGACGTTCCCAAGACCAACGTGGGCAAGGGCGTGGCCGAGGCCGTGAAGGTCGGCGCCAAGGAGTACGTCTCCCCCGGCGTGCAGGTCAACTATATGAGCATTTCCTCCGCCTTCATCGGCATCAAAGAAGAAGCCGGCCTGATTGTTGATGCCGACGGCCACCGCGTGGTCAACGAGTGGAGCTACCAGTACGTGGTGGGCGACGCGCTGATGCGCACCAAGAAGGACCACGCCTGGTACGTCACCAGCGGCAAGGACGCGTATCCGACGGTCCAGGCTGCCTTCAACGCAGGCAAGACCTCTGACCCGAAGGATGTGTACGCAGATTCTCTGGAAGAACTGGCCCAGAAGATGGGCGTGGAGTACGCTACGTTAAAGGCTACCGTGGACCGCTACAACGAGCTGTCTGCCAAGGGTGAGGATGAGGACTTCGGCAAGCCTGCCGAGTTCATGTTCCCCGTGGACGGACCCAAGTACGCCGCGTTCTACTACACTCCCTGTGTCACGGTCACCTTCGGCGGTTTGGAAACGGACATTGCCGCCCGTGTTCTGGATGTGAACGGCAAGGTCATCCCCGGCCTGTATGCCACCGGCGAGAGCGCGCCCACCGGCATTTACGGCACTATCTATCCGGGCTGCGGCACCTCCATCGGTACCGCTGTTCTGTGGGGCCGCGTCGCCGCCGGCATGGCCACCGGTCAGCCTGTGGAATAAGGCGCAAGGGCAGTTTGCTGTCCCACAATTCAAAACAAAAAAGCACAGCTTGCAAAAGCTGTGCTTTTTTATGGGAAAAAATGATTCAGTCCAGCACCAGGGAGGGAGCGGAGTAGACCCGGGCGGCCAGCTCCTGGTTGAGCAGGTACAGGCTCTTGGGGTCGTCGCCGAAGAGCTTGTACTTCTTGATCATGCCGTCGGCATTTTTCTCTTCCTCGCCCTGCTCCTTCACGAACCAGTCCAAAAACTGCATGGTGCGGAAGTCCTTGGCCTTCTGGGCGGCCTCGTAGATGGTGTGGATCAGGTCGGTGACGTACTTTTCATGCTCAAACGCGGCGGTGAGAGGGTCCAGAGGGGTCTTAAAGACCTTATCGGGCTTATCAATGGCGTCCAGCTCCACCTTGATGCCGTTGTTTTGCAGGTACTGCATGAACAGCATAGCGTGGTCCCGCTCTTCCTGGGCCTGGATGGTGTACCAGTTGCCGAAGCCGTCCAGGTCCATGTCGATATAATAGTTGGCCATGTCCAGATACAGATAAGCGCTGTAGAACTCCTTATTTACCTGCTGATTCAGCAGGGCGGCGACTTTTTTATCCATAGTTGGTTCTCCTTTGTATGAAATGATAGGGCATTCCGGAGGAATGCCCTATGTAGTTTAGAACAGTCTCTTCAGCAGGCCTTCCAGACCCTTGCCGTGGCGGGCCTCATCACGGGCCATCTCATGGACGGTGTCGTGGATGGCATCCAAACCGTACTTCTTGGCGATGGCGGCCAGCTTGAACTTGCCCTCAGTGGCGCCGTACTCGCACTCCACGCGCCAAGCCAGATTCTTTTTGGTGGAGCCAGTCATGTTGGGCTCCAGGTCCTCGCCCAGCAGCTCGGCGAATTTGGCGGCATGCTCAGCTTCTTCGTAAGCGGCCTTCTCCCAGTACAGGCCGGCCTCGGGATAACCTTCCCGGTGGGCGATGCGGGCCATGCACAGGTACATGCCGACCTCGGCGCACTCGCCGTTGAAGTTGGCCATCAACTGCTCGAAGATGAACTTCTTATCCTCTTCGGGGATGTCGGGGTTGTTCTTTACGGTCTTGGCGTAAATGCCCAGCTCGTGCTCAGCGGCCAGCTTCAGCTCGCCTTCCACCTTCTCAAACTTATCGGCGCCGACGTGGCAGATGGGGCATTCAGTGGGGGCTTTGTCGCCCTCAGCGATGTAACCGCAGACAGTGCATTTCCATTTCATAGTGATGTTCCTCCATTATTTTGAATTTTTATTGCCATATTGGATCGGGGAAACCCCGGTCTTTACAAGAGATGCACAACCCGAACAGCCGCAGGCTGCGTGGGTCGATGGATAGGCCGCGTTCCTCCGCGATGCGGGCGCATTCTTCAGAGATGACCTGCGTCATGGGCAGATCCAGCACCGCGCCGCAGTTCCGGCAGACCAGATGGGCGTGGGGCTCAACGTGGGCATCGAACCGGTCTTTGCCTTCCACATTTGCTACGCACACCACATCGCCTCCGGCGACCATGCTTTTCAGGTTCCGGTACACGGTGCCCAGACTCAAGTCCGGGTAATGGGGCTTGAGAGTGTGGTAAAGATCCTCTGCACTGGGATGGGCATGGGAGGCCATCAGCGCGTCATAGATCGCCTGCCGTTTCCGGCTGAACCGCTGTGCGGGTTCCATGTTCATCCCTCCTTAACAGTAATAATTCTTATTTCTAAATTAAATATAACACATCTCAGCTTGTTTGTAAAGCATTTTTTGAAAAAATCCGGAAAAATTTTACTGACCGGGGCAGAGGAAGATTTTTGTTGAAATTTGCGGCCTGGTCGATTACAATGGGAAAACTGTATGAAACGGGGGATGGAAATGGAGGAACGGAATCAACTGTTCCGGGGCGTGATGTGCACGTTGCTGGGCGGGATCTGCTGGGGCTTTTCCGGGTCCTGCGGGCAATTTTTATTCGACCATTATCATGTGGATCCTACTTGGCTCACTACGGTGCGGATGCTGTGTGCGGGGCTGGTGATGGTGGCTTATGTGCTGCTGCGTCAGCGGGAGCGGGTGACGGCCTGTTGGCGTAACCGGCGGGACGCGGTAAAATTGGCGGCTTTCGGTGTGTTCGGGATGCTGTTTTCCCAGTTTACCTACCTGCAGGCCATCAACGCCACCAACGCCGGGACGGCCACGGTGCTGCAGTACATCGGTCCGGTGCTGGTCATGGTGTTGGTGTGCTTCACAGCGCGGCGTATGCCCACGGTCCGGGAAGCGGTATCTATTGTGCTGGCGGTGGCGGGGACGTTTTTCATCGCGACCCACGGAGACCTGCACACCATGCAGATCTCTCCGGCGGGGCTGTTTTGGGGACTGCTGTCCGCGGTATCGCTGGTGGCATACACGTTGCTGCCGAAGGAGCTGACTCCGGTGTACGGCACCATGCTGGTCACGGGATTCGGCGCGCTCATCGGCGGCGCGGCACTGCTGGTGCTGACGCATCCGTGGCCGCTGGTGATTTCTCTGCCGCCGGCCGGGTGGCTGGGCGTGGCCGGGATGGTTCTGATAGGTACGGTGGCGGCGTATCCGCTGTATCTTCAGGGGGTGAACGACCTGGGGGCGGTGAAGGCCAGTATGCTGGCCAGCATCGAACCCGTGGCGGCCACGGTCATCAGTGTGGTGTGGCTGGGCTCCCGGTTCGTGGCCATGGACCTGGTGGGATTCGTGTGCATTTTGACCACGGTGTTTTTGTTGGCAAAAAAAGAAACAGGAACGGAACAGTGACCGTTCCTGTTTTGTCGTTGGCACCGATTCCAATACCGTAGGGGCGGGTTTAGAACCCGCCCCTACTTGTTCTTTGATATTCCAACCAAATAATCAATACTTACCTTGTATAGTCTTGCCAACGTAATTAAATGGTGCACTGGAATTTCCTGCTCTCCCCGTTCCCATTTTGAATACTGCTGCTGTGTTGTCCCTAAAATTTCCGCAATTTTTGCTTGGCTCAGAGAATTATCTACGCGCATATCCCGAATCCGACTGTAAATATACATAAATTCTATCCTCCATGTTTGTATGTCATATAGAAAATAACATACATCTAATCAGATGTGTTGACTTTACACCCAATCAGGCGTAATATATATTCAGAGGTGAAAAAACAATGTACTACAGCATGATAGATACCCTATATTCCGGAGAGTTAGCCCCATGGGAACTGGTACCGACACCACTCAAAAGCAAAAGAGCGGCGTGTGCGTATGAAACAATGTCGGACGGCTTCTGCGAGGGGCTGAGTCAAAAACAGCGGGAAGAATTCGAGGCAATCATGGAAAAATTCTCCGAGCTTTGGGGCTGTAAAAATCAGGATATGTTTTATACCGGCTTTTGCATGGGCGCCCGCATCATGATGGAGGTCATGCAGTTCGAGGAACGGTAAATTGCCCTCCCCATGCGCCGCAGGTCAGCACGGCCCGACGTTTCCGGGATTCCTGTCTCACCATTACAACTGAATATTGCCTACGCAACAGGAAGCGTCAGCCACCGTGCTGATCTGCGGCACATGGGGAAAAACAAAACAGGAAGCGGCAAGCGCCGCTTCCTGTTGTTTATTTCCGCCGCTGGACGCCGGAGGAAATCTCCGTCAGCGCCGCGCTGGCCTCCATATTGCACGCCCCGCAGCAGGCCAGGTCCCCCAGGGACAGCATCCCCACCAGGGTGCCGTTCTCACACACCGGGAGCCGCCGTACCTGGGCCTTGCCCATGAGAGCCGCCGCGGATTCCACCGTATCCGTGGGGGCGACGGTGAACACCCCGGTGGTCATTACCTCCCGGATGGGGGTCTTGTCCGGGTCCACCCCGGCGGCTACACACCGCAGGACAATGTCCCGGTCGGTGATGATGCCCTGGAGCTTGCCCTTGCTGTCGCACACGGGCACGCTGCCGATGTTGTCCCGCTTCAGCAGACGTGCCGCCGCCGTGATGGGCTCGTCCTGGCTCACGCTCACCGTCCGGTGGGTCATCATGTCTTTGATATACATATAATAATGCCTCCTTGCGGAAAAGATACTGTCATCCTATCCGCAGGGAGACGTTTTTATACTAATCGGTGATGAGTTTTGCCAGGGCGGGGCCGGCGCCGTCGGCAAACAGGCGCACGGCGGTGATGGCCTCCTGCAGGGTATTGCCGTTGCTGCCTACCTCCAAAATCAGAGAGCCGGTGGTGAGCTGCTGATTGTAGCGCTCTTTGGTCAGGGTGACGGGGCGCATGAGGGTGGGATGCGTGGGGTTCACGGCGCTTTGCAGGTACAAAGCCAGCTTCAGGTTCTCCTCCCAATGGGGATGCTCCAGCCCGCTGGCGTTAGTGCCCACCACCAGCATTGCCTGGGCGGAGGGGTTGGCCTCGCCCTCGGCCTTGGTTTTGTAAATCACGTCATTGTCCCCGATGGCGTCCCGATGGAGGTCGATGACTATGGAGATGCTGGGGTACTGGGCCAGGTAGCTTTCAATGGCGGCGCCAGCCCGGCTGTAGGAACCGGTGTAGCTGGGATAGTCGTATACGCCCTGGTCGTGGATGACGGTCAGGCCGCACTCCGCGAAGCGCTCCGCCAGAATGTCTCCCAGCCGGATGACGTTGTGGGTGGCGTCCTGGGTGCGGTAGGAATCCGAGGGCTCGTAGGTGTCGAAGGCATCCATGGTGTAGGCCTCGCTGGAGTGTGTGTGGATGATGAGGATCTGCGGCTCGTCCCGCTGCAAACGAAGCTGCGGCCCCTCTGCCAGAAGCTGGGCAATGTCCGGGTCGTAGTCCGTGGCATTTTCGATGAGGCTGCTGCCGGTGATGCTGGTTTCTATAATCTCCGGCGTGGGCACGGGTTTGGGCGTTGAAGAGATGGGTAGGGGATGGATGGTGAGTTCCGGCGGGGCAGGTGTTTCCACGGCGGGGGAACTGCCCCCCAGCTCTACGGAAACGGATGCGGAAATCAGCCGCTGGTCCGTGAGTGCTTGGCGCAGAAAGCCCATAGCGGAGCTGCCGCTTCCGGCAAATACCAGATGGAGCACGATCATTCCGGCACCAAAGGATGCCAACCACTTTCGCATAGACACGCTGTTCACCTCCCTGCAGTCGTATTGCTTACTGAAAGCATATGCGCCTTCGGAAAAAACATGACAGGGCCCGGGATAGGCAGAAGGCGGGGAAATATCCCGCAGCCCTGCGCCTGCAAGGCCTGCGGGGATTTTCAGACGTGGAAAAGAGGTTAACATAAATTTTAAAATAAATAATTCGGTTTACATAATTTTGAACAGAGGTTACAAAATGGCTTGCAAGAAATAGCGAAAGTTAAAAATCGATGTCGAAATGCTCGTTTTGTGGAAATTGTACAATACTATATCTTGTGTCGCGGTAATGGGGAGACCCTGTTTTCCGGCCCAATATCCTGCGGGATTGTTGAAATAATACAAATTCGACAAACTCCGATTGTGCAAAAAGTAAATTGAAAGCCTTTTTTAGATTCTTTATAATAGTAGCACAAGCAAGTGGTTTTTGTGCTTTCTGACAGATTGCGTATGCAATGTGGATTTGCAAAAGGAGCATAACATGTCAAAACGATTACAAAAGAACATTGCTTTGGTCTGTGCACTTTGCCTCCTGTGCGCCATGCTCAGCGGATATGCCGCCATGGATTGGGATGTACCCAGAGGACAGGCGGAAGTGATTTATGAAAAGGTGCCCATCTCCGTGGATGGTGTGGTGCAGTACTCCGGCTATATGATCGACGGAGTGGCGTATATCCCCATCCGCTCCTTCTGCGGGTTGCTGAACATGGGGATGACCGTGTCTTGGGACCCGGATGCCTCCGTGATGACCGGAACGGCGGAGGGGGTCCTGCTGACTGTGGTTCAGGAGGCTTCGTATCTCACGGTGAATGACCGGTGCTTCTATATGGAAAAGGGCGCGATGCATTATCAGGATAAGATCCTGGTGCCGGTGCGTGTCGCCTGCGGCGCGTTTGGCATCGATGTGGACTGGACGCCGGAGACCGGGGAGATCAACCTGATTACGGACCAAATGCAGATCTGCGAAAACGGAGCAGAGTATTATAATGAGGAAGACCTGTACTGGCTGTCCCGCATCATCAGCGCCGAGGCCAGAAATCAAAGTATGGAAGGCAAGATCGGCGTGGGCAATGTGGTGCTCAACCGTGTGAAGAGCGCCAGTTTCCCGGATACGGTGTATGATGTGATTTTTGACAGCGCCCATGGCGTGCAGTTCAGCCCCGTGAGCATGGGGACCATCTATGATGACCCCAACGAAGAATCCGTGGTAGCGGCAAAGATTTGTCTGGAGGGCTGTTCGCTGGTGGGAGACAGCCTGTATTTCGTCAACCCTGTGGTGGGCGTGAGCGATTGGTTTGCGGAGAGCCGCATGTTCGTCGCGCGGGTCGGGGACCATGATTTCTACGCCTGAATGCTTTACGAAGGTCAAAAAGTGTGATAAAATGGATGCATCTTTGGGTGCATCCATTTTTTAGGAGTGAGTATGGAAGAAATCTTGAGTTCCGGCTTTGCGGCTCTGGGACTTCCGTTGACAAAGGAGGCCCTGGCGGGCTACCGGGGGTATTATACGGCGCTGGAGGACCGGAACCGGGTGATGAACCTTACCGCTATCACCGGCGAGGAGGAGACTGCCCGGCTCCATTTTCTGGACTGCGCGGCGCTTCTGACAGCGGCGGAGTTCCGAGACCGGTCGGTCATCGACGTGGGCACTGGGGCGGGCTTTCCCGGCCTGGCGCTGAAAATCGCAGAGCCGAGCATCCGGCTGACGCTGCTGGACAGTCTGGGGAAGCGGGTGCAGTTTTTGGAGGAGACTGCGGCGGATTTGGGGCTGACTGGCGTGGAGACGGTCCTTTCCCGGGCGGAGGAAGCGCCGGAGCGGCTGCGGGAGGCCTTTGATATCGCCACGGCCCGGGCTGTGACCCGATTGGACCTACTGGCGGAGCTGTGTCTGCCCTTTGTGCGGGTGGGTGGTCTGTTTGCGGCCATGAAAGGGCCGGACCCGGAAAGGGAACTGGAAGAAGCGCAGAAGGCCGTTCATACCCTGGGCGGTGCGGTGCGGGACGTGGTGCGGTATACCATTCCCGGCACGGAGGTGACTCACAGCGCAGTGCTCATTGAAAAAACAGCGCCTACTCCAGAAAAGTACCCCAGGCGTTGGGCGAAGATGCAAAAGGACCCGATTCGGTAAGAAAGGCGGAAGGGAATGAAAGAACGTGTGCGGGAATTGATGACCGCGATATCAATCCTGTTTGAATTGCTGGTGGCTGTATTGCTGGTGGCGGCTCTGTTCGCGGCCCTGCTGGGACTGGTGCAGAGCCTGTCTCCTGCAGCGCTTGTGGAAGATCCGGAACTGTTTTCGGAGTTTATGGGGATGGCCTCTGCGCTGGTCATCGGCGTGGAATTTGTCAACATGCTGTGCAACCATTCCATGGGCGCGGTGATCGAGATCATGCTTCTGGCCATCGCCCGGCAGATGATCGTCAATCATACCAGCCCCCTGGAAAATCTGCTGGCGGTGCTGTCCGTGGGGCTGCTGTACCTGTTCCGCAAGTATTTGTATATCCCCAGTCTGGATAAAAAGACAACTCAATGGATCATGAAAGTGCTGGGCAGGTCCGGGAAAGCGGCTAAGTCCGTGAATCCGCTGGACGAGCAGATCGACTGAGAAAAAAGACGAACGGTTTTGCCGTTCGTCTTTTTTCTCAGTCAAATAAACCGGAGACGGTGTCCGCAACCTTGCCCACACTCTGGCTGATGTCGTGGACGGTATCCCCGAATTTGGACACTTGCTCGCCCACATCCTGGGCGGTCTGGCCCACGCTTTGGGCGGTTTCCAGCGTCCGGCAGGCGGAGATGAGAAATTTCATCTGCTCGTCGTTCAGGGTGAGATGGTATTCTCCGGCGATGCCCCGGATGGTCTCAGCCAGCTCGTCATCGGTCATCTCCTTGGTCTGGTCGGTGAGAGCCTCCAGACGGTCTAATATCTGCTGTACGGCCTTGTCGGCTTCCTGCACGATGGGGTCGTCATTCCGGACAAAGCAGCCGGACAGCAGGCACAGGCTGAGTGTCAGGCACAGGAGGGTGGTCAATCGTTTCATAGTGTGCTCCTCATCAGAAATTGCTTTTATTATAGTGCACATCGGCGCACAAAACAAGCCCCCGCATCAAAGGATACGGGGGCGTTTTTGCGTGGGGTTATTTTTTCAGCCCATGGGTGGTGGACAGCACCATGCCCGTCAGAGCGAACAGGGCAATGGCGTTGGGGATGACCATGAGGTTGTTGAACATGTCGGTCAGCTCCCAGACGAAGTCGCTGCCGGTCACGGTGCCCAGGAAGATGAACACTAAGGCAATGACAGAATACACGATGACGGACTTCTTGCCGAACAGGTACACCATGTTGATCTTGCCGAACAGGTTCCAGCTCAAAATGGTGGAGAAGGCAAAGAAGAACAGGCAGATGGCCACGAACATGGCG
Source organism: uncultured Clostridia bacterium (assembly GCA_947644595.1). Lineage (GTDB taxonomy): Bacteria > Bacillota > Clostridia > Oscillospirales > Oscillospiraceae > HGM13010. The sequence goes on from CANSAE010000003.1 coordinate 165,162, forward strand.
CCGGCTTCCGTGCCGAACACGGTGCCGAAGGCGGTCTGGGCCAGATTGGCCTTGCCCAGGGTCTCGCTCACCGCGGCTGCACCGCACTCGGCCAGAGGGCCGTCAGCGGTGTACAGGGTGGAGATGACCACAAGGGCGTTCAGGGTCAGGACCACGAAGGTATCCATGAACACACCGATCATGGCGACTACGCCCTGGTCGTGGGGGTCGGAGACGTTGGCCTGTGCGTGGGCGTGGGGGGTGGAGCCCATGCCGGCCTCGTTGGAGAACAGGCCGCGCTTGGCACCTTGGCTGACGGCGGTTTTCAGTGCGTAGCCCACGCCGCCGCCAATGATAGCCTGGGGCTGGAAGGCGTATTTGAAGATCATGCCGAAGGTGGTGGGGAGGTACTGGATCCGGGCGATAAGTACGATCAGGCCGCCCGCTAGGAAGATGGCTGCCATGACGGGGACCACCTTTTCCGTGACGGAGGCCAGACGCTGCACGCCGCCCAGGAAGATGATGCCGCAGATGACCACCAGCACGATACCTACGATCCAGGAGGGGATGCCGAAGGCGGTCTGGAAGGTGGAGCCGATGGAGTTGGACTGCACCATGCAGCCCATGAAGCCCAGGGCCAGGATGATGGCCACAGCGAAGAAGCCTGCCAGGAATTTGCCGAAGCCGCCCTTGAACGCGGTGGTGATGTAATACACCGGGCCGCCGCGGTAGGAGCCGTCCTCATCGGCCTGCCGGGTTTGGATGGCCAGGGTGGCCTCGGCGTAGATAGTGGCCATGCCGAAGAAGGCGATGACCCACATCCAGAAGATAGCGCCGGGGCCGCCGGTGAGGATCGCGCCGGAAGCGCCCACGATGTTGCCGGTGCCCACCTGGGCGGCGATGGCGGTGGTCAGGGCCTGGAAGGAGCTCATGCCCCGTTCCTGCCGTCCGCCCCGGAGGGACAGGCTGCCGAAGGTCTTTTTCATGCCCTCGCCGAAGCAGCGCACCTGCACGAAGCGGGTGCGGATGCTGTACCACAGGCCCACGCCGATCAGCAGGAAGACCAAAATGTAATTGGACAGGTACTCATTGATTTTCGCCACGATGGGGAATAAGGTTGCTTCTAATCCGCTCATTTTTCTCTCAGTTCTCCTTTATTCTTTCTGTTTTGGGTATACGAAACGCACCCACCGAAAAAATTCGATGAATGCGTTTGGTATTTTGAAATAATTTCGTTTTTGGGGTCGGATCCGGCCTTATTTCTGACCTTTTTGCAAATCGACCTTGCCGAAATATTCCTTGGTGATGGACGCGACCACGCCGGACAGCACCAGCAGGGCCACCAGGTTGGGGATGGCCATCAGGCCGTTCAGGGTATCCGCGATGTCCCACATCAGCGTACCGGAGCCGGTGGCGCCTACGATGCACATGAGGACGAACAGGACTTTGTAAATCAGATCGACGATTTTGTTGTCGTGGCTCAGGTAGCCCCAGCAGCGCTCGCCGTAGTAACTCCAGCCCAGCACGGTGGACAGGGCAAAGAAGATCAGGCTGATCTGGATGATGAGGCCGCCGATGTTGCCGGGAAGGATGATGTTGAACGCGGCGACCGCGGCTGCGCCCTTGGATGCGAAGGCATCCAGGCCTCCGGCAGTGTCCAGCACGCCGGACAGCAGGACGGTCAGCGCGGTGATGGTGCAGATGACGATGGTGTCGAAGAACACTTCAAACACGCCCCAGATGGCCTGCTCCGCGGGCTCTTCCGTGGAGGAGGCGGCATGGGCGATGGGGGCGGAGCCGAGACCGGCCTCGTTGGAGAACACGCCCCGGGCGAAGCCCTGACGGATGGCCAGCATGATGGCGTAGCCGAAGATGCCGCCGCCGACGGCTTCAAAGCTGAAGGCTTCCTTTACGATCAGGGCCAGCGCGCCGGGAATGTCGGTGATGCGCAGGATGATGACGGCGATGCCTGCCAGCACGTAGAAGATGGACATAAAGGGCACCAGGTAAGAAGTCACCTGGCCGATACGCTTCACGCCGCCGATGACCACGATGGCCACGATGACGGCCAGGATGATGCCCGTGACCAGGGGAGACAGGCCGAACAGGCTGGACATGGCACCGGCGATTTCATTGGTCTGGGCAATGTTGCCGATGCCGAAGCTGGCCAGGCCGCCCAGAATGGCGAAGATGCAGGCCAGCCACTTGAAGTTCTTGCCCAGGCCGTTGGTGATGTAGTACATGGGGCCGCCGTGGAACTTGCCGTTGTCGCCGGTCTCGCGGAATTTTACCGCCAGGGCGATCTCGGCGTACTTGGTGCACATGCCGAAGAAGGCGGAGATCCACATCCAGAACACGGCGCCGGGGCCGCCCACGAAGATGGCGCCGGTGACGCCGGCGATGTTGCCGGTGCCCACTGTGCCCGCCAGGGCGGTGGTGACGGCCTGGAAGGGGGAGAGGTTATCGCCATGGTCCTTATCCGACTTTTTGAACAGGGACCCGATGGTGTTTTTCATAATGTACCCGAAGCGCCGCACCTGCACAAAGCCCGTGCGGGCGGACAGGAAGATGCCGGTCCCCACCAGCAGGACCAGCATGATGGGGCCCCAGGCGAAGGTATTTAACGGACCGTTGATCTTTTCAATGATTTCTACGATCTTTTCCATAAGTTGTTCTCCTTTTCCTTTTCTTTTTTCTGCACGGCTGTGTGCAATAAAAAAACGGACAGAGGCTCTCTGTCCGCAAAAAACATAGGAAACGCACGCATGGCCTGCGTGAGCATCGACTCTGTCCTTTTGCCTGAGAGATTGGCGGAAAGTTCCGCTTTGCACCTTCGGCACCCGCCTGACGCGGGGTTCTCCAGAGGGCGATCGGCATCCGGTCTTGGGACCTGTGGTTGTGAACCCTTGGGTACGCCAGAAGCGTTTTCCCGGATACGTCATATCGCATATTTGATTGATATTGCCATTGTAGCACGTGGATGGGCCGCTTTCAATGCAGGGAATTCACAAATTGTTCCCAGAAAAATGTCCGTTTTTTGAACATGTGTATAAAAATTTTGAAAAAATCGAAAAAAGCCGAAAATTTTTTGGCGGTATTTTCCGCCGTGAACTTGCATGGAACGACTGTATCGTTTATAATATGTCACAAGGAGAGATGTAGTATGGAGAAAAATCCCGTATTGTTCAGTAAATTGTCTCTGGAGTCGGACATTCCGTTGTACAGTCAGCTTGTGAACATCATCAAGCGGAACATCACGGCGGGAACGCTGGTGCCGGGAGACCTCATCCCATCGGAGTCGGAGCTGTGCAAGACCTTTGACATCAGCCGCAGCACTGTGCGGCAGGCGGTAAGCATGCTGGAGGATGAAGGCCTGGTCATCCGCAAGCAGGGACGCGGCACCTATGTGGCGGAGCCGAAAATGAGCCGCAAGACCGAAAAACTGTACTCCTTTACCACGGAGGTGCAGTCTTTGGGGCTCAAGCCCTCCTCCAAACTGGTGGAGTATGAGGTCATCGAGCCCACGCCGGACATCGTGAAGATGCTGGAACTGGACGGTCCGGAAACAAAGGTGTATAAATTTTCCCGCATCCGGTACAGCGACGGGGAAGCCCTGATTTTGGAGAGCTCGTTCTACCCCCAGTACATCTATCCGGACTTGACTCGGCCCATGTTGGAAAAAAGCAGCTTTTACAGTCTGCTCACGGAGCGGGGCATCGTCCCCTATGAGGCGGTAGATTCCTACGAGGCGGTGGTCATGAGCCGGCGGGAAGCGGAGTTGCTGGGGTGCCGTCCGGGGAGCGCGGCCTTTTCCGTCCAGCGGGTTACCCGCACGGAGGACGGCCGGCCCTACGAGTTCACCCAGAGCCTGGTCCGGGGGGACCGGGTGAAGCTGGATGTGTTTTTGCACAAGGATGGCGTGCGGGTGTCCCGGAACCTGGGATAAGAAAAAACGGTCTGCCGAGGGCAGGCCGTTTTTGGTTCCTGTCTGCGGCGAAAACTCGTCAAAAAAATCGCAGTATTGTTAAAATGTTGTTTGGGGAAACGGGCGTTTTTTCGTCGTTTTCGTATGGACATATTATTTACAATATGTTAATATGTATAAGTTAAATCATAGAGAGGTGATGCTAATGCCCTTTAAGTATTACGGCGGCGTTCATCCCGATGAAATGAAGCAGCCCGATCTGGCGACTTCCTTCATCGCACAGCCGCCTCAGGTCGTCATTCCTCTTCAGATGCACATCGGCGCGCCCTGCCAGCCTTTGGTCAAGGTCGGCGACCACGTGACGATGGGCCAGAAGATTGGCGACAATGACGCGCCCTTGTGCGCTCCGATCCATGCCTCCGTGTCCGGCACGGTGGTGGCGATCGAACCCAGACGGCACTGCGTGGTGGGAGACCTGGTGCCTTCCATCGTGATCGAAAATGACGGTCTGGACACTCCCTGCACGGACCTCGCCCCCCTGACTCCCGAGCAGCTCAAGGATCCGGACGCAATCTTGGACCGCATCCGCGAGGGCGGCGTCGTGGGTATGGGTGGCGCTATGTTCCCCACCGCTTTCAAGATCCAGGGCGGCCGGGGCAAGGTGGATACCCTCATCATCAATGGCGCGGAGTGTGAGCCTTATCTGAACGGAGACCACCGGACCATGCTGGAGCATCCCGAAGAGCTGCTCAAGGGCATCGAACTGGTGCGCATCGCCCAGGGGGTGGATACCGCGTACTATGGCATCGAGGAGAATAAACAGGACGCCATCGACCTGCTCAACTCCCTGAACCCCGCCCAGTACGGCGTGGTCATTGTGCCCGAGAAGGTCAAGTACCCCCAGGGCGCCGAGAAGATGCAGGTCAAGGCCAATACCAACCGGGAGGTCAAGCCCGGCGGACTGCCCTCCGGCGTGGGATGCAATGTGGTGTCCACGTTCACCTGCTGGAGCGTCTACCGCGCCTGCTACGAGGGCCGGCCCCTCATTGAGCGTGTCCTGTCCGTGGGCGGTACGGCCATCAAGCCTGCCAACGTGATGGTCCGCTTCGGAACGCCCCTGCAGTTCATCATCGACCAACTGGGCGGCTTCACCCGCCCCATCGACCGTGTGGTTCTGGGCGGTCCCATGATGGGCTTTGCCTCCTTTGACCAGAGCTGCGGTCTCATTAAGGGCATTTCCGGTCTGCTGTGCTTCACTGAGGACGAGAACCGCGACGTGGAGAACCCCACCTGCATCCGCTGCGGCAAGTGCATTGAGGTCTGCCCCATGAAGCTCCAGCCCATCCATATGTATATGTATACCCTGAAGAAGGACTTCGACAACATGGCGAAGTTCCATGTGACGGACTGCTTCGAGTGCGGGTCCTGCACCTATAACTGTCCCGGCCGCCTGCCGCTGACGCCCACGTTCAAGATGGGCAAGGCCATGATCAAGGCCCGGGAGTTTGAATTGAAGGCCAAGGCGGAAGCCGAGGCCGCCAAGAAGGAGGCGGAGAAGTAATGGAAGAAAAAATGCTCTATCATGTCTCCGGCGCTCCCTTCATCCGTGCCAAGACGGACACCCAGCGCATCATGCTGGATGTGCTCATTGCCCTGCTGCCCGCGTTCTGCGTGGCGGTGTGGCAGTTCGGCGCTGCGGCCATCATCCGCGTGGCGGTCTCTGTGATCGCCTGCGTATTCTTTGAATTTGCTTACCGCAAGCTCATGAAGAAAAACAGCACCATTCACGACCTGTCCGCCTGCGTCACCGGCGTGCTGCTGGTGTTCTGCATGCCTGCAGGCGTGCCCCTGTTCGTGGTCATCATCGGCGACTTTTTGGCCATTGTGCTGGTCAAGCAGTTGTACGGCGGCATCGGCAAGAACTTTTTGAATCCCGCTTTGGCGGGCCGCGCCTTCATGCTGGCGGGTTATGCCGGACTCATGACCACTTGGGCCGTACCCTCCGCGCTGAAAACCGTGGTGGATGGCACTACCATGGCCACACCCCTGACCTATCTGAAGGCAGGAGAGGCGCTGCCGGAGTATTTCAACCTGATGGATATGTTTATCGGCAAGGTCCCCGGCTGCATCGGTGAGATCTCCACCGCCGCGCTGCTGCTGGGCTTCCTCTACCTGTTGGTACGCAAGGTCATCAGCTGGCGCATCCCCGTGACCTTCGTGGGCACTGTCGCGGTGCTGACATTGATCTTCGGCAAGAGCGGCTACGGCAACGTGGAGTGGATGCTCTTCAACCTCTGCTCCGGCGGATTGATGCTGGGCGCCGTGTTTATGGCCACCGACTACTGCACCAGCCCCGTGACCCCCAAGGGCCAGCTTATCTTCGGCGTGGGCTGCGGTCTGCTGACTGTGCTCATCCGCTACTTCGGCGGCTATCCCGAGGGTGTGTCCTACGCCATCCTCATCATGAACCTGCTGGTGTGGGCTATTGATAAGGCCACCCCGCAGCGTCAGTTCGGCATCTCCGCGCAGGAGCTGAAGGCTGCCAAGCAGGCCGCCAAGGCGGAAAAGAAAGCGGCAAAGGAGGCGCAGGCATGAACGAAAAGACTTCTCCCAGCATTGTAAAGCTGGTGGCTGTTCTGGCAGTCATCTGCATCATCGTGTCCGCGGTCCTGGGCGGCATCAATATGATCACCTATCAGAGGATCGAGGATATCCAAACAGAAAAGACCAACGCCGCGTTCAATGCCGTGCTCCCCGCTGACGGATATACCCAGCTGGAAGGCGACTTCGGCAACGGCATCAGCGGCATTTACGAGGCTGACACCGGCCACGTGGTGCAGCTCACCATCGGCGGCGCCCAGAGCAACATCACCCTGGCGGTGGGGGTTGACAATGACGGCGTGGTATCCGGCGTGTCCATCATCAAGCACGGCGAGACCCCGGGCCTGGGCGCGAAAGCCACCGAAGATTCCTTCCGGAACCAGTACATCGGCATTGAAGGTTCCGCGGCCCTGACCAAGGCCGGCGGCACCATCAACGCCCTTACCGGCGCCACCATTACATCTCAGGCAGTGACCGACGCGGTGAACATCGCGCTGGATGCTGTGGCCAATTTGGGTTAAGGAGGTAAGGCAATATGAATATTAAACAACAATTCAAAGAGGGCCTTGTTACCAATAACCCCGTTCTGGTGCAGTTGCTGGGTATGTGCTCCACCATGGCCATCACCACGTCCTTGTTCAACGGTGTGGGCATGGGTCTGTCCGTTATCATCATTCTGACTTGCTGCAACGTGGTCGTGTCCCTGTGCCGGAAGTTCATCCCGAGCGAAATTCGTCTGGCCATCTTCGTGGTTTTGATCGCCGGCTTCGTGACCATCGTCGATTTGCTGCTGAAGGCCTTTGTCCCCGCCCTGTCGGACGCGCTGGGCGTGTTTATCCCGCTGATCGTTGTCAACTGTATCGTCATCGGCCGGGCCGAGGCTTTCGCGGCCAAGAACTCCGTGGGAGCTTCCTTTGTGGACGGCATTGCCCAGGGCCTTGGCTATACGCTGGTTCTGATGGCCATGTGTATCATCCGTGAGTTTTTGGGCAGCGGTACTTTCGGCGGCGGCCTGCTCAATGGTGCCACCAGTTTCCTGACGCTGGACGGTTCCGGTACGGGCTTCCAGATCTTCAACGGCGAGGCTTACGGCTGCCTGTTCATGATCTTGCCTCTGGGCGGCTTTTTGACGTTGGGTTGCCTGATTGCTCTGATGCAGTATGTGCTGCGCCGCAGTGCGGAAAAGAAAGAGCTGAAAGAAAAGGAGGGTGCTGAATAATGGAAATGCTCCAATCTCTGTTGTCCATTTCTCTCGGCGCGATCCTCATTAATAACTTCATCTTCTCCCAGTTTTTGGGCTGCTGCCCCTTCCTGGGCGTTTCTCAGAAGGTGGATTCCGCCATCGGCATGGGCTTGGCCGTAACCTTTGTTATGGGTCTGGCTTCCGCGTTGTCCTATGTGGTCAATCTGGTTTTGATCCACTTCGGTCTGGACCAGTATCTGCAGACCTTGGCGTTCATCCTCATCATCGCGTCTCTGGTGCAGCTGGTGGAGATGTTCCTGAAAAAGTCCATTCCGTCTTTGTACTCCGCCTTGGGTATTTACCTGCCTCTGATCACTACCAACTGCGCGGTACTGGGCGTGGTGCTGCTGAATGTGCAAAACAATCATAACTTCATCCAATCCGTGTGCTACGGCATCACCGGCGGCTTGGGCTTTATGCTGGCCATCGTGCTGTTTGCCTCCGTGCGGGAGCGGCTGCAGTTTGCTGAGTATCCCAAGAGCTTTGAGGGCTTCCCCATTGCTCTGGTGTCCGCCGGTCTGCTGGCTCTGGCGTTTATGGGCTTCACCGGTATGAAGATCTGGTAAGGAGGAACTGGAATTATGGTGAATATTTTGTATGCGGTTCTGGTTCTGGGCGTCATGGGCGCTGCCTTCGCGGCGCTGCTGGGCTTTGCTTCCAAGATCTTCTATGTGGAGACGGATCCCCGGGAAGAGGCCGTTATGGAGTGCCTGGCCGGCGCCAACTGCGGCGGCTGCGGATTTCCCGGTTGCTCCGGTTATGCCGCGGCGGTGGTGAGGGGTGAGGCCCCTACGGATAAGTGCGTTGCCAGCGGCCCGGAGGCTGCGGCCAAGATCGCGGAGATCATGGGCGTTGCCGGCGGCGGCGGGGAAAAGATGATCGCCTTCATCCCCTGCTCCGGCAGTGCCGAGGCGGCGGAACTGAAGTTTGACTACACCGGTCCCAAGACCTGTCAGGCCGCTATGGGCTACGGCGGAAAGGGTACCAAGGTGTGCTCGTACTCCTGCATTGGCTACGGCGATTGTGTCCAGGCCTGTAAGTTTGACGCCATGCACATCGTGGACGGCGTGGCGAAGGTGGACCGTGAAAAGTGCGTGGGCTGCATGGCCTGCGCCGAGGCCTGCCCCAAGTCCATCCCCGTGAAGGTGCCCTACAGCATGAATGAGCTGGTAGCCTGCCGCTCCAACGACAAGGGCCCCGCGGTGATGAAGGCCTGCAAGGTGGGCTGCATCGGCTGCATGAAGTGCGCCAAGGAATGCCCGGCGGACGCCATCCAGATTAAGGACTTTTTGGCCCATATCGATCCGGACAAGTGCATTCGCTGCGGTCACTGCGAGACGGTGTGCCCCCGGCATATCATCCACTCTCAGGACTAATAAACAAAAAAGCTCCCGGCTATGCCGGGAGCTTTTATTTTAAAATCAATTGAAAGCGCCCCTTTCGGGCGCGTTCAATTGTGTTTTTCGCTGCGCTCGTCGCCTCGCAAGCTCGATGCTCACTTCGCGCAAAGTATTTTTTGCCCGGCGGAGCTGGGCAAAAAATGATTGAAGTTTTTCGTACCCACGGGCGCGAATTTTGCGAAGCGAGCAAAGGGCTCCGGCATTGCCGGGGACTTTTTCTTTTGGGTCACCGGGGTGATGCGGGAAAAAATTCGGCGGCGAGGACGACCAGGGCGCAGAAAAGGAAAATCCAGAGGGCGTAAAGTGTCCAATTCCGGGGCGGGACGGTGGGCTCCGGCTGTTCGCCCCGGGCGTAGATTTTGGCCCGGGAACCGAATTTTGCCTGGCCGTAAATCGTGCAAAAGGAGAGTGTTACCAGCAACGCCAGTTCTGGGACGACCCAAATTGACCAGCCCGCCGGACTGGTCACGCTGCGGAAAATGCGCTGGAGCAAAATCATCGCGCTGGCGGCACAGGTCCCTGCAGCCGCAGGATTGGAACTCCGTTTTGCTGCGGCGATTTGATCTTCCGGCGGCCGGACGGGGAGATCCGCTGGGGAGGCCGCGGTATACACGTACAGATCTCCCCACCAGATGGTGCCTTGAATGTCCCGGTTTTCCGGGATATAGCGCACCCGATAATATTGCCGGGGGCCGTCGGTACGCCGAAATTTTGCCCAGGCTCCCAGGGATTGCAGCGCCCAGCCGGCCTCGGCCTGTTGATTCAGCCAACGCTCAATGGCTTCCAGTTCAAAGGCTGAATAGGGGAGAATGCAGCAGCGTGTCATAACAATACTCCTTTCTGCTTTTACAGCAGCCGGATGCACCGGGAGATGTACTCAATGGCGTCCGCGCCGCTGAGACATTGTTCGGCGGGGAGGGCCTCAATATGGTCCAGCCAGGTGTTCAGGTGCTCAATCATCGCCGTGGAAGAGACGGTGTACATGACCCGGTCCCGTCCGGCGTCATTTTTCAGGGCAAAGGCGGCACTGCGGCTGAGAAACAGGGACGTGGGCTGGTCCTCCAGATTGCAAAGCTGGTTTTGCGTGGACAGAATGTACAGGGCCTGCTCCGGATTTTGGGACAGCTTTTCCAGCATGTACTGCAGATGGGTCATCCGGTCCTCCCGGGAGATGACGAAGGTGCGCCCGAAGGCCATGAGCCGCCCGGTGTAGATATAATCCACAAAGGCGGATTTGAACAAAATCATGCTTTCAAAGAACCGGGAACCGTCCAGAAACAGGCCCATTTGCTGGCCCTGGTGGCGTTCCCGGGGCAGCAGGCGGCGCTGGAGCTCTTCCGGGAAGAACAGCGGCTGCATCCGCTTGAGCAGACACCGGCACCGGGGCTGCATGAAGTATTCCAGGAAATACTGATTCTTCAGCAACTTTTCCATCCCAGGCCGGGCGTTGATGGCGGGGCGGTTCATGATATAATTGTTTGCTTCCGAGCAGTATTGGGAGAGCAACTCGGCATCGGTGGTCTCCAACAGAAGCAGGTCCTTGGAAAAGGGGGAACGGAGGTATTGGAGCAGCACACCGTTCCGGATGAGATAGGTCATGCCGTAATTCCTGCGCAGGGGGAGCTCGTAAAAGTCGTATTGAATGTCGTAAGGTGCACCCATGAGATAGCAAAAGGACCGACAGGCGGCGTCCACCATGGCAGCGATGTCGCCCATGTTCACGAACTGTGTTATATGGATGTCCGTGCCTTCTGGCAGGGTGGCCCGTATGCGGCGGAAAAAGGGGTCGTTGTTTTTGAACTGCGTATGGATGGGCATGGTGCAGAACATATCGACTCCGTGGGTGTGGGCTGTGGGGTTCTGCAGAGCGTCAAAAATAGATTCCGGATTGGAGCTGGTATCCTTGGCGCGAAAGAGGACGGCGTTTTCTTTGCCGGTCTTTTGCGGGGCTTGAGCATTAGCTACCTGACTGCTCCGGTAGGCTTCTGCCAGCAGGGATGCTATTGCCTGGGTGAAGGATGGGTCCTCCGGGGCCGGGAGATCCAGAGAAAAACGGCGGGCGATTTTCCGCCGGGCTTCCTGAGAGGCGTTTTCGGCGAGATAGGACGCGATGTTTTGCAGCAGGGCGTTGTGCTCCGTGTTGGCGGGGAGCTTTATATCGTTGACCCAGCGGCTGACATAAGAGGGGTCGTAGCCCAATGCGGCGGCGAGGTTGCATCGCTTTACGCCGCAGAGATTGGTCAGTTCCCGCAAGGCGCTTCCGAACGTCATGGCGATTCCTCCTGAGTGCGTGCAAGGACAATCTTGCATACTGTGACACTGTATTTAGGAAATCAGTGCAAGTTTTTTTTTTTACTATAACTGATTTCCTTGCAAATTACAAGGATGAGATAAAATTTGAGAAAATACGGAAGATAATACCGGTTGCTTGTGGATTTGACAAGTGGGCAAGTTGAGACAAGTTGGGGCAAGAATGTGTCACGCGGGAGCAGTGTACAATCCGGCAGAAATCAGGTAAACTGGAGATATCAACGGGAGAGCCCCTAAAAAATCAAGGAGGTATTCATTATGACATTGGAAGCAGATGTTCAAATCAAGGAATTGAGCCGGGAAATTTTAGCGGAGGCCGGAAAGTCCTACACGCCGGAGCAGTTGGCGGAGATTCCCGCCATCTTGGCTGCCAAAAGCCGGTATTTCTGGTGCATCGACAATCAGGAATTCGACATGATGCCCGATTGCTTCGTGGAAGAGGGCTTTGAGACCTTCTGGAGCGGCCGCCCGGGCAATAAGGACCGGGAAAAACAGGTGGAGCAGAACCGCCGGACCTGTGGCTTTGACATGGTGCCCATGCACTTCGGGTACAACCAAATCGTCCGCTTTACCGGCCCGAAAAGCGCCCAGCTGTTGACGAAAATGCACGACTACCACACCTATAAGGATAACGGCGACATCTACTCCGGCTACGGACTGTACGTAGACGACCTGGTGAAGTGCGATGACGGACGCTGGCGCATCAAAACCCTGCGCCTGACCTACCGGGTGTTGGAAGGTCAATTGCGTCAGCAGTGGAAATAAGGAGGCATGAATGTGAACAGATTACAGGATAAGGTAGCCATCATTACCGGCGCCGGCGGCGGTATCTGTCATGAAGCATCCAAGCTGTTCTGCCGGGAGGGCGCTAAGGTCGTCATGGTGGATATTGACCCCCAGGTGGAGGGATTCTGTGCCGAGATCGTGAAAAACGGCGGCCAGGCCATTTCCTTTGTGGCGGATGTGTCCCTGCGGGAAACCTGGGAGATGCTCCAGGAAAAAACCGTGGAGGCCTTCGGAACCATCACGACTGTGGTCAACGGCGCGGCGGCGTTTTCGCCTCCCACCCATGACTGGGCATACATCACCTCCGAGATGATCCACGAGGTCATGCGGGTGAACATCGACTCTATGCTGTACTCCTACCAGACTGTGCTGCGGTACATGATGAAAAATAAAATTCGCGGCAGCTTTTTGAACTTCTCATCCTCCACAGGTTTGGCTTACAACGGCAGCGCCGTGCAGGGCTATCCTTTCTCCAAGGTCTGCGTGAAACTGGCCACGGAGAATATGGTCAACCAGGTGAGCAAAAAGTACGCCATCCGCTTCAACTGCCTGGCACCCAATTACGTCTGGGTCCCCAAGCAGAAGGAAGTGTTCGATATGTACGAGGAACACTTTATCGAATCCACACCCATGCCCTATATCGGCCATCCGGAGGACGCGGCCTGGGCCATTGTGTATCTGTGCTCTGATGAGGCGAAGTACATCAACGGCGTGACCCTGCCGGTGGACGGCGGCTGGTACGTGCAGAAGCGCTGAGTCATGGATCGGATGGAAAAACTGCTGGCCCAACAGGAAATTCGGGACCAACTATGCCGATATTGCCGGAGCATGGACCGCCGGGACGATGATTTGGGCCGCTTTGTGTTCACCGAGGATTGCACCATGGACTACGGCCCCAACTTTCAGGGTACCGGCTGGGAATTCGTGACCTGGGCCCACCAGGCCCATGACGCCAATTATGAGCAGACCACCCATCAAATCACCAATGTGCTGATCGAAGTCAACGACGACGGCACGAAAGCCGTCAGTGAGACCTACCTCCATACCCTTCAGCTCACCCCGCCCGACGCCAAGGGCCGGCAGTTTGAACTGCATATTGCGGGCCGGTATCTGGACAAGTGGGTTCGGGAGGACGGCACCTGGAAAATCAAGGCCCGGCGCTATGTGCAGGATATTGCCGAGCTCCGGGAGTGCCGCCGGATGTTCCCGCGCTTTGGCGGCGTGCCCGGGCCGGAGGACCCCTCTTACGGACTGAAAGATTGGCTGGGCTGAGTGCAAAAATTACAAAATGAATCAAAAAAGGAGTAACTTCTATGCCCTCTGTTTTAATGAACCCCATCCGCATCGGGCGGATGGAACTGAAAAACCGCATCGTTCTGGCGCCTATGGGCGTGACCATCGGCAACATGACCGCATCCACGGTGGAATACTTTGTGGAGCGGGCCAAGGGCGGCGCGGCCATGCTGTTTTGCAATATCAAAGGCTCCGCCACCTTTGAATCCGCGGACCACTCTATTTATTTCTGCCCGGAGACGGAGCCCCTGTTCCGCCAGGTGGTGGAGCGCTGCCACGCTTACGGATGCAAGGTTGGCGCCCAGATCATGCCCGGCGACGGGCGCATCGGCGGGCCGTCCACCAAGTATAAGACCCCCATCAGCGCCTCCGCCAGCCCGTGGCTCCACGTGCCCAAGCTGCTGTGCCATCCGCTGACGGTGGAGGAGATCCACCAAATCGAGGCGGACTATCGGGAGAGCGTCAAAGCCGCGGTGCGCTGCGGTGCGGACTGCATCGAGATCCATGCCTACGGCGGATATCTTACCGACCAGTTTTTGACTGCCCGGTGGAACACTCGGGAGGACGAGTACGGCGGCAGCGTGGAAAAGCGCGCCCGGTTCCTGAAAGAGCTTATCGACATCTGCAAGGATGAGGGCGGCAGGGACTTCCCGATTATCGTGAAGTACACTCCCGACCACTACATGGACGGGGAGGGCTACCGGAAGATCGAGGAGGGCATTGAGCTGACGAAGCTCCTGGTGTCCTACGGCGTGGACGCATTGCACATCGATGCGGGCTGCCATGAGAACTGGTACAACGCCATGCCCCCCGCCGGGATGCAGGCTATGACGCCCCAGTCCCGAAGTGCGAAGATCATCAAGAGCATCGTGGACATCCCTGTGTTGACCCACGGCCGCTTCGGCGACGTGAAGAAAGCGGAAGCCGCGCTCAATAATGATGTGTGCGACATTGCGGTCATCGGCCGCGGCCTGCTGGCGGACCCGGACCTGCCCAACAAGGTCCGGGACGGCCGCCCGGACCTGATCCGTCCCTGCATTTCCTGCAATGAAGGCTGTATCGGCCGCGCCTTTGCCGGTACGCCGGCCACCTGCGCCATGAACCCCCGCTGCGGCTTCGAGGACGGCAGCAAGGACATCCCCAAGGCTACGGCGCCGAAAAAGGTGCTCATCGTGGGCGCCGGCCCCGGCGGCTGCATGGCGGCGATCTACGCCAAGCAGGCGGGGCACAATGTGGAAATCTGGGAAAAGGGCAACTGCGTGGGCGGCAACGCCCTGAATGCCTGCAAGCCCTATTTCAAGGCGGATATGCACCGCATGATCGTGTATTTTGAGGAGGAGCTTCAACGCCAGGGCATCGGAGTGAAGTTCTACACCGAAGCCACACCAGAGGCGGTGAAGGCCTTTGCGCCGGACCATATCATCTGGGCAGCGGGCGGCAAGCCCATTGTGCCGGGCAGCATCCCGGGTCTGGACAGCCCCAACGTGTATCTGGCTACGGATGCCCTGCGGGATTGCTGCTGGGTCGGCGACCGGGTGGTCGTGGTCGGCGGCGGCCTGGTGGGAGTGGAGACCGCGCTGCACATGGATATGTGGGGGAAGAAAGTCACCTGCATCGACATGGCTAAGACCATCCCGTCGGAGCCCGGCTTCAAGATGAACGACGAGCTGATGAAAAAGCATATGCGGGAATCCTCTGTGGAATTTTTGCCCAACACCAAGCTGCAAAAGGTGGAGGGCGATGTGCTGGGCTGCAAGGTCACTGTGGAAGCCGGCGAGGAAGTCAAGACCATCGACTGCGACACGGTGCTGCTGGCCCTGGGCTTCACGCCCACGGCGGATGCGGCGGAGGAATACAAGGCCATCAGTCCGGTGACGGTCATCGGCGACGGCGCGAAGCCGCGGAAGATCATCTTCGCCATTGAAGAGGCGTGGGACGCCGTGAAAAATCTGTAAGAAATGAAAACGCCCCCGGAGGTTCGTCCGGGGGTGTTTTTTGTTTTAGATTTCTCCGCACCAAGACATACAAAAATCTTAAAAAGAAATAAGCCCTCGCCCCTATGGGGAGAGGGTGGCGCATAGCGCCGGGTGAGGGGTTCCCAGACAAAAGCAAAATTTCGGAACCCCTCAGCACAAGGCATAAGTTCCGGCAGCCAAATCAAAGATTTGGGCCGTCACTTAATCCGTCACGGCTTCGCCGTGCCACCTTCCCCCCATAGGGGGGAGGCCCAAAAAAACGGGCGGTAGTTCGACATTGCAGGGGATTCACAAGGGGCGGGAGCTCCTTGTGCCGCTGGGGGGTCCGGGGCGAAACGGAACGCCCCGGCGGTTTTCTTTGGGATCGGAAACCCGTTTCTTTTCACGCGAAAAGAAATGGGTTTGCATTGTCGGCAGAAAGGGAACCTATTTATGTCTTGTCATTAGGATATCCATTTCTCAACAGCTCGTCCGTGGTGGTCCTGAAAATTTTTGCCAACTCCACAACGATATGGCAGGGAAATTCACTTTCCCCTCGTTCCCAGCGGGAATACTGCTTTTGTGTAGTACCGAGCATTTCTGCAACTGCTATTTGTGTTAATTTCGCATTCTCACGAATGTCACGAATATTCGGATAAATATACATATAATTTCTCCTGCGAAGTGATATTACACCACAAAATTGGGGTATTGACAATAGCCCCAAAATGGGTTATTATGTTAAAAAAGGAGGTACACCCCCATGAAAAGCATCATCGACCAAATCTACCGCGACAACTTCAGCGGCAAACAGCCGCCGGTGTTCGATGACTCGGAACAGCAGCGCCAGTGGGAGCAAAGCACCATGTTCTATACCGGCTTTTGCCTGGGCGCCCGCCTGATGCTGGAAACGCTCTCCTGCCCGGACTTCGACTGACTACAGCAGCGTATCATCATAGCCTCGCTGGGCGGCAATCTTGTCCCGCCAGCAACGGTGGCACATGGCGACATACGAATCGTTGCCGCCTAAAAATACCTGGCTGCCTTCTGTGACGATTTTGCCGTTTTCGTCCAGCCGGGCGTTCACCGTGGCTTTTTTTCCGCAGGCGCACACGGTCTTGATCTCCGTGATGGAATCCGCCAGCTCCAACAGGCGCTGGGAGCCGGGGAAGCAGTGGGTGAGAAAATCCGTGCGCAGGCCGAAGCACAGCACGGGGATGTCCTCATCGTCCACCATGTTCCGGAGTTCGTCAATCTGCGCGGGTGTGAAAAACTGAGACTCGTCGGAGATGATGACGTCGTGCCGCCCGGCGGCTTTGTAGGCGTCCCGGATGCTCTCATTCGGGGTGATGACCTCCGCCACGGCTTCCAACCCGATGCGGGAGCGGACGATGTCGGCCCCGTCCCGGTC
This sequence comes from uncultured Clostridia bacterium, assembly GCA_947644595.1. Lineage (GTDB taxonomy): Bacteria > Bacillota > Clostridia > Oscillospirales > Oscillospiraceae > HGM13010. The sequence goes on from CANSAE010000003.1 coordinate 182,065, forward strand.
GTCGATGCTGGGCTTGATGAGCCACACAGACATGCCCAGCTCCTCGTAATTGAATTTGGTGATAAGCGCCTGGGCGGACTTGGACGACCCCATCGCGCCGTATTTGAAGTATAATTTTGCCACGTCAGAATCCACTCCATTCCTTCCCTGCGCCGCCAGCGGCACAGCTCATCCATTCCGTGATTCTTCCTTTCAAACGAAAACCCGCCGTTGCAACTGGGAAAAAGTCCAATTTTACGGGTGGTCTCTGTTTTCGTTTGGGAAGGCCGCCGGTGTCGGCCTCATATTTTATGTATACAAATGCGTCTGAATCCGTCCCAGCAGCATTTCCAGGGCCACCAGGTTCCGGCCGCCCTCGGGAATGATGATGTGGGCATTTTTCTTGCTGGGCTCCACAAAGGCCTCGTGCATGGGCTTGACAGTGGTCAGATACTGGTCCACCACAGATTCCAGGGTCCGTTCCCGTTTGTTCACGTCCCGGGTGATGCGCCGCAGGATGCGCACGTCGGCGTCGGTATCCACAAACACCCGGATGTCCATCTCGTCGCATAGGCGTTTGTCCGCCAGAATGAGGATGCCTTCCACGACGATGACCTTGGCGGGCTTGATCAGGACGGTGTCCTTGGACCGGTTGTGGATGGTGTAGTCATACACCGGGCACAGCACGTTCTTGCCGCGCTTCAGGGCCTGGAGGTCCCGGATGAGCAGGTCCGTCTCGAAAGCGTCCGGGTGGTCGTAATTGAGCCTGGCGCGCTCCTCGTAGCTCATGCCGTTGTGGGCCTTATAGTAGTTGTCATGGTAGATGACGGATACATCGCTGCCGAAGCGTTCCATGATGCGTTTGGTGATGGTGGTCTTGCCGGAGCCGGTGCCCCCGGCGATGCCGATGGTGAGAATATCCATAGCCGCGCCCCACAGTCTCTCAGTTTTCTTTTTATCATACCACATTCAGGGACAAGATGCAATTTGACTTTATCCACAATTCACATTATAATGTTTTTACCAATTTGAGTTTTGAGGAGGCAGTTTCTATGTCTAATATTCCCACCCCCCATATCTCCGCGAAAAAGGGAGAGATTGCCAAGACGGTGCTCATGCCCGGCGACCCCCTGCGGTCCAAATTCATCGCCGAGACCTTCCTGAAGGACGCGGTCTTGGTGAACAACGTCCGAGGTGTCCAAGGCTACACCGGCACCTGGAAGGGTGTGCCTGTTACAGTGCAGGCCAGCGGCATGGGCATCCCGTCCATCGGCATTTACAGCTATGAGCTGTACAACTTCTACGATGTGGAAAATATCATCCGCATCGGCTCCGCCGGCGCTTTGAGCACCGATTTGCACGTCATGGACGTGGTGGCCGGTATGGGCGCGTGTACCGATTCCAACTTCGTCCACCAGTTCGGAATCAACGGTACCTTCGCCCCTATCGCCAGCTACAAGCTGCTCACCACCGCCGTGGAGGCCGCCAAGGCCCGAGACGTGGACATGAAGGTGGGCAATATTTTGTCCTCGGACAACTTCTACGATATGGACGGCAAGGATCCCAGCACCGAGTGGGCGAAAATGGGCGTGCTGTGCGTGGAGATGGAGGGCGCGGGACTGTACATGAATGCCGCCCGGGCAGGGAAGAACGCCCTTTGCATCTGCACCATCTCCGACCACATCACCCTGCCGGAAGAGATCCTCACCTCCAACCAGCGCCAGACCGCCATGACCCAGATGATCGAGATCGCACTGGACACCGCGGCGATGCTGGGATGAACCCACCCGCCTGTCGGACTTCCTGAATGTGTCAAATAGAATTCGTAGGGGACGGTTCCAAACCGTCCCGGTTGTTCGTCCCACACTGCATTTCCCGGGCGGGTTGGCGATGTGAGCGTGAAGTGCGAGGAAGTCCCTTTGTGGGAAACCCGCCCCTACGGTATCGAACATACATTGACGCATAGGGCTGGCACTTGAAAAAGTGAATTTTTTTGGAATTCTGCCGGAATTTAGTTGCATTCCGGTGAGGGGTATTGTATACTTTTCTTGGAATGTGCGGAAACTATTTCCGTCTTTACCAAAGAATTTTGCCGCCGGACAGGCGGTGAATCAAAAATTTAGGAGGATGAACAACATGAACATGAAAAAGATGCTTGCTCTGCTGCTGGCTCTGGTCATGGTGCTGTCTCTGGCGGCCTGCGGTCCCAAGGACGAAGGCAAGGATCCCGATGACGCCAGCAACACCGATGTGCAGGAGCCGACCACCGTTAAGATCGGCATGGTGACCGACGTGGGCGGCGTGAACGACCAGTCCTTCAACCAGGGCGCCTGGGAAGGCCTGCAGGATCTGGCTTCCAAGAACAGCAACTTCGACGTGAAGTATCTGGAAAGCGCTACTGACGCAGACTACGCCGCCAATATCCAGAACTTCCTGGATGAGGAGTACGACCTCATCATTTGCGTGGGCTTCATGCTGGCGGACGCCACCCGTGAGGCCGCTATGGCCAACCCCGACCAGAAGTTTGCCATCGTGGACGACGCGACCAATGCGGATCTGGACAACGTGGCCTGCCTGATGTTCTCTCAGGAGCAGGCTTCCTATCTGGTGGGCATCGTGGCCGGCATGATGACCGAGACCAACAATGTCGGCTATGTGCAGGGTATGGTTTCTGACAACATGAACTTGTTCGGCATCGGCTATGTTTCCGGCGTCAAGTCCGTGAACCCCGATATCACCATCCAGCAGTACAACGCCAACAGCTTCGGCGATGCCGCTGTGGGTTCCACCGCGGCTGTGGATATGGTGACCAAGGGTGCTGATGTCATCTACCACGCGGCTGGCGGCACCGGCGGCGGCGTCATTTCCGCCTGCCAGCAGGAAGGCATCTACGCCATCGGTGTGGACTCCGACCAGTCCCACCTGGCCCCCGAGACCGTCATTACCTCCGCCATGAAGCGCGTGGACGTGGCCTGCCAGGATATCTGCCTGGCTGTGCTGAACGACGAGTTCACCGGCGGTGTGCATCAGTATGACCTGTCCAACAACGGCGTGGGCATCGCTCCCACCCAGGACCTGCTGCCCGAGGAAGTCATCGATGCCGTCAACGACGCCATGACGAAGATCGGCTCCGGCGAGATCAAGGTCCCCACCACTGTGGCTGAGTGCCCCGAGTTCACTCTGGCCAACGCCTGAGTCACTCCCCGGCTGACGGTCGTTCCTCACAAAATCGAACCCACTGCGTTGGGTTTCGACTTTGTGAAATCAAATAGGAAAAGCGTGTCACGTAAGTGGCACGCTTTTTTATTGCGAAGAGCTCCCACACACCTTGCGGCCTGTGGCTGCGGCGAAGGTTCGCGCAGCCAAACCGAAGAATTGGGCGCTCACAGTTCCTGCGGAACAAAGTTCGCGCAGCCAAATCAAAGATTTGGGCGCTCACTTTTGTGCATTTTTTGAAAAACAGATCAGGAAGATTTGTAAAGTCCTCACATCAAAAAATGTAGAAACAGGTCGCGGAGTATGATATAATTATATAAAGTATGACTTCCGAGGGAGGAACTGTTTATGAAACGTGTATTAACACCTGAAATGATAGAGGAAAAGCGGCAGGATGTGTTCAATATCCTGGTGGACCCCACCTCCAGTCACGAGCAGCGGGTGACCTATCTGGCCCGGGCGGCGGAGAATTTCCTCACCGTTCTGGATGAGCCGGAGGGGCTGGACGAGTTGCTGCGCTGCGATATCGATACCCGGTGCATCTGCAACCTGTTTGAGGGGGACGCACCTTACCGTCCTCGGTATATCTGCATTGATTTTGAAAAATTCCTGCGGGAGGGCAGTGCCTTTTTGCAGCTGGGTCCGGCCAAGGATTTTTCCGAGGCCCTGACTAACCTCATGATCATGTACCACAACATCCCCAGCATTACCAATTACCCCGTGTATATCGGCGATTTGGACGTGCTGCTGGACCCGTATATCACCGATTTGTCCGACGAAGAAGTGAGAAAGGCCCTGCGCCTGTGGATGACCACCATCGACCGCACTATTCTGGATTCCTTCTGCCACGCCAACATCGGTCCCAAGGCCACCCGCTTGGGCTATCTGCTCATGGAGGTGGAAGGCGAACTGGAAAACGCGGTGCCGAACCTTACCATGCGGGTCGCCAAGGACACGCCGGACGACTTCGTTCTGGCGGGGGTGAAGTGCTCTTTGAAGTCCGCCAAGCCCAGCTTTGCCAATGACGAGATGTTCCGTGGCGAGCTGGGGGACGATTACTGCATCGCCAGCTGCTACAACGGATTGTACAAAGGCGGCGGATCTTACACCCTGAGCCGGCTCATTCTGTCCAACATCGCCAAACGGGCGAAAAATATCGAGGATTTCAAGACCCGGGAGCTGCCCTACGTCATGGACATTATGGCCCGGTACATGGACGAGCGCATCCGCTTTTTGGTGGAGGACAGCGGCTGGTTCGAAAGCAGCTTTTTAGCCACGGAGGGCTTTGTGCAGCGGGAGAAATTCTCCGCCATGTACGGTCTGGTGGGCCTTGCCGAGTGTGTGAACCTCCTGCTGGAAAAGGAAGGCTGCACCGAGCGCTTCGGCCACAGTGACCGAGCCAATCAGCTGGGCGTGGAGATCATGGATATCATCAACGACTTTAACAACAACCACTATAACAAATACTGCGAGGCCACCGGCGGGCACTTCCTGCTCCATGCACAGGTGGGCATTGAGAGCGACCACGACTGCTCTCCCGGTACCCGTATCCCCATCGGGGAAGAACCGGATGAGCTGGTGGACCACCTGAATGTCATCAACCTCTTTCACAAGTATTTCCCCTCCGGCACCGGCGATATCTTCCCCATGGACCTGACGGTGCACAAAAATCCCCAGTACGTGCTAGATATCATCCGGGGCGGCTTGGGCATGGATATCCGCTACCTGTCCTTCTACGGCAGCGATTCCGACGTGATTCGCGTCACCGGCTACCTGGTGAAGCGTAGCGAGATGGAAAAGCTGGACGCAGGGCAGAACGTGCGGCAGAACACCACGGGTCTGGGCCTGGGCGCGTCCAAGAACTGCAAGATTCTGGACCGCCGGGTGCGGTAAGCGGAAATGACTGCGGAACAAGTGGCCTTGCTGCCCGGCGCGGGCGGGCCTCCCCGGGCGACGGTGAATAAAATCATCCCCTTTTCCTGTGTGGACGGTCCGGGCAACCGCACAGCGGTGTTTTTGCAGGGCTGCAATTTTGACTGCCGGTACTGCCACAACCCGGAGACCATCCAGACCTGCGTCCACTGCGGCGCCTGCGTTCCCTACTGCAAGCCCGGGGCCCTGTCCATCATGGCCGGCCGGGTGCAGTACGACATCAAAAAGTGCGTGCTGTGCGACGAATGCTTCCACCACTGCCCCCACGGCTCCTCCCCCCGGACCCGGGAGATGACCCCGGCCCAGGTGATGGACGAAGTGCGCAGGAATCTGCCCTTCATCCGGGGGGTGACGGTCTCCGGCGGGGAATGCACCCGATGGCGGGACTTTTTGGTGGGCTTTCTGACCCTGGCGAAGGCCGAGGGTCTGGGCACCCTGCTGGATTCCAACGGCAGCCACGATTTTTCCGCCGACTCGGAATTGATAGCTGTGACCGACGGCGTGATGCTGGATGTGAAGGCATGGACCCCGGAGGACCATGTGCGGGTCACCGGGTGGGATAACGCCCTGGTGCGAAAGAATCTGCGCTGGCTGGCGGAGCAGCACAAGCTGCCGGAGGTGCGCACGGTCATCGTGCCGGAACTGTTCGACTGTGAGCAGACCGTGCGGAATGTGTGCGAAGTGCTGTGGGAGACGGGGAATTTGAACACCCGGTATAAGATCATCTGTTACCGCCCCATGGGGGTGCGGGAGGTCTACAAGGGGCTGAAAAGCCCGGAGCAGGCCGAACTGCAAAGACTGGCGGGCATCGCCCGGGGGTACGGCCTGACGGATGTGGTCATCATTTGAGGTGTTGCTTGTGAAAAAATGGTATCTCCTGTTCTGCATTGCGGGACTGGCGCTCATTCTGGCGGCGACGCCCTTGGGCGCTTCGTGCGCCGTCGCCTGTCTGGACCGTATGGGCGGACTGGATTCGGATGTTTATATCACGCTCATGCGCGGCTTTATCACCGGTTTTCAAATCATCGGCGGGCTGGCCGCCGGGGTGTGCGGACTTGCGCTGGCTGTATCCGGGCGCGGCAGGTAAATGGTATAGAATCCCACCGTTTGGGCGGGAGAATATAGACGCGCGGGGGACTGCGCACAGCGTTTCCCGGTCGGCTCCCTTCGGGGGGCGGCTGAAAAAAGTCGGCAGGAAGTTAGGACCTGCCGCTGAAACGAGGAGTTGGTATAATTGGCAAGAGAACATCTGGATCTCTCCGTCAACGTGGTCGAGATGCGGAATATCGTCAAGAAGTTCGGTGATTTCACGGCGAACGACGGCATCAACCTCACGGTCCATAAGGGAGAAATCCACGCCATTTTAGGAGAAAACGGCGCGGGTAAGTCCACGCTGATGAATCAGCTGTACGGCCTGTATAAGCCCACCTCCGGGGACATTATCGTCAACGGAAAGAAAATTGAAATGAACGACCCCCGGGACGCCATCACCGCCGGCATCGGCATGGTGCACCAGCACTTCATGCTCATCCAGCCCTTCACAGTGACGGAGAACATCGTACTGGGGACCGAGCCCCGCAAGGGCATCAAGTTGGATATGGAGACCGCCCGGCAAAACGTGGTGGAAATCTCCGAAAAATACGGCCTGTCCATTGACCCGGACGCGAAGATCGAGGACATTTCCGTGGGGATGCAGCAGCGCGTGGAGATCTTGAAGGCCCTGTATCGGGGGGCGGATGTGCTGATTCTGGATGAGCCCACCGCGTCCCTGACTCCTCAGGAAATCGTGGAACTCATCGACATTATGCACAACCTCACCGCCGACGGGAAGAGCATCATCCTCATCACCCATAAGCTCAAAGAAATCAAGGAATCCGCGGACTTCTGCACCATCATCCGCCTGGGCAAATATATTGACACCGTGGACGTGCAGACCGTGAATGAGGACGAATTGGCCAGCATGATGGTGGGACGGCAGGTCACCTTCTCTGTGGACAAGCCGGAAATGACGCCCGGAGATGTGGTGCTGGAGGTGAAGGACCTCCACGGCGTGGACTACCGGAACGTGGAGATCCTCCGGGGCCTGGACCTCACGGTGCGCAAGGGCGAGATCGTGGGCATCGCCGGGATCGACGGCAACGGCCAGACAGAACTGGTGGAGATCATCACCGGCCTGCGGAAAGGCACCAAGGGCGCCATCACCGTCTGCGGCGTGGATATTTTCAACAAGCCACCCCGGGTGGGCTTTGAGGCCGGCGTGTCCAGCATCCCCGCGGACCGGCAGAAGCACGGACTGGTGCTGGATTTCTCTGTGGAGGACAATATGATCCTCCAGAATTATAAGGACGTGCCCTTCGCCAAGGGGATCATCCTCCAGCGGGACGCCATCCGGGACTTCGCCTCGGAAAAAATCAAAAAGTACGATGTGCGCCCCGGGGACTGCGAGGCCCGCCCAGCGGGGACCCTGTCCGGCGGCAACCAGCAGAAGGTCATCATCGCCCGGGAAGTGGAAAACGACAAGGACCTGCTCATCGCCGTGAACCCCACCCGGGGGCTGGACGTGGGTGCCATTGAGTACGTACATAAATACATCGTGGAACAGCGCAACAAGGGCAAAGCAGTGCTGCTGGTGTCCTTTGAGCTGGACGAGATCATGAGCCTGTCCGACCGGATCGACGTTATTTACGCCGGCAAGATCGTCAGCGAGGTAGCCGGGAAGGATGCGGACGAAAACGAACTGGGCCTGATGATGGCGGGAGGGAAGCAGCATGGATAAGAAAAAAACATTGCTGGACTTTTTCGCCGAGAACAAGTTTATCCACACCCTGCTGTCCATCATCATCGGCTTTCTGGTGGGCGCGATCTTCCTGGCGGTGATGGGTATTTCCGTGAGCGAGGCCTACGGCCGGCTGTTCCAGAGCGTTTTTTCCAGCGTCAAGAGCCTGAGCTATTGCGTGGTATACGCCACGCCCTATATCGCCACCGGTCTGTCCGTGGCCTTCTCCTTCAAAACCGGCGTGTTCAACATCGGTGCGGAGGGTCAGTTTGTGGTGGGTTCCATGTCTGCGTGCGTGGTGGGGATTTTGTTCGGGAACCTGCCCAGCGCAGTTCTCATCCCTCTGTGCTTCCTGGCGGCGGCGGTGGCCGGCGCACTCTGGGGTATGATTGTGGGCTTTTTGAAGACCAAGTGGGGCATCAACGAGGTACTGTCCATGATCATGTTCAACTGGATCGCCTTCTACCTGTCTAACTATATCGCGGGCATCCCGGCCATCCATAACGAGGGCACGGCGGAGGCCACGCGGAACATCTCCGAAAACGCCCGCATCCTGCTGTCTCAGGATACCATCAAATCCCTGGGCCTGTGCCCCTTCTCCAACTGGGGCATCTTCCTGGCCATCGTCATGACGGTGCTGGTGTATTTCATCATCCAGAAAACCGTCCTGGGCTATGAGCTCAAGGCCGTGGGCTTCAACCGCTCCGCCGCGGAATACGGCGGCATCAACGTCAACCGCTCCATCCTGACGGCCTTGGCCATTTCCGGGGCCCTGGCGGGCCTGGGCGGGGCGCTGCAGCTCATGGGCATGGGCGGCCGCATCAGCGTGTTCAGCTCTCAGGAGGGCTTCGGTTTCGCGGGCATTGTGGTGGCGCTCATCGGCGTGTCCAATCCCCTGGGGGTGTTCATCGCGGGGCTGTTCTACGGCGCGTTGACCTACGGCGGCAGCAAGCTGACCCTGGTGGGAGCGCCCACCCAGGTGGTGGACATCATCGTGGGCACGGTGGTGTTCTTCATCGCCATCTCCTGCATCTTTGAGTACATCAAATATCTCAAGAGAACGCCGAAGGCGGAGGCGCCACCTCCCATACCCGATGAGACCCCAGGAAAGGAGGCTGACGAATAATGGATGCTGTCATCAATGAATTGGGCGTCATTATCTATGCCACCCTTCTGTATACCACGCCCCTGCTGTTCGCGGCCCTGGGCTCCTGCTTTTCGGAGGTGTCCGGCGTTGTGAACATCGGCATCGAGGGCATGATGACCGCCGGCGCCTTTGCCGGCACGGTGGTGGCTTACTTTGTGGGCAATCCCTGGATCGGCTTTTTATGCGGCGGCCTGGCGGGTATGTTCTTCGGCATGCTCCACGCCGTGGCCACAGTGCGTCTGGGCGCGGACCAGACCATTTCCGGCACTGCCATCAATATGCTGGCCCCGGGCATCGCCATCATGATGGCCAAGGCCCTGTTCAACGGCTCGTCGGATACCGTGCCCCTGGACCCCAGCAAAAAGATTCCCGTTCTGTTTGCCGGGAAATTTGATACCAGCACCGTGTGGGGCACGTTTTTGAAGAATGTGGTGTCCAATTACGCCATCATTTACCTGGTGTTCCTCGCGGTCATCGTGGTGTGGTTCATCTTTTATAAGACCCGCTTCGGCCTGCGGATGCGGGCCTGCGGCGAGCACCCCCAGGCCTGCGAGACCCTGGGTATCAATGTGCTGCGGATGCGGTTTTTATGCGTGTGCATCTCCGGCTTCATGGCGGGACTGGGCGGAGCGTGCATGACCATGGCCATCACCAACCAGTTCCGGCCCATCTCCATCGTAGGCCAGGGCTTCATCGCCATCGCGGCGGTGATTTTCGGCAAGTTCCGGCCCCAGGGAGCCATGCTGGGCTGCCTTCTGTTCGGCTTATGCACGGGCTTGAAGGTCGTCGTCGGCGGCTCCGCGGCCACGGTGCAGCTCGTGTCCATGATCCCTTATATCGTCACGGTCATCGTGCTGATCCTTTTCGTGGGCAAGTCCCACGTCCCCAGCGCCAACGGCAAGCCTTATATCAAATCCAAATAAGTTGGCGGAAAACGCCTCTCACCGCTCCGGCGACCTGCCGGGGCGGTTTTTGTATGCTTTCGTGCAAGGGGTTGCACGGAAGCATTTTTTTTGCACAGGCCGCGGCGATTCCTTGCATCGAAACGTACAAAAAACACCTCCGTGCGGCCTATGGTTGGGAGGAGGTTTTTTATGAATGAGCCCAAATATACAAGAGAACGCATCATCCAGGAGATCGCCAAGCTGGCGTTTTCCGACCCCGCCGACGCGGTGGGACTGGCCTTCCTGCCGGAGGGCAGCAGTATCGTGGGACTGGACGTGTCCGCGGTCACGGAGCTGAAGGTGGGAGAGAAAGGCGGCAGCCAGGTGAAGCTCCTGGACCGGGTGGAGCTCATTCGGCTGCTGGTGGAGCTTTTGGGCGCTGGAGAGGACGGACACACCCAGGCGGAATCCTTTTTCCGGGCCCTGAACGGCCCCGCCGGGGAGGAGACTCCATGACTTTCACCGAATTTTCCCCTCGGCAAAGACGGGTCCTCAAATGGTGGACACCGGGCAGCCCGGACCACACCCGGGACGCCATCATCTGCGACGGCGCGGTGCGCTCGGGCAAGACCCTGTGCACGGGCCTGTCCTTTGTACTGTGGGCCATGGAGACCTTCAGCGGCCGGCGCTTCGGCGTGTGCGGCAAGACCATCGGAGCCCTGCGCCGGAACCTGCTGTCCGAAGTGCTGCCGGTCCTGCGGGACCTGGGCTTCCGGTGCGAGGAGCAGGTGTCGAAAAACCGGTTCACCGTGGGCTACGGAGGGCACGTCAACACCTTTTACCTCTTCGGCGGTCGGGACGAAGGCGCAGCGGCCCTCATTCAGGGCATTACCCTGGCGGGGGTGCTGCTGGACGAGGTGGTGCTCATGCCCCGGAGCTTTGTGGAGCAGGCCTGCGCCCGGTGCTCGGTCCCGGGGAGCAAGCTGTGGTTCTCCTGTAATCCCGCCGGTCCCCAGCACTGGTTTTATCAGGAGTGGATCGCCAAAGCGGAGGAGAAAAACGCTCTCTACCTCCACTTCACCCTCCAGGACAACCCCAGCCTTACCCCGGAGATCCTGGCCCGGTACGAGAATTTATACACCGGCGTATTCTATCGGCGCTTCGTGCTGGGGGAGTGGGTGGCCGGGGAGGGCCTGGTGTACGATTTCTTCGACGACAGCTGCATCCGCCCCGTGCCCTCCGGCCCCTTTTCCGATTACCGGGTGAGCTGCGATTACGGCACGTCCAACCCCGCCTCCTTCGGCCTGTGGGCCAAGCAGAATGGCGTGTGGTACCGCATCCGGGAGTATTACTACGACGCCCGGGCCCGGGGCAGGCAGAAGACCGATGGGGAATACGTCCGGGACCTGGAGAACCTGACCTGGGGACTGCCGGTGTCCCGGGTGATCGTGGATCCTTCGGCGGCCAGCTTTATCCAGGCTCTGCGTCGGGCGGGTTTTTACGTGGAAAAGGCGGACAACCGGGTGCTGTCCGGCATCCGTGTCACTGCCGATGCGCTGAAGCGGGGAGAACTGGTGATTTGCGACACCTGCCGGGATGCTATCCGGGAATTTTCCCTGTACCGCTGGGCCGCCGACGGCAAGGACGCCCCGGTGAAGGAGAACGACCACGCCATGGACGACATCCGGTACTTTGCCGTGTCCCTGGCCTGCCGGGGGGAGGACTTCGCGGCCTTGTCCGTGCCCCGGCTCTGAAGCAAAAGGAGGAAGTAATTGAAACGAAGGAAACAAACGAATCCGGGCCCACCCGCCGCTGCGGTGCAGCTGCGCACCGGGGGAAGCCACCCCTACGCCTTGCTCCGGGGCGATATCCCCCTGAGCGGGGGCGATATTGCCGTGTACCGGGCGGTGCGGGAGGCGGTGCCGGTGATCGACGCGGCGGTGCGTAAGCTCATCCGCCTCACCGGGGGCTTCACTGTAGCCTGCGGTGGGGGCAAAACGGAGCAGGCCCTCCGGGAATTCATCCGCACAGTCCCCGTGGGCCGGGGCCAGCAGGGCCTGGGGGCCTTTCTGGACAGCTACCTGGACTCCATGATCACCTGCGGCAGCGCCGTGGGTGAAATCGTGCCGCGGGGGAACCGGGATATCGCCACGGTACTGTGCGGCAGCATCGCCGATGTGCAGGTCCGGGAGGGGGACACCCCTTTGGACTTCGCCCTATGCGGCTATGACGAGAGCGGCGGCGTGGCCCCCTTTCCCCGGCAGGATCTGCTGCTGTTCACCCCCTACGAGCCTGACGCCGACAGCCCCTACGGCGTGTCCATGCTCCGGGGGATGCCTTTTCTGGCGGATCTGCTGCTGAAGATCTACCACTGCATGGGCCTGAACTGGGAGCGGGCGGGGAATGTGCGCTACGCCGTGACCTACCGCCCCGCCGGGGACGGTGTGGACCGCGCCGCCGCCCAGGACCGGGCCCGGGAGATCGCCGGGGAATGGTCCTCAGCCATGCAGGCTGCCAAGTACGGGGATGTGCGGGACTTCGTGGCCGTGGGGGACGTGTCCATCAAGGTCATCGGCGCCGACGGCCAGATCCTGGACAGCCAGGTGCCCGTGCGCCAGATTTTGGAGCAGCTCGTGGCAAAAACCGGCCTGCCCCCCTTCCTGCTGGGACTGAACTGGTCCTCCACGGAGCGCATGAGCAGCCAGCAGGCGGACCTGATGACCAGTGAACTCACGGCCCTGCGCCGGAGCTTGACCCCCATGCTGGAAAAAATATGCCGGCTGTGGCTGCGGATGCACGGCAGCCCCGCGGTCCCGGAGATCCTCTGGGACCCCATCAACCTCCAGGACGACGTGGAGGAGGCCCGGGCCCGGCTGTACGACGCCCAGGCGGAACGAATCAGACAGGAGGGACCCACATGAACCTGAAAGTTATCCGGGACGGCCGCCCGGCGGACAGCACTCTGCCCGCTGAGGAACTGGCTGCCATCAACGCCTACGCGAAAACCGCGCTCACCCCGGAGGAGGTGTACACCTTCTCCCTGATCCTCTGCGACAACGAGGTGGACCGGGACGGCGAGCGCTTCACCCTGCGCACCCTGGAGGAACTGCGGGGCCTGTTCGTGGGCAAGACAGGCATCGCGGACCACGATTGGCGCGCCGCCCGGCAAAAATCCCGTATCTACCGCACGGAGCTCATCACCGACTCTGCCCGGCAGACCACCGCCGGGGAGACCTATACCGCCCTGAAGGCCTACGCCTACATGCTCCGCACGGACTCCAACGCCGAGCTCATCGCAGAGATCGAGGCGGGCATCAAAAAGGAAGTGAGCGTGGGCTGCGCCGTGGCCCGCACCTTATGCTCCGTGTGCGGCGAGGAGCTGGGCAGCGATGCCTGCGGCCACGTGAAGGGCGAGACCTACGGCGGAGAGATCTGCCACGCCCTGCTGGACGGCGCGGTGGATGCCTACGAATGGAGCTTCGTGGCGGTCCCGGCCCAGCGGGAGGCGGGGGTGACCAAAGCCCTGGGGGGCAAAGGCGGATTGAAGCAATTTGTCAAGACCCCGGCGGGGGCCCCCTACGCCGGGGAGTACGCAGAACTCATCAAATCCGCGGCCCTGGGCAAGCGCTATTTGTCCGAGCTTCGGGCAGAGGTACTGCGATTATGCCTGCTGTGCGACGAGGGCCTGTACCCCGCTCTGTCCAAGGCCTCAGAGACCATGGACTCGGATACCCTTGCCGCCCTGCGGCAGCACTATGAGACCAAATCCGCTGCGCTGTATCCCCCGGCGACCCAGCTCCCGGGGAAGCGGGAGACCACCCGCTTTGACGGCGCGGCATTCCAGATTTAAAGGAGGAACCGAACATGAAAGTAAGCTTTGACGGCATCGACAGCCAGGTGATGACCTTCCATAACAGCCCTGCGGCTCTGGCCGTTCCGGGGGACCCGGTGGCCATGACCGCCGGCGGCACCGTGGGCCTCGCGGCGGCGGACGCGGTATTCTGCGGCATCTGCGTGGGCGGAGACGAGAACTACAGCGCCGTGCAGGTCCGGGGCGTCATCACCGTACCCTATACCGGAACGGCCCCCGCCGTGGGCTACGCCAAGCTGGCTTCCGGCGGCACCGGCAAGGTGGCGGCCAAAACCGCCGGACGGGAATATCTGGTCCTGGTGGTGGACACCACTGCCAAGACCGTCACATTCGTACTGTAAAAGGAGGACTCCCACATGGCATACAAATTCAACGACATCCGCCTGGAAAAGGGCATGTACAACACCCCCGGCAAGAGCTTCACCCAGGTGCTGGAATCCCTGGATCCCAGCGAGAACTACAAAGGCACTGCCCTGGAGGGCCTGGACGCCTACCAGCGCCAGCTCAAGCGCTTTGACATCCGGGCCAAGGGCGTGGGCAGCGACCCGGTGGAAAAATTTTTCCGGGCCTCGGAATCGGCGGTGCTGTTCCCGGAATACGTGTCCCGCAGCGTGAAGCAGGGCATGGAGGAGGCGAATATCCTGCCCCACATCACCGCCAGCACCACCCAGATCGAAGGCATGGACTACCGCTCCATCTACTCCACCCCCAGCGCCGAGGAAAAGCGCCTGACCCGAGTGGAAGAGGGCGCCGCCATTCCCCAGACGGAGGTCCGCGCCCGGGAAAACCTGGTCACCCTCCATAAGCGGGGCCGCATGCTGGTGGCCTCCTATGAGTCCATCCGCTACCAGCGCTTGGACCTGTTTTCCGTGATGCTCCGCCAGATCGGCAACCAGATCATGCGCATGCACTTGGACGACGCCATCGAGGTCATCACCAACGGTGACGGCAACAAAAACCCCGCCGAGTCCTTTACCGTCGGCGACAGCGTCATCGGCGGCACCGCCGGTACCCTGAACTACGAGGCCTTGCTGAAGTTCTGGAATCGCTTTGACCCCTATACCATGAACGCCCTTTTGGTGAGCCCCGACGCCATGCTGGCCCTGCTGAAGTGCGCCGAGTTCCAAAACCCTCTCACGGGCCTGAACTTCCAGGGTACCGGCGAGCTGAGCAACCCTCTGGGGGCGAAGCTCATCAAGACCTCCGCCCTAGCGGCCGGCACCCTCATCGGCCTGGACAAGAACTATGCGCTGGAGATGGTCCAGACCGGGGACGTGACCGTAGAGTACGACCGCCTGATCGACCGCCAGCTGGAGCGGGCGGCCATCACCAGCATCTCCGGCTTTTCCAAGCTGTACGCCGATGCGTCCAAAGTGCTGAAGGTGCAGTGATGGAGCTTTCGGACATCATCACCGGTGCGTCTGCCCTGCTGGACCCGGACCTGACCGGGGCCCAGACCGCCCTGCTGTCCCAATGTTGCGCCGCGGCCCGGGCACGGTGCCTGGCACAGTTGGGCCGGGACGTGACCGAGGAACTCCAGCCCCTGGTGCTGCAGGCCTGTATCCTCATGGGAGCGGGCCTGTATCTGGACAGTGCTGGTATCGGGGAGATCTCCGCATTCACCGCGGGGAAGCTCAGCGTCACCACCGGGTCCGGCCGGGCCCAGCGCCTGAAGGCCGCGGCCCTGGAACTTTTGGCCCCGGCATTGCCCGCCGGCGGCGCGTTTTTGGGGGTGCGGGGATGACGGAACACGTATTTGCCCGCATCGCCCCCTACGGCCGGTCCATGACCGTTGTGGACGAAGCCGGCGGCGAGACGCCCTGCAAGGGCTTCCTCCAGCCGGTGAACACCCTGGACTACGATGGCGTGGCCCTGTTCCAGGCCCCGGGTATGACTTCACAGCCGGAATACCTTCTTCTGGCCCCGCCGGAGGCCATCCGCCCGGGGGTCAAGGCCGAGACCGTCCGCTGCGGCGGCGCGGTGTACGAAATTCTTGGCGTGCAGGGCATTTTCTGCGGCGAGACCCTCACCCACTGGGAAGGGGTCCTGCGCCGGAAGGGCGGCGGAACATGACCCGGGCTGTGTTAGACGCGGTGCTGTCCGCCCTGCGGGCCGAAGGCCTCACCGCCGTGGCTCAGTATCCCGGGCAGGCCCTAGACAAAAAGACCCCCATGGTGTGCGTGGGGGTCCGGTCACAGACTCTGGAGCCCGCTGCCTTCGGCCAATATTTGGGCCGGCAGGAGGTCCAAGGTGCCGTGGCCGAGCGCTACGGCGTGAAAGCGGAAATGACCGTTTTGCTGGACTTGTATCTTCCCCCCGCCCGGGCGGGGGAGTGCCAGGCCCTGTTCGCGAAGATCGCCGCGGCCCTGTCGGCCCTGCCCGCCGGGGTCCGGCTCCGGAAACTTACCCGGGGAGAGCTGGCCCCGGACCCGGCCACACAGATGCTTCGCTGCCCCTGCGCCGTGGACTGCGACGCGTGGTTCACCGGCCTGCGGGAGGAGGACGGCGAGACCTGGCTGGAGTTTCAATTGAAAGGAGTTTTGCGCAATGAGTAGCTATGAAAGACCCGGCGTATACTCGTCCTACGAGGTGACCAGCGCTCTGTACGGCTCCGGCGGGGGCCGGGGCGTGGGGGTGGCGGCCGTCGCCTCCGCCGGGACCAAGGGGGAAGTGACTCTCATCACTGGTGCCGCCCAGGCGGCGAACCTGTACGGCCCCGGGAGCAATCTGACCCAACTGATCCGCACCCTGCTGGAAAACGGTGCGCCTCGGGTCTACGCTGTCCCGGCGGTCACTGCCGGCAGCGCCGCCCAGGGGGATTATGAAGCGGCCTTCGCGGCTTTGATGGAGGAGCCGGACATCGGCTGCATGGTCTGCGATTCCCAGAGCGCTGCGGTCCACAAGGCCCTGCGGGAGGCGGTGCTGTCCGGCACGGAGCAGACGAAATACCGCGTCGCCGTGGTGGAGCAGTCCGGCACGGCGTCGGCACTGTGCGCCGCGGCCCTGGCGCTGAACTGCGAGCGGGTGGCCTTAGTGGGCAACGCCATCGGAGACGGCGTGCCGGGCATCGTGGCGGCCGCGGTGGCGGGCGTGGTGGCCGGCAGCACGGACCCGGCCCTGCCCTTCAACGGCGCGGTGTTGAAGGGGCTGGGCACTCTGTCCGCCGCGTTCACTGACGCGGAACTGGCCGCCCTCATCCAGGGGGGTGTGACTCCGGTGGAGCGCGTGGGCGGCGATGTGACCATCGTCCGGGCGGTGACCACCCGCACCAAGACCGGGGACGTGCCGGACAAGACCTGGCGGGACCTGAATACCGTCCTCATCGTGGACGACGTGTTGCCCACGGTGCGCAATAGCCTGCGCGCCCGCTTCGCCCGTACGAAAAATACCGCCCAGACCCGGGGTGCCGTCCGCACCCAGGTCATCATCGAGCTGGAGGCCAAGCGCCAGGCGGAGATCATTGAGAGCTACGGCGCGGTCACCGCGGCGGCCAGCGAGGAAGATCCCACGGTGTGCCTGGTGAGCTTTGCCTTCACCGTGGCTCACGGCCTCAGCCGCATCCAGCTCATGGCCCACATCACGGTGTAAGGAGGAACAAATATGGCAAATACCACCGTAAAAATCCCCACCAGCAGCGACATTTACCTGGAAGCCGACGGCGTGAAGGTGGCCGTGGTGCAAAGCTACCGCAGCGTGGCCACCCGCACCGAGCGCACCGTGGAGGCCTTCGGGGAATCCGAGCCCGTGGCTACCATCGCCGGGCACAACGTATATCAACTGACCCTCACCCGCCTGTACGCCACGGACGAGGCCATTTCCGACGGCATCCGCTTTTATGACCTGCGGGATTTCTCCCTGGTCATCGTGAAGCCCGACCGCCGGGTGGTTTATACCGGCTGCAACTGGAGCCGCATCGCCGAGACCGGAGAACTCAGCGAGACCGTGGCGGAGGAGATCACCCTGGTGGCGGCGGGCCGGGTGGAGACGGAGGCATGACCGCCGCGTCTCTTGTGCGCCGGGCCGGAGGAGATGATCTGACCCGGCTGCGCTGGCTGCTGTGCCGGACTTTCGGCGTGGCCCCCTGGTCGAAAACCGGCCGGGCCCTCAGCGACGGGGCCTGCCTGTTCTGGGCGGCACAGCTTTTACTGGATCGGGGCGGGCAGACCGCCGGAGACAACCCCAACTTTGACCCCGCCATGTTCCGTGCTCGGAAAGGGGGCGCTTATGACTGAACTGCAATCCGCCCTGCAGGCCCTGTCCGGTGATGCGAAGCGGCAGCTGGCCCACAGTCTGCTACTGGCCCTGGAGGGCCGGACCGGAGACCGACCTGCCCTGGATGCGGACCCGGTCTCATCCCCGAAATTTCGGCAAACAGTTGGGGCTGCGGACGAATCTCCGGGAAAAAGTATGGGCAGCCCGGACCCCGCCCGGACCATACGCGCCAAGGGAGAGACACCGGGTATCGACGGAGCAGCGCCGGACGTTCGGACCCGAGAGCGCCCGGCACCGGGCGTTTACGCAGGAACCTCTGCGCCCTCGACGGAAGGAGACAGTCTCCGTCAATCTTCGGCGCCCTTCGCGGTGCTGCGCCGGGATCCCCCGGGCTTCGACTCGTTGCCCACGGAATCGACGGAACCCGACCCCGTGCGGCAAATCCGGCGGCTTTCCGATTATCTTCGACAGGACAGCCGCCGCTACGACCCGGGCTTCACCCGGTACTGACAAGGAGGAATCCTCATGAATCTGGCGCCCATGCGCTTTAAAAATTACATCTGGCCTCACAATCCCCGGGTTTACGAGATCGGCTTTCGCCGGGCCATGGCGGCCCACCACGTGCCCTTCGGCCGCACTGTGCTCCAGGGCATGGGAATGGAGCACCGGGTGCTGCGGGGGGAGGGAGAATTCACCGGCCCCGGGGCCTACCGGGAATTTCAGCGCCTGGCCACGGTGTTTTACGACGAGTCCCCCGGCATTCTGGTCCATCCCGTGTGGCAGACGGCCAGAGCCTGGTTCGTGGAGCTGTCCGTGGCCCAGGAGCCCACGGAGGACTACGTGCGCTACGCCTTTGAGTTCTGGGAGTGCTTTGACGGCTACCGTCAGGGCCTGACCGCCGGAGACCCCGCTCCCCAAAGCGCCGCACCTGCCGCATTTTCGGAGCCGGAGGAGACCTGGTACACCGTGGCCGCCGGGGACACGCTGTACCGCATCGCCGCCCGACGGGGCATGGCCCTGGAAACGCTGGTGGCGCTGAACCCCCAGATCCGCAACATCAATCTCATTTACCCCGGCGACCGAATCAAACTCAAGTGAGGTGACCTATGACAGCCTATGTATTTGACCAACAGCACAGGGCCCATCTCCTCCCGGAACTCACCGGGTGGGACATTGTCCACACCACCGGCGGGGCGTGCGGCGCTTTTTCCGTGACCTGTTTATATGAGGAGGCCATGCTGCCCGTTTTGAAGCAGGCGTCCCGCTTCCGGGCCTATCACAAGGGCATGCCCGTGTTCACCGGCGTGGTGGACCGGTACGACATCACCTGGGATGCCCGGGGAAAGACCGTGACCCTCCGGGGCCGCAGCCCGGCGGCTCTGCTCATGGACAACGAGTCCCGGCGGGGGGACTACGTCAATGTGGACCTGGAATACATGTTACAGCACCACGTCCGCCCCTGGGGGGTGACGGACATCGTTCCGGCGGCGGTGAAGCCTCTGGCCCGATTCACCGTACGCAGCGGGCAGAGTGAATGGAACGTCCTCCGGGAATTTCTGGAATTTTCCGGAGGCCTTTGCCCCCGGTTCACTGCGGACGGCAAGCTCCTGCTGGACGGGACCTCCGGCGGCGCCCTCCGGGTGGTCGGCGGCAGTACGCCGATCTTGTCCGCGGAATTTACCGACGACCGTTGCGGCGTGATCTCGGAAATTCTGGTGCAAAAGACTCGGGGGGCGGCGGATACGGTGAAAAATGAGGCTTTCCTAGCCCGGGGCGGCAGTGCCCGCCGGGTGCTGAACGTCCCCCGAGCCCTGAGCTACGACGCCATGCGTTACACCGGGGAATATCAGATCCGCCGTTCCAAAGAAAACAGCGTCACCTGCACCCTTACCCTGCCGGCCCTGTTTGAGGCCTTCGCCGGGGACACGGTGCGTCTGGACGCCAATGTTTTGGGCCTCACCGGGAGCTTCCGGGTGAATCAGTCCCGGTGCTGGGCCCGGGGCAGCCAATACGGCACGGAGCTGACCCTGGCGGTATGGGAGGTGTGGTGAGATGTGGCTGTCACAGCAGGCGGTTCGTCCGGCGCAGTCGGACCCCGCCGGTGAGATCGGCGTGGTCACCATCGCCGGAGCCAGGAGCGCGGCCCAGTCCGGGAACGAGCGCCGGAACCTTTCCTGTCTTGGCCCCGGGGGCGTGGTGTGGCTGCCGGAGCGGGACAGTGCCGTGGCGACCCTGACCTGCGCCGGGGGCGAGACGGTGATTTTAGGTGCGGCGGACCAGCCCGTGCCCGCCGGGATGGAGCCGGGGGACCTGTATCTCCGGGCCGGGGCGGCCTCTGTGTGGCTCCACCGGGATGGACGCATTGAGCTGCAGGGTACCGTGACGGTGAACGGTCAGCCCCTGCTTGGGGATACGGAATGAGGAGGAATAATGGAACTGAAACTGGAAAACGGCCGGTACGTACCCGGGCCAGGGGGACTTTGCCGGGTGAGCGGCCCGGAGGAGACTGCCCAGCGGGTGATGATGAAGCTGGCCGCGCCCCGGGGGGCCTTTCCGCCCCTGCCCGAGTACGGCAGCGCCCTGCGGGAGCTGTTGCGGGCCGCCCGGCCGTCGGAAGATTCTGCCGTCGCCCGTCAGGCTGTGGCCGACGCGCTGTCCGACGAGCCCGAGGTGGCGGTGACCGCCGTGGAGGCCATCCGGGAGGGAGAGACCCTGCGGGTGGACGTACACTTCACCGCCGCCGGGCAGGCCTTTCAAACGGCGGTACGCCTATGAGGAGGAAGCAAGGATGAAAACCATGGAAAGCATTTACGAGGAGATGAAAGCCCAATACGCGGCCCTGACCGGCAGCGTCCCGGCGGAGGGCGGCGATCTGACCCTGCGGCTGTATACCGCGGCGGCCCAGCTCTACGCACTGTGGGAGCAAGCGGCCTTCGTGCTGCGCCAGAGCGTGCCCCAGACGGCGGTGGGGGAGCACCTGGACCACCACGCCGCCATGCGGGGCATCACCCGCCGGCCGGGGACCCATGCTGCCGGGACCCTGCGCTTTTCGGTAGACCGGGCCGCGGGACAGGATATTTCCATCCCCATCGGGACCACCTGCACAAGCGCTGCCGGCACCGCCTTTGAGACCACCCAGGCCGGGACCTTATCTGCCGGGGAACTGTACTGCGACGTGCCAGCCCGGGCGGTGCTGTCCGGCACGGGGGGAAACGTGCCAGTGGACAGCGTGGGCTATATGGTCCTGGCCCCCGCCGGGGTATCAGCCTGCAGCAATCCTGTCCCCTTCGCCGGGGGCGGCGGAGAGGAGTCTGACGAGAGCCTCCGGGCCCGGGTCCTGACCAGCTATAAGCGCCTGCCCAACGGGGCGAACATCGCCTACTACGAGACCCAAGCCCTGAGCGTGCCCGGAGTGGCGGCGGTGTCCGTGATGCCGAAGCACCGAGGGGTGGGCACCGTGGACGTGGTCATCACCGGGGTCTCCGGTACCCCTTCCTACGCGCTGATCACTGCCGTGGAGGAAAAGCTTCAGGCCCAGCGGGAGATCTGCGTGGACCTGAAGGTGCTGTCTCCGGACACCACCAGTGTGAACATCACCGCAGCCATCACGACAGCGCCGGAATTTGACAGCAGCGAAGTGCGGCTGGCGGTGCGGAAGGCGATGCAGGCGTATTTCAACGGAGCGCTCCTGGGCAAGCCTATTTTGCGGGCTGAGCTGGGACGCATCATTTACGGAGTGGAGGGCGTGGCCAATTACAATTTGACTCTTCCTGCGGCGGACCTGCCCGGGGCGGCGGATCTGCTGCCGGTGCTGGGGATCCTCCGGCTTTCGGAGGCGGTGTGAGATGGGCTGCGCTGCGTATTTGAAGGAGCTGCTGCGCCCGCTGGGACTGTATGATTTGGACACCGGCCCCGGGGCGGCGGAGCTTTCCGCCCTGGGGGCTGCTATGGATGGGCTGGCCGCTTATTTGGCGGAGATCGAGGCAGAAGCCCTGGTCCCCACTGCCGGGGAGGAGGGCCTTTCCCGGTATGAGGCCGTTTTGCCCTATCATCCGGCCTCCGGGGACATGGAACAGCGGCGGCAGGCCATCATGGCCCTGCTGCGCATCGACGACGGGGCATTTACCCTCCCGGCCGTTCGGGATACGATTCAGGGCTGCGGCATCGAGTGTCTGGTGGAGGAATCGAAAACGCCTCAGACGGTGGAGATCTCTTTCCCTGGGCTGATGGGAGAGCCGGAGAATTTCCCCGGGGTGCGAAGCCGCATCGAACAGATTTTGCCCTGCCATTTGGATGTGGTGTACCTGCTGCGGTACCTCATCTGGGAGGAACTGGAGGGCTATGGCCTGACCTGGAAGTTGATAGAGAGCAAAAAGCTCACCTGGGAGGGGTTGGAATGCTACCGGGAGGAGGGGTCGTTATGACGGAATGGACAGTAGTCACGGTGCTCATTGCCCTGGCCGGGCTGTTCGTCACGGTGGCCAAGCCGGTTTTGAGCCTGAACAACACCATCACCCGGCTCAGCGAGAACGTGGAGCGCCTGGAAGCCCAGCTTACGGCGCTCAGCACCCACAATACCGATGTGCACCGGCGATTATGGGAGCGGTCCGACGTTCACGCCCGGCGTTTGGAGGACCATGAGACTCGGCTGACGATGCTGGAAAACAAATAACAAAGCGGCCACCCTTGGGTGGCCGCTTTGTTAAAAAGTTTCACTGCGCGCAAAAAGTTTTTTCAGCGGGGAAGTTGCCGAAAAAACGATTGGAATAGATTTGTGCCCGCGGGCACAAACTCTGTGAGACGGTTTGAAAGTCAGTTGACTTTGATTTTCTTTTCTTTCAGTCTGCGCTGGGTATTTTCCGTAATAAGAGTATACACCACGGCGGTGAGGGGGATGAAAAACAGCATCCCGATGATGCCCAGAAGCTTTCCGCCGATGAGTACGGCCAAAAGCGTCCACAACGGGGGCAGGCCCACGCTGTTGCCTACCACCCGGGGATAGATAAACTGACCTTCCACGAACTGCACGCACAGGAAGATCACCAGGCACACTAGGGCCTTGATGGGGCTGACCATCAGCACCAGCACCACGCCCATCAGGCAGGCCAGAAAGGCCCCTACCATGGGGATGAAAGACAAAATCCCCGTGAGCACTGCCAAAACGCCGGCATAGGGTACGCCTGCGATGCCCAGAGAGACAAACAGCAGCATCCCTAAAATTACGGCCTCGATGCACTGGCCGGACAGGAATTTGGAATAGGTCTGAGACAAAAGAGAGGCGATGTGGCACAGGCGGTCTGCCCGCTCCCGTTTCAGATGGGCGTAAGCCAGGGCACGGGCCTGCCGGCTGAGGGTGGCCTTGCCCAGCATTCCGTATACGGCGATGACCAGGGCGATGGCAAAGGTGGTCAAAGCGCCGATGGTGCTGGACGCGGTGCCCACTACCATGCTGACCAGATTGCCGGCGTTGCTGGTGAGGTTTTGCAGGAGATTGTTCAGGTCCAGCTGCTGGAAATAGCCTTCCAGGGTGCCGGTGTCCAGGTTCAGGGTTTCCAGCCAGGCCAGGAACTCCGGGATTTTTTGCTGGACCAGGGCATAAATGCTGCGCACGGACTGCACCAGTCCGGGCACCGCTGTGGTAGCCAGGAGCACCAGAACCAAAATCAGGGCCAGGATGGTCAGCAGCAGGCTTAAAGCGTTGACCGCTTCCCGGGAAGGGCGTTTCTTCTTCACAGCGAACAGCCGGTCCAGCCGGTGGCTGATGGCAGTCATGGGGACGTTCAGGACGAAGGCGATGACACAGGCCAGCAACACCGGGGATAACTCTCCCAGCAGTCGGCCCAGCAGGGTCACGGCGCCGTCAAACTGCACCACGACCAGCAGCAATGCCGCGGCGAAGGTGATGAGCAGCAGGGAATCTTTGAATCTGGAGTGTTCCATAGGTCAGTCCTCGTTTTGGGTTCCGTCGGCATCCGGCTCCGGGGGAGCGGGGAACCAGCGGGGGATGATGACGTACATCACCAGCAGATAGCCGGCGAAGTACAGGGCCAGGGCGGGCACCGGGGCCAGGGTCAGGGCAAAGAGCAGCCCCGTACAGACGGCAAGGTAGACAAGCCATACAATGGCGAGCTTGAATGTTCTCATAGCGGCCTCAATTCAGGAAGTCCCGGAGCTTTTTGCTCCGGCTGGGGTGGCGGAGCTTCCGCAGGGCCTTGGCCTCGATCTGCCGGATGCGCTCCCGGGTGACGTTGAATTCCTTGCCCACCTCTTCCAGGGTGCGGGTGCGGCCGTCCACCAGGCCGAAGCGGAGCTCCAGCACTTTCTTTTCCCGGGGAGTGAGGGTATCCAGCACCTCCAGAAGCTGTTCCTTGAGCAGGGAGAAGCTGGCGGCCTCCGAGGGCTCGGAGGCGTTGTCGTCCTCAATGAAATCCCCCAGGTGGGAATCCTCCTCCTCGCCGATGGGGGTTTCCAGGCTGACGGGCTCCTGGGCGATCTTCAGGATCTCCCGGACCTTATCCACGGACATTTGCAGCTCCTTGGCGGTTTCCTCCGGGGAGGGATCGTGGCCCAGCTCTTGCAAAAGCTGCCGCTGGACCCGGATGACTTTGTTGATGGTCTCCACCATGTGCACCGGGATGCGGATGGTGCGGGCCTGGTCCGCGATGGCCCGAGTGATGGCCTGGCGGATCCACCAGGTGGCGTAGGTGGAGAATTTGAAGCCCTTGACGTAGTCAAATTTTTCCACGGCCTTGATGAGCCCCAGATTGCCTTCCTGGATCAGGTCCAGAAACAGCAGGCCGCGGCCCACATACCGTTTGGCAATGGATACCACCAGGCGCAGGTTCGCTTCCGCCATGCGGCGCTTGGCATCCTCGTTGCCCTCGGACATCTGGATGGCCAGTTCCACCTCTTCCTCCGGGGTGAGCAGGGGAATTTTGCCGATCTCCTTGAGATACATGCGCACGGGGTCATCCGTGGAGAAGGAATCGGCGATGGCGTCGGTATTCTCGATCTCCACTTGGGTGATCTCTTCCTCAATCTGGGCCAGTTCGTCGATATCCGGGGCCAGGTCCTCCAGAGGCATGAGGGTGGTATCTCCCGCCAGGTCAATGCCCAGATTCTCCAGCTTGTCATAAAACTTGTCCAGTTCGTCGGGAGAGAGGGTGAGGTTATCCAGCACATCCATGATCTCCTTGGAGCTGAGTTTGCCGGCGGCCTTGCCTTTTTCTACCAGGGCATTGAGCTTCTGCTCGTTGGCCTTTTCGATGGCGGCGGGGTCCTGGTCCGCTTCTTCGGGCAGGACGATCTCTTCCACGGGGAGGTCCTCCGTGGGGGGCGTTTTGACGGTTTTCTTTTTCGCGGGCTTCTTGGCCGGCGTTTCATCCGGCGCAGGGGCCGGGGTCTTTTTTGTTTTCACGGTGCTTTCCTTCGCTTCCGTTTCTGCCGCGGTTTTCGCGGTCTTTTTATTTTTTTCAGTTGCCATCTTGATCCGTATACCCTTTTTTCTTTCTTAGATTTTTTGCCAGGGAAAGCAGATCCTCTGACTGCTCCTGGGCTTGACGCTCGGTCTGCATGATCTCTATGTAATCGGACAGCGCTTTGCGTCCGTTTGCGGTGGTTTCCGGCTTTTGCAGCAGGATGGTCAGCAATGCGATCTCATCTGCCGACAGGCTGCCGGACAATGTTGCCATGGAGGGTGCGCCGCCGGATTGCGCGGACAGCACACGATACATATTACCCAAAGCGGGGACGGAAAATTCCTCTGGCGACAGGGGCGGGACGTTATCAAATAATTGAGGGTCCCGGTATAAAAGGCGGATGACGCCTTCCTCCGCCATGGCCCGACGGGTGTTTTCGTACCGGATGGTTTTCACCGGGGAGCGGCCGGCCAGGTTCATTTCCTGCTTTTCCGCCTGACGCTTGTCCCGCCCTTCCCGGGATTTTCGCAGGCGCTCCACGTCCTGCCGTACCGCGTCGGCGCTGACGCCGACGGTTTCCGCTACGCGCATGGCGTACAGCTCCCGCTCCGCCCGGCCGGAAAAGCCGGCGATGAAGGCCTCCGCCTCCTTGAGGTAATTCAGCTTGCTCTCCGGAGAGGACAGGTCAAATTTGCTTTGGAGGTTCCGCAGGGAGTAGTCCACATGGTCCTCGGATTTGGCCAGGAGGTTGCGGAACGCATCCGCCCCTTTGGATTTGATGAACTCGTCCGGGTCCTTGGCGCCCTCCATGGTGAGGACGCGGACCTTCAAATCCAGCTTTTCCAGGATGGAAATGGCCCGCTGGGTGGCCTTTTGCCCGGCACCGTCGTTGTCATAGGCGATGACGACCTCATTGACATACCGGGAGATGAGCCGGGCCTGCTCGGGGGTGAGGGAGGTGCCCAGGGAGGCCACGGCGTTGTCAAAGCCCGCCTGGTGCATGCTCACCACGTCCACGTTGCCCTCGCACAAAATCACGTAGCCCAGCTTGGATTTCTTAGCCAGGTTCATGGCGAAGAGGTTCCGGCTTTTGCTGAACACCGGGGTCTCGGGGCTGTTCATGTATTTGGGCTCGCCGTCCCCCAAAATGCGGCCGGAAAAGCCGATGACGTTGCCCCGCACGTCGAATACCGGGAACATCAGCCGGTTGCGGAAGGTATCGTACACGCCGCTGTTTTTGCCTTTGCGCACCAGGCCTGCCTGGAGCATCAGACCCTCGGAATAGCCTTTTTGCTTCATGGCATTTACGAGACTGTCCCAGGTGTCCGGGGCGAAGCCCAGGCCGAATTTTTTGACTGTGGCGGGGGACAATTCCCGGCGCATGGCGTATTCCTGGGCGGGGGCGCCGCCGGGGGCGCGGAAACAGCCGTAGAAAAACCGGGCCGCGTCCTTGTTCAGGGCCAGCAGCTGTTCCCGGCGGCGGGCCTGAGGGTCGTTCCGGGTCTCCTCGGGCACCTGCATCCCCGCCCGGCGGGCCAGGAATTCCACGGCCTCCGGGAAGGACAGGTTTTCGATCTCCATAATGAAGTTGATGACGCTGCCGCCCTTGCCGCAGCCGAAGCAGTGGTAGATCTGCTTGTCCGACGATACGGAGAAGGACGGGGTCTTTTCACTATGGAATGGGCACAGGCCGAACAGGTTCGTACCGCTTTTTTTCGTCAGCCGCACGTAGGACGACACCACGTCCACAATGTCGTTCCGGTCGGAGAGTTCTTGTAGAAATTGTTCGGGAAAGGGCAAATCTATCACCTCCGGTGCTGGCATCAATGGCCTGCGGGCATTGATTGCCAAAGGGGTTGCGGCCGACTGCACGCACCTGCGGCACGCTTGCTGACCGAGAAGAGTTTTTCGCACAGCGAAGCCGCACGAAAAACGGATTGGATTTGTTTCGCTCTGCGGAGCGAAATTCTACGAAGCTATTTTTATTTCACTGACCAGGCCGCGGGGATGAAGATTTTTCCGTAGACCTCCATGGCGTAGCCGTCGGTCATGCCGGAGATGTAATCGCACACCGCGCGGTGAAGGCCTTCCGCCTCCTGAATGGTGCGGTAATCCTCCGGAAGGTGGTCCGGGTGGGATATGTAATGGTTCCAGATGCCGCCGATGATGCCCTCTACCTTGGATTCCTCACCCTTGGCTTTGGAGTTGAGATATACGGCATTATACATAAAATCATGGAATTGGTCAAATGCTTCCTGCATTTCCGGAGAAAATGCCATCACGCCGTTTCCGCTGTGGGCGATGAGGTCCGTGAGCAGGGAATTGATGCGCTGGCTGTTCCGGGTGCCGATACGGTCCCGGACTACCCGGGGCACGTCCTCCGGCGCGACGATGCCGGCCCGCATGGCGTCATCCAGATCGTGGTTCACATAGGCGATGCGGTCCGCCAGACGGACGCAGGTGGCTTCCATGGTGTCGTCCTCAGCACCGTGGGTGTGGTGCAGGATGCCCATGCGGGTCTCGTGGCACAGGTTCAGGCCCTGGCAATCCTTTTCCAGTCGGTCCACCACCCGCAGGCTCTGCTCATAGTGGTGGAAGCCTTGGTCGTACAGTTTGTTCAGCGCCCGTTCCCCAGCGTGGCCGAAAGGGGTGTGTCCCAAATCGTGGCCCAGGGCGATGGCCTCCGCCAGGTCCTCGTTCAATAAAAGGGCCCGGGCCGCCGTGCGGGCGATGCGGGAGACCTCCAGGGTGTGGGTCAGGCGGGTGCGGTAGTGGTCCCCCTCGGGCTGGAGAAAGACCTGGGTCTTGTGCTTCAACCGCCGGAAAGCCTTGGAGTGGGTTACCCGGTCCACGTCCCGCTGGAAACAGGTGCGCACGTCGCACTCCGGCTCCGGCCGAGGACGGCCCGCGGAACGGACGCTCAGCACACCGTCGGGGCCGATCATGGTCTGTTCCAGCCGTTCTCTTTGTTCTCTGGGCAGCATATGGCATACCTCCGTAAAAATACTTCTATATATAATATACGACGTCGAGGGCCGATTTCCTTTTTTTATTTTGAATTTTTTTAAAATTTTTTTATTTTTCCCGGATTTCCACAGAGAAAAGGCCTCGATTGTTTACATTTTGCCCAAAATTTGATATACTGTACCAAAGATCGGAGGCGGCGGCCGTGTACAAAAATGTGACATTGTGTTATATCCAGCGGGAGGACGCATACCTGATGCTTCACCGGGTGAAAAAGGAAAACGACCTGAACCATGACAAATGGGTGGGCATCGGCGGCAAGTTTGAGGATGGGGAATCCCCGGAGGAGTGCATGTGTCGGGAGGCACTGGAGGAAACGGGGCTTCAGCTTCTGGATCCTGTGCTGCGGGGTATCGTGACCTTTGTGTCCGATACCTGGGACACGGAATATATGTTTTTGTATACCTGCACAAAATTTTCCGGCAGCCTCACCGACTGCGATGAGGGTGTGCTGGAATGGGTGCTGAAGGACAGGGTGCCGGACCTGCCCATTTGGGAGGGCGACAAGATCTTCTTCCGGCTGCTGGACGAAAACGTGCCGTTTTTTTCCCTGAAACTGAAATACGAGGGGGACACCCTCGTACTGGCCGTGCTGAACGGCGAGACGTTAGACTTACAAAAGGAACTGACTTGATGAACGAAATCAAACGAAAAACGGAGCGGGCGGCCCTGGCGGGGCTGTCGGCCAACAGTATGCCCGTGTCGGAGCGGTCCACGGAGGTGTCCATGGACGAGCTGGCGGCATTGGTGGAGACCGCCGGGGGCGAGGTGGCGGGGGCTATCCTGCAAAACCGCCAGACCCCGGAGCCCCGGTCCTTCATCGGGGATGGCAAGGTGCAGGAACTCAAGGCCTTTATCCAGGCCAACGACTGCGACCTGGCTGTGTTTGACAACGAATTGTCCCCGTCCCAGATGCGGGTACTGCAGGAGGATTTGGGGGTGAAGGTGCTGGACCGGTCCGGGCTGATTCTGGACATCTTCGCCCAGCGGGCTCAGACCCGGGAGGGGCAATTGCAGGTGGAACTGGCTCAGTATAAGTATCTGCTGCCACGGCTCATCGGTATGTGGACCCATCTGGAGCGGCAGGAGGGCGCCATGGGCACCCGCGGCCCCGGCGAGACCCAGCTGGAGTCCGACCGGCGGCACATCCGGCGGAAAATTCAGAAATTGGAAGAGGAGTTGGAAGCCGTACGGAAGGTGCGCTCCACCCAGCGGAGGCAGCGGGAGAAAAACGCCGTGCCTGTGGTGGCCCTGGTGGGATACACCAACGCCGGGAAGTCCTCGCTTTTGAACCGGCTCACCGATGCGGGCATCCCCGCCAACGACCGGCTGTTCGATACCCTGGACACCACCACCCGGCACCTGCGGCTGGAAGACGCCCAGGAGGTGCTGCTGTCCGACACTGTCGGTTTTATCCGCAAGTTGCCGACGCAGTTGGTGGAAGCGTTCAAGGCCACTTTGGAGGAATTGAAATATGCCGACGTGCTCCTGCATGTCATCGACATTTCCAACCCCGACTGGCAGAGCCAGGCGGACATCGTGGATGGGCTCATCCGGGAACTGGGGGCAGAAGACACGCCCTGCATCCGGGTATTCAACAAGTGCGACCGGTACTTCGGCATCCTGCCCCACGGGGCGGATGTGGTGTGCGTCTCTGCCCGCACAGGGGAGGGCACGCCGGAGCTGCTGGGCAAAATCGCGGAAATTTTGAATCAGGGCAAGCACCACGCGATGCTGCGGGTCCCGTATCAGCGGGGCGACGTTGTGGACCTTTTGCAGCGGGAAGCGGCGGTGCTGAACATTGAATATGCCGAGGACTGCACGGTGATCGAAGCCGTGGTCAAGCCTGAACTGTGGGGCAGAGTGAAGGAGTTCGCGGGGGAGCTGACATAGGACCCGGTTGTCGGATTTTCCCCGGCGTCTCCGGCTCCTACGATGTTGGAATGACTGCCGGCGGCGGGCGGCCGCAAGGTGTGCCCCTGCGATATCAATACATGATTCGGTCCCCCATCCCAAACAAAGGAGGTTTGGCCTTGACTGAATATTACATCCCCGCCGGACCGGGGGAGGCAAAATTTACGGAGAAACGCTCGGATTTCCTGGGCCATGTGCGGCCGGTGGAGTCCGAGGAGGAGGCCCGCGCCTTCATTGAGCGTGTGAAAAAAGAGCACTACGACGCCCGGCACAACTGCTGGTGCTACGCCGTCAAGGACGGACCGGTGCGCTACTCCGATGACGGCGAACCCCAGGGAACCGCCGGGGTGCCCATGCTGGAGGTGTTCCAGCGCCAGGGTGTGACCAACTTTGTGTGTGTGGTGACCCGGTACTTCGGCGGGGTGCTGCTGGGGGCCGGTGGGCTTTTGCGGGCGTACACCAAAAGTGCCAGGGATGCGCTGGATGCCGCGGGCATCGCCGTGGTGCGCCGGTGGGTGGACGTGCGCGTGCCCTGCGGCTACGGCCTGTTGGAACGGCTGAAAAAAGAGGTGGAGGCCGCTGGCGGTATCGTGACGGACATGGAATATGCCGCGGAAGTGGTCATTTGCGCCCTCGTGCCCGCGGAGGGGGCGGAGGCGTTCTGCGCCCGGGTGTTCGACGTGAGTGCCGGGAGCGTCACGGCCGAGGCCGTGGGGGAGGCGTTCCGGGCAGTGAAGCTGTGAAAATGTGCGGCGGGCGGGTTTAGAACCCACCCCTGCGGTATCGGAATGTCTCCTGAGTGCGCATATAAAAAACCACCCTTTCGGGTGGTTTTTTATATCTCAATTCTCCCGCAGGTCTGGGCCCAGAAGACTTCCGGGTGGCGCTTGCGGAGAGCGTAGCAGGTATTTTTCGCGTTCTTTTCGTCCGGGAAAATGCCGAACACGGCGCTGCCTGTGCCAGTCATGCACGCGCCCAGGGCGCCCCGGTCCATCAGCGCCGTCTTGATTTCATTGATGCCCCGGGCCTTATTCCCCAGCACGTCCTCAAACACATTGTACATCCGCCGGATGACCCCAGCGTCGTCTCCCGCGGTCAGCGCTGCCAGTATGCCGTCCGTATCCGGGCGGCACTTGCTTTTCCGGGCGTCGATCTTCTGGAACAGTGCTGGGGTGGAGATGGAAAAATAGGGCTTGCAGATGACCACCCAGTGTTCCCCGAAGGCCGGCAGAGGTGTTAAAACCTCCCCCCGGCCGGCGGCAAGCTGGGTGCCGCCGGAAACGCAGAAGGCCACATCCGACCCCACCTGGGCTGCCAGCTCCTCCAGCTTTTTCCCGTCGAAGGGCCGGCCGCACAGGGTGTTCAGGCCCCGGAGCACAGCCGCCGCGTCGGAGGACCCGCCGCCCAGCCCCGCCCGCACGGGGGTGCGCTTGTGGATGTCTGTAAACACACCCTTCCCGCCCAAATCATGGGCCGCGGCAAAGACCTTTGCCGCCTTCACCGCCTCGTTCCGGTCATCCCCAGGGATAAAGCCCCGGTTGGTTCTGGCGGAAAACGTCCCGTTATCGGTGAGGCGGATGGTCACGTCGTCATACAGCGTGACGCTCTGCATCACCATGCACACCTCGTGATAGCCGTCCGGGCGCTTGCCCGTCACGTCCAGGGACAAATTCAGCTTGGCGTATGCCTTTTCCCGGATCTCCGTCATCACAGCTCAAACAGCATGGACATCAGGTTCACGCCCTCCTCCACAAAGGGCCCTTTCAGTCCGTTTTCCTCGGTGTAGGTCAGGCCGGAGCCCTGGGACTTGCGGGAATCGTACAAAATGAAGGGCACCGGGGCCGCTCCGTGGGCGCCGGTTTTCATGATGGTGCGGTGGTCGGAGATGATGAGCATCCGGAAGTCCTCGCCCTTCGCCTCCAGCGCCTTGCAGATGGGCTCCACCACACGGGAAGACAGATCCCGGATGCAGTCCAGCTTATGAGGCAGGTCGTGATTGTGGGTGGCTTCGTCCGGGCCCTCCAGGTGCATGGCCAGGAAATCGTGGCCCTCCAGCACCTTCAGGCCTGCGGCCACTTTATTTTCATAATTGGTGTCCCATTCCCCGGTAGCGCCCGCCACATGGATAGGCTCCAGCCCGACCAGCTGGGCGATGCCGTGGCACAGGGGCACCGCGGACACCACGCCGCCGTCGGCGCCGTACTTGGCCGGGAAATTTGGCATGGAAGCCGCCGTGCCCTCCGCCCAGAACCAGATGCCGTTGGCGGGGAGCTTCCCCTCCTTCCGGCGCTGCTCGTTCATGGGGTGATGGTTCAGTATCTCGTGGGCCTTTACCATCAGCTCCGTGAGCACCTTGGCGTTTTCGCAGCCGGAGGGCAGGTACTGCCCCAGCTGTTCATTCAGATGGTCGTGGGGCGGGATGAGCTTGATGCCCTTGATGTCCGCACCGTGCTGCACGGCGATGTGCCGGAAGGACGACCCGGGCGTAACGGTCATGCCCGCCTTCTTGGCCAGGGGCGCAAAGTCGGGATGGCTGAACAGGGCCTCCACCAGCGCGTTGGACTCCTCCCCCTCGATGGAGCCGGCGGAATGGGACACGATGCGCTTTTCCGTCATGGGCATGTCGCTGTCCTCGAAGGTGACCATATTGCAGCGGTAGGCCACGTCCCCGGGGCGCATTTCGATGCCCTGGGCCGCGGCTTCGATGGGGGCGCGCCCGGTGTAATAGAGCTTGGGCGAGCAGCCGAACAGGCTCATGATGGCGGTCTCCGACCCCACGGGATAGCCCTCCGGGCAGTTTTTCGCCGCGCCCAGCACGCCTGTTTGCGCCAGCGCGTCGATATAAGGCTTGTCGGCCACCTCCAGGGGCGTTTTGCCGTTCAATTCATCCACGGGGTCGTCGGCCATACCGTCGCCGATGACTAAAATATATTTCATGTTGCTTTCCTCCGTTCCAAATACATTGCTGGTATTATATCCGCTTTTGTACGATTTGGAAAGGCTTTTTTATTGATTTTCCGGTTTTATGCGTGTACAATAGGGAACATGAAAAAACAGAAACGAGTTTTGTCGGCCATCGCTGCGGCGCTGCTGCTGGTTCTGGGCCTTGCGGAATGGTACTTTTCCCGGCCCGGGCCCCAGGCGGACCTGGACGTGCATTTCATCGACGTGGGCCAGGGGGATTCCATCCTGGTGGTATGCAACGGCGAGGCCATGCTCATCGACGGCGGGGACAACGACGCCGAGGACATCGTGCCGGACTATCTGCAAAGGCAGGGCGTCACCCATTTGAACTATATCATCGCCACCCATCCCCACGCCGACCACGTCGGAGGGCTGGATGCCGTGGCCCGGGCTGTGTCTGTGGACACGGTGTACACCTCCTGCGTGGAGTACGACACCAAGAGCTTCCGGGATTTCCTCACGGACGTGACCGCCGCCCACGGGGCGGTGGAGTTCCCGGAACCGGACAGCAGCTTTTCCCTGGGCGGCGCGACAGTGACGGTTTTGGGCCCCCGGACCTACAACGTCCCGGAGACCTGGAACAACACCAGCATCGTTCTGCGCCTGACTTACGGACAGACCTCCTTCCTGTTCACTGGGGACATGGAGCAGGCCGAGGAAGCGGAGCTTCTGGAAGCCGGGTGCGATGTATCCTGCGACGTTTTGAAGGTCGGTCACCACGGTAGCAGCACCTCCTCGGGCTACCGGCTGTTGTACGAGGCTGCGCCCACCGCCGCCGTCATCAGCTGCGGCGCCGGGAATGACTACGGTCACCCCCACAGGGAGGCCTTGTCCCGCCTGAACGACGCTGGCGTGTCCCACATCCTCCGTACCGACCAGTCTGGCTCCATCGTCTTTCACAGCGACGGGACCGCCCTTACCTATACTACAGAATATTAGGACTTGTACCATGAAAAAATTAGCTGCATTGTTATTGACCCTCACTCTTTTGACCTCCGCCGCCTGGGCCTATACTCCAGCGGAAAAGGAGGCGGCGGACGACCTGTTCGCCCGGGGCCTGTTTTACGGCACGGACACCGGCTACGAGTTGGACCGGGACCTGAATCGTCAGGAGGCCGTGGCCCTGCTGGTCCGTCTGGTGGGCCGGGAAACCCCCGCTCTCAGCGGCAATTATACCGCCTCCTTCGCCGACGTGGCCCCTTGGGCCACGGGCTACGTGGGCTACGCCGAGCAGATGGGCCTGGCCGCGGGCTATGACGTTGGCACCTTCGGCGCTTACGACCCCGTCACCCCCGCCCAGTACGTGACCTTCCTCCTCCGGGCCCTGGGATACAGCGACGCCGCCGGGGACTTCACCTGGCTTGATCCCTGGTCCCTGGCCGGAGATTTAAAGCTGGCTGTTTCCGGCGAATATACCGCCCCCCTCACCCGGGGCGGCGCGGTGCTATTGTCCCGCCGGGCTCTGGACCTGCCCATGAAGGGCACGGACGAGCCTCTGGCCGACCATCTGGCCCTGAACGACCAGAGCAAGCAGGACACCGCCCTCACCCCGGCGCAGATCTACCGCCGGGCGGCCAACGCCGTGTTTTATCTGGAATCCTTTGACGACGGGGGAGAGACCCCTCACGGCCATGCCAGCGGATTTTTCATCTCCAAAGACGGCGTGGCGGTCACCAATTATCACGCCTTGATCGACACCGCTTCCGCCAAAATCACCACCCGGGACGGGGAAACGTACCCCGTCACCCGTATTCTCTACGGCAGCATCCCAGATGATATCATCATCCTGCAGGTGTCCCGCACCGCTGAAAGCGGCCGGACCGCTGCAAGCTTCCCCTATCTGGAGTTGGGGGACCCGTCTTCCGCCCGGGTGGGCGACCCGGTGTACTCTCTGGGCGCGCCCCTGGGGCTGAGCGATACCTTCGCCTCCGGCATCATTTCCAGTCTGAACCGCATCACCGGCGGTCGGCCTTATCTGCAAACCACAGCCCCTATCTCTTCCGGCTCCTCCGGCGGCCCCCTGCTGGATGCCAGCGGCAGGGTCATCGGCGTCACCAGCGCCTCCTATGCTGAGGGGCAGAACCTGAATCTGGCCACCTCCATCAACACCGTGCGCACCGCCCGCTATTCCGCCCCTGGAACGGCCTACGGCCCCTATTTTGCCGGCCGGGTGTACCATATCACCGCAGACCGGACCCAGATCACCGTAAAGGAAAATGAGACCGTCACGGTCCTGGTGGGCTGCGACTATCCCTTCAGTCCCACGCTGCAGTATGAAAACAGCGATTTCTTCACCGTCTCCGCCATGTGGGGCGAGTGGACCGACGGAAGCCATGTGCAGCTGCACCTTACCGGCCTTGCCGCCGGGGACGCGGAGGTGGCCGTCACCTATTCCGACATCGACAGCGACGCGAAGCTGACCCTCTCCGTCACTGTGCTCCCCGGCGACCCGCCGGAGGAGACCCCCGAAGTGGGCGAGACAGCGTAAGGGGGCCCCATGGAATATCTGCACTACATTGCCGGCCCGCTCATCGGCGCGGTCATCGGCTATTTCACCAACTATATCGCCGTGAAGATGCTCTTTCACCCCCACGAGGAAAAGCGCATCTTCGGCAAGCGCCTGCCCTTTACCCCGGGCGTCATCCCGAAAAACAAGCCCCGCTTGGCTCACGCCATCGGGGAGGCCGTGGCAAACGTCCTGCTGACCAAGGAGGATATTGCCGGCCTCATCACCGACGGCACCGCCCAAACAGCCGGTACCGCTCTGGTCACAGGCTCCGGCCTGTTTGGCGAGAAATCCCTGGAAGAGTTCGCAAAGCGCTGCGGCGCGGGAGAGCTGAACACCGCGCATTTGGAGCAGTTCCTCACCGACAAGCTCTGGGACGGCATCAAGTCCATGGACCCGGGCGCTCTGGTGGAGCAAAAGGCCCAGGAGATCATCCAGAGCAAGCCCATGCTGGCCCTGCTGCCGATAGACAGTATTTTGAAGTCCGTCACTGCCAAGGTGAACGAATACGTGGAGAGCGAGGACTGCCGGGAAAAGATCGCTGGCGCGGTCCACGATAAGGTCACGGAACTCAGACAGGCCCCCACCGGAGAGACCCTCCGCTCCCTGGGCCTGACCGAGACCGCCGCGGAGGGCTATATCGCCTCCATCCTGCAAAAACTGGCGGACACCTGCGTGGAGCCTATGCTGAACTATCTGAACATCTCCCAAATGATCGAGGACAAAATCAACGGAATGGACATTCAGATGTTCGAGGACCTGGTGATGTCTGTGATGAAGACCGAACTGAACGCCATCGTGAATCTGGGCTTTTTCATCGGCCTCATCATCGGCGTGGTGAATATTTTCATATGATAAAAAACCACCCTTTCGGGTGGTTTTTTATGTGTCCAAGCAGTCAATATCCAAATCATATTCCGCTTCGTCAAAGGCGATTTTTTCATCCAGATAGGCGTCCAACGGGTGATTTGCCTCCGTCAGAATTTTTTCTGCCGCCAGCAGTCCCCGCTGCAAAACCAGGTCCGCGGCCATGAACGCCCCCTGACGGTTCATCTCCAGGGCATTTTCCACTTCTCCCACTATCCGGAGGTATGCCTTTCCCAGCACCGTCTCCCAGGGGTTCAACTGTCTGTCCCAGACGCGGGACTGTTCCTGTTCCTCTTCTTTCCACAGTTTTTTAAATTCTTCTGCATAGCTCATTTTTGTGCCGCCTTTTTGTATTACAAACGTATTTCATTTGTATTGCATATAATGTAGCACATTTGTCATACAATTGCAATATAAAATGTTGTACGAGGAATGTGTATGGCAAAATTTAAGATTCCCACAAATCCAATGACTACAAGCAAATCAATTCGTTTCCCCAATGACATCATTGATGCGGTGGAAGCCGCCATCCGGGGTACGGACTGCACCTTTTCCGCTTTCGTGATAGAGGCCACGCGGGTGGCGTTGGAAAGTCTGGAAGAAGAAAAAGAATGCGCGGAGTGACCTCTGCGCATTCTTTTTATGATTGCTGCGTATCTTAGTGCGGCAATGCAACCCCGTTTCTTTTGAGAGTAAAAAATGGGTTTAAACCCGCGTGAAGTTGGCTATCCTATGGGCATACATACCACGGAGGACGGTCAAATGAACACAAAACGGTTTTTCAAGACCTGGGAGCTGGCGCTGCTGGCGGCCCTTTGCATGGCGTGCCTGTCGGGGCTTTGGGCCAGTCGGACGCACACGGAAATTGCCGATCAGATGATCCGGTTGCACGTGCTGGCGGCGTCGGACAGCGAAACGGAGCAGGCGGTGAAGCTGGAGGTGCGGGACGCGGTGCTGGAGGACCTGCGGCCGAAGCTGGCTGCGTGTACCGGGAAAGAGGACGCGGCGGCGGTGCTGGAAGCGGCCCTGCCAGCAGTGGAGGCTGCGGCCCTGTCTGCCGCCGGGGACCGGGATGTGACAGTGAGCCTGTCTGAGGAATACTATCCCACCCGGGATTATGACGGATTTTCCCTTCCGGCGGGGCGGTACACTTCACTGCGGGTGGTGCTGGGGGAAGGCGCGGGCCATAACTGGTGGTGCGTGGTGTATCCGCCTTTGTGCGTTACCGCCGCGGAGGCGAGTCAGGAGGCCATCGAGACCCTCAACGCCGACACGGCGCAGATCATTACGGAAAGCGACGGCTATGTTGTGAAATTCAAGCTCTTGGAATTATGGGGTGAGCTCACCGCATGGTTGGGCTGAATGCGGGGCATACTAAAAGCGGGTGATTTGCAATGAGTAAGAAGAAAAGCAAGCAGAAAAAGTCCATGGAGAACCTCCGGCTGGACCCGGAGGAGCAGCTGTGCCCCAAGTTTGACAGCGCGAGCATCGCGAAGTTCCCTGTGGCCGAGCCCGAGGACATGGGCGTGCGCGTAGTCGATAACTGCGCGGAAGAGCATATGATGTGAAAAAGGCAGACATCGGTTTTCCGATGTCTGCCTTTTTCGGATGGTTGGGTTTGGAACCGGACCCTACGCAGTTTGTCTGTATTTAAATCTCCGAGACGTACACCACGCCATCCACGTCGGTCACCATGGTGGCGAGATCGTGGCGGGTGAGGTCCTTGTTTTCGATCTCCACGTTCAGCCGGTAGCCGGTACAGTCCTCCGTATCTGTGCCGAAGTGGTCGAAGGAATACACCTGCACCCCGTTTTGGTTCATCAGGGATAGAATCTCGCCTACGCGGACGCCCTTGTTCGTCTCTACGTACAAAAACATCTGCTTAGAGTTGCGGATATAGTGTTTATCCACCTTATGTAAAATTTCCAGCACCAGCAAAATGAGGGTGCACATCACCAGCACGCAGCTGAAATAGCCCGCGCCGGCGGCCAGACCCATACAGGCCGAGGCCCACAGGCCCGCTGCGGTGGTCAGGCCCGTGACGTGGTTGCGGCCAGTGACGATGATGCTGCCCGCACCCAGAAAGCCGATGCCGCTGACCACCTGGGCCGGGATGCGCTCCGCATCCGCCGGGATGCCCCGGACGCACACGAAATACTCGCTGAGAATGATGGTGCCCGCCGCACCGATGCACACCAGGATATGGGTGCGCAGACCGGCGGCGTGTTGGGTCTTGCCCCGGGTATAGCCCACCACGGCCCCCGCCAATGTGGCCGCCAGGAACCGCAGGACCATCCCCAGCAGGGTGAGGTTATGAACGGAATAGTCAAAATATTCTGCAAAGCTCATGCCGCTCCGCTCCCTTCTTTTTAGTTTTAATACTGATAGCTTCCGCCGCCGATAAATTCCCGGAGGAGGCTGGAACTCGGTACCAGGGTCGGGTCAATGGCCTCAAATTCCGACAGGGCGGGGACGATGCTGGCAAGCTCCGCGTACCGGTCCGCCCCCCGGGGGATCTCCCGGAACAGGGCTTCCACGAAGGACTTCATCACCGACACCTCGCACATGAAGGAGGAGTCGAACATGAGATCCGCTTTTTCCTTATAGGGGGAGATGTACTGCTTCTCGCCCCGGCGGACGTTGGCCCACATTTGCAGGGTATCGGCCGGGGAGGTGCCCCGAAACTGGTGGTCCCGCACCACCCGGCGGCACAGCCGCATCCAGGTACCCTTGAACAGCAGCGTTCCGTCTTGCTCCACGTTGGACCGGGCGCTGATATACAGCCGGAAGGCGGACGGCGCGATTTGGGAAAAGGTGTCATTCAGGGCGTGGATGCCCTCGAAAATTACCAGGTCCCCAGAGCGGTAGTTCAGGAAATTCCCGGTGTTCCGGGTCTGGGTCTGGGATTTGAAGTCGTACCGGGGGACTTCGATGGTCTTACCCTGCTCCAGGGTATGGAAATGCTCGCTCAGCAGTTCCATATCCAGACAGTCCGGGGATTCCAGATCCGGCTTGCCCTCGGGGGTCATGGGGCAGGTCTCCGGGTCCACGGTGCGGAAATAATTGTCCAGGGCCACGGTATGGGTCTCCATGCCGCTGCGGTCCAGAAGCTCCTCGATTTTCAGGGCGGTGGTGGTCTTGCCGGAGCCGGAGGGGCCGGACAGGAAAATCAGGGGGCTGGCCTCGCTGTGCTCCCGGATGCGGGCCGCTGCCAGACGCAGCTTCAGTTCATAGGTGTCGTCACACTCCCGGAGAAAGTCCAGAGGGTCCCGCCGGGCGCGGTCGTTGATCTCAGTAAGTTGATAAGCCATAAAATTCTCCGATCTTGTTTTTATCGGAACAGGTCTTTTCGATGTTCGCGATGTATTCGTTGGGGTACTTGGGGGCAAAGATGCGCTGTATTTTTCCGCCGGGGGCGGTGAGCTTGGTAGACCCGCCGGCGCCCATGGCAAGGATGGAGCACAACTCCTCCATGATGCAGATGTTATACAGGTTTTCCTGCCCGGGGAGGGTCCAGCCGGTGTTCTCAAAGCCGCCGGCCATGTTTTTCTGACGGTAGAGGTAATAGGGCCGGTAGCCCGCCCGCCGCAGCACGGGGAAGGCGAAGTCCAGCATGGCGGCCACGTCCGGCGCAGCCGGGATCTCCCCGCCCTCGTCTTTGAGCCGCGCGCCTTTTTTCAGGGACAGGGTGTGGATTGTCACGTTTTCCGGAGACAGTGATAAGACGGCATCCAGCGTGCGGCAAAAGCCCGCGGTTGTGTCCGTGGGCAGGCCCGCGATGAGGTCCATGTTCACCGCCATGCCTCCCACGGTCCGGACCAGGGTCAGGGCATCCAGAATGTCCTGTGCGGTGTGTTTGCGCCCGATGGCGGCCAGCACTGTGTCCTCCATGGTCTGGGGATT
Source organism: uncultured Clostridia bacterium (assembly GCA_947644595.1). Classification (GTDB taxonomy): domain Bacteria; phylum Bacillota; class Clostridia; order Oscillospirales; family Oscillospiraceae; genus HGM13010. The sequence goes on from CANSAE010000003.1 coordinate 222,678, forward strand.
CACGCTCACCCGGGTGATGCCGTGGCACTTCAGGACTTCCAGCTTCTCTTTTGTGATGGTGTCCGGCCGACCGGCCTCCACGGTGTTCTCCCGGAGCTTCGACAGGTCGAATTCCGCTTCCAGCTTGGAGAACAAAAGGTCCAGTTGCTTTGCGGACAGGGTGGTGGGGGTCCCGCCGCCCATGTACAGGGAGATAGGCTCCAGCCCCAGGGCCTGGACCTGCCGGGCAGTGGCGTCTACCTCCAGCAGCAGTGCGTCGAAAAACGGGTCCATGAGCTTCATGCTCTTTTCCACGCTCTGGCTGACAAAGCTGCAATAGGCGCAGCGGGTGGGGCAGAAGGGGATACCCACATATAAGCACACGCTCTTGTCTGTGAGCAGGGCCTGAGCGGCCAGGGAATCGTGGGCCGTGTCCACGCACAGGGCCGCCCGGACGGAGGACACGCCGTATTCTTTTTGAAATTCCCGCTTTGCCCGGGAATCGGTCAGGTCCCGGCGCAGGAGGTTCGTCATCAATTTTGTGGGCCGCACCCCCGTCAAAGCGCCCCACTCCGGGGCGGGGATGCCGCTGGCCAGCGCCGCCTTGTAAAACGACTGCCGTACCAGCCGCTGCAAAATGCGGTCCGTGACAAAGGGTTCCTGGGTGAGGCGGCTGTTTTCCGCCCGCACGGTCCCCCGGAAGGTCCCGCGTTGAAAATGCAGGGTGGTGGTCATGGTGGTGTACCGTTTGCCTCGGCTTTGCCTGATGACGATATACTCGCCCTCTCCCGGGGCCTCCGGATAGACGGGCCTTTGCCCGGGGAAGAGGGTCAGCAGAGACTGCTCCGCCGCGTATTGATAGGAATGTCCAATGAGAAACAGGTCCATAATGTCTGCGCATACTCCTATTTTGTCGTAAACTGATAAATCTGATTCAGACATTATACAACACTTTGTGAATTTTGTCACTACCTGTTTGCAAATGACCGGAAATTGTAATACAATATAGAAAACAAAAAATGGAGAGACGTTTTATGAAATATGTTGACCTGCATATCCATACCACGGCGTCGGACGGCTCGTTTTCCTCAGCGGCGGTGGTGACCATGGCAAAGGAAGCGGGCTATGCCGCCATCGCCGTGACGGACCACGACAACACCGGCGGCCTGCCGGAAGCAATCGCCGCCGGGGCGCGGCTGGGGGTGGAGGTGGTGCCGGGTATTGAGCTTTCCACAGCCTATGCGGGCGGGGAAGTCCATATTCTGGGATATTTCATCGACCCGACGGCGGACAGCCTGTCCGATTTGCTGGAAACGGCGCTGCTGCACCGGGAAGAGCGGAACACCCGCATCTGTGCGGTTTTGCGGGCTGCGGGCATTGACGTGACTATGGAGGAGCTCCGGGCAAAATTTCCCGGAGCGGTCTTGGGGCGGCCCCACATCGGTCAGGTGATGGCGCAAAAAGGGTATGTCAGCGATGTGAAGCAGGCGTTCCGGGAGTATCTGGGCAAAGGGGCCAGGTGCTACGTGCCCAAGGTGAATATGCCCATGGAACAGGCCGTCAGCCGCATTCTGCGGGCCGGCGGCCTGCCGGTGCTGGCCCATCCGTATCAGTATGAGCTGGGGGATGCCGGGCTGCGTACGCTGATCGAGGCGGCCATAGGGTACGGCATCGTGGGCATGGAGTGCGTGTATTCCAAGTACGACGCTGCCCAGTCCGCGGTGCTGCTGGCTCTGGCGGCGGAGTATGGACTGTGCCCCACCGGGGGCAGCGATTTCCACGGCGCGTCCAAGCCGGACATTCAAATCGGCACGACGAAGGCACCGTATGCGTATCTGGAAGGATTAAAAGAAAAAGCGGGAAAGGTGTGAACCTTTCTCGCTTTTTTACCCTTCGTTATACAGCGCCAAGAATTCCTCCAGGCACAAATCGTTTTCCATGATATACGTTGCCGCTTCCACGCCTACATAGCGGAAGTGCCAGGGCTCATAGATGATGCCCGTGATGTCGCCCTTGCCGTTGGGGAAGCGGACGATGAAGCCGTATTCCTGGCAATGCTGGCTCATCCACTGGTACAGCTCCGTGTTTTCCAGACTGGAATCCTTCAGCTCGTAGTACCGGTCCGTGATGTCACAGGCCAGGCCGGTCTGGTGCTCGCTGGTGCCCGGCGGGGCCACGATGGTCTTGGCTACCTCCTCGGGGTACTGGGTCAGCTTGCGCTGGTAGAGGTAGTTTTGCGTGGCATAGTCCCGGTAGCCGGAGGACAGGTATACGCTTAGGCCTTCCGCCCGGGCGGCCTCCACGAAGTCCGTCATAGGCTCGATGATGCGCTCGTCAAACTGCTGGCCCTCCAGCGTGGCCAGGGTGGGCGCATATTCCCCGATGTCGTGGTCCGGGTTGGCCAGCAAAAATTCCCAGGACGTGATGTCCACGTCCGGCCAGTCATGCTCCGGCGTGGGCTCCGGCGTGGGCTCCGGGGTCGGTGTGGGCGATGGGGTGGGGGTGGCTTCCACCACGTCGGGCGTATCGATTTTGAAGAGATTATAAATGCCCCATACGGCGCCCGCGGCCACAGCCACGGTCAAAATGCCGATGAGAACATACAGCAGGGGTTTCTTTCTCATTTTTATCACCGTATGGGATTATAGCAAAGTGTTGGAAAATTTGCAATCGTGTGATACAATAAAAAAATAAAAAACGGAGGAATCGCCATGACACTGACCTGGTTGGGCCACGCCTGCTTTTTATTGGAATCGGAGGATGGCCGGGCGGTCTTTGACCCCTACGAGCCCGGCAGCGTGCCGGGACTGACGCTGCCGGACCTGGCGGCGGATATGGTGCTGTGCAGCCACGGGCACCACGACCATTGCCACGCCGTCGGGGTGCGGCAGAGCCGGATGCGTCCGGGCTTCACCGTGGAGACGGTGCACAGCTTCCATGACCTGGAGGGGGGTGCCCTCCGGGGGGAAAACACCATCCATATCGTCACGGTGGAGGGCAAGCGCATCGTACATATGGGCGATATCGGGCACCCGTTGTCAGCGGCGCAGGTACAGGCCGTCGGCACGCCGGACGTGCTTCTGGTCCCCGTGGGCGGGTACTACACCGTGGACGCTGTGACCGCCAAGGGCATCTGTGACGCGCTGAAGCCCCGTACCGTCGTGCCCATGCACTACCGGGGACCGGGCTTCGGCTACGGGGAAATCGCTCCGGTAGAGGCGTTCACGGCGCTGTTTAAGGATGTGACCGTTTCGGACTCCAATGTGCTGGACCTGAATGCCGCGCCGGCCGGCGTAGTGGTGCTGAGGTGTCCGGCGGATTGAATCAAGGGCAAACGCCTACAGCTTCGGCTGTGGGCGTTTTTTTGCACGTTTGGATGCAAATGCAGAATTTTTGGGTTGACAAATTATGTATTTGCATATAATATATGACCTGTAATTATTCAAGCGAATAATTACAGGAAAGGGGGCAATGAAAACGCTGCGATGTGCCGACTGCGGCTGCACTTTGGCAGCCTGGGACCTGGTGTTCAATTGGCCGGAGGCGGGGGAGATTTGCGAGAATTGCATGGAAGCGCGCGTCTATGCACTCTCCGCCACGGAGGCGGCCGAGCGGATGGGCATCGTGGGGCGGGAAGCTGGGGCGCGGTGACCGACGCTCTCCCTCCGCAAAGGATCGGTTCTTTTGTATTGAAAACTACCTCCCATACGGACCTTTGTGGAGCTTCCCGTTTACCCCGCAGTCAAAACAGAGCCAACAAAACAAATTCCGCCTTGCGGAATTTGCAAGGCGGTTTTTGATGGAAGAGGAGGAGCAATGCCGGCGCCCACGGACGCAAAGCGGGGACGTACAGTGGATTCGCTTTTCTGCGGAAAAGCCACGGCCGGGCAAACAGTCCACCGGACTGTTTGCTTGGACCGGCCTTTCGAATCCACCCGCCCGTACCCAAATAAAAATATCGTCCCTGCCAAAAGGCAGGAACGATATTTTGGTGGGGGCGGGTGGATTCGAACCACCGTAGGCATAGCCAGCAGATTTACAGTCTGTCCCCTTTGGCCACTCGGGAACACCCCCATATGCACTTGAGACCCTTTATCACAAAATCAAAGCCCAGCGCAGCGGGTTTGATTTTGAAAGGAAGAATCGCGGAGCGGCTGAGCCAACCGGCTTGCCGGTTGGGGAAAGAGCGCAACGCATTCTGATGTGGAGCTGGTGGACGGACTCGAACCCCCGACCTGCTGATTACAAATCAGCTGCTCTACCAACTGAGCTACACCAGCAGATTACCAGCGACGATTAGTTTACCAAAAACCTGTCCATTTGTCAACAGAAAAATGCGGGAAAACCCAAAGAAATTCGCAATTTTTTGCGGGGAGGAAGAAAATGACCATTTTGGAGTTATCAAAAGATTACCGAAACAGCGCGGAAGCTGTCCGCCGACGGGTGCGGATGCTGGAGCCGGGGCTGAAGGACCCGGGGCTGACGTCCAATCAGAGGCTGGAACTGCGCCGGCGCATCAGTGTGCTGAATGCCATGTACCGGGACACTGTCGCCACGGCCTGCTATCTCCGGCGCTATTATCAGTGGGAGGGACGGCAGTGATCCAGCAGGATTTTTTGCCCCGGGACGTGGAATACCAGGCCCTGCGGCGCTTTTTGAAGCAGGTGGAGCGTGCCGAAACCGGCACGCTGACGGAAAACATGGCCTCCGCCTTGGCGGAAGAGCTCACGCCCAGACAGCAGCAAATGGTACATATGTATTATGTCGATCAAATGCTTATGCAGGAGATCGCGGACAATTTGCAAGTGAATGTGTCCACGGTCAGCCGCACCATCGGACGGGGACGGCGCCGCCTGCGCCGGTGCCTGCGCTACGGAGGCCGGGCGCTGATGGAGACGTTGGAGCTGTGAAAAAACAAGATTTGCGCTTTTGCGTCGGATATGGTAGAATGACAACGTCATTCTACCATTTTTTGATGCCGGAATGATGCAAACCCAGTATATATTGGACCAAAAACGAAAGGAATCGACCTTTATGGACATAAAACGACTGCTCAGCGGTGCGCTTGCGGCGGCACTGCTGGTGTTGCCCGGCTGTCACCGGGCGGAGCCGGAGCCGGTGGACCCCCACGCGGGCATGGTGGAAGTGCCTTACGGCAGCGAGGGCTATGTTTGGGTGCGGGACCAGAAAGGCGTGGCCCTGAGCGAATTCACGGCGGCGGACTTCGCCGTGGAGGACGGCATTGCCCGGTACAGCGGGCCCTATGGCTCCAAAATCGGGGTGGATGTGTCCGAGCACCAGCTGGATATCGACTGGCAGCAGGTGAAGGAGGCGGGCATTGATTTTGCCATCATCCGCGCCGGCTACCGGGGCGCTACCCAGGGCAGCCTGAACACAGACCCGTATTTCCGGCAGAACATCCAGGGTGCGCTGGACGCCGGACTGGAAGTGGGGGCCTACATCTTTTCCCAGGCCACCAGCCGGGCGGAAGCTGTGGCGGAGGCCAATTATCTCATCGCCCTGCTGGAGGACCACAAGGACCAAATCACCATGCCTGTGGTGTTCGACTGGGAGATCCCCGCCATGGATGATGCCCGCACTAAGCCCCTGGATGGGGACAGCGCGGTCACGGAGTTTGCCGCGGCCTTCTGCGGGGCCATCGCCCGGGAGGGATACACGCCCGGGGTGTATATGAACCGCCATGTGGGCTATTCCCAGTACGACCTGATCGATCTGGCGGACTGTCTCCTGTGGTTTTCCGCGCCAGGGGCCGGGTGGTCGGATTTCTATTACCGGCACAGTATGTGGCAGTATACCTTTGAGGGCGAGGTACCGGGCATCCCCACGGCGGTGGACATGAACCTGTATATCGAGCTGCCGCCGCCCGCCACGCCTACGCCGGAACCGGCAGAATAAGGAATGCAAAAAAACAGCCGAAGGGCTGTTTTTTTGTTGCCCTGAAACATGCAAAAAA